>CAWIPZ010000009.1:0-606974 GCA_963837915.1 uncultured Acidobacteriaceae bacterium
ATCCTTGCGCCAGAATGAAGTCGTGAAACTTCTTCTGGTCGAACTTCACTCCTTTGGCTGACAACGCTTTCTCGGTCTCCTCGCGCAATGAGATCAGCCGCGTGTACCCGTAGAAGTAGCTGTTCGCCTGTCCAGGAGCGCGATAGGTGTAGCGCTCGACTTCCTCCTGAGCAAGCGCGTGCGACAACGCCACGTCCTGCTCCAGCACGCGATACGCATCCTTCGGCGTCACCTTCCCCGACTGCAATTCCGGGTCGAGAAAGGCCCGCGCCGCACGCTGCAAGAGCATTTGCAACGAGATCAACCGCCCTTCCAGCGGCATATACGGCCTGATCAGATATTCCGAATACAGTCCCCAGCCTTCAGCGTTAGTACTGTTGAACGCGTAGCGCACGCGAGCGAGCGACACGCCGTGCTCGAGCATCGAGTCGAACTGCAACTCGTGCCCCGGGCGGGCCTCGTGCGCGGTCAGCGTCCACGCCGCCGCGTCAAACGTGAAATCGTCATACTGTTCCGCCTTAACTTGTCCTGGACCGGGCGGAATGTTTAGCGGCAACACGAACTCTCCTTTTTGTCCGGTGTTGTGAATGAACGGCGGAGGCACCATGTGCGGCGCGGGCTGCTGCGCCGTCTCCGCCGCAGTCGCAATGCGGATGCGCGCCGGCCGGTCAGGCAGCGACACGATCTGGTGCTCGGTGATGACGGTCTCGATCTGCTTCAGCCGGTTCTCATAGAAAGGCAGGATCGCGTCTCCCACCAGTTGTTGCTTCTTCAACTCGCGGATGACGTCACGATAATCGCTTGACGGCAGGTTGTGTTCTTTCGCAACTTGCGCCGCAACTGATTTCATCTCGCCCTGGATCTCGATGAACGAATCGTGCGCCATTTTGGCGAGCTGCTCCGGCGGAATGTCGATGCCGTAGTTCTGCAGCTCCAGCGCATAATGCTCCGGCGGCAGACGGAAATCATCACGCGCCTTGGGCAGCACCGTCGCCCGCACCCAAGCGTCATAGTCGACTAGTTGCTGTTTCAGCTTGGCCAGCGGCTCCTGCCAGCCTTCCTGCTTCTGCTTGGTGAGCAGCGCGGCCAGTCCCTCGACGTAGTTCGAGTTGCGCGCCATCTCGGTCTCAATCTCGGTCTTTGCGGGATAGATGACGCCCGGCTTGGCCATCTGCTCCTGCGTGCGCTGCTTCAGAATTTCGGCGATGGCCGTACAGCCCGGCTCCAGCCCCGCATACTCCCGCACCCGTACCACCGCCGCAGGACGCCGCACCGCCGGAGTCTGGTCATCCAGCAGCAGACGTACGCCGCTAAACACCATCTGGCTGGCGTTCAGGAACGGGACTTCGTGCGCTCGCTCGTAATCGTCGCGTTGGAAGTTGAGGTTGACCTTGCGGATCATGATCTGTAGGTCTTCCGCGACTTTCTCCTGCTGCTTCTCTGCCGCGGCTGCATTCAACTTCGCCAGCACGGCCTCGGTTTCCTTGCGCTCCTGGTCCTCATCGGCCAGAGTCGGTTGCGAAACCTTGGTGTCGTACTGTGCCAGTCCCTGTTGCGACCCAAACTCCGGATGATGCTGGAACACCACCTGGATCAGCATGTTGGCGTAACCGTTGCTAATGGTGATCCACTCCGGCTGCGCTGCCGATTTTGTTTCCGACGCGGCAACTGGGGCAGCAGGCTTGCTTTGATTTTGGGCACACATCGGTAGTACAGATGCAAGAACAGCCAGGCAGATTGTTTTGCGGATCAACTCAGACCTCCGACGAACAAACGCCTAGTAAATCACGGTCGCGCGTCACGCGCAATTTTAGACGCCTTGAAGTGTGACGCTTATCAGACGGCAGGACTATCCGCAACCTAGCCCCAAGAGCGTTCGACTTGCTGGAAGGACGACGAGGCGACATGGATTATGGCCGGGAAGCCCGGCCTGGGAACTATCTCGAAGGATACGTTGTACAAGTAGCCGACATGTGGCGCGACCTGCACCGGCAGAAGCGAGACTTGGAGGCGGACGTTATTGCCGACGACGTTAATCTTCCCATCCGGATATGCAGGTGCCTTGGGATACATCTCCTCGAACCATAACTTCGGCTCCGGGTCGTAGTTCGTTATCCACCACCCGATAGAGATGTTCGTGGTCCGCAGTGGTTGATTTTGCTGTAGTGTCTTGAGCTGCAGAGCGTTCTCCTGCGACATGTAGCAGCTAAAGGAGAACACGTCGCTGACACCGCCGCCCCATGAGACGTTCTGGAGTGCGGCGACGATCGATCCGACAATCGGTCCCTGGTTATTAGGGAAGTTCACAGGGAAATTGAAGCCCAAGCCCTGGTATGTGGGTGCCGTCGCGTTAATGTATGGGCATTGTACGTTGAGGTCCTTCACAAGTGGCGCGGGCAGCCCAATTCCGTTGAACTCAGTCAGGTACCCGACCCGATGCGGCTTCACCGGGTCCATAATGATGGCGGTCTGCCAGTCGCAGGCAAAACTATAGGACATGAATATCCTCCAGCGCCGGAGTATACGCCCGACAGCAGGAGAAGAAGTTTCAAACTCGTGAAGACCAAAGCGCTCGCCCAGCTCGCGGAGGAAATTGATGGATGCGAAAGAGTTCAGGGACATGGGACACGAAGTCGTGGACCTGCTTGCGGAGTATCTCGATCACATTGAGGACATGCGCGTCTTCCCCGACGTCGAACCACGCACCGTGAAGCAGCTTTTTGCCGAAGCTCTGCCCCGGCAGCCGGCGTCACCACAGTCGGTGCTTGGCGAGATCGAATCCAAGCTCCTTCCCTATTGCACGAACGTCGGCCATCCGGGCTACATGGGTTTGATTACCCCCTCGCCCAATCCCATGGGTATCATCGCCGACTTCATCTGCTCGGCCATCAATCAGAATCTGGGCGCCTACTCCATCGGCCCCGCCGCGGTGGAGATTGAGCGCCGCGTGGTTCGCTGGCTCACTGATCTTTGTGGCTACGACGAGAGGGCCGGAGGCAATCTCACCAGCGGCGGAATGATGGCCAACTTCATCGGGCTCAAGCTGGCGCGCGATGCCGTCTCGCGCGACCGAGCGCAGCACGACGGAATCGACAAGCGATGGGCGGTGTACGTCTCGGAAGAACGTCACGTTTCGATTGACAAAGCCGTCGACGCGATCGGTCTGGGACGAAAAGCCATGCGGCCCCTGCCAACGAACGCCCGCTTTGAAGTGCGTCTCGATGCCCTCGAAGCTGCCATCGCTGACGACAAACAGAGCGGCATTCTGCCCATGTGTGTCATCGGCGTATTCGGCACAACCAACACCGGCGCGGTCGATGACATTCGCGAGTTGCGTCGCATTGCTGACCGCGAAGGCATGTGGCTGCACGCTGATGCCGCATATGGCGGCGGGATGCTGTTATCGCACGAATGGCCAATGCGTGACCGCGGGCTGGATCTTGCGGACTCGATCACCATTGACCCGCATAAATGGTTCTATGCCCCACTCGACGCCGGGGCTGTGCTAGTCAAAGATCACCACCGCCTCACCGCGTCGTTTGGCATGAAGCCATCGTACCTCACTGACGAATTCGACGAAGCCAACGAGCGCTATCAGTACTACGTGCACGGATTCGAACAGTCGCGGCGCTTTCGCGGCCTGAAAGTCTGGATGAGCTTCAAACGATATGGCACCGATCAGATTGGCGAGTGGATCGACAACAACGTGCGCCAGGCGCGCCACCTGTATTCGCTCGCCGAGGAGCACCCTGACTTCGAGGCTGCAAGCAATCCTCCGATGTCGGCGATCTGCATCCGGTATAAGAGCGCCGCTCTGGACGAACCCGGTTCCATGAAGCTACATGCCGAGGTCGCTCGCCGCGTGGAGCAGGGCGGACACTTCTGGATCTCGACCACTGAACTGAAGGGTAAAGCGTGGTTTCGTATCAACCCGGTAAATTTCCGCACTCGCCAGGAGCATATGGAACAGTTGTTTGCGCTGCTTCAGAAGGAGTGCGGTGAAGTACTGGCGGGCGAGTGACCCTTGGCTACAGGTAAGTGAATTGGTCGGGACGGGCAGATTTGAACTGCCGAGCTCGCTGTCTCTGCGAGCCAGCGCCCCTCGCAGGCGTTTTCGCGTGCTCGCTGACGCTCGCGAAGACATTGGGGTGCTCTACCAGGCTGAGCCACGTCCCTTTTGAAATCAGCAACTTGCGCGGTTATTCCTCCAAATTTGAGTACTCGCTTTGGAGAAAGACCGCTATGGGATTTGCTGATTTCATCCGCGAACGTCAATTCCTCTCAAACGTCAAGAACAATGGACGTGAGGAGTGGCAGCTCGTTTTGCTGACAGTACGCTAGAACCTTGCCTAATGGCCTGCTCATAGCGAATCGGGGAAGTCCGGTCATCTTCTCCATCATCTCGTGCCTATTCAGCTCCGAATACGCGAAGTCTTCCCAAAACCGGTATCGCTTCGCATGGGTTGTCGCCACGCAAATCCCAACGATCCAAGCGGAAGACGTTGACCAAGACTTAGTTTTCTTAGGCAATCGCGCGCTTGACAAGAATTCGCCGCGAAGGTCCCAAATAGCGTTAGAAGAATTTATCCCCTCGTTTAACGTTCAGCGACAACATGCTTTGGAATTGCTGGGATTGTCTGGCGATACCGAGCGCGTCCTTGGCGAGACAAGTTCGACTGGATTGGAGGCGGCAGCGAAGCTCGCATCGTCATTGGAGAATGCGATGGTTTCGGAGCTTCGTGCTAGAGGAATCACGGCGGAACACACGATAGGGACGGGCCAGGATGACTTATGCAAAGTAGTGACCTGCACCTGGGAGACGGTCGTGAGGAACGCGGGTACTTCGCGACTGCAATTCGGCATTTCTATGCAAGTCAAAACAAGCGCAGTCGGAATGCATGTTCTGCTGGTCGGCAGCCTTATCGGACGGGTCAGCAACACAGAGCGTCGGGTAAGCCTTGCACTCCCGGAAATTGTAACGGCTCCGGGAGAAGACGGTCGGTTTAGTTCCCAAGTTCGTTTTCTCTTGGAGGATCTTGCGGCAAGAATCGTGCAAGCGCCAATCGCAATGTAGGGGGTGATTTGGCAACATCGGTTTCCTCCAAGGCGAGTAGTCATCTTGCAGAGGAAAACCGCGTAAGTTGTTGAATGGTCGGGACGGGCAGATTTGAACTGCCGACCCCTCGCACCCCAAGCGAGTGCTCTACCAGGCTGAGCCACGTCCCGACTAAGGAGGGTTCACTTCCGGACAACCGGAGGGTTTCAGGGCCAGAAACAGTTTATCACCGTTGCGGCGCGGGCTAGAGCGACTGCGTCTTCACGTTTCGTATGCGGCGCGTCCCAAGCCGACTCTCCTGCGCTCCAACCTGGCCGGTCATTTCGTCCGGCAGCCGGAGCGGCATTTACTTCGCCAGCGGACCCGTAACAATTCCCTCCGTCAGCGTAAACGTTGAACCCACCGTGCCGACCACTGCCGATTTTCGCGTCATTCCGGCACGCTCCCGCAGACGATACACCGCCTCGATGCCCGTACAGTGTGCCCCCAAGAGGTTCGCAACTCTGAAGTCCTTGAATTCGTCGCCTGTCCAGTTCAACTGCTGGTCGGTCGCCGGATACAAATGGATGCCTCCCACGATTCCGTACACGGGCCGGTCGGAATACGTGCTGCGTGTATAGGTCAAGGTGTTGACGATGCCCGCATGCCCACAGCCAGTCACCACCACCAGGCCTCGAGGTGTGTTGAGAACCAGGGACTGGTCCTCGGGAATGTTGTCTTCGACCAGGCCCTCCGGCGTCTGCACTTCTCCCGTCACACTCCAATTGCGCTCGGGATATTTCCGCGGCACCGGACCGGTAAGCCATGCACCTGGAAAAATCACAGCCCCGCGAGTCGTGCTCGATGAACTTCCCGCCCGTGGCTTCATACTCTTTGCGGATCGCGATCATCTCGTTTTCTTCGCCCTTGGGCGACGGCCGGCTGTAGAAAATTCCCTTGCCAACGTGCACCACTGACAGGGCATCCGGATTCTTCTTCATCATCTCGCGCCGCAACGTCATCAAGCCGCCGACGTGGTCGCCATGGTTGTGGGTAAGGATCACTTCGCGCACGGTGGAGAGGTCGATGTTGAGTTCGCGAGCATTCTGCAGAACGGTCTCCGGATGCAAGCCGGTGTCGACTAAAATCCTATGGCCATCCGCTTCCACCAGCGCAGAAAATCCCCATTCTCCTATGCCCTCTCGCTCGCCCACCAGCATGGTTGAGAGCACGGTGATCTTGAGCGTCTGAATCTCCGCCGGAGCTGCGGCGGCGGTTCCTGGCTGAGAGCTGACCTGCGCAGCTAGTGTGACCACATTCAGACACAGCAACGCACTCACTCCCACAAGCATCGGCACAAACCCCAGTCGCAGTCGCGCACCAGCCTGGGATTGCCGCAAACATCTCACTTGGTTGACCGGTTTCAATGTCTCCATCCCTCCGACAGCTGCGGTCCCCTAGCGCTTACTCGATCCTCCGAGAAGCGACCCCAGCACGCCCCGCACAATCTGACGCCCAACGCTGCTGCCGATGGTCCGCGCCGCGCTCTTCGACATCGCTTCGATCAAGGTGTCTCCGCGGCGCCCACCTCCCGATTGCCCGGGCAGCCCCAGGTTCGGCAGGTTCGCGTACCATGGCTGTTCCTGTGCCTGCTGTTGCGGAGCACCAGTCGCCGCCGCTTGTCCCGCGCGTCCCTTGAGAATCTCGAACGCCGACTCGCGATCGACCGCATTCTCATACACTCCCGCAACCAGCGACGTCTTCATCAGCTCCGCGCGCTGCTCCGCTGTGATCGGCCCAATCTGCCCGCGTGGCGGACAAATCATTGCGCGTTCCACTATCTCTGGCGTGCCCTTTTCGTCGAGGAACGACACCAACGCCTCGCCCACTTCCAGTTCGGTGATGACCTTCTCCACATCCACCTTCGGATTCGTGCGGAACGTCTGCGCCGCCGCCTTCACTGCTTTCTGGTCTTTGGGAGTAAACGCTCTTAGCGCATGTTGCACACGGTTGCCCAGCTGCCCCAGCACCGCTTCCGGAATATCCAGCGGATTCTGCGACACGAAGAACACGCCCACGCCTTTCGACCGCACCAG
Organism: uncultured Acidobacteriaceae bacterium; assembly: GCA_963837915.1. Taxonomy (GTDB): domain Bacteria; phylum Acidobacteriota; class Terriglobia; order Terriglobales; family Acidobacteriaceae; genus DASRAA01. The sequence continues at coordinate 7,132 of CAWIPZ010000009.1, forward strand.
CCGCACTACCTGCGTGACCTTGTCCGCCACAATCGACGGCAAGTCCGTGAACAGCAGATGCGCCTCATCGAAGAAGAACACCAGCTTCGGCTTATCGGGATCGCCCACTTCCGGCAGCTTCTCGAACAGCTCGGTCAGCAGCCAAAGCAGCAGCGTGGCGTACACCCGCGGAGAGCGAATCAGCTTGTCCGACGCCAGAATATTCACCACGCCGTGGCCGCTGCTGTCCGTCTGCATCAGGTCGTCGATGTTCAGCGCCGGCTCGCCAAAGAACTTGTCGCCACCTTCCTGCCCCAGCGTCACCAGTCCGCGCTGAATCGCTCCCACGCTCGCCGCCGAAATGTTGCCGTACTCGGTTTGCAGCGCCTTCGCCTGTTCGCCGACGTATTGCAACACTGCTTGCAAGTCCTTCATGTCGAGCAGCAGTAGCTGATGATCGTCGGCGATCTTGAACACCAGCGACAGCACACCACTCTGCGTGTCATTCAGGTTCAGCAGACGGCTGAACAGCAGCGGCCCCATCTCGCTCACCGTCGTGCGCACCGGATGTCCCTGCTCGCCGAACACGTCCCAGAACGTCACCGGCGACGCCTCGAATGCAAATCCCTCCAGCTTCATCTTCTTTACGCGCTCGGCAATCTTCGGACTGTCCTTCCCCGCCTGGCTGATGCCCGAGAGGTCGCCCTTCACATCCGCCGCAAACACCGGTACACCCGCGCGGCTGAAAGCCTCGGCCATTACCTGTAGCGTCACGGTCTTTCCCGTGCCGGTCGCACCCGCGACTAGTCCGTGTCGGTTCGCCATCTTGGGCAGCAGATACTGCGGATCTTTACTCTGTGCGATCAGCAAAGGCTCGGCCATTAATTGCCTCTCGGGAACGAAACTCGCCGGCGTCAGCACCGGTTCGAATGCCTGAATTCTAATACGCCATGGGTTCGTCCACCCCGCCGCTGAAATTCCCTCCTGCCGAGCCCTCGAAACATCGCCCCCGCCCCAGGGTTTATCATGCTTACTTCGTGTTCCCGTATTCATTTACAGTATGGAAGGCTTGTTTCTGAGCTCCTGGGGGAAGGTTTGCGTGTTCTCGCTCTAATCCTTGGATGTTTGTCGCTTATCGGAATGGCGGCCTGTGGCGGCTCCAGTAGTACCTCCGTCACGGGGGTATCGGTCACCTGCAGTCCCACTTCATTGCAGACCGGCCAGACCAGCTCCTGCACCGCCACGGTCACCGGAACCGGTACCAACTTGAACACTGCCGTTTACTGGGGATCGAGCGCCGGCGTCATCGACGCCAACGGAGTCTTCACCGCCCAGTCCGTCACCACCAGTACTTCGGTCAGCATCACGGCGACGTCGGTGCAAGACTCAACCATGAACGCGACTGCTACGGTCACCGTTACGCCTCTGTCGGCGATCACCGTAAGCTGCACGCCCTCCGTCGTGCAGTCGCGTCAAACCAGCCAGTGCAGCGCCTTCGCCAACGGCTCACCCACCACCGCCGTGAACTGGAGCACCAGCATCGGCGCCATTAACGCCGCCGGAAATTTCAGCGCGCCCACGGTCACCGCCAGTACGGTCGCCACCATTACCGCCGTAACCCAGACGGGCAACCTCGTCACCGGCTCTAACACCATCACCGTCAACGTGAACAACGCCGCCCCCATCGCTGTCGATGGCGGCCCCACCGTCAACGGAACCTCCATCGGCTACCCGAACGGCGTCTATGTCACCGTGACCGTCTGCGTGCCCAACACCACTACCTGCACCGCCATCGACCACGTGCTCGTCGATACCGGCTCTGTCGGATTCCGCGTGCTCTCCTCGGCCCTGGGCAGTGTTGTGCTACCCGGCCAGAACGCATCTGACGGGAACCCCATGGCTGAGTGCTACATCGCTCCCACCGGATACGCCTGGGGACCCGTCGCACTCGCCCAGGTTCAGGTCACAGGCGAAATCGCCACCTCGATACCCGTTGAAGTAATCGCCCCGTCGAACTTCGCCGCCGCTCCGGCCAGTTGTACCGGCCAAACCACCGGAGGCGCGCTCAGCACCGTCAACACGCTCGAAGCCAAAGGAATTCTCGGTATCGGCTTCTGGGCGCAAGACTGCGGCACCGCGTGCGCTGCGAGCCCGCAGACCACCTATTACAGTTGCCCGCTCGGCGGATGCGCGCCCATCCCCGTCGCCATCGCCCAGCAGGTCAGCAATCCAGTCGCGGCCTTCCCCAACGACAACAACGGAAGCGAGATTCAGTTGCCGCCTACGCTCGCGGCAGGCTCACCCACTTCGCAGGGCTCGCTCATCTTCGGCATCGGCACGCAACCCAACAACGGACTCAATGGCGCCACCGTTTACACCGTCAACGCCACCGCACCCAACGCTGGAGACTTCACTTCCACTTTCAACAGCGTCAACTACACCGGATCCGTTAGCAGCGGCGCCAACGCCAACTATTTCCTCACCTCCGCCATCACCGGATACCCGCCGTGCACCAACAATCCCAGCTACTATTGTCCCAGCTCCAGTCAGTCCCCGTCGGTTACCAACACGGGAACGAATGGCGCCAGCATATCCATCACGCTCACCGTGGATAACGGCGACTCGCTCATCAGTTCCGGCAACTTTGCTTTTTCAAGTCTCGCTGGACCCGGCGCTAACCGTACCTCAGGCTTCATCTTCGGAGTGCCATTCTTCTACGGACGCGCGGTGTTCACCGCCCTTAACGGCGCGACAACGCCCTCAGGCCCCGGCCCCTACTTTGCATACTAGTAGCCCGCCAAACTGCAACAAGTAAAGCGGGGGCAGCAAATCAATGCACTGCTATGGGCGGCGGCGTTTGGCGAAGTTGGTGATTTTCATACACCCGTTGAACAACCAGCGAGACAGCGTCGCCTTTCATGCCGAACAGGTGCAAGGTAGCCGAGATGTCTCTCATGATTTCGCTGCTGCTCAGTGGTGAATGTGCCAGGTTCGCTCGCACACCCGCAATGTACGCAGTCAGGGTGTCGACTTGGGACTTGGTGTCGGGTTCACACTGGCCGACGTACTTGTAAAGATTGATGGACTTGTCCAAGTCGCCGGTTGTGTTGTTCAGCATGCCCTGAAGGTAATAGCTTTGGGCAGATAGCTTGGCAGAATCGCAGGACCACCCGAGGATATCGAGAGATGCAATCTTGCGTTTATCGTGACTGCGATCGAGTTCGGACTGCGCTCCTGCGAGCCAATCGGATATGAGAGCGCGATTGCTCTCGTACAAGGTCGCTGACTTATCGAGCGTGGCGCCATAATAAAATCTGGTTCGCGCGGCATCCATGTAGGCGGCAGCCTTCATCATGTTGAACGGGGTCGTATCGGTCGACATATTGGGTTTGCCGGCTTCGGTGATGATCGACTCGTATTTCCGGGCAGCATCGAAGTAGTGCTGCAAAGCTTCGTCCCGACGGGCGACGGCAGAGGATGACGCAGCAAAATTGAGAAAGTCTTCCGAAATTCCCGAGGGGACGGCCTGCGGTGACGAATCAGTCGTCCCTGGACTTACCGCGGTCTGCGCCACTGCCCGCACTCCGCAGATTGCAACCAGAAGAACACAGAGCAAGAATGTTGCCGACAGGAAACCAAGGACGCGGCCAATTCCGCGCTGGGAAGTGCGGGTGTACTGCCAAGCACCACGGTACATCGACTCAGGTCCTTTCGAGGCCGGTGAAGGGGGATCTCTCTTAGCCTTTGTACACTATTTTGCCCGCCACGATTGTGGCCGCTATTTTCCCGGTGAAACTCCATCCGTCGTAAGGCGTGTTGCGCGATTTCGAGGGAGATTGCGAAGCGTCGTACGTCCACTTCTTCTCAGGATCGAAGATGGTCACATCGCCATGCGCCCCGGGCGCGAGCGTGCCCAGTCCTTCCAGCCCAAACACGCGCGCCGGACCTGACGACAGCAGCTCGACGATGCGCCACAGCGGAAGTTTGAAGTGGTGATACAGCACGGTGAGCGCGATGGGCAGCGCGGTTTCGAGGCCGATGATACCCATGGCGGCGCGCTCGAACTCGACCTGCTTCTCGTGAAAAGCGTGCGGCGCATGGTCGGTGGCAATCGCATCAATCGTGCCGTCGGCGATACCGGTGATCATGGCCTGGCGATCGGCGAGCGAGCGTAGCGGCGGATTCATCTTGTAGTGCGTGTCGTACTCGCCGATGTTCTCGTCGATGAGGGTGAAGTGGTGCGGCGTGACTTCGGCGGTTGCGCGAATGCCCGCCTTCTTGGCCTGGCGCACCGCTTCCATGGCCTCGGCGGTGGAAACGTGGGCGACATGGATGTGCGCGCCGGTCTGCTTGGCTAGCGCGATGTCACGTCTGACAATGTCAGACTCTGCGGAGTTGGGCATGCCGCGCAGGCCGAGACGGAATGACGTGGGCCCGAGGTTCATGGAGCAACCGGCGGTAACACGCGAATCTTCGGCGTGCTGGACGACCGCAATGTTCAGCTTGGCAGCCGTGCGAAGGGCATCGCGCATGAGGTCGTCGTCGAGGATGGGCTTGCCATCGTCGCTGACGGCGACCGCTCCGGCCTTCTGCAGGGCAGCAAAGTCGGTGAGCTTCTCGCCCATGCTGCCAACGGTCGCGGCCGCGATGGGAAAGACGCGCACAACGGCCTCGGGCTCCGGAGCCTGCATCCAGCGGGTGATCTCGACCGAATCGTTTACCGGGATAGTGTTGGGCATGGCACAAACGGCAGTAAATCCGCCCGCTGCGGCCGCGGCGGTTCCGGTGGCAATGGTCTCCTTGTGCGAGTGTCCGGGCTCGCGCAGATGCACGTGCAGGTCGATGAAGCCAGGGGCAACGATGCATCCCTTGGCATTGATCGTCTGGCGCGCGGGGCCTTTCAGCACGCCGGGCGCGGCGAGTTCGGCCACGCGTCCGTCGCGCAGGAGGACGTCCATGTCGCGGTCGATGCCGCTGGAAGGATCGATGACGCGGCCTCCAGCGATGAGTAGCGTGTTGTGGTCGGACTTCGGCTTGGGCTTCATTGTGCCGCCTTGAGTACGGTTGCGAGGATGGCCATGCGGGTCTTCACTCCGTTGGCGACTTGTTCGTGCACGCAGGATTGCGGGCCGTCGGCGACTTCGTTGGCCAGCTCGAGGCCGCGCACGATTGGACCGGGATGCATGACGATCGCGTCGGGCTTCGCCAGCTTCATGCGCTGTGGCGTGATCTGGAAGCGGGCAATGTAGTCTTCGAGGCTGATCTGACGGCCCTCGAGGCGCTCCTTCTGGATGCGCAGCGACATGACGACGTCAGCGTCGCGCAGGGCGATGTCGAGATCGTGACCGGCGATGACGCCGGGAGCGATCGTCGCCGAAAGGTCGGGCACGAGATCGGGCGGTCCGCAGAAGATGACTTCGGCCCCGCACTTGGAAAGAAGCAGCGCGTTGGCGCGGGCGACGCGGCTATGAAAGACATCGCCCACGATGACCACGCGCAATCCTCTCAGCGTCTTTTTGTGGTTGGCGATGGTAAGGGCGTCGAGCAGCGCCTGCGAAGGGTGCTGGTGGAGGCCGTCGCCGGCGTTAATCACCGGAACGGGAATGAAGCGCGAGAGCAGGTACGGCGCGCCGCTGTTGGGATGGCGCATGACGATGACGTCGGCGCCGAGCGAGGTGACGGTCCATCCGGTGTCGATGAGCGACTCGCCCTTCTCGATGCTGGAGGAGGTGTTGGTGATGAGAGTCGTCGTTGCGCCGAGCGCTTTGGCGGCGAACTCGAAGGAGGTGCGGGTGCGCGTGGAGGGCTCATAGAAGAGCAGCACGACGCGCTTGCCACGCAGGAGTTGGGGCGCGCGTTTGGGGTCCATGCGGCGCGCCAGCTTTAGGATGGCTTCGATTTCAGGGACGGAAAGTTGTTCGGTGCCGAGGAGAGAACGCGGGTTCGGCTTCATTGCGCCTCGGGGAGGCACTCGACCAGCAACACCTTTTCGGCGCCGTCGGTTTCCAGAAGTTTGACTTCGATGATTTCGTTGTCCGCGGTCTGAATTTTGCGGCCGACGAACCCGGCTTCGATGGGCAACTCGCGATGGCCGCGGTCGATGAGCACGAGGAGCTGAATGCGGCGCGGGCGTCCGTGATCGAAGAGGGCGTCGAGCGCGGCGCGCGTGGTGCGGCCGGTGTAGAGCACGTCGTCCACCAGGATGATGTTCTTGTCCTGGATGTCGAACTCCATTTTGCGCGGGCGGACTTCGGGACGGTGGCCAACGGTGGAGAGGTCGTCACGATAAAGCGTGATGTCGAGCGTGCCGACCGGGACCTCAGTTTTCTCGATGCGGCCGAGGATCTTAGCGAGACGCTGCGCCAGTGGAACTCCGCGACGCTCGATGCCGACTAGTCCGAGGTTGTCGGCACCGTTGTTCTTCTCGACGATTTCATGGGCGAGGCGAACGATGGTGCGTTCGATTTCGGAGGCGGACATGATCTGCGCCTTCTCGCGCAAATGATTGGGGCGGGTGGTGGGTTTGGACATGCCATACGGATGATACGAAACGGGTCTGTAGGGGAGCAACTACGAACGTCAGCGTGTGATGGAGAACACGAGCAAGGGTGATCAGCGGGCGCGGCGGCGGGCGAACATCGATGCGCCGAGTGCGCCTCCTGCGGCGCTGAAGACCACGAAGACGATGGCCATGATGACGAGCATGAAGACGAAGAAGGTAGCCAGTCCCTGCGGCGTATTGAGGGTGTTCATGAACTGGCGCAGAAGCTCCTGCGTACGGGGATCAGGATTGGAGGCGATGGACTTGTCCATCTGCTGCTGCAGGGCGGCGCGGAATTCGCCGCTGTTGGCGGCGAAACGAAAGACGCTCCAGACGGTGGTGGCGACAAAGCCAACGATGCCAGAGACTGCACCGATGCGCATGCCCATCCCGGAGGTGATGAAGGCACCGGGAACGCGGCGTTGGTAGAGAAAGACCGCAAGTCCGCCGGAGCCGAGTAGCCAGAGGCAACAACCCACCGAGATCACGGGCGCGGCGGTGAGCAGAGCGGCGATCAGGCCGGAGAGGAATGCGCCTTTCCACGCCAGGTCCCATTGGATGGCAGCGGTTTGCGCGACATACTGCGGAGCGCCGGGCGTCCAGCCAGCGGGTGGAATGACCTGCGTTGGGGCGTCGGAAGAAAGCTGTTGCGAAGCGTCTTCATCAGGCGAAGCAACACGAATCTGGGGGGCGCCGCAGTGCGGACAGAAGGGGAGGCTCTCGTCGATCGAAGTCTGACACTTGTAGCAAGGATGTTCCACGAAGTTCGAAGGTAACAGGTGCTAGGCGCTAGTGGCTAGTGGCGGGGCAGAGCGGCTAGTTGCCGGTGACGGCGCGGACGACTGCCGGTACAACCGCCTTGACGATCTCGGGGACGACCAGCGAGGCGATCCACGCCGCGTAAACAGCGATGGGGATGGCGAGGGTCAGTCCCAGCCAGTGACGTTCGACGAATTCAACGGTTGACGTGAGCATAACGATCCTTTCATTCGCGCGCCACGGTTTACAGCGTGCCTTCTTTGCCGTGGATCTGGATGAACACCGTACCAAACCGAGTGCCGGTGCCGTCAGGCTTTATGGCGACGAGGTGCTGGTTGTGATTGGTACCGGTCTTCAGTTCCCAACCGTCGCCCGAGGTATCGCCACAAGAGACTGGCTTATCGCCTTCATCGCTGTCGAAGTGGCCTCCCGCGCCATGATCGCCGCCAGTGCCACGGCAGACGAGCACGTTGCCCCATTGCTTCAGCTTATCGGTGTAGAACTCCTTCACCTTTTCGGGCGAGTCGGGAGTGTTGTATTCGGCAGCAATTACCTTGATGCCGTAGCCCATGGCCCCGATATTGACATTGGCCCGGTGCTTGTCGCCATTGTCCTCAGGCCGTGGCGTGGCCCCAGGATAGATGGGAATGCCGTTGTCGACCGCAGCCGCACTAGTGTCGACCTTCAGATCGGCCAGCGGGGTCTTGATGTCAACTTTCTTGGCATCCTTGTCTTTGTCGTCAACGTGCACGGTGCAACCGGCGAGGAGAATGGCAAGAGTCGCCGCCGTGACAATCATCAAAGTGCTGCGTAGGAGAGATTTCATTCCGAACCTCCACTGGAGCGTTGTGCGGGCGCATTGAGGCGCGCGCCGCGAACAGCGATGTTGGGTATGGTCACCGGCAAATGGCCGGTCATCGGGATTTCCCCGAACATTGCTTTCACCGCGCTGATTTCTGAAACCTTCATATTGGAATACGTGCATAGATACGTCTGAATCTCGGGGAACTGCGACGCAATGTACGGACTGCCCATGGCTGCTACCACCGTTTTTGCAGCTGCCGCCTGCAAGACCGATTGCAACAACGCCGCTGACGAGCCTTGCAGCGCTACGCTGTTGCCGTCGCCTGCCGGACCGCGAACCACCTTGCCCGATACCGGTACTTCGTAAAGTGCGGCGATGATCTTGTCCGCCTTGTCCGCCTTGTCGACCGCGGCCAGCACCGAAGGCGTCATCCCCGCGGCATTGCGTACATCAATGTACATAACGCGAGCGCCCGGAACCCTCTCGCGAACCTGGTCATCGAGCAACCGGCCGGACTCAGAGCGGCTGTCGTCGCTGAAAATCAGCACCAGCAAGTTAGCGCGCGTGTCCTCCGCAGATTGATACGCAGATGACGGAGGGTTGGTTCCACTGCGGGCGCGTTGCAGCGGAAGGACTTGCTTATTATCACGAACAAGCGTGACGGAGCTGTCGGCGATTTTTTGGGCGGTCAATAGGCTGATGGGCTTGGCGACGATCTGGTTGACAGCGTTGATATCGACAAGTTGGGCCTTATTGAGTCCGACGGAGGCTTTGGCGCGCAGAATTTTCAGCACCGATTGGTCGATGCGCGATTGCGAAATCTCGCCGCTGCGAACGGCCTTAAGTACACCGTTGTAAGCAGCGTCGAGATCAGAGGGCAGAAGGAGGATGTCGTTGCCGGCCTTCACAGCTTCGACGGCGGCACGCGCCGAGGCAGCTCGGCCACCTTCGGGAAACATCTTCATCAGGCCGTCCATCACCAGCGCGTCAGTGACGATGAGGCCGTTGAAGCCCATCTGCTGCTTGAGCAGCCCGGTGATGATTGGCTTAGAGATAGAGGCGACATGTTTGGGATCGGGATCGAGTGCGGGGACCTCAATGTGGGCAACCATGACGGCGTCGACTCCGGCTTTGATGGCGGCCTCGAACGGCGGAAGTTCAACGGCGTCGAGGCGCGCGCGATCGACAGTGACGACCGGAACAGCAAGGTGTGAATCGACGTCAGTGTCTCCGTGTCCGGGAAAGTGCTTGGCGGTGGTCATCATGCCGTATTCGTGCGCGCCCTGAATATAAGCGGCGGCCAGTTGGCCGACTTGCGTGGGATCTTCGCCGAAAGAGCGGGTGTTGATGACAGGATTGTAGGGATTGGAGTTCACATCGACATCGGGGAACCAGTTCCACTGCACGCCGATGGCGCGAGCTTCCATGGCGGTGATGCGTCCGGACTGACGGGCGAACTCTAGATTGCCGGCGGCGCCGAAGGCCATGGCGTGCGGGAATCCGGTGACCTCGTTGAGGCGCATGCCGAGTCCACGCTCAAAGTCCGCAGCGAAGAGAAGAGGAAACTCGGAATCTTTCTGCAGCTGATTGGTGACCATGGCGGCTTCGAGCGGCTCGTTCTTGTAAAGGAAGCCGTCTTCGTAGTCGACGGTAACCCCGAATCCGCCGAGGTGATATTTGCGCATAGTGTCGCGCAGGCCAATGTATTCGGCGCTGCCGACATTAACGAACTGAGCATGCGACCAGATCATGAACATCTGGCCGACCTTCTGCTCGAGCGACATCTTCTTGAGGGATTTTTGCGCCCATTTTTCGCCGGCCTTGTCGAGATGGACGGCAGTGGGAGTCTGGAATTTAGGGCCGCTGGCAAATGAGGAAAGACCGAAGATCGACAGGAATGCCAGCAAAAGTGCGCGGTAGAACATGACGCAGTGACGATAGCATGAAGCCGAAAGAAGAATCGATATCGAGATAGGGGTCCTTCGACTCCGCTCCCTTCGGTCGCTTCGCTCAGGATGACAATTCAATAACTGCGATCGCTTGTTCGCGGATGGCCGGGTTGTCACCGAAGCCTTCGAGCCAGGTTACGTTGGGTTCGCGTCGGAACCAGGTCATCTGGCGCTTGGCGTAGTTGCGGTGTCCTTGCTGGGCGGCGGCGATGGCTTGCTCAAGTGTCAGTTCGCCGCGAATGCATTGCAGCGCCTGCTGGTAGCCAAGGGAGTGAATGGGCCGTATGTCGCCATAGCGTTCGAGCAGCGATTGGGCTTCGGCGACGAGGCCGTCGTCGAACATCCGGGCGGCGCGGCGATTGATGCGGTCGCAGAGCCGCTCGCGCGGGGGATTCAGGCCGATTCGCAAAACGCGGAAGCCACGCAGGGGATCGCGTCCTTGCTGCCAGAGTTGGCTCATCGGGCCGCTGGCCGTGAGGCAGACTTCGATGGCGCGAATGAGTTTGGGCGTGTCCTTGGGATGGATGGCGGCGGCCGAGGCTGGATCGAGGCGTTGCAGCAAGCGGTGCAGATAATTCGAGCCGCGTTCTGAGGCGCGTGTGCGAAGGCGCTCGCGGAGCTCATCGGAGCGTTGCGGGCCGGGAAACAAGCCCTCCAGCAGAGCGCGGAGGTAGAGCCCGGTGCCGCCCACCACGATGGGAAGATGGCCACGCTCCGAAATTCCGTTAAGCGCGGCGCGAGCCTGTCGGGCATACTCGCCGGCGGTGAAGGGCTCGCCGGGATCGGCGACATCGATGAGGTGATGCGGGACGCGGGCGCGATCGTCGCGGGAAGGTTTGGCGGTTCCGATTTCGAAGTTGCGATAGACGGCAACCGAATCGCAGCTGACGATCTCTCCGGAGAAGCGCTCGGCTAGGTCGATCGCAAGTGCGGATTTGCCCGATGCCGTGGGGCCGAGGACGACGACGAGCAATGGGTCAGACGGTGAGGCTGACATTCACCGAGCGCCCCAGGGGATGGTCTTGCCGAATCGGACGAAAGCGATGAGCAGGACCAGCAACGCAATCGCAAGCAGACCGATGAGTTTGATGCGTTCGCGTGACTTCTGGCGCTCGTACCACTCGGGAGACTTGGACTGCTGATCACGCGGGGACGGCAGTTCGGCGCTCACAAGGCCATTTTACGCGCTACTGCATGTCGCCTTTGGCGGGATTGTAATAGAAGTGAAAGCGCAGCGCGAGGTAAGGCCCGTGAAATTCGCTGGGCAGCGGCGCGAACGGATTCGACGCGGTGATGCCACCCCAAGCGGCGCGATCGAGCGAGACGTCGCCGGAGGGGCCAATAATCTTCATGCCCGCGACTTTACCGTCGGGAAGGATGGCGAACTCGATGGACACCTTACCGCGCTCAAGCAGCGGCGGGCGCGCGGCCTCAGGAATGAGGTTGTACCAGTTCATGCGCACCGCCTGCAGCACGCGCGAAAGATAGGGGCCGAAATCGACGCCCTGGGTATCGCTGAGGACTTCCAGATTTCCTGCGGTGCGGGCGCTGCCGCCGCGCCCGGAGCCATAGTCGCCACCTGCGCCTCCGCCACCAAAGGATCCTGCATTACGCCCCATGCCGGTGGAACCCGCGGCCCGGGCGATCTGCTGGCCCGCGGTCTGATTGGCAAGCGCGCGGAAATCTGGGACGCTTGCTGGTGCCTGTTGTTGCGGCAAAGCGAGCTTAGGATCCTGCACCGGAGGCGCGCTCTGCGCCTGCTGCGTGGGCTGAGGCGGCGCTTGGATTCCCTGCGAGGCCGATTGGTCGGTCGGCGGAGACTGCGGTCCCGGCGGCTTCGGCGGTCCGGCCTTGCGCAATTCTTCCAGCGTCTTCTGGTCGACCTGCGGATGACGGCTCTCGGCGATGCGGTTCTTGTCAGACAGATTGGCGTCGGGCTTCACCTTGGGAGGCGGCGTCTGCATGTCCGGCGGCATGTCGAGGTAGGTCAGTTGCTTGTTGCGCATGATGTCTTCGGGCGAGGCAAGCTGAATCGGCTTGAAACCGAAAATCTTGGGCGACAGGACCAGGAAAATGACCGCGAAGAGGTGAACCGCGACCGAGATCCAGGCCGCTTCGCGGCGATGTTGCCGCTCGAGGTCGTCTTCCAGCTGGATCAGGATTTGAGGGACAATGACATCGCCGTCGAGGCCGGCAGCATCGCTAAGCTGCGGCGGCCGCTCATCTTGCGGAGAAGCGCCGATTGAGGTTTTGGGCGGACTGACGATGGGTGACATCCGTTTGAATCAAACAAGCTCGAGCTCAACCACTTTGGCGCCCCTCGAGCCGCGGGGAACAGAACTTTCCCTCGCGACGGCGCAACCATAGTAAACCCGGCAGGTTACTGCAAGTCTCTTACAACTATTTTCGCATAATTGCAGCTTATCTGGTGATTCACGAATGTGGCTTGTAAAGTTCCGTAAAGCCGTGAGTACACTGGTGGCATGAAGGCTGTCATTGTGGGCACCGCGGGCCATATCGACCACGGCAAGAGTGCGCTGGTGCGGGCGCTGACGGGCACCGATCCCGACCGGCTGGAAGAAGAAAAGCGGCGCGGAATTACCATCGATATCGGGTTTGCCAACCTGGATTTGGCTGGCCAGTCTGGCGAAAAGCTGCGACTTGGTTTCGTGGATGTGCCGGGGCATGAGCGCTTCGTGCGCAACATGCTGGCCGGAATCGGAGGCATCGACCTGGTGCTGCTCGTGATTGCCGCAGACGAATCAGTGAAGCCGCAGACCCGCGAGCATTTCGACATCTGCCGGCTGCTGTCAGTGCAGCGTGGTGTCACGGTGCTGACCAAGAGCGATCTGGTCGACGCCGAGACGTTGGAAGTCGTGCGCATGGAAGTGGCAGAGTATCTGCGGGGATCGTTCCTCGATCCGGCGACGGCTCCGATTGTCGCGGTGAGCTCGAAGACCGGCGAGGGACTGGACGAGCTTCGGAAGGCGTTGGCCGAATTGGCGGCAGATATTCCGGTGAAGGATGCCGGCGCGGTGTTCCGTCTGCCGATTGATCGCGTGTTCTCGATGAAGGGATTCGGAACGGTGGTGACGGGGACGCTGATCTCTGGCAGCGTGCGCAAAGATGAGGAGCTCGAGGTGCATCCCACGGGCAAGCGGCTGCGAGTGCGCGGAGTCCAGGTGCATGGCGCCGCAGACGAGAAGGCGATCGCCGGGCATCGCACGGCACTGAATTTAGTAGGAGCGGAAACGTCAGAACTGGCACGGGGAATGATGCTGACGCCGGCGGGCTTGTTTCGTCCGACGCGGCGCGTGAGCGTGAAGCTGAACTTGCTGCCATCGGCGAAGACGTTGCGAGACCGGGCGCGGGTACATCTGCATGTGTTCACGGCGGAGACGGTGGCCGAGGTGCAGTTGCTGGGTGCGAAACAGTTGCAGCCGGGACAGTCGGGCCTGGCGCGGTTGAAACTGGATGACTCCGTCATGCTGCTGCCGGGGGATAGGTTCATCGTGCGGCAGTTTTCTCCGGTGATCACGATTGGCGGAGGCGTGGTGCTGGATGCGTCGGAGCCGGCACGTCGAGTGAAGGCGGAAGAGCGGATCGCATTCGTACGGGCGGTGGAATCTACAGGTGAATCGGACTCTCTATTGGCGAGGGTGGGGCGTCGGGACGTGGATGGACTATCTGTGGCCGATGCGGTTGCAGAGACGGGATGGCTGAAGGCGCGGGTGGAATCGCTGGCTGTTGAGTTGGCGACGGCGCGAAAGCTGGCGCGCTTCGACGATGTGCTGATTTCCGCTGACGCGGTGGCGAAATTGCGCACGGAGATGAAGGCGACCGTCGAGACGTTTCATAAGGCGAATCCGCTGGTGGCGGGGATCAGTCGCGAAGAATTACGGGAGAAGACCGGGGCCAGCGCGGAAGTTTTTCGCGGGGTCGAAGAGTTGCTGGTGCGCGACAAGCAACTTGAGCTCGCGGGCGAACTGATACATGCGACGGGACGCGGCGTGGTTCTGCGCGACGACGAGGCCGAGTCGAAGAAACAGATTGAGGCGGCTTTTGCGAATGCGGGGCTGAAGGTTCCGCTGCTGAAAGACGTGCTGGCGTCGCTGCCCATCGACCAGGCGCGGGCGCAGAAAATTGTGACCCTGTTGTTGCGCGACCGGGTGCTGGTGAAAGTGGGCGATGACCTGGTGTTTCATCGCGACGCGCTCGACGGCTTGCGCAAACTGGTCATCGCGCAAAAAGCGAAGACTCCGACACTCAACGTGGTCGCGTTCAAAGATCTCATCGGGGTGACTCGCAAGTACGCGATCCCGCTGCTGGAGTACCTCGACCGCGAGCGGGTCACGCGTCGGGTGGGGGATGAGCGGGTGATCCTGTGACGGCGGCTTCGACGAGAGTTCGCATTATTGGGGCCGGGCTGGCGGGGTCAGAAGCTGCGTGGCAATGCGCGCGGCGCGGCGTCGATGTCGAGTTGTACGAGATGCGTCCGGTGCGGACGACTCCCGCGCACCAGACGGCACTGTTCGCTGAACTGGTGTGCTCGAACTCGCTGAAGTCCGATAGCGAGAACACCGCGCCGTGGCTACTGAAGGAAGAGATGCGGCGAGCAGGATCGCTGTTGATGGAGATCGCGAAGCAAACGTCGGTGCCGGCAGGACATGCGCTGGCCGTGGATCGCGAGAAGTTTTCCGAGGCCGTGACTGAGGCGATTGAGCGCGAGCCGCTGATTCGCGCGGTGCGCGAGGAAGTCACCCGCATCGACGAGAATGATGGCATCACGATTGTCGCCAGCGGCCCGCTGACGTCAGATTCGCTGACCCAGGAAATCCTGCGGCTGAGCGCCAGCGACCAACTCTACTTTTACGATTCGATCAGCCCGATTGTGGAAGCCGACTCCATCGACCGCGAGCGCGTGTATATGGCCGCCCGCTACGACAAGGGCACGGCCGACTACATCAACTGCCCGATGATGCAGGAAGAGTACGACCGATTTCTCGACGCGCTGCTGGAAGCGCAGTCGGTCGAGGCGAAGGACTGGGAGAAGCTGAATTATTTCGAGGGCTGCCTGCCGATCGAAGAGATCGCGCGACGCGGGCGCGATACGTTGCGTTTTGGTCCGATGAAGCCGATAGGACTACGCGATCCCAAGACCGGGAAGATTCCGTATGCGGTAGTCCAGCTGCGACAGGAAAATTTGCGCGCCGATTCGTACAACCTGGTGGGCTTTCAGAACCACCTAAAGTTCGGTGAGCAGGCGCGCGTGTTGCGGCTTATCCCGGGGCTGGAGAATGCGAAGTTCCTGCGCTACGGGCAGATCCATCGCAATACGTACATCAATGGTCCCGCGCTACTGCGCGAGACACTGCAAATGAAGCAGCATCCTAGCGTGTTGTTTGCCGGGCAGATTTCGGGAGTCGAGGGGTACGTCGAGTCGATAGCCACGGGGTTGCTCGCGGGCGTGCAGGCGGCGGCGATGGCCGTCGGGGCGGAGCCGGTGGCCCCTCCGCGGGCAACAGCGTTCGGCGCACTGGTGAACTACATCTGCCATGCTGAGGGAAAGAGTTTTCAGCCGGCCAATATCACTTTCGATTTGCTGCAACCGTTGGACGAGGCCACTCGACGCCGGGTGCGCGACAAGAAGCAGCGGCACGCGATGGTGTGCGAGCGGGCGCTGGCAGAGTTGCAGAGATGGCTGGAATGTTGGGCGGTACCTACACCAGAGCCCCTGCGCAATTAGTGTTTGTCTTTTGGTTCGTTGCGGGCGCGGGTTTTGATCCAGATAGGAGAACCGACGAAGCCGAAGGCGTCGCGAATCTGGTTCTCCAGAAAGCGCTGATACGCGAAGTGTAGCTTCACATCGCGGTCGACAAAGAGGATGAATGTCGGGGGCGAGACCGCGGCCTGGGTCATGTAGAAGATTCTGACGCGTTTGTTCATGGGGACCGACGCGCGCTCGAAATCGACCTTGGCGAGAAAACGGTTCATGGCTCCAGTGCCGACGCGCTTGCGGCGTTCTTTGGCGACCAGCTCCAGCGTCGAGTACAGCTTGTTGAGGCCCTTGCCGGTTGAGGCCGAGACAAACACGATCGGAGCGTAGTTTAGAAACTTGAGATGACGCCGCGCTTGCTCCTCATAAAGCTTGGCGTCAGCCGCGGGCTTGCCGTCAGTGCGATTCGTCGTCACCAGGTCCCACTTGTTGACGACGATGATGACGGAGCGTCCGCTTTCGTGAGCATAGCCTGCGATGGTAGCGTCGCTGGCGGTCACACCTTCGACGGCATCGATGATGATGAGCGCAACATCAGCAGCTTCGAGGTGCTTGCGCGCCATGACGACGGACAGTTTTTCGGCCATCAGTTCGGTCTTGCCCTTGCGGCGAATTCCAGCGGTATCGATGAAGCGGTAAGTCTGGCCGCCGTGCTCGACAAGTTCATCGACCGCGTCGCGCGTTGTTCCGGCAATTGGCGAGACGATGGCGCGGCCAGTCCCGGTAAGCGCGTTCAGCAGCGTGGACTTGCCGACGTTGGGGCGGCCGATGATGGCGACCTTGGAAAGCTTCGGAGCTTCTTCTTCCTCTTCTTCCGTGGAAGGTTCGGCGGGCACGCCGTCTTCGGCCTCGGCTAGCTCTTCTTCTTCGATCTCTGTGGCTTCTGTTTCGGCCACTAGCTCGCGACGAGGGAAGACGCGAAGCACGTGCTCCAACAATTCGGCGACGCCGTTACCGGTTTCGGCGGAGATGGGCAGCAGCTCTTTGATGCCAAGGCGGCGAAATTCCTGTGCGTAAGGCTCAATGTTGGGCGTGTCCATTTTATTGACCGCAAGAATGAGCGGTTTGCCGAGGCGCTGCAATTGGCGCGCGAGCTCAAGATCGGGAGCAGCTAGTTCGGTGCGGCCGTCGACAACCATGACGATCGCGTCAGCCTGCCCGAGCGCGACTTTGGCCTGACGAAAAATCTCGGATGGAATCAGCGCTTTGTCGTCGGGAATGATGCCTCCGGTATCGACGACGCGGAGGGTTTGGCCGGCCCATTCGGCTTCGCCGTAGAGGCGGTCGCGGGTAATGCCGGGCTCGTCGCCAACGATGGCGCGGCGCGAGCCGACCAGCCGATTAAAGAGCGTGGATTTGCCGACGTTGGGGCGGCCGACGATGGCGAGCGTACCCGCCAGAGGCATTTCTCCAGGGGGCGTTTTGGTGCGGGATTCGTAATGGACTCGCCGGCTCATGGGATCGTGGGCTCTTTCTGCTGTTCGGGTAGCAACGTCTATTATAGGGATGTAAACCTTTCGCCGTGTCTTCTCCGTTCCAACCCGTGTCTTCCGTCGCTCGTTCGGCGGCGCGCATCCCCACGCTATACCAATTTTTCGGGCCGGGAGGCGTGCTGGCAAAGTCGCATCCCGCGTACGAGTTTCGGCGCGGACAACTGCAGATGGCCGAGGCCGTGGAGCAGGCGCTGAGCGAAAAGCGGCACCTGATCGTCGAGGCCGGAACCGGCACGGGCAAGACGCTGGCGTATCTTCTGCCGGTGATTCGTTCGGGCAAACGGGTGATCATCTCGACTGGCACGAAGACGCTGCAGGAACAGCTGTTCTTCAAAGACATTCCCTTTTTACAGGAGCACCTGGGCGAGCTGCGCGTGTGCTACATGAAGGGCCGCGCCAATTACCTGTGCCGCAAGAAACTCTATGACCTTACCGATCAGCCGGTATTGAGCGGACTGGAGGAGATTAACCAGTTCAAGATCATCAGTGACTGGGAGAAGACGACCGAGACCGGCGACCGGGCGGAGCTTGCCGAGATGCCGGAGAGCAGCCAGTTATGGTCGAAGCTGGACGCGCGCACCGACCGCTGCATCGGTACCGAGTGTCAGCAGTTCGAGCGCTGCTTCATCACCGAGATGCGGCGGCGGGCGGCCGAGAGCGACATCATCATCGTGAACCATCATTTGTTTTGCGCCGACTTGGCGATCAAGTCCGCAGCAGAGCGTGCGCCGGATGCAGGTGTGTTGCCCGATGCGGGCGTGGTGGTTTTTGACGAGGCGCACGAGTTGGAAGATATCGCCACGGATTTTTTCGGAGTGTCGGTGTCCAACGTGCGGGTGGAAGAGGCGCTGCGCGACGTGGAACAAACGCTGCGACGTGCGAACCTTCCGCTGGCACAGGCGCTAGCCGCGTCGGCGCGGGTGCGTGAGCGGTCGCTGTTGTTTTTCTCCATTTTGCCGCCGGGCGAGGGCCGTTTCGCATTCGAGAACCGGGCGGAGTTCCTGGAGGAAAATGGCGACGAGTTCATCGGGTTGCAGAACACGCTGCTGCATCTTTACGCCGAGCTGCAGACAGTCCCCGACAAGCCGGAAGAAGTGCATAATTTGTGCCGCCGCATCGAGGAGTTGCGGGTGCAGCTCGGGTTCGTGATGGAATCGAACCAGAAGAACACCGTGTTCTGGATTGAGCGGCGGGGCGAACGTCGCGGCGGGCGCAGCGGACAGCAGAATGTTTTCTTGCAGGCGACCCCGATTACGGTGTCGGACATTTTGAAGCAGGCGCTGTTTGACCACCTAGAAACTGCCGTGCTGACATCGGCGACGCTGGCCGTGGGCGGTGGGTTCGATTACATCCGCGGGCGCGTTGGGCTGGAGCACCCACGCGAGCTTATCGTACCTTCGCACTTTGACTACCCCAGCCAGGCGCTGCTATATGTGCCTCCAGACCTGCCCGACCCACGCGAGCCGCAGTTTGTAGAGAAGGCGTCGCAACGGGTGCGGCAACTGCTGGAGATTAGCCGCGGACGCGCGTTCTGCCTGTTTACCAGCTACTCGTTCATGAACCAGCTTTACGAGCGGCTGCTGGGCGAGTTGGAATTTCCCATGCTGCTGCAAGGTAGCGCTCCGAAAAATGCGCTGCTGGAAGAATTCCGTATGACGCCGAACGCGGTACTGTTTGCGACTTCGTCGTTCTGGCAGGGTGTGGACGTGCAGGGCGAGCAGTTGAGTTGCGTCATCATCGACCGACTACCGTTTGCGGTGCCGAACGATCCGGTGGTGGGGGCAAGAATCAAGGCAATCGATGAGGAAGGCGGCAACGCATTCTTCGAGTATCAAGTGCCAAGCGCAGTGATTTCGCTGAAACAGGGGTTCGGCAGGTTGATTCGTTCGCTACACGATCGCGGTCTGCTATGCCTGCTGGACAACCGGATTCTGAAAAAGCAATACGGGCGCGTGTTTCTGAACAGCCTGCCGGAGTATGCGAGGACCACGGACATGAGGGTGGTGGAGCGGTTCTTCGGGACGGAAAACTAATATGGCTGGAAGACCACAGTGGTTCGACTCCGTAGCCCATGCACTGTACGGATGGTGGACCGGGCCATTAGTTGATCTGTACTTCTATCTTGGGAAAGTCGCAAGAAGAATTGTGAAGCACTGGCTGCCGGGCCTACGACGATGACGAGTTCGAATCAGAGACGAAACGCCATTAATTGGCCACTTCCAGCTAAAATAAAGGTTTAGTCGCAGCCCGCCTATTTGCGCTTCTGCGGCCGGAGAGCATGTACGAAGTAACTGTCGAAGACACATTTTCCTCGGGGCACTTTTTGCGCAACTACAAGGGCAAGTGCGAGAAGCCCCACGGACACAACTACAAGGTGCGCGTCACCCTGCGCGGCAAGACGCTCGACCACGCCGGCCTGCTGCTGGACTTCAAGGACCTGAAGGAAGTATTGCGTCCCGTGGTGAACTACCTCGACCACCAGATGATCAACGAGCTGGTGCCTTTTGACGTGCTGAATCCGTCGGCGGAGAACCTTGCCAAGTATTTCTTCGACGAAACCAACAAACACCTGACGGGCAAGACCAGCGGCCGGGTGTGGGTGAAGGACATCACCATCTGGGAGACGGACACCACGACGGCGACCTACAGCGAATAGTTCCGATGCAAATCATCGAAATCTACAAATCTTTGCAGGGTGAGTCTTCGTATGCGGGGCTGCCGTGCGTGTTTGTGCGGACGGCCGGCTGCAACCTGCGCTGCGTGTGGTGCGACAGCGAATACACCTTCAAGGGCGGGCAGAAGATGACGCTGGATGAAATCGAGCGGGAAGTACGTCAGCTCCTGCCCGACGGGGGACTCGTAGAGATCACCGGCGGCGAGCCCTTGCTGCAGGAGGCCGACGTCGTTTGGTTGATGGACCGGTTGCTGGCTGCGCGGTACACCGTGCTACTCGAGACGAGCGGTGAGCGGCCGCTCGACAAGGTTCCGAAACACGTTGTGAAGATTGTGGACGTGAAGTGCCCGCACTCGGGCGAGGGCGGAACGTTTCGCATTGAGAACATGCAACACTTGACCAGGCACGACGAAGTGAAATTCGTGGTTGCCAGCCGCAGGGATTACGAGTTTGCGCGGGAGTTCATTCGCGAGCACGAATTGAGCGCCAAGGTCGGTTCCGTGATTCTGTCGCCGGCGTTTCGAAAGGACGCGACGGGCGCGCGGGATGTTTCGCACTGTTTGGTGGACCCGAGTGAACTGGCGGAGTGGCTGCTGGCGGACGGATTGAACGCGCGGCTGGGACTGCAGATTCACAAGTTCATTTGGGAGCCGTCGCTGAAGGGCGTCTAAATCGCATGAACAAGCCAGCAAAACCGACAACGGCACGAGCACTGGTAGTTCTAAGCGGTGGTATGGATTCGACCGTTTGCGCGGCGCTCGCGGTGCGCGATTTCGGTGCAGAGAACGTCGCTGCGCTGCATATCGATTACGGCCAGCGCACTGAGAAGCGCGAGAGCCGGGCGTTTCAGGAAATCTGCGACCGTCTTGGTATTCGCACGCGGTTGGCCATCAAGACTGAGTTTTTCAGGGCGATTGGTGGATCGGCACTGACCGACGAGCAGATTGCCGTGCCCGAAGCCGGGCCGGAAATTGGGGCCGAAATCCCGGTGACGTATGTTCCTTTCCGCAATTCGCACTTCCTGGCGGCGGCGGTGAGCTGGGCCGAGGTGCTGGGTGCGGAGAAGATTTACATCGGCGCGGTGGCACAGGACAGTTCAGGTTATCCGGATTGCCGTCCGGAGTTCTATGCGGCGTACAACGAGGCGGTGCGAACCGGGACGAAAGAAGGCAGGATTCGGATTGAGACTCCGCTGATTGCCTTGAGAAAAGCTGAGATTGTGAGGCTTGGCCTTGAATTAGGCGCACCCTTCGATTTAACGTGGTCATGCTATAGCCGGGAGGACCGGGCTTGCGGCGCATGCGATAGTTGTGTGTTGCGAATGCGGGCCTTTGCGGCAGCCGGAGCCAGCGATCCCATTCCATATTTATCGTCGGCCTAAGCGCATTGATACTCGGGAATTTTATTTGGATATTGATCATGCCGTGGCGGGCGGTGTCTTTCAGTTTGGAACGACGGCGACCGATGCCATGCGCTGGAGGAAAGTTATGAAGAAATACGTCATGCTGTCTCTGTTTCTGGTGCTGCTGCTGGGCCTCAGCGCCGTGCAAGTCGTGGCTCAAACGACCGGCATCAAGGGTGTGTGCAAAGACCAGGAAGGCAAATTCATCACCGATGGCGTGGTGGAAGTCACCAACGTTGACAACGGCCGCAAGATGACGGCCAAGACGAACAAAAACGGCGAATATACCGTCATTGGACTGACGCCCGGGACGTATAACGCCGTACTGTTGCGAAACGGCGTGGCCGTGGACGGTATCAACAAGATTCCTCTCGGCGTGGGGGATAACACTTCGGTGGATTTCGACCTCAAGAAGGACGTCGCAGCCAAGGGAGGTCCGACCGAGGAGCAGCTCAAGAAACAGCAGGAAGTGACGAAGCAGAACGAGAAGATCAAAGGTCTGAACGCCAAGCTGGCAGAGGCGCGCGACCTGGAAAAAGCGGGTAATTACGACCAGGCGGTCACCCTGATGCAAGAGGCCACCACAGCAGAACCGAATCAGGACCTCTTGTGGGCATACCTGGGCGACGCGTACGTGGGCGCCAAGAAGTATCCCGACGCGGTTGACGCTTATGAGAAAGCAGTGAAGCTCAAGCCCGACAACGCGCTTTACCACGCCGGACTGGCCAATGCTTATGCCAAGGCAAACCAGCCTGACAAAGCTGTGGCTGAGTATCAGGCAGCCGCGCAGGCCGATCCGACGAACGCCGCTACCGACTATTTCAATATGGGCGCGGTTTACACGAACACCGGCAAGGTGGATGACGCCATCACCGCTTTCAACAAGACCATCGAATTGAAGCCGGACCGTGCCGATGCCTATTACTGGAAGGGCGTTAACATGATCGGCAAGGCGACGCTGAAGGGCGACAAGATGGTCGCGCCTGACGGTACGGCAGAAGCGTTCAACAAGTATCTTGAGCTCGATCCCAACGGCAAATACGCAGACGCCGCCAAGCAGATGCTGGCCAGCATTGGAGCTCCGGTGGAGACCACTTTTGGCAAGCAGAAGACCACTCCGACCAAGAAGAAGCCTCAGTAAGAAGTGAAGGTAAGCGAATGAGGGCGGCCGCGTGCCGCCCTTTTTTCATGGTGAATGGACAGCGACTTGGGGCGGCATGGGCGTGTCCAGTAGAATCCGCATAAACGAACTTCCCATGAGCGCGTCGACCCAGAACAAATTGCTTTCATTTTCCGAAGCCCGGTTAGCGGTAGAGCAATACGCCGCGAACCTGGCTCCGACTGATCCGGAATTGACGGGCCTGCTGGATGCGGTTGGTCTGGCACTGGCCGAAGATTTGCGGGCAGACCGAGACTTTCCACCGTTCCCGCGCACTACGCGTGATGGCTACGCGGTGCGGGCGGCTGACGTTCGAAATGTCCCGGCCGAACTGCAGTGCGTAGGTTCGATCAAAGCGGGCGCGGCGATCGAGGCAAGCGAACTCATAGTCCGTGCAGGCGAGGCGGTCGAGATTATGACTGGCGCACCAGTGCCGAAGGGCGCGGATGCGGTTGTGATGGTGGAGTTCACCGATCCCACGGAATCGCAGGTGACAGTAAAGCGCTCCGTCGGCGCGGGCGAGAACGTTGTGGCTGCCGGGGCCGAAGCACATCGCGGCGACGTGATTGTGCAACGCGGCACACGGGTTCGTCACGCAGTCGTAGCTGTAGCGGCCGCAGTAGGCAGGGCTGAGGTCGCTGTGCATCGGCGGCCGACGGTCGCGGTGCTTGCCACTGGCGACGAGCTGGTCGATATCAACTTGCCACCAGGACCGAACGAGATTCGCAACTCCAACACGTATTCGCTGGCGGCGCAGGTTTACGAAGCAGGCGGCGAGGCGAGGCTACTGCCCATAGCTCCCGACGATGCAGGAGAAATTGCCCTGCTGCTGCACAAGGGCCTGGACGCCGATTTGCTCTTGCTGACCGGCGGCGTTTCGATGGGCAAGTACGACCTGGTAGAAGAGGTGCTGGCTTCGGCAGGAGCGGAATTCTTCTTCACAGGAGTGGCGATCCAGCCGGGAAAGCCGGTGGTTTTTGGACAGGTCGCAATTGATGGAAAGACGAGGCCATTCTTCGGATTGCCGGGGAATCCGGTGTCGACCATGGTGACCTTTCAGTTGTTTGTGCGGCCGGTGCTGGACGCGCTGTCTGGGGCGATGCCTCAGCCGTTACCGTTCGCGCGGGCTGCGCTCAAGGAGACATTGACGACGAAGACCGGGTTGACGCGATTTCTACCGGGCAAGCTCAGCGGAACGCACGAGAAGCCCGAGGTCGAGCGGGTTCACTGGCAGGGGTCGGGCGATTTGATGGCCGCATCAAGATCGAACTGCTACATTGTGGTACTTCCGGACCGGGAGCGTCTGGAGGCAGGCGAAGCGGTGACGGTGCTGCTGTCGTGAAAGTGATGGTCAAAGACAAAAAGAAAGCTACGAAGCTGTCGCACTATGACGACGCTGGCCGCGCGTCAATGGTAGACGTGTCGGGCAAGAGCCCCACGCTGCGCGAGGCCGAGGCGTATGCGTTCGTGGCGATGAGCCGCAAGGTTCTGCGTGTTCTGCCGCAAAATCCCAAGGGAGATCCGTTGGAGGTAGCGCGCATTGCGGGCATCCAAGCGGCTAAGCGAACGGCTGAGCTGATTCCGATGTGCCATCCACTGCCGTTGAGTAAAGTGGATGTTAGTTGTGTCCTGAAAAGCGCTGGGGTCGAGATTCGCGCAGTGGTGCGTACCACAGCGGTCACAGGCGTCGAGATGGAGGCGCTGGTGGCGGCGTCAGTTGCGGCGCTCACGGTGTACGACATGTGCAAGGCCCTTGATAAAGGCATCGTAATTCGCGAGGTCCGGCTGGAGCGCAAGTCGGGCGGCAAGAGCGGGGCTTACCGGCGCTGAGAAAAAGGAGGACACGTCATGCATACTGCCGCCGTAATTACTGTCAGTGACTCCGTCGCGCAAGGCCAGCGTACCGATCGCTCCGGACCTGCAACCGCGGCGGTCCTTCAGCAGCACGGCTTCGATGTCACGCAGCACCGGGCCGTTGTTGATGACCAGAGCGAGATTGAACAAACCCTCATTCAACTCTCGGAACAGGTTCGGCTGATCGTCACCACCGGAGGAACCGGAATCGCGGAACGCGACATCACGCCCGAGGCCACACGTGCCGTGTGCTCGAAGCTGATTGATGGAATCCCGCAAAAGATGCGCGTCGAAGGACTAGGGAGCACGGAGTTCGCCATTCTCAGCCGTGGAGTCTGCGGCGTGCGCGGTCGCTCGCTGATCCTGAATCTTCCGGGCAATCCTGCGGGGGCGGTGGACTCGTTGCAGTCGGTCATCGAGATTTTGCCGCACGCTCTCGACCTTCTTGATGGCAAGACCGAGCACGAAGACCGCAAGCGTTAGCCTTCACTTGGCACCTTGTCGGCAAGGAGCGATTTGGAACCTGTCACGCACTTTCTGACCGGCGCATGCATGAGCCGCGCCGGATTCAATCGCAAGACTGCGCTGGCCACGTTGACAATGGTGCTGGCGGCCGAGGCGGCCGACCTCGACGTGTTGTGGGCCATCAAGGGGCCGATCGCGGCGCTACAACATCACCGCGGGATTACGCACTCGTTCGTTGGAGCTCCGTTCGTGGCGGCCGCGACTCTGGGCTTTGTGTGGCTGCTGTTTCAGTGGCGAGGACCGACGGGCAAGCCGCGGATTCTGCGATCGAAGCTGCCAGTCAGGTGGGGCTATCTGTACTGGCTGGCACTGCTTGCGGCGCTGAGCCACATTCTGCTCGACTACACCACCGCGTACGGCATTCGCATGTTCGCGCCTTTCGACTGGCGCTGGTATTCATGGGACATCGTCTTCATCGTTGAGCCGCTGATCTTGCTGGCGCTGATTGCTGGGCTGGCTTTTCCCGCGCTGTTCGGGCTCATCAACCAGGAAATTGGAGCGCGCAGCAAAGGCCCTCGTGGGCAGGTGGGAGCGATCTTCGCGCTGGTCTGCCTGGTCGTCATTTGGGGAATCCGCGACTATGAGCATCGGCGCGCGCTCAATGCCATGGGTGCACTGCTGTATCAGGGAGCGGTGCCGGTGAAGCTGGGAGCTTATCCGTACTGGATCGATCCGTTTCGCTGGCACGGTGTGGTAGAGACGGAAACGCTGTTCCAGATGGTGCCTGTCAATTCGATGACGCCAGAGGTGGACCCGCAGGGTGAAGCACGCACCTTTTTCAAACCGGAGGTAACGCCCGAGATGCAGGCGGCCAAGGCTTCGTACTTTGGACGCGTGTTTCTGGATTGGGCGGTGTTTCCGGTCACCCAGACCGAGCACCTGCAAGGCGCGTTCAAGGGATACCTGGTGCGGTTTCAGGACCTGCGGTTCGGATACCCCGAGATGCGAGGACGCGGAACCCTGGGCGGATGGGTACTGGTGGGCCCGGATATGCGGGTTCAGGAAGAGGGTACAAACTCGACACAACCGTCGGTCGAAGAGAGCCCGTAGAGGGCTCGGAGTTGTCGTGGTGGGCAATCTGGCTTTCCTGGGCGGATAATCGAGCTTGACGCCAGTTCGGCAGGCGTCCAGAATCAGAAGACGCGGTTTCCGCCGCGGCAATTTTGAGGTGATCATGCTGGCATACGTGTTTCTACTCTTCGCCGTCGCCGTACATCTGCGGTTTCTGCCCCTGCCGTATAGCTTTGCGCCCGTGACGGCCGCTTTGCTGTTTTTCGGTGCACGCCGGCCGGCCAGAGAGATGTGGATTCCCGTAGCTGCATTGGCGGCGTCGGGCCTCTACCTGTCGCGCAGTGTGTATGGCTATCCGTTCTCGGCCGATCTGCTGGTCACCTGGGCATGGTACGCGGGCATGGTACTGCTCGGTGGTTTGCTGGCTCATAAGGCCACGGCGATCCGGATTGGTGCAACATCGCTGGCGGCTTCGGTGTCGTTCTTCGTGGTCAGCAATTTTGCGGTGTGGGCGGTGTGGAACATGTATCCGAAGACCGCAAGCGGATTGGCCGCGTGCTATGTGGCCGGTCTGCCGTTCTTCCGCAACGCGGTAGTGTCGGACTTGTTCTTCGTGGCGCTGTTCTTCGGGATCGGCTACTTGGTGAGTCATCGCCAGGAAGAGGGCGTCACCGTCGCGCGGTAACTTCGGCGCGAACCGGACGCGGTCTGCAATCGCGACCATCGGCAGACGCTAAGTCCTACAGGGAGAATTGGATACATATAACTATATTATTTATCAATTGGTTGCGAACAATTTTCCCCCAAGTCATTGATTCTAAACAAACGTGCATAATGTTTTTATGTGTTATCCCTAACTACAGCACCAGTTCACCTGCCAAAACTAAAGAACTTTCAGAAGCAAACGTGGCTAATTTCCACCGCGCTTGCCGGTCTTCTTGCGCAGGCGCCAGACCCACCAGCCAATCAAGGCAGCAGCGGCGACAATAGCGATTGCCAGCCGGGCATGGTCGTGAATCGTGTGGCCCAGGAAGCCGACGATTTGCGGGCCGTAGTAAATCACTAGCAACGATTCGAGCGTGAAGCGAATAAACCGGCCGAAGAAGATGGCCGCGAGAAAATGACTGAAGCGCATCTCTGCAACGCCAGCCGAGAGCACAAACAACTTAAACGGCGTCGGTGGTGGCAGCATCGAGGGCAGCATGACCGCTAGAAATTCGTGGCGCTCGAAGGCGGAATGGATCTTCTTGAAGCGCTTCTCGCCCATGCGCTTGACCAGCAGGACTTCTCCCCCTTTGTAGCCGATCCAGTAGATGACGATGCTGCCAAGCGCCGAGCCGGTGGCCGCAAGGGCCGAGAGCAGCAGGAAATGACGGGGCGCGGCGTAAGCGTATCCGGCGATGATGGCGTCGAGCGGCATGCCGAGAAATGCCGCGTCCACAAAAGCGAAGCCGAAGATGCCCCAGATTCCAAAGGGTGCGAGGACGGCGAGAATCCAGTGGGTCCACTTAGCTAGTACGTGCTTCACTTGTCTCCGGGGAAATGTCTATTTTACGTGACGAGTGACAGAATCTGGCGCGCCGTGGCGCGCCTCCTATAATGGCCGTCATGGCTGCGAGCAGCAAAGACCTGCAAAAGAAGATCGACGCGCTGCGCGACAAGATCCGCTACCACGAACACCGCTATTACGTGCTCGACGCTCCCGAGATCAGCGACGCCGAATTTGACAAGCTGATGGATGAGCTTATTGCGTTGGAGGACGCACATCCTGAGCTGGTCACGCCCGATTCGCCGACGCAGCGGGTCGGCGGCAAGCCAAGCGAAGAGTTCGCCAAGGTGCGGCACTCGACGCCGATGCTGTCGCTGGGGAAGACCACCAGCGAGGCCGAATTGCGCGACTGGGAGCGGCGCGTGCATGAGCTGACGGGTCAATCGCAAGTGGATTACGTCTGCGAAATGAAGCTCGATGGCATGTCGCTGGCGCTGCGCTTCAATCAAGGCAGGCTGGCGCTCGGACTCACGCGTGGCGATGGCACGACCGGCGAAGATGTCACGCCGAACGTACGCACGGTGCGAAGCGTTCCGCTGACCATTGCAGCGAAGACACTCAATAAGGCAGATCTGCCGCATGACTTCGAGGTGCGCGGCGAACTACTGATGCCGCTGGCGGCGTTCCAGCGAATGAACGAGGAGCGCGAAGCGCAGGGACTGGCGGTGTTTGCTAATCCGCGCAACGCGACGGCGGGTACGGTGCGCACGCTGGAGCCGAACGTGACGGCGCAGCGTCGGCTCGACTTCTTTGCGTACGGATTGCTGGCCGACGGACGCGCAATCTTCGACCGTCACTCACAAGTGTTGAAGGCCTTGCAGTCGGCGGGATTCAAGGTGAATCCGCGTCACAAGCTGGCGAAGAACCTGGAGCAGGTGATGGAGTTCGTGAACGAGACAGATTCGGCGCGCGACACACTTCCTTACGAGATCGACGGCGTGGTGGTCAAAGTGGACCGCATCGCGTTGCAGGATGAGTTGGGATTCACCGGCAAGGCGCCGCGCTGGGCGATCGCGTACAAGTTCGCGGCGCGCGCGGGTGAGACGCAGATTGAAGACATCCTGGTGCAGGTGGGACGCACGGGAAAGCTGACGCCGGTGGCCGCACTAAAACCGGTGTCGATCGGAGGGACGACGGTGACCCGCGCCACGCTGCACAACATGGACGAGATCGACCGGCTTGGCGTGAAGATTGGCGACTGGGTCGAGGTGGTGCGCGGCGGCGATGTGATCCCCAAAGTCGTGAAGGTTCTGGAAGACAAGCCCCGCGGCACTCGCGAGTTCCGCATGCCCGAGCGGTGCCCGGTCTGCGGAGGGCACGTGGTGCGCGCCGAGGGCGAGGCCGACCATCGCTGCGTGAATGCCAATTGCCCGGCGAAGTTGCGGGAGAGCATTCGCCATTTCGCTTCGCGGGGGGTAATGAACATCGAAGGCATTGGCGATGCGCTCGTGAACCAGCTGGTCGATGCCGGGCTGGTGAAGAGCGTCGCCGACATCTACCAACTCACCGAAGAGCAGCTCACCAACCTCGAGCGCATGGGGAAGAAGTCGGCACAGAATATTCTGCGGGAGATCGAGAACTCAAAGAAGCTGCCTCTGGAGCGGGTGATCTACGGCCTGGGCATTCGCATGGTGGGCGAGCGCACCGCACAATTCCTGGCCGAACACTTCGGATCAATGGATGCGCTGATGGCGGCGAGTGAAGAGGAATTACAAGCGGTAAACGAGATAGGTCCGCGAGTGTCGCAGAGCATCCGCGAATTTTTCGACGAGCCGAAAAACGTCGCGCTGGTAGAAAAGCTGCGCGAAGCCGGGCTGACCTTCGAAGGCGAGAAGAAACAGCGCGGAACGGCGCTGGCGGGCAAGACCTTCGTCCTCACGGGGACGCTGGAACGGCATACGCGCGACGACGCCAAGAAACTGATTGAGGATGCCGGAGGAAAGGTGTCGGGCTCAGTCAGCAAGAAGACGGATTACGTCGTCGCGGGCGAGGAAGCCGGATCGAAACTCGATAAGGCGAAGGAGTTGGGCGTCAGCGTGATCGGCGAGAAGGAGATGGAGGAGCTGGTGAAGGGATGAGTCCAAAGGCGCTCGGACACAAGTTCTCGCGGAAGAATGCCGTCCCGCAGGCGGGACTCGGGAGTCATTGGCAGCCTACCCAGCACTTCGCTCGCTGCGCTCGCTTCGTACTGGGCTACGATATTCCGTCCCTCCGGGGCTGCGGCAATCGAGCTCCGCTCGAACGAAGCAACTCCAATTTCGTCGACTGTGGAAACTAGAACTTTGCTTTCAGCCTCCGGTATGTCTCATCCAACATCTCGGGCAGCATGCGCGTTTCGCCGATGACGGTCATGAAGTTGGCGTCAGCGACCCAGCGCGGCAGAACGTGCATGTGGATATGGCCCGCGACTCCGGCACCGGCGGCCTTGCCAATGTTCATCCCGAGGTTTACTCCGTCCGGTTGGTATAGTTCGGTCAAGATGGTCTCAAGGCGACGGGCAAGGGCCATCATTTCGTTGGCAGCGTCCTCTGGAAGGCGATTTAGGCGATCGACGTGCTCGTAGGGAACGACCATTGCGTGACCCGAGGTGTAGGGATAAGCGTTCAGGACGATGAAATTGAACTTGCCGCGATGGACGATGAAGGCTTTTTCGTCGTCGCCCAAGTTGAGAAGCTGGCAAAAAATACAGCCCTTCGCCTGGTCGACGCCGGAGACGTAAACATAGCGCCACGGTGTCCAGAGATAATCCATTGTTGGCAGAGTATCAAACGCGCAAGCCGTACCCTAACAGTGTCGAAGGCGACGGGCACGAAAGCGCGGCGGCGGTCTGGCACGTTTACGTGAAAATTGCGCGAAGATAGCGCCCCGCTTGGACTTACGGGTTTGACACTCGTCCGAAGCGATTGCTATAGTCAAAGAGTCCCAGGAAGTGGGGCCGCTGACTGGGATCCGGCCGCTGGATTGTCCAAACTCCCCCTCAACCGGGGAAATTCTACTTGAAGGCATGCGCCAGCAGTCCGCGTGAACCAGGCTACCCGTCAATTTCCAAAATTGGTGGGCGTGAACTCAAACAATGTCTCTCGAAGAAACCCTGAACGATACCCCGACCTCACCCTCAACCCAGGATTCCGGCGCAGCCGAGCAGCACGCGGCTGAGATCTCCCCTGATAACAGCACTCATCCTATTGCGGCCGAGACGGCTGCAGCGGCGCCGCGAACTGAAAAAGAACCATCCATGGAAGATTTCGCCTCCGCGCTCGAGAGCTTTGAGCAGGAACAGGCGCAAACTGAAGCTGCCCTCAACGACGAGCAGGTCATCACCGGCACCGTCCTGAAGATCACCCCGCAGTATGTCGTGGTCGACATCGGCTACAAGTCCGAAGGTGTGGTACCGGTGGCGGAGTTTACCGACGCCGACGGTACTGTGACCGTGCATCCGGGCGAGGAAATTCCTGTCGTCCGCGACCAGGGTCACACCGAAGAAGGCTACATCAACCTCTCGCACCACAAGGCCCAGCGCCTGAAGGCGTGGGACGAGATTGAGAAGGCCTACAACGACAAGGCTTCGGTCAAGGCACGCATTCTGGACCGCATCAAGGGCGGCCTGACTGTGGACATTCTGGGCGCGCGCGCGTTTTTGCCCGGCTCGCAGGTGGAATTGCGCCCCGTGCGCAATCTCGATGGGCTGAAGAACACCGAGCTCGACGTCCGCATCATCAAGCTGAACAAGAAGCGCGGCAACATCGTCGTCTCGCGCAAGCAGTTGCTGGAAGAAGAGCAGGGCGAAAAGCGCACCAAGACGCTCGACCAGCTTAGCGAAGAGGCCATCCTGACCGGTACGGTGAAGAACCTGACCAACTACGGAGCGTTTGTTGACCTGGGCGGCATCGACGGACTGCTGCACATCACCGATATGTCGTGGGGACGGCTGACTCACCCGCGCGACTTGGTGCAGGTGGGCGACCAGATTCAAGTGAAGGTGCTGAAGTTCGACCGCGAGAAGCAGCGCGTGTCGCTTGGCTTCAAGCAGCTCACGCCCGATCCCTGGCTCGACGCCTCGGAGCGTTACCCGATTGGCGCGCACGTGAGCGGACGGGTCATCAGCGTCACCGATTATGGAGCGTTCATTGAGCTGGAGCAAGGCATCGAAGGACTGGTGCATGTCAGCGAGATGACGTGGTCGAAGCGGATGAAGCATCCCTCGAAGATGGTGAACGTGGGCGACCAGGTGGAAGCCGTGGTGCTCAACGTGAACCCGACCGAGCGGCGCATCAGCCTGGGGCTGAAGCAGCTGGAGTCGAATCCGTGGGAGACGCTGCACGAGAAATTCCCGATGGGAACCATCGTAGAAGGAAAGGTACGTAACCTGACCGACTTCGGAGCGTTCATCGAGATCGAAGACGGCATCGACGGGCTGGTCCACGTGAGCAATTTGAGTTGGACCAAGCGCGTAAAGCATCCCTCTGAGGTGCTGAAGAAGGGCGACAAGGTGAAGGCCATCGTATTGGCGATTGAGCCTGATCAGCGCCGCCTTTCGCTGGGCGTGAAGCAGCTTCAGCCAGATGTCTGGGACACGTTCTTCGAGCAACATCGTGTGGGCGACGTGATCCATGGCAAGGTGCTGCGGCTGGCCAGCTTTGGCGCATTTGTCGAAATTGCCGATGGAGTCGAGGGTTTGTGCCACAACTCCGAGGCAGTGGATTCGCACGGCACACAGATTAAGCTGGAAGCTGGGCAGGAATTCGACTTCAAGATCATCAAGATGAATCCAGCCGAGAAGAAGGTGGGACTCAGCATCCGCGCGGTGGGCGAAGAGGCCACGCGGGCGGATGTGGAAGCCTACAAGGCCCCAGCAGCATCGACGGCGTCGTCTCCATCGTCGTCGTCGTCCGGCACCGGATCGACGATTGGCGAATTCATGTCGTGGAAGCGCGCCAGCAACGACAGCAACTAAGTTTCGGTTGTTCGCAACTGAAGAGGCCGCCAGCCATGGCGGCCTTCGTTATTTGTCCAGGTTAATCTTCAGGTTGACGGTGGGATTGAAGCGGTCGTCGAACTGGCTGATCGACTTGGTGTCGCTCTTCTTGCCGTCGATTTCTGCGTACACCTCATAGTCGGTATTGAGGGCGAGCTGCGGAAAGCGGTATGCGCCGTCTTTGTCGGCAAAGTAACTCTTCACCGCCAGCGTCTTCATGTTTTTCAGATAAACGACAGCTCCAGGAACGGGCTTCTCGCTCTTGTCCCACACGGTCCCGGTTAGCATCTTCGAAGTCGGCTTGGTCTTCTTCTCCGACGGTGGGCCAGATCCGTTCAGGGGCAGGTTAATTTGGGCAGCGGCGCAACTAGCCAATGCCGTGGCCATCACGAGCGCCAGAAACAACTTTTTCATGGGTACTCCTGCAGGAAGCCTACTTGTTGGCCGGTGCCAGTTGAGTTAGATGCAGTCCAACGTTCCTGCGTTCATTATCGTCGATCTGGACGGTAATTTCCGGCTTGGGCTGGCCTTTCGGGGTTTTGATGTCGGCCTGAATGATGTAATCCATTTTGCCGGGAGGGACACGCTGGGCAAATTCACCGTTGCTGTCGGAGACGAGCTCCCATTTCGCTTTCTTATCCGTAGCGCGCCTGATCGTAATCGGAACACGCTCCGCAGGACGATCGTCCGGACCCCAGACAGTGCCGAAAATAAGGGCATAGTCCTGCGCGGGACCTTTCTTGTTCGAAGTCGATTGAGGCGACGAATACGCTGCGCCCCTGGACATGCCGCTGCCCAGGAGCAGCAACAGCAGCGCCATGCGAGTGGCAAGTGCAAGAAGGCGTTCGCGATGCGATAACGCGAGGCGCACGCTACTCCTCTTCCTCTTCTTCACCCACCGGCTCTTCGTCTTCGATCCCTTCTTCGACGCGGCTCAGCTCCAGCGGCTCAACGGCAACCACCTCGAAATCGGTGCCGCACTCCGGGCAGGAGACGACTTCGCCCTCGTCAACCTCTTCCTCGTCGATGTCCAGATCGGTTTCGCACTCTGGGCAAATTACCATGGCCTGTTCCTCCGTTTTACGCGCGGCCTGAGCGCCAAGTAGAATCACAGCGGCGGCCGCCCTTTTATATTTAGAATCTCTTGCTACCAGCGTCAAGTAATAGACACATGAGATGCGCCGAAGTTTTGAAAGGTGAATTCTGAAATGAAAATGTTTTTTGCGGGAATAACGATTTTGCTGTTGACATTCCTAGCGGCGCCCGCATCCTCCGCCGCGCAAAATAATAATAGCGTTACAGCTCCCGCACCTGACCCTCAAATCAGCGCAGCGTTGCGAGCGGTCTCGTCCCAGCGCATCCAGCAGACCATCGAAAAGCTGGTCAGCTTCCAGACGCGGCACACGTTGTCGTCGGATGTTCCGGCTTCGAGCGGCAAGGGCATTAACGCCGCGGCGGAGTGGATCAGGAGTGAGTTTGAGAGCTACTCCAAAGCCTGCGGCGGCTGCCTGGAAGTGACGACCGATGAATTTGTCCAGGAGCAGAGCAATCGGGTTCCTCAGCCCACGAAGCTGACCAATGTGTATGCGATTCTGCGCGGCAGCAATGCGGACAACGCATCGCGAATCGTGCTGGTGACGGGACACTACGACTCTCGCGACTCCGAAACCAACGATGCCACGGGCGCTTCGCCCGGCGCCAACGATGACGGCAGCGGCACGGCGGTCAGCCTGGAATGCGCTCACGTGCTGAGTAAATACAAGTTCCCGGCGACCATTATTTTTCTTACCGTCGCGGGAGAAGAGCAAGGGCTCTACGGCAGCGCGCACTTCGCCAAGCTGGCCAAGGCGCAGGGCTGGAACATTGAAGCCGTGCTGAATAACGACATTGTCGGAGGCGACAAGACCCCGGGCGATACCAAGCAGGACAGGCACACGGTGCGCGTTTTCTCGGAAGGTGTTCCGGCCAACGCCAGCGACAGTGAATTGAAGCTAATCCGTGCGCTGGGTGGAGAGAACGATGGCGGTTCGCGGCAATTGGCGCGCTACATTGCTTCGGTGTCGAAAGAATACCTGCCGGCGAAAGAGTTTTCTCCGCTGGTGGTATATCGTCGCGATCGCTATTTGCGCGGTGGTGACCATACTTCCTTCAACGAGCAGGGCTTTGCAGCGGTGCGGTTTACGGAGTATCGCGAAAATTACAATCATCAGCACCAGAACGTCCGCACGGAAAATGGTGTTGAATACGGTGACCTGCCGAAATTCGTAGACTATGACTATGTAGCTAACGTAGCGCGCCTGAACGCGGCCACGCTGGCAACCCTGGCTTCGGCGCCGGCTCCGCCGGCAAAGGTGCGAATCTTGACGAAAGCTCTGGTGAACGATTCCTCTCTGGTATGGGACGTATCTCCGGGCGGCCTCGCGACCGGATACATGGTGCTGTGGCGCGACACCGGCGCTCCTGAATGGGAGCATGCACAGGCGTTCGGCAACGTCATGCAGGCAATCGTGCCAATTTCGAAGGACAACGTGATTTTCGCGGTACAGTCTACCGACGCCAAGGGCCATCGGAGTCTGCCCGTGGTGCCGGTGCCGGAGCGCTAGGCAAAGCGGTAAGCGTAAGAACGGAGTTTTATGCGACGCGGAACCACGATGTCGTTGAGCTTTCCGCCGTTCACCTCGGCGGTGAAGCAGTTGCTGATCGCCAACGGCGCTGTCTTCCTGCTGTTCGCGCTGTTTGGCGCGCTGAACTCAACGGCCGCGCTTGCGGGATTCCTCTACGAGCATCTGGGACTCCAAGGCTGGGCGGTCGTTCACGGCGAAATCTGGCAGTTAGTCACTTACGCCTTCCTGCACGCAGGGCTGCTGCACATTCTTTTCAACCTGCTCGCGCTGTGGATGTTCGGTGCACAACTGGAAACCGACTGGGGTTACAGCCTGTTCATGCAGTTTTACTTCTTCTGCGTCATCGGCGCGGCCCTAGTAACGGTAGCGGTGTCATTTACCGGCATACTGGGAGTGAGCCCTCACACGCTAACCGTCGGCGCGTCAGGCGGCATCTACGGCATCCTGGTGGCGTTCGGCATTCTGCACGGCGAATCGGAGATCATGCTGTTTCCGATTCCGTTCCTCATCAAGGCCAAATATTTCGTGATCGGGCTGATTGCGCTGGCCATCTATGG
The DNA here is from genome assembly GCA_963837915.1 of uncultured Acidobacteriaceae bacterium. Classification (GTDB taxonomy): domain Bacteria; phylum Acidobacteriota; class Terriglobia; order Terriglobales; family Acidobacteriaceae; genus DASRAA01. The sequence goes on from CAWIPZ010000009.1 coordinate 42,764, forward strand.
AGCACTGTCGTCTGCCCACAGCCTGGGACAATCCACTGCCTACATGGCCCACCTGGGCGGCGGGCTGTTCGGCTACCTGTTTCTGAAGTTCGTGCCGCGGCGAGGTTTCGGCTTCCTGAGTTCCGAAAAATTCTACGGCCTCCGCAACTCGTACTACCGCTGGAAGAGGAAGCGTGCGGCACGGAAGTTCGAAGTCTACATGCGCAAGCACAACCGCACGGATTACCGGCACGAAGATTACTTCGACGAGGATGGCAGGATGCGCGATCCTGAAGCGCGCGACAGGCAGAAGAAAAATGGCGACGCGCGGCCTCCCTGGGTCAACTGACAGCGACGCGTCTCAAACTATTTCAACTCTTCCAAATAACACATGAGCGCCGGAATGACGGATGTCGGAAACTGGATTTGCCGGTCCATATCATCGGCCTCATAAATAACCATTGTGCCCTCGTCCTTGACGATCTCAAGGATTGGCGTTCCCCCTGCATCCAGCACTGTTCTGAGTTCCTTGGGCATACGCGGACTCCTCCCGGGTCAACTGACGATCAGCGAATCGGCACTGAACAGCGTCTCCAAATGCTCGTAGACGGTGGGAATAGTGCACAGACCGGGCAGCTGCTGCCAATAACGATGCACATCGGGATCGATCTGGGCCTCGCTACGCATCTCGGATGATTTCCAGCGGCGCAAGTGAATGAAGCGGTCGGGACGGTCTCTGTCGCGATAGAGCCAGTCGTGGCTGTATCCCTTGGTGTGCATCATCGCGTAGAACTCACGTAGCATGCTGACCAGTTCGTCCTCCTTGCCAGGAAGTGCTTCCAGCATCGCCACCGACATTATTTCTTCTTCTGCCATGTTGTTCCCCTCAGACTCGAACGAAAGTTCACGCTGCTTCTACCACGATCAAGTGTCCTGGCTTAGCCCTTCGTCGGCGCCTCGTACCTGAATCAAGCGCATAAAGTTGGTGGCGCCTGACGAGTTCTGTGTTCCCGCCACCAGGCCGAAAACGTCGCCGGGAGCAAGTACGTTCAGCCGCTTCAGTTCTTCCTCGGCAAATTGCGCCATGCGCTCGACCGACAACGCCGCAGGACACAGCAGCGGCATGGTGCCCCACAGCGCATTCATACGGTTGCGCACGGTCTCGGACGACGTAAACGCATAGATGTCAGCTGCGGGACGATACTTCGACAGCATGCGCGCCGTAGTCGCGGTCTCTGTGAAGACGACAATCGCACGAATTTGCAGGGCCTGCGCGGCATGCGCCATCGATTCACAAATCGTCTCCGCCACGGACGAATGTCTTGCCTCGCGATGTCCTGGCTTCAATGGATTCGGCGTATGGGCTTCGGTTTCGGCGACGATGCGCGCCATCATCTCCACTGCTTCGCGCGGATACTTGCCGCTGGCCGTCTCACCCGACAGCATGACGGCATCCGTGCCGTCAACCACCGCGTTGGCGACGTCGCTGGCCTCGGCGCGCGTGGGTCGTGGGCTGTCCGTCATGGACTCCAGCATCTGCGTGGCCGTAATCACCGGGCGGCGGAAGTCGAGTGCGCGGCGAATCACATACTTCTGAATCAGTGGGACCTTTTCCGGCGCAACTTCGACTCCGAGGTCGCCACGGGCGACCATCACCGCAACGGCCGCGTCGAGTATGCCATCAAGATTTTCGATGGCCTGGGGCTTTTCTAATTTGGCGATTAGTCCCACGTCGCTGCGATGCGCGGCGATAGCGTTCTTCGCTTTCACTACGTCGTGGACCGTGCGCACGAACGAAATGGCGACGAGATCCACGCCCTGCTTCAAGCCAAACTCAAGGTCGCGTTGGTCTTTCTCCGTCAGCGAAGGAATGCTGACATTGGTGCCGGGTAGGTTAATGCCCTGGTTCTCGCCCAGCATGCCGCCGTTCAGCACTTCGCACACCACTTCGCCGTCACGCACCTCTTGCACCACCAGCTCAATCCGCCCGTCCGAGAGCAGAATGCGCTCGCCCGGCTTTACGTCGTGGGCCAGGTCCTGATACGTGGTGGAGATGACTTCCGTCGTGCCCGGCACGTCCTTGGGCGTAATGGTGACGGTCTGGCCCTTCTTGAGGGCGACTGGTGCGCCCGAAGCCAGGCGGCCGGTGCGAATTTTGGGGCCTTGCAAGTCCTGCATGATGCAGATGCTGCGATTCAGCTCACCCGCAACCTTGCGCAGGCGGTTAATCACCAGTGCATGCTGCTCATGGGTGCCGTGGGAAAAATTCAGCCGGGCAACATCCATGCCGCGCAGCATCAGATCGCAGATCATCTCCTCGGAATTGCTGGCCGGGCCGATGGTACAGACGATCTTGGCGCGTCGTCGAAGCGTAGCGGGGCTGCGCAACGGGCCGTCTAGAGCTTCGAGGACATCTGGCTTTGCGCTATTCATATCAGAAATGGATCATCGTGCAGCGACGCGCTTGGGCTCCGAGTTAAGCTGCGAGTGCGCCCCAAACAGGAACCGCGGGTAGCGCACCGCATTGAATTCAGCGCCGATGAGCACCACCATCGACACCAGGTACAGCCACACGAGCAACGCGATCGCCGTCCCCACCGAGCCGTAAATCACATCGTAATTGGCGAAGCTCCGCACATACCAGCCGAACAGCACGGTGGAAAAGACCCACAAAATGGTCGCTACCACGGATCCGGGCAGCACACGGTGCCAGGGCTGAGTTCTGGGAACACCATGATGATAAACCAGCCCGATGACGGCGATGCTGGTGAGGGTGGCGATAATCCAGCGCATGGCCGTCCACAGACCGAGAATGTAGGGCGTCATCTCGTGCCCGACGTGATACATCGCCCAACGCTCGATCATGTTGCCCGAAACGACCAGGAAGGAAGCGAAGCCCATCGGCACTCCGGCCAGCACCACCAGCAGAAACGCGATTAGACGCTCTTTCACGAGGCCCCAGACCTTGGGCATCTGGTACGCCTTGCGAAAGCCTTCCATCCAGGAAATCATGACGCCGGACGCGGTCCACAACGTAAGAAAGCTGGTGGTCACAAGAAATTTGGTTTGCACCGGCTTGGCGCCGGTCATGTACTGCGCGATGGTGGCGCTGGTTCCCTCGGGCAATATGCGGCCCATGGCGCGGAAAATCTCGTGCACAAACAGCTCGCTGCTGCGCGACCGTGACAGGATGGACGCCAGCACCAGGATGGCAGGAAAGAACGTCAAGATGGCTGAGAACGCCGCTCCTTTGGCCACGCCAAAGGCGTCGTGCTCGAAGGCACGCCAGAAGGCGATCCGCAGGTGTCGAAAAAAACGCGACATAATGGCCAGGACTAGAAGTAGGGCATGCTTGAGTCTACATACCCTTGCAGAACAGGGCGAACTCAGTCGCCCCGCATCGACGTTTCTTGACAGCCACTCTCTACAGTCACTCCATTTACAGTCACACCATGAAAAAACGCCGCCCGTGGCGCACACGGGCGGCGATAGGTTGCGGCAGATTACTCGGCTGCGAGTTCTTCTGCCTCGTTCTCGCCTTCGTGACGGAGCAGTTCCAGCGCGCGCTCGGCTTCCTCATACGCGGCAGTAACTTCTTCCTGCACCTTGGATGCAGCCTGCTCCATCTCCTCCGACAGCCGGACATTGCGGTAGTACTCCATGCCGGTTCCCGCGGGGATAAGACGGCCCACGATAACGTTCTCCTTCAGGCCGCGCAGGTGATCGACCGCGCCCTGAATCGACGCTTCTGTCAGCACACGCGTGGTCTCCTGGAAGGAGGCGGCTGAGATGAACGAGTCGGTCGAGAGCGACGCCTTGGTGATGCCCAACAGCAGCGGACGGCCCGTGGCCGGCTTGCCGCCGTTGGCGATCGTCTTCTCGTTCTCCTCGCGGAAGCGGAACTTATCGATCTGCTGTTCGAGCAGGAACGACGTGTCGCCCACGTCTTCCACCTTCACCCAGCGCATCATCTGGCGAACAATCACTTCGATGTGCTTGTCGCTGATGTTCACGCCCTGCAGCCGATAAACTTCCTGGATCTCGTTCACCAGGTAAGCCTGTAGCTCCTTCTCTCCCAGCACGGCAAGAATGTCGTGCGGGTTGAGCGGGCCATCCATCAGCGGCTCGCCAGCCTTAATGCGCTCGCCTTCCTGCACGTTGATGTGAACGCCACGCGGTACCTGGTATTCCTTCTCGGTACCGTTGTCGGCCACCACGTAGATTTTGCGCTGACCCTTGGCCACGTCGCCGAACTTCACCACGCCATCGATTTCGCTGATGACCGCAGTCTCGCGCGGCTTGCGGGCTTCGAACAGTTCGACCACGCGCGGCAGACCGCCCGTGATGTCCTTGGTCTTGGTGGTTTCGCGCGGGATCTTCGCCAGCACTTCACCCGGCGTGACCTCGTCGCCATCCAGAATCATCAAGTGAGCGCGTGAAGGCATCAGGTAACGCTTGCTACCCTTGGCGCCCTTGATGACGATGGCAGGCTGGCGCTTCTCGTCCGGCGAATCCATAACCACGTGACGCGACAGGCCGGTGACTTCGTCGACTTCTTCGTGCAGCGTCAGACCTTCTTGCAGGTCCTTGAACTGCACCGTTCCGCCGATTTCCGTCAAGATAGCGAAGGTGTACGGGTCCCACTCGACCAGAACATCGCCGAGCGAAACCTGCTGTCCGTCTTCGACTTTCACCTTGCCGCCATACACGACTGCATAGCGCTCTTTTTCGCGTCCCTTTTCGTCGACGATGGTGATCGAACCGTTACGGTTCATCGCCACGAGGTAACCTTCCTTCGAACGGACCGTGATCAGGTTCACAAAGCGCACCGCGCCGTTGTTCTTGGCATCGAGGCGCGACTGCTCGCTGACGCGCGAAGCCGTACCGCCGATGTGGAACGTACGCATGGTGAGCTGGGTTCCCGGCTCGCCGATGGACTGCGCCGCGATCACACCCGTTGCTTCTCCGAGTTCGACGAGGCGTCCCGAAGCCAGGTTGCGGCCGTAGCACATCACGCAAACGCCACGCTTCGACTCGCAGGTCAGCACGGAGCGGATCTTCACCCGCTCGATACCGGCGGCCTGTACCGCGACTGCCAGCTCTTCCGTGACTTCCTGGTTGATGTCAACGATGATGTTGCCTTCGTAGTCCTTGATCTTCTCCAGCGACACGCGGCCCACAATACGGTCGCGCAGCGGCTCGATGATCTCGCCCGACTCCACGATGGAAGTCACGTAGATGCCATCGACCGTTCCGCAGTCGTATTCGCTGATGATCACGTCCTGCGCCACGTCCACCAGCCGGCGGGTCAGGTAGCCGGAATCCGCGGTCTTCAGTGCGGTATCGGCCAGTCCCTTACGTGCGCCGTGCGTGGAGATGAAGTACTCCAACACCGTGAGGCCTTCGCGGAAGTTCGCCGTGATGGGCGTCTCGATGATCTCGCCCGAAGGCTTGGCCATCAGTCCGCGCATACCGGACAGCTGACGAATCTGCTGTTTCGAACCACGAGCGCCGGAGTCGGCCATTACGTAAATCGGGTTCATCTGGCCTTCTTTGTCCTCACGCTGCATGTTGCCGAACATTTCGTCAGCAACTTCTTCCGTGATCTTCGACCAGATTTCCACGACCTTGTTGTAACGCTCGCCGTTGGTGATGGCGCCGTCGAGGTACTGTTGCTGCACCACGATGGCCTGCTTCTCGGCGTTGCGCACCAGGTCCTGCTTGCCGGGAGGAATGACCATGTCGTCGATGCCGATGGACAGTCCCGCCTTGGTGGCGTACTGGAAGCCAAGCTGCTTGATGCCGTCGAGCATCCGCACCGTGGTCTCCAGGCCAAAGCGCAGGTAGCAATAGTTCACCAGCTGGCCGACGCCTTTCTTCTTGAGCAGCCCGTTGATGTACGGCATATCCTTCGCGCCGCGCTTCAAGTGGTCGTTCATAATGGCGCGACCCACCGTCGTCGAGATGAACTGCCGCTCGAAGTGGGTCGGTTCGGTGTGGATCACGTCCTGATCGTCGTACGCCGTGGTGAGGTCCATGACCTCGCCCGTGTAGCGCAGACGAATCGGCGTTAGCGTTTCCACCGCTCCGGCTTCCTTCGCCAGCAGCACCTCCTCGATGTTGGCGAACGCGCGACCTTCACCCTTCGAACCCGTCTTGCCCTTGGTCAGGTAGTAGATACCCAACACCATGTCCTGCGTAGGCACAGTGATTGGCTGGCCCGACGCCGGCGACAGAATGTTGTGCGACGACAGCATCAGCACGCTGGCTTCGACCTGCGCTTCTGGCGACAGCGGAATGTGTACCGCCATCTGGTCGCCGTCGAAATCGGCATTGAACGCCGTACAGACCAGCGGGTGGATCTTGATCGCCTTGCCTTCCACCAGCACCGGCTCAAACGCCTGAATGCCCAAACGGTGAAGCGTGGGAGCGCGGTTCAATAGCACCGGATGGTCCTTAATGACCTCTTCCAGGATGTCCCACACGATGGGCTCCTGCTGCTCCACCATTTCCTTCGCCTGCTTGATGGTGGTGCAGTGGCCGGTCTGTTCCAGCCGGTGATAGATGAACGGCTTAAACAGCTCCAGCGCCATCTTCTTGGGCAGTCCGCACTGATGCAGCTTGAGGTCGGGACCGACCACGATGACCGAACGTCCCGAGTAGTCCACGCGCTTGCCCAGCAGGTTCTGGCGGAAGCGGCCCTGCTTGCCCTTCAGCGTGTCAGACAGCGACTTCAGCGGACGGTTGTTGGCTCCACGAAGCACGCGGCCACGGCGGCCGTTGTCGAACAGCGCGTCCACGGCTTCCTGCAGCATGCGCTTTTCGTTGCGCACGATGACTTCCGGCGCGTGCAGGTCCATCAGCTTCTTCAACCGGTTGTTGCGGTTGATGACCCGGCGATACAGGTCGTTCAAGTCAGACGTCGCAAAGCGGCCGCCATCGAGTGGAACCAATGGACGCAGCTCCGGCGGAATGACCGGGATCACGTCCAGGATCATCCACTGCGGCTTGTTGCCGCTCTTGCGGAACGCCTCAACCACCTTCAAACGTTTGGCGTACTTCAGGCGCTTCTGCACCGACGACTCGCTGCGCATCTTTTCGCGCAACTCCCCCGACATGGTGTCAACTTCCACGCGCTTCAGCAGTTCCTTAATGGCTTCGGCGCCCATCATGGCCTTGAAGCCGGTCGCGCGGAACTGCTGGTCGAGTTCGCGGAACTTGACTTCGTCCTTGATAACCTCGCGCTCTTTCACTGGAGCTTCGCCCGGCTCGATTACGACGTACGCTTCGAAGTACAGAACGGACTCGAGGTCGCGCAGCGAAATATCGAGGATATGCCCGATGCGGCTGGGCAGTCCTTTGAAGAACCACACGTGCGAGCACGGCGAGGCCAGCTCGATGTGTCCGAGGCGCTCGCGGCGCACCTTCGAGAGCGTCACTTCCACGCCGCACTTATCGCAGATCACGCCGCGGTGCTTCATTCGCTTGTACTTGCCGCACAAGCACTCCCAGTCGGTGACGGGGCCAAAGATGCGCGCGCAGAACAGGCCGTCACGCTCCGGCTTGAAGGTGCGGTAGTTGATGGTCTCGGGCTTGGTTACTTCGCCGTGAGACCAGCTTCGGATCTTCTCTGGAGAAGCCAGGCTGATGCGGATCGCGTCAAAGTCGGCGATGGGGTTTCCGAGTTCAAATGGATTCGATCGGAACAAGTTGTCCTCCCGCGGTCTTTACGCGACCGCTGGCGGCTCCCGATTACCTCACTCTTGCGGGTGCCGCCTCCTGCGGGAGCAGTGGAGGCAGCTACCCCGATCCTCATCGATCAGTCGGCGGCGACAGGCGTGGCGATCAAGGTCTTGCTCTCGTTCGCCTTGATCAGTTCCACATCCAGGCACAGCGACTGCAATTCGCGAATCAGCACGTTGAACGACTCCGGCACGCCCGGCTCGATTGCCGCTTCGCCTTTGACGATGGCCTCGTAAATCTTCGTACGGCCATACACGTCATCGGACTTCGCGGTCAGCAGTTCCTGCAGGATGTAAGCTGCGCCGTACGCTTCCAGGGCCCAGACTTCCATTTCTCCGAAGCGCTGGCCACCGAACTGCGCCTTGCCGCCCAGCGGCTGCTGGGTGATGAGCGAGTACGGGCCAATCGAACGCGCGTGGATCTTGTCGTCCACCAGGTGGGAGAGTTTGAGCATATAGATGTATCCCACCGTGATGGGCTGCTCGAACCGCTCGCCGGTCAGGCCGTCGTAGAGGTACGTCTTGCCGGAAGTCGGCAATTCTCCTTCTGCCAGCAGCGACTTGATCTCGTGCTCCTTGGCTCCGTCGAACACCGGCGATCCGAAGTAGACGGCGTCCTTCATGCCGTCTGCCACGTGCTCCAGCGTTTCGTCGTCGAGCTCCACCAGACCGTCCACGAACGGCGTGTCCTTGAACAGCACCTTCATCTCCTTGCGGAGTAATTCCGCCTTGGAGTTCTGCGCCAGCAACTCGCCGATCTTCTGGCCCAGCTGATGTCCAGCCCATCCAAGGTGCGTTTCCAGAATCTGTCCGACGTTCATACGGCTGGGCACGCCCAACGGGTTCAGGACGATCTCGACCGGCGTCCCGTCTTCGAGGTACGGCATGTCCTCTTCCGGCAGGATGCGTGCGATGACGCCCTTGTTCCCGTGGCGGCCGGCCATCTTGTCGCCGACGCTCAGCTTGCGCTTCATGGCGATATAAACCTTCACCAGTTTGATGACGCCCGGTGGTAGCTCATCGCCCTTCTGCAGCTTCTCTTCCTTCTCCTTGACGATCTTGCGCAGTACGTCGATCTGGCGCGAAGTCATCTCCTCGATTTCGTCAATCTGCTCGTTGACCCGCGGGTCCTTGTCGGCATACTTGATGCGCTTTAAGTTGCGCGTCGAGATGCGCTCGATGGCGTCGCGGTCGAGCACCACGCCCTTGGTCAGCAGGCGCTTGTTGGTGCGCTCGTCGTGCAGATCGGCCAGCACTTCCTTGCCGCCCAGCAACGATTCCAGACGCTTCAAACGCTCGTCGGTGAGGATTCGGATCTCGTCCGCCAGGTTCTTGTGCAGGCGCTCGATCTGCTGTGCCTCGATAAACTTGGCACGCTCGTCCTTCTCCTGTCCCTTGCGCGAGAAGATCTTCACATCGACCACCGTGCCCTCGATGCCCGGAGGACACGTAAGCGATGCGTCGCGCACATCGCCAGCCTTTTCGCCGAAGATGGCGCGCAGCAGCTTCTCTTCCGGAGTGAGCTGCGTCTCGCCCTTCGGCGTGACCTTGCCCACAATGATGTCGCCTGCCTTCACGGTCGCGCCGATGCGGATGATGCCGCTTTCATCGAGATCGCGCAGGGCCGACTCGCTGACGTTGGGAATGTCACGCGTGACTTCTTCCGGTCCCAGCTTGGTGTCGCGCGACTCGATCTCGAATTCCTCGATGTGGACGGAGGTGTAATAGTCCTCCTTCACCATCTTTTCCGAAACCAGGATCGCGTCCTCGAAGTTGTACCCGCGCCATGCCATGAACGCGACCAGCACGTTACGGCCGAGTGCCAGCTCGCCCATATCAGTGCAGGGGCCGTCAGCAATGACCTGTCCCTTTTGCACGCGCATGCCCTTCTTCACGATGGGGCGCTGGTTGATGCAGGTGTTCTGGTTCGAGCGCTTGAACTTGGTGAGCTGATAAATGTCGCTGCCCACTTCGCGCGAAAGCTGCATCGGATGATGTTCGCCCTCGACACGCACAATGATGCGCTCCGAGTCCACCGAATCGATAATGCCGCTGCGGCGTGCCAGCACCACCGCTCCCGAATCGCGGGCTGTGACGCCTTCCATGCCGGTGCCGACGATCGGCGCCTGAGCGCGCAGCAACGGAACCGACTGCCGCTGCATGTTCGCACCCATCAAGGCGCGGTTGGCGTCGTCATGCTCCAGGAACGGAACCAGCGAGGCAGCCACCGATACCAGCTGTTTCGGGCTGACGTCGATGTAGTCCACTTCGCTGCGGTTCACCAGCACGAAGTTACCGGCCTTGCGGGCGTTGACCAGTTCCGCCACGATGCGGCCCTTGTCGTCGATTTCCGCGTTTGCCTGTGCGATGACGTGGCGATCTTCTTCCCATGCCGACAGGTAAAATGAAAACGGCTCGAAGTCGATGAGCTTCTTCTTGCGCTCACGCAGCTCGTTGTTGGCCTTGAGGACCTCGTGCTTTTCGAGGTGGTCGCCCACGCGATACTCGCTGTCGCCGGCGTTCACCACGGTCACGAAGTCGAGCACATGTCCGTTCTTCACCTTGCGATAAGGCGACTCGATAAAGCCGTAGTCGTTAATCCGCGCATAGCAGCTCAGCGACGAGATCAGTCCGATGTTCGGACCTTCCGGCGTCTCGATCGGGCAGATACGGCCGTAGTGTGTCGGGTGAACGTCGCGGACTTCGAATCCCGCGCGCTCACGCGACAAGCCGCCCGGACCAAGTGCCGACAGACGACGCTTGTGCGTGATCTCCGACAACGGGTTGGTCTGGTCCATGAACTGCGACAACTGCGACGATCCGAAGAACTCGCGGATCGCAGCCATCACCGGCTTTGCGTTCACCAGGTCGTGCGGCATCGCCGTTGACATTTCCTGGTACACGCTCATCTTTTCCTTGATGGCGCGTTCCATGCGAACCAGGCCGATGCGGAACTGGTTCTCGAGCAACTCGCCCACCGCGCGTACACGCCGGTTGCCGAGGTGATCGATGTCATCCACCGAGCCAATGTTCTTGCGCAGCTTCAGCAGGTAGCGGATGGTTCCGTAGAAGTCATCCGGCTCCAGCGTGCGGTGGTCGAGGTGGGTCGCGTCCTCGCTCTCAAACAGCTTGATGTTGAACTTCAGGCGACCCACCCGCGAGAAGTCGTACTTACGCGCGTCGAAGAACATGCCGTGGAACAGCGCCGTCGCCGTATCCAGCGTCGGCGGATCGCCGGGACGCAACTTGCGGTAAATCTCGATCAGCGCTTCCTGCGGAGTTTTTACCGAATCACGGCGCAGCGTCTGGCTGATGACCGTGCCCACGTCGTCGCGCTCAGGGAAGAACAGGTGCAACTCGGCGACGTTCGCTTCCATCATCTTCGACAGCTTGTCCGTCGTCAGTTCGGTGTTGGCTTCGAGCATCACTTCGCCCGTCGCCGTGTCGATCACGTCGGCAGCAACAAATGCGCCTTCCAGGTCGGTGGTGTCAATCTCGATCTCGGAGATCTTGTGCTTGTTGATCTCCTTCATCACCGAGGGCGTGACTTTCTTGCCCGAGTGCACGATCTCATCGCCGCTCTTGGTGGCGATCTTGTGCGCCAGCTTCATGCCCAGCAGGTTCGTAGGCTTGTCAACGCCGGGCTCCAGCGTCCAGTAAATCTCGCTGTCGCGCAGAGCGATGCGATCTACGGTATAAAACGTGCGGAGAATGTCTTCATCCGAACGCAGACCCAGAGCACGCAAAAAGATGCTGCCCAGGAACTTGCGCTTGCGGTCTATGCGCACATACAGGACATTCTTCTGGTCGTACTCGAACTCAACCCACGAACCGCGATACGGAATGATCTTGCCCAAGAAATATGTGCGGTTGTTCGCTGTCTCGAAGAAGACGCCCGGCGAACGGTGCAACTGGCTGACGATCACGCGCTCGGTGCCGTTGATGATGAACGTGCCGTTCTGCGTCATCAGCGGAACATCGCCGAAGAAGACTTCCTGCTCCTTCATGTCGCGGATGGAGCGGTTGCCGGTCTCCGGGTCCTTGTCATAAATCGTGAGCCGCATCGTGACCTTGAGCGGCGCGGAATACGTCATGCCGCGTTCTTCGCACTCAGCCACGTCGTACTTCAGTTGCAGGCCGACCGGATCGCCGCACTTGTTGCAGAAATCGGGCGTGTTGGCGTTGTACGTGCCGCACTTGGTGCAAAGCACGTCGCCAAGATGGAACGGATCGGTGCGCACCGTCGATCCGCAATTGCGGCACGTGGTGCGCAAGTGGTTCAGCCCCTTGAGGTGGCCGCACTTGCATTCCCAGTTGCCGATCGCGAACTCGACGAAATCGAGCTGCGACACATTGCGGAAGTCAGTGATCGGAAACACAGACTGAAACACCGCCTGCAATCCCGAATCGTCACGCTCGCTCGGCAGCGAATCCATCTGCAGGAAGCGGTCGTACGAGCGCTTCTGCACCTCAATGAGGTTCGGGATCTGGATGGTCGCCGGAATTTTGGAAAAGTCGAATCGATTTCGATTGGCAGTTTTCTGTTGCGCCATGTATAAAGCTCCTAATCTGTGCCGGTCAGGTTCGCTCGCCTGGCCGCGCAAGCCCCGCGATGACGGGGAAGTGCCGGGTGGACATTAACCGTTGCACGATGACATTTCCGACCGATGGTGCTACTGCAGTTTCGCTGGCTTTTGCGCACAAAACCGATTGCGCTCACAGAGACGGAAGTCCCCGCAAGCGCCGATTGAGGCGTTGAGCAATCCCATGGCCATTTGGTCTGGGAACACGGCTTTTGGTTACCTGCCGTGATGAGTGTTGCTTCCCGCTGCAGTATCTTCAGGCCTTGTCCTCGGCCCGTTCGCCGCTGCGCCTGAGCCGGCGCGACTACGACTGAACGTGCCGCCTGTCATTACCTGCTTTGTTGCCCGGATTCGATGCCGCCTGAATCCGTCCCACGATGCCGAGGAATTCTATGGCCCCTGCTGTTTGGATGCCATTTCGCTTCCTGCGATTCATCGCGCCCCGAACCGCTCGCTCCAACGGTCCGAGGTGTGTTCGCTGCCGCCGGCTTATCGCCGGTGACAGCGGCCTGTAGCTCCGGTCAGCGTGCCCGGAGTGGAGTTGCCCCGTTCCCCGCGGAACGGGGCGGGGAACTACTTCACCTCTACGGTTGCACCCGCGTCGGTAAACTTCTTCTGAATGGCCGCGGCTTCGTCCTTCGTGATGCCTTCCTTCACGGTCTTGGGAGCGCCATCGACCAGGTCCTTGGCTTCCTTCAGACCGAGGCTCGTGACTTCGCGAACGGCCTTGATCACGTTGATCTTGTTTGCGCCCGCCGCGGTCAAGACGACGGCGAATTCCGTCTTCTCTTCCGCCGGTGCCGCTGCTGCCGCACCCGCGCCTGCGCCGGCGACCATGACAGGGGCTGCCGCCGCTGCCGAGACGCCGAGACGCTCTTCGAGTTTCTTTACCAGGGCCGCCGCATCCAGAAGCGATAGGCCTACGATTGTTTCTTCCAACTGCTGCAGATCCGCCATGTGTATCTCCACCTTATTCGTTATTCGTTGTGTTGATTTCGTTCCCGTCTCTGAGGTTTCCAGTGTGCGCTCACATGCCAGACATCACGCCTAACGCACCCCTCACAACGGATAACGCAATCTTTTCGGGACCACTCACGCAGCCCCAAACTTTTTGTCTACGGCCGAAGCCGGCGCCTACGCGCCCGCGGCTTCTCCGCCAGCAAACTTGTTCTTCTCGACGCCCTGGTTGATGACGACGGCCAAATCGCGGCCAATCGCATTCATCACCGTGACCAAACGCTGCGCCGGAGCATTCATCAGGAACAGCAGCTTCGAGTAAATCTCTTCCTTCGACGGCATGCTGGCCAGTGCGTCAATGTCCTTAATCGCAATGACCTTGCCATCCACAATGCCAGCTTTGAAGGTGTACTCCGGGTTGTCCTTGGCGTACTTGCTGAGCACCTTGGCCAGCGCCACTGGGTCGCCACTGGTGTAGGCGATCGAGGTCACGCCGGCGAGGTCCTTCATCGCGCCTTCGACCTTGCTCCCCTTCGCCGCGCGCTCCGCCAGCGTGTTCTTTACCACGCGATACTTGGCGCCTGCGCCGCGGACTGCCTTGCGGAGTTCGAAATCCTTCTCCACCGTCAGCTTGCTGAACGTGCCGACGACGGCGTGGCTCGCGCCTTCCAGTTCCTTGGTCAGCTCTTCAACCTGCTCGATTTTCTTAGCTTTGGTAACTGCCATCTTCGATTCCTTCCAAATTCTGATTTGAAGGGGCACGGCTTTAGCCGTGCCGTTACGGCCCTTCCAAATCCGGGGCTTTAGCCCCCGAGGGTCTTAGCCTTTTGCCGCCAACTCCACCGCAGCCGTGTCAATCGCGACGCCCGGCCCCATGGTGGAACTCAGATAGCAGCCCTTGATGTATTTGCCCTTCGCAACCGAAGGCTTCGCCTTGATCACGCTGGTAATGACGGTCGCGGCGTTCTCCACCAACTTCTGCGGCTCGAACGAAATCTTGCCCACCGGCACGTGTACCAGCGCAGTCTTATCGGTGCGGAACTCGACCTTGCCGGCCTTGGTCTCCTTCACTGCTGCCGCCACGTCCATGGTCACGGTTCCCGTCTTCGGGTTCGGCATTAATCCGCGCGGACCCAGCACCTTGCCCAGGCGGCCCACCGACTTCATCATGTCGGGCGTAGCAATCACCGCATCGTAATCGGTCCAGTTTTCTTTCTGGATCTTCTCCACCATGTCGTCGCCGCCTACGAAGTCAGCGCCCGCGGCTTCCGCCTCGCGCTGCTTCTCGCCGGAAGCGATAACCAGCACTTTCTTGGTCTTGCCGAGTCCGTGCGGCAGAACAACTGTTCCGCGCACCATCTGGTCGGCATGCTTGGGATCGACTCCCAAACGCATCGTGAGGTCCACCGTCTCATCGAACTTGGCGAACTTCACTTTCTGAAGAAGGGGCACGGCTTCCTGTAGCGTGTACGGGCGGTTCTCCACCCCAGCGCGCGCCTTCTCAACGTTCTTTCCCGATTTCTTCATATTGCTCCTTGTCTCCCACCGCTGCCCTTGTTGCCTGGCAGCCGTGGTGTTTACGACTGGCGGCTCTCACCGCCACATACATCCCACATTGTGGGACAAAGCCTATGCGACCACTTCAATCCCCATCGACCGCGCAGTGCCCTTTACGCTCTGCACCGCGGCTTCCACCGAAGCGGCATTGAGGTCAGGCATCTTCTGCTTCGCGATCTCCAACACCTGCTTCTCGGTGACCTTACCCACCTTGTCCTTGTTCGGCGTACCCGAACCCTTGGCCACGCCCGCGGCGCGCTTGAGCAAAATCGATGCCGGCGGCGTCTTGGTAATGAAGGTGAAGGTGCGGTCCGTATAAACGCTGACCACGACCGGGATGATCAAGCCATCGAGTTCCTTCGCGCCCGTCCTCGCGTTGAACTGCTTGCAGAACTCCATGATGTTGATCTGCGCCTGGCCCAGGGCCGGACCCACCGGCGGCGCCGGAGTGGCCTTGCCCGCCGCAATCTGCAACTTCACCGTTCCTGTGATCTTCTTTGCCATTTCGTAATCCTATGCACTCAATCTCCGCGCGGCGCACTAGGCAGCCCCGGCTGCGGCTTGTTTATGTAAGAACCTTCTCTACCTGCCCGAACTCCAACTCCACCGGGGTCGACCGCCCGAAAATCGTGACCATCACCTTAAGCGTCTCACGATCTTCGTTCACCTCGTCCACCATGCCGGTAAAGCTGGCGAACGGCCCCTCGGTGATGCGCACCGATTCGTTCTTCTCGAACTTGACCTTGAGCTTGGGCTTCTCGCGGCTGTCGGCCACGCGGTACACGATCTGCTGCACTTCTTCTTCCGAGAGCGGAGTGGGCTGCTGCCCGGTGCCCACGAATCCCGTCACGCGCGGCGTGGACTTCACCACGTGCCACACGTTGTCGTCCATGTCCATTTCCACCAGGACATAGCCGGGATAAAACATGCGTTCGCTGGTGTACTTCTTCCCGCCGCGAACTTCGGTGACCGACTCCGTCGGGATCAGCACTTTGCCAATCTTGCCGCCCAGGCGTTCATCGGCGCGCAGGCGCGCTTCAATTGATTCCTTCACCTTGCGCTCAAAACCCGAATAGGTGTGGATGATGTACCACTTCATGTTCGGGTTGCTAACCACGGCGGATGCGTCCACTGCGGTTTCCGCAGGGGCATCCGCAGCCACAGGTGTTGGCTCGCTGGCCACAGGTTCGGTGGTCTGCTCGGCCGATTGGTCTGCGTTGTGTTCTTCGGTTTTGATTTGCTCTTCCGTCATTCGTCTCAGCTTTACCGCTTGCTAAAAACTCCGTCTTCGAAAGCTTCCGCGTCAGGGCCCGACTTTAGTCGTGCCGTTCCGCCAGCCACTTTATGACTCGCCGAGCGGACCGTCGCCCGCGAGGCGCCTTCCCCTTAATGGTGCGCCAGCCGCTTCAACACCTGGTCAAGGGTCTTTCCGATAATCGAGTCGATGACCCAGAAATAAAACCCAAACAGAAAGACCGTAATGATCACCACGGTCGTCGTGCCTTGCACTTCCTTGCGCGACGGGGTCGTAACTTTCTTCATTTCCGTGCGCACGTCGTTGTAAAAGCTCTTCGCGCGCTGCGGCCACGCTTTAATTGCCGCCAGTCGGTCCTGGTGTACGGGCTCGATCGCTGCTGACTTCGCCATCTGGTTCCTGTCTCCGGCGCCTACCGCGCCTCTACTTGCCTGCTTCTCAAATCCCGCTCGCGGGACGCTTCCAAATACTGGCAGGGGCGGAGGGATTCGAACCCCCAAGTCCGGTTTTGGAGACCGGCAGTTTAGCCGTTGAGCTTACGCCCCTGTATCTGCTACTTCGCCTCTTTGTGCGCAGTATGCTTCCGGCACTTCCGGCAGAACTTGTTGAATTCTAGCCGGCCTGTCGTAGTCTTCTTGTTCTTGGTGGTGGAGTAGTTGCGGTCTTTGCACTCTCCACACTGCATGGTCACAATTTCGCGGGGCATGGTTGCCTTCCCTTTCGTTTACCTCGCAGATTGGCTGCGAAGCCTTGTCCGCACCTTCGGCGGAAATCAGCAAGCGCTTTCGCGCCGCCGAGAAAACCTTGGGTGGACCACATATGCCTTCTTCTGGCACATATGGGATCCCAAATCCCTACGCGATAATCTCGCTGATGGTCCCGGCGCCCACCGTGCGTCCGCCTTCGCGGATCGCGAACCGCAGGCCCTTTTCCATCGCCACCGGGGTAATCAGCTCAATCTCCAGTGCCACGTTGTCGCCCGGCATCACCATCTCCGTGCCCGCCGGCAGCGTCGCCACTCCCGTCACGTCCGTGGTGCGGAAGTAAAACTGCGGCCGGTATCCCTTGAAGAACGGAGTGTGCCGCCCGCCCTCTTCTTTCGACAAAACGTACACTTCGCCCTTGAACTTGGTGTGCGGCGTAATCGATCCCGGCTTGGCCAGCACCATGCCGCGCTCCACGTCTTCCTTGGCAATGCCGCGCAGCAGCAATCCGGCGTTGTCACCAGCCAGACCTTCATCCAGCTGCTTCTTGAACATTTCCACGCCCGTCACCACCGTCTTGCGCGTCTCGCGGAAGCCCACAATCTCCGACTCCTCGCCTACCTTCACCTTGCCGCGCTCGATACGGCCCGTGACCACCGTGCCGCGTCCCTGGATCGAGAAGATGTCTTCAATCGGCATCAGGAACGGCTTGTCGATGTCCCGCGCCGGCAGCGGAATGTTCTTGTCCACCGCTTCCATCAGCTCGTCGATCTTGGCCTCCCACTGCGCTTCGCCATTCAACGCGCCCAGCGCCGAGCCGCGAATCACCGGCACATCGTCGCCCGGGAACCCGTACTTCGACAGCAGCTCGCGCACTTCCATCTCCACCAGGTCGATCAGCTCGGCGTCTTCCACCGCGTCGCACTTGTTCAGGAACACCAGCACGTAGGGCACGCCTACCTGGCGCGCCAACAGAACGTGCTCCTTGGTCTGCGGCATCGGACCGTCAGTCGCTGCCACCACCAGGATCGCGCCATCCATCTGCGCCGCGCCGGTGATCATGTTCTTGATGTAATCAGCGTGGCCCGGACAATCCACGTGCGCATAGTGCCGGTTCGCCGTCTCGTACTCCACGTGCGCGGTCGCGATCGTGATGCCGCGCTCCCGCTCTTCCGGAGCGTTGTCGATCGAATCGAACGAGCGGAACTTGATGTTCGGATTGTGCTTCTGCAACACCTTGGTAATCGCCGCCGTCAACGTCGTCTTGCCGTGATCGATGTGCCCGATCGTCCCTACGTTTACGTGCGGCTTGCTGCGATCAAATTTTTCTTTCGCCATAACCTCGCCTAGTAATACCGGTAAAGTTGTTTGAACTTCTCGCGCAGAGGCAAATCCACCGCCTCCAACGCCGTTAAATAAAACTCTCGCACCTGCGCCTGATCGCCCACCGAAAGCGCGTCGTACCATTGCTGCGCGCTGAGGCCGCTCTTACCCAGTGTCTGGTCCACCTGCTCCAGCAACTTCTCGCGCAACACGCGATCGAAGTCGCGAATCGGAATGCCTTTGCTCCGCAGCAGCCGCAAATACTTCTCGACTGCGTCTGTGGCAAAAATGCGTTCCAGCGCCGCATGAAGCTGCTGAAACTCTTCCTGCTTCTCGACGCCTATTCCAGCCTGCTGAAACGGAACCCGCGTTCCAGGTTCTGTCATATGTGCGTTCACCAAACTGGCAATCTCCACTGCAAATCTCTGGAGCTGATGATCGGGATTGAACCGATGACCTCTCCCTTACCAAGGGAGTGCTCTACCAACTGAGCTACATCAGCTTGCAACTGCCTACTTCAAACACTCTCTTCGGTCCCGGACTTGCGTCAGGCCACGATTTCACAGCCTGCGGAAGAATCGCCTTCCGCCCGCCTCGTGTCAGGGCACGACTTCAGTCGTGCCGACGAGACCTCTTTTCTTGAAATCCCGAGCGGGCTTTAGCCCGCGAGGGACTTTCGCTACTGCCTCACTACTGCACAGCTCACTACCAACTTCTGGAGCGGGAGACGGGAATCGAACCCGCGACCAACAGCTTGGAAGGCTGTGACTCTACCACTGAGTTACTCCCGCCCTGGGACGCCTGCCGTTTACTGCTCTTCCGCGTCGTCGCTCCGACCACGTTCCTGCTCGCTCTGCAGTTTTCGGTGGTGGCTCCACGTCCGGACCGCCCACATTGCCAAAATCGCCAGCGCTCCGAATCGAAACCTCTCATCCGGAAGAGTCGTCCACGCTAGCACCATCAGCACGGCGATCAAGCCCATCGCCACCGAAAACTTCTTCATTCCAAATCCTGGTGCACAGGGGAGGATTCGAACCTCCGTAGCCCGCTAGGAGCGGCAGATTTACAGTCTGCTGCCATTAACCACTCGGCCACCTGTGCACGTCTTGCCGAGCAAATACTCCGGCCCGGCACCGCCAGTCCCGCTATCAAAGAACGTCTCGCCAATCGCCTCGCAGTCCCACCGGCAACACTCCGCATCAGCCGCGCGATACGGCCTCCGCGCAAAATCGGTTCTGGGAAGCTGCTGCTGGGTTCAGTTCTCTCGGAGAGTTCTGCGACCTGCCTTGGCTTGCTTCTGGTGCTGCGTCACGCAGCGTGCTCAAGATAATCTGGAGCTGGCGAAGGGATTTGAACCCCCGACCCTCTGATTACAAATCAGATGCTCTACCAGCTGAGCTACGCCAGCGCGCTGCCCGATCGAGGCCTCAGCCCCATCGCGCATAGTTCTCCCTGCTTACCGGGACAATCTACAAAGATAGCATACGGCCGATGCCCTTGCAAGCCGCGTTCCAATCGACGTAAAACACTCAATTCACTCAGTTTTGCAAGGTACGGCGACCTGCTACTCGCCACTCCCGCGAGCCTCGTGGCTGGGGATTCTGCAGAGCGCACCCGCCATAGGCGGGCACTGTGAAGCGGTCTTTTCCATTCTATCCAATTTCCGCCGAATTGACCAATCAGCCGGACGCGTAAACTGGTATCTATCAGTCAATCAAACAAGTTTGTACCTCCACCCTCAAAGGGACAGGAAGGGGCATTCATGAAATCTTGGAAGATCACACTCATAGCGACAGTCATCGGAACCGTGGTTGGCGTTGGCGCCTGGGCCACTGGATTGACAGCCAGGGTTTGGCCCGAACATCCTCAGCTTGCCGGCATTTTCCTGACCGTCCTTGCTGGCATTGCGGTTCAGCTCGTCTGGCCGCCGGACCAATCGAGAACATAACCCGAAGCATCGAGCTTCGTCTGAGGCGAACGGCGGCGAAATTCAAAAACA
The DNA here is from genome assembly GCA_963837915.1 of uncultured Acidobacteriaceae bacterium. GTDB lineage: Bacteria > Acidobacteriota > Terriglobia > Terriglobales > Acidobacteriaceae > DASRAA01. Next base: position 62,863 of record CAWIPZ010000009.1, read on the forward strand.
ACGCCGCCCACTTTGCCGTATCATCAACTCTCATACATGCGACATCGTCGGCGTAACCTCTGGATCGCCCTCGCAGTCCTTCTCGTCATCGGCGCAATTCTTCTCGCCGTACTCCTCCGCAAACGCGCCGCGCCCGATGCCGTCCGCTTATTGCCTGACGCCGACGCCATCCTCTACGTCAACCTCGAACCGGTCCGGCTGCTCACCGATCTCGGCAAGAACCCGCCCAAAAATCGCGAGCCGGAATACGAAGACTTTGTCCGCCAGACTGGATTCGAATTCGAGCGCGATCTCAATCACGCCGCGCTGGCCATTCACTATGCGAACACTTCTCGCAATCCTGCGACCGAGACCCGCTACAGCGAGATCATGCAAGGACAGTTCGACAGCCAGAAAGTCAGCGACTACCTACGCAAGCAATCCAAGAGCGTCGAACAGTACAACGGTTTCGAAATCTATGTCATTCCGCTGGAGGGCCGCACCGTGCGTGTCGTCCTCCTCGGCATAGGCATGGCCGCCGCTTCCAACACCGAAGGCACTGACGCCATTCACGGCATGGTCGACCGCTACAAGCAAGCCGCCTTGCCGTTTGGAGGCCCGGAACCCGTGCGCGAATACTATCCTCGCGTGCCACTCGGCAGCTTGGTGTGGACCATCGCTCGCATTCCGTCCAACAGCCAGCCGCAAGACCGCAACGAACTCTTACTGCCTGGCTCGTGGAGCAGCCTGCTTCCCCGCGGAAGCGTGGTCATCGCCTCTGCCCGGCCGCTCGGCGACTTGCATCTACGTGCCCAGGTCGTCACCCAGAACGACAGTGAAGCCCGCGCCTTCACTGAACGCGTTGGAACTTTTCTCACGCTGTTCAAGACCCTCGACATCTCGCTCGACGGCGGTGGCCCCGATCCCGACGTCAAGAAAGCCTTCGACAGCTTCACCGTCCAGCAGGACAAGAACGAAGCGACCCTGACCGCGAGCGTTCCGTTCGCGTTCTTCAAGAAGATTGTCAGCGACACGCCGATCGACTTCGGCCCGGAAACAACCGAGCCGCCGCAACCGCCCGCGATCGCAAGCCCACATAAACCTTAGGTATTGGTGGAAGCACCACGCTTTAGCGTGGTGGATCAGATCTCCAATAGAGATACCGGGCTTTAGCCCGGGCTATACACGTACGGTTTTCCAAAACGAAAACGCCGGACGGATCTTCCTCCGTCCGGCGCCATCTTCAAATTGTATTCGCTCTAACCGCCCGCTCCGAACGCCGAGTTCGGAACGTCTCGCAGATACTTATGCGGATTCACCGGCGTGTCGTGAATGCGCACTTCATAATGCAGATGCGCTCCCGTACTCCGGCCGCTCATCCCCACATAGCCGATGACCTGTCCCTTGCGTACCGACTGCCCATCGGTAATCGCGAAACCTGACAGGTGCCCGTAGCGGGTCCTGACTCCATTGCCATGGTCGATTTCGATCAGCCGCCCATAGCCGTTGTAAAAGTTCGCGAACGTCACCACGCCGTCTGCCGGCGCAATAATCGGCTGCCCATAGTGCGACGAAATATCCACGCCTGAGTGGAACGCACCTTCACCGTTGAACGGGTCAATGCGCGCCCCAAACGGCCCGGTAATCGGTCCCATAACCGGCCACAGAGTCGGCGCGGTGGTCGCCGCCACCCAGTCGGATAGCGATGCTTTCTGGTTCATCCCCATGCCCAGCCCAGCGGTCGTCGCACCCGTTAACGCCGAATCGCGCAGCGCGTATAGACCGTTGATAGCGTCGGAGACTTCCTTCTGGTCCAGGGGCTTGTCGTTTTCGGTGAGGAATTTTGGATTCGGTTTAAGTCCGTAGATGACCGAAACTTCGTTAGCGATTGATCCTAGTGATGCTACTTGTATGTCCTTCTCGTGGTTGACTTGCTCCAATTGCGAATACTTCGTCTGCAGCGCCGTTTTCTCGGTGCGCAACTGATTGAAACTTGCCACCTTGAATAGCATGCGCGCATACGAACCGGCCATGCCCGTAATGGTGCTCATACCGATCACGGCGCCGGCTAGAAATACGTACAAGTAATGTAGGGGAATGGGGATCTTCCGTAGCTGCCCCTCGGCGTCACGAGCTACGAATAAGATATAAAAACGTTTCCGCAATACGATAGCCCTCAGTCCAAAGTCGTCCGGTAATGATTGATGCTACGGCCTATGAAATACCGGAGCGTTTCTTCCTAGCTGGCCCGAATTCTACTTCTGGGACCGCGAAGAGCCACGAGGTACTGGACTCTTCACCCGAGCATCGTGGAATCGTGCTACCCGGGCGCTGGGTTTGACTAAAGTGAGACACCAAACCGTAACAGAGCGCCAAACCCAAAGTCAACGCTTTCCGTCACAACTCGTACCACTTACGTGGCGTTTCATCCCTTTCAAGTGATGCAGTCCCGCGAGGGACGAAAGATCTAGCCCAGCGCTTCAGCGCTGGGTACGCGCCGAGAATTCACCGGAGTCCCGGCAGGGACGGCAGATGCCTGTGAGGGCATTGGTCCGAGCACTCGGAAATCCGTCGTCATCCGATAAGCGGTATATTGTGCTGGCAACTCTGAAGTATCACTACTTGTGGAACCAAACATGCCTGCGAACGAACTCGAACTCATCCAACGAATCCGCCGAGCCGCCATCCGCAGTCGTCAGAAACCCGGCCAAGGTATCGGCGATGACTGCGCCGTCCTCAGCGTTCCCCGCGACCACGAAATTCTCGTCACCACCGATTTCTCTCTCGAAGACATTCACTTCCGCCGCGAGTGGCATCCCGCCGATTCCATCGGGCACCGATGCCTGGCCCGCGGCCTCAGCGACATCGCCGCTATGGGCGGCACGCCGCATTCCGCATTCTTGTCACTCGCACTTCCCGCCGGCCTGCCGCAAAAATGGGTCGACGACTTAATCCGTGGATTCCTCAAGCTTGCCAAGCACTATTCCGTTCAGCTCGCTGGAGGCGACACCGCGCAGTCACCCAACGGAGTGCTCGCCGACATCATCGTTGTCGGTAGCGTTCCGACCGGCAAAGCGGTGCTCCGCTCCGGCGCCCGGGCAGGTGACATCCTTTATGTAAGCGGGATTCTCGGCGCCTCGGTCGCCACACTCCAGAAACTGCGCAACGGCAAGAAACTGTGGACCGCGCAACACACCCGTCATTTCTATCCCGACCCTCGCATCGCCCTCGGTCGCTATCTCCGCGAAAAGAAGCTCTCCTCCGCCATGATCGATACCAGCGACGGCCTCTCCACCGACCTCCGCCACATCTGCGACGAAAGCAAAGTCGGCGCGGTCTTCGACCAGTCGGCGCTTCCGACTGTCTCAGGTCCCGACGCGTTGCAATTCGCCCTGCACGGCGGCGAAGATTACGAGCTCCTCTTCACCGCTCCACCCAACCGCCGCATCCCGCGCACCATCGCTGGCGTCCCCATTACCCGCATCGGCGAAATCACTCGCCGCCGCGCAATCGTGCTGCAAACCCCCGATGGCAAATCCCAACCCCTACTCCCCGGCGGCTGGCAGCACTTCGAGTGATCGTCACGCGCCCCTTAAGCCGACTCTTAGGTGCAAGCAGCTCTTAGGGGTGGTAAACTATGCTTCCTAAAATAGATGGGCTTTCGCCAGGGTCCCTTGAGCCCAAAGAGCCACATTTGTTTGAGCCGTGGACATCAGCCCCGCGGTACGCCTCACATAACAACACCAAGCCGCGTCGAGGCGGCACTTGTGTCGGGCGATTCGCTCAGCCTGTCACGCGAGGCTCCGTCCCGATAGGCCGTTCAAACTGAGAGCTAGAAAGACCTGTTACGCTTTCGTGCTTTGGGCGGCCGTGCTTCCTCCACCACCCCGAACTGAATTCGTCTTTGCATCGGATCGATGCGGTCCACAAACACCCGAATACGGTCGCCCATGGAATACGTCTTGCGCGCCCGCTGTCCGATAATCTGCCGGGTGTTCTCGTGATAGAGGTAGTGGTCGTCGTGGAGCGAGGCCAGCGGTACCAGTCCTTCGATGAACAAATCGTTCAGCTCCACGAACATTCCAAACTTGGTCACGCTCACGATTAGCCCATCGAAATCTTCCCCGATGCGCTGCTCCATGAACTTGGTTTTCTTCCACTCCATAAGCTCGCGCTCGGCCTCGTCGGCGCGCCGCTCAGACTGCGATGATTCGTCCGCGATCTCCTGCAACACGACCTCGGGAATCGGCCCTCCGAGCGCTCGATGCAGCTTGCCGCCGTCCGCCGATTTCTTTCCCGCATGTGGATGTGCGGCCTCCCGTTTCGACCAAGGAGACGGGGCTTCGCTATGCTCTCCCTGCTCCACTCCCACCGGAACTTCTCCGTCGTTCCGCTCCGGAGACTCGTGCAGCACGTCTTTCAGAATGCGATGGACGATCAGATCCGGATACCGCCGGATTGGCGAAGTGAAATGGGTGTATGCCGGAGCAGCCAGCGCGAAGTGCCCTTCGTTCTCCCCTGAGTAGCGCGCCGGCTTCAGCGAGCGCAGCATCAGGTACGAGAGGATTCGCTCTTCGGGCTTGCCGGCAATCTTCTGCGTCAGCTTCTGATACATGCGCGGCGTGATGTGCACTTCCTCGGGCAACTCAAGCGTCCTCGCCTGTCGACCTCCACGGTGATGATCGCGCCGATCCGACTTGAACTGCACTCGCTTCACGGGTAATGCACCCACACCCAGCGAGTATCCAAACGTCGCCGCGATCGTTTCGAAGTCGTGTACCCGTTTGGGATCGGGCTTTTCGTGAATGCGATACAGCGAAGCCACCTGCTTCTTCTCCAGATAGCTGGCTACGCACTCGTTGGCTGCCAGCATGAACTCCTCAATCAGCCGGTGTGCGATGTTGCGCTCCGACCGCGTGACGCCCTTCATCAGTCCGTTCTCGTCGAACTCGATCACCGGCTCGGGCAAATCGAAATCAATCGAACCGCGACGCACGCGCTTACGATTCAGGATCAGCGCCAACTCGCGCATCAGCTCGAACACATCGACGTAGCGGTGATAGTGCTGCCGCAGTCCCTTGTCGCCCTCGAGCACCAGGTTGACGTTGGTGTAGGTCATGCGCTCCGCCGAACGAATCACGCCTTCGTTCAGCGTGTAGCCGACAATCTCGCCCTGGTGATCGATCTCCATCACGCACGACAGCACCAGCCGCTCCACTTGCGGACGCAGACTGCACAAGTCGGTCGAAAGCTCCATCGGCAGCATGGGCACGGCGCGGTCAGGGAAATATACCGACGTTCCGCGCAGCCGCGCCTCCAAGTCGATCGATGAATCTTCCGTCACGTAATGGGCCACATCGGCGATGTGCACCTGCAACTCAAAATTTCCATTCGACAATCGCCGCACTGTCACTGCGTCATCGAAATCGCGCGCGGTTTCGCCATCGATGGTGACAATCGGCAGCGAGCGGTAATCGTGGCGGTGTGCGAGTTCGCTGGCCGGAATCGTTCGCTCGAACTGCTCCGCCTCTTGGAGCACTTCAACCGGAAACTGGTGGGGCAGATGATGTTTGCGAATGATGATCTCGACATCGACGCCGAAATCGTCTTCGTAGCCGAGTATCTCGACGACGCGCCCCTTGGGGTTGTCCGCGGAAGAGGGCCAGCTCGTGATCTCCACGTCGACCACCAGCCCTTCCAGATCTTCCCACTGGCGCCGATGTGCTTCTTGGCCGTAGACACGATCGCGATCCTCCTGATCGGGTGCTTCACAGAAGCCGGCTTTGCGTGCGCGGGTCTTTTGAGCGCTACTTTGGGCGGGCGGCCGCTCCATCCCGCGCGGAATGATGATTTCCTTCGTCACCTTCTCATCGATGGGAGTCACATAGTTATGTCGCAATCCGTGATGAAACGTCCCGACCACGGTTGGGTTGGCGCGGCTCAGCACGCGCAGAATCTTGCCTTCCGCGCGGCCATCTTCTTTGCGGCGGCCCATCTCCACCAGTACCTGGTCGCCGTGCATGGCCAAGCCGGTCGCCTGTGGACTGATGTAGATGTCGCCTCCGATCGTGCTTCGCTGCCCGGCGTTGGGAATGACGAAGCCATATCCATCGCGATGCATGTTGAGTCGTCCGGCGATCAGGTTCTGCTGCGACGCCGCATGTTCGGCCAGCGTGAAGCGGTCGCGGCCTGTCTCAATCAAGCGGCCACTCTTTACCATCGCCTGCAAACGTTCGGCCAACACGCGCCGGTCATTGCCCCGCACGCTCATCTCGCGCACCAGTTGCTTGTAACCGGCCGAGCGATGCGGCTGGCGTTCGATGTGGCGAATGATGGCCTGGTCAGTCAGCATAGGCTTCAGTTCTATCGTGGAGCCTGCCGCACCACGGCACTGCAGGTAATAATTCGCGGCTGTACCTCGTCATGCACTAAAAGCGCATGAAAATCCACAGCGCCGCTTTGCCTTCGCATAGAACTCGCTGTATGGTAGCAATAATTGTTCGGCGGGGCGGTATCGCACCCCTTCGCCGTATGCGCAAATCACAACCCTACCGCAGTAATTCAGCAGTTCCTGATGATGAACTCTGGAGTTGCGGTTCGAAGCAAAGCAAGCAACTGGCACAGACACACTCCAGAAAGGACCCCTACCCATGTGGAAACCTACGAATCAGCCGACTCCTTCTCCAACCCAGAACCCTGAACCACAACGCACCTTTCCATCGGTCTCGGTGCAGGAGCCGCCCGCATCGCCGCGTCCCGCAGCCAGCGTTGCCGCGACGCCACAGGAGCAGGCAACTCTGGGAAAATCGCTGGTGATCAAAGGCGAGGTCACCGGCTCCGAGTCGCTTTACATCGATGGACGCGTGGAAGGCTCCATTAACCTGCCTGGCAATCGCGTTACCGTCGGACGCAATGGCGTGGTCTCGGCCAACATTTCCGCGCGCGAAATCGTGATCCTCGGCAAGGTGCGCGGCAACATGACCGCCAGCGACCGCTTCGACATTCGCAGCGAAGGTTCGCTCACCGGCGACATCACCGCGCAACGCGTGAGCATCGAAGAAGGCGCTTATTTCAAGGGTGGAATCGACATCCGCAAGCCGGGACAAAAGCCCAACGGCGAAACCAAAGACGAAGCACCGAAGACAGAACCGGCGATCGTGCCGACCGCCGTCCGCGCTTAAACCTCTACTGAAGCCCCATCCTTTCCCATTTTTTGGAAAGGGTGGGCGCCAATCTACGGCTGCGCGCCGCCTTCGGTCCTCTCGATCACGGCGCGGGATTCGCCGATCGGTTCTGCGCGCCTGGTTTGCCGCAAATCCTGCCACAAGCGTGAGCGCATCAGCCACAATCCAATCGCGACCACGGCAACCCACACCGCGCCCATCACGGCCAGCGACACAACGTCGTGCCTCCATTGTCCGGGAGCCATGACGTAGCGCGACACGCCATAGCACGCCGCACCTGCTAAAACGGCTGCCGCGAACGCTTTCGCCAGCTCGCCCCACGGAAGCCCTTTCAGTGGGACTAATCCTCTTCGGTCGAGCAGCCACGCCATCACCACCGTGTGCAGCAGGATGCCAACATCCGACGCCATTGCCAGACCGACATACCCGAAGCGGTGAAACATCGCGGCATACATCGGCAGCGACGCGACCACGACCGCCGTGCTGGCGACCATGGGAGTCAGCGTGTTTCCCGACGCGTAAAACGCACGTGCATACAGCGCCTGAGCCGACCACAGCGCCAGTGACAACGAGAACCATGCGAAGTATGTTCCCGTCGAGATCGAATCCTGCAAGTGAAATTGACCACGATGAAAAGCCAAATCAACCAGCGGAAATGCCGCCGGAAGCATCAGTGCAGTCGCCAGTAGCGACGCCGACCCCACCCGGTACACTGATTGGTTGACCGTCTCGGCAAACTCGCGGCGCTTTCCCTCGCCGAATAAGCGCGCGAAAAACGGCATCGACGCCTGTCCCGCCGCTTGCCCCAAGATCGAAATCGGCACCGCAAACAGACGCTTGGCGTAATTCAACCGGCTGATTTCTCCCGCTCCACCCGAAGCGAAGTAGCGCAGGATCCAATCGTCCGCCGAAACCAGCGAAACGCCGAGCATGAGCGGAATCGATAGCTTCACCCATTCGCGAAACTCCGGATTGCGAAAGTTGAGGCTCCACTGGTATCGCAGCCCGGCCCTGGCGGCGCCGATGCTGTTAATCAGGAATGGTCCAATGAATGAACCGATGAGCGCTCCATAGGCCAGTGCCGCGATGCCGAATCGATGCGCGCCGATCAGTCCGCCGAGGATGATCGACGAGCCGTATAACACCGGGCTGAGCGCTGGATAGAGAAACATCCTCCGCGACAGCAGCACCGCGGAGATGATTCCGCCCGCGTAGAAAAAGATCTGTCCCGGCAGGAGCACTCGCGTGAGGTAAACGCACAGCTCTAACTGCTCCGGCTGGAATTTTGGAAACACCAGTCGTGCAAGCTGCGGCGTGAAGACCTCAACTAGGATGGTACCCAACAGCGCTACCATCGTCATGATGGTTACGGTGGTATCGAACGCGTCCTGCGCCTTCTTCTCCTCGCCTCTGGACGTGTGCCGCGCATAAATCGAAATGAAGGTGATCGACGTCGTCCCGCCGGCGAGAAGATAAAACAGGTAATCAGGAATCTGGAATGCAGCGATGTAGGCATCGGTCGTGGGGCCCGCGCCAAAAGCCCACGCCACGTACATCTCGCGCAGGTAACCAATCACCCGCGCCAGCATCACCGATACCATCAACAGTAGGGTGGCCGAGAAGGCGCTGTGCTGGTGCGAAGGCCGCAGAACGCGCAATATCTTCGACGCCAGCCCCGGACTCGACTCGCTTGGATTCGATGCAGATGACGGCATGAAACTGCGATTCTACACGTGGGCGCGCCGCTTATCCCCCTCGAACCAATCGGGATCACGCGTGGCGCCCAAGGTCGCACTAATCTTCTTAGCGCAACCCTTGGAACCAATCTCAAGCAGCGCGACGCATCAGACCGAAGCAAGAAAGCCCGCCACCTTTCAGGCAGCGGGCCGTCTTGAACTGCGTCGGTTACTCCGTCGCTACCACTCCTTCGGTCGCGTAAACCGGAATCTGGTTGTTGGGAATGATGGTCAGCAAGTCGGTCTGCACCTTGTCCCACTGCTGAATGAGGAACCCCTTGGCCTCGAACACTTCGCGAATCGCTGCCGAATTCCAGCCCGCAACATCCTCCAGAATTGGGATCAGGATCGCCAGCGCGTTGTCGCTGATGATCGAGCGCTTCGCAATCGGCGCCAGGTACTTGTTCTCCGAAACGGCTATCGTGTATCCGTCGCGACGGTTGATGTGCAGCATGACATGAATGTCTGAGCTGCCATCGCCGACGTACACAATGCGGTCCGGACCCACCTTGAGCTCTTCCAGCAGGTTGTCGATGGCCGCAACCTTTCCATAGCCTGCCGTCACGTGCAGAATGCGCTCAATCTCTCCCTTGGCGTTGAACTCGAACTCGGTACCCTGGATATGGTCAGGAGGAATAATCCCCTCCAGCGCTGAGCGAATGATTTCGACCGGTCCTGCCGAAATCACGTAGAAGTCAAAGTGAAATCCTTCCACTTCGTTCGACAGGAACTCGTACAGCGCAGCGATGTTCGGCTTCAGCCGCACCCGCTTGCCCGCTTCGTACAAGTGCTCGCGCCGCACCTTGCGAAACTCCGGATCATGCAGAAGCAGGTATGCCAGCTCGCCTCCCTGTTGCACCAGGTTCAATTTCGCCATGCCGGTGATCTTGCGCTCAAACTCGCTCGACGGAATGCCCAGAATTTCTGCCAGGACGAATCCGGAGTCATTGAAGCTCAGCGTCTGGTCGAAGTCGCTGGCCAGAATAAAGCGCTTCTTCTGTGAATGATTTTCTGCCATATCAAATTCCAATCTTTCGTTATGAGGCATAAACAGCCCTCCCTATGAGTTCGGTTGTAGACATAGAAATATGAAACGAGTATGTACTAATTGGATGGATTCCAGCGTTGAAAGATGATGAATTAAGATAGATTCTTTCGATACTCGGCATACACTCGATTTATACACTAAGTGACTATTTTTCATACCATTACGCCGTTGACACCGGATTGTAAAAGCGAACGTAAGGCGAATTGGTATGGCTGTCTAAGACCGCTCTTGATGCACCGTAACCGTCTCGGCGCACTCTTAATTTTCACTCTCCCCGCCAGCGGTGGCGTCTGTTATCCTTCGGCTACGCCGCTCGAATAGCTCTTCCAGGATTCGCACGTGAAAGTTCTTTCCCTCAGCATCGATCAGGAGCTGTCGCGGCTGAGGCAGCACATTCTTGAAACCGCCGGACACGAAGTGCTCAGCCTCCTCACGGAGAAGGAGACCCTTGCAGCGGCCCAATCGTCCGAAAGCTTCGACGTGGTGCTGTTATGCCATCGCTTTCCGTCGGCTACTGCGCGTCAGGTCGTGCGGCTGCTTCGTCAGCACCATCCTGATACCCGCGTCGTTTACATCGTGCATGTGTATGGCGAATGGCCGGAAGTGGAAGCCGATCGCTACATCGTCGGCGCCGACGGACCGCAGGCACTGGTCCGCGTGTTGGAAGAAGTACACGCCTAGACCCTGAGCGATTCTCAAAATAACACCCCTGCGCCGGCAAAACTGTGCTACAACCAATTTACTGGTTCTAATTTTGACTTGGGTGAGGTGCGCTATGGATATCGTCACGCTGGCTGTGGTGGGGTTGATCGTGGTTGCTTATGTCGTTGGTTCGTTGACCAGCTCGGTCGAAACCGAGGTTGAGTTGCCTCACGTGTACCGCTAGCCGCAATCTTTGCTGCAGGCCTCTCCCGTCCGTGGGTTCCCGCCCAACCTCCTATAGAATGTGATGGACAACGATCCGTCTTACCATGACTCATGCCTGGCACGACATCTCTCCCGGCGAAGGCCTGCCGCAAGAGTTCTCCGTAGTGATCGAGATCCCCTTCGGATCGAGCGTGAAGTACGAGCTCGACAAAAAGAGCGGCCTGATCAAGCTTGACCGCGTGCTCTACTCGGCGGTGTACTATCCCGCCAACTACGGCTTTATCCCGCAAACTCTCGCTGAAGACGACGATCCGCTTGACGTACTCGTGCTCTGCCAGGAAGCCGTGGTGCCCCTCACGCTCATTCACTCGCGCGCTATCGGCGTGATGACCATGATCGATGCCGGCAAGAAAGATCACAAGATTATTGCCGTCGCCACTCAGGACCCGGAATTCAACTCCTACCGCCAGGCCGACGAGATGCCCGAGCATCGACTGAGCATGCTGCGGCGGTTCTTTCTCGACTACAAACAGCTCGAAGGCAAGGCCGTGGAGGTCGACGCCATCGAGCCAGCGGAGCGCTCTTATCCCATCATCGAAGACGCGCTCGCCCGCTACAGCCAGCAACGCCGCAAGGGGTTTGCGGCCGCGCACTAGATCGTTTCGAGCAGTCTGCGAACTCGCAATGTCTCGCTTTCGCGCCGTCCCTCACTCGCCTGGCTATCCTGTAATGGCGTATAGTGGAGGTAGTGTTCCAGTCGCCCCTTCCCCTAGCCAGCGAAGGTCCACATCACACCCAACGCCACCGGCATCCTACTCAGGGAGAAATCATGACAACCGCCCCACAGACGCCTTCCGGCGCACTACTTGAGCTCAACTCGATCCTTGAAAGCGCGGTATTTCTCAGTTGGTCCGCCTTTGGCCAGCCGTCTGAGGGAGGCATGGTTCAGCTCGAGTACCACGTTGGGGCAGAGCTCTCTATCGAGTACCTGAAAATCTGGTCAGCCACGTCGCGTGGATATTTGAGTTTGGTGTGTGACTACGCCGTGGCCGTACACCGCCCCAACGGCGCCGGCGCCCGTTTTGCCAATGGGTTCCACTCCCGCGATCTTGGTCGCGTTCTCGACGCCATCATGATGAACCAGAACCTGTTTTCGCACGGGTGCCGCGCCAACAGCAACACCGTCATTCAGATCAAGCCGCCCAGCGAAGAGCAATTGGCCCAGGCCAAGCAGCGCGTCGATGACGCCCTCAGTCTCACAGCTCCGCCGCCACGCGCACCGAGAGTTTCAAAATCTGCGACCGCGCGCGTTCCTGAGTTCCGCGAAGCCAACGCCTAGGATCCTGACCGCTAATGCGGGTGCTCCACACAATCCTGCTGTTCGATTGTGTGGGGCGTTCCCAACCACTTACTACTCCGCTACTGCCGTCCCCGCCAGCTTGTCTTTGTAAACCGCTCCGCCCTTCATCACGAACCCGACGTTTTCCAGCACCGTCACATCCTGTAACGGATCGCCTGACACCGCGATGATGTCGGCGTACTTCCCGACTTCAATCGTACCGACATCCTTCGACCGTCCAATCAGGTCGGCCGAGTTCTGCGTAGCTGTGCGAATCGCCTGTGCCGGAGTCATCCCGAACTTCACCATGGTCGCGAACTGCTTGGCATTGTCGCCGTGCGGATACACTCCCGCATCCGTTCCAAACGCCATCTTGACGCCGGCATTCACCGCCTTTTGAAATGTCTCGCGCTGGATGCGCCCCACCATCTTCTCTTTGTCGATGTTCTCTTGTGGCAGCCCAAACTCGATCGCCTTGCCCAACAGGTAGTCGTCGTTGTAGATGTCCATGTCGAAGTAGGTGCCGTGCTGCTTTGCTAGTTGGATGTCTTCATCCGTCGCGAGGCTGGCATGCTCAATCGAATCGATGCCCGCCAGAATCGCGTTCTTGATGCCCTCCGCGCCATGGGCATGTGCGGCAATCTTTCGTCCTGCCATGTGCGCCTCGTCAGCCGCGACCTTAAGCTCTTCATACGTGAACTGGGGCGCGCCCGGGCTGTCACCCTTCGAGAGCACGCCGCCCGTCGCCAATATTTTGATGACATCGACGCCGTACTTCACCTGCGCGCGCACCACGTGACGCACCTGATCCGGCCCGTCGGCAATCTGGTAATTCCGCTCTGCCGGGAAGAGCGTCACGCTCGTCTCCGGGGAGTAGTTGTTGAGGTCGCCGTGACCGCCGGTGATGGAAATCCCCGGCCCACTGGCCACTACGCGCGGTCCCGGAATGTATCCCGAGTCGATGGAGTTGCGCAGGTCCACCGCCATAAACGGCCCCGAGCCCACATCGCGCACCGAGGTGAATCCCGCCATGAGCGTTGTTCGCGCGTTCTTCTCCGCAGCGAAAGCCTGCGTGTAGGGTGTGGTCTTGAAGGCGTTGATGGGGTTGTACTGGTCGGCGCGTGCGCCCAGGTGCGTGTGACAATCGATCAGCCCGGCCAATACCGTCGCCTTCGACAAGTCGATGACCTTCGCACCCACCGGGATCTGCGCACCCGTCCCTGGCTCGACCGACTTGATGCGTTCGCCCTCCACGACGATCACAACATTCTCGCGATAGCTATCGCTGGTGGAATCGAACAGCTTGCCCGCCTTGATGTACGTCTCGGAAGGCGCGGCCTGCGCCGCGGGAACCTTGCCCGGCTCGGAACTTTGTTGCGCCGCGCATAACGTCGCCACGGCCATCAGGGTCGCTACTACAAGCTTGGTTTTCAATTTTGTGCTCCTACCTCTTAAGGTGCGATTGCCATGTTACAGGAGCTTAGTGGAAAGTGGCCTGGCGGCAGGAGTCTGCGCCGGAATTTCTCCGCGGCATCGGTGGTGAAAGCTGCTTGCTGGCTACTGCTACGGCTTCCACTGATTCAAGAATGCCAGCACATCCTCCGGACTGAGTGAGCGTGCCTTCTCGAACTCGCCGCCCTTCTGGCTGTAGAGCAGCTTGCCATCACTACCAAGCACGGCAATCGCAGGAATCCCGCGCTCCTTGGGCACCTGGAATTGCTGCATGATGTCCAGATTTTTGTCGTACTCGCCGACATCCACGTGCACCACTTCGAAGTTTGCGACCAACACCGCCGCGACGTCCGACCGATGAAACGCCAAATCCAGCACGTGGCAGTCGTAACACCAGTTCGCGCCAAACACCACCAACACGCGCTTGTGTTGCTGTGCGGCGAGCTTCAGCGCCTGCGCAATCTCTGCATGCGCATTCAGTCCCGGAACATAAATGTTCTTGCTGGTATCGAGCGGCTGTTGCAGCTTGCTGGGCGCGCTGCGCTGCGTGGCGACAATCCGCCACTGGTCGCCCTGCTTCTGCCACAGTTGCCCATCGATTACATACACCGTCTGCGGCTTGCCCTGCGCTCCGGAAACGACCTCCGCCTCGAACGCTACTTGCTGCAACCCCGGCTGCTGAGTCTCTGACTTCTGCAGGTCAAGCTTCAGCCGCCGTACCATCAGCCCGGTCCAGAACGCGATCTCCGTCTCCGCTCCCGCTTCACCGGTTGGCATAACGACTCGCACCGCTGGATTCGTGCTGTAAATCGCGCGCAACTTTGCCGCGTCGCCGGAGAGCACCGCCGCCTTCCATTGCTCCAGCGGAGCGAATGCGGGCGTAGCTGTCGAGCGCCCTGAGCTTGTCGACGGATTCGCACCCTTCGTTTGGGCGCTAACCCGAGGGTGAATGCTCAGCAGGAGCACACAGGCAGTCACCGCAATCTGCAAAACACGTTGCACCATTTTCAGCAATTTTTCCTAATCTTTTTGTCTGTAACATCGTGGCCGGTCTTGCTTTCTCCATCCACTGACCACTCGCTCAATGCCCGCCGTGATACGGATGACCTTTCAGAATCGTGAACCCGCGATACAACTGCTCCAGCAGCACCACGCGCGCCAGTTCATGCGGCAGTGTGATCTTTCCGAACGACACCACATGCTGAGCCAGCGCGCGTGTCGCGTCCGTCCACCCATCCGCCGGACCAACGGCGAACAGCAAATCCTGCGTGTCGTGCGAGAGCTGATAGTCAAGAAAATTGGCAATCTCTTCCGAAGCCAGTTGCTTGCCGCGCGAATCCAGCAGCACCAGCACGGGCTGCGTTCGTCCGCCGCTCTTCTCTACCACCTTCAGGAGAGCAGCCTCCGACGCCAGTTCCAGCGCATCGCAGGCCGCATAGCGCGATAGACGTTTCAGGTATTCCGCCGTGAGCGACTGGATCGCTGGGCTGCGCGTCTTGCCAATCCACGCGATGCGAAGCTTCACCGCGCTACGAACCCTTCCTTGTGCGCTTCGCCGCAGCGGACTTCCGCGCCGCCTTCTTCGCTGCAGTCTTCGCCATCGTCTTCTTGCCGCTCGCGCGCTTTGCCGGCCCTGCTGCTTTCTTCGGCTCGGGCTTCTCCAGATCGGCGAGGGTAAGCTTCGTCGCTGTCTTCCACAGTCGTTCGAGGTCGTAGAACTTGCGCGCCGCCTCCGAGAAAACGTGTACCACGAAATCCACGTAGTCGAGCAGCACCCACTCCGCCTGGTTGCGGCCTTCCCGGTGCGCGGGCTCATGACCATCCTTGCTGAGGCGCATATCGACCTCGTCGGCGATTGCGTCTACTTGCCGCGGGTTCGCCCCCGAGCAAATAACGAAGTAGTCGGTAAATCCGCTGGCCGCGGCGTCCAGCCGCAGAATGCTGATGTCCTCGGCCTTTTTCTCCATGCAAGCCTGTACTGCCGTGGCCACTTGCGCCTTTACATCGTCTCGTTTCATGCGATGAGTTTGATCTCTCCTTGATTCAACTGACCACTAGCTACTGACCACTTTCCTGTACAACCCTTCTTTTCGAATGTATTCCGCCACCGCGCCCGGCACCAACTTGGTCAAACCCTTGCGGCTCCGCATCGCCGCTCGAATCTGCGTCGCCGAAACATCCTCATGCGTCTCCGGCAACAGATGCAAACGGACACCGGCTAGTTCTAACAATCCCGCCCCTTTTTGTTTGCGCATCTCCGCCGCACTGGGACGGAGCGCTTTCGGCAGCGAACCCACCACATCATCGAGCGAATAGCCCGGCCTCGCCGCGACGATGAACTCGCATTCGCGCAGCAGCGCCTCGGCATTGTGCCACTTGGCGATGTCGCGAAAGGCATCGATCCCGATCAGGAAGTACAGCCGGTCGCGCTTGCGCAATGCCGCCTTCACTCGCCGCACCGTATCGATGGAGTAGCTCGGTCGCCGCTCCACATGCGCCTCCGCATCGGGCGCTTCCAGCAGCGATGGCAGAAAGTCCGGCTCTCCCGCCAACGCGAGCGCCACCATCGAGTACCGATGAAAGTACGACGTAACCGGAGCCTTCTGTTTGTGTGGAGGAATATCGGCCGGCACGAACCAAACTTCTTTCAGCTTGAATCGCTCAGCGGCCGCGCGGGCCACATTCACGTGTCCGCGATGGATGGGATCGAAGGTTCCGCCGAACAATCCGATGTTCATTCGTTAGCGATTAGTGACTAGCAACTAGCTTGAAGTCGACTTCTAAACATCTTATAGAAATCCCGCGAATGCCACTCAAGACACCTCGGCGAGCGCTCCTCTCACAGCAAATCGCTCGTTGCTAGTCGCTAGTTGCTAGTTGCTGTTTCCGGATCCCTTCCACCCTCTTCGCCATCTCCCACTTCAGCTCTTCCACGCCTTCGCCTGTCACCGCCGAAATCGCGTACAGGTCCAGCTTCCTGCGCTTGCAATAACGCTTCAGCTTGGCCAGCTTGTCTTTATTCACCGCATCGATCTTCGACGCCACCACGATGGTCGGCTTGCTATCGAGTCCGCTCCCGAAATTCGCCAGTTCCTTTGTGATGACTTCATAATCTTTCGCCGGATCCGGCGTTCCACTCGCATCCGACACATCCACCAAGTGCGCCAGCAGCCTCGTGCGCTCAATGTGACGCAGAAACTGCGTGCCCAAACCCGCGCCCTCGCTCGCACCTTCAATCAGTCCCGGAATATCGGCCACCACGAAGCTGAACTCATCCGCACCCTCGCCTACCACCACCACGCCCAGGTTCGGCTGCAGCGTCGTAAACGGATAGTCCGCAATCTTCGGACGCGCCGCGGAAATCCGCGAGATCAGCGTGCTCTTTCCCGCGTTCGGAAATCCCACCAGCCCCACATCCGCCAGCAGCTTCAGTTCTAGCCGCAGTGCGCGCTCTTCTCCGGGAAACCCATCTTCGTGCTCCCGCGGAGCCTGGTGCACCGACGTCGCGAACCGTGAGTTGCCGCGCCCACCCCGTCCGCCGTGCGCAATCACCACGCGTTCGTCCGGGCCTGAGAAGTCATGCACCACCTCGCCCGTCATTTCGTCGTAAACAATCGTTCCCACCGGAACCTTCAGCACCACGTCAACGCCTTCGCGCCCCGTGCAGTTCGAACCTTCGCCGTGCCGGCCGCGCTCCGCCTTGTACTCAGGATTGAAGCGGAAGTGCACCAGCGTGTTGTGCCGTTCGCTCGATTCCATGATGACGTCGCCGCCGCGTCCGCCGTCGCCGCCCGATGGTCCTCCACGCGGCACGAACTTCTCCCGCCGGAAGGCAACGCATCCGTTTCCGCCGTTCCCGGCCTTCACTCGAATTTTGGCTTCATCAACGAACATAAAAAGCCTGCTAGTGGTGACTGATAACTCGTTCCAACAACAAAGGCCCCGCATCAGCGAGGCCTGCGATAGCATACTCAAACGCTTTCGGCGAGAACCGAGCAGCTAAGAGCTAACGGCTGATGGCCGAAAGCTAGTTGCTTTCTGCCTTCTCAACCACCGACACAAACTTACCCAGCTGGCCGCGGTCTTTGAACTCGATTACGCCTGTCACCTTGGCGAAAAGCGTGTCGTCTTTGCCGCGCCCCACGTTCACGCCCGGTTTCACCTTGGTCCCGCGCTGCCGCACGATGATCGTGCCGCCCGGTACCAATTGACCGCCGAACGCCTTCACGCCCAGCCGCTGAGCATTCGAATCGCGACCGTTTCTCGAACTGCCTAATCCTTTTTTATGTGCCATATCCAAATCTCCGGGGCCGTGCCCCAATCTTCAAAATCGTTATCCCAAGTCCGCTTCGCGGTCCGATCCGAACCCGCGTAGCAACACTTCTCGCGCCGATGTCCACGCATGCAACACTAGGGAATCAAAGCGTTTAACCGCCGCCAGCAACCACACCATGAACTGACAGAGCAGCATTAAGCCTTGAGCGCCTGTCCGTCCACGCTGATGCCGGTAATCTTCACCGCGGTGTACGACTGGCGGTGCCCCTGCATTTTCTTGTACTGCTTCTTGCGCTTCAGGTGGAACACCAGAACCTTGTCGCCGCGGCCATGCTCCACTACCTGGCCGGTGACGGACGCCGCCGCGGGCTTGGCAATCTCGCCCTCGGTGGCGCTCACGGCCAGAACATCAGTGAATTCAACGTTTTCGCCGCTGGTTTGCGGCAGCTTCTCAATCTCGATTACGTCTCCGGGTGAGACGCGATACTGCTTTCCCCCGGCGCGGATCACCGCGTACATGGCAATCTCCTGAACGTCATTCGGTTGCGAAACGCAACTTCGCCCCTGCGGGCAGGACGCTAACTTATTGATGCACTTGCACTTGCCCAGCAGCAGGAAGGAAACCTTCGCGGGAGCAAACGCCCCGGGCTGCTGGGGTGTCCGGAAAGGACACGAGTAGTACAGGCAAACCACTCAATACTATCGGAATTGCCCCATGGGGTCAACGGTGGCGTTTTGGCAAGGGCACCCGGTACCCAAAAGGGAGCGATAAAAGGGGACTTATAACATTAATTATAATGCCTTTTTGAGGCCAAATTGAGGACAAAAACGGCCCGGATGGAGGTGTGCCGGATGGAAGATACGCACCTACCTCTTGTCCACATACGGACATGCGCTTCGTACGCTCGGACAAACGTTCAAGCTAAGAACGCGCAAGTGATTGAACAGCAGCGCCCCGCGCTGGCGATGCAAGTGCAACGTATCTTAGAGGCCTGAAGCTTTAACCGGGCTGGACATCAGTACCAACGGGAGCCGTTTCATGCTGCAAGACCTTCGCTATGCTTTGCGTCAACTGCGCAAGTCGCCGGCGTTCGCGATCGTCGCGATCGTAACTCTGGCGTTGGGCATCGGGGCCAACACGGCCATCTTCACTCTGCTGGACCAGGCCTTGTTGCGCGAGCTGCCGGTCAGTCATCCCGAGCAATTGGTGCGGTTGCAGTATGTCGGCTCCAACACAGGGCGCATCAGCTCGTATGGCGGAGATTCTCACAGCTATTTCTCGTATCCGATGTATCGCGACCTGCGCGACAAGAACCAGGTTTTCGACGGCATGTTGGCCGATATCGAGATCGGTGTCGGTGTGCAATGGAACAACCAGTCGGACCTGGCATCAGGCGAGCTCGTTTCCGGCAATTACTTCGACGTGCTGGGAGTGAAGCCTGCGATGGGGCGCTTGTTTGTTCCGGCCGACGATGCGGCGCAGAACAGCAATCCCGTCGTGGTGTTGAGCTTCAACTACTGGAACTCTCATTTCGGTGGCGATCCCCGCGTCATTAACCAGGCGCTCTACATCAATGGGCATCCGTTCACGATTATCGGAGTCGCTGCGCCGAACTTTCACAGCGCGATCGCCGGCTACACGCCCAAAATCTTCGTACCGATGATGACCAAGCCGCTGGTCACGCCTGGCTGGAACGACCTGGAGAACCGCCGCTCGTCGTGGCTCACCTTGATCGCGCGGCTCAAACCTGGGGTTAGTCGCGAACAAGCCGAAGCCGCGATCACGCCCCTGTGGCGCTCGATACGGGCCACCGAGTTGGCGGACATCAAGGACAAAACCGACCTCTTTGCCAAACACTTCGTCCAGGAATCGAGCCTGCAGCTGCTCGATGAACGCCGCGGCTTCTCACCCTTGCGCGAGCAGATTCAAACGCCGCTGCTGATCGTCATGGCGATGGTTGGACTGGTGGTGTTGATGGCATGCGTGAACGTATCGAGCTTATTGCTAGTGCGGGCCGCGGCGCGCGTCAAGGAGATGTCGGTGCGTTATGCGATGGGGGCCGGCCGCTGGCAGATTATTCGGCAACTGCTCATGGAAGGTCTGCTGCTCGGACTTCTCGGCGGAGTGCTGGGATTGGCCATGGCGCCGATGGTTTCCGCGTTCCTGGCCCGCAGGATCGTCGGAGACGCCGCCACCGAACTGCCATTCTCTTCGCATCCCGACGTGCGCATTCTGCTCTTCAACTTCGGACTGGCTTTTCTGGTAAGCGTGCTATTCAGCCTCGCACCGGCGTTGCGCTTCCTGAGTCCTGACCTGGTCAATTCCCTGAAGCAGCAGGCCACCACAAGCTCTGGCGCGCATCTGCGCTTGCGGCGCGTTTCAGTCGGAGTGCAAATCGGGTTGAGTCTCCTGCTGCTGATTGGCGCTGGACTGTTCGTGCAGACTTTGCACAACTTGAAGACACTCAATGTTGGGTTCACCACCGATCATCTTGTGACGTTCGGCATCGACCCGACGCTCGCGGGCTACGAACCCAAACAGGCGCTTGAAGTACAGAAACATTTGCTGGAAGCCTTAGCGGCGCAGCCCGGTGTACGCTCCGTTGCCGGTACCGACGATCCCATGTTGTCCGGTGACAACGAGCAGAGCAACATCTCGTTTGCCAATCACGGAGATAAACCCGACGACGACATTCACACCGAGTGGTCGGCGATCACGCCCAGTTATTTCACGACCATGAACATTCCGTTGGCCGCGGGCAGGTTGTTTACCGAACAGGACCAGGAAGTGAAATCGAAAGTAGCGATCATCAGTACGAACCTCGCCCGCAAGTATTTTGGCGAGCCTAAGAATGCCATCGGCCAGCTGATGGCGAGGGGCAGCGGATCGGACGCGAAGCTCGATATTGAAATCGTCGGCGTGGTGGGGGACACCAAGCATGCCCAGATGCGCACCGATATCACTCCGACGGTTTATCGGCCCTTCTTTCAGGAGGGAGATCGCCCGCAAGCCGGCTTTATGCAGTATTACGTGCGCACCTGGCAGGCACCGGAGGCGGCCGAGACGACCATTCGGCACGCCGTGCAGCAGGTTGACTCCAAACTGGTGATCGATACCATGCGCACCATGGACGAGCAGGTCGCCGACAACATTTCCAATGACAGGCTGGTGGCGATGCTGGCGGTAAGCTTCGGAGTATTGGCGACGGTGCTGGCGGCGATTGGCCTTTACGGCGTGCTGGCCTATGTCACCGCTCAGCGTACGCGCGAGATTGGAATCCGCATGGCGCTTGGAGCGCAGCGCTTCGCCGTGATGCGGCTGGTATTGACGGACGTATTGTGGCTGGCGGGCATTGCGATTGTGGTCACGTTGCCAATTGCGATTCTGCTCAGCCGTACGGTCCGCAGCCAGCTTTATAACGTGAGTCCCGCCGATCCGGTGGTATTAATCCTGGGAACCTTGGCGGTCGCGGTCGTGGCGATGTTATCGGCGCTGATACCGGCTCGGCGCGCGGCGACAGTCGAACCGATGAAGGCCCTGCGGACGGAGTAATTCGAGGGTGCCCGCGCGGGCTAAAAGCCCGCGCAGGATGACAAAAATAAGGGCCGTAACGGCACGGCTAAAGCCGTGCCCCTTCAAAACCGCCTGGAAAGAGACTTCCTCCAGCGTTGGTGTACCCCCCTTGGTGGCCGGAGGTGCCGCCGGGTTGAAACCCGGCTCAGTTCTATAAAAGAGGCCCGTTGACGCTGCGCTGAAGCGCAGCTCTACCACTTTTGCTTGCAGGTTATGGCAACTCCGATACTGCTCAAGGTTCACCCGAAATACTGGAAGTCTTTCCAGAATTCCGGCCAGCCGGCTTTGGGAGGGCCGCAGACCCAGATGTCAGGGTGGTCTTCGGTCTCCTCGTTCTTGATCCCGTACCGGTTCCACGTGTGCCCGGCGAGGCGGCAGGGGCCGAAGTGCTTGTCCAGCCACTTGCGGCTGAGGCCGATGACAATGACGGTTTGCGGCGGCGGGTCACCGTAGCCGCGATACCAGAAGGAATTGACTCCGCTGATGGCGCGCGGAAGTCCGTATTCGGGGCCGTAGAGATTGATGGCTCCGGCCTCGCCGTAATTAGTGCCGAGGATGCCGAGATGCGCGCGCTCTTCGGGGGTGAGCGAATCGCGGATCTTCGCGACTTCCTGCACTAACTCGCGCCAGCCGAACTGCTCGCGGAAATCGCCCGTCACATCGTTCACCACCGCCCACCAGCGGGAGTTTACCGGCGCCAAGGGCAACCACAAGGTAATGGTCAGCATGAGTTCGACCGCCAACGCAATCCACACGGCCCGACGGACCCTCATGGCTTTGGGGCGGGTCATCGTAGCTAGCCAGCCTTCTCCCCAAACAGCTCCGGCGGCGTACAACATTGCATACGCGGGCCCCATGTAATACCAGCGGCCCCGGGCGACGGTGAACAGCAGCAGAGTAACCGCAAACATGATGCCGATCATGCGAAAACGTTTGCCGTTGCGGGAAAAACAGAAGTACAGTCCGGCCATCGCGAGTGGAAAGCGAAGGCCGGTCAATTCCAACTGTTGCGGGAGAAAATATGTCATCCGGCCTTCGCGGATGTCGCGGGTGTGAATGTGCTTCAGAAAATCGAGCGAGATGAAGTTGTGTTGCGCTTGCCAGAGAATATTGGGCAGCCAGATGAGGATGGAAAGCGCAACGCCAATCCACAGCCACTTGCTTTTGAGGTAGCGGCGCGCTTCGGTGAAGAGAACGCCGGCTACGATCGACAGGGCGAAGAAACCGATCGTCCACTTCGACTCCATGCCGAAGCCGAGGCCGGCGCCAATGGCAACCCACCAGCGCGGATCTTGCGAACGAAGCAGACGAACGACGAAATATGCGGTCGAAACCCAGGCGATGCAATCGAAGGCGACGTACATCATTTCGTATCCGCCGCCGAGGCAGAAGGGGACGGCAGCAACGGCGGCAATGAGTTGGGCGCCGCGGCGTCCGCCCATGTCGCGCGCCATCAACCCCGTCAGCACAACGGCAATGGCTTGCGCGATGTTGGCAAAAAAGCGGAACCCGCGGACCGAGGTCCCGAAGAGCAAAAGCGAAAGACGGCCGAAAAACGGCGTCACGGGCGGATAAGCGGGATAACCCCAGGCGAGGTGGCGGGAATCTTCGAGCGTCGCCAGCTCGTCGCGATGCCATCCGTAACGGCCGCCGATGATGAGGTGAAGAATGACAGTCGCGAGCGCGATGTAGATGAGGAGTGCAGTGTCGCTGAGCCAGATGGACGGCGAGGGCGCCTGGCGCATGGGACGGTCAGAGGCAATGGCGGAATGCGTGTCCATAGTTGGCAGATAGTTTGACGGAGTGGGAGGCGCAATGCAATTGGGGACGAGAAAAGCAGATCCCTCGTCCGCTGCGGCGGACTCGTGATGACAAGGACAACACATAATGCTTGCCCTGTTACGATTACGCTGTGTCGAAGCTGCTGCACGTCGAAAATCTCACGGTCGATTTTGCAACCGCCCAGGGTAGTGTGCGCGCGGTGAGGGACGTGAGTTTCGACATCGAGCCGGGCGAGGTGCTGGGGCTAGTCGGCGAGTCTGGATCGGGCAAGTCGGTGACGTCGCTGGCGATCTTGCGATTGCTGCCGCCGCAAGCAAGAGTCAGTGGGCGCATCGAGTTTCGCGGCGAGGATTTGTTGCTGCTTAGCGACGAGCGCATGCGCGAGATTCGCGGGGCTGGCATCAGCATGATCTTTCAGGAGCCGATGACGGCACTCAATCCGGTGATGCGGGTCGGCGACCAAGTCGCGGAAGCGGTTCTGGCACATCATAGAACTGCAAACGATCGAGGGCCACGTGTCAGCAAAGCAGAAGCTTGGAAGCTGGCAATTGAAGCGCTGCGCACAGTGGCGATAGCAGAGCCGGAACGGCAGGCGCGCGATTATCCGCATCAGCTCTCAGGTGGCCAACGGCAGCGAGTGATGATTGCGATGGCGATCGTGAATCGTCCGCAGTTGCTCATTGCCGACGAACCGACGACGGCGTTGGATGTCACCATCCAGGCGCAGGTTTTGGATTTGTTGAATGAGTTGCGACAGAAGTTTTCGCTGGCAATGTTGTTTGTGTCGCACGACCTGGCGGTGGTGTCGCAGGTTTCGCGGCGCATCGCGGTGATGTATGCGGGTAGCCTGGTGGAAGTGGGAACAGCGGCGCAGGTATTTCGCGAGGCGGTGCATCCGTACACGCGTGGGCTGCTGCGTTCGGTGCCGACGCTGCGCAGCGATCGCAGCCAGCCATTGCGCACCATCGAAGGGACGGTGCCGGCGGCGAACGCTCCGCCTCCGGGATGCGCGTTTGAACCGCGATGCGAATGGCGTTTACCATCTTGCTCGCAAGCGTTACCATCGCTGGTCGAGGTTGCGCCGGGACACCTGGCACGGTGTCCGGTGGTGGCGGCCGAACTACGATAAACATGCGACTTCTCCTGCTCAGCGATATCCACGCCAATCTCGAAGCGCTGGAGGCTTGTCTGGCCGCCGCGCCCGCGCACGACCGCGTCGTCAACCTGGGCGATGTGGTGGGCTACAACGCCAGTCCAAATGAAGTTTGCGAGCGGGTGATTGCTATGAATGCGCCGATCGTGCGTGGCAATCACGATCGCGCGTGCGCGGGGCTGAGTGATCTGAAAGAGTTCAACCCAGTGGCAGCGATCTCGGCATACTGGACGAAGAACACGTTGAAGCCGGAATACCTGGAGTGGCTGCGTGCACTGCCGCAAGGGCCGCTTCGCCGCGACGATCTGCCCGGCATCGAGTTCGTGCACGGCGCGCCGTTGGATGAGGACGAATATTTGTTGAATACGGCGGCGGCCGACGACAATCTGGAATTGCCGGGCCACGCGCCGTTGATTTTTTTCGGGCACACGCACATTCAAGGTGGATTCATTGACGAAGACGGAGAGTCGCGTCCGTTCCGTCCCGAATATGACAGCATGGCGGGACCGGTGGAGTACACCATGTGGCTTACTCCGGGAGAGCGGTACCTGATCAATCCTGGCTCGGTGGGGCAGCCGCGCGACAGCGATTGGCGAGCGGCCTTTGCGCTCTACGAACATAACGGCGGACCGCTGGCGAGTGTGACGTTCTACCGCGTGCCGTATGACATCCAGAATACGCAGGCGCGGATTCTGTCGGCGCAATTGCCCGATCGGCTGGCGGCGCGGCTGCAGCTTGGACGCTAGTAGTGATACTTTTTAATTGAGCCGTCGCCGTAATGGCGAGTCGTCTACACTGTCACTTCATCAAACACTTGTATGCCCATACGTCCGTTTCCAACCCAGAGCAAGTTCCGCAGCAAGGAGTTTTTCGGCGGTCCGAACCTGAGCACGCCGTTCGGGTACCTGGTGGCACATGTCGATGGCGGCGCCCGGGGAAATCCCGGTCCGTCTGGTTACGGCGCGGTGATTGAGGACGAAATGGGCCGCCCAGTGGTGAAGCTAAGTGCGTTTCTCGGATCACAGACCAACAATTACGCCGAATATGCGGGGCTGCTCGCAGCGCTGAGCTACACCCAGCGGCATGGCTTCAAGGCGTTAAAAGTCTACAGCGACTCAGAGCTGATGGTGAGGCAGATCAACGGCCAGTACAAGGTCAATAGTCCCGCGCTGAAGGAATTACACGCAAAAGCTGTGAAGATGATTGAAGATCTCGAGGCGTTCGAGATCAATCACGTGCTGCGCGAGAAGAACCGAGAAGCCGACTGGCTGGCCAATCGCGCCATGGATCTCGGCACGAAGCCACCGGCGGAACTGGACGCTGCATCGGCGGCGGCCATAATGACCTCGGCTGCGGATGAAGTGAGCGGAGTTGTGCAGAACGGCGTGGTGGTCTTTCTGGGACAGGCACTGCCGGAAGGCACGACAGTGACAGTACGTGCGACCAAGCGCTAGGCTTTCGCCGATCCTAAGCAATTTCAGTTGCGGTAGTCGGACGATTCTCGTCCGGTATTCCCCCAAGCTTGATCTGCGGCGGCTCAAAGATTTGTATGCGCTCGGCAGGCTGTTCGACCGCGAACGCCAGAGTCTGCGTCATCTGCTCCAGTGTGACCAGAGCCAGTCGATTGGCGCCGTCGCGCGTGGCCGGAAACATCCGCGCTAACGCGTAGAACGGCTGAAGAACAATCGGCCAGCTTCTTCCTGGTCCCAATACATACCACGGACGCACGAAGGTAGCCGGGATCCCCGAATCGGTGATCATGCGTTCACCCTCGGCGCGAACGGCCTGGTACTCCTTCATCATGGGCGCGGGGCGGGCGACGCTCAAATATACAAAATGCTGGATGCCGGCTTGTTTCGCGGCGCTGACCGCTTCGCGACAGGAAACGAGATCGATGGCACGAAACTCGTTGGCCTTGCTGGGGCCGGGATGCGCGACGCCGACCAGGTGAACGAAAGTATCGGCTGGAGCAATGTTATTGGCGTACGTTTCGGCGCGCAGGGCGTCGCCGTGAACGATTTCACATCCTTCGACAACGCGGGACTCGGAGCCTGGTCGCACCAGCGCTCGCACGCGATGACCGCGGCGCAGCAGTTCGGCTGCCAGGCTGCGGCCTAGAAACCCGGTTCCCCCGGTAAGAAAAACGTCGTGACGCGCCATGTTGACCTCCCGAGGTGGACAATTTGGCAGGCAGCATCGTACACCCAGATGCTTGTATTACGGGCAAGAGAAAGATGCGGATTTTCGAGCCTGAAGAAATGGGGCTGCGCAGTTACGATTTGCTGAGAGCGGCACGAAGTGCGGCAGACAGTTCGGAATAGCGAAACGTATAGCCCGCGGATTCGAGTTTCGCAGGCTGTACTCGCGCGGAAGCGAGCAGCAGCGACTCGCCCATTTCGCCGAAGAGCGTACGCACGATAAATGCCGGGAGCGGGAAAATTGCCGGACGGTGCAGAGTGTGGGCGAGGGCTTGCACGAACTCAGTGTTGCGAACGGGCTGTGGAGCGACGACATTGACCGGGCCGTGCAGGCTTTGAGTTGTCAGCGCAAGAAGAAATGCGCCGACAACGTCTTCGAGCGCGACCCAGCTCATGAACTGGCGGCCATTGCCAACCTTTCCGCCGAACCCGAGACGGAACGCCGGCAGCATCGCATGCAACGCTCCGCCATGCTTCGCCAACACCACGCCGATACGAAGATTCACCACGCGAACGCCAGCGTCGACGGCGGGACAGGCTGCTTCCTCCCATTCCTGACAGACTTCGGCGAGAAACCCGGAACCGGGAGCGCTCTGCTCGGTGAGCACTTCATCGCCGCGATTTCCGTAGTAGCCGATCGCCGAGGCGGCGACGAAGATTTTCGGGGTGCCGGTTGCGCGAAAGGACTCCGCTGCCGCGGTTGCCAACGTACGCGTGCCATCGACGCGACTGGCGCGCACCTCGCGCTTGAATCGCTCTGTCCATAGCCCGGAGATACTTTTCCCCGCCAGATGAACGATAGCGTCGAAGCGATTTAGCTTTTGTGGGTCGAGAGGATGCTCGGGGTGCCACTCCACCTCGTTTTCAGCGGGTGTTCGGCGAACCAGCGCAGAGGTCGAATGGCCCGCAGCCTGTAGCGCCGGCCGGATCGCGCTGCCGAGCAGACCTGAAGCGCCGCTGATAAGAATTCGCACGGTCTCTTCTCTCTTATGAAGTTTGTCAGTCCGCAGTGACTGCCGGTGACCCGCGCCAACGGCCGAATCACTTTCTCGTATAATCGGTCATGGCGACTTTCCGCCAGCAAATCGCGACCAACGTTCTCACCGTTACCAAGTTTCGCGACTTGCTACGCAAAATCCGCAGTTACCGCCCCAACGACGATCTTACGCTGGTCAAGAAAGCCTACGACTACTCGCTTCGCCATCATCAGGGGCAGACCCGCGCGTCGGGCGAACCGTATCTGGTACACCCGCTCGAGGTTGCGTCGGTGCTGGCCGACATGCAACTGGACACCACTGCCATCGCCGCCGGCCTGTTGCATGACGCGGTGGAAGACACGTCGGTCACGGTGGACGACATTCGCACCGAGTTTGGCGAGCAGGTAGCGCACATCGTCGAGGGCGTCACCAAGATCAGCAAAATCGAATTTGCGTCGCGCGAGGAAGCGCAGGCGGAGAGCGTCCGCAAAATGGTGCTGGCCATGGTGGACGACATCCGCGTAGTCATGATCAAGCTGGCCGACCGCCTGCACAACATGCGAACGCTGGAACACCTGAAGCCTGAGCGGCAGCTAGTGATTGCGCGCGAGACGCAGGAGATTTATGCGCCTATCGCCCACCGCCTCGGCATGGGCAAGATTCGCGGAGAACTCGAGGACCTGGCGTTTCTGTACATGGATCCCATCGCGTACAACCAGGTCAAGGAAGCCATTGAATCGCGACGCAAAGAGGGCGAGGCATTCCTGGCGCAGATTCAAGCGATCATCGAGCAGAAGCTGCGCGAGAACAACATTGAGGCCAAGGTTGAAGCGCGCATCAAGCGCATTTACAGCATCTGGCAGAAGCTGCAGCGCCAACACATCTCAGTGGACCAGATTTACGACATGATGGCGCTGCGCATCATCACCCAGTCGGTGAACGATTGCTACGCAGTGCTCGGCCTGATTCATAACCAGTGGCGGCCGGTTCCCGGACGTATCAAAGACATGATCGCGATGCCGCGGCCGAACCTTTACCAGTCGTTGCACACCACCGTGATGGCCGAAAGTGGCCACGCCTTCGAAGTGCAGATTCGCACGGAAGAGATGCACAAGATGGCGGAAGAAGGCATCGCAGCGCACTGGAAATACAAGGACGGGCCGATTTCCGCGGTCGACGAGAAACGCCTGGCATGGCTGCGACAGGTCGTCGAGTGGCAACGCGAAGTCCCCGATCCGAATGAGTTCCTGTCTACGCTGAAGATCGATTTGTATCCGGAAGAGGTTTACACCTTCAGCCCCAAAGGCAGGATCGTGATTCTTCCGCGCGATGCGACTCCGATTGATTTCGCCTATACCATCCACTCGCAGGTGGGCGATTCCTGCGTCGGCGCCAAGGTGAACGGGAGGATTGTGCAACTGAAGTACAAGTTGCGCTCGGGTGACATCGTCGAAATTCTGACGCAGCCCGGGCACCAGCCTAGCCGCGACTGGCTGGGCTTCGTGAAGTCGTCGCGCGCGCGGCAGAAGATCAAGCACTGGTTGAAGATTCACCAGCGTGAGCGCGCCATCGAAATCGGCCGCAAGCTGATCGAGAAGGAGGCGCGCAAGTATCGCATCGCGCTGAAGGAGATCAGCGAGTCCGAGTTGACGAAGGTAGCGACGGAGAATGGACTTGGGCGTCCGGACGATTTGTTGGCCGGGATTGGTTACGGCAAGTTTTCTGCACGCTCGATTCTGGCGCGCCTGGCGCCCACCAGCGGAGCGAGCGCGGTACACGCCCCTGAAACGGAAGATCAGCCTACCGGATTCACCAACGTCGTTCGTCGTGTCTTCGGCGGAGACACGGCGGCGATCAAGGTCAAAGGTCACGATGACCTGCTCGTCTATCGCGCACGATGTTGTAATCCGATTCGCGGCGAGGAGATTGTCGGCTACGTGACCCGCGGCAAGGGCGTCGCCGTCCATTCGAAGAACTGCACGAACGTTGAGAACCTGATGTACGAGCCGGAGCGCCGCATCGCCGTCGAGTGGGGCAAAGATGGCAGTATCGGTACCGCTCCGGTGTGGGAAACCGGGTTCCCTATCAAACTGGTTGTTTTGTGCGACAACCGCCCGGGCATGCTAAAACAAATCACGGCCGTGATCAGCGACGCCAACACCAACATCCGCAACATCGAAGCTAAGACCGCCGAAACTCACGCCACCGTCGATATCATTGTGGACATTGCCGACGTAAAGCACCTGGAGCGCATCATCAGCGGCGTGCGCAAGATCCCCGGCGTCCGCGATGTGCAGCGCGTCCAGAAGGTCTAGCTCTTCCGCTGGTTGAAACCCCATTGCGTGCTGTTGAGGGCAGCTCAAATCGCATTTTGTCCTGTTCCCCTTGACGGTTGACAAGAGCCGGTCTATCGTCTTGTCAACTGTTGACAGGAGACATAAATGGGGAAGCCGACGGACCTGGTGCAAGGCACGCTCGATCTTTTGATCCTAAAGACACTCGACCTGCAGCCCATGCATGGTTGGGGAATCGCACAACGTATCCGGCAGATCTCCAACGAAGTGCTGCAGGTGAACCAGGGCGCGTTGTATCCTGCGCTGCACCGACTGGAACAGCAAGGTTGGATTCGCGCCAAGTGGGGCGACTCGGACAACAATCGGCGCGCTAAGTATTATTCGCTGACACGAGACGGGGCGAAGTACTTGCGAGAGCAGAAGGCCCAGTGGAACCGTCTGTCGGTTGCCATCGCCTCGGTGCTGGAAACGGCATAGCAGGCCAAGACGCATGCGTTGGTACGACAAATTTCGGTTGCGATTGCGTTCGTTATTTCGTAAGCAGGACGCCGAGCGCGAACTCGACGATGAGATCGAATCGCATCTGCAATACCAGATGGACGAGAACATCGCGAACGGCATGCCGCCGGACGAAGCCCGTTACGCCGCGTTGCGTTCTCTGGGTGGCGCGACCCAAATCAAGGAGGAGTGTCGCGATATGCGCGGGGTGAATTTCTTCGACAATGTTGGGCAAGACCTGCGATTCGGCTTCCGCATGTTATGGCGCAACCCTGGCTTCTCCGCGATGGCAGTCCTCTGTCTCACACTCGGCATCGGCGCCAACGCCGCGGTATTCAGCTGGATCGAAGGCCTCCTGTTACGCCCTTTCCCGGCCGTCGCACGCCAGGACAGGCTCGTCGTGGTTGCCGGAACGACTCGCGCAGCGGGAGACAAAGGATCGGGCGGCGCTGAACTGACTGATGTCTCATGGCCTGACTTCCTCGATTTTCGCGCGAACACCACTCAGTTCGATTCCTTCATCGCCGACAAAATCATGGGGACGACCATCAGCATCGGCGATCGTGCTGAGCGCGTTGCCGGCAGCGTGGTTTCGGCCAACTACTTCGATGCCCTCGGAGTCCACCCGCTTCTCGGGCGCGGATTTGAACCGCAGGACGAAACCGGTCGCAACTCTCATCCCGTAACCGTGATCAGCTACTGGATTTGGAAAGAGCGCTTTCACGGTGACGCTAACATCGTCGGCAAAACTCAGATGCTGAACGGCGTGCAACACACCATCATCGGCGTTGCGCCGGAAGGCTTTTACGGAACATTCGTCGGCTGGCCCATTCAATTCTGGGTGCCGGTATCGATGCAGGAAGTCTTCGAGCCCGGTGGATACAAGCTCGAAGATCGCAGCGAGCGCTGGATCGAAGGCTTCGCGCGCCTCAAAGACGGCGTGACCATCGAGCAAGCACAGGAAGAAATTTCGACTGTCGCGAAACGATTAGAGACCCAGTATCCCGCCACCAATCGGGGCCACGATATCAAGCTGATGCCGCTATGGAAGGCTCCGTTCAACGGGGCTGCGGCGATGCTGCCGACTCTGGAAATCACTCTGGTGGTCGCGTTCGTTGTGCTTCTCATCGCGTGCTCCAACGTGAGCAATCTGCTGATGGTGCGTGCGTTTGCACGCCAGCACGAGATGACCCTACGCCTCGCCGTGGGGGCACGCAACGGACGATTGCTGCAGCAACTACTCACCGAAGGATTGATCTTGTCGTCCATCGCCGTCATCGGAGGGCTGGCGGTTGCGTACTGGTGCCGCAATCTGCTGGTCGTTTTCTTTCCCGCTCCGGCCGGCATTGTGGCGAACCTGAAGGGCGAAATTGATTGGCGCGTGCTTGTGTTCAGCGCTTGCGTTTGCCTGGTTTCAACGCTGATGTTCGCGCTAGTTCCAGCCGTCCAAGCCGGCAAGGTCGATGTCGCGGGATCGCTGAAGTCGGAATCAGGTTCGGTGTTTGGAGCGCGGGGAAAGTCGCGCATCCGATCGGTGCTGGTGGTGATCCAGGTATCGCTATGTTTCGTGCTGCTGGTGTCGGCTGTGCTGCTGATTCAAAGCATGCAGCGAATTCGGACGTCCGACCCGGGCTTCCTGACTGAATCGTTATTGACCACGGGCGTCGATCTGGTCGCGGCTGGATACGACGCTCCCCGCGCGAAGGACTTCCAGACGCGCCTGCTCGATCGTGTGCGCGGACTTACTGGCGTCGATTCGGCATCGCTGGCGCGCGTCAGGCCGTTCAGCTATAGCATGTATTCTTCTGACCTGATCACCATCGACGGCTACACGCCTGGGCCAGACGAGCAACCCTTGGCGGACTACAACCAGGTCAGCCCCGATTATTTCCGCACCATGGGTATTCCGCTGTTGTCAGGACGCGACTTCACCGACGCGGATGACGAGACCGCTCCTCCCGTTGCCATCGTGAACGAAAAGATGGTCACGCAGTACTGGCGCGGCGAAGATCCGGTGGGCAAACGGATCAAGGTCAAGGACAAATGGTTGCGCGTGGTCGGCGTCGCGAAACTCGCAAAGTACGGAAGCTTCGGCGAGGCGCCCAAGCCGTTCTTCTACGTTCCGCTGCGCCAGGATTTCTCCATTCGCGCCAACCTGAATATCCGGACATCCCACGACCCGGCGGCAATGGCGGCCGATCTTACCCGCATCATCCACGAACTCGATGCGAACCTCGCGCCCTCAGAAGTCATCACCATGCGGCAGCACATCGACCGTAGTGCGCTGCGGTCGCAGCAGACCGCGGTCGCCCTGCTGAGTATCTTCGGAGGACTGGCGCTGCTGCTGGCGGCCGTCGGCCTCTACGGCGTCATGTCGTATTCGGTCTCGCAAAGCACGCGGGAGTTGGGACTGCGCATGGCACTCGGCGCGCGTCCCGCGCACCTGATACAGCTGGTGCTCTCGCATGGCCTCTTGCTGACAGCAATCGGCGTCGGCGTGGGGACGGTGGCCGCCCTGCTGCTGACTCGCCTCTTCGCGACGCTGCTCTACAAGGTGAGCCCGCGCGATCCTCTGGCGTTCGGGCTGGCCTTGGTAGTGATGACCACGGCTTCGTTCGCTGCGTGCTTCTTCCCCGCCTGGCGGGCTACGCGCACGAATCCGGTGAGGGCGTTGCGCGACTAGTCACTTCTTCGCCACGGCTTTGACATACGCCAGTACCTCTTCGGCGTGGCCTTGCGGCGTAACCGGCGAGAAAACATGCTCGATTTTGCCGTCGGGTCCGATGAGGAAGGTGCTGCGGACAATGCCCATCACCTTCTTGCCGTACATGTTCTTTTCCTTCAGGACGTCGAACTTCTTGGCGACTTCTTTCTTATCGTCGGCCAGCAAGGTGTACGGCAGGCTGTATTTTTCTTTAAACTTCAATTGTGCCGTGGGAGTGTCAGGCGAAATGCCCAGAACGACTAGCCCTGCTTTCTGCAGTTTCTTGTATGCGTCACGAAACTCGGACGCCTCCAGGGTTCAACCGGGCGTGTCGGCTTTGGGATAGAAGAAGAGTACTACCGTCTTCCCCCGGAACTGTTGCAGGGAAACGGGGTTTCCGTTTTCGTCAGGCAGGGTAAACTCGGGAGCTTTGTCTTTGCTTTTCATATCGCACTATCTATACAGCAAATTCGCACGCGGTGCTATCGCCACGTTGATGGCGATTCTCCTGTCGCTCACATTTGCGACGGCGCAGATGCACACCCGTGACCGGCAGACGCCCGACACCGTTCCGACCACCACAGCCAAGAAAGCTAAGCGTGGCCCGCGGGCCATCGCGGTGGTCGAGTTCCTGCCGAACGGGTCGACGCGGCTGGTACCCATCGCTCTCTGGGTCGAGGGCAGGTATTACGATGCCAGCGAGTATGGCGCGAATCCCGCACCCATGGCGTTGGAGCCGGAGACGGTGTACGAGGCGCAAAGTTTTGGCGAGCCGACTGGAACCTTTACGGTGACCTCGCCCGAGCAGGTCAATGGCAACTGGGTGGCGGACGGAAACTGGCAGCCGGAATTGCCGATGGATGTTCAGGCGAAGAAGAAAGCTGCTAAGGACGCCGCAGCGCGGGCCAACAATCCTCCGAGTGCCGTGGTGATGACTGGCGACGCCGACAGCGGAAAGCCTGTGCTGAAGCGCGCGCCGGGTTCGGCGGGCGATTCTCCCAGCAGCGGTCAAACCGCGCCGGCGACTACGACTCCCGGTAATTCGGGCGCCAGTTCAGGGAGTTCGAGTACTTCGAACAATTCGGACCGGCCGACGCTGAAGCGGCCGGCGAGCGATTCGAACTCCAAGCCCACCCTCGGCTCGACGGACGATCCCTCGAGCAGCGGGACGACGACAACAACTGCACAAACTCAGACCCAGGTGGACCAGGATTCCGACCGGCCGACCTTGAAGCGGCCCGTATCCACCACGGCGCAACCTTCTCAAGGCGGCAACGATACTGGATCGGCGTCGGTGGCGTCTTCCGCCGCCGCGTCGAACGACAGCGATCCGAATCGCCCAACACTGAGCCGCACGAAAGTTGTGAATCCGGCAACAACGTCGACCGGCGATTCTTCCTCCGCCAAGACCGATGCGCCGTTCTCGGCGACGGCGAAAGGCGGACGCGCCTATCCCGCGATATCCGATGCCGGAGACTACGAATCGCGCTCGCTGATCTACTCCATGTCATCGGGCGAACGGCAGGTGCAGGAGCAACAGATGCTCAAGCTGGCGATGGATGAAATTCGCGCGTTCGCTGCTAAACACAATGGTCCGGCGATTCCCAAGACGGCAACCATTACCGATTATGATGTGCGTGCGTTCGACCTCGAATACAGCAGCTCGCCCACCATGGTGCTGTCGGCGAAACTTCCCATTGCCCAGGCGAAAGGACAGCCGGTCGCGAACTTCACCTACTTCGCGACAATCGTTGCGCGCGTCGATATCAACGACCAGTCCAAGAAGATTTTTTCGATGGTGAGCGACAGCCACCATCTGGATGCGTATCCTCGCATGGAGCTCATCGATGCGATTGATGCTGATGCCAATGGGCGCGGCGACCTATTGTTCCGGCAGTATTCCGACGTGGGCATCAGCTACGGGCTGTATCGCGTGTCGCCGTACCAGATCGACAAGATTTTCGAGGGCGGATCATCACTCTAAGCGCTCATCTTCCTGGAGTTTTGCTGTCGTCTCGGCTTGAGCAAATCGGCTTCCATTTACAATCTCATTGCGTCATGCGAATTGTCTCGATCGCTGCACTGTTTCTGATGTTTGCGTCGTTTCTCTCCGCGCAGAACTATCCGACGGCGGGCGCGCCCCCGGCTCCGGTCCCACCGGCTTCGGCCTCCAACTGGCCTACGGCGCAATACGCAGCTACCGCCGCCAAGGACCCCGGCGTCCAGAAGGCCAAGCAAATACTGGACGACATGATCCGCGCGCTTGGTGGTGACGCCTATCTGAACATGCGCGAAATCTCGATGGAAGGCCGCAGTTACGCGTTCTATCACGGCAAGCCCAGCGGCTTGGGCGTTGTGTTCTGGCGGTTCTGGCAGGCTCCCGACAAAGACCGCTATGAACTGACCAAGCAGCGCGACGTTATCGACCTCTATGTCGGCGATAAGGGTTACGAAACCACTTACAAAGGCACGGTCACGATCGATCCCAAACAATTGACCGACTACCTGCGCCGGCGCGAACACTCGCTGGAGTGGGTGATCCGCAACTGGCTGCCCGCGAACGGTTCCATGATTTTGTACGACGGCACAGCCATTGTTGAACAGGACCTGGCCGACAAGGTCACGGTACTGACGGCGTCGAACGATAGCGTGACGATAGCCGTCGATCCGCGAACGCATTTGCCGGTGCGGAAGACTTACTCATATCGCGATCCGATCGATCGGCAATTCGATGAAGAGGCGGAAATCTACAGCAACTACAAAACGGTGCAGGGGATTGCTACTCCTTACAGCACGGTGCGCATGGACAACGGAGACATGAGCAACCAGCGCTTTATCAATAGTGTGAGTTACAACAACGGGCTCG
Source organism: uncultured Acidobacteriaceae bacterium (assembly GCA_963837915.1). GTDB lineage: Bacteria > Acidobacteriota > Terriglobia > Terriglobales > Acidobacteriaceae > DASRAA01. The sequence continues at coordinate 98,789 of CAWIPZ010000009.1, forward strand.
ATGCGTCGATGTTCGAGCCAAAGGGCTTGCTTTATAACCAGCCGAAACCCACGGTGGCCAAGCCACAATAGGCCGTTCTGGCGATGATCCTTGCGCCGTAACACGCTCATAAAGCCTGTATAATCAATAGGTTGAAATAGCGTAATTTCTTCCCGATTACGCAAGTGCGTGCATACTTCGCCACCCGTTGTTGCAGAAATACAACAGTCGGAGATTGCGCTCGGACTGTAAGCTATTGACTGCCGCGCCTTTAAACATCCGACTTGCTATTTGAACGCACAATTCGAACCCCCGTCGAATGTAGTGGAGTCGGACTCCACAGTGGAGCTCCCGTTAAGCTTCGCATGCTGCCCGCACCGGCGGGATCGGGAATCGTGTTTCGCCGCATCGATCTCGATGGCTACGAGGTCGAAGCCAGTTGTAAAAATATTGCGAAAGTCAGCTACGCCACCAGTTTGATGAAGCAGGGCGTACTGATTTCGACTACCGAACACCTGCTCTCAGCCTTCATCGGCATGGGGGTGGACAACGCAGTGGTCGAGCTCGATAACCTCGAGCTGCCTATTTTGGACGGCAGCGCCCTGCCTTTCGTTGAGATGATCACGCACGCGGGGCTTCGGCAACAGCGGCGCAAGCGTACCTACCTCAAAATTCTTCGGCCCTACGAGATGCGCGAGGGCGAGAAGTTCATCGCTGTGTATCCGGCGGACCGCTACTCGGTGAGTTATGCCATCGATTTCCCGCATCCGCTGATCGGCAGCGAAGTGCTGAAGGTGGAGCTCAGCAACGGCAGCTATGTGCACGAGGTCGCGCGCGCGCGGACCTTCGGATTTCTGGAACAGCAACGTGCGATGCTGAACATGGGCTTGATTCGCGGGGCCTCTCGCGAAAGCTGCATCGTACTGACGACCGACGGGATCGACAACCCGCCGCTGCGGTACCAGGACGAGTTCGTGCGCCACAAGATCCTCGACCTCATCGGCGATCTTGCACTGTTTGGCAAGCGCATCCTGGGATACGTGAAGGCTGACCGCGCCGGTCATGCCATGCATACCGCGATCGTCTCGCGCATTCTGCGTGACCAGTCATACTGGGAAGAGATCACACTCGACGAAGCCACCGCCGCCCAATACCCCGAAGAACACCTGGCAATAGCCGATTAGTCAGGCTCGGGTGGAGCACCGCTTCAGCGGTGCATTAAACGGCACCCTCCATGTGCGGCTTTAGCCGCTGAGGTAAGTCATCCATCTCGAATCGTTGGTTAGGCGAGCAATAACGGAACTGGTTGCCAGCCACAACCAATCCCGCGCGAACAGGGTTTTGGTGAATGTATGACTTGTATTTTTCAAACTCCGCTAAATCTCTGACTCGCCGATCAACAAAGCTCTTCTGCCAGACCGGGCCACCGCTTCCCATCAACTTCTGGTCAACTAGAACACCGCCGCGGGTCAGCGCGATACCATACCAACGTGAAGAAGATCGTGTACCTGTCTTTGGGGTCGAATCTGGGAGACCGGCAAGCAAACCTGCGCAACGCGACTGGCCGACTCTTAGAGTTGGGAGATGTGTTGGAGGTCTCGTCGCTCTACGAAACGGAGCCGGTCGAGGTGACCGACCAGCCATGGTTTTTGAACTGCGCCGTAGCGGTGAGGACGGAGTTGATTCCGCGCGAATTCCTGGCCGGCATTCTGGAGATTGAGCGTTCGATGGGGCGACAGAGAACGCAACCCAAGGGGCCGCGGATTATCGACATCGACATACTTTTGTTTGGTCCAGCCCACATCAATACGCCGACGCTGACGGTTCCGCATCCCGCGATGGCCGAGCGGCGATTTGTGCTCGAGCCGCTGGCGGAGATTGCGCCGGAGGTGAAGGTGCCGTTGCTCAAGAAAACGGTGCGCGAGTTGCTGGACTCCCTGCCGAAGAATGGACCGAAGGTAACGAAGACATCCCGGAGTTAGAGCGGAGGATGGCAGCCGTGGGGGCATCAACAAGCGGTTGGATACGGCGGGGACTGAAGGGACTTGCAGTCGCATTTCTCCTCGCAGCAGCTTTAGGGCTCGCCTATGAACAGATTGGACGATGGCAAGACAGCCAGCATGGCTTCCGCATTGGACGCGCGGTCGATGTTGGTGGTCGTAGCCTGAACATTGACTGTGCGGGCCCTGGGAGTCCGGCCGTGATCCTGGAGTCGGGCGGCGGCGGCTACGGGGGCTATGGCTGGCGGAAAGTCCAGACGGACATCGCAAAGTTCACCACCGTTTGTTGGTACGACCGCGCCGGCGAAGGTTGGAGCGACCCCGCGCCGACAGCGCGCAGCAGCGTAACCGTCGTTAACGATCTGCATGAACTGCTGCAGCGCACCCCGGTGGCAGGACCGTATGTTCTGGTTGGTCACTCGATCGGTGCAGAGTACGTCCGGGCGTTTACAGCCAGGTTTCCATCGGAAGTAGCAGGCGTGGTCCTCGTAGACTCGACCCATCCCGACCAACAGGAACCGCGATTCATGCTTTCTCCAATCAACCGGATGCATGCGTGGGCCCGCCGATATCTGTGCTCAGCGCTACCTGTCATGGAAAGATTCGGAGTTATACGGTTTGCAATGCGCAATACGCCGGTCGATGTCCCGTCGCAGTTCAATTCGGAACAGGACGCCGCAACCCGGGCCATGCGCAATCAGCGAGTCAAGGCATTTGAGACGGAGGCTACTCAAGGATGCGCAGCAACCGAAGGCGGATCCATTACGACTGACAAGGGCAGCGGGAATCCGGAGGTGGATCAGGCGGCACGGAGCGCCGGAAACTTGGGAGACCGGCCACTGATCGTTCTCACGGCAGGGCAGTATTGGAAGCCCGACGATCCCGTCGCCGCCCAGCAAATCGCGGATTTTCACGACACCTGGGTGAATCAGCTGCAATCGCAACTCGCCCGCCTGTCTACCAGGGGAAAACAGATCGTGGTTGAGAACAGCGATCACGGCATTCCCGAAAAAGCACCCGAGGCAGTCGTGAACGCGGTGCACGAGGTCGTCATGGAAGTAAGGAACCGACAGAGTCAGTAGCAGAGCCTCGACGCATTTTCGCAGACCACCATCTTCAACAAGTACAAGTCCCGTTGCTTAAGAAGACGGTGCGCGAGTTGCTGGATGCTCTCCCCAAAGGCGGCCCGAAGGTCAAGAAAATCCCTCGGACCTGATCAAAGGCAGCGCACGAGAAGAATGGTCTGATCGTCCAACTGTGGTCCGAAGGCGCGCACACCTTCCAGAAGTCGCGCGGCCAACTTTGGCAGCGGATCGTTGGCGTTTGCCGCTATCACGCTTTTCAACCGATCGGTGCCGAACTCATTTTTCAGCTTGTCGGTCACTTCGAGAATTCCGTCGGTCGCAACCACGAGCAAGTCGCCGGGACGTACCTCAAGGCTATGTCCCTCAAACTCTGAAACCGGCAGCAGCCCGAGAGGAAACTGCGGTTCTTCGTACTGCGAAACGGGCTGACCGTCAGCGTGCCAGTGCAGCAGCGGCGGACTCGCGGCCAAGGCGTAAAACACGGAGCCATCAACTCCCAGTCGCAGACCGGTGAAGGTCGCGTACATGTGCGGCTCCTTCACCTGGGGAAGCACCCGGTTGAGCCGGCCCAGCAATATCGGCAAGGTGCGGCCCGGATCATGTGCTGCATCGTCTTCCAGTGCGGTGCGAGTCGCGGTCTTTAGCATTCCCATCAGGATGCCGGCGGCAAGCCCGTGTCCGGCGATGTCTGCCACGTAGGCGATCGCATCACCGTTCGGCAACGAAACCACATCGACGAGATCGCCACCCACCTTGTCGCTGGGCTGCGAAACTCCGTAAATTTCAAAGCGTGAATTTCGGGATTCCACCGGAGGAACCAGGGTTTCCTGAATCTTGTGCGCGAGCTCCAATTCGGTTAGCAGGCGCAGCGACTCTTTGCCCTCCCGACGGATATACAGAATGAAAAAGATGTAAGAAAGGGCTACGGCCGACATGATGGCAGTACCGGCGAAGCGAATTCCCGCTTCCGAGGGCACCGGCTGCAGGTCGAAAGCGCGCACCATCCATTTAACAAGTGCAGTGTTGATACGGTTGCTAAGAAACTGGAGAATGATGAGCAGGAGCAGGTAAACACGCGACAGTCGCGAGAATACGATGACCCATAGCGATGCATTCAGCCCGACAATAAATCGCTATGGCAAGCACCGCCGCATACGGCAGCACGCCCTTGTACAACAGGTCGACATAGAAGCCGATCACCGAAAACAGGAAGAACACCGCGGTTATCACTATCGACAAGCGCCCAATGGGTACCAATCGAAAGTAGGCCCCCGGAGCCGCGGGCCGCAGCCACCACGGCGTGTCGTTTGCTGCCATCGTCACCACCGTTGACAGCCTAACCCGTAAACGGAATTCTTGCTTTGTTTGTTTTAGATGTGCTGCAGGTCGTGCACTGTGCGTTCGCCTTCGACGTTGCCGGTGTTCAGCGTGGACTTCGGCTCGAGCAGCATGATGTGCGTTTCTTCGTCGGCAGAGGGGCAGTGCTCGACGCCATGCGGCATGATGATGAACTCGCCAGGGTAGATCATGATCTCGCGCTCGACACCGTTTTCGCGGACCGCCATCTTCAATGCGCCTTTGACCACGAAGAAGAGTTCGTCTTCGACATCATGATGATGCCAGACGAACGGACCTTGTAGTTTCACGAGCTTAACGTAAAAGTCGTTCAGCTCGCCGACGATCTTGGGGCTGTATTGATCGGAGAAGAGAGAAAATTTCTGGGCGAGGTTGATCTTGTCCATGGTGGTGCCTCGGACATAAATCCTAAAACAGAATTCACCACGGAGGCGCTGAGAACACGGAGTTTTTATTCTTCAACCACTCCCCGCACAGCGTGCCTCGTTAAGGATAACCCTACGGATTTCTGAGACTTGAATTCGTCTTTGACGCCACTGCTTTGAAGGGGCACGGCTTCAGCCGTGCCATATACTTTGCCGCAAACGTTGGGCTTCAGCCCCTGAGGGAAATCGCCTTTCGTCACGAAACGCAAAGCCATCAGTGGCTAAAGCCACCCAGAGAACTGCGCCTTTACGGCACGGCTGAAGCCGTGCCCCTTCAAAGCGAGTGAAACTCCATGAATAATCCAGTTGGATCACCGCCGCGAGCTCACTGCACCAGCATTCCCGTTTCGCCGTTTCCGTTGGTTTCTTCCGGCGGAATTACCGAGGCGGCGGCTACACGGTCGCCCTCTTCCAGATGCAACAGGCGCACGCCCTGGGTGGAGCGTCCGGCTTCGCGAATGTTCTTGGTGTCGATGCGAATGATCTTGCCGAACTGGCTGATGACCATCAGCTCGGACTTCTCGTTCACCAGCATGATCGACACCACCTTGCCGTTGCGGACGGTGGTCTTGACGTTAATCACGCCTTTGCCACCGCGAGTTTGCAGACGATACTCGTCCACATCGGTGCGCTTGCCGTAGCCCTGCTCGGTGACCGAAAGGATGAGGTTCGATTCATCTTCGCCGTCTTTCACCTTCTTGCGGACTTTCGGCGTGATGGCCATACCGACGACATAGTCGCCGCGCGCCATGTCCATGCCGCGGACGCCGTAAGCCGGCCGGCCCATGGGGCGAACATCGGCTTCGTCGAAGCGAATGGCCTGACCTTCGTGGCTCGCGATGAAAACAATCTGGTTGCCGTCGGTGCAGTTCGCAGCGACCAACTCGTCCTCTTTGTCGATGCCGATGGCGATGATGCCGCGCGACATCACGTTACTGAAGTCCTTCAGCGGCGTTTTCTTGACGGTGCCGCTGCGAGTGACGAAGAAGACGAACTTGCCTTCTTCTTCGAGGTCGCGCACGGTGAGCAGCGCGCGTACGTTTTCGCCCGGCTGCAACGCCACCAGGCTGGCGATGGCTTTGCCTTTGCCCGCGGCACTGATCTCGGGAATTTCGTACACCTTGAGCCAGTACACGCGTCCGGTGTTGGTGAAGACCAGCATGTAGTCGTGAGTGGAGGCGACGAAGAGCTTCTCGACGAAATCTTCTTCGCGAGTGCTCATGCCTTTGCGGCCGGTGCCGCCGCGACGCTGCTGCCGATAGGTCGAGATCGGCGTGCGCTTCAGGTAGCCGGAGTGGCTGACGGTGACGGCAACCTGCTCATCGGCGATCAGGTCTTCGAGGCCCAGCTCGACGGCCTCGTCTTGAATGATGGTGCGACGAGCATCGCCGTAATTCTTCTTGATTTCTTCGAGCTCTTTGACAATGACGTTGCGTAGTTTCTTCTCAGAACCGAGGATGGATTCGTAGTCGGTTATGCGCTCGCGAACTTCGCCCAACTCCTTGAGGATTTCGTCGATAGAGAGTCGAGTCAGGCGGTGCAATTGCAGTTCGAGGATTGCATCGGCCTGTATGGCGTCGAAGGGGCGGGTCAGCGATGCGGGTGTAATGCCTCTCAGCGAGACGGGTTTGCCAGCGCCTGCTTTTCCTTCGGTGACGCTGACCGTCTTGCCGGAGAAATACTCAACCAGGTTGGTGCGGGCATCGGCGCGGTTCTCGCTGCCGCGGATGATGCGAATGACGTCGTCCACGCGATCGAGCGCAGCCTGGTAGCCTTCGAGGATGTGCTCGCGGTCGCGCGCCTTCTGCAATAGGAATGCCGTGCGGCGCCGCACCACGTCGATGCGGTGATCGATGAAGTGCTGGATGGCCTGCACCAGGCCCATCTCTTTGGGCTGGTTGTTGACCACCGCGAGGAAGATCATGCTGAAGCTCTCTTGCATTGAAGTGTGCTTGAAGAGCTGGTTGAGCACGATCTGCGGCTCGCATCCGCGCTTGAGCTCGATGACGATGCGCATGCCGTCGCGGTCGCTCTCGTCACGAATGTCGCTGATCTCGTCGATGACCTTGTTGTTGACCAGCTCGGCGATGCGCTCGATGAGGCGCGCCTTGTTCACCTGGTAAGGGATTTCGGTGACGATGATGGCGTCTTTGTCTTTAGTGACGTGCTCGATGGCAGCCTTGGCGCGCATCACGAAGCGGCCACGGCCGGTGCGATAAGCTTCGGCGATACCCGCGCGACCGGAGATGTATCCGCCAGTCGGAAAGTCGGGGCCCTGCACCAACTGCAGTAGGTCGGCGAGCGTGGACTGGGGCTTGTTCACCAGCGTGATGCAGGCGTCAACGATCTCAGTGAGATTGTGCGGCGGGATGTTGGTCGCCATGCCGACAGCAATGCCGTTGGATCCGTTGACGAGCAAGTTGGGGAATCGCGCCGGCAGGACGTCGGGTTCGCGTTCGCTTTCGTCGTAGTTAGGATGGAAGTCGACGGTGTCCTGATCAAGTTCGTCAAGCAACGCCGTGGCCACCTCAGCGAGCTTGGCTTCGGTGTAACGGTCGGCCGCCGGAGGATCGCCGTCAACGGAGCCGAAGTTGCCCTGCCCGAAGATGAGCGGGTAGCGCATGCTCCAGGTCTGCGCCAGGCGCACGAGAGCGTCATACACGGCGAGGTTGCCGTGCGGATGGTACTTGCCCATCACGTCGCCAACGATCCTGGCGCACTTGCGCGTCGCCTTGTTGGGTGCCAACCCCATTTGGTCCATGGTGTAGAGAATGCGGCGATGCACCGGCTTGAGGCCGTCGCGAACATCGGGGAGAGCGCGGCCGATAATGACCGACATCGAATAGTCGAGATACGAACGGCGCATCTCCTCTTCAATGTTGATCGGCCGAATGTCGCCGCCTCGGGTGGGATCGAGAGGGAGCTGCTGGTTGGGATCGTCAGCCATGATTTAGCTATCAGCTGTCAGCGCTTAGCTTTCAGCTTTCCTTCCTGTTGCTGCGCTCGCATGGAATGGAGGGGCAGCGATTCGAAGCTCAAGCAACCGGGCCGCAGGACAAATTTCGAGCGGCGGACAACGCTGAAAATCAGAGGGAAAACCGGTTGGAGAGCACTTCTTAGTATACCACCGTTGCGGACGACAAGGTGGCAGGTAAGTGGTTATATGTCAGTATCTTGCATGGTTCCTGGAGGGGTCGAAACCGAGGTAGTGGAAAGCTAGTTTTTCGTTTGCAGGATTACGCCAGTGGATGACGATGGTTGCCAGAGATTTTGTGGGCTGAGGTCAGCTTTGTTTGCTTTGGGGAGCTGGAATTCCACGCCGTGATCGTCGTTCAACTTGATGGTCGCGGAGACATCGAGATCGCTCAGCCCAATCTTCTGCGTGTGACTGTCGAAGACGTACACAGTCTGGCCCATGATGGCGTAATTGTTTACCTGCTGCTGATGGCCATCGCGGAACACTAGCAGTGTAGGCTCGACGGGGGCCGCATCGCTAGGCGGCAGGGGTGGTGCGGCGCGCGCAAAATCTTCATCGTTCGCCGCTTCGTCGCTACGCCGGGTTGGCGGCAAATCGACGACGACGTGCAGTGTCTGCTCGGCAGGAGGGCCGGAGTAAATGTACGGCCCGCCTCCGCCGGAATCGTACCCGGAGGAATCGTCAAAGATCGGGTAGTAATACGGCGCAATGTAAGCGCTGCCATAGCCGTAGGATCCATACCCGCTTCGGCGTCCGCGGCCGTAGGTGGTACGGTTCGGATAAATCCCATACGGAGGCGGAGTTGGTCCGGGTCGATAGCCAATTCCGTACGGTCCAAGCGAAGTCACGCTTGGCATGATGTTGGGCAGAAACGGCGGAACATGAAACTGAATAGAGGTGACGGAGGGTGGTACCCCATGCACCTGCGCAAGTGCTGGTGCGGCAGTCAGGCAAGCGAACAGTGCTGCAGCGAGGATCGCCAGCGGAATTCTGCCGCCACCAACGCGCCGTGACTGCACTGCGCCTAACATAACGCCTACTGATCTCAACCCATAGGATGCGGCAAAGTTGTCAATGACTCACAGAGTGCGAGAGTTGCAACAGGCCGCCAATATCCAGCACCGCATTGGCAATTAATACGCCCACGATGATCGCATTGGCAAATACCGCGTACTTCGTTTCCAGCAGGTCCGCGGATATGCCGGCCATAAAGAGCATGAAGAACGGCATGGCGATGAACAGGAACGCCTCGCCGGCGAAGTGCTGCATGGTGAGACCTACCACGACGAGCAGTATTCCCGTAATCAGCGGAGCGGTGTTGCCAAAATAGCGCGGGCGGCGCCACAGGGTGAAGACCACCAGCGACACCAGCAACAGGATTATGGTTCCCAGTCCGTTTTGCAGGAAGAAAAGACCGAGCAGCGAATAAACAGATTTTGCGGAAATGTCCGCTGGCGAGAACTCAATCCAGTTGGCATCGCGTAGTGTCTGGGCAAATACCAAAGGGCGGAAGCTGGCGAGGCCCCAGAGAAGCGCGAGGCCGACGCCGCACGCCGCACTGAAAATGGCCAACGCCGACATAGGCCGAACGTGCCCCACCCACAACATGAATCCCAAAGTCGGCAGCAGGACGATCCATAGCGACCACTGCGATCCGACGCAGAGCGCGATGGCAATGCCCATGAGCGCGATGCGCTTCCAGTTCCAGAACACGACGTCTCGCGGAGCATAGAGGGTGTGCGCGGCGGCAATGCCGGTGAAGACCAGCCCGAATGCGCCCCAGGCGCCAATGATGTCGGGCTGCACCTGGCTGGAGCGTGTCACGACCATTGGCGAGAAACAATAGAGGCCGAGCGCGATGTAGCCACCGAGGTTGCCGTAGAGTCGTCGCGCGACGTACCACAGCGAGGCGCCGAGCAGCAATCCGGCCAACAGAAATGGAAGACGGATCAGGAAGCGATATTCGCTGAGGTGCGCGAAGTTGCCCTTGGCGTCGATGGCGTTCGCCGGCACACCAGCGAGCAGCGGGATCAGTGGCGAGCGAAATTCGGTGCCGGCATTCACCAACCGGTCCACGTGTAGCAACCCGTCTTCGATGTAGCTGCTTTCCATCTGGGTGATGGGAACGTTGGCCATGAACCAGAGACATTGCGCAGCGAAGATGAAGAGAAGCGTCAGAGCTGCATATTGGGGCAAGCCGAGTTTGGGGAGCGTCCGGAAAGAAGGCATGCTTGGTTTTGGTGAAGCGCCGCCTCCGCCGGAAGCGAGTTGATGTTAATCCCACTCTTTCCCAAAAGAAGGGAAAGGATGGGGCACCCAAAGCTTTGTTTCTAGATGTCGAGGTTCTTCACGTCGAGCGCATTATCCTCGATGAACTTACGGCGCGCCTCGACGTCTTCACCCATCAGCGTGGTAAAGATGGACTCGGTCTCGGTCAGGTCTTCCAGCTTCACTTCCAACAAGGTGCGGCGCTCGGGATCCATGGTCGTCTCCCACAGCTGCTGCGAACTCATCTCACCCAGCCCTTTGTAACGCTGCACGGTATAGTCCTTGCGACCTTCGTTGAGCACGTAGTCGAACAGGTCGCGGACGGTCTGCTTCTCCACTGTCTCGGCTTCCCCCTTGCGCTTAGAGGTCTTGGGACTTTTCTGCTCCGCCTTCTCCTGCTCGGCACCCTCGGTGTCGCTCGGCTCTTCCTTGCCACTGCTAGTCGATTCCTTGCGGATGCTCTCGATGAAGTAAGGCGGTTGCATGTACTGCTCGATCTGTTTGTACTTCGACATCATCTGCCGGTATTCGGGCGAGGAAGCGAGTTCCCAGTTGATGACGTGGGTGGCGCCCTGCGAGTTTACGAACAAACACTCCCACAGGCTGTGCTCTTCTTCGAAGCGCTTGTCGACCGACTTGATGGCCCGGTCCTTGGCAACCGCCTTCAGCGCCTTTTCCAGGTCGAGGATCTTCTTGGGCGGATGGCTCTTGTCGCCTTCGAAGTCCGCGCGCTTGGCCAGGTCGAAGCGCGGAAGTAGCTCAGTCACGACTTCGTCGCGCATGCGCTTGTTTACCTTGTCGATGAACCCGATGTAGTCATTCAGCGTGGTCATGAACTTGGTGAGTGGCGCGCCTTCGAGCGTGGCTGCGCCTTCGCCGTAACGCACGATGATGCCATCGGCGGCGCGCTTCACCATGACCCTCACGAATTCCCCGTCGTTCTTGATGTATTGCTCAAACTTGCCTTTCTTAATGCGGTACAGCGGCGGTTGCGCGATAAACACGTTGCCGCGCTTAATCAGCTCCTGCATGTGGCGGAAGAAGAACGTAAGCAGAAGGGTGCGAATGTGCGAGCCGTCCACGTCGGCGTCGGTCATCAGGATGATCTTGCCGTAGCGTAACTTCGAAACATCGAAATCGTCTTTGCCGATGCCGGTGCCGAGCGCCGTAATCATGGCGCGAATTTCCTCGTGGCCGAGCATCTTGTCGTAACGAGCCTTCTCAACGTTGAGGATTTTTCCCTTGAGCGGCAGGATCGCCTGGAAGCGGCGGTCGCGGCCTTGCTTGGCGGTTCCACCGGCGCTCTCACCCTCGACCAGGTACACTTCGCAACGGTCGGGCTGGCGCTCAGAGCAGTCGGCAAGTTTGCCCGGCAGTCCACCGCCGTCGAGCGCGCCTTTACGGCGAGTCAGATCGCGAGCTTTGCGGGCGGCTTCACGCGCGCGCGCGGCATCGATGGCCTTGTTGATGATCTTCTTCGCAACCGGAGGATTCTGGTCGAAGAATGCGCCTAGGCGTTCATTGACGAATGCCTGCACGGTTCCGGCGATGTCGGAGTTGAGCTTACCTTTGGTTTGCCCCTCGAATTGCGGCTGCGAGAGCTTTACGCTGACAACCGCTACCAATCCTTCGCGAACGTCGTCGCCAGTCAGGTTCTCTTTCACATCCTTGAACAAGCCAAGCTGCTGGCCTGCGTAATTGATGGTGCGGGTCAGCGAGGTGCGGAAGCCCGACAAATGCGTGCCGCCATCGACGGTGTTGATGTTGTTGGCAAAACTGAACACCGTCTCGGAATAGGCGTCGTTGTATTGCAGCGCGATCTCCATGGCGACACCGTCACGTTCGGCTTCCATGTAAATGGGCTTGTCGTGCAACACCGACTTGCCGCGGTTCAGGTGCTTGATGAACTCCGCAATACCGCCGTTGAACTTGAACTCGGTGTGCTTGGGCTCCCCGGTCTTGGGATCGGTGGTGCGCTCGTCGGTGAGCGTAATCAGCAGGCCTTTGTTGAGGAACGCGAGTTCACGCAGACGCTGGGCGAGCGTGTCGTAATTGTATTCAGTGGCCGTGAAGATAGTTGCGTCGGGAACGAAGTGGACCTTGGTGCCACGCTTCTTCGTATTGCCCGTCTTCTTCAGCTTGCTGGTGGGTACACCTTCCGAGTAGCTCTGCTCCCACACCAGGCCGTCGCGCCAGATCTCGAGTTCGAGCAGGCTGCTGAGAGCGTTGACGCACGAGACACCCACACCGTGCAATCCGCCGGAAACTTTGTAGGTCGAGCTATCGAACTTGCCGCCGGCGTGCAGCACGGTCATCACGACCTGCGCCGCTGACACCTGCTCGCCATCCATATCCATGTCTCCGGTGGGAATGCCGCGCCCGTTGTCGACCACAGTAATGGAATTGTCGAGGTGGATGGTGACATCGATGCGATCGGCAAATCCGGCCAGCGCCTCGTCCACCGAATTGTCGACCACCTCATAGACGAGGTGATGCAGTCCCATGTCGCCGGTCGAACCTATGTACATGGCGGGACGCTTGCGCACCGCTTCCATGCCGCCGAGCACCTTGATGGAATCGGCTGTGTAGTCCGACGAATCGGACTGACCGTTGCCGTTCCTGCCGTTGGGCGACGGCTTCCCATCCTGAGTTTCAATACTGCCTTTTTCTTTGGAAGCTTTGGCGCCAGATTGCGTTTCGGTCGGGGACATCCTGCTCCATTCCTTCAGGAACACGCAGCGACTGCGGTTCCCGCTTCATTGCGCGGATCGCGGGAGAGGCCCGGTGAGCCTTCGCTCACACGCCTCAAGTAGCAGTAATTTCAACGATTTGAGAGGCCGACGATCCTCACTTATTTTACCATGAAAGAGGCCTGCTCTGAGTAACAAACAGGCTGGCTAAGTGCCTTAGAATGAATCGGTTGCAACCAGGTGTTTGGGGAGTAATACGGCGCGGGAAAGAGCGCTCTGCCAGGGCTTCGTTTTCAGTTTGAAATAGTTACTTACTGATACACATTTGCGGAAAATTCGGAACCGCAAATCAGCGCGCAACGAGCGATTCTCCCCACGATGAGCACCGATCGTTCCCTGCGTCGTCGCGTCGTCGCATGCCAAAAGTTGCGCGGTTACGCAACCGTCGAAGTGCAGAAAGCGCACTTGCGGGCAGCGATGGGAATGTCGCTCAGGCATTCCGGACACTGCTTCTTGTCCGGCGGCGCCGACGGTTCTCTGTGCAAGCGGGCCATCAGCGCGTTTACGGGCAGCACCACGAAGTAGTACACCGCAGCCGCAATCAGCAGGAAGGCGACCACGGCATTGAGAAAATCGCCGTAGAGGAACTTCGCGCCATTCACTTCGAAGGAATAGGCCGAGAAGTCCGGCTTGCCAACCAGGGCGGCGATCAGCGGGGTCAGCAGGTCCTTCACAAATGCGGTGACGATGGAACCGAACGCGGCGCCGATGACCACGCCGACCGCCATATCGACCACATTGCCGCGTAGAACGAACTCACGAAATCCCTTCAACATGATTGCCTCCTAAGATGGAACAACCAGAATAGTCGCCACTTCTCGATGGCAACGAATATACGGAGCGCAGGGCGCAAAGACAAGCGAACTGATTGCGGAGAACTCAGCTAGTGCGCGGCGAACCAATCCTTCACCGGCTCCTGGCTGAGATAGAACACGACCATCACCCGGACGATGATCTGCGCGCCTTCGCGGGCAATGGCGGCGACACGCGAATCCATCACGGCACTCGAAATCGCGGGGACGGCCATGGCCACTCCTACTACTGCAACGAGAATTGCGGCCTGCCGCGCCCAGCGCCAGCGGTTCCGTAACGCGAAGGCCAGCACCAGCAGCAACAGGGCGTACAACACGAAGACGATGGGACCGAGTTGTTCAAGACCGCCGCCGAGAAGGAACGCGCCTGCCGATAGGGCAAGCCTTCCGGCCACGAGCAGCGCCGCGAAGACGAGCGATGTCAGCGCACCAATCAAACAGAGTGTGACGATGGCGTTCACTCCCGCGGGCCGATCGTCGGTCATGTCTTGCTCCATTTTTTCATTTCAGAAAAGAAAGGGTGCCTCGATTTCCGAAGCACCCGTTTGTCTTAGAACGATCGGGCCGATAGCTAGCGAACGACCATCGGCTTCCTTTGCTTGACGGCAATTGGATCTGCCGCCTTGCTGTGAGTGGTGACCTTGCGCAGCTGCTCGCCGAGGTAGATCTGGCGCGGACGCGAGATCTTCTGGTCAGCGTCAGTCATGAGTTCGCTCCACTGCGCGAGCCAACCCGCGGCACGCGGAATGGCGAACAACACGGTGAACATGTCGGGCTGGAACCCCATCGCCTGGTAGATGATTCCCGAATAGAAATCGACGTTGGGATATAGCTTGCGGGTCACGAAGTAGTCGTCACTCAGCGCAATTCGTTCAAGTTCCAGCGCAATGTCAATACGGCTATTGCGGCCGGTGACCTCAAAGACCTGGTCGGCGACTTCCTTGATGATGCGGGCCCGCGGATCGTAGTTCTTGTAGACGCGGTGCCCGAAGCCCATCAGTTTGATCTCGCCAGCCTTCACCCGTTTGATGTAGTTCGGGATGTTGGCAACCGAGCCAATTTCGTCGAGCATGCGCAGGGCTTCTTCATTGGCGCCGCCATGCAGCGGGCCAGCCAGAGCGGCCGCTGCTCCCGCCATGGCGAGATATGGATCCGCTTCAGCGCTGCCGATCACCCGCATGGTGGTGGAGCTGCAGTTCTGCTCGTGATCGGCGTGCAGGATAAACAGGATGTCGAGCGCACGGGCGATCACAGGGCTGGCAACATACTTGGGCTCGGTCATACGCCAAAGCATGTTCATGAAGTTTTCCGTATAGCTGAGATCGTTGTCGGGATAGATATACGGGTGACCCTTACGGTGACGATACGAATAGGCTGCCAGAGTCGGCATTTTGGCGATCAGACGGACGATCTGGCGCTGCCGGACTTCGCGATCGCGCACCTGTCGCGCCTCCGGATATACGGTGGAGAGCGCCGCTAGCGTGCTGATAAGCATTCCCATCGGATGGGCATCGTAGCGGAAGCCGTCGATGAACTGCTTGGTGGTCTCGTGCAGCATGGTGTGGAAGGTTATGTCGTGCACCCATTCCGCTTCGCGTTCGGGATTAGGAAGCTCGCCGTGGAGTAGCAGGTAGGCGACCTGTAGATACGTGCAGTTCTCAGCCAGGTCGTCGATGTCATACCCCCGGTAGCGGAGTATGCCCTTGTCGCCGTCAATGAACGTAATGTTGCTTTTGCAGCAAGCCGTGTTCATGTAGGCGGGGTCGTACGTCATCAGACCAAAATCGTCGGGTTTGACTTTGATCTTGCGGAGGTCCATCGCACGAATGGTCTCGTGTTCGATGGGCAGTTCGTAGGTTTTATCAGTGCGATTGTCTGTAATAGTCAATGCATCTTTGGGCATGACCGGTATCTCCTTCTGGGCCTACTTGGCATCTTTGCCAGTAGATGCTTCGGATTTGGTAGCGCCCGGCTTGGTCTCGCTTGGGGACTTAGTTTCGGACGCAGGCGCAGATGAAGAATTGCTGCCGTTCCCGCTTGACGGGCCCGTGCTGGTTTTTTTCGCGTAATCGTTTACATACCAGCCGGCGCCCTTGAACTGCAAGGCGGGAGCGGAGATAAGTTGCTCAAGCTCGCCTCCACAGTGTGGACAAACTGTGAGAGGGGGATCGGAGAACTTTTGTATGCGCTCCGTAAGGCTATGGCAGCTTTTACATTGATATTCGTATAACGGCACAGCGATTTTCCCGGGGTAGGTATAACCTATTGATTCTATGTGGCGAGAATGGCGCCGGTCAATGCGAATTCGAACGATCGTTAGGAAAACTCCGCTTTGAAGGGGCGCAGCTTTAGCTGCGCCGGAGAAGCCCTTTCTTGTTGTCATCACGAGGGGCTTCAGCCCCGAGGGATCTGTTTTTCAGCCCTTGCCTCAGTGCTGTCTTGCTTTTCTTCAAACTCCCCCAGCAAACTAACCAAGTGAAAGCTATAGCCATCATCCCCGCTCGCTTGCCCTCCACCCGTCTCCCCCGCAAGATTCTCCGCGAGATCAACGGACGTCCCATGTTGGCGCACGTCTACGAAGGAGTACGCGCGTGCCCTGGCCTCGACGACGTCATCGTGGCGACCGATTCTGAGGAAGTGGCCGATGTTTGCCGCGCGAAGGGATGGAGCGTACGCACGACTTCGTCCTCCCACCGCAGCGGCACTGACCGCGTTCATGAGGTGGCGCAGACGGTGGCGGCCGATGTGTATATCAACGTTCAGGGTGACGAGCCGCTGGCTCGCCGTGAGCATCTCGAGGCATTGCTTAAGTTGATGGCGAATGAGAATGTTCAGGTTGGCACGTTGAAGACGCCGTGTGCGGCAGAGGACGTCAACAATCCGAATGCGGTGAAAGTCGTGACCGCGATGGATGGCAAGGCGCTGTACTTCTCGCGTGCCACGATTCCGTTTGATCGCGATCGGGCAGGCGAAATCCGCTACTTCAAGCACCTGGGCTTCTACGCCTATCGCAAGGCGGCTCTCGATGCGTTCTGTTTGTGGCCGGAGTCGCAGTTAGAGCGCAGCGAGCGGCTGGAGCAACTGCGGTTTCTCGACAACGGCGTGGCGATCCATGTGGCGGAGACGCCCTTCGACACGGTGGGGGTCGATACCGAGGAGGACTTGGCGCGAGTGCAGCACATTCTCTCCCGCCGATGATCGCTGCCACCACCCGAGCGAGGCACAATCGCAAACGCTATCCAATCACTGAAGATTTCTTCCGCAAAGCGCGGCAAGCAACTCGGGGCAGTGCGACACGTCGCCACTCCCCTCTGGCAAAAGCGCTATTACGACCGCAACGAATCCGACCACAAAGAGTTCATCGAAAAACTGAAGTATATTCATCGCAATCCAGTGAAGCGTAAGCTGGTGGACAGTCCGGAAAACTGAAAATGGAGCAGCTATCGCCACTACGCGAGCGGCGAAGATTGCGGCGTGAAGATTGAATCATGGAGGAACACGACGTACAGCGTCGCAATCCCATAATTGCCAACCGAAGGCAATTATGGGCCACCGGCGTCTGTAGCGTCGGGCGGTGAGGTCGAAGCGCTCCAAATGACTCCCATGCTTGAGCAAATGTGGGCGAATGCCAGCCGTCTAGCACAGGCCGAAGTTTGTATATGGTTTGTAGTATGGGGAGTTCGACGTAAAGGAGAGATGGACGAGAAACTCGACCGGACCATGCATGTGGTGCGGTGGGCGATTGCTTGCGGCGGTTGGCTTCTAGCGTCGATCCCAGGAACGAGGTTCGGTCCGGCTCGGGCAGTTATTGGAATCGTAGGTTTCGCACTCTTATGCTGGCCTAACTTCGCCTACCATCTGACGAACTGGTTCCGGCGCGGGCGTGTGCCCCAAAACAGCCCGTGAAACAAATGCTGCCCTCTCGGCCGCCACCGGGTGGCCCACAATTGCCTGCGGTTGGCAATTGTGGGGTTCATCGAGCTACACTCCCAGTGCCCCGCGGACTCTATCGCTTTCACCCCTCAGCGTGCCCCAGCAGTCGAAGGGGTGGGAGCAGGCCACCCCTCCTTATCACAACCGAGTGTGTCCTACGTCCTTTCGCACTCGGCTCCGTTTCTGTAAATCATGAGAATGTGAGGCGAAGGCGGTCGTGTGTCTTTGCTCTCCGCGCTCAGGCTGCGGGGCCTCACGGCTCTTTGACAATTCTCTGAATTCCCCGCGAACCGGCCCATATTGCGGCTTCATTACTCGTAAACTATTTCAAATAATAGAGTTAGCGCGAGCTTGTCATACTTGTATGTAATGTATGCCTAACATGGCACATACAACACATACTTTACATACTTTTCACGCCGTCAAAATACGAACAATCAGCGAAAATCCCTCCTCTAAGTCCAACGGGCAGAATTGGATACGTATAAGTATCATATGTATCTATTGCTTAGGGACAATTTTGCCGTAACCCGCTGAATCTAAAGGACCGGTGAAAGTTTTCTCTTCGGAATCGATTTAGCTGGCGGAAGGATGCAATCGGGCCCACTCTTCGGCCGCGGCAACCCGCTTGTGAATCGACGGATGCGACTCAAAGAACCACTCCACGAAGCGCGAGGGGGTGCGCTCGGCAAGGTTCTGGTCAGCCAGCTTCTGCATGGCCGTAACGAACGGCCCAATCGCGGGAATGCTCTCCCAGGCATACAGGTCGGCTTCGCGTTCGTGCCGTCGCGAGAGGGCATTCATGGCCGGCATCAGCAGGAACCCCAGAACCGTCGCGACCAGGATGATGAGGGGCAAGTTGGCGAAGTCGTACATGCGCGGATCGAGCACGGGGAACCAATCGTGCGCCAGCGCGTAACGCAGTACCTGGTTGGTGAGCCACAGTCCGACGAACGTGATGCCAACCTGCATGAGGATGCCCTGCACGATGTGACGGCGAACATGATGCCCCAGTTCGTGGGCCAGCACGGCTTCGATCTCGTCCTCGTTGTAGTTCTGGAGCAGTGTGTCGGCCAGAATAATGCGGCGCGTCCGGCCGATTCCCATGAGGGCGGCATTCGCCTTCTTCGACTTCTCGGAGAGCTTCCATTCATAGACGCCGCGCACCCGTGTCCCTGCGCGCTCGCCAAGCCGAGTCAGGCGCTCGCGTAGTGAGTCGTTGTTCAGCGGCTCGAATTTGTAGAAGATCGGGAACAGTACCACCGGCGCTAGCTGTACGATCAAGAGAAACAGGCCTACGAAGACTGCCCACGCGATCATCCACCAGCGCTGGGGTGCAACACGGATCATGAAGTAAATCAGTTCTACAACGATGGTGCCGAATACGAGTCCGAGCAGCCAGCCCTTCAACTCATCCCAGAGCCATGAGCTCATCTTTTGATTCGACAGGTTGTAGAGGCGCTCAAGCCGGAACCCGAAGTACTCGAGCGGAGCACTCAACACTTTCATGATGACGGAGAACATAAGCACATAAAGGAAAACCGCCACGAAGTAGTGTTGGCCTCCCAGCCGATACGACCAGTCGCGGAGTGTGCCCGTCCATCCCGTCACCAGCAGGAACACCAGCAGCAGAAACCCGATGATGGCGTCGGCGATTCCCAGCCAGCGGCGGATGCGGTTGTAGCGACGCGCTTCGGGACTGTCGCTACTCGGCGCATTCGGAGCCGGCATCGTAGTTGTGTCGGGCAATGCCACTAATGCGCCTCCACCGCGACGCTGGATTGCACGAAGGCTTCGGTCTCGCAAAGGATTTGCGCCACCAGGTCCGGTGTCGCTGCTTCGCAATAAATTCGCAGTAAAGGCTCGGTGCCGGATGAGCGCACCAACACCCAGGCCTCGGCGCCGTTGCCGTTGGTGGGCGCATCGAGAAAGAACTTCACGCCGTCCAACGTCTCGACCTTAAGCACGTTGAAGCTGCCAAGTTTCGCGGGTTTCGCTTCCACCCTGCGCATGGCTTCGTCTTTGACTTCGTTAGTCAGGTGAAGGTCGGTCCGCGCGTAATAGTGCGAACCATACTCCTCTTGGAGGTCGCGCACCAGCTGTCCGAGCGGCTTGCCTTCATCGGCCATGATGTTGGCCAGCAGCAGCGAATTCAGGATGCCATCGCGCTCGGGCAGATGTCGACGAATGCCGATGCCGCCCGACTCCTCTCCACCAATCAGAATGTCGCGCTCCAACATGAGGTCGCAGATGTACTTAAAGCCGATGCCGCATTCGTACATCTTGCGCCCGTACTTGGCGCAGATCCGATCGATCATACGCGTTGTGTTGAAGGCGCGCACCACGTCGCCAGGCCACTGCTTCCGCTTCAGCAGCCACTCCAAGATCACGGAGAAGATCTTGTGTGAATCCACGAAGCTGCCGTCCTCGGCGACGGCACCGAGGCGGTCGGCGTCGCCATCGGTCGCCATTCCCGCCTGGCATTTCTCGCGGACGACGGTTTCCTGCAACAGCGCAATGTGCGGAAGTATCGGCTCGGGGTTGATTCCAGGGAAGGATGGATTAATCTCTCCGCGAATCTCGATGTGGTCGATGCCGTTCTCAGTGAAGATTTGCTTCAGCACACCTCGACCCGAGCCGTACATCGCGTCCACAGCGAACTTGAACCCGGCTTTTTTGATGGCGCTGAGATCGACGAACTTCTTCACCGCAGCGATATAGGGCGTTTTGAAATCGGCGCTGGTGACGCGGCCGCCCGAGCGTTTGATTGGCGGGGCGGCGAGCGCGGACTCGATCGACTGGATGATCGCCGGTGTGGCCGATCCGCCGTAGCCGGCTTTGTACTTCACGCCATTCCAGTTGAACGGATTGTGGCTGGACGTAATCATCACGCCGCCGGCAACACCAAGGTTCACGACTGCATAGGAGAGCGCGGGGGTGGGTGTGTAGTCGTCGGAGACATGCACGATGATACCCGACGCAGCCAGCACCTCCGAGATTGCCTCCGCGAATGCACGCGAGCTGAACCGCGTGTCGTAACCGACCACCAGGCCCTTCGCCGCGTCTTCCTTCTCGTGCACGTGGTGGGCGATAGCGTTGCCCACACGGCGCACATTCTCAAAGGTGTAGTCGTCGGCGATGACGCCGCGCCATCCGTCGGTGCCGAACTTGATTTGGGTCGCCATAGATATGTTTTAAGATCGCCTGCCTTACTAGACGAGCTTCGTCAGCTTTTGCTGGTCAAGATACGCCACGATTTTTCCCACGTCCTGCGCTTGTTCGCGTGTGGTGATCAAGAGAGCGTCTTCAGTCTCGACAACGACAAGGTCATTCACTCCTACTACGGCTACGAATTTTTCCGAGTGCACGAAATTACCGGACGCTCGCAACGCGAAACTCTGCTGCGACGAGATTACGTTTTCCAGTGTAGGGTCTTCGGCGGCGCGATGCTCGTAGAGCGCCGTCCACGAACCAAGGTCGTTCCAACCGAAGTCTGCCGGAATGCAAAAGATCGCCGACTTGCCTTCGCCCTTTCTGGAGCGCGGCTCCAGGACCGCATAGTCAATGCTGATGTTTTCGCACTTGGGATACAGCTCAGCGAACTTTGCGTCGAAGCCGGGCTTGCCGTAGCTCATGGCGATCTGTTCGAGAATCGGCGCGGTGTTCGGGAGGTGCTCGCGTAGTGCGTCGGCCAGTGTTCGCGCGCCCCAGACAAACATTCCGCTGTTCCAGTAGAAATTCCCCGCTGCTACAAATTTCTGAGCGAGGTCGAGGTCAGGTTTCTCGGTAAAGCGCACCACTTGCAATACCCCATCCTGCGCCGGAAGCCCCGCTTCGATGTAACCGTAACCGGTCTCGGGGCGTGTGGGAGCAATCCCCATCACGACGATGTTCGGGCCAGAAGCAGCGATTGCAGCAGCCCGGCGAATATTCTCGTGAAAGCGGTCTTGGTTGAAGATCACATGGTCGGACGGAAACATTCCGATGATCGCGCCGGGATCGATGCGCTCCAGCAAGAACGCCGCCAGCCCGATCGCCGGTGCCGTGTTGCGCCCCACCGGCTCGGCCAGCACCTGGTTCGGCAGAAGCGCGGGGAGCTGCTCCAGGATGGGCTCGCGCAGATCTTCATTAGTGATGATCCAGAAATTCTGCGCCGGAGCCAGCGGCAACAGGCGCTCCACGGTCTCCTGGATCATGGTCTTCTCGCTGTTGAGAGGTAGCAACTGCTTCGCACGACGCTTGCGGCTGAGCGGCCAAAACCGCGTGCCGCGGCCTCCGGCGAGGATGACGGGATAAAAATCGCTGCTTGCTGGTTCGCCCAAGAAGATTTCCTTGCGCCCGCAGTGACGGGCTGGTCGTATGCATTCCTCGCGGACTAAAGTCCGCTCGACCTGTCCAAATATAAAGGCTTCTCTCGCCACGGCTGAAGCCGTGCCCTTTCAAAACATCACGTCACGATTATCCAAGCACCGTCTGCGGTTCGGCAACGTCGCCATCGGGTAGCGACATCCGCATTATTTCCACGTCCCACTGCGGCCGTACCGTGTACTGCGGCACGCTCGCCGGAACCACCACGGCTTCGCCCTTGGCGAAACTTATCGGCGCCATTCCTGCCGACTCCAACATCGCCGCGCCTTCAATGCCAACCACGATGTGCGGCGAGTTTGGCGAAACCGAAGCCTGCAAAGGCTCGCTGAGTTTCAACTTCTCGACTTGGAAGAACGGCGATTGCACCAGCATATTCGGGGCGGTGTTCAAATCGTGCACCACTTTGCCCGCACGTGTTTTGAGTTTGATGGCAGCCAGTCCATCTTTGACGTGCAACTCGCGCGGGCGGCCGTAGTCGTACAGGCGATAGGTGGTGTCCGAGGTCTGCTGTGTCTCCACCAGCACCATTCCGCCTCCGATGGTGTGAACCGTTCCCGCGGCTACATACAGCATCTCACCGGCGTGGACTTCGAGCCAGTTCAGCAACTCTTCGGCGCGCTTCTCGCGAATCGACACTTCAAACTCGGCCAGCGTCGTACCGGGCTTCAAGCCGAGCGCTACCTGTGCGCCGGGCTTGGCGTCGAGTACGTACCAACACTCGGTCTTGCCGCAGGGTTCACCCATCTTTTGCGCGGCTGCGTCGTCGGGGTGCACCTGCACAGACAACTTTTCCGCCGGAAACAGAAACTTCACCAACAGCGGAAACCGGTCTTCGTAGACTACCCCCGTACCGACTAGCTCTTTTCCGTATTGGCTTGCGATTTCACCCAACGTGCGTCCTGCAAACGGCCCGTTCGCGATTCGATTCTCGCTCCATGTTAGCCAACTCTCGCCGATCGGCTCCTTGACGACCTTGGAGTAAACCGGACGAAGGTCGCGCACGCCCCATGGGCGCTCGTCAAGAATCGGGATCAGCAGAAATGGATAGAGGCCGGACATGGTTCCGCGAAAATCCCCACTCAAACAAAACCGGCTTGAGTGGGGCACCCACTTTGATCAGGATACCAACTACAGGCTGGTGAAGAACTGCCGCATACGCTCCAGGCCGCGATCCAACTCCTTGTCCGAGACCGCATACGACATGCGAACGTGATCCTGCGTGCCGAAAGCCTCCCCTGGAACCACAACCACATGCGCCTCGTGGAGCAGCTTACGCGCCGCGTCGGAAGCTGAGTTCATGCCGCCCCTGCCGAAATAGTGACTCACATTGGGATACGCGTAAAACGCACCGTTGGGGGAGGCGCAGGTCAGGCCGGGAATCGCACGCAGACCGGCGACAACTTTGTCGCGCAAACGAATGTACTCGACCCGCATCTCTTTCACGCAGTCCTGCGAACCGGTGAGCGCCACTACTCCCGCTTTCTGAACGATCGATGTCGGATTCGATGTGCTCTGGCTCTGCAGCTTGTTCATCGCGCTGACCACGGGCGCAGGTCCCAGCACATATCCCAGGCGCCATCCGGTCATGGCGTAGGTCTTCGACAACGAGCCAAGAATCAGCAGCCGCTCTTTCACGTCGTGCACCTCGCCCGCGGAAAACAGCTGGCCCGTGAAATTCAGATACACGTAGCACTCGTCCGAAACAACGTAGATGCCCTGCTCGTGCGCGAGGCGCAAAACCGAGACCATGTCTTCGGGCTTCATCACCGAACCCGAAGGGTTGTTCGGAGAATTCAGGATGATCATCTTCGTGCGCGGAGTGATGGCGCGCTCCACCATTTCGGCGGTGAGCGCGAAGTCATGCTTCTCATCGGTCGGGATGAACACCGGCTCGCCACCAGCGTAACGAATGATGTCTTTGAACGAAACCCAGTACGGCACCGGCAGAATGACTTCATCGCCGTGATCGACCAGCACCTGGATGGCGTTGAACAATGCATGCTTGCCGCCGACCGACGCCATGCACTCTTCACGCTTGTAGTCGGAGCCGAAATCAGCGGCATGGCGCTTGATGATCGCATCGCGCAGCTCGGCCGTACCCCCCACCGCGGTGTACTTGGTGAAATTGTTGTTGATGGCTGCGATGGCGGCGTCCTTGATATGCTGCGGCGTTGAGAAATGCGGCTCGCCGGCGCCGAAATCGACCAGATCAGCCCCAGCTGCACGAAGCTTTTCGGCTTCGGCGACGACGGCCATGGTGGCAGATACTTCGATCCGCTGAATTCGGTTGGTGAGAAACGAGGCAAGTTGAGTTCCAGTGGTTGACATTCGTCGGCCCTTTACTTAGTTGGGATTTCGATCACGGCGGCGCGTTTCCCGGCCACTTTGCGGCGCAGGTGCTCCTCCACCAATTCCGGTACCAGTCCGGCGAGCGGGCCGCCGAACGCGGCAATTTCGCGCACGATGCGCGAGCTGAGATATGAGTATTTTTCCGCCGGCATCATGAACACCGTCTCGACCCGAGGCTCGATCTTGCGGTTCATCAGGGCCATCTGCAGCTCGAATTCGTAATCGCTGACCGCACGAATGCCGCGCAGCACCGCATTGGCGCTCTTGCGGATGCAGTAGGTCATCAGCAGCCCGTCGAAGGCATCGACCGTAACGTTTTCGAGGTCGGCGGTCATCGCCTTCAGCATCTCTATCCGTTCCTCGAGGCTGAACAACGAATCGTCTTTCTCGGGATTACGGGCAATCGCGACGATGAGGCGGTCAAAGAGCTTGCAGCCGCGATGGATAAGATCAAGGTGGCCGTTCGTCACGGGATCGAACGATCCGGGATAGATGGCAACGATCTGTTTCAATGGGCCTCGGCGGCGGAAGTTGGAGCTTCGATTTTATTCTGCGCCGCAGTCGCGAGGCAATCACTGTGTGCAAGAAATATGGGGGCTTGGGCCTTCCAGCCCCCATTTTCTCGATTTCGCCGGCAAGGATTACTTGCGTCCCGCAGGCCCCTTCGGCGTCGGGGTCGGCGCAGCCTCGGCGTTGGCGACCGCGGCCTCCGCCTTCTCGGCAATTGAAGTCAGCCCGAGAGCCTTACGAACTTCGCTTTCGAGCTTCTCGCAAATATCGCGGTTAGTCTTCAGAAATTGCTTGGCGTTTTCGCGACCTTGGCCAATGCGGTCGCTCTTGTAGCTGAACCATGATCCCGACTTCTCGACCAAGTTCATGTTGACTGCCAGGTCGATCAGGTCGCCTTCGCGCGAGATTCCCTCGCCGTAGACAATGTCGAACTCGGCTTCGCGGAAGGGGGCAGCAGTCTTGTTCTTGACGATCTTGACCTTGGTGCGATTACCGACAACGATGTCGCCATCTTTAATGGCCCCAATGCGGCGGATGTCGATACGGACCGACGAGTAAAACTTCAGCGCTCGTCCGCCCGTGGTGGTCTCTGGGTTGCCGAACATGACGCCAATCTTCTCGCGAATCTGGTTGATGAAGATGAGGCTGGTGCGCGACTTGGAGACAATGCCAGTCAGCTTGCGCAGGGCTTGCGACATCAGCCGGGCCTGCAGGCCGACGTGACTGTCGCCCATCTCGCCATCGAGTTCGGCCTTGGGCACTAGCGCGGCAACGGAATCAACTACTAGTACATCGATCGCGCCCGAGCGCACCAGGGCTTCGGCAATCTCCAGTGCCTGCTCGCCGTAGTCGGGCTGCGAGACCAGCAGATTGTCCACGTCCACACCCAGCTTCTTGGCGTAGATGGGATCGAGCGCATGCTCGGCGTCCACGAACGCTGCCATGCCGCCTTGCTTCTGGGCCTCGGCGATGACCTGCAACGCGATAGTGGTCTTGCCGCTAGACTCAGGCCCGAAGATTTCAATGACGCGTCCGCGCGGTACACCGCCGACGCCTAATGCGGCGTCGAACGAAATGGAGCCCGTCGAAATAACGGAAATGGGAACCACTGCCTCCTTGGATCCCAGCTTCATGATTGAGCCCTTACCAAACTGCTTTTCAATTTGCGAAATGGCTACATCCACTGCACGGTTCTTTTCAGTTCTTTCGTCGGCCATGATTTTTGCCGCTCCTTGGCGCTCTTCCTCTGCCTTGTAACGCAGGAAGAGCTTTTTTATCTGTCGGTTACGCGGGTAAAAGGATATCTTCCGCCTTTAAAATAGCGACTCTGCGGGGGACAGCCGTGCACTTACCGACCGCGTAGTATACATGTTTCCCTAGGGCGAAGAAATAGCGAAATAAAGGACTTCGTTGTTACGAAGGTAACCACTTTGTCCCGTTTTGGGACGGAGTGGCCGTTCGCTGCCATTGGGACCCTCACCGCTTTAGCAGGTCGACTGGCTCACGCACATCCGTTACCCGAAAATACTTCGCCAACTCCGGATAACGCTTCGCCACGGCCTCATACATTGCATAAGCGACATTGCGATAGGAGAAGTGTCCCGCGGGGCCAGTGCGCAATTCGCTAATGTACAGGGCTTCGGCGAAATCCATCTTGAACAGCGCGCGCTTGCGATAAGCCAGCGGAATCGCGTATTGCGACTGCTCTTCCGAGTCATCGGCTAAACGAGCGGCGAGTTGCGCGACAGCATCGCGAGCCCGCGCCATAGCGGCATCGTAACGGGTAGCTAGATTGGCGTTGTCGATGTCCTCCGGCCGGTCAAAGCCGTGGCGCGTGGTGTAGTCCTGCACGATCTGCACGCAACGTCGATGGCGGTGCATGTCGCGAAAGCCGCCAATGTCCATCAGGATGTCGAAACGGAATTTCTGTCCGCTGCAGTAGGTTCGCGCAACTTCATCGTGACGGCCGCGATGCCGAAGCCCCAAGTCGATGATCTCCGCCCGCCGGGCCGCCGTCATGCCCTCAACAACTCCGCGAATCTGCCGATAAGAATGATGCGAATACTGGTACAGCAGCGTTGCCGCCAATTCGACTTCCAGAGGCTCGTCCTCTAACAGATCGACCAGCGGGGCGGGCTCGATCGGCAGCGACCCCAGAACGTCGTCGGCGGTCGCCCTCAGCTCGCGCCGGCTCTGCTGCTCGTAAACGTTGGGCTCGGCGTACTTCATGAGCGTAGGAGCGACGTGGACCTCCCGCAGAAACACCTTTCGTACCCGTTCGGCGAGGTCGGCCGATCGCTGCTGAATCTCCTCCACGACGGGCTCGGCACCCGCTTGGTTCACGTTGTATGCGGTTTCGCGCGCCGCTTTCTTCAGTAACTCGCCCAACCGCCGAACCTCGGCATGCGGATCCGACAGCAGCCGCGACACCTGGTTCTCGAGCGTGCGCGCGCTGACGATTTGCCCCAACGATGTGTTGGCGGCCAACGGCAAAAAGTAGCGCGACAGATCGAACGCCCGCGCCTTCAGCGTGCGTTCGTACGCTTCCTGCTTCATCTCCTCTGGCTTGGGAGTGCGTTTCTTCAGGTAGCCGAGCATCTCCTCCGAGAAGTGCCTATACTCGGCGAAGAGAAAATCGATGGTCTCGCGATAGAGTTCGCGCGCAGCGGCATCGCTGCCAAAGTCGGGCACAAAGTACCCGCTCTTCTGAAAATCCTGGTACCGGGTGGAGCGCTCCTGACCGTCCCAGCGCGGCTCGTCCACGACGATGGTCGCCGCCAGGATGGACAGCTTCTCGATGGCGAACGCCAGGTGCGCGAGGTCCGCGATGCTGCGGTGGCCGTACTGGAAGTAAAACGTGTTGAGGAACTTCTCAGCCTTCTGCTCGTTCAGTTCCGCCAGCGACTCGCGCAACGACAACGCCGAGCGCGAATACTTGGCCATGCCGTACGCCAGCACTTCGGGATCGGCCCCGTGAACCGCATAGACATCCGTGGCGACATTTGCATCCGTGTGAGTTTCGTTGGCCTCGGTGGCTGGCTTGGTAGCATTCGGCATTTTGTTGAATCATAGGGACAGCCGCAGCTTTGGGCAATGCACGAAAAGGTCCGAGCTAAGGAAATCTCCCCCGGTGTTCTGCAGTAGTCACTGTGGCACCCTGTGAATCGGGATAGAATCAGCCTTACTCGCCGTGCCCGAATTGAACAGCTCTTCAGCAGCCGATCCCGAAGAAGGCCGAACCAAGTGGATTGGTGCCGACTCTATCCTGTTCGCCACCCAACATCGTCCCTGGCCTGCGCCCATGACGCCCTGGGTCATGACCCAGCGTTGGAACGACTTGTTATTTTTGCATTACGAGGTCGCTCCTGAAAAGCTTCGTCCCCTCGTGCCTAATGTTTTCTCTCTCGACACGTTTCTGAACCGGGCGTGGGTTTCCATTACCCCATTCTGGATCAATCAACTGCGGCCCCCGGGAATCCCGTCGTTGCCGTGGATCTCGCAATTTGCCGAGCTGAATGTCAGAACCTACGTCACAGTCGGCGGCAAGCCGGGAGTTTATTTCTTCAGCTTGGACGCCAGCCATCTCTCGGCAGTGTGGGGAGCCCGCGTTTTCTATCGCTTGCCCTACTGGCACGCGGACATGAAGGTCAAAGGGCGCGGAGGTCCGGAGATCGAATATCGCAGCAAGCGCACTCACGGTCCACGGCCAGCCGAATTGCGCGGCTCCTATCGGCCCATTGGTAAGGTCGGCCACGCTTACCCGGATACGATCGAGCACTTCCTGACCGAACGGTATTGCCTCTATTCTGTCAGTGGCAAGCGGTTATATCGCGCCGATATTCATCATCTGCCGTGGGCGCTGCAGGCCGCGGATGCGTCGCTGGAACGGAACAACATGGCCGCGCCGGCGGGAATCGACCTGCCTGCTAAGCCCGATCTCCAGTACTTTTCGCGGTCTATCAAGGTCCTCGTATGGGCGCCGGAGCGGCTGCGTTAGCTGTCGCTGATCCTTCCGAAACGACACGCGCCGTTGTTGCTCCCAGGCAATGCGCATTGAAGTTGCGCGGTAGTTATAATCCTGCTTGCATCACCGAGGAGACAATAATGCCTGGAGTTGAAGGCCGGGTAGCACTGGTTACCGGAGCTTCACAAGGAATTGGCCGTGCGTGCGCGTTGGTGTTGGCCAGCGCGGGAGCCAAAGTCGTGCTTTGCGCTCGCAATCAAGAAAAGCTGCAGGAAGTGGCCGCCGAGATCGCCTCCAAGGGAGGCGAAGCGGAGGCGTTCAAGATGGACGTCGCCAACGAGGAAGAGATCAAGGCTGGCGTAAAAGCCATCCTCGCGCGCTTCGGAAAAGTCGACATTCTCGTGAACAACGCTGGCGTCACTCGCGATCAGCTGGTGCTGCGCATGAAACGCTCTGACTGGGATGATGTCATCAACACCAATCTGACCGGGCCGTTCCTTCTGACCCAGGCGGTCATAGGTTCTATGCTCAAGCAGCGCTGGGGACGCATTATTAACATCACAAGCATCTTCGGACAAGTCGGGCAGGCTGGCCAGGCGAACTATGCATCATCCAAGGCAGGACTCATTGGCTTGACCATGGCGGTAGCTCGCGAAGTGGCTTCGCGCAACATTACTGTAAATGCGGTCGCCCCCGGCTGGATCGAAACCGCCATGACAACGACGCTCCCGGAAGAACTGAAAGAGAAGATGCGCAACTCGGTCCCGCTCGGCCGCACTGGTACCGACCTCGACGTCGCCAATGCGGTGAAGTTTCTGGCGTCGGAAGAGGCGGGCTACATCACCGGAGAAGTGCTGAAGGTCAACGGCGGGATATTGATGGGATGATCGTCCGATGGTGACGTCCGAGGTCGAAATCGTCAGAGCGGCGGCTCTCGACCAACTCGAACCTGTGCGCGAACTGTTTCAGAGCTATCAGGCCCAACTTCCGTCAGAGCTCCGATTTCCTGACAGCGAATGGCAAACTCTTCCTGGTACCTACGGGCCGCCTGGCGGCGAACTACTGTTGGCGACGGTTGCCGGCTATCCTGCGGGCTGCGTGGGACTCCGTCCGTTTCCCCTTCCTGCTGCCTGCGAAATGAAACGGCTTTTCGTCTCGCCATTGTTTCGTGGTCACAATCTGGGCAGTGTTCTCATCGAGCGGATCATTCTGGTTGCCCGCGAGCTAGGCTACACACGGATGCGGCTCGATACCCACTTTCCGACGATGGGAGCGGCGGTGAGGCTGTACCGTCAGTTCGGCTTCGTCGAGGTTCCCGCTGAACCGATGCCGCAGGTCGAAGGTTTGTCGTATATGGAGCTCCGCCTTGGCGCTGACAGACACATCGTCCGGGCGAGTCGGCACGAGCCACCCGGCTAATGTTACAAATTCACCAATTGTCGACTCCGAGTGGCAAGTTCGCGTCGGTGGGCCGCCACGTGAGTCCCATAGGAACCCGTCACTTTAGTATAAAGTAGGTAACTGGTTACTCTTCGATCTCCAGAGAGCATCCACAGAAAAGTTCGCATAAAGTCAAGTTTTCCTTGCTAGTCCGGCGGCGAGTGATTACTATGCAGTCAACTTCACGGCCCACTTCTACTCAAGGAACCAACCTGGCATGAACATTGGCGAAACGATACGCAATTACCGCCTGCAAAAAGGCATGTCTCAGGGTGACATCGAAAAACGTACGGGGCTGTTGCGCTGCTATCTATCCCGCGTAGAGAACGGACATACCATTCCTTCGCTCGATACGCTGGCCAAAATCGCAACATCCATGGATGTGCCACTCGCTCAATTCTTTAGCCAAGGTAACGGCGACAACGGCAGCAAAGCGACACCTCAATTGGCTGAGGAGGAAGTACGCTTTCTGACGCAGATCCGCCGCTACTCATCCGGTCTCAACGACAGTGATCGCAAACTGGTTATCGCCATGGTGAAAAAGATGGCGACCTCGATTAGTCGCTAGCCGACACGGCCGGCGCGATATTCCCCCCGCACTTTCGCATCTGCACGCCTGCGTGTGCGTCACTGGGGCGTGGGACCGAGCTTGCGCCTTCGCCGGGCATGGCCTTCCCTGAAAAACACCGACCCGTTACTCTGTATAAGTAGGCCGCTCCTCTTACTTTCCGGAATTGATGCACCATGGCGGCCCTGCTGACGGCACACTCCTACTCTCACGAGGCATTCATGGCGATGATTCAAAGAGCACTGCTCAGCGTCACCGACAAGACCGGTCTGGTCGATTTTGCGCGTCACTTGGCGGGCATGGACGTAGAGCTCATCTCTACCGGAGGCACCGCTAGGCTGCTGCGTGAAGCCGGCATCGCAGTCAAAGATATTTCCGATCTCACGGGCTTCCCCGAGATGCTCGACGGTCGAGTGAAGACGCTGCATCCCAAGGTGCACGGCGGAATCCTGCACGTCCGCGACAACCCGCAACATCTTGCCGCCGTGGCCGAGCACAGCATTCAGCCCATCGACATGGTTGTGGTGAATCTTTACGCGTTTGAGAAGGCCGCCTCCCAGCCGGGCGTGGGATTTCAGGAGATCATCGAGAACATCGATATTGGTGGCCCGTCGATGGTGCGCTCGGCGGCAAAGAACTTTCAGGACGTCGCCGTCGTGACCTCTCCCTCCGACTACGACGAAATCGCCAAAGAGATGTACGCCCATGACGGATCGCTGCTGCTGGCGACGAAATGGCGGCTGGCGCAGAAAGCGTTTGCCACCACGGCGGCGTATGACTCGGCGATTGCATCGACACTCGAAGCCATCGCGCCACCGGAGGATGGCAAGTTCACCGTAACTGCGCAGCAAGGTTTTCCCGAGACACTGCGTCTGTCGTTCCACAAGGCCTTCGATCTGCGCTATGGTGAGAATCCGCACCAGAGGGCCGCGCTCTACGGCGACGGATCGGGCAAAGGCGTAGCGAACGGCAAGCAGCTTCAAGGCAAGGAACTCAGCTACAACAACATCGTCGATCTACAGGCGGCCTGGGACCTGGCACAGGAGTTCGAAGAGCCGGTGGTTGCCATCATTAAGCACACCAATCCTTGCGGCACAGCGGTGGCTCCCACATTGTCAGAGGCCTACAAACGCGCCCTCGAGTGCGATCCGGTCTCGGCGTTTGGCGGCGTAATCGGCGTCAACCGGGCCATTGATGCAGCCACGGCGGCCGAGATGGCGAAGCTGTTTCTCGAAGTCATCGCCGCACCCAAGTTCGATGACGCGGCACGCGAGATCTTCGCCGCCAAGAAGAACCTGCGCTTGGTTGAAGTTGATGCCTTGGAGCAGAAATGGGTACTGAAGAACGTCTCGGGCGGTGTGCTGCTGCAGGACAACGATATGCGTCCCCTCACCCAAGCCGACCTTAAGGTGGTCAGCACTCGTCAACCGACCGAGCACGAGATGCGTGATCTGCTGTTCGCCTGGAAAGTCTGCAAGCACGTGAAATCGAACGCCATTTTGTACGCGCGTAATGGCCAGACCACCGGTGTTGGCGCGGGCCAGATGAGCCGCGTCGACTCGGCGCGTATCGGCGCCATGAAGTCCGTGTTGGGAATCAAGGGCTCGGTCGCGGCTTCCGATGCGTTCTTCCCGTTCCCCGACGGAGTGGAAGTCATCGCAGAAGCTGGCGCGACAGCCATTATTCAGCCGGGCGGCTCCGTGCGCGACCAGGAAGTCATCGACACCGCCAATAAGTTGGGACTGGCGATGGTAGCGACAGGAGTGCGGCACTTTCGGCACTAAAGCTTGCGGGCAGCGATCACGCGTGGTATCCCTTGCAAGTCCGGTACTACGCGGATGTCCTCCCACATTGTAGGATCGAGCAATTTCAGCACCATATCGCGCATGGAGTAGCCAATCTCCATCGCCAGCCAGCCGCCTGGTCTCAAGGCAGCATGCGCCTGCCCAAGCAACGGAAGGATTACGTCGAGGCCGCCCTCTCCCGAAAACACCGCCATCCTAGGCTCAAACTCGAACACCGAACGCTGTACCTTGTCAGCCTCGTTATTGCCCACGTACGGTGGATTGCTGACCACAAAATCGAAATCCCGCACACCAGCCAGCGCTTCCAGCACGTTGCTCTGCAGAAATTTCACTCGGCCGTCCGGTTGTAGCCGCGCCGCGTTGGCACGGGCAACCTCGAGCGCTTCGGCCGAAAGATCAACTGCGTAGACCTCGGCACTTGTCAACTCGTGCGCCAGCGCCAATGCGATGCAGCCTGATCCCGTTCCTACATCGACGATTTTCGGCCGCTCGACCTCACGGGCGAAATCCAGCACGGTCTCGACCAAGTGCTCTGTTTCCGGACGCGGAATCAGCACAGCGGGTGTGACGACAAAGTCCAGTCCCCAGAATTCCTGATGCCCAATGATGTATTGCGATGGAACGCCCGACGAGCGCTGCGTAACCACTTCGTCGTAACTCGCCTGTTCTTCCGGCGTCAGCTCGTGTTCAGGATGAGCGTAGAGATATGCGCGATTGACGCCGAGCACGAACATCAGCAGCGTCTCGGCGTTCATCCGAGGCGAACCGACGTGGGTGGCCTCGAACTGCTCTACTGCCGACGCGAGCGCTTGCTTGACTTGCACGGAGTGATTTTAGCGGCTACTGCTTGCCTGCGCGAAAAGCTAGGCCAACACCGATGATTCCGCCTTCAGCTTTTCCGACTGGAAGTGCGTGATCAGCGCATCGATCATGGGCTGCAGCTTGCCGTCCATGAACTCGGGCAATTGGTGCGCCGTGAAACCGATGCGATGGTCGGTCACGCGGTTCTGAGGGAAGTTGTAGGTCCGGATCTTCTCGCTGCGATCGCCCGAACCCACCATCGCCTTGCGTTCCTTGGCCAGGGCGTCGGCCTGCTTCTGCTGCTCCATCTCGTACAGACGTGCACGTAGTACTCGCATTCCCTTTTCGCGGTTCTTGATCTGCGACTTCTCGTCCTGGCAGCTCACCACGGTGTTCGTCGGCAAGTGCGTGATACGCACTGCCGAATAGGTCGTGTTCACCGACTGTCCGCCCGGGCCCGACGAACAGAACGTGTCAATGCGAATGTCCTTAGCCTCGATCTTTACGTCCACATCTTCTGCTTCCGGCAACACCGCGACCGTGACCGCCGAAGTATGCACGCGGCCCTGAGTTTCAGTCTGTGGGACGCGCTGCACGCGATGCACGCCGCTTTCGTATTTCAGCCGCGAATATACCCCTTGTCCCTCGATGATCGCGATGACTTCCTTCAACCCGCCCACCCCTGAATCGGAACTCGACAGCACTTCCACCTTCCAGCGATTCATTTCCGCGTAGCGGGTGTACATGCGAAACATCTCCGCCGCGAACAACGTCGCTTCATCTCCTCCGGTCCCGGCGCGAATTTCCAGGATCACGTTCTTCTCGTCGTTGGGGTCTTTCGGAAGCAACAGAACTTTCAGCTCTTCTTCCACCTCGTGGACGCGCTTTTCCAGATGCGCCAACTCCTCGTGCGCATAGGCGAGCATCTCGGGGTCGGTTTCACCTTCGACCAGCGCATTGCTCTCGGCGATACCACGGGTCAGGTCCTTGTACTCGCGATACTTCTCGACGATGGGCGCGATTTCGCTGTGCGCCTTCGCGGTCTTCTGGTAGCGCTGCGAGTCCGACACGATCTCCGGCGACGCCAGCGCCCGATTCAGCTCTTCGTATTTCGCTTCGATTTGTTCCAACCGTTCAAACATGTGATATCAACTCTAATTTTATGAATTCTCGTTATGCTTCGCAGGTAATTGACGCTCAAACTGTCCCAAGTCCCAGTAATCTCGCCACGCTGCGATCTTGCCTTCACGCAGCTCGAAGACGCCCATGCATGGAACGCTGATCTGCGCCTCACCCACCATGAAGTGGTCCACTCTCTCCGTCAACACCACATCTCCGTCGGCCACGATGTGACGAATATCCCATGGCAGGGCGCGCATCTGCTGAGCCCCGCGACGCAATGTATCCCGGATGGCTTCGCGCCCCCTCACCGGCTTCCAGGGCGCGTTCGACCACACCGCGTCGTCGGTAAAGTACGCAGCGAACTCGTCAGCGTTCGCGCGCACACATGTCTCGATAAACCGCCGAATGAGCGCGATATTTTGGGCACTGTCCATAGCATTGACTCAATTCACCGCCGACCGCCAAGGTCGGCTGCCTTGATGGTACGCGAATTTCGGCTAAAACCGCGCGTCCGAATGTATTGGTGAGGGGGTAGCGTGGCGGCGGGCGCCGCTAGGCGATGACCAGTTCGCCGCCGCGGGCTTTTTCCAGCTCCATGGCCTCGTTGAGCGCCGAAATCGCGCACTCCACCTGGTCGTCGCTCGGAGGCTTGGTCGTGATGCGTTGCAGCCACAGCCCCGGCTTGGTCAGCAGCGCAAACAGCGACTTGCCGTGCTTGGCGGCGAAGCGAATCATCTCGTACGACAGGCCAGCGATCACCGGCAGCAGCGCAATGCGCAGCAGAAACTTCGCCACGAACCCGTGCACCGGAAACAGCATGTAAATCACGATGGAAATCAGCATCACGGTCATCAGGAAGCTGGTTCCGCAGCGCGGATGAAACGTGGAATAAGCCTGCACGTTTTTCGGTTCCAAGGGATCGTGCGACTCGAAGGCGAAGACCGTTTTGTGCTCGGCGCCGTGGTACTGGTATACCCGCAAGATGTCGGGCATCAGCGACACACCCCAGATAAACAGAAGAAACAGCGCGATGCGGATGACGCCATCCACCACGTTGAACAGCACCTGGCTGCCGAACACTGGATAGATATTTTTCAGCTTGGTGGCCGCGACCAAGGGAACAAACTTGTACAGGAAGATGAAAAAGCCGACCGAAAGAATGATGTTCAGGGCAGCCACCCACCCGTTGATTTCGACCTTCTTGCCGTTCTCGTCCGGCGGAACCTGGTCGAGTGCCACGTCGGCCGAGTAGCGCAGCGCGCGGAAACCCAGCGTCATCGCCTGGCCGAGTGTCATGACCCCGCGAATGACCGGCCAGCCCATCCACTTATGCTTCTCCGAGAGGCGTTCGAGCGGCTCCGAGTGCGTGGAAATCGTGCCATCCGGCTTGCGCACGGAGATACCCCAGGCGTGGGGCGAGCGCATCATGACGCCCTCCAGCACGGCCTGGCCACCGACCAGCGTCTCCTCGCCGCTCTCGAGTGCAGGCAGGAGTTGGACAGCAGTCATGAAACGAAGGTATTGGCGCAAAAGTCGCATAACGATTGGATGTTCCTCGGGAGCCAACGACGCAGACAACGGCAGTATCTAGGGTAGCAGGTTCGGATAGAGTGTCAAACCCCGCGGGAATCGTCGCAAAGCGACCTCATGGTTCGCACATCAAACCTCCCCGATAGGCGCCCGTAACTGCTTGTCTTTATGGCTCTCACATATTCACGAATTTTTGACCCGCGGGCGACCCGGATTCGCCTAGTCTGTTGCCACATTGGCTCCGAGGCAAATCGTAATTCGATTGAACATTTCTTCGGCGCCTGGATATACCGCACCAATTTTTCCACTTCGAATTGAGAACTACTCTTCCGATCTCTTGCTACTAGCCCGGGCATAAGTGTGGCCGCCCGGCACGTCTGGCCAGGGCCCCTGCTCGTTCATCGATAGACACCACAACCCAACAACTCGACCAGACCCCTTTGGTCGTAATTCTTCAACTGACGAGGAACTTCGATGAAACCTTTGAAGCAATCGGCAGGAACCTTCCTGCAGAACGCACGCATTGTCGTAGCCTTGATCGCGACAACGCAGATGATCTTTGGCCCCCTGGTGCAAAACGTCCGGGCCGAAGACAAAACCGTAAAGGACGCTGCTGCCAGCCTCCCCACCACGACCCCCATTAAGCACGTCATCGTGATCATTGGGGAAAACCGCACCTTCGACCACATCTTTGCCACCTATGTTCCGAAGTCCGGCAACACCGTCAACAACCTTCTTTCGGAGGGAATTGTCAACGCCGACGGTACGCCAGGTCCTAACTACTCGAAGGCGGTTCAGTATTCCGCCGACGTTACGGGCAGCGCGACCTTCCAGCTCGCTCCGACTACCGGAAAGACCCCGTACTCCGTGCTCCCAGCACCGCTGAACGGCGGCCCGACCAACGTCTGCGCCAACAATGGCATCTGCAACATCGGCGATGCCTACTCTTCCGAATACGGACTGTCGCCGCATCCAATCAACTACTACCAGTACCTGTTGACCGGCGGCACCGGCTTGAGCGGGCACATTCCCGACAGCCGTATCACCGGCGTTTCCCAAACCGCGCCTTACACAACCCTGGCGCCCGGCCCGTTCCAGATCACGAACTCGACGACGTTGCCCTACGACTCATACGCCCAGAGCCCCGTGCATCGCTTGTTCCAGATGTGGCAGCAGGAAGACTGCGACGTCAGCCACGCAACCCCCTCGAATCCCAGTGGCTGCCTGGCCGACTACTTCACCTGGACCGAGGTGACGGTTGGCTCGAACAACAATGGCCAGGCGCAGCCCTCGAATTTCAGCACGAATTATGGACCCGGTTTGGTCACGACCAACGAGGGTGCGACGTCGATGGCGTTCTACAACATGCAGAACGGTGATGCGTCGTACACCAAGTATCTCGCCGACCACTACGCCATCAGCGACAACTACCACCAGGCGGCGATGGGCGGGACTGGCGCGAACCACATCATGTTGGGATTTGGGGATGCCATCTTTTTCAGTGACGAGAATGGTAACCCCCTTACGCCTCCCCACAACCAGACGGTTTGGGCCGGCGGTCCGGTTGACGAAGTTGAGGATCCAGATCCGCAGACTGGAACTAACAATTTCTGGATCCAGGACGGTTACGGCGGCTTCGGCAACTACGGCACGTCGGTTGGCGTTTACGGCGGCGGAAGCTACGTCAACTGCGCCGATCCCACGCAACCGGGCGTCAGCCAGATCCGCAACTATCTGGCTTCGCTGAATCCTCCCATTAATCCAAACTGCGCCCCCAATGCCTACTACCTGGTAAACAACTACAATCCGGGATACTTCGGCGATGGCAGTGATGCCTACCAGGACCATAACCCCAGCAATACCCCGTTTACGATTCCCGGAGTCACGCAGCCGAGCATCGCGGACGTCATGCTGGCCAACAATGTCTCGTTTGCGACCTACTTCGACCAATGGAACCCGTATCTTAAGGACAAGTACCAGCTGAACTACGGAGCGGTTGGCTACAAGAGCGACCAGTACTGCAACATCTGCAACCCGTTTCAGTACCAGAAGCAGATCATGACCAACAACTCCATCCGCACCACCCACATGTTCGACGTGACCCAGCTTTACAAAGACATCTACGCCAACAACTTGCCTGCAGTGTCGATCGTGAAGCCCAGCGGATGGGTCGATGGCCACCCAGCCTCATCCAAGTGGGACCTGTTCGAGGGCTTTGTCACGCAGATCGTGCAGGTCCTGCAGAGCAACCCCGCGTTGTGGAAGCAAACCGCCATCATCATCACCGCAGATGAAGGCGGCGGCTACTACGACTCCGGCTACGTGCAGCCGCTCGACTTCTTCGGAGACGGTACCCGCATCCCGTTGATCGTGGTGTCTCCGTACACCGACGCGGGCCACGTCTCGCATACCTATACCGACCACGTTTCGATTACGAAGTTCATCGAACACAACTGGGGACTGCCTACCATCACCGGTCGCAGCCGCGACAACTTCCCCAACCCGGTATCAACCCAAAGCAACCCTTATGTGCCAACCAACAGTCCAGCGATTGGCGATTTGTTCGACCTGTTTGACTTCACCAAGACTCCCTGACGCGTGTCCGTGAGGCGTCGGATGCCCACTCGAGCCCAGCTTGAGTGGGCTTTTTTGCGCACAAGATCGGTCGCCGACGCGGTGGATTGCTGATACCACTTGGGAAGGGAAAGAGCGCTACTTATAACATTTGCCATAACGCTCTTTTTAGGCCAAATTTTGGGCGGGGCGATAAGAATAGACATCTATGGCGTTAACCAACCTTATGGAACGACTTTCGGAAACTTGCGAGCGGATCGCCGCGACCACCAAGAAGAACGAAAAGGTCGCCATCCTGGGGGAATATTTTCGCTCGCGAGGGCTGGCCGATGCGATGACTTCGGCGGTGTTCCTGTCAGGCCGGGCGTTTCCTGCGTTTGAAGAACGGACGCTGCAAGTGGGCGGGGCACTGCTATGGAAGATAGTCGCGGAGCTCGCGGACACGAGCGATGCTGAGCTGCTAGCGGCTTATCGAAGCCACGGAGATTTGGGGTCGGCCGCTGGTGAGGTGTTGCCGGGCCACGCCTCGTCAGGACGCATCACACTCGAGGATGTGCGGCGAGCGTTCGACGAGATCGCAGCCACTCGAACGGCTGCCGCAAAAGCGAGCTTGCTAGCTGCTTTGCTGAGGCGCACCACAGCGTTGGAGGCAAAGTACATTCTCAAGATCATTACCGGCGATTTGCGAATCGGGTTGAAAGAAAGCCTGGTAGAGGAGGCCATCGCGAAGACCTATGACGAGCCGCTCGCGCGGGTGCAACGCGCCAATATGTTGCTGGGCGATATTGGGGCGACGCTGAAGCTGGCCGCGGAGCATCGGCTCGATGATGCCCAGATGCGGCTGTTTCATCCCATCGGGTTCATGCTCGCCAGCCCGGCGGCCAATGCGGAAGTGGCGTTCGAGTACTTCGAGCACGCGCAAGTCGAAGACAAGTACGACGGTATCCGGGCACAGGCACATGTCGGCGATGGTCGCGTTCGATTGTTCTCGCGGACGCTTGACGACGTGTCGCAATCGTTTCCTGAGCTGATTGCGACGCTGGGCAAAATGCGTGCCGACGTAATTTTCGACGGAGAGATCGTCGCGTGGCAGCACGAAGAAGACGGCGGTCACGCCATGCCGTTTTCGTCGCTGCAGCAGCGCTTAGGGCGAAAGCAGGTCAGCGAAGAACTGGCGGCCGCAGTGCCTGTGGCTTACGTGGTGTTTGACGTAATTCTTGCTGCAGACGGAGTCACGCTTGATTGTCCTTTGGTGGAACGCGATGAGATCGTTGATCGGCAGTTTCCGGCTGATGGCCGAATTGAACCCGAGCCGCTGCTGGGTGAGCAAGGCAAGCTACTCTTCGGAGATGAGCGGCCGGTTTCGGGTTGGGTGCTGCGCGCCCCGGTTCGTCGGGCCGATTCGGCCGAACAACTCGAAGCGTATTTCGAGCAGGCCATGGCGCGCGGCAACGAAGGCCTGATGATCAAGGACCTGAATTCACCATATATGCCGGGACGGCGAGGACGCTGGTGGTTGAAGCTGAAGCGCGAGCTGGCCACGCTCGATGTTGTGGTCACCGCGGTGGAATATGGCCACGGCAAACGTGTGCACGTTCTGAGCGACTACACGTTCGCAGTGCGGAAGGGCGAAGAGCTGGTCAACATCGGGAAGGCCTACTCGGGACTGACGGACGTTGAAATCGCCACGATGACGGAGTGGTTTCTGGCGCACACGACGGCAGACCACGGATTCTCGCGTGAAGTTGAGCCGGAGATCGTGCTGGAAGTGGCGTTCAATGCCATCATGCGCTCTGACCGGCACGACAGCGGGTACGCGCTGCGCTTTCCGCGGATCGTGCGTATACGGCGCGACAAGCCAGCGGCGGAGATCAATACGGTTGAGGATGTGGAGGCGATCTATGTGCGGCAGCATGGACGAGGCTAGCGCAGAGTGATTTCACCACGGAGGCATGGAGAACACGGAGGGATTGAACGTGCCTCGGTCACCCGAGGGTTTGTGTGGGGCGCCAGTTTGGACTGTTCACAGGTGGACAGTCGTTACGACGGGCGAACAGACGAGGTCCTAGATCCTAGGTATCAACCGACCCATCCGGCTGACAGGCAATGAGATAGACGGCGACGGCTGTGGCTGGGAGATTGCAGCAGTATGTTGAAATAGCTGGGTCAACGCTACGTGGGGGAAAACAACAATGCCCGTAAAACCCGATTTGATCGTGCAGGACCTGAGGGTGGCGTTTCGGTCGCTGTGGCGGACGAAGGGGCTGTCGGTCACTGTCATTCTGACACTGGCGTTGGGCATTGGCGCGAACGCGGCGATCTTCAGTCTGGTGCGCGGAGTGTTGCTGCGGCCGCTGGTCAATCGCGGCGAGGACCGGCTGATCTACATCCAGCAGAGCGCGCCCGGGATCCAACTCGAAAACGCGACCTTTTCCGTGCCGGAAATCCAGGACCTGAAAGCTTCGGTGAAAACCGTCAGTGCTTTCGGAGACTTTTCCCAAATCGGCTTCACCATGGTGGGGCTGGGCGATCCGCGCGAGGTGAGGGCGGGCGTAGTCGGCGGATCGTACTTCGAGGTCATGGGCCTGCGTCCGGTGCTGGGTCGGCTGCTGGACGAGCACGACGACGGGCCGAATGCCGCTGGCGCGTGTGTGCTGACGTATCGCTTCTGGTCGACCGCGCTCAAGAGTGACCCGTCGGTGATTGGCAAGACGGTGCGCCTGGGGGACCGTAACGCCACAGTCATTGGCGTGCTCGAGCCGTCGGTGCCGTATCCGGCGGAAACCGAAATCATCGCCAACGTGGTGACCAGCCCGCATCATCTTTCGGCCACCATGGTACAGGGACGCGTGCATCGCATGACCGAGCTCTTCGGTCGGCTGGCTCCGGGTGCCACGCTCGAGCAGGCGAACGCCGAGCTACGCACGGTTTATGCCTCGATGCTCGAGGCGCACCCCGAAGCCTATGCGCCGGAAGGACAGAACCAGATCAAGGCTGTAATGCTGCGCGACCAGATCACGTCGGGTGCGAGAACGGTGCTGCTGGTGCTGCTCGCGGCCTCCGGGCTGATCTTCGTGATCGCGTGCTCCAACGTCGCCAACCTGATTCTGGCGCGCTCGGTGCGCCGCGAAGGGGAGCTCGCGATTCGCGCCGCTCTCGGAGCGAGCACGGCGGCCTTGCGGCGGACGTTGCTAGCCGAAAGCCTGCTGTTGTGCGTTGGCGGCGCGGTGCTCGGACTTCTGATTGCGCGTCCGATGGTGGCGATCCTGGCGGGTTACGCATCGCGTTTCTCCGTGCGGGCTCTCGACCTGAAGGTGGATTTCAGCATCCTGTGGGTGGGAGCGGCGCTGGCCGTGATCGCTGCGGTGCTGCTGGCGTTTGTGCCGCGGCTGCCCTCGACCGAGTCCTCCAGCGGAATGACGCTCTCCAGCGGCAGCGTTCGCATCACCGGCAGTACCAGCCGCCGACTGCGGGTGTTCGCGGTGACGCAGATCGCGGCTTCGTTTATTTTGCTGGCCGGCTCCAGCATCCTGATTAAGACGCTGCTCACGCTGCAGTCGCAGCAGACCGGCTACGACATGAGCCGGGTCCTCGCGCTGAACGTGCCGGTGATGTCGTACGGGAAAACTCCTGACGACATCATTAACTTCTATCGCGAGGCCGTTCGCCGCATCAACGAACTGCCGGGCGTCGATCGCGTTGCTCTCGGCACTCAAGTGCCGTGGCGTGACGCCGGCGGCTTTGGTCCGGGATTCCAGTTCTCAGGAGAGGGCCACGCGAGCGGCACTCGCGAGGACCAGCCTCGTGCCGGGTTCCGAGTTGTCTCTCCGGGATTCTTCGCTGCGCTCGGCGTCCCGCTGCTGGCCGGACGCGACTTCAACAACGACGACAAGCGGGGCGGCGAGCCGGTGGTGATCATCAGCCAAAGCGTCGCGCAACGAATGTTCCCCGGGCAGGACCCGATTAACCACCACATTATGTGGAGCGACCCGGTGATGAAGTTCATCTATGTCGGAACTGGGCCCCGCCGAATCGTGGGCGTCGCCGCTGACGTGGACGATGAACACATCGTGCCGGAGGCAGCGCTCACCATCTATCACCCGTTCGGCCAGATACCGGATGATTCCGCCAACAAGGAGCTGCCACTGTTTGGTGGCCGCTTGTTCGTGCACACGAAAATGGACCCGCACGTGTTGATCACTCCGATTACGCGGGTGATTCGCCAGATGGCGGCTGATCAGCCGGTGGAACACGCCGCCACGCTGGAAGACATTCGCGCCGAAGTGCTGACGCCGGAACGGCTGAATACACTGGTGTTTGGCGGGTTTGCCGCCGTCGCGTTGGCCATCGCGGTGGTGGGGGTCGCCGGCGTGCTGGCGTTCTCCGTCAGCGGGCGCACGCGCGAGTTCGGCATTCGGCTCGCGGTCGGAGCTCAGCCCCGGAACTTGCTGATGGGCGTGATTGCGGAGGGCGCGTTGATGGCGATTACGGGGGTGCTTGCGGGCGCAGTGATTGGGTACGGATTGACACGGCTGGCGAGCCGTTATTTCCCGTCACTGCAAATGCCGAGCGCGTTGCCGATTGTGGCGTCTGTAATCGTGCTGTTGGCCGCCGCAGTCATCGCATCCGCGTTCCCGGCAGAACGCGCTGCTAGGGTTGACGTCACCGAAGCGTTGCGGTCGGAGTAGGGAACCGGGTTCACGTCCTCGATTTCGCGTAGAGTTCAACGTGTACGCGACGAAAACCCCCGCTCAAGCTCCGCTTGAACGGGGCACCCGCAATATCTGAGGTTTAAGAACTGGCGGAGCATATGGAAACCCTGTGGCTGGACATTCGCTACGCAGTACGGATGCTGATCAAGAATCCTGGGTTCAGCGCGATCGCAATCCTGTCGTTGGCGCTAGGAATTGGCGCCAATACGACGATCTTCACGGTGGTGAACGCGATTCTGCTCCATCCTTTGCCGGTCAAAGATATTTCGCGCCTGGTGGAAGTGGACACCGTTGACACCAAGACTCGGGTCACTACGGCCAATGTGACGAAGCTCGGCATGTCGTATCCGAATTGCCAAGACTACGGCAGGCAGAACCAGGTCTTTTCCGGGCTGAGCTGTATCGCAGGACCACTCCCGTTGACAT
Organism: uncultured Acidobacteriaceae bacterium; assembly: GCA_963837915.1. GTDB lineage: Bacteria > Acidobacteriota > Terriglobia > Terriglobales > Acidobacteriaceae > DASRAA01. The sequence continues at coordinate 142,543 of CAWIPZ010000009.1, forward strand.
GGAGCGGTAGCGCGGAACCAAAACAAGTTTTTGGACAAATGGTTACGGCGAATTACTTTGATGTGCTCGGGGTGACTCCCGTCAAAGGACGTTTCTTTTTGCCGGACGAAGACACCAAGCCGGGCGGCAACAACGTCGTTGTCCTGAGCTACAGCTTGTGGGTCAATAAGTTCGGGTCGGACCCGAACATCGTCGGCAAGGCGTTGACGCTCAATGCCACACCGTACACCGTGATCGGCGTTGGCCCGCGCGGCTTCAAAGGAGCGTTTGTTTTCGGCAACGCGGAGGAAGTCTGGATTCCGGTCAGCATGTATACGCAGGTGCTCGCCGGGTTTTTCAAGGACAACTTTAACGACCGCAGGTTCCTGGATATGGGCGTGATTGCCCGGCTCAAAGACGGAGTGAGCCTGAGCGAAGCGGAAGCTTCGTTGAAGACGATCGCGTCGCAATTGGAAAAAGCATTTCCGAAGGACAACGCCAGCCGCAGTGTAGCGTTGACGCCTCTCGCTGATGCAGCGGTAGGGGTCAATACTCGCGGCCAAATCGTGCTCGCCGGCGGATTGATGATGGGGATCGTGGGCCTGGTTCTCCTGATCGCCTGCGTTAACGTTGCGAACCTTCTGCTGGCCCAGGCTGCGCGCCGCGAGAAGGAAATGAGCTTGCGGGCCGCGCTGGGAGCCGGCCGACGCCGGGTGATACGGCAGTTGCTCACGGAAAGCCTAGTGCTAGCAGTACTGGCTGGAGTTTTGGGCATAGTGATCGCCTATGCCGGGCGCGCGGTGCTGTGGTCGTACCGGCCACCATTTCTCCAGGATGGCGACTTGGACATTGCGTTCGATTCCCACGTGCTCTTGTTCACCTTCAGCGTGGCGCTGCTGACGGCGGTACTGACTGGGCTGGCTCCGGCACTCAAGGTGGCACGGCCCAATCTGATCGAAGTGCTTAAAGTCGGTGGACGCGGCGGCAGTGTGAGCTGGGCGCGCAACCGGTTCCGCAGCCTGCTGGTCGTGACAGAGATTGCGCTGGCGCTGGTAGCGCTGGTGGGCGCGGGACTTTTCGTTCGCAGCATGCAAAATGCACAACGCGTGGATCCAGGGTTCGAGTCGAGAGATCTTTTTGTGTTCGCTTTCGACCTGGGAGCCTTGCATTATGACGAAGCGCACGCCCAGCAGTATTTTCGCGACGCGATCGAACGCGCTGAAGCCTCGCCGGGAGTTGCGTCGGCAACAATTGCGTCCAACTTCCCGCTCGGGGGAGGGTTCGCGCGGACTGTGTTCCCCGAGGGAGAAGATGAATCCTCGGGTTATCGCGGGACGTTGACGCAGCTGAACGACATCGCGCCCAATTTCTTTAAGACCCTGCGCATTCCGCTGGTAAGCGGTCGCGAATTTACCGACGCCGACCGCAAAGATACGACCCCGGTTGTGATCGCGAGCGAAGCCATGGCCAAACAATTCTGGCCGAACGAGAATGCCGTAGGAAAGCGCTTCCACTTTTTCGGAGAGACGCAGCTACGCGAGGTGGTTGGTATTGCACGCGATACGGTGGTGAATACAATTGGGGAAGAACCTCAGCCGCTGGCCTATTTGCCGCTGACGCAGGACTTCTCTCCAGCAGTCACCATGCAGGTGCGGACCACGGGCAAGCCGGAACCGATCATTGCCACAGTGCGGAGCCATGTTCAATCGCTCGACACGAACCTCGCGCTGACTAACTGGAATACCATCGGAGAACTGCTCGATCAGGGGCTATGGGCGCCACGCATGGGGGCCGCGCTGCTGACTGTGTTCGGTGGAGTCGCCCTAATCCTTGCGGTCGTAGGTGTCTACGGCGTGCTGTCCTACTCGGTGAATCAGCAAACGCGTGAAATCGGCATCCGCATGGCAATGGGCGCGCAGACGGGAAGCGTGTTGAGCCTCGTGGTGAAACAAGGAATGCGGCTCGCCATTGTGGGTCTGGTACTGGGCCTGGTGGTTGCGTTCGCCGCTATGCGCGTCCTTTCCAGCCTGCTGTTTGGAGTCAGCGCGCACGATCCCCTCATTTTCGGCAGCGTGACGCTGATTTTGGCGACTTCAGCTATTTTGGCTTGCTACATCCCGGCACGAAGGGCAGCACACGTCGATCCGTTGGTTGCGCTGCGCTATGAGTGACGAAGCGGTGTGAGCTCCGCATCGGTCAGACTAATCGAAGATAGTGACTTGGAAGACCTTGTGCGCTTTGATCGCACCCTGCGAAGCGTCAACGGTAAGTTCCCATGGACCTGACATGTCGAAGCCCTTGAGGTTGGCTGCGTAGTCTCCGTGGCCTTGGGGCTCGAAGATCACATCAGTCTTGCCCATATTCATCAAGGTCATGTTGAGCGACCCGGTAACGCGCACGGCGTCGACCGCTGATCCCGTGCCGTCGGCGATGTGAACCGTAAAGGTCGCAGGACGCACCATGCGCAGATGGTCGGGATCGACCCGCAAGGCGAGCGTCCAGGCGGCGGTCGGCGCAGGTTTGCTGCAGCCCGTGGCGAGCGCGGCGAGAAGGAACAGGATCGTTGCGGTGCTCAGGGCGCGGAAAGGGTGTCGGTTCATGAGGAAGTCAAACAGCCAACCACAAACGCCACGGTCGCCCTCATCAGCCGCGAGATCAGTGCTCATGCGTATGTTCGTGGCCGGGGCTGGAGGGGATGACGCAGCCGTGGGCGACTTCGCAGATCGCGTATTCGAACTGGATCGTGGTGTGGTGGATGTGAAAGCGCGATGCCAACTGCTCGCGAATCACGCGCAGGAGGCTTTCGCTCTCCGAGGCGCGCATGTCGGCGATGGCGATGTGGCACGACAGCGAGTGAGTGTCGCTGCCGATGCTCCAGACGTGCAAGTCGTGAATGTCGTTGACGCCCGGGGTGGCGCGAATGGCAGCTTCAATGCGCTCCAACTCCATGCCGCTGGGAATGCCTTCGAGCAGGATGTTGAGGCTCTCGCGGATGATTCCGATGGACGACCAGAGAATCATGACGCCGATGCCGACGGAAAGCGCGGGATCGATCCAGCGCTGGCCGGTGAGGGCGATGGCGACGCCGCCTGCGATAACGGCCGCGGTGGAGAGCGTGTCTCCAATTTCGTGGACGATGGCACTGCGCAGGTTGATGTCGCGATGGCCGCGCATGAGCAGCAGGGCGATGCCGCCGTTCATGACGACGCCGGCGGCGGCGACCCAGATCATGAGCTGCGGTTGCACGTCGACCGGGTTCAGGAGGCGGTGGAAGGCTTCGTACCAAATGTAGAACGAAATCAGGATAAGAGTGATTCCGTTGACGAAGGCCGCGAGGACTCCCGCGCGGTTGTAGCCAAAGGTCTTGCGGGCGTCAGGGCTACGCCCTTGAAGATAGACCGCTCCCCAGGAAAGAAGCAGGGCGAAGAAGTCCGACAGATTGTGACCAGCTTCGGAGAGCAGGGCCAGGCTGTGGGCGCGGATTCCCGCCACGACCAGCAGAACAATGTAGACCAACGTCACGACCAGCGAAATCCGCAGGACCTTGGAAGTCTGACCATTGGCGGCGCCAGCGTGAACGTGGACGTGCATAAGCCAAGTCTAAAAGGGCAAGCGCAATCAGCACAACCAGCGGGGTTTGGAGGCTTAACGAAGACGGTGGCAATGCGCGCCGGTAATGCTACAATCCTGCCCGTCCAGCCGTATTCAAAATTCCTGTTCGAGGGAACGCGCGGGGAAAGCTCCCGGCGCACCTTCACGGAGAGAATCATGAACGCTACTGCAGATGCGATTCCTGTGGAAGGAAAGCCGCTTACGGAAGTCGAACGCGTCGTCGATACGTTTATCGCTCCAAGCAAGACGTTCACTGACATTCGCCGCAACGCAGGCTGGCTGGTGCCATGGGTGCTGATTTCGATCTTCGGACTCATGCTGGTGTTCGTGGTGGACAAGAAGTTAGGAATGGACACGGCATATGAAAACCAGCTTCGGCTCAGTCCGAAGCAGGCGGACAAAATCGACTCGTTGCCCGCGGACCAGAAAGCCAAGGCGATACAGGTTGGTGCTTCCATCACCCGTTACTTTGCCTATGGGTCGCCGCTGATTACGATCATCGCGGCTGCGATTTTCGCGGGCGTACTGATGGCAACGTTCAACTTCGGGTTCGGCGCCGAGGTGAAGTTCAAACAGGCGATGGCGATCAGTATGTATGCGTTTCTGCCGTCGATCATCAAGGCCCTGATTGCAACCGGCGTGGTTGCGATGGGGGCGGCCGAAGGGTTTACTTTCCAGAACCAGGTGGCCAGCAATCTCGGCGGCCTGGCTGACCCGAACTCGAATCATTTTCTCTACTCGGTGCTGACGGCGATGGACGCGTTCACGATCTGGACGCTGATCCTGACCGGTATCGGCTACTCGTGCGTGACCCGCGTCAAGCGAGGGACTTGCATGGGGGTTGTTTTCGGCTGGTGGGTGGTAGTAACACTCGTCGGGGCCGGGGTCGGAGCGCTGTTCGCCTAACGACGCTATTGCGATAACCTTCGTGCAACGCCGCAGCGAGACGGCGGCCAGCAGGCGGCATTTCTCTGGGCTGCCCAAAAAATGCGCCTGGACCTCCGTAGCGCCCGTTGAAACTGAGTTATACTTCGGCTGCGGTTCAGTACCGCGCAAGTCTTCGCGGATTTGCGGCGGATGCGGGGCACATTCATCGATCATTCTGTCCCGATTGTTGGTTAGACGAGGCCCATTTGCGTCTGTGGAACGGGAGTGACGCGCCGAACTAGTATTTCTTATCTGTCTTTTTAGGCGCGCCTCGAACCCGCCTGTAGATGCCAGGACGGACCCCGGGAGGTGTCTCTTGGACCTGGTAATCCTACGAATTTTATTCGTATTCATTACTGCACTTTCGAGTTACGAACTTAAACCCCTGGGACTGGAACGATGGCCGGCGGCTGGAGCTGGATTATTGTTCGGTCTGGCAGTGGTACTGTTCGAGATTCGCCTGCGCAGGGTCAGCCTCAAGCGGCTGATTGGCGCCGTAATCGGCAGCATCCTCGGCATTGTCGGTGCCTACCTGTTCAGCCTGGTCATCCGCAACAGCCTGCAACCCGGGCCGACCCAGAGTTTTCTGCAACTGTTTCTGATGTTGCTGATGGCTTACGTCGGGCTGGTGGTGGGTGCGGGCAAGGGCGACCTCCTGAACCTCGCGGCGCTGGGCGGCATCTTCGGCGGCGAAAAACAGGGCAAGAAGAGCTACAAGATTCTGGATACGAGCGTCATTATCGATGGACGGATTGCCGACATCGCGGAGACGGGATTCCTGGATGGCGTCATAGTGCTGCCACAATTTGTGCTGCGCGAGCTGCAACTTGTGGCCGATTCGGCCGACTCGATGAAGCGCAATCGGGGACGGCGAGGGCTCGACATCCTGCAACGGATCCAGAAGATCGCGACGCTGACGGTGCAGATCGTCGAGGACGATTTTCCTGCGGTGCGGGAGGTTGATCTGAAGCTGATCGAGCTGGCCAAACTGTACGAAGGCAAGATCGTCACCAACGACTTCAACCTGAATAAAGTGGCACAACTACAAGGGGTTGAGGTCCTGAATATCAACGAACTGGCGAACTCGCTGAAGCCGATCGTACTGCCGGGCGAGGTGATGAAGGTGTTCATCCTGAAGGAAGGCAAGGAATACAACCAGGGTGTCGCCTATCTCGACGACGGGACGATGGTGGTGGTGGACAATGCCCGCAAGATGATCGGCAAGAACATCGATATCTCGGTGACGTCGGTGCTGCAGACCACGGCGGGCAAGATGATCTTTGGGAAGTTCGACGAGCGTTCGGCGACTATGCCGCCCCGGCCGGTGGAACCGCGGCCGGAATTTCGCAAGCCCGCACCTCCGGCTGCTGCGGCCGCCGTTCCGGAAATTCCGAAACAGGAGTAGAGGTCAGAAGGGAGTCTCGTAGTAGTGTGAGGCTCCCCGTTCGCGCAGGCCGATTTGAATTCACTCTCGCCGCGCGTTTATACTTCGCTGCCCACATATGAAAGTTATCGTCATTATCCCCGCAGCCGGTTTGGGCACGCGAATGTCCGCAGTGTCGGCCGGCGACAGAAGCAAATCGAAACAGTTCCTGGAACTCCAGGGAACGCCAATCCTGATTCATACGCTGCGCAAGTTCGCCGCCAGTCGCCGCGTGGATGAGATCGTGGTTGCCTTACGCAAGAACGAAATGGCCGGCTTCCAGAAACTGGCCGAGGTGGCCGGAATCAACAAACCGCTGCGGGTGGTCGAAGGTGGAGAGCACCGGCAAGACTCGGTCGCCAACGCGCTGGCGGCGCTGAACGCATCGGATGACGACATCGTGCTGGTTCACGACGCGGTGCGCCCGTTCGTCACAGACGAAACCATCGAAGGCGTGATTGAAGCGGTGAAGAAGTACGGCGCCGCGATTGCCGGAATTCCTGCGGTCGATACGGTGAAGCAGGTAGACCGCACGTCGGACGGAGCGGTGGTGCTGGCCACGGTTCCGCGCGAGCGCATGGTGATGGCGCAGACTCCGCAAGGCTTTCGGTTTGGACTGCTAAAGAAGGCGTTCGACGAGGCCGGCGCAGATGGATTCCTGGGAACGGACGAGGCATCGCTGATCGAGCGGGCCGGTGGCACCGTGCATGTGGTCATGGGATCACCCCGCAATTTGAAGATCACTACACCGGGCGACCTGGAGCTGGCTGACTTTATTTTGACGCAAGAATCGCGCCGCGAGACCGGTTGACAGGAAGAGAATCTGTGTCATTTAGCAGACAAGATATACGCGTGCCGCGCATCGGGACCGGCTGGGATTCGCATGAATTCAAGCCGGGCATTCCGCTGCGGATCGGCGGCATTCTCCTGCCGCACGACAGCGGTCTGGCGGGGCATTCCGACGGCGACGTGCTGCTACATGCCTTGACCGACGCGCTGCTCGGCGCGGTTGCTGCCGGTGATATCGGCAGCTACTTTCCTCCGAGCGATTCGAAGTGGAAGGGCGCCGACTCGGCGGTCTTTGTGCGCGAGGCGATGCAGCAAATCGCCGCGAAGGGCTACACGGTGGGCAATGTCGATTGCACGCTGGTACTGGCTGCTCCGAAGATTGGGCCGCATGCCAAGGTGATCCAGGAAAACGTCGCGAAATTGTTGGGTGTGGACGCCGAGCGGATCGGGATCAAGGCGAAGACGCCGGAAGGCACGGGCACCGACAACGCGGCCATCGCACAGGTGGTAGTGCTGTTGATTGAGATCATGTGGCCGTAGCGCTAGCGATCAGCGGCCCACAACCGACACACTAAAATTCACGGGAATTGAGCGCGGAGGATAGCACGCGCTGCGGTCGCATGCCTGGAAGCGCAGTGTGCCAGTGACCGGGAAGCTGCCACTGGAGCGCATTGGCAGGGGCCTTAATCACTGCTGCGATCGTAAAGTCTCCGCTATACACGCTCAGCTTTTCGTCAGGCGCGAAGGGGAACGACATATCCTGTCCGTCGGGATATTTCACGGCGGCGACTGCTACGGGGTTCGTAGGACTGAGTTTCAGCACGGTGGGAATCAGCAACTCGGAGTGTGGCTTGTTGGAGTTGATGTGGAACTCGCTGCCCACGCGAAAGTCGAGTTGCACGGTCACCGAACCTCCGGCTTTGACCTGCACTTTGCCAACCGGCGCCAACTCAACGGAGGGAACTCGGGTACCCGGCTCCTGGGCGAACGCAACCGCGGCGAGCAACGCCGCGAGCAGGAGTAACACCCGTCTCATCGCGCAGCCGTCTTCCTCTCGGCGGATGAAGCCATAGATCCATCAGCTTTGTTGATGCCGACTGCGTGGGAAGCCAGCGCCTTCTGGACGTTCTCTTCGATTTCTGCGCGGCCGAGAAGTCCGGTGCCCTTACCGACGATCTTGCCTTCGCGATCGATATAGAAGCTGGTCGGCAGGTATTCGACATTGCCGTACTGCTCCGAAACCTTGTCGGTGCCCAACAGGACGGGATAGTTCACGCCCATCTCACTGGCGAACTGGGCGATCTTGTCGGTTTCCGTGTCGTCCATGGCAATGCCCAGGACGACGAGTCCGTCGCCGCCATATTTTTTCTGCAGGTCAACAAACCAGGGCATTTCGACTTTGCACGGAGAACACCAGGTTGCCCAGAAATTCAACAGTACGGCTTTGCCGCGATAGTCGGAGAGCTTAACGATCTTGCCATCGAGGGAAGTGAGCGCGAAGTCGGGAGCAGGTATTCCGCGAACATCGCCCACCAGCGTGACAGCGCCGTGCTGGCGGGGCCGAACTAGATATTTGCCGGTTGCCAACATCGCCAGGATGGCAACGAGCAGGGTCACGAAGACTAGTGCGTTACGTTTCACAGTTGTCCGTTCTCTAAAGCGCAAACCGATTGAGAAATGCCAGATAGCCTGAAAGCAGCTTCAGGTTGTTCATGAAAATGAGTACGCCGACCGCAATCAGCAGGACACCGCTGACGACTTCGACGGTATGAAGATGGCGACGGAACTTGCCGTAAAAGCCCAGGAAGCGATCGACGCCGAGCGAGGTCAATAGAAACGGCACGGCCAGACCGAGGGAATATACGGCCAAAAGAAAGACTCCCTTGAAAAGAGTTTCCTGGGCGCCGGCAAAGACGAGGATGGTCGCAAGAATGGGTCCGATGCAGGGAGTCCAGCCAAAGGCGAAAGCGAAGCCGACGGCGAACGATCCCCACGCGCTGGAGCCGCCTTTGACCTCGTGCAGGCGCTTATCGGCATAGAGTGCCTTGATCTTCAGCAAGCCGGTCAGGTGCAGTCCGAAGATAATGACGATGACGCCGGCGACCCTGGCCAGAATGTGGTGATACTCATTGGCCAACTGGCCAATGCTGGTGGCCACCGCGCCCAGCGCGATAAATACCACGCTGAAGCCGAGAATAAACGTCAGGGAGTGCAACATCACCGTTCCCAGCAGGCGGCGATTGTCAGATTGCAGGTCTTCCACGGTCGCTCCGGAGATGAGCGAGACGTAGCCGGGAACCAGGGGCAGCACACACGGCGACAGGAACGAAAGGATTCCTGCCAGGAATGCTGCAAGGGGAAGAGGAAGACTATGCATAAAAGCTAATTGTAGCAACGCTTCTAAGTTATCTAAAGCGTAACTTCCCAAAGCGAGGCGCCACCAAGGTTAGACGCTAATTGAGACGCGCCAGCTGCACAAAGGTGACGGGTTAGCTGGCGACAGGGTGCACTCGGGGCCGAATCGGAGATTTGCGCAGGCCCGACCAGGTTTCGGATATGACGATGGAATCGCCCGGGTTGTGAGGGTCGTACTTGACCGAGGCGTGCAAGCCCAGACGGCAGGAATAGAGGTCAATGAACTGGCGGAGATGGGTGACGTCTTGCGAAGCCTCGTAGGAAACACCGGCGACGTCGTAGGTATAGATAAGCAGGATCATCTGGCGCTGGGTAGGAGATTCGTCGATCTCCTGCACATCGATGACGGTGCCTTCGATGATGCGGCCGCCCTGAGTGAGCTGAGTGCGGCGTTCATACTCCAAATTCTCTCCGGAGCGCTTCGGATTGCGCGACAGCAGGGCATAGCCCACGATGGCAGCCGCAGTGCCGAGAGCAAGCATCGGGTAATAGCCTAGAGAACTCATGGCCGATAGTGACTAGGATAGCGCGAATTAGCGCCTGGCAGTGCACAACGGGAACGCTGGCATTCGAAGCAACGAACCCAGCTACGATGCATCGGCGACTGGGTTGGAGAGAGCGCCGACGCCTTCGACCGTTATTTCGACCGTATCTCCAGCCTGTAGCGGGCTGACGCCGGCAGGCGTTCCGGTAGCGATCACGTCGCCGGGCTCGAGAGTCATGACCTGCGAGATGAAGCGCATGATGACATCGAGCGGGAAAAGGAAGTCGACGGTGGTTCCGTCTTGGCGCATCTGGCCGTTGACGCGCGTCTGGACGCGAACGCCCTTCCAGGGATCGAGGCCGGAAACTACGACAGGGCCGATCGGGCAAAAGGTGTCGAAACCCTTGGCACGCGACCACTGACCGTCTTTGTTCTGCAAGTCGCGGGCTGTGACGTCATTGACACAGGTATAGCCAAGAATGTAGTCGCGCACTTCGTCGCCATCGCGGAGGTTGTGGCAGCGCTTGCCGATGATCACTCCGAGTTCGCCTTCGTGATCGACACGTTGCGATAGCGAGACCGGCCGAAGGATGGTGCCGCCGGGCGCGAGCACGGCTGACGGAGGCTTGAGAAAGATCAAGGGCTCGGTAGGAATGGGGTGGTTGAGTTCCTTAGCGTGTTCGCGATAGTTGCGGCCGATGCAAACGATCTTCGAGGGACTCACCGGCGCCAGCAAGCGGACCGAGGCAAGCGGGATTTCGACTGGCTGGCCGCGATCGAAATCAAAGGCTCCCGTGGGGAGGTCAGTGAGTATGCGGCGGATGGTGTCTTGTCCAGCGGTGGATTCGATGAGCCCGTAGCGGGCTCCTTCTTGAGAATCAAATCGGCAGAATCGCATTGCAGGCTCCGTTGTTTATTGCTTGTCGGGCACGGTTTCGCTCGTCTCGGCGGAGAGTGGGCTTTCATTGCCGCGCAAATCGACCGCCGAGACCGCGTAAACGTAAGTTTTACCGGGGAGTACGGTGGCGTCACGATACGAAGGCACGCGCACGAGTTGCTGGTTGAGTTTCACGGGCTCGCCGCCTCCGACACTGCGGAAGACGTTGTAACCGGCGAGGTCGGTTTCCATGTTGGGCGCCCAGTTGAGATCGACAAACGGCTTCTGTCCAACGCTGGAGAAGACCGCTTGCAGGCCAGTCGGCTCGCCCGGCGGGTAGATGTCGCGGGTGAGAGTCACCACTGGCTTAGAGTCGGCGCCTTCGACCGCCATATTTACGCCTTCCGAGTGCACGAGCGTCACCGAAGTGATGCGGTAATCGTACTTGGTCTCCCAGGCGAAAGTCTTGTCGAGATAAACACCTTCGGATGCAGGTTCCACGTCGGCGAGCGCAATATACGCGTTCGCGCCCGCGGGACCACGCTCGATGCGATAGCGGTAGGTGAGGCCTTGCGGTGCGGCGGGAACGTCAGCTCCAGTCCACGAAATCAAGACGCCGTCCGCCTCCACTTTCGCTGTGAGTTGCTCAGGAGGCGTGATGGTGGGCGCTACGGGGATCAGGACCTGGTTCGACAGCCCGGCACTGCGTTCGCGCGTATTGAGGACCTCGACAGCGTAGCGGACGAATCCGGACGGATGCTGTTCACCCAATTCCGCAGGAAGGTCGTCAACGTATTTCATATGCACCGCTGGAGGCTCTTCGCCTTTGCGCACTTCCATTGGCTTGGTGTTCTGCACCGCGCCGACCACCGTGCATCCACTCATGAGACCGGTGCCGTCGTGGCGGCAGATTCGCGTCTGGGGAATGCTTTTCACCAGCGTGCGGTCGGTATTCTTGCGTGGGAGTGTCCAGTCAAGCTGAACTTTGTTGCCCTTGCGTGAGGCCGTAAGGTCGTCAACCGGCCGGGCGAGTTGCAGCGACGGCAACTGTGGCGCACCGGGAGTGCCACAGCCGGTGAGAGTGACTCCGAACAGAAGACACCCGAACAGATATGACAGAAGTGGTCGCATGCGAACTTCCAGCCTAACAAATCGGGCTGGGCGACACATCAGCCATCGAGCTTCTTGGTGAGCAGCTCGTTGACCAGCGCAGGATTGGCCTGTCCCTTCGAGGCTTTCATGATCTGGCCGACGAAGAAGCCAGCCACCGTTTTTTTGCCCGCTCGATACTGCTCGAGCTGTTTGGGATTGGCGGCGATGACCTCGTCGATCAGCTTGTCGATGGCGGACGTATCGGTGATCTGCTGCGGTTTTTCTTTCTCGTAGATCGCCGGAAAATCCTCATTGCGCTCGAAGGCGAGGTCGTAGAGTTCTTTGAGCTGCTTGCCGCTGATAGCACCAGCTTCGACAAGGTCGGCCGACAGAGCAACACCTTTCATGGAGATGGGCGACTGCTCGATCTCCAGCCCCTTGGCCTTCAGGCGGCCCAGCAATTCCGCCTGCACCAGGTTGGCGACGCGCTTGGGATTCTTCGCGGCCGAAGCAGCTTCTTCAAACTGGTCGGCCATAGACTGGGTGCGGGTCAGCGTGGCGGCATCGGCTTCGGTGATGCCGTAATGTTCGACCAGGCGCTTGCGCTTGGCCTCGGGAAGTTCCGGCAGTTTCGCGGCGATTTGCGTGCGCCAGGCTTCATCGACGACCAGCGGGAGCAAATCAGGCTCGGGGAAGTAGCGGTAATCGTGCGCCTGCTCCTTGGAGCGCATGCTGTAGGTGCGGCCTTCGCCCGCGTTGTAGAGGCGCGTCTCCTGCGTGATCGTTCCGCCGGAACGCAGCACCTGCTCGTGGCGCGCGATTTCGTACTCTAACGCCTGGCGGATGAAGCGGAAGGAATTCACGTTCTTGATTTCGGTCTTGGTGCCGAACTTCTGCTGGCCGACAGGACGAACGCTAATGTTGGCGTCGCAGCGCAGGGAGCCTTCTTCCATGTTGCAATCACTGACGCCGGTGTAGAGGATGATTTCCTTCAAGCGCGTCAGGTATTCCCAGGCTTCGTCAGGTGAGGAAATATCGGGCTCGCTGACGATTTCGATCAGCGGCACGCCCGAACGATTGAGGTCGATGGAAGTCCATTCGCCGCTGTCGGGCAGGCCGTCATGCAGGCTCTTGCCGGCGTCTTCTTCCATGTGCACGCGGGTGATTCCGATGCGCTTGCGGCCGACTCCGGCAGTGGCAATTTCGATGTATCCGTTTTCCGCCAGCGGCTTATCGTACTGCGAGATCTGGTAGCCCTTGGGAAGGTCGGGATAGAAGTAGTTCTTGCGGGCGAAGATGGAGTTCTCGCGAATGTCGCAGTTCAAGGCCATGCCGGCCAGCACGGCGAACTCGACCGCCTGACGGTTGAGCACAGGCAGCGCGCCGGGCAGGCCGAGACACACCGGGCAAACATTAGTGTTCGGAGGATTGCCAAACTGCGTCGAGCATCCGCAGAAAATCTTGGTCTTGGTCAAAAGCTGGACATGGACTTCCAGTCCGATGACCGGTTCATAGCGGATCTGCGTCGCAACAGGAGCTTCCGGCGTGGTCGCCATATTGTTCGATTATAGCGGCGGCGACACCTCGCTCTGGGATGCGGCCCGACGTTAGGCGCTCGCCTTGGCATGCTTGGGCTTCCAGACGCCGATGACCATGCCCATAAGAACCGAGCCGATTAGCGGGTAGGCGGCGCAGATGAACATGAACGTACTGGAGCGCATCTCGAAGGCCATTTCGGTGAACATGGCCAGCGCCGCGACGATGCCCACCATCAGTCCGGTCATGACTCCGCGGAAGAGATTGTACTTGCGGAATCCACCCATGACCCACGAGATGACCAGTGCCATTCCGAAGCTACACAGAAACGAGATAAGGTAGGGCCAGAAGTTGGGATGCCCCATATAGGCCTGCAACTCTTCCGGCGTCAGGCGAGTGCCAGCTTGCCACGGCTTGGAGAAGGTGGTGAACCAGACCGCTCCGAACCCAAAATGCACGATGGCCGCCAGCGCGATGGCGCCCCAGTTCACTTTCATAGCTGTCCTCCGGCGTCGGCGAAACAATACCCGTTAGGCAGGCGCAACGCAACGTGTTTCATGGTTGGTAACTAGGGCACATCGACAGCACCTCAGCTGGCGTCTTTCCCGATTCGCGCAGGGTTCGCAGGCCGAGCGAATCGTGACGCTTCGCCAAGCGCATTCCGGCCTCGTCGCGAACGAGATCGCAGTGAAAGTACGCGGGCGTTGGCAGTCCGAGAGCACGTTGCAAGAGCAACTGCCGAGCCGTTGATTTCAGCAGGTCTGCGCCTCTTACGACCTCAGTGATTTGCATGGCAGCGTCGTCAACCACGACCGCAAGCTGGTAAGCGGGGACGTCATCGCGTCGCCAGATGACGAAGTCGCCGAAGTCCTGTCCCACAATGTAAGACTGTAGCCCGAGATGCTGGTCGTGGAACCGGATGGCCTTGCCTTCAGGCGCGCGGAAGCGCCAGTTCACGCCGGCCGGGGTTGCGTAGTTCGCGGCTATAGTTATCTTGTCGCGACAGCGGCCGTTGTACATCGGCTCGTCATCGGCGTCGTTAGGAGCGGATGCGGCCAGTGCCAGGTCCTTGCGCGAACAGTTGCATGGGTAGATCGCTCCCGAGCTACGCAAGTTGCGCCAGGCGTCGAGGTAGAAGGGGCGGCGCTGGCTCTGACGATACGGCGCGAAGGGCCCGCCGAGATCGGGGCCCTCCTGCCATTGGATGCCAAGCCAGCGAAGGTCGTCCAGCATGGCCTCGGCGAATTCGACCTTGCAGCGCTGGGGATCGAGGTCTTCGTCGCGAAAAACTAATACGCCGTCGTGCTGGATCGCGCGTTGGTAGGCTGTCCAAAAAGTGCAGGCGTGGCCGACGTGCAATAGCCCGGTGGGCGAAGGCGCGATGCGGCCGCGATAGGTTGGCGAGAGCACGGTATCGATTGTAGAGGCGTCGATCCCAGGTTACGGGACAAAGGCCGGAGTGAAGCCAGGGCGCCCGGCGCTTCCACGCGTCAGCCTCCACGGTCAGTGGAATGCCCCAGCCATCTCCGGTTCGGACGCAGCGGGTTCGGGCTGTTTGCCGTTCACCGTTGCGCCATTCGACTTCTTCTCGTGCGGATGCAGGTCGCGCGCGTTGCGCAGCAGGAAGACCAGCGGCAGCATGCACAGGAAGATCACTCCCATGACCCAGAAAGCTTCTACGAAGGACAGCAGCGCGGCCTGCTGTTGCACCATTCCGTAGATCGCTCCCATGGCTTTCCGGGAGGCCTCGACTGAGTTCGAGCCGTGCATTTGGAACCAGGCTTGCATTCCGCGGAAGGTCATTTGCGTCCCGTGATCGTAGGGCGTGATGTGCGAGACGAGTTGGTTCTGGTGAACCTGGCCGCGGCGCGCCAAAAACGTCGTCATAGTGGCGATGCCGAAGCTGCCGCCAATGTTGCGCATCAGGTTGTAGATGCTGGTGGCGTTGCCCATCTTCTCGCGCGAGATACCCGACATGCTGGTGGCCATGAGGGGGATGAACAGGAACGCCATGGCTCCGCCCTGAATCACCTGCGGCCAGAAGATGTCCCAATAGCCGGCGTTGAGATTGAGGTGCGAGAGGCTGAACATGGTCCAGCCGCCAATGACTATGCCAAAAGCGATGAGTTTGCGTGGGTCGTAGCGGTTGGTCAGTTGTCCGGCGATGGGCATCATGAAGAGTGACCCGATGCCGCGCGGTGACAGCGCGAGGCCCGACTGCAGCGCGGGATAGTTCAGCAGCGTTTGCAGGAAGATGGGCAGTAGCATGAGGCTGGCGTAGAGCACAAAGCCCAGCATGGTCATGATGGTGACGCCGGCGGCGAAGGTGCGGTCCTTGAGCACGCGCAGATCGACAATGGGATGTTTGGTGGTGAGTTCGCGCACGACCAGCGCGACCAGTCCGAAGACGCACAGAGCAGCGAATACTCGGATTTGCGTGCTGCCGAACCAGTCTTTGCGCTGGCCGGTGTCGAGCACTACTTGTAGTGTGCCGAAGCCGAGTGCGAGAAAGCCGATGCCCCAGAGATCTATGCCGCCGGTCTTGTTTCTGCCGATATAAGGCGGATCGTGTACGAACGCGCCGATCATCAACACGGAGATGACGCCGACCGGCAGGTTGAGGTAGAAAATCCAGCGCCAGGAATAGCTGTCGGTGATCCAACCGCCTAGGGTGGGGCCGAGGATCGGCGCGAGGATGATGCCCAGGCCGAAAGCCGCCATAGCGCTGCCATGTTGTTTGGGTGGAAAGGTCTCAAGCAGGACGGCCTGCGCGAGGGGTTGCAGTCCTCCGCCGGTGAGGCCCTGGAGCACGCGGAAAAAGATGAGCGATTCGAGGCTAGTCGCCATGCCGCACATCACCGAGGTGATGGTGAAGCCGGTGACGCACGCCAGCAGCATGTTGCGTCGGCCGAGGCGATTGGCCAGCCAACCGGACATGGGCAGAATGATGGCGTTCGACACCAGGTAGGAAGTCACGACCCAGGTGCCCTCTTCGACTGTGGCACCCAGGTTGCCGGCGAGGTGGGGAACGGAGACGTTGACCACCGTGGTGTCGAGGATCTCCATGAACGTCGCGAGCATGACGGCGGCGGTCACGATCCACGGATTAATGGCTGGCCGAGGTTCGGCGGGGTTCATGACGCGACCCAACGAGAGATTATAGAAACGCCTGCAAGCAAATGAAGTGACGCGCGGCACATTCTCTTTGGGGTCCTCGGGAGGGCCAATTGTGAACGTGAGGAAAAGCTTCCGGGCACCCTGTGATTCTTGTCACAGGGCAGAGTGAGGTGGAATGTTAGAGTAAATCTTTATGTCCGCTCCTGACTCCCTGTTTGTAAAAGCCTGTAAGGGCCTGCCTGTAGCTACCACTCCGGTCTGGTTTATGCGCCAGGCGGGCCGGTACATGCAAGAGTACCGCGACGTCCGCAAGCAGTACTCGCTGGTGGAAATCTGCAAGAAGCCTGAGGTGGCCGCGGAAGTGACCATCACCGCGGCGGAATACCTCGGCGTCGATGCCGCAATCATTTTTGCCGACTTGCTGCTGCCCCTCGAAGTGATGGGGATGCCGTTCCACTTCTCTCCCGGCGAAGGGCCCGTGATCGAGAAGCCGATTCGCGCTGCCGCGGAGGTGAAGGCACTTCGCACCGATCGCGCCGCAGAGTTGGGCTATGTCGCCGAGGCCGTCGGCAAGGTGGTGAAGCATTTTGGCGCGAAGCTCCCAGTTATCGGGTTTTGCGGAGCGCCGTTCACGCTCGCCAGCTACATGGTAGAGGGCGGCGGCTCGCGGCACTACGTAGAAGTCAAGAAGCTGATGTACAACTCGCCCGAAGTTTGGGAGGAGTTGGTCAACAAACTGGTGGACGTGCTGGTGCAGTATTCGGCCGAGCAGGTGCGACATGGCGCTGACGTCATCCAGATTTTCGATAGCTGGGTCGGCTGCCTGAGCGTGGAAGACTACCGCCGCTATGCGCTGGAGCCGACCAAACGGCTGGTGAATCGGCTGCAAAAAGAGACGGGAGTGCCTATCATTTACTTTGGCACCGACAGCACCACGCTGCTGCCGTCGATGTCAGAGACTGGTGCACAAGTGATCGGACTCGACTGGCGCGTGCCGCTCGACGAAGGCTGGCAGACAGTGGGACACAAGCATGCCGTGCAGGGAAATCTGGATCCGGTGACGCTGTTCGCCTCCTGGCATGAAGTGCAGCAGCGCGCGGAGAACATTCTGCGGCTTGCCGATGGACGCCCTGGGCACATATTCAATCTCGGTCACGGTATCCTGCCGCATACTCCGGTGGACAACGTGAAGAACCTCGCCGATTTCGTGCACCAGTTCAGCACGACGGCCGGTGCAGTGAGGAAGTAATGGCCGGAAGTGCAATCCTGCTGATCGCGCATGGCAGCCCCGAGCGGGTCGAAGACATTCCCGAGTTCCTGCAGAACATTTCGCGCGGGCGTCCGATGCCGGAGGCGGTGGTGCGCGAAGTGCAGCACCGCTACTCGCTGATTGGCAGCTCGCCGCTGACACGGCTCACTCGCGAACAGGCCGACGGCGTGGCTCGCGAGTTGGGAATGCCGGTATATGTTGGCATGCGGAACTGGCATCCTTATATCGCCGATACGCTAAAGCAGATGGCCTCTGACAAAGTGGGACAGGCAGTGGCAGTTTGCCTGGCTCCGCACAACTCCCGCACCAGCGTCGGCCTGTACAAACAGGTCCTGCTGGGCGAAGGCGCGCCATTTCCCATCGACTTTGTGGAAGAGTGGCATGATAGTCCGCTGTTGATCGAGGCCTTTGCGGAAAAACTTCGCGCGGGATGGACTGCTGCCTGCGCCGAGCACGGATCGAAACTGTCGGTGCTGTTTACAGCACATAGCGTTCCCACCCGGACGATTGCCGAAGGCGATCCCTACGAGGCGCAGACGCGCGAAACTGCGGCGCTGGTTGCCGCGCGCGTGCCGGAAATCGGCGAATGGAACTTCGCTTTCCAGAGCCAGGGTATGTCAGGTGGTGAATGGCTCGGACCGACCGTCGAAGATACGATCGTGAAACTGCGGGAGACGGGTCACACCGGCTTGTTCGTGCAGCCCATCGGATTTGTGTGCGATCATGTCGAAATCCTGTTCGACATTGATATTCTGTTTCGCGACTTTGCGGCGGAGCGCGGGATGAAGTTGTATCGCGCCGAGTCGCTCAACGGCTCTCCGACGTTTGCCAAGGCGGTAGCGCAACTGGTTCGCGGGCGACTGGCTGCTGCTGAGGATAAACCAGTGGCAGCGGAGAAGTTGCCGTAGTCCCTTATGAAACGAATTGCAATCATTGGCGGCGGCATCTCGGGACTCAGCGCCGCATTCCAACTGGAAAAGGCCCGCGCCGGTGGTTCGCAACTTTCCTACACGCTCATCGAAAGCACTAACCGGCTCGGCGGGTCGATGAGTTCCGATCGCGTCGATGGCTGCCTCGTCGAGGCCGGCCCCGATTCGTTTCTCACCGAAAAACCTTGGGCTCTCACCCTGTGCAAAGAGCTAGGCATCGACGATCAGCTCATCGGCTCAAATGACGCACAGCGCAAGACCTACATCGTCGTCAATGGCAAGCTAATCGCGATGCCTGACGGCCTGATGTTCATGGTGCCGACGAAGCTGGTTCCGACCGCGCTGTCGCCGCTGTTCTCGTGGGAAACCAAGCTGCGAATGGCGAAGGAACTTTTGCACCCTCCGCGACCGATGGAAGACGACGAGACGGTGGGCGAGCTGGTCGAACGCCATTTCGGCGCCGAGGTCGTGGACCGTCTGGCCGATCCTCTGCTTTCTGGCGTGTATGGCGGCGATGCCAACAAGCTGAGTGCGCGCGCGGTGTTGCCGCGCTTCGTGGAGATGGAAGAAAAGTACGGCAGCCTGAGCAAAGCCATGCTGGCGGCGCACAACAAGATGAAAGCCATGGCGGGCAAGACACCGCCGCGACCGCTGTTCAGTTCGCTGAAAGACGGCATGCAGCAGATGGTCGATGCCGTCGTGGCGCGGCTCGATCCCGCGTCGATCCGCCTGCGTAGCCGGGTGCGCGGGATTTACTCGGAAGGCGACCGGTGGCGCGTGGCCATCGACATGGGCGGCAGCGAGATGTATGACGCGGTGATTGTCGCGACGCCGGCCAATATCGGTGGAGCGCTGCTGGAGGCCGTGGATCGCGATCTTGCCGATGACCTGCTCGGCATCACGTATAGCTCATCGGTTACCGTCACGCTCGGCTATCACATGGACCAGCTCAAGCAGTTGCCGCCCGGCTTCGGCTTCCTCGTGCCGCGCGGCGAAGGCCGTCGCATGCTGGCGTGCACGTTTGTGCACAATAAGTTTCCGCACCGTGCGCCGCCGAACAAGGGGATCTTGCGCTGCTTTCTGGGAGGCGCGCGCGACGAGGCAGTGCTGAATCTGACTGACGAAGAGATTGTCGATACAGTGCGCGCCGAACTGAAAGAAACCGTCAAGCTGGACCAGCGTCCGATGTTTCACCGTGTCTATCGCTGGCGAGGCGCGATGGCGCAGTACGAGTCTGGGCACATTGCGCGGATTGAGCGGATCGAGAAGCGCGTGAAAGAGATTCCCGGCCTCGAACTTGCGGGCAATGCCTATCACGGCATCGGCGTGCCGGATTGCATTCGCGAAGGCATGAACGCAGCCAACGCTGTGGTGCAAACGGTGAACGAGGGCGCAGCACAGCAGACTCGCTGACGGACGCCTACATCACAATCTGCCGGGTCTGACGGGTAATGGGATGCTGCATCTCGTCGAGATCGCCCTTCACCAGGTTCAGTCCATAAACGCACGATTCGAATTCGTGCGACAGCTTGCCAAACAGCGGCGCCAGCCGAGCATATTCGAACTGATCGAACTTGGAGACGATAAAGTAACTCTCCTTGCCCGCCTTGATGAAGTCGACAAAACTCTCTAACCGTTGGCGGCGCAACCGGAAGTGGTTAATGCTCTCAGGAAACATGCCAGCGAGGAACAGCGTGTAGTCGCCGATATGCTTGCGCACCTGCCGCTCGCGATCGAATGAAGGCGCGGGACCGTAGATGGGATCGGTCTCGAGCAGCATTTCGCCTACGTCGTTCAAGGGACGCTCGTTAGCATCGCGAATCTTGAACACCTGGTCGACCTCGCAGAATTCGGTGAGCATGTTGACGACGTAGTCCTGCACCTCGGAGTCGCGCAGGGCGATGTCGTGGTCGAAGTGTTGTTGAATCAGCTCACCAAAAAGGCTGTGCAACGAATGTGATTCAGGAATCATGTCCTTTGCTCGTCCCCACAGTTGAGCGGGCTTCGTCTGTCTACCCGCACACTCGTTGGATGGGTGATAACGCGTTTCGGTCGCCAGCGCAAGCATTTCCGGCGCCGCCCTTAACTCCTATGGTGCATCCCCACGTGCCATGAATAGTCGCATGCCGCGCGGTTTGAGTCTCATTGATTTTTCTTTTAGGGTTGGGAAGTTCGGTTTATAGGGTGAAACTCGGATGGCATGTGCGCTTCGATCAGCTCTGCTAGCACCATCGCTTGGCGGCTGCCAAAATTCGAGTCGGAGGTGACGAAGAGCTGTGCTCCCCGGCTGTGGGACAATGCTCAGCATTCAACTGGAGGCATCCTATGCAACGTCAAAACATCTCCGGCAACTCGCCCTACGAACCAAGAGTAGGATTCTCGCGCGCCGTGAAGGTCGGTCCGTTTGTGTCGGTGGCGGGAACCGTGGCCACCGGCGCGGACGGAAAGATCGTCGGTGGCAGTGACATGTACGAGCAGGCGGTGCAGACGCTCAAGAACATCGAGCGCGCCCTGGCCGATGCTGGAGCGAGTTTACGGGACGTGGTGCGGACGCGGATGTTCGTAACCGACATCAGCCGCTGGGAAGAAGTGGGGCGCGCACATGGCGAGGTATTCCGCGACATTCGTCCGGCGGCAACTATGGTGCAGGTGGTGGCAATGGTTTCACCCGAGATGCTGGTGGAGATCGAAGCCGACGCGATTATCGCAGCGGAATTGAAGTGAGGCGCGTGTGTAAAGGGGGCTTAAACAATATGAAAACGAGATGTGTGCTGCTGTTCGTGCTGATGGCGTCATGGGTCGGAGTCATTGCGCAAACTGCATCGACGCCACCGCCGCAGGTGACCGTGATTCGCGCTGGGACGCTGATCGATCCGCGGACCGACGAGCCGAAGTACAACCAGGTCATTGTGATTCGCGGCGAGCGCATCGAGGCCGTTGGTGATGCGGCGTCGGTGAAAGTGCCTGCAGGAGCTAACGTCATCGACCTGTCGAACGCCACACTGCTACCGGGAATGATCGAATCGCACACTCACATATTTCTGCAAGGCGAGGACCCCGCTAAAGGCGGCTACGACATTCAGTTGCTGAAGTTCTATCCGTCGTATAGGGCAGCGCGGGCGACAGTGTCGGCGCGACGGGCGCTGGAGCAGGGTTTCACTACCATTCGCGACATGGAGACCGAAGGCGCAGGCTACGGCGACGTCGGCATCAAGCGCGCGATCACCGAGGGATACATTCCTGGGCCGCGCATCTTCACCACGACGCGCGGTATTTCGACCACAGGCGGCTATCCGCTGGAAGGATACGCGCCGGGAGTTGACGTGCCGAAGGGCGTGCAGATCATTGATGGTCCCGTCGAGGCGCGCAAGGCCGCGCGCGAACAGCTGGACTACGGAGCCGACTGGATCAAGGTGTACATGACGCACCGCTCATGGGTCGATAAAGACGGCAACCTGGTTTCACAACCAACGCTGACGGTCGAAGAGCTCAAAGCGATTGTTGACGAGGCCCATGGTTGGAGGCGCAAGGTTGCCTGCCACGCTTACAACGGTGAGGGGCTGCATCGCGCACTCGACGGCGGTTGCGATTCGATCGAGCACGGCTTGCTGCTTGATGACGCCGCCATCGCGCAGATGAAACGCCAGGGAACCTGGTATTGTCCGACGCTCTCGGTTTATTACACCGATTGGGGAACGGAAAACACGCCGGAAGGCAAGCGCGACCGCGTGCGCGCCTCGGTGCATGAGCAGTCCTTCAAGAAGGCGTTGCAAGCTGGACTGCCAATTGTCTTCGGCACTGACGTCGGCGGATTTCCGTGGACGGAGCCGATCGCGCAGGAATTCAGCTACATGACCAAGTTCGGCATGTCATCGATGGAAGCGATCCGTTCGGCGACAACTCGTCCGGCACAGATGCTCGACATGCAGGGAGAGATCGGCGTCATCGCGCCGGGTGCGTATGCCGACATCATCGCAGTGCGGGGAAATCCGTTGGCGGACATCACAGAGTTAGGACGTGTGACCTTCGTGATGAAAAACGGGCAAGTGTTTCGCGACGCAGGTCCGGTTGAAGCCTCCGCGATGAAGAAATAATTCGCGAGACAAAGCAAAAGGCCGGCGATGGCCGGCCTCTGCCAACATCTAGTATGCCCAGTTACTTCTTGGCGGGCGCGATGGTGTCTTTCACAGCCTTGGCCACGCGGAACTTCACGACGGTCTTGGCGGGAATCTTGATGGCTTCGCCGGTCTGCGGGTTGCGACCGATGCGAGCCTTGCGGTTTGACTTCACCAGACGGCCCAGTCCGGGCACGACAAATACGCCGTTCTTCTTGGTCTCGCGGATCGCAACTTCGGCGAGATACTCGATCAACGCCGCAACCTGCTTATTACTGAGTGAGTGCTTCTCGGCTACGTGCCGGACGAGCTGTGTCTTGGTCATTCCTGTTGCCATTGGTTAATTCCTCCTTGAATCATTGAGCGGTAAGAGTGCTCAATTGACCGTATCTTATAACAATGGCGAAATAGAGGGAAGCGTTTCCGCCAGATTTTATGCGGGTTTTCCACAGCCCCCACCTCGGATAGCCTGTATCCATGCACCTTCGGGAAGGTTCCTAGTTAGGCAACACGGCCGATCCGCGGCGATGCCCTGTCTCTGGTGGACCGGGTAACCGGCGCGGGCGATTCCTCACCTGTTACCATCGCTGTTTGGCCGCATGAACCTCTCCCACGCCACCATCCTCTTCTTCGCCGCGCTTGCCGGGGGCGCCATCAACTCGGTCGCTGGTGGGGGCAGCTTTGTCAGCTTTCCAGCGATGTTGTTTGTGGGCATTCCGCCGGTGAACGCTAACGCCAGCAACACGGTGGCGTTATGGCCGGGGCAGGTTGCCAGTATCGGCGCATACCGAAAGCAACTCCGTAACCTTTCGCTGAAAACCATGATGCCGCTGCTAGTAACTGGTGTTCTAGGCGGCATCGTCGGCGGATGGACGCTGCTGAAGACGCCCCAGACCACGTTCATGCGGCTGGTGCCCTGGCTCATGCTTGCCGCCACCCTCATCTTCATGATGAGCGGACGGGTGACCCAGTGGGTACGCCGGCGAACGGCAAACGCTGAGCATCACGAATTTGCTACCTGGCGCGCGGTGTCGATCCAGATCTTTATCGCCTTTTACATCGGATACTTTGGCGCGGGAGCGGGCATCCTCATCCTGGCCATGCTGGCGCTGTTGGGTATGGATGAGATCCACACCATGAATGCCCTGAAGGCGCTGTTGACGACGGTGTCGAACGGCGTCGCCATGCTGCTGTTCATCTTTTCGCACGCGGTGTACTGGCCCGAGACGATCCTGATGGTCGTGGCGTCCATGATAGGCGGGTATTTCGGAGCTCACTTCGCGCAGAAGACCAAGCCGGAGCACGTTCGCGCCATCGTCATCGCGATTGGGTTCACCCTTTCGATCTACTTCTTCGCCCGCCAGATCTGGCACTAATAGCCGGGGCTGGAAGTTCCGCGGTTTTCACCCACCGCATCGTCGGCGGCTTCGCCGTGGTACCGCAGTTTCATGATCAGCAGCGGAAACGCCAGGAAGAATGTGACTGCATTGGGCAGAATGAGCGGCAGCGAGTGAATCAGGAATCCGTAGGCCACCCACAGCAACAGCCCCACATTCAGGCTGAGCAGCATGACCAGCGAGATGTCGCGGACCGACTTGGTGCGGAACGAATGCAGCGCCTGCGGCAGATATGCCAGCGTGCACAGAGTGCCCGCGCCGAAGCCTACAAGGGACACGAAACTCATAGGTCAGCTTAGCATTCTTCGGGGCCGCGAATGGTTGTCCCGCGGTTACAATGGCTTGCGATTCAGCCGCCAGATTCCGAAGTTCAAGTAAGCGGCGTAGGTCACCCACAACAGGTACGGGATAAGTAGAAGCGCCGCCATCGGCGTCAACCAGTGGAACACCAGGATGTTGAAGAGGATGGCAAGCCAGAGGATCGTGATTTCCGCAAATGCCACGCCCGGAAGGCGCGCGCCGAAAAAGATTCCTGACCATGCCATGTTAAGTCCGAGCTGCGCAAAAAACAGAAGCAGCGCCGAGCCTCCGCCGCGCCAGCCGTAGTCGCGCCACACCAGCCATGCAGAGACTGCCATCAAAACGTAAAGCGTTGTCCAGACCGGGCCGAAGACCTGACTGGGGGGTGTGCCCGGTGGTTTTCGAAGCTGCGGATACCACTCGCGGACGCCCCGAAAAGTAAGCCACGAGGCCAGACTTCCCGCTCCGAGGCAAATGAACAGGAAGAAGATGAGCATTAACCAGGGCTTGGCGTCCACAGCAACATCCTATCCGGTCGTTACGGGCGAAGTCTCGTCGCCTCTACCCAATCGTCAGCACGATCTTTCCGTAGTTGGCCCGTTCCAACAGCAGGCGATGGGCCTCTCCGGCCTGCTCCATGGGGAGCGTGTGTCCAATCTCGGGATGCAACTTACCCTGCTCAATCCACGGTTGCATCGCTTTCAAGCAATCACCCATCAGCCGGTGGTCGTCGGCCAGAACGCTCAGCCACAAGCCGTGCGCGCTTAAACTCCGCGTCATCATTGTGGCGACGTCGAACTTCTGCCGCTCACCAGTGGCCGTGCCGTAGATAATCACCCGCCCGAATTCGCGACAGCAGCGCAGGCTCTTGGCGGTATGTTCGCCGCCCAGCATTTCGAAAACTGCGTCCACGCCTTCGCGGTTGGTGAGCTCCTTGATGCGCTGCTCGTAGTCGACTTCACGATAGTTGATGCCGTGGTCGAGGCCCAACTTCTTGACGCGCTCCAGCTTCTCATCCGACGAAGCTGTGCCATAGGTTTCGACGCGCAGCAGCTTTCCGATCTGTACGGCAGCGGTGCCCACACCACCGGCGGCGGCATGAATCAGCACGCGACGCTGACGGTCGCCCTCGACATAAACCGGCTCGATGGCGTCGGAGGTGATACCGGCCTTCCAATACGCCAGGTACGCAGTGAAGAAGTTCACCGGAAAGGCCCCCGACTGCTCTGAAGTCCAGCCTTTGGGCTGCGGCCAGATCATCTTCTTCGACACCGCGATCTTCTCGGCCGCAGCGCCGTACTGCATGTATCCCATTACCCGCTCTCCGCTGCCTTCCACCACGCCGGCGAATTCACGGCCCGTGATGAATGGAGGCGGCGGAGTGCCCTTGTACGTGCCGCGCGTGGACATGGTGTCGGCAAAGTTTACTCCCACGGCCTCGACCCGTACGATCACTTCGCCGGGCTGGGCAACCGGTTCCGGCATGTCGCGGACTTCGAGCACTTCCGGCCCGCCCGCCCGCGCAACGACGACAGCTTTCATGGCTTGCTCCCGTTGCGAGTGTAAAACATCCGGCTTAATACGTACGTGACGCGGCGCACACTGGGCGACGTTTCACCGCAGACTCTGTGCCTCCGTGTCTCAGTGGTGAGTTGTCCTACGACGGCTTGGGAACCTGCATGAAGTCCAGCGCGCGGGAGATGTAGTTCTTCATGTCACGGCGGTGCACCACGGCGTCCAGCATTCCGTGCTCCAGCAGGAACTCGCTGCGCTGGAACCCTTCCGGCAATTTCTGGCGGATGGTCTGCTCAATGACGCGCGGGCCGGCAAAGCCGATCAGCGCTCCCGGCTCAGCGATGTTCAGGTCACCCAACATGGCGAAAGATGCAGTCGTGCCGCCAGTAGTGGGGTCGGTGAGGACGGAGATGTAAGGGACTTTGGCGTCGTCCATACGGGCCAGCGCGGCTGAGATTTTCGCCAGTTGCATCAGGCTGACCACGCCTTCCATCATGCGCGCCCCTCCCGAAGCCGAAACGATAATCAGTGGAATTTTTTCGTCCGTAGCCTTCTCGACCGCGCGAGTGATGGCCTCGCCGACGACCGCGCCCATCGAGCCGCCGATGAACGCATACTCCATCGCGCTGATGATCACCGGCTTGCCGTTCAGCTTGCCGCGCGCGTTGATGATAGCGTCGTTCAGTCCAGTCTCGGTCTTCGCGCGCTTCAGGCGATCGGCGTACGGCTTGAGATCGGTGAACTTCAGCGGATCGGTCGAAACCAGGTTGCCGTCTTCGGTCTGGTATTTGTCGTCGTCGAGCAGGAGCCCAAGCCGCGTGCGGGCATCGATGCGAAAATGGCGGTCGCACTTGGGGCAGACGTTGAGGTTCTGGTCGAGGTCTTTTTTCCAGATAATCTGGCGGCACTGGTCGCACTTCACCCAGAGTCCTTCGGTCTTGACCCGCTTCTCTCCCGAAGTGTCGAGTTCCGCCTGCTCGCGCTTAAACCATGCCATAAGTAGGTCTTCAGTGTAGCTGACGCGTGTGCACGTTGTCGCCGCTCAGTACTCGATGCCGCGCTGCGCCTCGATGCCTTTGGTGTAGGCATGCTTGACTTCCTTCATCTCCGTAACCGTGTCGGCGACTTCGACGATCGCGGGATGAGCGTTGCGGCCGGTGACAATGACGTGCACCATCTCCGGCTTCTTCTTCAGCGTCGCGGCCACCTTTTCCGGATCGAGCATCTTGTAGCTGATGGCGTAATTGATTTCATCGAGGATGATGAGGTCCCATGCGCCCGAGAGAATAGCTTGCTCAGCTTCGGCCCAGGCTTCCTCCACCAGGCGAATGTCCTCGGGATCGGTTTCGGCGCCGCCGACCTTCACGAAGCCGCGTCCCATCTGCTTGATTACAAAGTTGTCGCCGAAGGCCTTCACGGCATCGAGTTCGCCGTAGTGCCAGGAGCCTTTGAGGAACTGCAGCATCAGGACCTTCATGCCGTTGCCGACCGCGCGCAGCGCGGTGCCCATAGCGGCGGTGGTCTTGCCCTTGCCCGGGCCGGTGTTCACTATGATGAGTCCTCGGCGCACGTCTGGCATCGAATCATTCTCCTGCAAATGGCGGCTCGCGCGAAGCTACCAGCTTAGCAGTTCGCCTGCATCCGGCGGCAGTTCTGCCGGCAAACGGGCAGTCTGTTTTCTGCGATACTAGAGTGTCAGCAGACATGCGGAGCAATGCGAAAAGCGGCGGAATCATGGACTTGGTAGCGGACCCCAAATCGGTCAAAGTCAACAAAACTACGGGCAATGGCATGGACATCGAGTGGAAAGATGGCCATCGCAGTTCGTACAGCTTTGTCTTTCTGCGCGACGCCTGCCCGTGCGCGCTGTGCCAGGAAGAGCGCGATAAAGACGGCCGCCAGCCGGGCGATCCATTGAAGCCGGTGGCCGGTTCGTTGCCGCTGTTTAAGGCGCTCGCGCGACCGACGGAGGTTGAGCCAGTGGGGAAGTACGGCATTCGGTTCACCTGGAACGACGGCCACCAGCATGGAATTTATTCGTGGGAGTTTCTGCGCGAACACTGCCCGTGCCAGGACTGCAAGGCCAACCGGCTGATGGAAAAAGCCGGCAGCGGCAGCAAACCAAATTGATGGGACGCAGCAGCCGCGTCGCAACAAAAGTTTTCTACCACGGAGACGCAGAGTACACGGAGAATGAAGAATTGGAAAAACAACTCCGTGTCCTCCGTGCCTCCGTGGTGAATCTGTCTTGTCTCGCGAGGAATTAACGTCAGCAGCGTAGTCGGCTCAGGAAGCAAGATTTGTCGTACCTTTCGAAACTAAATCCCCAGCAGCGTGAAGCCGTGGAAGCCGTGAGTGGGCCGGTACTTATCCTGGCCGGCGCCGGCAGCGGCAAGACGCGCGTCATCACGTATCGGATTGCGCACCTCATTGACAACGTTGGCGTGGCGCCCGATTCCATACTTGCCGTCACCTTCACCAATAAGGCGGCGAGCGAGATGGCCAGCCGCGTCGAATCGCTGGTAGGCGCGCGCACGCTGGTCAAGCCGCTGATCGCGACCTTCCATTCGTTCTGCGTGCGACTTCTCCGTCGCGATATCGAAACATTGCAAATCGGGGGCAAGGGTTACCGCAAGGACTTCGTCATCTACGACGAAAGCGACCAGCAGAACGTGGTCAAGGCCGCCATGCGGCGGCTCGGTGTTGACGACAAGCAACTGACGCCGCGCAATGTGCTGTCGCGAATTTCCTGGGCTAAGAACCACATGCTCGATCCGCAAGAGGTTTATCTCGAGTCCGCTGACCCTAAGACGGAACGCGTCGCGCAAATTTACGAGGTGTATAAGCAGGAGTTGGCCAAGTCGAACGCCCTCGACTTCGACGATCTGCTGCTCTATGCCGTCCGCGTGCTGAAGTCATCCGGAGAGACCCGCGAGCGGTATAACAAACGTTATCGGCACATTCTTGTGGATGAGTACCAGGACACCAACCGCCCGCAATACGAGCTGATGCGCATGCTGGCCGGCACCGAGCACGACGTCTGCGCCGTGGGCGACGAGGACCAGAGCATTTATTCCTGGCGGGGCGCCGACATTCGCAACATCCTCGAGTTCGAGAAGGACTTTCCCAACGCTCGCATCATCCGTCTCGAGCAGAATTACCGCTCGACGCAGAACATCTTGCAGGCCGCGTCCGCCGTTGTGTCCCACAATGTCAGACGTAAGGGCAAAAACCTCTGGACCGAACGAATCGGCGGGCCGAAGATAGGCTACTACGAGGCTCCCGACGGGGAGAACGAGGCTCTCTTCGCCGCGGATTACGTAGCGAAATACCTCGCACAAGCTGGTGGCGAGGGCGGTCATGCTCCCAAAGCGGCAGTGTTGTATCGCACCAATTCACAGTCGCGACTGCTGGAAGAGGCCATGCGACGCTATCAGTTGAAGTACCACGTTGTGGGAGGCTTCAGTTTCTACGAGCGCGCCGAGATTAAGGACCTCATCTCGTACCTCAAGGCGATTCAGAACCCGGACGACTCGATTGCCATGCAGCGCATCATCAACACGCCGACGCGCGGCATCGGCAAGAACACCACGGAAACGATCGAGCGAATCGCCCTGGAGACCAACCTGTCTTTGTGGGGCGCGATCCAACAGACCATTAACCGCGACTTGCTGCCGCCGCGCGCCTTGGCGGCTTTGAAAAGTTTCAAGCAATTGATCGACGACGCCCGGGCGATGTACCTCGGCTCGTTCGCCGAGCATTTGCAGGAAACCACCGTTTCCGCTTCCGAAGAAGCCGAAGCCGATTTCCAGCACGCCATCGAGTTCTCGCCGGAATCGTTCGCGACCGACGACGCGACAGATTTTGACCCCACTTCATTGTCGTCGCCGGACGACGCCAAAGCGCCCTCTGGTTCCGCAGCAGAGCAGGCTGTCGAAGGCTTTCGTGCTCCCGGCGACGCCGCATCGACCGCCGAATTGCTGAAGTTCCTCATCGATCGCACCGGATACATCAAGCAACTGGAGGCAGAAGATACTCCGGACGCTCTGGCCCGTATCGAGAACTTGCGCGAACTGGTGAACGCCGCCATGGACTCGCGCGACCGCGGCGAGACCCTGAACGAATTCCTGGACCACGCGGCGCTGGTCAGCGATGCCGACGATTACGACGAGAATTCGCGCATCACGCTGATGACGTTACATGCCGCGAAGGGACTGGAATTTCCGCTCGTAATCCTGGCGGGTCTGGAAGAAGGACTGTTCCCCCACTCGCGCACGCTGATGGCGCCCGACGACATCGAGGAAGAACGGCGCTTGTGCTATGTCGGCATGACCCGCGCCATGGACACGCTCATCCTGACCAACGCCCGCTATCGTCGCCGCTACGGCACCGACATGCCGGAGGCCAGCATTCCTTCGCGCTTTCTGGAAGAGGTCCCGCAAGAACTGTTGCAGGAGCTTGGCACCGCCCGCCGTGCCTCATCGAGAACTAGCGGCGAAGACGCCGGCCCGTCGCATTACTCATACGAAGACGAAGACCAGCGTCCGCAATACGGGCAGCCGCCTTCCAAGCCGCGCGGCAACTACGGCGGGAAGTCCTACAACTCCATCGACAACATCGCGGAGTTTTTCGCCTCGCGTGGCAAGAAATTTTCGCTCCCGAAAAATGAGCCCGCCGACGCCAGCGGACGCACCGGATTCCGTCCCGGACAGCGCGTTCGTCATCCCAAGTACGGCGAGGGATTGGTGTACCAGCGCGAGGGAGACGGAGAAAATGCCAAGCTTACGGTACAATTTCCTAAGTTCGGCTTGAAAAAGCTGGTCGAGAAGTACGCCCAACTGGAAAAGGCATAAGCCTCCGGGGCCACCCCAAGGTCAAAAGGAACGCAGCATACATGGCAAATACCAAGAGCATCGAAGACAAGACAGAGCGCAAGAAAGTAAAGCGGGCAGCCCGCAAGAAAGCGGCGCCCAAAGCCGCCCGGACCCACGCCCGCGGATCGGCCAAGCGCAAAGTCAAGAAGATGGCACGCGGCCAGTCGAAGCGTTAAGTTCACACGAACGCCGCGCAAACTCGAAAGGCTCCAGTCCGTCACGGGCTGGAGCCTTAACTTTTCTCAAGCTGCTATCGCGAACGGCACGCCGACCGAAAACGCTATTTGGCAGTCGCAGCCGCGGGTGCGCGATTGTCGAGATTCACCAGCAGCGATCCCGGCGGCTGCTGCAGGTCGAACTGATCGTCGCTGATCGGCTGATTGATGGTGAGTTTCACCATGTTGAGGATGATGTTGTACTCCTCTTGCGGCCGGACGATGTCGATGAAGCTCGGGAACCGGACGCCGTCATAATCTTTGAATTTCTGATAACTGGCGTCGGTGACGGCGTTACCACGCTCGTCGAAGATGATCTGCCGGTGGGGGACCAGGTTGGTCCGGTCGAAAACCACCTTGCGCGCCAGCCTCCAACCTGTGCCGGTTTTTCGCACTACGTCCAGCACATAGTCCGGCTGTTGCACCTGCCTGTGGGTCTGCGAGTCAACCACCAATTCGTGGCTGCTCTCCAAAACCGCGATTTCGTTCTGCGCATCGATACTTTGAAACAGCAACGCGTCATAAATTGCCTCCGGACGCAGCGTATCAAGAGGGCTCGAAGAGTCCGTGATCATCACCTGGTTGTGGCCGGTGTAGAACTTGTTCGTGGCCGCAACCGACAGCTTGAACTCCTTCCCGTCACTGACCATATCGAAGGCTTTGTTGCGAACGATGGGATAAAGCCCGATCATGCGCAACATTTCGGGCTTGCGGACCAGGATGTAGCCGCGGATCTCCTTGAAGTCGGTGACCTTGCCTCGCTTTGCGCCCCCCACGGAAGTGTCGATGTCCACGGTCGCATTCAGCGTCTTCACTTGCGCCACCACCAGGTTCAAGCGGTCGATCAGCTCCTGCTGGGTCGCCGTTTGCAGCTTGGCGCTGCTCACCCGCACCTCGACTGTGCGGGTGTGGAACAGGCACCCGGTAGCGCTGAGCAAGAGACCGATTACTGCCGCAAGGACGGCGCGGGATGGCTTCATAAGGGAAGGGAAATTACTGCGTACTGAACCTACAAGTATATCGTCGGTTCAGGGTTTTGTCCGGTGACTTGGCAGGCCCTTTCGGGTTAAGTTTTGCAAAGAAAGCATCAATGCTGGGCTGCTACGGCCTTTCGATAGGCAGCCACGTTGCGGTCGTGCTCGGCCGCCGTTCGCGAGAATCGATGGTGCCCGTTGTTGTCGCTCACAAAGTACAGAAACTCACTGCTAGCCGGATGCATGGCTGCCTCCAACGACCCTGCGCCGGGGTTGGCAATCGGCCCCGGCGGTAGTCCGGGAAACTTGTAGGTATTGTAGGGCGAATCGAACTGCAGGTCTGACTGGTAAATCGTGCCTCGATACCTTCCCGACAATAGCGCAGCATAGATGACGGTTGGGTCAGCTCCCAGCAACATGTTCCGGTCAAGGCGGTTGTAATACACACTGGCCACCAGGGGCCGTTCGTCGGGAACGGCGGTTTCCTTCTCCACGATTGACGCCATGGTCACAA
Organism: uncultured Acidobacteriaceae bacterium; assembly: GCA_963837915.1. Classification (GTDB taxonomy): domain Bacteria; phylum Acidobacteriota; class Terriglobia; order Terriglobales; family Acidobacteriaceae; genus DASRAA01. Next base: position 174,897 of record CAWIPZ010000009.1, read on the forward strand.
TGCGATGGATGTCCGGCCTGTCCAGCAGGCCGATCTTCTGTGCCGTTTGCCGGAAGCGGTGCACCATAGCGGCCGCGATGTCGTGTGGCGTGTCGATGCGCGTGAACTGATAGGTGTCGGGAAACAGGTAGCCCTCCAGCGACTGCGCCTTGGGATCAACGTCGCGGACGAGAGCCACGTCATGGTTCGCCTCCGCGATGAAATCCGCAGCGCTGCCCAAGCCGGTCTGTTCCACCACCGCCGCGACTTCGTAGAGGTTGTAGCCTTCCGGAACCACCACATAGCGCGCGAAAACATCTCCTCGCAAGATTCGATCGCGCACTTCGAGCGCGTTCGCCGGGGCGTCAAACTTGTACTCACCGGCCTTCAGGCTGCCTTTCCCCATCGCATAATGCGCCAGCAGAAATGCGTCCGCGCTGCGGATCACGCCTTCGTGTTGCAGCGTCTGGGCAATGTGACGCGCGCCCCATCCCTGGTGCAGCAGGACGAATTTGGTCTCCCCGGGATTTACCGGGAGCAGCGCGGCCCAGGTGAACCAGCCTCCGGCCGCAAAGACAACCATCAGGATGAGTATCAGGAAAGTTCGCACGGCTGGGTTACATGCCCTTCAATCTTTGCAGTTTAGACGATGCTCGAAGTTGCGGGGCTCAATTCCGCTGCGCCCCGCGAAATCCCAGGAACGCCTCCAGGATCAGCACCGCGGCAATTTGATCGACCACTTCCTTGCGGCGCCGGTCGCTGATGGACGTTTCATCCAGCAGGCGATTGGCCTCCACCGACGTCAATCGCTCGTCGAACAGATGCACCGGCAGCTTGAAGCGTTTGCGCAACTCTTCCGCAAATTCTTCCACTTTGTCGGACTGAATGCCGGTTTCTCCACTCATGCGCAGCGGCAATCCCACCACGATTTCTCCGATCGCGTGCTGCTTGATCGTGCGGCGCAGCAGGTCAAAGTCGTTCCGCTTGTTCGTCCGATGCAAAGTCGGCAGCCCCTGCGCAGTGATGCCCAACTCGTCGCTGACCGCCAGCCCGATGCGCCGCGACCCATAATCAATCGCCATGATGCGCACGGTCGGCGCCTTTTCGGGGTCGGCAGAAGGAACGTGTTCCATATTGATGCCCGCAAGGGTATCCTAATTCCCACTTTAGTGATGTGCGAGTAGGATAGGCCCAATGGCGGACCCACTCATCGACGATATCCGCATGCCGGAAGAACCCCGGGAGTTCCCCGGCCCCGAGTTGCAGCCGTCTCCGCAATCGGCTGCCGAGTCGTCCTCCAGCAATGCCGGCGAGCCGAACCGCATCCAGAACATCCAGACGGCTTCGCTGGTCATCCTGGCCGCCGCCGCCGTTTTGAGCCTGATCTCGGTCGCCAAATTGATCCTGGTGGTCATTCTCACCGCGATCCTCATGGCATTCGTGCTGGCTCCGGTGGTCGATGGCCTGGCGAATTTTCGCATCCCTCGGCAGTTGGGGGCACTCCTTGCTGTATCGCTCTTGCTGGCCGTTGTCGGAACTGTCGGGTATCTTTCCTACGCCCGAGCACTCGATTTCATGTCGCAGATGCCCGAGTACCGGACCCGTATCCAGCACATCGTGAATGACATCCGGCAGCGGGCCGAGCAGTTTGAAAAAACCACCGAAGACGTCCTCCCGCCCGAGCCTGAGGAGAAGAACTCCGTTACCGTTCGCGAACGAAATGGTTGGAGCAGATTCATCAGCGACAACATGAGCTCGTTCTCCGAGACGGTGCTGGCGATCTCCTTTATCCCGTTCCTCACCTACTTCATGTTGAGTTGGCAGGACCATGTTCGGGCGTCGTCGGTAATGCTGTTCCGCATGGAAAACCGCAACACCGCGTACGTTACCCTGGGCCTCATCGCGGCCATGATCCGCTCGTTCATTGTCGGAAACTTCGTGATCGGCCTGTTCCTCAGCGCAGCCAGCATGGCGGCATTCGGACTGATGGGGCTGCCGTATTTCTATTTCCTCGGCGTGATGAGCGGCTTTCTCAGCCTGATCCCTTATCTCGGCGTGATGCTCGCACTTTTACCTCCTGTTATCGTGGGCCTCGGATACCTGACGACGACAACGTTCATCCTCACCTGTTGCGTAGTCGTGGGCCTGCACCTGTTCGCCATGAATGTGCTCTATCCCATGGTGCTGGGCAAGCGGCTCCAGTTGAACCCGCTGGCCGTCACCATTTCGGTGTTGTTCTGGGGATGGCTCTGGGGAGCCATGGGCCTGATGCTGGCTGTGCCGCTGACCGGCGCACTCAAAATCATTTGCGACAACATTGCGCGCTTGCGGCCATACGGCGCATGGATGGGCGAATAGCGGTCGACTCCGACAGAGTCTGTGTGAGAACTGAAGTTTGGGTTGCGACGGTGGTACAAGTGTTGAGAACACCAGCCCCGGAGGGGCGGGTACATGATAGCCCAGCACGCAGCCGAACCGGGGTCCCCGAGCCGCGCCGCTTTTGCGCGGGTTGGGGTGGGAGGGCGGAGTGCTGGGAAGAGCGGGAAAAAGAGTTCGAGTCCCTCGGGGACGCCACAGCTCTCACACAGACTCTAACGGCGGACGCGCGACATCCGGCGTCAGCGTACCACCATCACAACCGCAAGACAGTTGAGCCACATTCGAGAGGAGATGCCGTGACTGAATCGAGCAATAGCCCCTTCAATCGTCGTGAATTCATTCAGGGCGCACTCGCAGGAGCCGCCCTCGCCGCAGTACCGATTCCATCCTTCGCTGCCAACAACGCCGACATGCAAGCCGTGTTGAACCAAGTCCCCAAGATGCACGACGAAAACGTCAAGCACTTGCAGGAGTGGATCGCGCTACCCTCGATCGCCGCCGAGAACCGCAACTACCCGCAGGGTCCCGAGTACATGGCGAAGCTGGCACGCGAGGCCGGATTCACCGATGTCGAAATCGTCCCGACCTCCGGCAAGCCCGGCGTCTTCGGAGTCATCAATGCGGGCGCGCCCACCACAGTCGGCATTTACTTCATGTACGACGTCAAGCAGTTCGATCCGGCCGAGTGGTCCTCGCCTCCGCTGGAAGGCAAGATTGTCGACAAGCAAGGGCTGGGCCGGATCTGCGTCGGCCGCGGCGCGGTGAACCAGAAGGGTCCCGAAACTGCATTCCTCAGCGCACTACGTGCCTTCAAAGAGGCGAAAGTCAAGCTGCCGGTGAACCTCGTGCTGGTCTGCGAAGGCGAAGAGGAAATCGGCTCGCCGCACTTTCCCGAGATCGTAAAGAACCCCAAGGTCATGGCCGCGCTCCAAAAATCCATGGGCATCTTCATGCCTTCCGCAGGACAGGAAGCCGACGGCAACGTCGAAATCGATCTGGGTGCAAAAGGCGTCGTCGAGTTGGAGTTGGTTTCCACCGGCGAAAAGTGGGGACGCGGTCCCAAGCACGACGTTCACTCCAGCCTGGAAGCAGCTGTTGATAGTCCCACTTGGCATCTGGTGCAAGCGCTGAATACGCTGATCCAGCCTGACGGCCACACCCCGGCGGTGACAGGATTCTTCAACAAAGCGAAGCCGCTGACTCCCGCGCAGGTTGAGATGGTGAAAGCGGTTGCCGCCCGTCGCAGCGAAGCCATGATGAAACAACAGCTCGGCGTGGAGCACTGGGCCGGCGACAAGAATTACCTCGACGCCATGATCGCCCTCGAGTCGCAGCCGACCATCAACATCGAAGGCCTGGTCGCCGGATACACGGGGCCGGGTGGCAAGACGGTTCTGGGGCATCGCGCCGTGGCCAAGATCGACATGCGCCTCGTGCCCGATATGACCGCCTCCGGCACCTTGGCATTGCTAAAAGACTATTTGGCGAAGAAGGGCTTCGGCGACATCGAAGTCAACATGAGCGGCGGCTACGATCCCAACCAGACCTCGCCCGACACCAAGCTCATTCAGGCGCAGATGGCGACCTATAAGAAGCTCGGCCAGGATCCCCTGTTGTGGCCGCGCTCGGCCGGCTCGTGGCCAGGCTACATCTTCACCAACCCGCCGCTGAGTCTCCCAGCGGGACACTTCGGCCTCGGTCACGGAACCGGCGCCCACGCACCCAATGAGTACTACCTGATCGACTCCACCAATCCCAAGGTGTCGGGCTTGGATGGAGCGGTGGGCTCGTTTGTCGAGTACCTGTACGCATTGGCGTGATTGCGTGTATCACCGGCGTCCCCGCTCAAGTGAGCTTCGGCGGGAACTGTGCCCGGGTTCTATAAAAGGGGATGTCCAAGAGAAAACACATCGCGCCCGGGTGGCCCACATTTGCCTGAAGTTGGCAAATGTGGGAGTGCCGAGAGTTTCGTATCAGGGCACGACTTCAGTCGTGCCGTTCAAGCCCGCATAAATAAAAAGTGGGCTTCAGCCCCTGCGGGAATTCGATCCTCTCCAAAATGGCATTTGTGAGACCGGTTCTAATTTTCGATCAGAACCCCTGCCGTGCGAGGGATGGGTGACTCCAAAACCGGGTTAAGGCATACTGGGGACCATGCTGGCAGATGATTCCAAAGCGACCGCTATCCAGCGTAGGATTTTCCGCGCCATGACGACGAAGGGGCCCCGCGAGAGGAGGACCTCATGTATGCTGCCGTTCTTCACGCCATCGGGACTGCGCCTCGATACGAGGAATTCGCGGAGCCATCTGTTGTCGACAACAACACTGAAACCATCGTGCATGTTCACGCCGCATCGCTGAAGCCTGTTGACAAGCAAATGGCCAGCGGATCGCACTATGCAAGCCGCCGCGAGTTACCCTGCGTCTGCGGGTTCGATGGAATCGGACACCTTGACGACGGGCAACGGGTGTTTTTTGGCGGACCTCGACCACCGTTCGGTGCGATGGCAGAGCAAACTGTTGTGCCACGCGCATTCACTTTTTCAGTCCCCGATAGCGTGAATGACGAAACTGCGGCCGCTCTGCCGAACCCTGGTGTCTCCGCCTACCTCTCACTCGCCTACCGCGCAAAGTTGGCGCCTGGAGAAAACGTCCTCATCCTTGGTGCAACGGGGGTGGCGGGAAAACTCGCCATACAAATCGCGAAGCTGCTGGGAGCCGCTCGAGTGGTCGCAGCCGGTCGCAATCCAGAAGCGCTGAACAAGCTCCACGATATCGGTGCCGACGCGACCATTTCCCTCGCCCTGCCTGATCCTGAGCTTGGCGAGGCGTTTCTGCGAGAAGCCGGCCAGTCTGGGTTCCAGGTCGTGATCGATTACGTATGGGGCCGCCCTGCAGAAGCATTTCTAAGCGCGATAACGAGAAAGGAATTCGCGGGTATTCACTCCGAGACTCGTTTTGTCCAGGTTGGGGAGAGCGCCGCTCCGACCATCTCGCTTCCAGCAGCCGTACTGCGGAGCGCCCCTGTAACGATCATGGGCACTGCGGGAATTCCGCCCTACGACATCTTGCTCAAAGCGTTTCAGCAAGTGCTGACCTATGCCGCAAACGGGGAGCTTCATATAGACACGGAACCAGTATCCCTCGCGGACATTGAGAACGCTTGGCAGCGCGACCCGTCAGGCCGACGATTCGTTGTCATGACGCGGCCGGCGGCCTGATTCAACATTCGCATTCGCGGTGGCCAACATTTGCCTGAAGTTGGCAAATGTGGGAGTGCCGACAGTTCCGTATCAGGGCACGACTTCAGTCGTGCCGTCCAAGCCCTCATGAATAAAAAAGTGGGCTTCAGCCCCAGAGGGAATTCGATCCCCTCCAAGGTGGCATTTGTGAGACCGGCTCTAATTTTTCGATCCGGCCTCTCTACTGTGCAACCGATGGGTGACTCCCAAACCGGGTTAAGGCATACTGGGGACGATGCTCGCAGATGACTCCAAGGCAACCGCTATCCAGCGCGCGATTTTCCGAAAAATGACGACGGAACAGCGGCTTCGTTTGGCCTTGGAAATGAGTGAGTCTCTACGCAACGTCGCGCTCGCGGGTTTGCGCAGCCGCCGGCCCGACCTTGACGCGAATGGCTTATCTCGCGAACTGGCGCGCATCATGTATGGGTTGGCGCCTCAGCCGTGACACTCGAGGATCTGCTGCGGCGCATCGTTCCCATACTCGAACGCGTCCAGGTGCCGTATATGCTCACGGGCTCTGTCGCCAGCTCAGCCCATGGCATGCCTCGATCCACTCGCGACCTCGATATCGTCATCGCGCCCACACGTGAACAACTTCTGGCGCTGATTCTTGAATTTCCCAGCTCCGACTATTACGCCGATGAGCAACAGGCACTCGAAGCCCTGATACGAAGCAGCCAGTTCAATATCATCGATTACGCGACCGGATGGAAGGTGGACTTCATCATCGCGGAAGATTCTGAATACGGCCGCACTGCCCTGGCGCGCCGCAAAGCCATCGATATGGCTGGAAATGCCGTGTACGTTGCCTCGGGCGAGGACGTGCTCATTGCCAAGTTGCGGTGGGCGAAAATGAGCGGCTCTGAGCGGCAACTGCAAGACGCAGCAGGCATAGTCAGCACCCAAGCGGATAACTTGGATGTCGCCTACGTGGAGAACTGGGTGCGAAACCTGAGTCTCGATAAACAGTGGGACGTGGTGCGCGAGAGAGAACATGGACTGGGAAATCATTGTTGAGCGACTTGCGAAGGCGTTTATTTTGTCAGCTGTTGCTGCCGTGCTGGCATATGAGTCAGTTTCCCACGTATTCGTTTGGTGGATTGCAAGAACCACTTCTGGCACGGACGGCCAGCTTGGGCTGGGAGGTTGGGTGGCAGGTTTGGGAGCTGGTGCGGTTGCGGCGGTGACCACATTCTGCGTCACTCTCTACCTATCGAACTCGGCACGCCGCAAGCAAAGCGAGTAACCAATCTGCTTGGCACCGCACCCAATCCTCCCTTCCTCCGGCGAACCCGGCTTCGTTCCGTACGCCAATTCCCGTAGAATCGTCGGTTGGCATTTATCCCGCGAGATGCGGTGGAGGGTTCTACATGGCACGGTTGGTGAATTGCGTAAAGATGGGACGCGAGATGGAGGGCCTCGACGAGCCGCCCTTCGACGGCCCACTGGGTCAGCGCATCTACGACAACGTCTCCAAGCTCGCTTGGGAGCAGTGGCAGGAGCACATGAAGATGCTGCTCAACGAATACCGCCTGCAACCCTGGAAGAAAGACCATCAGGAGTTCATCGCTCAGCAGATGGAAGCCTACTTCTTCGGCGAAGGCGCCGAGAAACCCGCAGATTACGTGCCGCCGAGTCACTAACCAAGGCTGCGCTTCCGGCCAATAGAGACAGTGAGTGTGGCGCGAATTGTCCAAGAATTGGACAACTGTCGGTGAGTTCGGTTCAAAATGGGAATGTTCCACGTGGAACATCCGGACTTACCGACGGTCTTTACTTCCTGCCGTCCTCGTCACTGCCCAACGGCAAGAAGTACTGCGTTCCGCGAATCGGCTCGCTTACCCGCCGCAATAGCGCCTGCAGGTCTTCGCTGCGCTCCACAAAGTCAATCTCCGAGGTGTTCACCACCAGCAGGTCCGACGAAGTGTAGTGAAAGAAGAAGTGCTCATACGCCTTCACGACTTCTTCCAGGTAGTCGTCGTTGATGGCTTTCTCGCCGGGAGCATTCTTCTTCTTCAGCCGCTTTTTCAGCACCTCGGGCGAGGCTTGAAGGTAAATCACCAGGTCCGGCGCAGGGACGTTCTGCCGGAACAGCTCGTAGTAGCGGTTGTAAACATCCAGCTCCTGATCGGTCAGGTTCAGGCAGGCAAACAGCTTGTCTTTCTCAAAGATGTAATCGGCAACGACGGTCTTGTTTGGGTTGCGCTTCACATCCAGCGGAGCCAGCTGTTCGTAACGCGCGATGAGGAAGGCAAACTGCGCCTGAAAGGCCGCGCCCCGGTCTCCGTTGTAAAACCCCTTGAGAAACGGGTTGCTCTCCGGCTCGCTGATGCGCTGCGCGTGCAGCGTCTCGGCGATGACCCGGCTCAAGGTGCTCTTGCCCACTCGGATGGGACCTTCAACGGCAATATAGCGGGGCGGTTCGAACAGGTTTGCCATGGGACGTTACGCTTCGCAGAATATCTCCCCGATGCAGTTGTGGCAATTGCATTGGCGAAGGTCTCTGTGGAAAGTTGCCGACATCGCCAACGCTCTTGAGCGAGCACGTTTAGAATCAGTCGAATGATTGCGGAAATCGCAGGGGGCATCGGACTGGCCGGTCTGGCGACCTGGGCAGGCTTCGAGAGCATGTGGCCGACGCTGCACGCCTACGGCCGCTCGTTCATCGGACTGCAACCCGGCTCGCGCACGCTCGCGCTTACCTACGATGACGGCCCCAATGATCCCGACACCCTCCGTCTGTTGGATGTGCTCGCTCGACACGAGGTGAAAGCAACATTCTTCGTGTTGGGAAAGTTCGTTCAGCAGAAGCCGGAGATCGTTCGCGCGCTCGCCTCCTCCGGTCACACAATCGGCAATCACAGCTGGGACCATCCTCGACTAATCTTCGCCTCCAACGCCGAGTTGCGCAGTCAGATCGAGCGAACACGGAAAGCCATCTTCGACGCGTGCGGCGTAACCCCGACGCTGTTCCGTCCGCCCTACGGCGGCCGCCGACCCGGCACGCTAGATGCCGTCCGCGCGCTCGGGCTTGAGCCAGTAATGTGGAACGTCACCTGCTACGACTGGAAGCCCACATCAGCTGACAAGGTCTTCGCGCACGCTCAGCGTCAGATTCGCGGTGGAGACGTAATTCTCATGCACGACGGCGACCAACGCGCGATGGGCGCCGACCGCAGCCACACCGTCAAAGCCACCGATCGTCTGGTCGCTCAATACAAAGCGGAAGGCTACGAGTTCGTCACCATTCCGGAGATGATGGGAAGCATTTAGCCATCGAGGGGGCAGCCCCGGCCGCACTCGATAGAATGTCGATGCAAATGGACCGTCGTGATTTTCTGATCGGAGCAAGCTTCGCGATGCTGGGAGCAGCGGCGAAGACAAAGTTGTCGGCGCAGCCGTCGGCCGACGTGCAGCTTGAGATTGCGCCCCTCAATCTGGAGATCGCGCCGAAAAAAATAGTTCACACAGTTGCATACAACGGGAGCGTTCCCGGGCCTCTGATTCGCTGGCCAGAAGGCAAGCCGATCACGATTGATGTCGTGAATCACACGAACCTGCCCGAGATCGTGCACTGGCACGGATTGTGGATTCCGTCGGAGCAGGATGGCGCGATGGAAGAAGGCTCGCCCATGATTCCGGTGGGCGAACGATTGCGCTACAGCTTTACTCCGCGGCCGGCGGGTTTCCGCTGGTACCACACCCACACTTTTGCCGGACACAATTTGAAGCGAAGCACCTACACCGGTCAGTTCGGATGCTTCTACATTGAGCCGAAACAAGAGCCCGGTGCCTACGATCAGGAGATATTTCTCACGCTGCACGACTGGAACGCGTATATGGGAGGCGGCGGGGATGCAACCATGGATGCCGTTTACGATTACGCGACGATCAATGACCGCATGCTGGGGCATGGCGACCCGATCAGGGTTCGCGAAGGACAGAGGGTGCTTTTCCACCTTCTGAACGCGAGTGCGACGGTCCGGCACTGGCTGGCGTTGGCCGGACATGAATTCACAGTGGTAGGCATGGATGGGAATGCAGTGCCAAACCAGGCTAAGGTGCCGGCGGTGCGGCTGGCTCCGGCGGAACGCATTGACCTGTTGGTGGAGATGAATCGGCCCGGCGTGTGGGTGCTCGGCGAAACGCAGGCTGCGGTTCGCAAGGCTGGAATGGGGGTTGTTGTGGAGTATGCCAACCAGCAGGGCGAGCCGAAGTGGATCGATCCATCCGACATGTTGTGGGATTACGCGCTGTTCGCAGAACCGGAACCAGTGGCGGCGGAGCCCGACGAGCGAGTTCCTTTAGAGTTTGAGTCTAAGTTTCACGGGCATGGTGATTTCGACCATTGGATGATCAATGGCAAGTCGTATCCCAAGACGGACACTGTTTCGTTGAGAGAAGGCAAGCACTACAGATTGTCGATGCGTAATAAAAGCAGCGACGATCATCCGGTTCACCTGCATCGCCATACGTTCGAGGTCACCAGCCTGAACAGTAAGCCACTCTCAGGTCTGCTAAAGGACGTGGTCGTGGTGAAGGCGAACAGCACGGCCGAGATCGACTTCGTCGCAGCGAATCCCGGTGCGACGCTATTTCACTGTCACCAGCAGAGCCATATGGATTTCGGTTTCATGATGCTGCTTCGCTATGTGTGAGTTATGGTTAGTCGCTCCAGCCTCGCTGGGCAATGCGCTGCGGGTCCTCGAACATGCGCGCCGTCACCGCACCGAAAATGCATCCCGCGATGTGCGCCACGTAGGCAACGCCGCCATTCTGCGTGGTGGCGACCTCTCCGGCATTGATTAGCTGCAACAGAAACCACACGACGACCAACAGCGCGGCCGGGATGAACGTGATGCGCACGAATACAAAGATGACCAGCAGAGAGCGCATGCGATCGCGCGGGTAGGTCACCAGAAACGCGCCCATCACCGCGGCAATCGCGCCGCTCGCGCCCAAATTCGGCACGGTGGAACTGGGCGAGACCGCAATCTGCGCCAGCATGGCCACCACTCCTCCCGCAAGATAGAACGCCAGGAAGCGCCAGGGATTCATGGCGTCCTCGATTTCCGGGGCAAAAGCCCACAGAAACACCATGTTGCCGATGATGTGCGACCAGCTGCCATGCAGGAACATGGCGGTTAGAATGGTGATCCAGCCGTGGCCCGCCACGATGTTGGCGGGAACTACCGACCATTGCAAGACAAACGCGTCGCCCCGCATCAGTTCCATGACAAATACCCCGACATTGACCACAATGATCAATGCCGTCATGGCGGGAAAATGCTGGGGACGTCGCGATGCGTCGGATAACGGGACTACAGTTCCCACGGTTGTCTTCTCCGCTGCCGGTTGCTCTGGTAAAGCTGGGCCGAGGGTATCCGAGTTGCGAGCCTTCGTTTTATCGCGTTCCTGCAAACTTGGCAAGCAGAAGCCGGCCTGCCCAAAAAGAAATCCAAACACTTTCCCCCACTCATCCGTCTTAGCTGATGAGAACGGCGAACTCGGCCGCTCGCAACAAGAATGGCGGCGAATCCAACCAGCTTCGCAATCCTCCCCCAGGAGACCCGCACGGCGCTCGATGGCACGGACGAGTCCTCAGGACTCGAGCTCACCGTTCGCCAGCATGCGCATGTTGTCTTCAAGGTCGCCTACGGAGTTCTGCGCAACTCCCACGATGCCGAAGACGTCGTGCAAGAAGTTTTCCTGCGTATGCATCGTTGCGGAACGCGCGGCGTACGGGACCTGCCAGCGTGGCTGGCGACTATCGCGTTTCGTCTCGCTATCGATCGCCAGCGTAAACCGGTGGCCCTGGATATAGCAGACTTCGAGCTGGCAACGTCCGCTCCCGATGCCGAACATGTCGCCATGCACCGGCAACAGATCGATCGCGTGCACCGCCTGATTGCCGCTCTTCCCCAGGACTTGCGCCATCCCCTGGTGCTCGGCGCCATCGAAGAGTTGAACTCGCGCCAGATTGGCGAGGTGCTGGGCATTCCCGAATCGTCAGTACGTGGACGCATCCTGCGCGCACGGCAAATCCTGAAAGAAAAGCTGGCTGCAACGGAAGCGAAACGATGAACGACAACCAACAACTCGACACGATCCTCGACCGTGCGCTCAATGAGTACCGCGACGCCGAACCATTGGCTGGCTTGGAAGATCGGGTGATGCAGCGCATTCAGGAACAGAAGGCTATCCGGCAGACCAGAGGATTGCGCTGGGCAATTGCTTTTGGGTGTGCCGCTACGCTCGCATTCGCCATCTGGCTCGGCCTCGAGCGGCGCGCTCCGCAAACGACCGCACCGTCTGCTATAGCCACTACCGCATCCGTTCCACCTGCTCCCGTGCAGGCGCCATCCGTCGCCGTTGCTGATACCGGAGCGAATACCAGCAATCGGCCCAAGTCCGCGAGGCACCCCGTATCGGCGATAGCGCAACCTGCGCTGTCTGCACACGTCATGCCCGCGGTCTTCCCGTCGCCGACTCCGTTGACGGCGGAAGAGCGGGCCTTCATGTTGGCCTTGCAGAGAGATCCGCCGGCCATGCCCGCTACGTCGAACGCGGACACCGCCATCACCATCGCCAAGATCGAAATCAAGCCGCTCGCGATCAGCGGCGAAACCTCAGGAGATAAGCAATGAAGCGTCTTTTGCTGTTCGCAACTCTTATCGTCACTGCCGTTCCGCTGTTGGCCCAGGAAGCCGCACCCAAGCCTCCCGCCCCGCCGCGCCACTTCTACAAGCTGACCTATGTGCTCAAGGAGTTTGACGAGGGCAAAGTCGTCAACCAGCGCGACTTCGTGCTCGCCTGCAGCACCGGCGACCGCAACACGTCACGCATGCGCGCCGGTTCGAGGATTCCGGTCGGGCCGCCCGACAAATTTAGCTATATTGATCTTGGGATCAACCTCGACAGCCACCTCGAAGATGAACCCGATGGTCTCGCCGTAGATGTCACTGCTGAGATTTCGTCCCCTGTAGCGGAACAGTCAGCCAGCAGCGTGTCTCCCGCGATTCGCCAGGTACGAACCAACGCGCTAGCCATCGTTCCGCTGAACAAACCAACGATGCTCTTCACGGTGGACGACCCCGCCAGTCGTCATCGCTTCGAGCTTGAAGTCACGGCCATCCCACAACACTAACTACTAAACGTATGAGATGCCGACCTATCACTCGCCATTCAGAGTCGCGTTCTGTTCGCTAAAGCAGAGAATGTAGCCGTCGGGATCTTCGACATAAAAATCGAGGCATCCCCATGGTCTTTCTTCGAGCGGCTTGAACACTTGAGCTCCGCGCGTTTTCAGCTCGCTGAACAAGCCGCGGATGCCCCGTACCGCGATGTACGCATCCAGGTGTTCGTTCTGTTTTCGGTGCTCTCTGTCCGCAGCCGATTTCGGCGCACACTTGAGATGTATCGCAATTCCGTCACGCGTGACAGCCGCGTAGAACGACTGGTACTGAAAATCGAGCGCAAAGCCCAGCTGGTCACGATAGTACGCAATGGCTCGGTCAAGATCATCGACGAGAAATTGCGGGGCTATGGCAGTAAGGTGCGTAGCAGTTTGACTTGCCGGTGTGGACATCTCATTCCTCATTTCAATAACAATCGGCCGCGCGCCCCACTCGTGCGTGGTTTTCGAATGAGTGCGAGTTCGCATCGTTTCCAGTTGTCCTCGCCGCTTCCGGTCTCTGGGCTACTTCTAATTTGCCACCAACTGCAAAGTTATCGATTACCGTCTCGCAGTGACCATCATCACCGACAAAATCGATGCTCCGGTATATTGAGCCGATGCATCAACTATAGTGATTTGCAAACGCAGCCTCACTGTGAATGGATCACCGAGCTGTTCTGACCTTTCAGATAGCGCTGCCCATCGTTGGCCGCCCCATCCCTCACGAAGAGTCCCAGGACCTGGCCAGCTTATGTTCAAGTCCGCATTCGCAGGGTTGTTACAGTCTTCATTCTTATCACACTCACAGCCTCGCCCCGCGCTCCGGCGCAGCAAACATCCGGCGGTGTCAGTTTCCTGCCTTCCGTCCTTTATCCATCTGGCGGCTACTCGTCTCAAGCTGTGGCAGTCGGAGACTTTAATGGCGACGGCAAACCCGATCTGGCAATCGCAAACTTCTACTACTGCAACCCATATCCAACCTGTACAGACGGCGTCGTCGGGGTGTTACTGGGAAATGGTGACGGTACGTTTCGACCCGCTGTTGGCTATGACACCGGTGGCTCACAGGCCGTTTCCGTTGCAGTGGCCGATGTAAACGGCGATGGCCGACTCGACCTAGTTGTGGCGAATCAACTTTCGGATACTGTGGCCGTATTGCTGGGCAACGGCGACGGCACTTTTCAGCCCGCGGTTACCTACAACCTTACCTCAATGTATACCGGCACCATCCCCGACTCGGTAACGGTGGCCGACGTGAACGGCGACGGTAGGCCCGACTTGGTAGTGGCCATGTATGGCACACAGGTCGAAGTGCTCTTAGGCAACGGCGATGGAACCTTCCAGCCGCCTGTTATCTACGGTCAACTTTGCTGCGGTACCGGCTTCGTTGCTGTGGCTGACGTGAACGGCGACGGCAAGCCCGATTTGGTAGTGGCGAAGGGAAATGGCTCGCTCGAAACGTTTCCCATGGGTGCTGTGAGTGTCATGCTGGGTAATGGCGACGGATCGTTTCAGCCGGAAGTGGATTACCTTACGGGCGGCCTTGTGCCGACTGCGGTAGATGTACGGGATGTAAACGGGGATGGAAAGCCTGACCTGCTTGTAGCGAACGACGCCAGTGCTTGGACTATTGATGGCTTTCCTTCAGGGCCAGGTTCGGCAAGCGTGTTGCTGGGCAACGGCGATGGAACCTTCCAGCCGGCAGTCCTGTATCCCTCCGGCGGACCCAATTACCGCTCGATAGCGGTCGGGGATGTGAATGGGGACGGCAAGCTTGACTTGCTGCTTGCGGCGTGTCCCGAATCGTATTGCGGAAGTGGCGGGGACGGCTCATTGGCCGTCCTGCTGGGAAATGGCGATGGAACCTTCCAACCTGCGACGTTCTTCGACTCAGGTAGTGTGGGTGCGGTTTCGATTGCTGTCGCTGATCTGAACCATGATGGCAGGCTGGACGTTGCACTGGCCAATTGGTTTGATGGCAATAACTACTACTCGGCGTCGGTGGGCGTGCTGTTAAATAATAGTCCGTACTGCACGACTCCTCCCGTTGTGACCCTTGCCCTTAGTCCTACAACTCTGTCTCCCCCCAATGGAGCAATGGTTCCCGTCCAGGCTACTGGAACGATTACGGACACCGACTGCGCCATCACCAGTGCAAGTTTTACGGTGAAAGATAAGTACGGCAAAGTGCAACCCTCAGGGCCGGTGACAGTGGGGTCTCCAGGAACGTACAGTTTCATCGTCTCGCTGCAGGCCTCCATCGTGGGCGGCGATTCGGGGCGTCTGTACACAATGACAGTGACTGCGACCAACCGTGGCGGCAAATCGGGGTCGAAGAGCGGTACCGTAGTGGTCCCGCCTGGAGGCGCACATTGAACAATCTCGTTTGAACGCTAAGGTCACGGCCGGTGGCCCGCGATTGTGCGCCCTTTCAATTGCTAAATTGCCAAATGCCCTCCGTGTGCTTTGTGACTCCTTGGCGAACCGGGTTTCAAACTCGAAGGGCGGGCGCCACCTCGGCTTATCACAACGCCAAGTGTCCCGCGTCCTTTCACAACTCATCTCCCGTCTTGTAAGAAAGGTATCGTGAGGCAGGGGAGATGTGTCCCTGCCAGCGACCGCACCCAGCCCGCGGCCCTTTAAGCTCTTTGAAAGCTCGGAAATGGTAGTGCTGCCCGGCGCTGCGGGCAGCGTCAAAAAGCCTTTTAATAGAATCGAGCCGGGTTTTAACCTGGCAGGTTTTGGAGCATTTGAAGGTACGGAAGACGAACAAATAGCGAAGATAGCTGGCGTAACTACCTTTTTTATGAAATGGATAGCTATAACTTATTTATTGTTCAATCGGTTGCGAACAATTTCCGGCTAACCGACTGATTCTAAACAACCGCGTAACACGTGTTTTTGGTGTTACACACGATTACAACACTCGAACTCGCTGAAGCGCCTAAAGCAACTTGAGAGCCTCTTTCGCTGCGGCGATGGTGCGCTCGATGTCCTGCGGTGTGTGGGCCACGCTGAGGAAGGCCGCTTCGAACTGTGAGGGCGGCAGCCAGATTCCCGCATTCAGCATGGCGTTGTGGAAGCGCCCAAACTTAACTGTGTCGCAGGTCGCCGCACTGTCCCAGTCGGTCACTTCCTTGTCGGTAAAGAAGAACGTAAACATGGAGCCGACCCGGTTGGCCGTCATCGCGACGCCGATCGACTTCGCAGCAGCCAGAACGCCCGCCACCAGGTCCAAGGTGTATTCCTCGAGCTGGCGGTAATACTGGCGGCGGTTCTGCTTAAGCTGAGACAGCATCGTGATTCCGGCAGCCATCGCCAGGGGATTCCCGCTGAGCGTCCCCGCCTGATAGACCGGGCCCAGCGGCGCGATCAGATCCATGACCTTCGCCGGTCCGCCGTAGGCCCCTACCGGCAAGCCGCCGCCGATGATTTTGCCCATGGTCACGAGGTCGGCCTTGATGTTGTAGAGTTCAGACGCCCCGCCGAAGGCCAGCCGGAAGCCGGTCATGACTTCATCGAGAATGAGCAACGTGCCTTCGCGTTCGGTAATCGCCCGCAGGCCTTCCAGGTAGCCGTGCTGGGGCGGCACGCATCCCATGTTGCCCGCCACCGGCTCTACGATGACGCACGCAATCTGGCTGTGGTACTTGGCGAACGCTTCTTCCACCGCCATGAGATCGTTGTAGGGAAGCGCCAGCGTGAACTGCACGAACTCTTCCGGCACGCCTGCCGAGCCGGGAATTCCAAGGGTGGCTACGCCCGAGCCGGCCTTCACCAGCAGCGCGTCACTGTGGCCGTGATAGCAGCCCTCGAACTTCATGATGTACTTGCGATTGGTGTAAGCGCGGGCGAGACGGATGGCGGACATAGTCGCTTCCGTACCGGAACTAACGAAGCGGACTTTCTCAACCGCCGGAAACGCTTCGCAGACCAGCTCTGCGAGGTCAGCCTCGGTGGGAGTCGAAGCCCCAAAACTCGTTCCACTGCGCGCGGCATGAACGATGGCATCGATCACATCGGGCACGGAGTGGCCAAGAATCAGCGGCCCCCACGAGCCGACATAGTCGAGGTAGCGATTGCCGTCAGCATCCCAGACGTAGGCGCCCTCTCCGCGCACCAGGAACGGTGGATCTCCACCGACCGAGCGGAAAGCACGAACAGGAGAATTCACCCCTCCTGGAATGAGTTGTTCGGCTCGTTTCTGCAGCGCGCGGGACTGATCGAGATTACGGGCCATGAGGACAAGTTCCTTCTGTGCAAGCACTTCGAGCTTACGCCGGTGCTGGGTGGCAAAGATTGGAATATATCAGGCGCTCTGACCGGGCTGAAGTGAGAGGCATCACAACCATTCTGTCTTCGGTGACTTTCTCGAACCACAGGCGTCCAAGTGACTGACAGGAAGCAGGAAACCGGCGCACCAAAGTGGCACGGAATTCCGGCATCCAGCCACGAAAACAGGCATCGAAGCAGATGTATAATTGAGACACTCAGCTCCGGGTGGTGGTCGCAACCGCCTGATGTTCAAGGGATTCACAGCGTTTTACCCATGTCGAAATCTACCAAGCTCATTGTCCTCGGCCTTTCGTTTCTATTAGCCACGCTGGTCGTAGCCGGCGGGTTGGGCGTTAAGGCCGCCACCAGTAACGACGACTCCTACCGCCAGATTGGCGTGTACAGCGAAGTCTTGCAGCGCATTCGCACCGAGTACGTCGAAGAGCCCAATGTTCAGGCCGTCACCAACGGGGCGCTGCACGGATTGCTGGAGTCGCTCGACGCCAACTCAAGCTACCTCGATCCCACCGAGTACAAGGAGTACAAGCAGCGCAAGAACGACGGGAAAGCCACGATCGGAGCGACGCTGTCTAAGCGTTTTGGCTACGCGGCTGTGGTTTCGGTGATCCCCGGAGGCCCGTCGGACAAGGCTGGTATCGATAGCGGCGACATCATCGAGGCCATCGAGGGCAAGAGCACCCGCGACATGTCCCTGGCTGAGATTGACGGCATACTGACCGGACAGCCCGGCTCGGTCGTCAATATCTCTGTAGTGCGTCCGCGCAAGGCTGAACCAACGAAAACGCCTATCACTCGCGAGATCGTGACCGATCCTCCGGTGAGCGACAAGATGCTGGAAGACGGCATCGGGTACATCAAGATCGACGATTTCCCCAAGGGACGCGCGCAGGAAGTCTCTGTCAAGATCAAGGAGTTGGAGAAGGGCGGGGCCAAGAAGCTGGTTCTCGACCTGCGCAACTCGGGTGACGGCGACGAGACCGAGGGTATCGCCACCGCGAACCTGTTTCTGAATCACGGAACGATTTCGTCTCTGCAAGGCCAGAAATATCCCAAGCAGACCTTCAACGCCGACCCGCAGAAAGCGGTTGCAGCGACCATCCCGCTGGTGGTGCTGGTGAACCGCGGGACCGCGGGACCGGCCGAAATCGTAGCGGCCGCCATCATGGAGAACGCTCGCGGTGACGTGGTGGGCGACAAGACGTTTGGATCGGGCTCGATCCAGAAAGTCATCGACCTCCCCGACGGCGCGGCCCTGATGCTTTCGGTAGCGAAGTATTATTCGCCCTCCGGCAAGGCGCTGCAGGATACGGCGGTCACGCCGAACATCCTGGTGGCCGATAGCAGCGATGACTTTCAGGTTCCGGATGAAGACGAGAACGCGCAGCCGGACGAGAAGCAGGTTGAGAAAGACAAGAAGGCCGCACCAGACAACCAGCTACAGAAAGCCATCGACGTGCTGAAGAACCCGGCGCAGAAGCCAGCGTAGAGCTCAACCAAGCTCGCAAGAATCCCTGAGGCCGCGAATTTACGTTCGCGGCTTTTTTCTGTGCGTAAATGTCTTTGATGCCGGATGGGCTGCGAGCGGAACGCGGTGACAACCGCTCCAAGTGCGTTTACTATTCTTGCTGCTCCTGCCAGACGGATCGGAAACTCCGATCGGAGGATGGCGATGACATATATTCCATGTCCAGGCGGCTTGTCCACCTGTTGGAAGACCAAAAAGGAAGCTGTGAAATGGCTGAACAAGGTAAATAACTGGCCTTGTGGCGGGCCAAGTGGCTGTAGAGGAGAGGTAGCCTGTGCCAGGGGCGGCTCCTTGATTAAGGTGAGGTTAGTAAAAGGCGGCACTTGCTGGTCTGCGCAAGTGTGGTGTTTTTGTCCGCCCCCTGGGCCACCTGAAGGAGAGGATGCAGTCGTTGCTTGGGCCCCAGTAAGCGCGCCCCGCAAACAGAAGCCGACGAAGCGCGCCCCCGCGAAGCGAAGGGGGTAGCGCTCGCGCATGAGCGCGGACACTACTTGCCTAGTTGCTGATTGAAGAAGTCAGTGATGAATTTGTACGTTTCCTGCGACTCTGGATACTCCCATTCGTTCCAAAACGCGTGCGGAAGACTATCGAAGACGATCAATTGCGCGTTGACCCCCGCGTGCACGAACGCCCGCTGAAGGTTCACGGTGTTGCTCAGCAACATGTCGCGCTCGCTGGTGATGAACAACGTCGGCGGAAGGCCCTTCAGGTCGGAATAAATCGGCGAGAGCGCTGGATCTTTGAGGTTGGTAGTGCCGGAGTACTCCGTGTCATGTTTGCCGGTCCAGTGAAAGAGCGGCCCGGATAGGCCCCACAATCCGAAGATGAAACTCGAGTCTCCGAATTTGCTGAAGTCGCCTCCGCCGGAGAAGATGCCTAACGCAGCAGGCATAGGCAACCCAAGCTGGCGAATTCGCGCGGCGACCTCACCGGTCAGGATGGCTCCGGCAGAAGTGCCGTAGATCCCGATGTTCTGCGGCTTGTAGGTCTTCAGCAGCTCCTTGTACACCGCGACCGTTTCGTTGACCGCAGCGGGAAATGGGTGCTCTGGCGCGAGCGAATACAGGACCGCGACCACCTTCGTCTGGGTGAGGTTGGCGATGGGGATAGTCTCGATCTCCGAGCCCCAGTCGGCGCTGAAGCCGCCTCCGTGAATGTTGATGAGCACGCGATTCTGCTTGTCGGCGGGGATCGTGAGCGGTGTGACGATGCGTACCAGCACACCCGCGATCGTGTCCTTCGCCAGGTTGACCGGGTACACCTTGCGCATCTGCTCGCCGCCATTCTTCTGCCAGTCGTCTGCCTGGGCGCGGTCTTTCGCCACATCGTACGGTTCGGGCGTGTCGGATCGGGGCTGCGACAGCGACTTTTGCGCCTCAGGGCTCACGTCGTCGGGAACCGGGACCACACGCGTGACGTGAGTCGTGCCGTGTTCGTCGACGAAGCTGGTGTTGCTCTGCGGAGGCGTGCATTTGCAGCCGTTGGCGTCAGTTTGGGCGGAGGCGTTGGGCAGTGAATAGGCGAGCGCGATGCCGCATAAGGCCAGTACTGAGACAGAAGTCTTACGGATGATCACAGTGTCTCCTTCGAAGCGAAGGGTGAATGTACATCATGGATTCGCAAAGCGAAAGGCGCGAAGCTCGATGGCTCCGCGCCTTAGGCAGTTTTCCCTGAATGAAGTTAGGTGTTGATGGGCATCCCGAAAACGGCATTAGCGGCGTCGAGCATCGCCTCTGACAGTGTGGGATGGGCGTGGATGATGTTCGCCAAGTCTTCGGCTGTGCACTCCATCTCCAAAGCAACAACTGATTCGGCGATAAGTTCGGTCGCGGTGGGGCCAATGATGTGCACGCCCAGGATCTCGCCGTACTTGTTGTCGGTCACGATCTTCACGAATCCCTCGTGCTGGCCCACGATGCTGGCGCGTGAGTTGGCGGTGAAGGGGAACTTGCCCACCTTCACGTCGTATCCCAGCTCTTTGGCTTTGGCTTCAGTCAGACCAACGCTGCCGATCTCGGGATGGCAGTAGGTCGCGTTAGGAATGCGCAGCTTGTTGATGGGCTTGGCCGGTTTGCCAGCCATGTGGGTGACGGCCACGATGCCTTCCATGGCCCCGGCGTGGGCCAGTTGCGGATAGCCCATGGCGATGTCGCCGATGGCGTAGATGCCGGGCTCGGCGGTGCGCATGTATTCGTCGGTTTTCACAAAGCCGCGGTCGACCTCGACCTTGGTCTTCTCCAGGCCCACGTTTTCGGTTCGCGGCGCTCGTCCGACCGCGATGAGGACTTTGTCGGCTTCCAACTTCTGTTGCTTGCCATCGACGGTGAAAGTCACGGCGACGCCATCTTTGGTGCGCTCGACCTTTTCGACCTTCGCATTCACGAAGCCGTTGATGCCGCGCTTGCGGTAAACGCGGGCCAGTTCCTTGGAGATGTCCTCGTCCTCGACGGGTACGTAGCGGGGCAGCATTTCCAGGATCGTCACGTCCGCACCGAATGACTTGTAAATGCTGGCAAATTCGACGCCGACCGCGCCGGAGCCGATTACGATCAACGACTTCGGAATGTTATCGAGGCTGAGAACTTCGATGTTGGTGAGGATGCGGTCGTCGGGCGTGAGGCCGGGCAGAACGCGAGCAACGGAGCCGGTTGAGAGAATGACGTTCTTGGCGCTGATCGTGGACTTGCCGTCCTTACCTTCGACTTCGACGGTAAGGATCCCGTTTTTGGCCGGGCCGGTGAGCTTGCCCCAGCCCTGGATGACAGTGACTTTGTTCTTCTTCATCAGGAACTGGAGGCCCTTGGTGTGCTTGTCGACGATCCCCTGCTTGCGCTTCTGAATGTTGGGCCAGTTCAGGGTGACTCCGGCGGTGTTTTCAAAGCCGAGGGCCACGCCATCCTTAACGTGGTCAAAGACTTCGGCGTTAAACAGCAGGGCCTTGGTGGGGATGCAGCCGACGTGCAGACAGGTGCCTCCCAAGTAGGGGTCTTTCTCGATCAAGGCGGCCTTCAGGCCCAATTGCCCGGCGCGGATGGCCGCAGTGTACCCAGCGGGCCCGCTACCGATGATGGCTACATCGTAGATAGTGTCAGCCACGGTGTTGCTCCGTTCTATTGTGAGTTATGAGTTCCCTAGACGAATAGATGATTGTAAATCAGGAAGGAAGCGGGGGAGGAAGAAGTCGATAGTGGTTAGTGGTTAGTGGATAGAAAAGGCAACCGTGGATCGCGCGGAGGACGCGGCGCCTGAAAGCAACTTCACGGCCGATACGTCATCAGCCAGTCGAAGAACCATGAGGCCGATATCGCTGCGAGGCTTAGAAATGGGAGTAGGACTGCCTTCCTAAATCGACGACGCAGCGCGAAAGCCCCGAGTACTGCAACTCCGTATGACCACACGGACAGGATGAATAGGAGACCCGAGAGTGAGTAGCCTGGGTCCATTACCATGAAGGACGAACCGGCGAATGGAAGCCAGGGGACGAGCAGAATAACCCAGATAACGAAGAGGGTGCGGACGGCTAGGTCCTTCGAGGTTTCTGATTGTTCCGTATCGGGCAAAGTCACGATGCCAGTTTAAACGCTGACACGAGTCGCGTGCGATGACTGCCCTATTCATTAATTGATCCCCAGCTCCGACCATGAATGGCGGAACTGCAAGCCACAGTTAACCAGCCCGGCTAGCCGTGTTCGACGCGCGCCTTTATGTCGGAGTATGCCGCTTCGATGAGCCGGCTTAGCGCTGCGGCGTTTGTGGCGGATCCCGGTCTCAGCTTCACATGGCGCATGAACCTGCCTGTGCCTTGCAGCAAGCGGGCCGGATCCGGCAGCGCTGCGCCCTGAAAGAACCCCACGTTCACGTGCGACGTGAATACATTGACGTAGCCGAAGGGCGCGTCTCCCAGACAGGCAACCGGACAGCCGTCGTGGAGAAGCTCCCGGACTTCGTCTCCGCATTTTCGCATCTCCTCAAACCACCGATGGGCGATGGCTCCCAATTCTCCCGAATGCTGTTTCATCCAAGCATCGATGGCGGGATCGCGCTCGACAGCGCCATTGAGTCGAAACAATTCCGTTCTGATCATCGGGTCACTCTCTGGTTTCGAGATCGATGGTTTGGCACCTTATATCGGACGGCCCACAGTCTTAGCGTTCAACAAAAGGATTCTCAACCTTGAGCTGCCCAAATCGGTGTCCATGCTGCAAGTCCTCGCTGTAGAGAACTCCGCAGCCCCCTTCGATAGCCGCAGCCACAATCAGAGAGTCGTACCATGACAGTCGATAGCGATCGGTGAGGCGGAGGGCTTCGGAGACGAGCGCGGGCGAAGATTGGACAGCCAGCAATGGCCGAAAAACGGCACCGAGATACTGTTCCGCTTCCGGCACGCTCATCGGTTCCGCAAATCGCCGCAGCGCCAGGTTGAAGAATTCCTGTACCACCTGGTAGCTGACAATGCCTTTGCGGGTGGAGACTGCCTCTCGAATGAGTTGGGTGGCACGCCGGTTTTTGGCAGCGGCGGTGCGGTCGAAGGAATAGACGAAAATGTTCGTATCCAGAAAGAACCTAGCGTTCATTCATTTCGTCGCGGCTGAAACGGCGACCGGCGTTGACGTGACGCAGCCGACGTAGCAGGGCGTCCACTTCCTCGCTGTTGCCCGATTGCGCAGTGAATTGCACCAGCCATTCGCGGAACAAGGCGTTTAGCGTTTTGTGTTGCGCGCGTGCCATTTGCCGTGCCTGCTCGATCAGGTCTTCGTCCGCGCTCAAAGTAACGTTCTTCATGCGGTAATAGTGTACACAATTTCCGTGCGCACTGTCGGAAACCACGTAAGCGGGGGCATGACCTGCTCTCAACATCGACCTAGCGCGACAGCCCAGCCCAGCGTGAGTCTTTTTGCCGACCTGATCCGTATATCCCGATAGTATGGTCGTCTCCGCGTTCAGTGCGTTAGCAACGATGGAAACCGAAGAGGCCCAAATCGCCAGCGGCCTGCGCCGGCGCGATCCGGATGTGCTGGATGCGCTGATCGAGCAGTATCAGCACCGCCTACTGCGCTACCTGGCGCACATGACGGGCAACCGGGCCACGGCGGAAGACCTGTTTCAGGAAACCTGGATACGGGTGCTGGAAAAGGGCCACCAGTACGACGGCAAGAGCCGCTTTGCAACCTGGCTGATGACGATCGCGCACAACGTTGCGATCGATCACCTGCGGAAGCGGCGCCCGGCCAGCCTGGACGAGATGCGCGATCCGCAAGACGACGCGGCGCCGTTCGAGCCGGTGGCGGTTGGTCTGTCTCCCTTTGAGCAGGCGGCGGCTGGCGAAGACCGGGTGCGCATCGAGGCGGCGCTGGAGCAGCTTCCACCGATATTTCGCGAGGTGCTGGTTTTGCGCTTTCAGGAGCAATTGAAGTTGGAAGAAATATCCAAGCTGATTGGTATTCCGGTGGCGACGGTGAAGACCCGGCTCTATCGAGGAGTGATGGCCCTGCGGCCTGCATTTATGGGAGGCGCGCTATGAATGGTCACGAACACGAGCGTGCGATTGACCTGCTGACATGCCGCGATGTGGAGGGAATAGCTGATGACGATTCCCGGTGGCTGGAGATGCACCTGCAGGAGTGCGAGGAGTGCGCGAGCTTCGACCGGGCGCTGAGTGGCGCGGAACATTCCCTCCGGTCGTTCAACGTAATGGCGTCGGCGTCGCTGGTTGAGGCGACGCAAGCCCGAGTGCGCGCCCGGGCTGAGCAATTGCGAGAGCGCGAGTCGCGCCGGTTCCTGATCGCGATCTCGTTTGCCATGGGGGTGGTGTTCTCCACGATATCCGCTTGGATTTGGTGGGAGGTGGGCGGGTGGATGGTGGAGCGATTCAGCCTGCCACCGATAATCGTGGGGCCAGGGCTAGTGGTGTCGTGGCTGTTGCCGGCCATCTTCCTCGGAGTGATGGTGGTGGCATTTCCAGAATCGAAGTTCGAGGGAAGCGTAGTGCAGTTGTTTATGAAGGACCGTCAGAAAGGGACCCGATGACCCAGCGTAGGACGACGTTTAGCGAAGAGTTCGCGATCATTCCGAAGTTCCTGTATTTGTTTGCGCCCGTGGCATTCATCGCAATGTTCTGCCTGTTTATTGTTTACATGCCAGAGCACGACCACCATGCGCCGCCCTTTCCAGTGCGCGTGTTGCTGACCGTGCTGATGAGCGTCGTTTTGTCGATCTACGTTCTGTTGGTCGGCTATGTCAACCAGGACGCGAAGCGGCGCGACATGGGTCAGGTGCTGTGGACGCTGCTGGTGATCCTCGTCCCCAACTGTCTTGGCTTTCTGGCGTATTTCCTGTTACGCAAGCCGCTGATCCAGCATTGCCCGAAGTGCGGGGAGCGGGTGGAGAAGGACTTCCATTATTGCGCCAAGTGCGGGTGTGAACTCTCGCCGGCGTGCAGTTCGTGCGGACACACGTTAGACCACACCTATTCGGTATGCCCGTACTGTGGGAAGACACTGGCGGGTGGAACACAGGCTCCGACGCCGTCTTGAGCTAGCCGACAATTTCCTCGAACTTCAGGGGATCGGGAGCGACCGGAGTGGGTCGCGGTTCGATGAGGCTTAGCTGCTGGTAGGTAAAGCGAATGCGGTGGATGACGGTGATGGTGCTCAGGACGGCGATCACCCACAGCACCGGGCCCATGCGGTTGAAGAGCGCGCCGATAATCACCAGCACGATGCGCTCCGGGCGCTCCATAAATCCGGCCTTGCAACTGGGGATGAGAGACTCGGCACGCGCGCGAGTGTAGCTCACCATCACCGAGCTGACCATAACGAAGGCGACCATTACCACGTAGAAAAAACGGTTGCCCCGAGCGTAGTACACCAGTAGCCCGAAGAAGAGCGCAACATCACTGTAGCGGTCGATGACCGAATCGAAGAACCCGCCAAACCGGGTGACCTGGTTGGTGGCGCGCGCTACACGGCCGTCCACCATATCGAAGATGCCTGCCCCGATAATGACGAGCCCGGCATAGACGAACATGCGCCGCTGGTTTTCCGCGTTAGCGTAGCCGAAGAGAAAGCCCGCCACCACATTGATCAGCAGTCCGATGAAGGTGAGAGCGTTGGGCGAGATGCGGCTGAGGGCGAGACCATGCACAATCTTGTACAACAGCCACTTACTTGAACGCCCGACTGCGCTCGTCCAGGTCATTACACCTCGTCGTGGATAGTGACCAGCTTCAGCACTTCGAGTTCGCGCTTGCCGTTGGGAGTAACCACTTCGCTGGTGTCGCCCACCTTCTTGCCGAGAAGTGCGCGTCCGATCGGCGATGTGGTAGAGATCAGTCCTTTGGTTACATCCGACTCTTCGCTGGTCACTAGCTTGTACTCGATCTCCTCGCCCTTGGAGGAGTCAAACACCAGGATGGTGGAACCGATCGCGGCCTTGTCTTTGGGGATGTTGGCCATGTTGACCAACGACAGCTCAGCCATCCGTTTTTTTAGCTGGCCCAGGCGCGCGCGGACAAACTCCTGCCGCTGCTTGGCCATGTGGTACTCGGCGTTCTCGCTGAGATCGCCCATGGCCACGGCCTTCTTCAGTTCTTTCGGTAATTCGTGATTGAGCTCGTGTTCGAGGACTTGAATTTCCTGTTCGAGCTTCTTCTTGATGTGTTCAGGCATACTTCAATGCGGACTTCGCGGGAGTCGCAGCACCCCGAAGGCATCCGGTAATTATACGCGAAAGCGTGCAGGTTCATTTTCTACTGCGTTCATTCGCAATGGCCCATTCCTCCGAAATCCCCGCCAATTGACGGTTTTCAGCCATCGGGGTTATACTCCGGCTATAGATGGTGTGGGACCTGTCATAGGCTTCGTCCAGGCCGCTGGGGAGCGGTTCGGCTCTCATGAACAACCTAAGCTTTAGCATCGGTGACAAGGTCGTCTACCCGAACCACGGGGTCGGCATAATCGAGCAGATCAGCAGTCGAACGATCGGCTCACAAGTCGAAAAGTTCTACCTTCTCAAAATTAAAGCCAGCAGCCTGAAGGTGATGGTGCCGTTTCACAACGTCGAGACCGTCGGCCTGCGACGCGTCGTGCGCAATGGCGAGGTGCTGAAGATCATTGAGTTTCTTAGCGACGGCAAATGTGAAAATGCCGCCGACTGGAAAGACCGGTTCAAGGAAAACTCCGACAAGATGCGAACCGGGTCCCTCCTCGATGTGGCCATCGTTCTCAAGGGCCTTCTACTGCTGGCGCAAGCCAAACCGCTTAGCTTCCGCGAAAAGAAAATGCTCGAACGCTCCCGCTACCTGCTTGTAAGTGAGCTGGCGATGTCGAAGAACACGGAAGAACCAGTGATCGAGGACCTTCTGGACCGGGCGCTGTCGAAAAGCAAGTTGCGCTTCCCCGAAGCTTCGGCGGTCGCTGTCTAGAAGAACAAAAGCGACCGCAGACGACACGGATAAATCCATGTCTGAAGACGACCGCGGATCATCGCCTTCCCTTTCAGATCGCATGATTGTCTTTAGCCGGCCAACACCGCGCCGCCGTTTACGTTGAAGACCTCTCCGGTGATGAAACCTGCATAGTGGCTACAAAGGAAGAGAATTGGCCCGGCGACTTCTTCGGGTGTACCGACGCGGCCGAGCGGGATGGTGGCGAAGATGCGTTGGCTGCGCTGCGAATCTTGCAGCGCGTCAGCCGACATGTCAGTTTCCACCCACCCCGGCGCGACGCAATTCACGCGAATGCCGAAGGGAGCCAGTTCGGTTGAGAGTCCTTTCACCATGCTGATCAGGGCACCTTTGGTGGCAGCGTAGTCGGCGTGTCCGGCCTCGCCGCGCTGACCGGCGGTGGAGCTGACCAAGACGATGCGTCCGCCTTGCTGCTGTCGCTTCATCTGCGCTACCGAATGCTTCACCAAGGCAAAGATGCTGTCGAGGTTCACGGCAACGGTAGTAAGCCATTGCTGGTCGGGCATCGCGTCGATAGGGACGTCTATCGGGGGCCAAATTCCGTGATTGCCCACCAGCACATCGAGCGCGCCGAATCGCTCGACAGTCGCTTTCACTAGCGCCTCGACGGTCGCGGTTCCCGTCAGATCGGCCTGCACCGCGTGGCAGTTTGCCGGTCCGCATTCGGTGACCAGTTTTTCAGCTTCGGCCGCTGCTTGCCGATAGTTGAAGACCACCTTGGCCCCCGCGCGAACGAACAAGCGCACGGTCGCGGCCCCGATGCCGCGCGAGCCTCCCGTAACCAAGGCGGTTTTTCCTTCCAGCGAAAGTGTCACGTCCGATGCCATGGCGAAAACACAACTTAGCACATTTGGATTTATCGCCTTGCGAGCTGGTTTAAACTCACGAAGAACTACGGTCATGACGACGGTGAACGGTGACGGCGTCTGGCTGCTACGAGGTTGCGTCCGACGATGGATATTGATGCGATTCGCAAGCATTGTCTCGGATTTCCCCACGCCACGGAGAACGTGCAGTGGGGTTGCGATTTGTGTTTCAAGGTGGATGGCAAGTTGTTTGCCGTCGCTCCGCTCGAAGTTGCTCCGGTGTGCTTGTCGTTCAAGTGCACGCCAGAAAGCTTTGCGGAATTGTGCGAGCGCACGGGAGTCATTCCTGCTCCTTATATGGCGCGAGCGCAATGGGTGGCGCTGCAATCACTCAACGCCATCGGCGATGACGAGTTACGTGAGCTTCTGGCGGAATCGTATCGCCTGGTATGGGAGCGGCTACCGAAGAAACGGCGGGAAGAGCTTGCGGGTGCTCGCTCCGTCGCGGACAAGCAGAAATCCGTGACCAAACCTGGGGGAAAAAACTCGGCGAAGGCCAAGAAGTCTCCACCCGGACGCCGCAAATGAAACTGCACGTCGCGGCCATCGGCTGCCTGCTGATTTGCATGTCCGTTTCATCGCGCGGTCAAACTGGCACCGGAAAAACTGTAGAAAACCCGGCTCCCGAATCAGCCGGTAAGACGACGAGCGCTGCTCCGTCTGCGGCAACTCTGGAGCACAACTTCTTCGCCGTCCTCCGCAACGGAGATGCGTTGCAATTTCTGGCTTATGTTCCGGATGACGGCGTCAACCTGGGCCGCGACGCCGAGCACAGCACGCGCGACGAAATCGCGGACCAGTTGACCCATCGTACCGGCCTTTACTGCCAACTGTTCGATTCGTCTTGTATCTCGCAGGCTGGCAAGAGTGACTCTGCACCCCAGTGTTCAGACCGCGAGCTGCTGACCCAGTCAGAAAAGGTTCGCACTGCCTCGACCGAGACTTTGCGCAACGGCGTGCGGCAGGCGATCCTGGTGGCCGAGGTACACAATCAGAAGTGCGCGAGCCAGGTCCTGATTGATTTCATCTTCAACTATCAAAAGGGCGGCTGGAAGCTGTTCTCGATCCCATAAGACAAAGAAGTGGATGCGTCCAGAGAACGAGACACCGGGATGCTACCAAGAAGCAGAACGTTGCGCCGCGGCGATTCTGTGAAACAGATTCTGCGAATTCGTGCTAGCTTAGGTCACTTCCATTTTCAACCATTTTCAACTGGGGACACTCGCCATGATGCTGGAAACTGAAGTCTTCGAGATCGATCCGGATATAACAGTAGTCTCGTGTGCGGGGCGTTTCACGCTGGGAACGCAGCTGCGGCTCACCGAATCCATGATCAACACCCTGATCCAGAAGGGTGTTCGCAAGCTGGTGGTGGACCTCACTCACACGGAAATCGTGGACAGCGCAGGACTCGGAGTTCTCATGCATGTGTTCGGCGAGATGGAGCAACTGGGAGGAACGATGCGAGTGGCCGGATCGAATGAGCGAGTCGCCAACTTGTTTCACGTCACCCACACCAACGGGATTCTTGCTCTCGATCCCGACCTGATGACCAGCGTAAAAAATCTGAAGGGCTAGGACGCTTCCGTGGTTTGTTCTGATTGAAGCCCCCCGGTCAATTCGCTCAACTTCTCGATGCGATGTTCCAAGCACCACTTGGTCAACGAGTCCACCAGCGTCTCGCAGGCGCACGGGTCCCAGAAGTTGACCGTGCCGACTTCAATGGCGCTCGCGCCTGCCAGCATAAACTCGATCACGTCTTCTGCCGTGCTGATGCCGCCGATTCCAATGATCGGGATCCTGACGCTCTTCGCCGCCTCCCAGACCATACGAAGCGCAATCGGCTTGATTGCGGGACCGGAGAGGCCGGCTGTGATATTGGAAATCCTCGGCCGGCGTGTCTCGGCGTCGATGGCCATGCCAACGAAGGTATTCACCAGCGAAATTGCGTCCGCCCCAGCTTCTTCGGCGACACGGGCCATTTGCGGAATGCTGGTGACGTTGGGCGACAGTTTCACGATCACCGGGCGTGCGGCGATCTTTTTCACCGCACTTACCACATCGAAGAGCATCTTGGGATCAGTGCCGAATGCGATACCGCCGCACTTGGTATTCGGGCACGAGACGTTCAATTCGTAGCCGTGGATGCCTTCGCCGTCGTTCAACATGCGCACCACGTCTTCGTACTCGTCCTGCGAATGCGCAAACACATTGCACAGGAAAACGATGTTGCTGATCTTGCGCAGCAACGGGAGCTTTTCATTCAGGAACGCTGCGGCCCCAATGTTTTGCAGGCCGATCGCATTCAGCATGCCGGCCGAGGTTTCAAATAACCGCGGAGGAGGGTTACCCGGCATTGGCTCGCGCGACAAGCCTTTCGTCACGAATCCACCCAGTCGGTCCAACGTCACGACGTCTTCAAACTCCACGCCGTAGCCGAAGGTACCGCTGGCGGCCATGATCGGATTCTTCAGCTGAATGCCGGCCACCGACACGCTCATATCGAGTGCAGACTTGGCAGTCGGTGTCATGGATGGCTCTCAGGGGCCGAACGCGGCCTTGCAACCACCGGCGCCGGACTGGGCGTTTCGCCGCGCGAACTCAGCGCCTGGGTCAGCACATGGCCGGTTGAATTTGTCGGCTTGTTAATGCCCAGCAAAACTGACAGCGTGGGCGCAAGATCGATCGGCTCGACCTGATCGCGATAAACACCCGGCTTGAATGCCGAACCGTAGAAAGCCAGCGGCACATGCTGGTCGTAGCTGTAAGCCAGACCGTGGTCCGCGACATCTTTGGTCGAAAGGGAGAATGGCCGCGGCAGGCCCATCACCCACCAGCCTCCATAGGGAGAGTAGCTGTTGGCGTACATGCGGCCCATGGCACTCGGCGCAACTTCGCCGGTCGCCAACTGGTCCTTGGTGTAAGCCGTTATGAAGCCCTCCCTCCGCATCGCTTCAGCCACATATCCTTCGGCGTCACTCTCGCTGACCTTTTCGTCAAACGCATCACTGTTGACGAAGATGATGGGGAAGGAAGCCGAGCGAACGTATTCGCCCGGCTTATGCAGCATGGTTCCCAACACCTTGTTCAGATCGCTTTTCAGGTCCTTGTTCGCAAACAGGGCGGCTGGAATCCGCAGGCTCACGCTGGTGGCATTGGTGGGCGCGACACCGTGATCTGCCGTCAGCGCGATCCAGAAGCGGTTGCCATACTGCTGCTGCAGAAACGTCAGGAACTCGCCGATCTGCCGATCCAACGCCAGCGCCATGGCATGCATCTGCGGGGAATCGGGCCCGTAGGCGTGTCCGGTCAGATCGTTGGCCGACAAGCTGAGCACCAGCAGATCGGTCACCGTTCCCTGGCCGAGCTTTTCCTGCTGGATGAGCTCGCGCGTGAACTCAAACTCATAATCATTCCCGTAGGGAGTCCGTCCGATCAGCTCGTAGTAATTGATGGGCTTGCCGTCGGAACCATCATGGGGCGCGGTCGAGCCCAGTACTTCGCCATTGGTATCTTTCCAGTCGAGATTGAGGTACTTCTGCGCGTGACTCTGGCTATTGAAGTTGGTCAACCAGCGGGGTGCCTCTTTGACGTAATAGGTCGAAGTCACCCACGTGCCGCTCGCTTGGTCGATCCAGTAGGCGCCGTTCGCACTAAATCCGGTGGGAAGAATGGCGGCACGGTCTTTCAGCGCAATCCCGAACACCCGAGAATTGCCCTGGGTCGCCAGCCGTAATTCGTCGCCAACGGTATCAGCCAGAAGATTGTGCGGTGAGGCGCCTGTTTGGCCGCCCTCAATGCCGACGATTTTGGTTGATTCATCCTCGACACTGCTTACAACTCGTTTGCCCACGTACCATTCGTTGGCCAGAATCCCGTGGCCGGAAGTGTATGTGCCGGTACCAATGGTGGCGTGTCCCGGAGCTGTTCGCGTATTGGCGTAATCGTAGTAGCAGGCAGGGAAGTACGCGCCGCGATCGGTGAAGGTGCGAAATCCGTTGGGGCCGAACTCGTCGTGGTAGCGTTCCAGATAATCTCCGCGAAACTGGTCGATCACCAGGATCACGACCAGTTTGGGCGAAGCCTGGTAAGCGGCACCGAAGGCTGCGGTCGCCATGAGGAGGACGGCGAAAAGCCTGACAAGATGATTGCGGAGCATGTCGGGAACAGTTTACCAACATGCGCAGAGACTATCGGTGGGGAACGAACTTAGTCTCCTTGGCGTCCTGCTGCGACTGGCTGTCGGACGGTCGCAGTGCGCTCGAGCTTGTCCCACGCAAACGAGCCGCCTTCAATAGCACGCTTCACCGTCTTGAACAGCACAATCGAGAAAAGCTGGCGATAGGCAAAACGCTGCAGCCAAACATGTCCCAACAGCAGGAAGTCGCGCTTGCGTCCGGGCTGTTGGCGCTCCAGGGCAAATGCGATGGTCGAAGCGATGAAGTCGATCACCATGAACAACGCGAAGTAGATCACCAGACGGCGGAAGTCGGCTGGATTCGCGGAGTCCGGATGATAGTGCTTGTTGATGAAGTACGAGGTTGCGCCCACGACGAACATGATGTCGATAAACGGCGACACCAGCGGCAACAGGATTTGGAAGATGATGACATTTGGCAACGCAACCCAGCCCAGCGCGCCCTTCTGTTTGATCGCGGCCTTGTGCTTCCACACTGCCTGCATGATTCCGAACGACCAACGGAAACGCTGACGCATCAGACCATTGGGCGTCGTGGGGGCCTCGGTGTAGGCAAGCGCGCGGTCCTCGTAGTTCACGTGATATCCCGCCTGTAGCAACGCCATGGTGAGGTCAGCGTCTTCCGCCACCGTGTCGTGATGGTAGCCGCCGGCGGCGCGCACGTCGGCGGTGCGCCATGCACCAATCGCGCCCGGAACCACGCTGACAGCGTTCAGCGTATTAAGCGCGCGGCGTTCGAAGTTCTGGCTGGTGATGTACTCCAGCGCCTGCCAGCGCGTCCACAGGTTCACCCGGTTGCCGACTTTGGCGTTGCCGGCCATCGCGGCCACGCGCGAGTCGCGAAAGTGCGGCACTAGCTTCGAAATCGCATCGGGCGCGATGATGGTGTCGGCATCGATGCCGACGAACAGCTCTTCCGTAACGTGTTCCAGCGCGTAATTGAGCGCAGCCGCTTTGCCGGAATTGGGCTTGGTCAGCACAGTCACGCGACCGTCAGCAATTTCCTTTCGAAACGCGTAGCGTGTCACTGCGGCAGTCTGGTCTTTCGAACCGTCGTCGATGACGATCACGCGCAGATTCGGATAGTCCGACTCAAGTACTGACTGCACCGTGCGCTCGATGACTGTTTCTTCGTTGTACGCAGGAATCAGCACCGCGACGCTGGGCCGGTAGCTGGGATCGGCCACGTCATTGCGCCGCCGGAAGCGGTCGAACGTGGCCAACGCTCCAACCAGAATGAGGCGCGCGCTCATTAGCACGTCGCCCACGAAAAACACAAAAATGATGAATGACGAGATCAGCCCGAAGAGCGAGAAGTTCAGGCCATCGATCCAAGAGGCCCACTGCTCGTTGGCGGAAATCGGCGGCATCACGTCGGCTCGCGTCTTGCCCAGCAGGTCCGACACCGGCACGATGTCGTAGCCGCGTTGCCGAAGGCCGTCGATGATCAGCGGCAATGCCTTCAGGGTTTCGCTGCGATCGCCTCCGCCGTCATGCAGCAATATGATGTTGCCGCAAGTCAGGTTCCCCGGATCGCATGGTGGCAGGTTCTTCATCACGTCGGCCACGATCTCGTTCGCCGGCCGCCGCGGATTGTCGCGCCAGTCGTTGGGATCGACCTTGTCGCCGATGGTGATGTAACCCAACTGCTGGGCCAGTTCCAGCGGACGCACTTCATCGGCCGTATCCGGCTCCTGATCGATCGAATACGGCGGCCGGAACAGTACTGGCTTTACGCCCAGCTTTCCCTCGAAAAACCGCTCCGTCAGATTGAGCTCGACTTCGAAATAGCGCTTAGACACGTTGCTGATATCGGGATGCGTGAATGTGTGATTGCCGATTTCGTGTCCTTCGTTGTAAATCCGCTTGGTGAGGCCGGCGTTCTTTTCTGCCTCCACACCGATCAGGAAAAATGTCGCCTTGGCGTTCTTCTCTTTCAATACGTCGAGTATCTTCGGCGTCCACTCGGGATCAGGCCCGTCATCGAAAGTAATTGCAATCTTCTTAGGAGAGCTCCCATACATGTCCACTGTGTATGGCTGCGGCATTGTCTTAAACGTCTCGTCGGTGACGAGGTTCGTGTTGGGATCGACGGTGATCTGCCGCTCGCCAGAAGCCGGCCTCGACTGGATGTGCAGAATCTCTCCCTCGCCCTCGATGTCGACGTCCTGGCCGGGCGGCACAACATTCAGCTTGGTCGTCGCTCCAGCTTCGCCGGGCTTGTCCCAAATCGCCCACAGCGAACGGTCTTCGGAGCCCAGGCGCCACAATGCGAAGGTGTCGATACCCAGCGACTGCGCGGCGCGCATCTGGTTCAGCGCGGTCACGCCATCGAGGAACCACACATCGTGGCGGATGTTCTTCTCGTCGAGATAGGCGATATGCGGATTCATTGCATCGCCATCAAAGTCCACATCGGACTCGGCTTCCTCGGCCTCGAGCCAAGCATCCTGGACCGACACGTTATGCACCGCTTCGGGCGGAGTGCCTCTCTTCTGGCCCGGCTTCTTCGCCCAGTCGTACCCGTAGTTGCCGATGGCGGCGATGATCTTCTCGCGCGGCATCACTGTCAGCGCGTCTTCCAAGTTCTTGACGAACCAATCCTGGCTGGCCACCGCTCCTGGCATTCCGCCGGGATAGTGCTCGTCGTAGTTCATCAGGATTACGCCGTCGGAAAATTGCGCGATGCCGGCATAATCGAATTGCTTGTCGTTTACGGGAACCGCGATATAGAGCTTCAGTCCCCGCGACTGCAAGTCCCCGTAAAGCTCCTGCACGAGCTGCTTGTAATCGCCGCGCGAGCTGTCGGGAAAAGCCTCGATGTCGAGGGTGATGCCCCGGTACTGGTCGGTATCCAGAAAGGTCATTAGCTCATCGCGAAAACGCTTACGCGCCGCCGGATCGGCCAGAAACTTGGCGGTCAAATCCGGCCGCCACTGATTGCTGATGGGGTCGAAGTTGTTGACCAGCGGCAGCACTTCCATCTGCGCCTTTTCGGACTTCAGGAACGGCATGACCTTGTCGTCCACCGGACGCGGCTTGCCCTTGTCATCCAGCAGGTCAAACAACACGTTGGTTTCCGTGACCGACTGAAGCCGGCCGTCTGCGGTCAGCACGTGCAGCCACTCGGGAAACAGCAGGTCGATCTGCGGGAAATATTCTTTCAGCGACGCAAAGCTGGCGGCGTCCCACTGCACATAAAACGCACCGCGAATGCCTTCCAGCGAGTTCAACACCACCTGCGGCGGCTGTTGCTTCGTCGCTTTGTGTTGGTTCGTCCCGCGAACCGGTTTTCGCTTCAGGTTGTCCTTGAGCGGATGGTAGGGCTTCTTGACGTCGGGCAGATTCATCCCCGGCACCGACGATCCACGAACCACAGTGATGACAAAGAATGCCACCAGCAGCGTGGCCAAAATCACGCTGACATCGAGTATCAGTCGCAGGCGGCGCCAGCGCTTACCTTCCGGGTCGAAGAATATAGGTTTATTGCTAGGCATGGTGCGGGAGCGAACTTATCGTAGCTGTATGTAGAGGTCAGGGGCAACCGGGCGGGAGCGGCGCTAAACTAAACTCTCATCTCTCTCTAAATCTAACCCATATTGCACGATAAAGACTCGCCAACCGCTGAACCGGCATTTCGTAGCTGGATGCTATATTCGCCTCGTGCCCGAACCTGAACGCAAGGTGGCAGTTACGTTCGAGCCGCTGCCCTTTTGGCGGCTGCTGCTGGAACATCGCCTGTGGTTTTTTCTGTTTGCCTTGGCTGCACTTGCGCTGCGGCTGGTCTTCTATTTCAAATTTCCGCACGTCACTGGCGATTCGCTCATCTATGGCGATATCGCCAAGAACTGGCTCGATCATGGCATCTTTGGACTAACCCATGACGACGGCATTCATCCCACTTGGATCCGCCTTCCCGGCTATCCGGCCTTCCTGGTGTTGTGTTTCAAGCTGTTTGGACGCGAGCACTACAACGCTGTTTTGCTGGTCCAGATCGCCATCGACATCGCTGGTTGTTTTGTCATTGCCGACCTGGCGAGGCGCACCGTCTCTCCCCGGGCTGCCCAGTTCGCCTTCGCTCTGGCGGCACTTTGCCCTTTCACCGCGAACTACACGGTCGCGCCGCTGGCGGAGACCCTGAGCATCTTCTTCACCGCCGTCGCCCTCGACGCTGCAGTCTCTGGGTTCATGGCGCTCGAAGACGGCTCCTCTTCAGGGAAAGCGTGGATTTGTTGCGGCTTAGCTGTCTCGGCGGGCATTCTCCTGCGTCCCGACGGCGGAATTCTGCTCGCAGCCATTGGTCTGTACTTGTTGTGGCGGATGTTTCGCCAACCTTCCGAGCGGGTCGCGCTCTTCTGGGCAGGAGCGCTGGTGCTCGTCATTTCTCTCGCGCCGCTGGTTCCCTGGACCGTTCGCAACTGGCGCGACTTCCACCGCTTTGAGCCGCTCGCGCCCCGTTACGCCAGCGATCCCGACGAATTCGTTCCCTCGGGTTTCGACCGCTGGATGCGCACCTGGATCGTGGACTACGTTTCGACCGAAGAAGTTTACTGGCAGGTCCCGGGCAGCGATGTTGACTTCAGCCTCTTGCCTTCGCGGGCCTTCGACAGCGCACAGGAGCGGCAGCAAACCCAAGCCATCTTCGACGACTATGCCAAGTCCCACTTTGTGGGGCCGGAATTGAACGAGCGCTTTGACCAACTGGCCGAGACACGCATTCATCGAAACCCACTCCGCTATTACGTTTGGTTGCCGGTGTTGCGCAGTGCCGATATGTGGCTGCGTCCGCGCACCGAAATGCTGCCTCTCGATTCGCGATGGTGGGAATATGCCGATGACACCCAGGACTGCGTGCTGGCAACGCTGTGGGGCGTGCTGAACCTCGGATTTCTGCTGGCAGCGGTCATGGGAGTGATTCGCGGTCCGCGACCGCTTTATCTCGGCATGATACTGCTGTTCGTGCTGTTGCGTTCCGCCTTCCTGGGAACCATGGAAAACCCCGAGCCTCGCTACACGCTGGAGTGTTTCCCAATTGTCTTGTTGCTGGGCGGCGCATGGATCTCCGGATGGAAGCGATGGAGCCGGATGGAACTTTAGCAGCAATCACAGCACGAGGTTGTCGATTAATCGCGTCGTACCGACCCACGCCGCCACTGCCACCAGCGTCCCTTGAGACACATTCTTCACCGGCTCCAACGTGTCGGGATCAACCACCGCGAAATAGTCGAGTTTCGCACCTGGCTCTGCAGCGATAACTCGCGTACCGACCTCAGCCAGCTTCTGTGCATCTTGCTCGCCGGCATCCGCAGCCGACTTCACTTCTCGTAGCGACCGGCTCAGCACCAGCGCTTGCCGCCGTTGTTCCGGGCTGAGATACGCGTTGCGCGAACTCATCGCCAGGCCGTCCGTTTCGCGCACGATCGGACACACCACGACCTCGACGTCCATATCGAGATCGCGAACCATCTTTCGCAAGAGCGCCACCTGCGCCGCATCTTTCTGGCCGAAGTAGGCGCGGTCAGGGCGAACGATCTCGAACAGCTTACTGACCACGGTTGCGACGCCGCGAAAGTGTCCCGGCCGCGAGCCGCCGTCGAGCTTGCTGCTCAGGTCGATGACTTCCACGTAGGTCGTGGCTCCCGCCGGATACATTTCCGCGACTGACGGCACGAAGAGCATCGTCACTCCAGCTTTCTCCAGCAATTCCGCATCGCGCTGCAGACTGCGCGGATACTTCTCAAAATCTTCGGTCGGCCCAAATTGCAGCGGGTTGACGAAGATCGACGCCGACACCACCTCACACTCGGCTGCGGCCGCGCGCACCAGCGACAGGTGCCCCTCGTGCAGAGCGCCCATGGTCGGGACAAGTCCAAGCTTCTTACCGGCATGCGTCACGCTGCGGCACGCGGCTTTCATTTCCGCAATGGTTTCGATCTGTCGCAAGCTTGTCTCTCTCAGACTAGGATTTTGGAGGGATTGGTGTTCCGCGACTTCTCATCTGGCAGAACCGGCTTTGCCTCCGGCAAGGTCCAGCTCTCGACGATCCGTGGAAAACTGCGGCTCCATGCGCGCCAGCGACGAGGGACCGCACTTCAGAGCCGACCGAGTAGATCTCCGAATCCGGCCCTTCGATAAACACCAACTCTTCGACCCACTGCTGCCCGCTGTTCTTGTCGGTGTAACGAACTTTCATCAGTTCCGCGGGCTTGTCGTCCACGCGTCGTTGCTGGCGCTGTACGGTCTCGAGGTCCTGCCCGCCCTCGCGCACTCGCGAAACCGCCCGGGCAATGGCCTGATCGATGCTGACCGGGGCCTCGTCAGCTTGCGGAGCCGGCACCACCAGCGCGACCGTGACCTCATCCCAGTCCTCGCGCGACTGGGTTTGCGTAGGCGCAACCACGATGCCGTTGCCGCCCAAGAATCTCGCCCAACATCTCCCACGCAGCCGGATAGCGGAAGCAGAACCCTCCTTGCGCCTGGCAATATTTTTTCGTCGGAAGCTGTTTGGGTGCGGGCTTGGTCGTCGTTTGCGCGCCCGCCATCGCACCCGAATGCGATCCACAGACGCAATGACCATCCAAGTCCGCCAGGAAACCCGCATGCTCCTAGACTGTCATGGCGCGCTTGCGTTCCGCAATGGCCTGCAGGGCCGAAAGCGTATCTTTCGGCAAGTGATACGACTCAGCGTCCGACGGATAGGTGCCAGACTTCACGTCATCCTTGTAGGCCTGCACTGCATTGGTGACCGCTGCTCCCAGGTCGGCATATCGCCGTACGAACTTGGCCGGGGGCGCGAACGTCAGTCCCAGCAAGTCGTGATACACCAGCACCTGCCCGTCACAATCCGGTCCCGCGCCGATTCCGATGGTGGGAATTTCGATCTCCTGGGTGATGAGCGCCGCCACTTCCCGCGGAATCCCTTCCAGCACCACGCAGCATGCCCCGCAGCGTTCCAGAGCCAGTGCGTCGTGCACCAATTGCTCCACTGCCGCCAGCGTCTTTCCTTGCACCTTGTATCCGCCCATTGAGTGCAGCGATTGGGGAGTCAATCCGATGTGTCCGACAACCGGGATTTCGGCATCCACCAGCCGATCCACCAGGCGCGAGCGCTTTTCACCGCCCTCGATCTTCACGGCTTCGGCTCCTGCCTTGATGAAGCGCGCCGCGTTGCGGACCGTCTCTTTGCCGCTCACGTGGTAGGACGCAAACGGCATGTCCACAATCAGGAACGCGTGCTTTACCCCGCGCCGTACCGCACGCGTATGGTGCAGCATTTCTTCGATGGTCACCGGCAGGGTGTTTTCGTAGCCCAGCATGACCATGCCCAGCGAATCGCCCACCAGGACAATGTCGATGCCGGCTTCATCAACCAGTCGTGCGCTGGCGTAGTCATACGCCGTCAGACACGTGATCGGTTCGTGTTTCTGTTCTTTTCTCAGAAGAGTGGAAGATGTGACTTTGGAGCGGAAGTCGCCGCTGGTAATGCTCACGATGTCCTCCAGTGCAGTTCCGCATCTGCGGATACCGCCTGTTGGCCTTATCACAGGGTCGTGTGATAACCGCTCGGGCCGATTCGATGTTACACCTGTGGGTGCCATCCCTATTTGGCCGCTTGTTGTCCCAAAATGGGAATTACCGTCACTCCCCGCTACTGTGGTCGTGAATGATCCGCCAGCCCTCGGGAAACTGGCGAAAAATCAGCGTGAACAAGCCATGTGGCTGTTTCCCGTTGGACAACGTAAGCACAAACTTTCCCCGGACGAACGCAGCATCAGGTCCCAGCATCTCAACCTGCAAGTCTTTGAATTCCAGCTTGCCCATCTCTGTGCCGCCGACTGGTATTTCTCGCGATAGCGCTCCAGCGTGGCCTGCCAGCCATGGGTCTCGGTAGCACCGGAGAAAAAGTCAGGTCGGGCGAGTTCCAGTATCCTGCCATGAAGCCTTCCAGATCATGCTGGTTCCACGCTTTGACTTGCGAGTGATCACCGCTCGAATGGCGGCTTCCTGCTTCTGCGCGGAGGGCGATTGGCCCAGACTCGACAGCGAAAGTCCTGCCGCCAGGATCACCAGCACCGCGATGTATCGCAAAGACTTCCTCATCCTGCCCCTTTTACCCATAGGCAGTCCGCCAGGGAGCAGGGGTGATTTAGTTGAACTACAACACAACAACATAGATAAACTTTTCGTGCGGTTGTTTAGAATCAATGGGTTAGGGCGAAAATTGTTCGCAACCCATTGATTATAAATAGAGTTATACGTATCCATCAGTGCGCGTAGGACTTAGATAGGGAAATGGAGGGTCTTTGGCCGGAATCGCGACATACTTTACATACTTGTATGCGCAGAACATTCTTTCTTTACATACATGTGCGGCGATTGTTGAGCGTGCCGCCGGCCTGAAGGCCAGCGCTACCCTAAACCTTATTTTTCCCCAGATGGTGCCAGCCGAGCAAATCTCTTCGCCGCTTCCGAGAAGCTTGTCAAAGAACGAATATTCCCGCGCGCTGGGCACGGTGTGAGTGGGGACACAAATCCCTTGACCTCATCCGGTGATGAATACGCGAGAGGATAGCACGGCGATAGGACGCAGGACACAGCGGGCAGTGATAAGACCGGAGTCGCGTCGTCGGCTCAAAAGATTGCGGAAAGAGTCGAAGAGCGGAGTTCACCGGCCGCTCCGCGGCTGGGGGATATGGAGGGGACGCGGAGCGCGGCCTGACGGCCACGCCTAAAAGCTCGTCGGCGCTCCGCGCCTCTCGAGGCTACGCCGGGCGCTTAGCCGCGGGCTTTTGCCACGGCCGCTTGGGGCGCTCAGCCTCCGGCAAGTCACGATTGCGCACGCGGTCGTATTTGTACTCGGAGCTCACCGTGCCCAGCGATTCGTTATACAGGCTGATGCCGCCGGTGCCCTCTTTCATCTCTTCGGCAAACTGGTGCAGCGCCTTGAGGTGGTCCGCGGTTGCAGCGATTTCCGTCTTGGTGTTCTTCAGCTTCTTCTGGTATCCCTCATCGACCAGCTTGGAGATCTCGCCGCCCAACAGGTATCCGGGATACGCGAAGATCTTCACGCCGCCGTCGGGCGCGCGCTCAATCGCCGCCGAGACGTTGTATTTCTTCAGGAAGACGCGGCCGCTGGTGCCGGGGGCGTCGGTGAGCTCGAAGCCATTTTCGCGGAACCAGCTCCCTGCATCTTCAAAACTCTTGGACTTGATTTTCTTCGCCATTGACTCAGCTTTCGGCCGC
Source organism: uncultured Acidobacteriaceae bacterium (assembly GCA_963837915.1). Taxonomy (GTDB): domain Bacteria; phylum Acidobacteriota; class Terriglobia; order Terriglobales; family Acidobacteriaceae; genus DASRAA01. The sequence goes on from CAWIPZ010000009.1 coordinate 216,269, forward strand.
TCGCGGCCGCCTCTCCTGGCGGAATCGAAACTTCCGCCTTGGCATCGAATTGCTTTTAGTATGACTGCATGCCCTGGGGCGGGAGTTGGCAGCTTTCCATGATTTGCGTGGAAACGTGGGCTTCTCGCCGTCGGGTCTGGAAAGCACAACTGTCGCACACGGAATAGGCATCGGGCAACCGAAGCACCCATGAATTCGTGATGAACACTGCCAGCGCGGTGACAAAAATCGGGCTCTCGATCATGGATCGCATTGGCAATACGCCGCTTGTGCGACTGGAAAGAATTTCCGCTGATTTGCCGCGCACTGAAGTTTACGGCAAGGCCGAATGGACCAATCCCGGCGGTTCAGTGAAAGATCGCGCCGCTTCCGGCATCGTGCAGGAGGCATTCCGCAGCGGCAAAATGTCGGGAGGCAAGCGGCTGCTCGATTCTACCAGCGGTAACACTGGCATCGCCTACGCTATGCTGGGCGCAGCTTGCAATTTCGGAGTCACTCTCTGCGTACCTGCCAATGTCTCCGTCGAACGCAAACGCATCCTGCAGGCCTACGGAGCGGAAATCATCTACACGGATCCGGGCGAAGGTTCCGACGGAGCGATTCTTAAGGCGCAGGAGATGGTCGCGCAGCATCCCAGCCGCTACTTCTACGCCGACCAGTACTCCAACGACTCGAACTGGCTTGCGCACTACTATGGCACCGCCAACGAAATCTGGGAGCAGACCTACGGCCGTGTCACGCACTTCGTCACCGTGCTGGGTACTTCGGGAACATTCATGGGAACGACCCGTCGTCTCAAGGAGTTGAATCCGGCGATTCAATGCATTTCGCTCCAACCCGATTCGCCCTTTCATGGCATCGAGGGTGCGAAATACATGCCGACGTCGATCGTGCCCAAGATCTATGACCCCACACTGGCCGACCGCAACCTGGAAATCAGCACGGAAGCCTGCTACGCGATGGCCCGGCGATTGGCCCGCGAAGAAGGGTTGCTGGTCGGCACTTCCTCAGCGGCTTCGCTGGTCGGGGCCTTCCGCGTCGCCCGCGAGAGCGAACTTGAACACTCGGTTGTGGTATGTATCTTCTGCGACGGCGCGGACAAGTACCTCAGCGAGCGCTTCTGGGACGAAGGCTCCAAACCGGAGTATGAAATCTAGGGCGATTTAACAGGCTGCTGAAGGAGTCCTTATCTAGGGCTGGAAAAGTACCACAGGGGCTAAAGCCCGTCTCCTATTTGGACCTTTGCGGCATGACTAAAGTCATGCCCTGATACGAAACGGTCGCCAAAGCGAGCTTTTTGGAAACCTGTTAACTCATATCCTATGTTGAAATTACGACGAGCCGAGTTCGACGAAATCCGCCGCCACGGTGAGGAAACCTATCCCCACGAGTGCTGCGGGGTATTGCTGGGAGCTATAAACGACGACATGCGCGAGGTGCGTGCGACCGTCCGCTGCGGCAATACCCGCGTTGACTCACCGGAGAACCGCTACAACATTGATCCGCGCGAACTGGTGCGCGTGCAGCGCGAGGCCCGTGAGCGCGACCTGGATATCGTCGGCTTCTATCACTCGCATCCCGACCATCCCGCGCGCTGGTCGCCCACCGACTTCCAGGAAGCTCATTGGATTGGCTGCTCCTACGTCATCACCAGCGTCGAGCAAGGCAAAGCGGCCGTGACTAACTCCTTCGCGTTGAACGGCACAACCGAAGAAGACAAAGCGCTGGTAGACGAAGAGATCGTGGTGGAATAGCGATCGATAACGGCGTGGGACGACCTTGTTTACACCCTCATCAGCTACAATCGAAAATTCCCTATGCTACGGTTCTCCACTGCCGGTGAATCCCACGGAGAAGCGCTGGTGGCGCTGCTTTCCGGCATGCCCGCAGGTCTGGCCGTCGACATTGAGTTCGTGAATCGCGAGCTCTGGCGTCGGCAACAGGGCTATGGACGCGGCGGACGTATGCGGATCGAGCGCGACACCGCCCACATCCTGAGCGGCGTGCGTCACGGGCACACCATCGGGTCGCCCATCGCCATGCTGCTGGCCAACAACGACTGGCAGAACTGGACCGAGTCGCTGCCAGTCGAAGAGGGCGATCCCGCCAAGCACAAGCGTGTCGCTTCGCCGCGGCCTGGTCACGCGGATCTGGCGGGTGCCGTGAAGTACAACTTCACCGAGGCGCGCTACGTGCTTGAGCGCGCCTCCGCGCGCGAATCCGCTGCCCGCGTCGCCGGCGGAGCGCTAGCCAAGTTGCTATTGCGGGAAGTGGGCATCGAAGTTCTGAGCCACGTAATCGCGGTCGGCAGCGCCCGTCTCGATGTACCCGTGACCTGGGAAGCAATTCAGGCGGTCGCTGCCAAGGAAGAAATTCTGCTGAGTTGCATCGACGCTGCTTCGGAAACTCGCATGAAAGAGCAGGTCGACGTCGCCTTGCGCACCGGCGACTCCGTGGGCGGAATCTTCGAAGTTGTGGCGCACAACGTTCCGCCCGGTCTCGGCACCTACGCTAACTGGGACGAGCGACTCGATACGCACCTCGCCGCCGCCGTGATGTCGCTGCAAGCGGTTAAGGGGGTGGAGATCGGTGACGCGGTCGCCGCATCCACTTCTCTCGGCTCTGCTGTGCACGACGAGATTGGCTATTCTTCGGGCAGCTCATTCACCGGATTTACTCGCGCGTCCAATCACGCTGGCGGACTGGAAGGTGGGGTGTCGAACGGCGAGGACATTCGCGTCCGCGGCTACCTGAAACCGATTTCGACCCTGCGGCGTCCGCTGGGTTCAGTGGACTTTGCCACGCGCGAGCAGGTCAAAGCCGCCTACGAGCGCTCGGACGTGTGCGTGGTCCCGGCAGCCGGCGTTGCGGCGGAAGCTATGGTCGCACTCACCTTGGCCCGTTTCGCTTTGGAAAAGTTCGGCGGCGATTCGCTGCTCGAGCTGCGTCGTAATTTCGAAGGCTATTGCCAACAGTTGCGAAATTTCTAAATGATCTACCCCATCGTCAAGTTCGGTGATCCGGTCCTGGAAAAACCTGCGGCCCCCATTACCAAGTTCGACGCCGAGCTTCGCCAGCTCGCCGATGACATGTTCGAGAGCATGTACGCCGCCCACGGTGTCGGCCTGGCCGCCACGCAGATTGGCGTCAGCAAGCGTATCGCCGTCATCGACGTCACCTTCAAGGAAGACCCCGATGCCAAGATCGTTCTGGTCAATCCGGAGATCATCCACGTCGAGGGCCGCATCACTTCCAACGAGGGATGCCTGAGCCTGCCCGAGTTTCGCGAGAAGGTGACCCGCGCGCGAAAAGTCACCGCCCGTGCGCAAAACCTTAAGGGAGAGAGCTTCGAGGTCACCGGCGAAGACCTGCTCGCGCGCGCCCTGCTGCACGAAACCGATCACCTGAACGGCAAGCTGTACATCAGTCACATCAGCGCGCTCAAGCGTGATTTGATGAAGCGCAAAATTCGCAAGCTGATGAAAGCTGGAGAATGGTTATGACCCTGTGATGGACCTGGTTTTTTGCGGCACGCCACAGTTCGCGGTCCCCACGCTGGAAAGGCTCGTGACCGCCGGCTTCCGCGTGCGACAGGTCGTCACCCAGCCGGATCGTCCGAGTGGGCGCCACATGGAGTTGGCGGCCTCGCCCGTCAAAGGCGCGGCGATGGAGCTTGGGCTGCCTATCGTTCAACCTGACAAGATCAAGAGCAACGACGAATTCCGTGCCTTGCTCGAAAACATCGCGCCGGAGGCCATCATCGTCGTCGGGTATGGGCGCATCATTCCGCAATGGATGATCGACTTGCCGAAGCTCGGCAACCTAAACCTGCACGCATCACTGTTACCCAAGTATCGAGGGGCGGCGCCCATTCAATGGGCGATTGCCAACGGGGAATTCGCGACCGGAGTGACGACCATGCGCATCGACGCCGGACTCGACACCGGCGACATGCTGCTGCAAGCCGAGGAACCGATCAGGCCGGACGATACCGCGCTCACGCTCGGTCCTCGATTGGCGCACACTGGCGCGGAGTTGATGCTGCGCTCGCTTGCGGGGCTGGCCGAAGGCACGCTCCGGCCTCAGCCGCAAGACAACTCGCGGGCAAGTCTTGCGCCCATTCTGAAACGTGAAGACGGCCTGATCGATTTCTCGCGCACCGCGAGTGAGACCTGGAACCGGCTGCGCGGACTTCAGCCATGGCCCGGCGCATTCACCGGCTTTCGCGGCAAGATGTTACATATACATTCAGCTGCATTTGCCCCTGAAGTCGCGCTCGTCAAAGCCGGACACTTTACGGTCGAGAACGGTCGCCTTTTGCTGGGGTTCGCGCACGGCACCGCCCTCGAAATTGCCGAGCTGCAAGTCGAAGGCAAGAAGCGGATGAGCGCCGGCGACTTCATCAACGGCTATCGCCCGCGTAGCGACGAACCTGTGGGGTCGACGGCGTAACGCCAATGCCGGTCTCTGCTGCCCGCGCCGCTGCGTTCGATATCCTGCTTCGGGTCGAGCAGCAGGATGCCTACGCCAGCGAATTGCTGCATTCCGACCGACTCGACAAGCTCATCCTCGCCGACCGCGGACTCACCACCGAAATTGTGATGGGCGTGCTGCGATGGCAGTCGCGTCTCGACGGGGCCATCGCTGCGAACTCGGCGCGCCCGCTGGCCAAGCTGGATCCGCAGGTACTTGTCGCGCTCCGCATCGCTGCGTATCAGCTTCTGTTTCTGACTCGTGTCCCCGCGCGCGCCGCCATCAACGAGAGTGTCGAACTGGTGAAGCGAGCGCGGAAGACTTCGGCGGCGCGGTTCGCGAATGCGGTTCTGCGCAAGCTAGCGAACGTCGAACCTTTACAGCCACGTGCAACGTCGACCGCTGCGGACCTTGCGGCCGAGTTTGCTCATCCCGAGTGGGTGGTCGGGCGCTGGGTAGCTCACTATGGCATTGCGAACGCTGAGGCCATCTGCCGCCACGATCAACAAGTACCGCCGACTTCGATTCGTGTCGACAGCGACGAAGTCGCGCACGAATTGCAGGCCGAAGGCATTGAACTCGCGCCCGGAGCGCTATTAACTTCTGCCCGCACGGTCACCGGCGGCGATGTCGGCCAAACTCGCGCCTACCGCGAAGGCCGGGTCTTCATTCAGGACGAAGCATCGCAGCTCGTCGCTGCGCTGGTCGGCAAGGGTGAGCGCATCCTCGATTGTTGCGCTGCGCCGGGAAGCAAGACTGCGGCCATAGCCTCGCGTAACCCGTCAGCGGAAATTATCGCCGTCGAACTCCATCCCCATCGCGCTGATTTGCTGCGGCGGCGAGTGCGTGCAGCCAATGTTCAGGTGATCACCGCTGACACACTGGAGTTGCCGGTGGAGGGCGGCTTCGATCGCGTGCTGGCTGACGTTCCCTGTTCCGGCACCGGCACGCTGGCGCGCAATCCGGAAATCAAGTGGCGACTCAGGCCGGAAGACTTGAGCGATCTGCATACCAAGCAGGCGGCTATCCTACACGCCGCCCTAAAGCACGTCGCGCCCGGCGGCCGTGCGATTTATTCGACATGTTCGCTAGAGCCTGAAGAGAACCAAGCCGTTGTGGAGGAAGTCCTGCAAGACGATTCGCAATTCACTCTGCTGGATTGCCGCGCCGAACTCGAACGCCTGCGCAGCGAAGGCGAACTCGCCACAAGCGATCTCGATTCGTTGCTGGACGGAAAGTTTCTGCGCACGATCCCCGGCGTCCACCCTTGCGATGGTTTCTTCGCGGCGGTACTCGAGCGGATCAGCTAGAGCATTTTCACAGGAGGTGTAGCGGGAACTCCTTTAGGGACTAAAGGATTTGTGTGAGAACTCTAATCGTCCCCGGGGGACTCCAAACTTTTTCCCACACTACCCCGCACTCCGCCTTCGGCTCCGTGCTGGGCTATCATGTTCCCGCCCCTCCGGGGCTGTTCTTTGGCCCGGTTGTTCCCACCATAGCAACCCAAACAGTATTTCTCACACAGACTCTAAAGCCCGATTGCCGTTTGCGGCACGGCTGAAGGCGTGCCCTTTAAAATCGACGGGCGAGCTACAAGTGCTGACGGCCGATAGCTAACGGCTATCTCGTCACTTCCAGAGCGATGCCCTGCCCATCCCACACTCGCTGCCCCGGACCCGGCACCGTCTTAGTGACAATCCTCGTTCCCGCGGGTAGCGTCTCTGGCGAATTTTCATCCGCACCCGGCGCGGGCTGGCTGCTGATGCTGCCCACCTTCAGCCCTGCCCCAACGATTGCACTAACGGCGTCATCCTCTGTCTTTCCTCGCAGATCGGGCATCACGTAAGACTTGCGTTCTTCGCTGGCGGCGATCAGCACGCTGACCTTAGGCGCGGAAACATTCGTAGCATTCGCCGGAGGACTCTGCGCCACAATCTGGTCGGGCGGCGCGTCGGGGATTTCGGCCACCGCCATCGTCCCCATCTCCAGGCCGCGCCGCTTGATGTTGATCTCCGCCGACCGTTCGCTGTCGCCGGTCAGATCGGGGATCGTGACGCGCTGCGGACCCATGCTCTCGGCCGCGCGCACCCGCCAACCTCGGCGCACTTGCTCGCCCGGCGATGGCGCTTGCGAAACGATTCGCCCCGCCGGTATCTCAGCGCTAAAGAACCGGTCCGTGCTATCCAGAACCAGCCCGTGCGCCTCCAGCGCGGTTTCCGCGTCACGCGGAGTCATGCCAATAATCTTCGGTACCGCCGTCTGGCGCCCGTGGATCGCAAATCGCATGGCGGTCAGGAGCGACGCCATAAAGACAACGGCCAGTATCAGCGCCCGGACCACCCAGCGAAAAAAGCGGCGCATCAGTGCGTCTCTCCGTCTCCGGCAGGTTGGTCAGGCGTATCCAGCTTGCGCGCGACCGCGTTGGGTGCAACCGGCGGAGGAGCGGCAAAGTCTTCCGACTCGCGTCCCTGCAGAGCCACCCGCATGAAGTCCATCCAGATCGGGAGTGCGGCCATCGCGCCGGTCTCTTTGTTGCCCAGTGTCTTTTTCTCGTCGAAGCCCACCCATACTCCGCACGTAATTGACGGCGAGAAACCCACGAACCACGCGTCGGTGAAGTCGTTGGTCGTTCCGGTCTTGCCTCCCAGCGGATGGTTGAGTTTGGCCGCCGCCGCGCCGGTCCCGTGCAGCACCACTTCGCGCAACATGCCGACCATGATGCGTGCTGTGCGTGCGCTGACCACGTCCTTCACTTCCGGATAGTTTTCCTCCAGCACCCGGCCGTCGTAATCCTCGACCTTGCGGATCATGCGCGGCGCAACTCGCACGCCGTCATTGGGAAAAACGGCGAAGGCGGCGGTCTGTTCCCACAGCGTGATGTCGGCCGCACCCAGCGCAACCGGCAAATAGGCGGGCAGCGGCGACGTGATGCCGAACTTGCGCGCATACTCGATGACCGTCTTGATTCCGCCCACGCGTTCGGTGACTTTGAGCGCCGGAATGTTGCGCGACTCGGCCAGCGCATGGCGGAACGTGATCAGCCCCTCGAATTTGCCATCGTAGTTGTGCGGTGTGTACGGGCCGCTGGGTCCGCCGGGAAAGCTGACTGGCGCGTCGAGCACGGTATCGTCGGGCGTCATGCCCTCATCGATAGCGGCGGTGTAGATATATGGCTTGAACGACGAACCGACCTGGCGCAGTGCCTGCGTCGCTCGGTTGAACTTCGATTCCTCGAAGCTGCGCCCACCGACCATTGCTTTTACGTCGCCAGTGGAGTTGTCCAGCGCCAGCAACGCTCCTTGCACGCCCGATTCCTGCTCGAGCGAGACACGGCTCTGCGTGCCATTCAGCTCCACGATCTTCACGTAAACCAGGTCGCCGCGCGTCAGGAACTGTTGCGGCGAGGTGTAGTGCGTCCATTTGATTTCCGCCGGACCGAGCTCCGCTCCGTAAGCACCGAACTTCAGCGTCGCGTACTGGGGACTGACGCTGGTCACCAGAGCATGCACGTAGCTGCCGGGCGCCATGTCGCCATCCCAATCCACGTGCCGATAGTCGCTGAGCGACTCGCCATTGGCTATCACGTTCAGCAGGCTGCCCTTCCATCCATGACGGTGCTCATACGTGGCCAACCCATCGAGTACTGCCTGATTGGCGGTCTTCTGCAAATCCAGGTTCAACGAGGTGTAAACGCGCAGGCCCTTTTCGTGTACCTCTTCGCTGCCGTATTTCTTCTCCAGGTATTGCCGTATCTCCTCCACAAAATACGGAGCCACACTGTTGGGCTCACCTTGCACTTTCAGCCTGATGGGCGAATTCTTGGCGCGCTCCGCTTCTTCGGCCGTGATCTTGCCGTCCTCCAGCAGGTTGTTGATTACAAGGTTGCGCCGGTGCAGCGCGCGCTCGGGATTGTTGATCGGCGAATACGCATTCGGCGCCTTGGGTAGCCCAGCAAGTACAGCGGCTTCCTCCAGCGTCAGGTCCTTGGCCTTCTTGCCGAAGTAATAATTCGCCCCTGCTTCGAAGCCATACACGCCGTGGCCGAGATAAATCTGGTTGGCATACAGCGTGAAAATCTGCGGCTTGGTGAAGCGCCGCTCGATCTGGATGGCTAGCATCACTTCCTGCATCTTGCGGCGGAAGTTGCGGTCAGGCGACAGGAACAGGTTGCGCGAAAGCTGCATGGTAAGCGTCGAAGCGCCCTGCGCACGGCTGCCCACTGCGACGTCGCGATAGGCCGCGCCAAACACGCGCCACACGTCCACACCCCAGTGACTTTCGAAATCTTTGTCTTCCGTAGAGATGATGGCGTCGCGCAGGACCTTGGGGAAATCGTCGTACTTGTCGATCACGCGCCGCTGCAGCGCAAACTGCCCAATTACGCGGTCCTGGTCGTCATACAACTCAGTGATCGTGCTCGGACGGTACTGCTCCAGTTCGGTGACTTGCGGCAGGTCGGTGGAATATACCAGCACCATCCCCGAGATGGCTCCCGCCGCCGCGGCGAGCAGCACCAGCAGTCCAAACAGGAAGCCCTTAACATACTTGCCCCCACCTCCGGGCTCGGTCGCAGGGTGGACAACTACGGGAGGCTCTTGGACGTCTCGGTTCATGGGGGAAATACGAGTTCAGGATAGCACCGGAAAAGCGGCCACCCCGTTGCCGACGTGGTGTCTCTGGTTCGAATCGACGTGCTACCTCATCCAATGTTAGTAATACTGTCCAAGATCCGTCGTGATGGTCACCAACGTCCTCTATCTCGGTCGTGTCGCCTACGGCACAGCGCTCCAATTGCAGCGCACGCTGCTCGAGATGCGCAAGTCCGACCGCATCCAGAACACGCTGCTTTTGTTAGAGCATCCGCCCGTCATCACCTTAGGCCGCAATGCGCGGATGGCCAATGTTTTGGCCCCTGCGGAGTTCCTGGCCCAGCGCGGAGTCGAGCTGTTCGAGATCGATCGTGGCGGCGACGTGACGTTTCATGGCCCCGGTCAACTGGTCGCGTATCCGATCGTCGACCTTCGTAGTTTCGATCCCAAGGTCGGCGCGGTGGAATATGTCCGCCGCCTGGAAGAAGTACTGATCCGCACTTGTGGCGACTTCGGCGTTGGCGCTCAACGCATCAAAGGCCTCACGGGCGTCTGGACGTACGCGCTCCGCAATAAGCCGGAGGCCAAGATTGCCGCTATCGGCGTGCACATCTCGCGTGCGGTCACGACCCACGGATTCGCTCTGAACGTCTCGACCGACCTCGATTTCTTCTCGCTGATCGTGCCCTGCGGTATCACCGGCAAACCGGTTACATCGATGGAACGCGAGCTGCAGAAGACGATCCCGCTCGAAGAGGTTGCGACTTCGGCATCGCGCAACTTCGGCCGCGTCTTCAACTCGCAGATGCTGTGGCTGGAGTCGCTCGACTACCTTCTTGCCCAGGCGGCAGCGGTGGCCTCCGCGCCGGAAAGCCCGACCAACCAGGACACCCCCGCGCGTCCGCCCAAAGAGTTGCGCGAGTTGCACGGCGACGGCAGCGAATTAGCGTAATGGTCGGCGCTTTAATGCCGGCGCTCCGATAGAATCACCTTTTTCAAACTCCGGAGGCCCCATGTCCGTCCTACGCGTCGCACTTCTTCTCGCACTGGCCATTCCCGCCGTTGCGCAAACCAAGCTTTCCCCCAAATGGGAGGAGCTCACCGCGGCCGACTTCGTGCAGGCCGTCCATCAATCGCAGGGAGTCTGCGTGCTGCCCATCGGCATCATCGAGAAGCACGGCCCGCATCTTCCGCTTGGTACCGACCTGCTCGACGTCCGCTTCGCCGTGTTCAACGCCGTGCAGCAGGAATATGCCGTCGTCTTTCCCGAGTATTACTTCGGACAGATTTTCGAAGCGCAGCAGGAGCCCGGCACAGTCGCCTACAGCCTCAGCACACAGCTCACGCTGCTGCAAGAGACGGTGAAAGAGATGGCGCGCAACGGTTGCGAGAAAGTCCTTATTGTCAATGGCCACGGCGGCAATGAAAGCCTGCTGCCGCTGTTCGCTCAAGCGCAACTCGCTACGCCTCGCGATTACGTCGTCTATGTCTTCGGGCTGCCGCGGGAAAACGTGCCCGGACGCCCGCCCCTGAAGACTCCGGGGGGCATGCACGCCGGAGAGACTGAAACTTCGGCCATGATGGTCGCCCGACCCGACCTGGTTCACCTCGATCGCGCCGACAGTGAGTCCGGCGCCGACCAGAACCGCCTCAAACTTCCTGAGAACGTCTACACCGGCATCTGGTGGTATGCGAAATTTCCCGACCACTACTCGGGCGTGGGATCGGCAGCCACCAAGCAGCTCGGCGAGTTCGACCAGAAGACCTGGTCCAGCCAGATCGCCGAGGCCATCAAAGGGGTGAAGGCCGACCAGCAGGCCCTGAAGCTGCAAAACGAGTTCTTCGAGAAGACCCAGCACCCGCTGGACACGAAGCAGTAGTGGATAGTGGTTAGTGATAGTGCATAGACGTCGTGGAAGTCGTCTGTGCTTGCAAGTGATTCGGTGAGCCGTTTATCGTACCCGTGCACTGTATGGAAAAAAGGAAGCACACGAAGAAGCCACAAGCGAGAGCTGACCAGCGCAAAACCTCGCCAGCCGCAGGGACCAAGCCTGTTGTTGTGACGACGCGTTCGACCGGAAAAGCTGCTTCGGCCTCGCTCCGCACCTACTCCATCCCCGACTTCCGCCTCGAGCACCCCAATTTCCGCGTGTATCAATCGGGCGAAGGCTCCAGCGTTGAATACAAGGTCGAAGGCGATCTGAGCGCCGCTGCGCCGCCCATTCGCGATTCGAAGTACCTGGCACGCGAGCAATGCGTCGCCATTTATCGCTGGATGCTGCTCAACCGCCGCATGGAAGCTGTGCTGGAGAACCTCTACAAGCAAAGCATGGTTGTCGGCGGCGTGTACTTCGGCCTCGGCCAGGAAGGCTGCTCATGCGCCTCGGCTTTCGCTCTTCAAGCCGACGACTGGCTCGGCCCGATGATTCGCAACCAGGGATCAGTGCTCGTACGCGGCTTCACTCCGCGCGACATCATGCGGCAATACATGGCCAAGGCGGACTCGCCCACCTTTGGCCGCGATGCATCGTCGCACTTCGGTGACCGGGAGCGCCGCCACGTCTGCGCACCGATCTCGATGCTCGGAGAGCTGATCGGCATCATGGCCGGCGTTTGCCTTGGCGCTCGCCTTCAGGGCCGCAATATCGCCGGACTCACCTACATCGGAGACGGCGGCCAATCCACCGGCGTCACCTACGAGAGCCTCAACTTCGCCGCTGTGCAGAAACTGGGCCTAGTGTTGATCGTCGAGAACAACCTCTGGGGCTACTCAACACCCAGCGACATGCAGTTCTGCGTCAAAGACCTCGCCGAGCGCGCCATCGCTTATGGAATTCCCGGCGTCATCGTTGACGGCACCGATCCCTGCCAGGTCTACGACGCTACGCACGAGGCTTGCGAGCGCGCGCGTCGCGGCGAAGGTCCGACGCTCATCGAAGCGAAGATGATGCGCATGAAAGGACACGCCATTCACGACGCCGCGCACTATGTCCCGGCGAAGCTCTTCGACTACTGGCGCGCTCGCGATCCCATCGCGCGCTTCGAAAACTACCTGGTCAAGGTAAAGCGCTGGCTGACTGCGGACCAGAACCAAAAACTCATCGACGATGTCGAGCGCGAATTGGAGACCGAGCGCGATGCGGCGGTGGCGTCGCCCATGCCCGACCCCGAAAGCGACAAGACACATCAGGATGTGTATTGCAATCCCTCATGCCACTCGATCAAGCCGCTCTATGCGCCGGTGAAAGTCGGGGTCCGCAAATCCGCGCCGTCAGGTCCGAAATCGGGTGAAGCCGCGGTGCACCTGAAATGACGCCTATCAAGCGTGACCCACACTGTTTCCGAGTCGCTCGCCGTTCTTACGGGTTCCCTTCTTGGCAATGAAGATTCTCTTTACCTCCATCGTCCTTGTGGGCCTGGTTGTGACCGCGGCCGCAGAACTTCCTTTCAAGAAGAAGCCGCAGGAATTCACTACCCACAGGCCCGATGACGTGGCCAACACGCTGCGCAATGGGACGCCCGTGCAGCGCAACGATCTGGCTCTCGAGCTTGGCATTCTCGCGCCCAATCCGTCGAAGCCAGGGACCAACTCGAACTCTCCCTGCGTCACCTTTCATAAAGTCGAAGAGCGGCCGGTGAAGCTTCGAGCCGGAGCGGAAAACGTGGTCCTGCTGGCCGACTCCACCGAGTGCGATTCCCTCTACGTCGTGATTTTCGACAAGGCGCCCAAATCCGAATGGCGGCACGTGCAAACCATTCGTCTGCCCTCGCGTGACCTGCCGCCGGAGATTACCTTCTCCGATCTGATTCAGCCCGGCGTCTCCGAAATCCTGGTGCACCACGAGGCCACCCGCGACAGCGGCGCCGCGCAGCAGCAAGACTTCGTAGTGCTCAAGATGCTGCACGACCACGTTGCCGTCGTCCTCGACACGACCGAAAAAAGCGAGATCACACTTACCAACGGCACTCCGTCCGAGACCGACAACTTGATGCAGACGGAGACCTCGACGTTTTCCGAGCTGAAGTCCGCGCCCAACTCAGTGGCACAGTTCCGCATCCTGGAAAAGCAGGTTGTCACCGACAACAAGACCACCATCACCCGCTATAGCGTCTGGACGTGGGACCCGGAGCTGGAGCGCTTCCGTCCCGCTCCGTTTGACGGAGGAGATGCGCGGCCCGCGCCACCGCCGGCGAAGAAGCCGGCAGCGGCCGCTCCGGCGCAGAAACCGGGTGACAAGTCGCCGCCGAATACGCCGAAGTAACGACTTTTGCAGATAGAATCGTCAAGCGCAGTTGCATAAGACAACCATGCCACCTGTCACTTATCTCGAAGCGATCCGCCAGGGCATCTGGGAAGAGATGGAACGCGATCCCTCCGTCTTCTGCATCGGCGAAGACATCGGCATTTATGGCGGCGCGTTCAAAGTCACCGACGGATTCATCGACCGCTTCGGTCCCGAGCGCGTCATCGATACTCCCATCTCCGAGATGGCCATCGTCAATGCCAGCTTCGGGGCCGCGCTCACCGGTATGCGTCCCGTCGCTGAATTTCAGTTCATGGACTTCATCAGTTGCGCCTTCAACCAGATCGTCAACTTGCTGGCCAAGGCGCATTATCGCTGGGGCGCGCCGGTTCCCGTGGTCTTGCGTGGGCCTTCGGGCGGAGGAGTGCATGGCGGCCCGTTCCATTCGCAGAATCCCGAGACCTACTTCGCGCACACGCCGGGGCTGAAGGTCGTCTGTCCGGCCACGGCTTACGATGCCAAGGGCCTCATCAAGTCCGCTATCCGCGACAACAACCCTGTACTCTTTTTCGAGCACAAGTTCCTGTACCGGCGCATCAAGGAAGAGCTTCCCACCGACGATTACACCGTCACCATTGGCAAGGCGCGTATCGCGCGGGAAGGCCGAGACGTCAGTGTCATCACCTATGCCGCGATGGTCTATGTCGCGCTGGAAGCCGCGGAAATCCTGGCCAAGGAAGGCATTGAGCTCGAGGTCGTCGATCTGCGCACCGTGTTGCCGCTCGATCGCGAGGCAATCCGGCAAACGGTGGAGAAGACCAATCGCGTCATCGTGCTGCACGAAGACACCAAGACCGGCGGTATTGCGGGCGAGGTCGCGGCCATCATCAACGAAGAGTGCTTCGACGCGCTCGACGCTCCCATCGCTCGCATCGCGTCGGCTGATACGCCTGTGCCGTTTTCGCCGCCGCTCGAAGAGGCATTCCTGCCTAAGGTCGAAGATGTGGTTCGCGAAGCGCGCCGGCTGCGGAGTTACTAGCCGGGTCTTTCGGCACGGCTAGACTTCTACGCAAAACGTCACTTTTCTTAACGTCGGCGAATTTGCCGTGATTTAATCTGTAGACCTTGAGTTTTCCTACTTTTCAGAACGTTTGAAGGAGAAACATGCGCGGATTTCTTCTAGGTGTGATTCTCACCCTGTTGGTGGTTTTTGGCGGCGCTTATTGGTACGTCTACACAGGACAAATGGACACCCGTGCCGTTCCCAACGGGCCCGGTCAATTTGAGCGGCGCACCGCCAACCATTCCATGGACGAATGGGTGGACGCGCATGCTCCCAAGCAGCAGAACCCGTTTAAGCCGACCACCGAGAACCTCATGGACGGCTCAATGGTCTACGACAAGCATTGCGCCCTGTGCCATGGCACGCTGAAGGAACCGATCTCGCCCATGAAGACCAAGTTTTATCCGCCGGTGCCGCAGCTCATGAACCATACGCCCGACGATCCCGACGCCAATCTCTTCTATGTGACCAAGTACGGCGCGAAGTTGACCGGAATGCCCGGCTGGGACGGCGTGCTTTCCGACGACGACATCTGGAAGGCCGTACTGTTCATCAAGAACTCTTCGCAGATGAAAGACGCACCGGCGACTCCAGCGGCGCAGCCGACGGCCCAGTAGGAAGAACCTAGGTGCGCGTCGGCCACGGAGTACGACGGATGAATGTTTTTTTCATGAAAACTTAGGGCCCCGGTTCAAGCCAGAAGTAAGACTTTACCCCCGGCACCTTTTTCAACCGCGATATGTCCTTGACATGCGTCTTTTAGGGGCAATCTCTGGGAAATGGGAATGGAAAGTCTTCCGTCGCAGACTGCTTTGGCCATATACAGCAGCGTGTCAGGATCGGGCTTTGAAACGAAGGCGACCGTGCGAACGGAGGGACGCGCTTTGGCACTCTCAGGCACGCCCGTGACCGACGCAAACATGCCACCGTCTTTGACTTTGTTTAACAACTGCTCGGCGGTTGCGCCGCGAACTGTGTTGGCAACCACGTCGACTGGATCGAGAGCCTCAAAGGCCGCCTGGTCGTCGAGGGCCACTACCTGATCCGCTCCTGTCCGTCTGGCTTCGTCTAACTGTCTCTTGAGCACTCCGGCAATCACCACCGCTCCCTTGTCTTTTGCCGTGCACACCGCCGCGCGGCCAACGTTACCGACGGCACCGGAAACCAAAACCGTCTGGCCCGCCTTGACGCCACTTGCAACAGAGATGAGCTCGCTTCCAGTGATCGTGACCAGTGGGAGGGCGGCTGCCTCTACCAGGTCGATGCCGTCGGGAATTTTCGCCAGAACGTCTGACTTAACGGCACATAGCTCTGCGTAAGTGTGATAGTCCCACGCAAAAACTCGATCACCCACCGAAAACTTCGTAACTCCCGGACCCAGCGTCACAACCATCCCGGAAAGGTCCCGACCGAGGACCGCCGGGAACTGGACCGGCGAATAAGCTTTCATTGCGCCGGATCGCAGCAACAGGTCCACCGGATTGATGCTGGCCGCCGCGACACGGACCAGGACTTCACCCTGACCCGGCACAGGATCGGGAAAGTCTTCGTACTTCAGTACGTCTGGACCGCCATACTGGTGCATGACCACTGCCTTCATCTGCCTCTCTCCTTCAGAATCAAACTTCCGGCATCAGATGTTAGTGGCGCGTGTTCAACGGCAATCTTAGCTGTTCGGCCTAACGTAGGTCACTTTGCCGCTGGTCTTCAGCTTGAACACGTCGTTCGAGAGCTTCCTATTGAGCTTGATGTTATTGTATTTCGCCAGCCGGTAGTCGCCAGAGCGTTCGTTGAACAACTGTTGCACGCTCACCCCACGCGACATGTCGATCCAGAGCGTGATGGTCTGGAACATGTTGGAAACCTTTTGCGACTTGGGCGTGAGTTCGAGTTTGGCGGCGTTGATGCCCTGAGCCTGTTCCATGCCGTCATACTTCACGTCGAACGACTTGGTGAGATCGTGGCCGCGGCCGCCGAATCCCAGCACCAGGAACGTTTCGAAATCCGCCTTATTCTTGCCCGCGTTGTATTCCGTGACCTGCGCGGCCTTGGGAAGGTAAACGCTCACCACGCCGCCGCTGAACAGTACGTACTTCTTGTCGGGCGAAGTGATATCGGCGGCCATCTGCACATCGCCGCCCTGCCGGCGGAAGTACATGGTGCCCTTCTGGATGTCATGCTCGTCCACTACCTTCTGGTATTGGTCCCAGACAAAGTCGGTTTGCGCGGTGTGGAAGTCGGCAGCGGCCTTGTCCATCGCGTTGAGGACGGCTTCCAGGTTCTGGGCGTGAGCGGCGAGCGTTGCGGCGAGCAATAGCAGGGTGAGAGCGAAAGTCTTTTTCATCGCAACAATCTACCGGTGTCCCCAGACGTTGTAGGCGACAATGTTGTGCTTGCCATCACGAACTGCTTCGTAACGGTCGATGCGGATTTCGCCGGCGATAGGCTCGATGGTGCGCAATAGCTCATCGCGCACCTGGTCATCACTGCCCGGCTGTATGGCCCCGGCGTCAACTTTATAGAGAAACCCGTTGCCTTCCGGCTTTACGACGACCTCGGTTTGATAGGGCGAACGCTCGACCGGCTTGTCGCGAAAATTGATCCACAGGGGGGCGAGGAAAATAAAAGCCAGGATGAGCGTCACCATCACGTCGTAGTGGACGCTGCCGCGCGGATACATCCACCAGATGTAGCCCTTGATGGTTTTGGAGACTTTGCCCATCGCTGAATCAAGTGTAGAGAGGCCAGTCCGAGGTTGCAAGGAAGGCGCGATTCACCACGGAGGCACGGAGGACACGGAGAAGAATTGGGGAAGAAAAGCAAAGACAAAATCGACCGCGGATTTACACGGATCAGATTTGAGAAGCAACTCGCAGACTGGTTAGGTGCGTAGTTCGACCACCGTCGCTCCGCCTCCGCCTTCGTTCTGGGGAGGTTCGGCGACAGTAGCGACGTGCGGGTGAGACTTGAGGAACTCGCGCAGCGCCTTGCGCAGGATGCCCATGCCGCTGCCATGTACGATGCGCACCCGCATTGCGCCAGAGAGAAAGGCGCGGTCGATGAACTTCTCCACTGCACTGGTGGCTTCGTCGACGTTCTGCCCGATGACGTTAATTTCGGTGGGAACACTGTCGTCTTCTCGGCTCAGCGACACACCGATGCCGCGAGAGCGCGCCGCGGCCACGGGATTGGCACCGGCACTAACCACCACGCTGGCCACGTCGTCACGCGGGACCTTCATCTTCATCGCGCCGACGGAGACCTCGAAAGAATCGTCGTCCAGATGGCGCAGCACCTTGGCATTGCTACCCAGTGAGCGCAGTCGAACGGTGTCGCCGACCGAGACACTCTGTACCACGTGCGGCTGGGCGTTGCGGTCGCCCGCGTCAGAGCCTGTGGTGTGCGCGACGACCGTCGAATCGAACTGCTCGCGGAATTCGCGGCGCATTTTGGCGATGCGGCGCTCGGCATCTTTCGAAAGCTTCAACGCCTGCGCGCGGTCCTGCACCGCGTTGACGGTCTCGCGGGCCTGGTATTCGAAGCTGTGCAGTACACTCTCTAGCTTCTTCTCCATCTCGCGGATCTTTTCGCGCTGCTCTTTCTTGCCTTCCAGTTCCAAGTGGTTGCGCTCGCGTGCCAGTTCCTGTTCTTTCGTACGCAGGGCCAGTCGCTCCGCGTCGAGTTCGCGAAGCTGCTCATGCAGGCGATCGAGAAAGCGGGAGACATCGTGAGTCTGGGTGGTGAGCTTTTCTCGTGCTTCGCTGACGATCTGCGGGTTCAGGCCGAGTTGCTGGGCGATGTTGATGCCCGCCGATGCACCCGGGACGCCCATGCGTAACTCGAACGTCGGAGCCAAGGTGCGCTCGTCGAAGCCGACCGCGGCGTTAAGTACTCCCGGCGTGTTGGCGGCGTAAACCTTGAGCGCGGTGTGGTGGGTAGAAACAATGCTCACGCAATCGGCTCGCCGGAAGAAGTCGGCAATCGAGACGGCCAGCGCTGCGCCTTCTTCGGGGTCAGTAGCCGAGCCGAGTTCGTCGAGCATCACCAACGAATCGCGAGTGGCGTGATGCGAGATGAAATCGATGTTGGTTACGTGCGCGGAAAACGTAGACAGGTTCTGCTCGATGGATTGGTAATCGCCGATGTCAGCGAAGACGCCATCGAAGATGGGCAGCTCAGCCCGCTCGGCCGGAAGAGGGATGCCCGACTGCGCCATCAGAGCCATCAAGCCGATCGTCTTCAGCGCGACCGTCTTGCCGCCAGTGTTGGGACCGCTGATGATGAGCTGGCGGTGCTGGTCATCGAGTTCAACGCTCAGCGGAACCACCGCAACGCCCTTGGGCTTGAGCGTGCGCTCCAACAGCGGATGACGCGCATTGCGCAGGACGAACGCGTCCGAAGGCGAATCCGGCGCCGGGGAATCGCCGCCAATGAACTTCACCGCCACGCAGTCGTAGTCCTGCGCGAAGCGCGCTTTGGCAAACTGCAGTTCCAACTCACTCAATACTCCAACCGCGGTTTCGAGAGCAACGGCCTGCTCGCCAATCAGTGACGTCATCTCGAGAAGAATGCGGTGGATCTCAGCCTGCTCTTCGTCATGCAGGCGCACCAGTTCGTTGTTCAGGTCGATGGTCTCGAGCGGCTCGATGAAAACGGTCTGGCCGCTGGAAGACGCCCCGTGAGCAACGCCCTGCACGCGCCGCCGCTGTTCGACCTTCACGGGGATGACGAAGCGTTCGCCGCGAATGGTGACGAGCTCGTCCTGCACCGCCCCGCCGTCGGAGAGGCGCCGCAGGTACGACTGCAGCGACTCCTGGATCGAGCGTCGCTGCCGCTCGATGTCGCGCCTAATGCGGGCCAACTCGGGCGAAGCACGATCGTCCAGCGTTCCGTCGGGGAGAATCTTGTTGCGGAAGTAGCGCAACAGCGGCGTGAAGTCGGCGATGGCTTGCGACAGTTCACTGATCGCGGCCCACTTGCCTTCGATGGCCACCGCCGGATGCAATGCGATCTCACGCCACTCCGAGGCGCGATCGGCCAGCAGCAGCACGTCGCGGATCTCGGTCAACTCCAGCGCCGCGCCTTGAATTCGCGACTTGTGCAGCAGCGGCGTGGGGTCGAGCAGGCCGTGAAAATCGAAGCGGCCGCCGTTGCGAAAGTATCCCCGAATCTCTTCGGTTAGTTGCTGCTGGCGCTCGATCCAATCGCGCTCGCGAGATGGCGCAAGCGCAGCGATCCGCGCCTGACCAAGCGGAGAAGCGGAGTACGCCACCAGCAGCTCGCGCAGGTGATCGAACTCGAGCACGCGCTCGCTGGTGTGCGGGATGGCTTCGGGAACCGTCATCGAAAATCAACTAATCGTACAGGAGTGAAGCGTGGGCGTGACACTTCCGCCCTGCGGCGGATTCATAGTTTGTTCACGGTTACGATCACACGAGACTACCCCCTCGCGCTTGGGTGCGATTACACTGGTGCGGTAGTTCGCCATTCATCAATACGAGGGAATTATGCCGTCCAATGTGTCTGACGCGTTTGTATTCTTTGGCGCCACCGGCGACCTGGCCCATAAGAAAATCTTTCCGGCGCTGCAAAGCATGATCAAGCACGGCTTTCTCGAGGTGCCAATCATCGGCGTCGCCAAGTCGGGCTGGACGCTTGAACAACTGCAAGAGCGCGCCCGCGACGGCATCACCCAGTTCGGAGGGGGGGTCGACGAAGCCGCATTCAAGCGCCTGTGCGAGCTCATGCAGTACATCGACGGTGATTACAACGACGCCAATACCTACACGCAGCTCAGAACGAAACTGGGCACCGCACAGTCGCCCACGCATTACCTGGCGATTCCGCCCACCATGTTTCCGGTGGTGGTGAAGGGATTGGCGGCGGCGGAATGTACGAAGAATGCGCGCGTGGTCATCGAGAAACCTTTCGGCCGCGACCTGGTATCGGCGCGCAAGCTCAATGACGTACTGCACCAGGCCTTTCCCGAAGACCACATCTTCCGTATCGACCACTACCTCGGCAAAGAGGCGGTGGAGAACCTGTTGATTTTCCGCTTTGCCAATAGCTTCCTGGAGCCCATCTGGAACCGCAATTACGTTCACAGCGTGCAGATCACCATGGCTGAGGCGTTCGGCGTGGAGGGCCGTGGAAAGTTTTATGAAGAGGCGGGCGCGATCCGCGACGTGGTGCAGAACCACCTGCTGGAGGTGGTGTCGTACCTGGCGATGGAGCCGCCCACGACTATGTATCCCGATTCGGTGCGCGACGAGCAGGTGAAAGTGTTTCGCATGATTCCGCCGCTGAGCCCCGCAAACATCGTGCGCGGGCAGTTCAAGGGATATCGGGACGAGCCCGGCGTCAGTCCGCAATCCGATGTCGAGACGTTTGCGGCGGTGCGGCTTGAGGTTGATTCGTGGCGCTGGTCGGGCGTGCCATTCCTCATCCGCGCCGGCAAGGAATTGCCGATCACAGCGACCGAAGTGTTCGTGAAGCTGCGTAAGTCCCCGCTGGCCAAGGCGGGAACCGATGGGCGCAACTATTACCGCTTTCGGTTGGGCCCTGATTTCGAGCTGAGTGTGGGAGCGCGGGTGAAACGCCCTGGGCCTTTGATGGTTCCCATGCCGGTCGAACTCACCGCCGTGAAGTTTGCGGCGAGTGCCGAGATGGAGGCTTACGAACGCCTGCTGACCGACGCGATGAAGGGTGACCAGTTGCTGTTCGTTCGCCAGGACGCAGTAGAAGCCGCGTGGGCGATCGTCGAGCCCATCCTAGGCGATTGCTGCCCCGTGGAGACGTACGATCCCGGGACGTGGGGGCCTCCGGATGCACGCGAACTGGCTGCCGAAGTCGGCGGCTGGCACGATCCGGAATAGGTTTTCATCGAACGCGAGGGCCCGACACAAAGGGATTGCCAGCGATCAGGAAGCGCAGGGGCTTCTCGATTGCTTTCTTGATGCCAATGCGCGGAGTAACCGCGATTCGCTTAGGACGATAGCCATCATCGGCAAACCATAAGTCGGAGCGAGGATCGGTCAGGTCTTTGCCGTTGTCGCGCGGCCGGGTGATGTCCAACGCTTCCGACATTCGTCCGGGGCCGCTGGAGATAAGCCGCAATTGCGCGACACGCGGCTCGGGTGAAAGCTCGATTCCGCGGGCGTCAGCCATTTCCTTCAATCCAAAAAAAGGCTCGAGAGCGCGGAACAAGACGCCCTCCGCTTCGCCGTCGGCCAGACAGGAGACATTGGTGCAGTAGTGGTTGCCGTAAATGAAGTACACATAGGCGTGGCCGGGCTGCCCGAACAGAACCGCGTTGCGGGGCGTGCGGCCGATATAGGAGTGGGCGGCGGGATCGGTGGCGCCGAGGTAGGCTTCGTCTTCGACCAGGCGGCCCGCCAGCAGTTGTCTTCCATTCCGGCGGATAAGCAGCTTGCCCAGCAACTCGCGTGCGACCGTCACCGCGTCACGAGCGAAGAACTCGCGGGTCAACGGCGGTGCCGCGCGCAGGGACTTCGCGGTGTGGGTAGCGGGATCGACGAGGCGCTGGGTAGGCATACGCACGGACTACGGTCGTTTCACCGCGATCATGCGCAGGCGCTTGTAATCCACTGTCCACACGCCGTCGCGGAAAAGTGCAGACCGTGCCAAATCCTCGATGCGGCGCATGAGTTCTTCGCGCTGCTGCGGCCGCAACACGTTGCTGGCGAACATGCCGAACATCTCCAGCCAAGTGCGTAGACCTCGCTCCCCACCTTCGAGTGGCGTCGGACGATCGAACAGCACGGCAAACGTCACCTGAAGTCCGTGCGACTCCAGCATCGGCGCGTATTCGCCAATCGACGGATAGAACCACGGCGAGAGATTCTCGGGATTCGGCACTCCCATGTCAGTTAGGGCTTGTATCGCAGCGTTCCAGATTTCCTGGATGTTGCCGCGGCCACCCATCTCGAACACCAGGCGGCCACCCGGCCTCAGCGCGCGTGCCATTGCCGTTATGGCACCCTCCTGATTGCGCACCCAATGCAGAGCAGCGTTTGAGAAGACCGCATCAAATTCGTTTTCGTAGTTCGTCGTCGCAATATCGGCCACTTCAAAGCGCAACTCCGGAAAGTTTTTACGAGCGGAGCCAATCATCTCGGCAGACTGGTCAAGGCCGACGACTTCCGCCCCAGACTTTGCGATCTCGGACGTGAGTTGGCCTGTACCGCAGCCGACGTCAAGAATGCGTTCGCCTGCCTGCGGCGCGAGCATCGCCAGTAGGTCGCGGCCGAATTGCCAAACGAAAGCGTGGCTCGATTGATAGAGCTCCGTGTTCCAGGTAGAGGTTTGTTGCGCCATGGACTCCATTGTAGTGTCGCCGCGGCAACGCCGTCGTTACGCCGGTATCCGATACAATCAAAGGCGACTCATGAACAAGATGATCTTTGCCAACCTGGTGCACCGGCCCTTCCGCACCATCATCAGCGTGGTAGCGGTTGCGGTGGAAGTCTCCCTGATTCTGCTCATCGTCGGCCTCTCCATCGGCATGCTCAACGACGCCAAGAACCGCCAGGTGGGCATCGGCGCCGACATCATGGTGCAGCCGCCTGGCTCGTCGCTGCTGATGGGCGTCAGTGGCGCACCGGTGTCGATCAAGGTAGCTGACGTGCTGCGCAAGCTCGACCACGTAGTGGCCGTGGCGCCCGTCGTCACCCAGCTTTCTACCGGCGGGACCCTCGAAGTCATTGATGGCATAGACCTCAAGTCGTTCGAGGCGATGGGTGGACCGTTCCACTACCTGTCCGGCGGACCGTTTCAAGGCCCGAATGACATGCTGATCGACGACTACGTGGCCTCATCGAAGCACCTGAAAGTCGGCGACACGATCGATACCCTGAACCACACCTTTCGCATTTCGGGCGTCGTGGAGCACGGTAAAGGCGCGCGCAAATTCCTGCCCATCGCCACGCTGCAAGACCTCATCGGCGCCGACGGCAAGGCCTCTATTTTTTACGTCAAGCTCGACGATCCCAACAACGCCGACGCGGTGGTCCACGAAATCAAGAGCATCCCCGGCATGGAGCAGTACGGCGTTCACTCGCTCAAGGAATACCTCAGCCTGATGAGCTCCAGCAGCATTCCCGGGCTCTCGACGTTCATCGACGTGGTCATCGGCATCTCGATGGTCATCGGCTTCATCGTTATCTTCCAGGCGATGTACGCCGCGGTGATGGAGCGCACGCGCGAGATTGGCATCCTGAAGTCGCTGGGCGCGGGCAAGCTGTACATCGTGAATGTCATCCTGCGCGAGACGTTGCTCATCTCCATCGGCGGCATCATCCTGGGCATCGCGGTGAGCTACGCGGCACGCACGGCGCTGCACCACAAGTTCCAGACCCTGCCCATCCTGATTACCCCAGAGTGGCTGGTGCGGGCGACGATCATCGCCATCATCGGATCGCTGCTGGGAGCGTTTTACCCCGCGCTAAAGGCCGCACAGAAGGACCCGATCGACGCGCTGGCGTACGAGTAGGTCATCCCGCTGAGCGCGCCCAATTAAAAATGCCGGACTGAGCGTCCGGCATTCGTTTTTGCACTGGCTAAGAGCTTACGGCTGTCAGCTTCTTCAAATCCTCATCGGCATCACGACGTAGCGGTACTTGAATCCGTCGTCGCTGCCGTCTTCCGGACGCATCTGGCCGGCGGACTGGGCGTCCTTGAACTCCAGCCGAACCTCTCCTGCGCTTTGGGCCTTCAGGAAGTCGATCAGGTACTCGGAATTGAATCCGATGGTCATCGGATCGGCGGTGTAAGCAGTCTCGATGGAATCTTCCGACTCGCCGGCCTCCGTGGACGACGAGGAAATCTTCAGCTCGTTCTTGTCGAGCTTCATGCGGATGGCGCGCGAGCGCTCGTCGGCGAATTGGGCGACGCGTTGGATCGCGGTGTTGAGATCGTTGCCTTGAACGACGACGGACTTGGTGGTCTCGCGGGGCAGCACGGCCTCGTAGTTGGGGAATTGTCCGGTCAACTGACGCGAAGTCAGCAGTCGCTCGCCGATGCGGAAGAAGAGCGTCGAATCGTCCTTGGCAAACTCCACATACTCAACGTCGCTGTTCTGCAGCAGCGAGTACAACTCGCTCATGGCCTTCTTCGGAACCAGCGTCTTGTTCTCGCCGGCCACGTCGAACGACTCACCCGTTTTTTCAATGTGCGCCAGCCGATGGCCATCAGTCGCGACCATAGTGATCGACTCCGGCTTCAGAACCATGAGTCCGCCGTTGAGCGTGTAGCGCGACTCTTCATTCGAAATCGCAAAGATCGTACGGCCAATCATGCTGCGCAGGGTTTGCGCGGGAATCTTCACGCTGCCGGTCGCCGGGAAGACAGGCAGCCCAGGGAAATTCGCCCGCGCCATCCCCACCATCTTCGTATTCGAGCGTCCCGAGCGAATGTTGACCCAATGGTTTTCCAGCAGCTTGATGGAGATATCGCCATCAGGCAGCAGCTTTACGTAGTCGTACAGCTTGCGGGCGGGAATGGTGCAGGCGCCTTCGCGCTTGACCTTGGCCGCGCACGAGGTCCGCAGGCTGAGATCAAGATCAGTGGCAGTAATTGTCAGCCGGTCGTTGGCGGCTTCGAATAAAAAATTGGATAGGATGGGAATCGTCGTCTTGCGCTCGACCACTCCCTGCGTGGCCGTCAGTTCCTTGAGCAACTCAAACTTGCTGACGCTGATTTCCATCGCAGTTCCCTGAATTGCTCCAGTTGCTTCCGCAGCCATAGTATCCACCCTTGGAGTCGCGTCCTGGCGCCGTAACCTTGACGATGGCACAGACAGGATGGTGCGAGAACCCGCGACTTCTGCATTTCCTTATATCAAATAAGAATCTTATAAAACAGTAGTAACAGTAGACAGACTGGAAAAGTGGAAAAGCGCGGCAAAACTGCTACCGGAAAGAGCTTCCAATCATCGCCTTGCCACCAAAACTAGGGCCGCGTTCTGTGCTGCCTGTGCTGAACCGGGACCCCAAAAAAGTTTATTCCGCCTCTTGCACGGCATCCACAATCCATCCACAGCCTTGGTCAAGGAAAACGGCTTCCAATAGTGAAAAACCGCACTAAGTACGCGGTTTATCCACCCAGAATCTCTGTGAGTTTGTTCAGCAGTCTGTTTAAATCCTTGTCGGTTTTGCGCAACTCGGTAATCTTCTCGACCGAATGCAGGACCGTCGTGTGGTGCTTGCCACCGAACTGGCGGCCGATTTCCGGCAGTGACGCTTCCGTCAATTGCTTCGCCAGGTACATCGCAATCTGGCGCGGGTAGACGATGGAGTGCGAGTTGTTCTTGGCCTTGATCTCCGCCGGGCGCAACCCGAACTGGTCAGACACCGCGCGCTGGATCGACTCGATGGTTACCTTCCGGATTTGCGAATCGATGAGGTTTTTCAGCACCTCTTGCGCGGTCGTCATGCTCAGTTCACCTCCTGTGAGGGACACATAAGCCGCTAGCCGGATCAGTGCGCCTTCCAACTCGCGCACGTTGCTGCGGATGTTCGACGCCATATAGAGTGCGACGTCGGTGGGCAGCATTACCGGTATGGACTCGGCTTTCTTCTGGAGGATCGCCACCTTGGTCTCAAGGTCAGGCGGTTGGATGTCGGCGATAAGTCCCCACTCAAAGCGGCTGCGCAAGCGGTCCTCGATCTCCGCCAATTCCTTGGGCGGACGGTCACTGGCGATGACGATCTGGCGCATCGACTCGTGCAGCGCGTTGAAGGTGTGGAAGAACTCCTCCTGCGTTCGCTCCTTGCTGACCAGGAACTGGATGTCATCCACCAACAGCACATCCATGTTGCGATACTTGTCGCGGAAGCTGGTCATCTTGTTGTTCCGCAATGCGTTGATCATTTCGTTGGTGAACTTCTCGCCCGACATGTAGCAGATGGCCATCTGCGGCTCGCGCTTCTTGATCTCATGTCCGATGGCTTGCATCAGGTGCGTCTTGCCCATGCCGACGCCGCCGTACAGGAAGAGCGGGTTGTAAGCTTTGGACGGCCGTTCCGCCACGGCACGCGCCGCCGCATGAGCGAACTGGTTGCCCGAGCCAATGACGAATCCATCGAAGGTGTACTTGGGATTCAGTTGCGAGGCGCCGTCCCAGTCGAAGCGCTGCTGCCGAGCTGAAGCAGCGGCGCTACTCTCGTTCGAACTGGCCGGTTCGGCAAAAGGCTCGCCGTGGCGAACCTCGCCACCGCGCTCTGGCTTGGCAGAGCGCTGCTCGACATCGGTGACAAACTCGACGTCCTGGTATTCAAGGCCAAGATTCTCGATGGCCTCGCTGATCAAGTCGCCGTACTTCTCGCCGATGTGGCAGAAGTCAGGGTTCGGGACCTTGACGAACAGCGTCGGTCCTGCCGAATGGCTGAAGCGGGTGGGTTTGAGCCAGGTTTCGTAAGAATGCCGGTTGACTTTCTTTTCCAGCGCATCGAGTACGAGGACCCACGGATTGGGAGAGGTCGATCCGAAATAAGACATAGCAAAATAACCTGGAGGCAGTCGCTGCCTCGAATCGGAACCACTAGTATTCAGGGGGGACAAGTGCCAGCAAAGCCACAATCCACCACACGATTCAGGAGATAGTTAAGATCCGTAACCGAAGAGGCCACGGCAAGAACCTGCATTTCATGAGAGAGTGCGTGAAATGTTTTCTCTGTGGCTGCATGGCATCCTAGCACGAAAAAACATATGCACAAGATGACGTTGCACCGCGCGCGGGCAACACTCTTCGCGAGTGATTGATTTCGTGAATGTTACTGGCGAAAAAATATTTTCCTGCAACACTCGTGGTGCAAATCGACGCGGGCGCAAAAATTCTGCGCTCCGCACGGGATACTAACCTCATGTGGAGCACGAATGTTACAACCGAAATCGATGGGATCCGCTCCGCTTGCGGCTGAGGCAAGCCAGACGGTATACTTTGAGTTTGTCCCTGTTAACTTTTGACCAGTGAGGAGCAGTAGTTTCGCATGCCGAAGCGCACATTCCAACCCAACCGTCGTCGCCGCTCAAAGACGCACGGATTTCGTTCCCGTATGAAGACCAAGAGCGGACGTGCGGTGATTTCGCGCCGCCGCGCCAAGGGTCGCAAGCGCGTCGCCGTGAAGGCCGGTTTCCGCGAATAGCGGAGGCCGTTCGTCCGTGTACGCACCGTCACCAGTTCAACCAAAGCAGTCGGGCCAGCGAAAAGCCTCTAACGGATTCCGATTTGAGGGTAATGAGCGGCCTGGTAACTGTTGACCGATGCCTGCCGTGACCAGTCCTGATCGTGCATTTGCGAAGTCGAAGCGCCTATTGCGGCATACGGACTTTCAGCGCGTGTACAAGTTGGGCCGCCGCCAGTTTACCGGTAACATGACGGTATTTTTCCTGCGGCGCGCGCCAGAACCAGCGACGGAAAGCAGTCCTTCGCTGCGTGTAGGATTCACCGTGGGAAAGGTCCTGGGCGGTAGCGTCGAACGCAACCGCATCAAGCGCCGCATGCGGGAAGCGGTGCGGACCTCGTGGCCTGAGACGGAAGCGCCGGTGGACGTGGTGTTCCACCCGCGAAAATCAGTACTCAAGTTGCCGTTTGCCGAAGTCGCAAGAGAAGTGGCCCGCGGTTTACAGTTGGCCGTGCAACGCGCCCGCGAAGCGAAGCCGGCGAATCAGGTGCAGGTGGAAGACAAATGAAAGCGGTAATGCAGGCTGGATTACGCGGTTACAAGCGGTGGATTTCGCCGATGCTGCCGCACGCCTGCCGCTTCGTGCCGACCTGTTCTGAATATGCCCTCGAGGCCATAGAGATCCACGGGGCATTTCGCGGCTCGTGGCTTGCGCTGATGCGCTTGCTGCGGTGTCATCCGCTCGCCCGTGCGGGCGACGATCCTGTGCCTTTGCCCAAGAATAGCTCTAAGTCGTGTTCCGATAATGTTGAGTCTGCCCCGATGGGCGCTGCCCCGGAATCCATAAGCCGCCGTTACTGAATGGAACGTCAATTTGCCCGAGTATAAGAATCCTCAACAAGAGCCCGGCGGCCAGAGCAATATGCTGCTCGTGATGATGGCAGCCTTCGCGCTGATCCTCATCGCGCAATTCGTTTTCTTCAAGAACAAGCCGAATACTCCGCCGCCGTCGCAGCCGGCAAAAACCGCCAAGGCCCCTGAAGCTCAGTCGCCTGCCGTGGCGCGAGCCGAGACGTCCAAGTCATCGAACGTTCCCGCAGTACCGGCCCAAGCTGCAAACGCCGAAACCGAGACTGTGGTCGAGAACGACCTCTATCGCATCGTCTTCAGCAATCGCGGCGCGCAGGCGAAATCGTGGGTCCTCAAGAAATACAAGGACGACAAGGGCCACCCGCTCGATCTGGTGAATCCGGCCTCGTCCAGCTTCGGACTTCCGCTGAGCCTGTACACCTACGACGAAGCGCTCCGCACCAAGATTAATTCCGCGTTGTACATCCCAACCGCCGGCGAATCGACCACTGCCGTTACGGTGCCCGGCGAACTCGGCTTCGTTTATTCCGATGGCGCGGTCACGGTTCGCAAGACGTTCCGCTTCGATCGCACCTATGTGATTTCGCTGGAAACAGCCGTCACCGTGAATGGCCAGCCGGTACAGGCGTATCCGGCATGGCCCGCTGGATTTGGCGACCAAGGCACTGGACCATCTTTCGCATCGGCGCGCGTCGATTACTACGCGGGCGACAAAGTGGAACGCCTGGCAGCGAAAAAGATCAGCGGCGGCAACACGGTCCGCGGTCCCTTGATGTGGGCTGGCGCGCAGGACCAATACTTCGCGGCCATCTTCTTGCCTGACACGCCGACTCAGGCCGCGATGGTCACCTTCCACGATCAGATCCAGGTCCCGAAGGATCCGGCCAAGCCCGATCCCAATAACCTCGTCAAAGTGGATGTACTCGGTGCGGCGGTAGGCGATGTTGACGGTATCACCCGCGAACGCGTATTCGTTGGGCCCAAGGCACTCGACGTCCTCAATACTGTTCACTGCAACACGCTGAACGGCCAGGCCGGCGGTCCTGACCTGACCCATGTCGTCGATTTCGGTTTCTTCAGCCTCATCGCCCGCCCGCTGTTCCTCTGGCTGCTGTGGACGCATGACCATATCGCCGCCAACTGGGGCGTGTCGATCATCATCCTGACCGTCATCATTAACCTGGCGCTCCTGCCGCTGCGCATCACCAGCATGAAGTCGGCGCTGAAGATGCAAAAGCTGCAGCCGCAGATGAAAGCCATCCAGGAGAGGTACAAGAAGTATCCATTGCGCGATCCGCGGCGCGCCGACATGAACGCCGAGATCTCCGCGCTGTACAAAGAGCACGGCGCGAACCCGGCGGGCGGTTGCCTGCCGCTGGTCATCCAGATGCCGTTCCTGTTCGCGTTTTACTCGATGCTCGGCATCGCCATCGAACTGCGCCAGGCGCCGTTCCTGTGGCTGCATGACCTGTCCTCGCCTGACAAGCTCTTCATCCTTCCGGTCCTGATTGTGCTTAGTACGCTGTTCGTGCAGAAGATGACGCCCGCCGCCGGAATGGACCCGGCGCAGCAGCGCATGATGACCATCATGATGCCGCTGATGCTGGGCTTCTTCAGCTGGTCACTGGCCTCAGGACTGAGCCTGTACTGGGTGATCGGCAACCTCATCGCCATCGTGCAGCAATATGTAATGAACCACACTGGCCTGGGTAAGGAAATGCGCGCCGAGGCCGAAAAACGCGCCCGCAAGGCCGCAAAGTAGAGGTTGGGTAGAGCGGCGCTTCAGCGCCGCGTGGACGCGCATTCTTTGATACTGCAGCCGGCTTCAGCCGGCGGTACGACTGGTCTGTAAAATCGATTATTTCACCATGCCCATAACCGACAAAATTGCCGCAGCCAAACGAATCAGCGAACTGCTCAACGGAATCATTGCCACCGGCGATTTCCGCCTTCGCTACAAGATCATGGTCGATCCGCCGTCGAGTGAGCTCGACTTTGACAAGCCGGTCATCAAAGTGGATCTCTCGGGCTCCGACAGCCCGCTGGTAAAGGAACGCGGCGGCGAACTGCTGCGAGCCTTCGAGCATGTCGCACTTGAGATGCTTCGCCTCGCGCCTGACGAGCATGACCAGATTGTCTTCGACTGCGAAAACTTTCGCTCCGCCCGCCAGCAGGAGTTGCGGCTGTCGGCCAATGTTGCCGCCGACCGCGTCCGCCAGAGCGGTATGCCTTACGCCTTCGCGCCCATGTCGTCGCGTGAGCGCCGTCTGGTGCACCTTGCATTGCGCGATATGGAAGACTTGCGCACCGAAAGCGCGGGCGAATCGCTGCAACGCTACGTGGTCGTCTATCCCAAGGACTATCAGGGCAAAGCTCCCGCACCAGCACCATCGCCCAGGCGGAGATAAATCTCACCACGGAGGCACGGAGGACGCGGAGAAGATTCGTGGTCTTCTATTCTTCGCGATCGACCGTTCTTCGTATCCTTTGGCGAAACAGCCTGCGGCCACAGCGGCGCCAGTACAGGCCGATTCCATATTTCTTTTGTGACTTGAATTGTTTTTCTCCGTGTTCTCCGTGCCTCCGTGGTGAACAGTCTTAGTGAATAATCATTCCCATGCACCTCGATGACACCATCGTCGCCATCGCCACACCTCCTGGCCGCGGCGGCATCGGCGTGGCGCGCCTCTCGGGGCCAGAAGCAGCGACCATCGCTGCGCCGATGCTGCAGCTGCCGCATTCTGATGGACTCAAGCCAAATCGCGCACACTTCGGCGAGCTGATCGATCCTTCGACCCTCGAGCGCATCGACGAAGTCGTCGTCACCTACTTCGCCAAGCCGCACTCCTACACCACGGACGACGTAATCGAGATTTCCTGTCACGGCTCACCAGTTGTCCTGCGTCATGTTGTCGAGATGGCACTGGCTCGTGGCGCGCGTCTCGCCGAGCCCGGCGAATTCACCATGCGTGCCTTCCTCAACGGCCGCATCGACCTCACCCAGGCCGAAGCCGTTCGCGACCTCATCGACTCGCAGACCCTCTACCAGGCGCAGGTCGCGGCCCGCCAGCTCGAAGGCGCGCTGTCAAAGCGATTGCAGCCGATCAAGCAGAAGCTCGTCGACCTCATCGCCATCATGGAAGCCGGCATCGACTTCGCGGAAGACGACATTTCCATCATTCCGGACGAGCAAATTCTGGATCGCATCGCCGAAGTCCACGCGCCGCTCGAACAACTTCTCGCCAGCTTCACCTACGGAAAAGTCGTGCACGAAGGGCTGACGCTCGCCATTGTCGGCCGCCCTAATGTCGGCAAGTCGAGCCTCTTTAATCGCCTGGTCGAGCACGAGCGCGCCATCGTTACCGCGACGCCCGGCACCACGCGCGATCTGGTGAGCGAGACGGTCTCCATCGGTGGAATTCCTGTGCGTCTGGTGGATACCGCTGGCATTCGAGATTCTCTCGATGAAGCCGAAAGCATCGGCGTGCGCAAGTCGCTGGAGGCCTTGGCCGACGCCGACATCGTTCTTGTCGTTCTCGACGCCTCGCATCCCGCGAGCGATGACGGCGCTCGCCGCCGTGACACCGAACTAATTTCACTCGTCACTCGGCGGCTGGCCATTGTGGTCCAGAACAAAATCGACTCCATCGCGACCGCACCGTTGATGCCCGACGGTGGCTTGACGGTCGTCATGACTTCCGCCAAGACCGGCCAGGGCATCGAACAATTGCGAGCGAAAATCCTGCGTCTGGCCGGTGGCGACGGTGTCGCGCAGCCCGAGAGCGGCTTCCTCACCAACGTTCGTCACCAAGAGCTGGTGCTAGACTCCATCGCGGCTTTGGACAAAGCCGCCGCCGCAGTTCCACTCAAAACTCCACACGAGATGCTGCTGCTCGACCTCTACAGTGCGTTACGTCCGCTTGACGAAATCACCGGAGCTACGACTGCCGATGACATCCTCAACCTGATCTTCAGCTCGTTTTGCATCGGGAAGTGAAGAAGCAACTCCGTAGCAGATGTGCCGCGTGCGAGGCATATACTCGTCACATCCACCGGAAAGAGAGAAAGAGAGACATCTGCCATGGCGCACCTGAACATCTACGTGTTTCGTTGCTCGCGCTGCGGCGAGCCCGCGGTTTCACTATTCAAGGAAAAGACTCCGGGCGGCACCGAGTCGCAGGACATGATTTTCCCGGCAATCGATCTCAAGTCCATTCGTGCCCAGTGTTCGGCCTGCAAACACACCCAATTCCGCGACGCGGCCGAAGCCGCTCATCACGAGTTGTTGGACTGGAACTAGGTCGAATAAGAGACAGAGACACAAAGGCATGACGACAAAAACGTACATGGTCGCCGAGGCGCAACGGCATTTCGAGAAGGTGATTCGTGAAGCCGAGCACGGAGATGACGTCTACATCATTGACGACGACAAGCAGATGGTTAAGGTCGTACCGCTGACGGAAGACAAAGAACGTAAGATTTGAAACCTCCGTATCCTCCGTGCCTCCGTGGCGAGAATGGTTTTGCTACTTCGACATCACCCCCAGCGCTGCTCTGAAGATCGCGTCGAAATTCTCGCGCCCTGCCGAGGCCACGGCCCGTTCGACCGCCTTCTCCGCCAGCGCTCGCTGGTAGCCAAGATTCGTCAATGCCGAGATGACGTCTTCCTCAACCGCTGAAACCGCGGTGACTGTGGCCTGCGGTGCTCCGAACGCGTCCAGCTTGTCCCGCAACTCCACGCACATCCGCTCGGCCGTCTTCTTGCCGATGCCCGGGATGCGCGTCAGCCGTGCATGATCATTCGCCCGGATCGCGCCCACCATATCAACCGTCGCCATGCCGCTCAAAATCGTGATTGCCAGCTTCGGCCCAATGCCGCTCACCGTGATCAGCTTCTCGAAGAGTTGCTTTTCGTCCGCGCGCAGAAAGCCAAACAACGCGATCGCGTCCTCGCGCACATGAGTGTGGATGTGCAGCGCGACTTCACTGCCCGCAGCAGGTAAGTCGGAGAATGTCGGAACAGTGATCGTGACGTCGTAGCCGACGCCCGCCGCCTCAACAATGGCCTGGTTGGGATGCTTCGAGATCAGCCGTCCGCGAAGGTGCGCAATCATGGATTAGTTGCCAGTTGTCAGTTGTCGGTTGTCAGCGGATAGTCAACGATTTCTGAGAACTGACAACTGATCACCGACAACTGGTTCTCACTGCCTTCTCCGGTGATACACCGCAAACTCGTACCCCGGATTCGGCGGGAACAGCTCATTGATTTTGCGCAGCCGCTCTGCCAGCGCTGCCGGAGCCAGCAGCGGATAATCGCGCTCCCGCAGTTCCTGGTAGTCCACGTCGAGAAACAGCGACAGCGTGTAAACCGCAATCGCATCGGCAAACGCCGCCATCAGGTACTCGTGCTTCGCCTTCTCCGCCTCGGGGCCATTGCTGGTGGCGATTTTGCGCAGCTCGTAAGCGTCCATCGAAGTCTCACCGCGCACCTTGTCGGCCACCTGCTTCCACACCAGGTCGCTGAATTCCTGCGCCACGCCGACCTTCTCCACGAAGTTGTGCCCAACGTTGATGAAGAACTCGAACGCGATGGCGAAGCTGTCTTCCATCAGCCGCGTGGAGATGAACACGCATTGCGAATCTCCTAGCGTGTGATTGCGGTGGCAGATCGCGCTATCGGCCAGTTGCACGTCGTAGCGATCGGCGATCATCGTCTCTTCGTCGAGATTCAGTGTCAGCGGCACAAAGTAATACGCCTTGCGGGTCAGCGCCGCGGCCACGGTGCGGGGAACGGCGGTGACCATCCGCTCCACGTCGCGCGCGCCGTTGGTGACCTCGCCCATCACCGCGTAGCAGATGCCATTGCTGGCCTGCGAGACCGGCGCCAGCCGCACTACTTCCGCCGGCGTTCGCGTAATGGCTTGTGACGTTTGAGACATGAATGGTGATTGTAACGCAACCGCTGCGGTGGCCGTTATGCGGGCGTGCGCCGTTTCGTTATACCCTAGAGTGTTATGTCCGCCGCCCCTCCAGCCGCTGGCCAACAGCGCACCAAGCTCTCCATCCTCTTCACTTCGACGGTGCGGGTGCTCTTCACTACCCTGCTCTTCACCGCCGGAGGCATGGGTCTCGGCCTGCTCCTCGGCATCATCGGAATGGTCACTTACGGCCTGGTCCGCGGCGTCCAGCCCGACATGCGCAACGCCTACTTGCACTTCGCCATTCCGCTCGCCATCACCGTCGGATGCGTGGCCTTCCTAGGCGCACTGGCGCTTGAAGTCCGCCCCAGACGAACTCGCGCGTAGGGATTTGGAGATCTTCCCCGTGGACACTCGACAACACGTACAGGAATCCTGTACGCTTCTTCACAGGAGACGGAATGCCGGTCGATACCACCTATACAAACCTGCGAGACAATTTGGCCTCCGTGTTGGACCGAGTTACCGACGACCAGGAAGTTGTCATCGTCCGCCGCCGCGGCGCGGAAGACGTCGCCCTGGTTCCCGCCCATGAACTAGCGAGCCTGATGGAGACAGCCTACCTGCTGCGCTCGCCTGCCAATGCGAAAAGGCTGCGGGCTGCGCTGCGCCGTGCCAAGCAAGGCAAGGGCAAGCCCGAATCAGTCGAAAAACTGCGGCGGGAGATGGGGCTTGAAAGAAACAGCTAGGCGCGACGCGGTGTTCGATATCGAGTTCCGCCGCGACTTGGAATTCTGGATCAAAACCGACCGCAAAGTCGCTTTGAGGATCCTGGAACTGGTGGAAGCAGCGCTGAGAGACCCATTCCAAGGCTTGGGTAAGCCCGAACCCTTAAGGCACGAGTTAGCGGGATGCTGGTCGCGTCGCATCAATCAAGAGCATCGCCTGGTGTACAAGGTCAGCGCGTCGCGTATCGATTTCCTTCAAGCCCGCTATCACTACTAGAATTAAAAATTGCACGGAGCATCAGGAAAACTCTTCATGTCCGAACTCATCCATGTAAAACTGCCCGACGGCAGCGTCAAAGAAGTACCCTCCGGCACCACCGCCCTCGATATCGCAAAGGGCATCAGCCCGCGCCTCGCCGACGCCGCACTCGCCGCCCAGATCAAGCCGAGCTCCAACGGTGATAAGCCCCAACTGGTCGACCTCACGCGCCCATTAGAAAGCGACGTCGAACTCCGCCTGCTCACCGAGCGCGATCCCGAAGCCCTCGAAGTCTTCCGCCACTCCTCCGCGCACCTCATGGCGGCCGCTGTCCTCGAACTCTTTCCCGAGACCAAGCTTGGACACGGCCCTGCCACCGAGAACGGATTCTTCTACGACTTCTATCGCGAGAAGCCCTTCACCCCCGACGACCTCGCCGCCATCGAGAAGAAGATGCAGGAACTCGCCAAGGCCGACCTGCCCTACGCGCGCGAATTCCTGCCTCGCACCGAAGGCCTCGAGCGCTTCAAATCCGAAGGGGACTTCATGAAGTGTCATTTCATCGAGCAATTCACCTCGCCCGATGAAAAGATCTCCATCTACAAGACGGGCAAGTTCACCGACTTTTGCCGCGGCCCGCACATCCCGTCCACCGGACGCATCAAGGCCTTCAAACTCCTCAACATCGCCGGAGCCTACTGGCTGGGCGACGAGAAAAACCCGCAGCTCCAACGCATCTACGGCACGTCGTTCTACTCCAAGAAAGAGCTCGACGACTACCTCAACAAGCTCGAAGAAGCCAAGAAGCGCGACCATCGCCTGCTCGGCAAGCAGCTCGACCTGTTCTCCATTCAGGAGCTCGCCGGCCCCGGCCTCATCTTCTGGCATCCCAAGGGCGGCCTCATCCGCAAAGAGATGGAAGACTGGATGCGCGACGAATATCTCCGTCGCGGATACTCGCTCGTCTTTACCCCGCACGTCGCCCGCACCGACCTCTGGAAGACCTCCGGCCACGCCGGCTACTACGCGCAGAACATGTTCACCCCCATGGAACTGGACGACGCGGAATACCGCATGAAGCCCATGAACTGTCCGTTCCACATCCTCATCTATCAGGACTCGCTCAAGTCCTACCGCGACCTGCCCGCGCGCTACGGCGAGCTCGGCACCGTCTATCGCTACGAGCGCTCCGGCGTCATGCACGGCCTGCTGCGCGTGCGCGGCTTTACTCAGGACGACGCCCACATCTTCTGCACGCCCGATCAGATCGAAGACGAGGTCGTCGGCTGCATCGACTTCGCCCTCGAAGTCCTCCGCGTTTACGGATTCGACAAGTACCAGGTCGAGCTTTCCACCTGGGACCCGAACGACCAGAAGACCTACGCCGGACGCCCCGACCAATGGGAGCTGGCCGAGCGATCGCTCGAGCACGCCCTCAAGCGCCGCAACATCGAGTACAAGACCATCCCCGGCGAAGCCGCGTTTTACGGCCCCAAAATCGACATCAAGCTGGTCGACGCCATCGGACGCCTCTGGCAGCTCTCCACCGTGCAGTTCGACTTCACCCTGCCCGAGCGCTTCCAGCTCGAGTACGTCGGCGAAGACGGCAAGCGCCACCAGCCGCTCATGGTGCACCGCGCTCTCTACGGCTCCATCGAGCGCTTCTTCGGAGTGCTCATCGAGCACT
Organism: uncultured Acidobacteriaceae bacterium; assembly: GCA_963837915.1. GTDB lineage: Bacteria > Acidobacteriota > Terriglobia > Terriglobales > Acidobacteriaceae > DASRAA01. Next base: position 253,242 of record CAWIPZ010000009.1, read on the forward strand.
ACGCCGGAGCCTTCCCTGTCTGGCTCTCACCCGTGCAGGTGGCCATCATCCCCATCGGCGAGAAGCACCAGGCCTACGCCTACGAAGTCGGCGAGAAGCTCAAGGCCGCCGGAGTGCGCGTCCACGTCGACGCCCGCAATGAAAAGATGAACGCCAAAATCCGCGAGCACGCCATGCAGAAGGTCCCGTTCCAGTTGGTCCTAGGCGACCGCGAAATGGAGTCGGGCGAAGTCAACGTCCGCGTGAGGGGCCAGGAAAAAGCCGAAGGCTCAGTGCCGGTGGATGTTTTCGTGGAGCGGGTGAAGAAGCTGATCGAGACGAAAGCGGCGGCTCTCTAAAGTTTGTCCGGTCGTGTGGGCACGATAATGTGACGCGGCGTGTGGGACGAACGCCGCCTAAGTCAACACCTGAGGTTCCGGGGCCGGCGAGAGTGTAAGCTGGCGCCCTGCTGTACAATCGTGGCGTTTTCTAATTCAAAAATTGACTGCGGGTAGATGAAATGTCTATCGAATCCAAACCACTGCCCCCAGAGCCACCAGAAATCGCCGCTCTCAATACAGATGAGCGTCGACTTAGTTTGGAGACCAGAAAGGCGCAAGCAGATGTAGGTTTGAAAATCGATGAATTAAAGCTTAGTGAGCGCGATATTGTAGCCAAAGAGGAGGCAAATAAAAAGTCGGCTTTTCGCGATCCTGTGCTTCTTGGAGTGATTGCAGCAGCGATTGGACTGCTGGGCAACTTTGGTGTCGCGTGGTACACACAATACGTGAGCCACACCATGGCGGTGGAGAAGGCTAATACGGACAAATACCTAGCGCGGCAAAGAGCCGACTCAGATTTGATCTTGGAGGCGACTAAGTCGCCTGACTACGATACTAGAGTCACTAACCTCAATTCGATCTTGTCTCTCGGCCTCATTTCTGATCCCGAAACCGCAAAGAGATTGAAGGCTGGTTTGACTTCAGGCCTTATCCCAAACAACTCCGCATCGCAAACATCACGCCCGGCCGCAATCACCGGTTTTGGTAAGGGTGGGTACGGAACTGGGGGATACGGGGGCGCATCCGGTGGTCAAAGCAATTCTTCTGTAGGATCGGGTCAATCAATTTCCGCCATTCCGTCTGAGAAGCTGATCGTGGAGAAGATGTTTGTGGTACCGCCCGGGAGCTACGCACAGTCCTCAAATCCTCCGTGCGTCGACGCTTCGATTGAAAATGTTGCCGGTATAGCGAGGGACATAGCGGCGAACCAACTTGCTTCGGACCATCCCGCATTGTCGTCGCTTGTCCCCACAAGCGACGATGAGATACGGACCGTGATGGTTCCTTTAAATTTCGCCGGGATCCTCGGGATCGGTGATCCTAACAGGCCAGCATCATGCGCAATCGTTGCGGCGCGACTGACGAGCAAGCATCACTCAGTCCGAGTGGATGTTTCCGCCAGCGATTCACTTGGTAACTGGCAACCCTGCAAGGAGCAGTCTGGTACATGGATGATCTGCGGAATCGGATGGTCCGCATGGTCGTACAACGTACTTGATGACGTTATTGTTGCCACCTTCAAAAACTGGTCAGCTGATCGCACAAGGTCTGCGCGGATTCAAGTTTACGGAACGGACTGAAGCGGGCGGGCGGGTGGCGGGTGGCCCACCCCGTCAACTTATTGATAGGAATAAACTTACAGGAGAGGGTGGCCCATCCCGGCGGGTGGCCCAGGTAACCCTTGTCAACTCAAAAATTTAGAACGAGGGTGCCCCATTCAAGGGCGCGAAGCGACCTTGAGTGGGGGTTTTCGTCACGACCACAGCACAAACTAACGTGTCCTCCGTCACCGTCACCCATCCGACCCAATCAATAAAATCCACGCTGGTGGCCCAGGTATAAAAAACTAAAATCTTCGGGGTGCCCCACGTTCGGCCTTCTTTTGGCCTAACGTGGGCCTCTTCGTTTCGAGCTTTCCAGAGTTCTTAATCCTCCATTCGAAAAGAGCCACCCGCGGGTGGCCCATATTTGCCTTCCTCTGGCAAATGTGGGGCTTTTCGTCCGGGGTACAATCTTCGTTCTCGTCCGGGGATCCTTAAGGCTCACCGCGATTGATCGAAATACGGTCTTTGCTTGAGGTGCAGGAACGCGATCGGAGTGGCCATCAGGGCTGCTCCTACCACGAACGCGATCGCCAGTACGCGCGCATCCAGCGGCGCCGTTCTCATCGTGGCGATTCCAACCGGAAAGAACAGCACAATGGCGGTAAACAGTCCGGGCGAGAACCTTCCCCGCGTCGCAACGAATGGCACGACATGGAAGAACGTCGCGTTGATTAACATCAGGCCCGGGAATCCCAGCGCTACCGCGGGCCACGTCGGAGCGATCATCACTGCCACAACTCCCAGCACCAACACTAGGAAGTTCGTGAGATAGAAGTCCTCCCAGCTCGCCGGCAAATGCAAAACATGCTGCGCCCAGTTCCGCCAGTCAAACATGAACTCTTCCAGCGCATGAATGCCGTAGGCGCCAACACACAGCCATAGCATCGTTTGGAGATGTGACATAAGGTGGTTTTCTCCTGCGACCGAGCAGAGGCCCCACATATTAAACCTCAGCGCTTCGAATCGGGAGGCCCCGGGCGGCGGATGGCCCACATATCCTGTGGCCATATTTGCCTGCCGTTGGCAAATTTGGGTCTTCGCTGCCGGGGGTGGGTGTTCTGGTTCCTAGCACCACCGCGACTGACAGTTAACAATCTGCTTGACTTACTGCCCGTTCCGGCTAATGATTCCGCCGTCCAGACTGACCGTAAAGGCTGGGCTGGACGTTAGAGGAGAATCTTATGCGTCCACTGCAACGTCTACTGGCCTGCGTATTTCTGATGCTCTTGGGCTGCAGCCTGGCATGCCCAATGGCGGCACAAACCACCAACCCTCAGGCTTCCTCCGCATCCACTTCGTCCTACTGGAGCGACCCACTGAACTGGAAGCAGCAGTTTGTGCCTGACTCGCCGTTGTTCTGGGACGACTCCCGGCATTGGACTACGAATTTCGGGCCTGCCTATCGCGACACGGCGGAGAAGGGGTCGCAATTCTTAGCGTGTTCTTCGCAGTTCGCGCTTTGTTTTGAATCAGGCAAGCCGCCCCTGCCTTGCACGCTCTCTCCCGACGGCCACTCCGCCAATTGCAAGTGCCTGGTCTACAACAAGCCCAATTTTGTGCTGTCAACAGCAATTCTGAATTATCCGGTGTACCAGTCAACCATTCAGGCTTGTTTTGCGAACAGCACTGGCACCAACACCTGCACAGGGACCAACACGGCCCCGGTTTGCCAATACCTTCCCGGCGGGGCCCTCATCCCAGGCGCGGATGTAATTTCGACATACGACCCTTCGGCGCAACAGACATTGGTGAACGCCTTGAACCGCCAGTCTCCCACGACCACCTGTTCGAAAGCGCCATTTGCCGGATGCATGACCGCGCCCTGCACGCTCGATGAAGGCGGCTCGACCGCAACCTGCAAGTGTCCGGTGTTCAATGGCAGGTTCACGCTCGTAGGAGAGCACGCCCAATGTTCCTTGGGTGGCAACTTTGTACCGTCCGCCTCGTACATGCCGGCGTTGGATCCCAATCCGTACCAGTAACAGAAAGGTCCCTCTCATATCCCGCGGCCCGCATTCGTTGGGAATGCGGGCTTTGATCTGGAATCCCGAAGTGGGAAAACCGGACCCCTTATCACGCGTACACGTGACCGGCGTCCTATCTTCCCACCGTCGTCCTGTCCTATACTCGCGGATCGAAGGATGAGGGAGAGCTGTCTCCAACCAGCGAGGTAGCCAGACAATATCCTCTCCTCAGACAGCTGCGAGACTTGGCCATGAGTTGGCATGATTCTGGAAACTGTTCGACTCCCACCCACCCCGCAGCGCCCTCCCAATCCTCAAAAATCTCTCCTAAATCCTTATTTCAGACGAATTTACCCGTAAGCTCTTTGTTTTCTCGCTGTTGCGCAGAAAATGCGCGTATCTCTATGAAAACAAGGATTTGCAGGGGGGAGGGGAAGGGTAGGCTAGCAGCCCACCCCATCAGCGCGCTATACCGTCACCGAGTTCCCCAAGTAGCTCACCGAAACCGACAAGCGGTCAGAGCTGGGACGCAGCAGGTAGTTTCCAATCCGTGCCGCTCCTACGTACCACGGCAGCACCGGGAACGTTGCCACCAGCTTGGGTTCGCCGTGTCCGGCGAAGTCAACCAGTTGCGCCGCTCCTTCATGAGGGACGACCAGAAGCTGATGTCCGCTGCTACCCGGTGGCACGACGAGTTCGGCAACACTGCCGATGGCCTGATGGTGCCCGAATTCAGGCCGTGCGGGATCTCCAAGATGAAAGACGGCGTAGCCTTTCTTTCCGCCGATGACCAGCTTGTTGCCAATGTGAGCGATCGAACGGGCGTGCTCGAGCGGAACGATGTGCCGCAGTCGTAGACGACTGGAAAAAACTTCGAGACCGCGGCTGGAGATAGCGTAGACGTAGGCGCCAGCGCTGGCGACGTCATAATACTCGGGCTCCTCAGAGCAACCGCAGCCGCCCACAGGAACCACGATTCCATTAGCGGCGAGCAAGGCCATGCCATCTTCTCCGTAGGCCAGCGGGGCCTGCGGCTGCACCAGCACTCCGCGGATTCCGGGCACAGTCCAGGAGTCGCTGCTCGCCGGAGCAGCGACGTTGGAAAGATCGAACGTCAGCACCCGGCTGTCTGTGACAACTATGGCCTTGGGCGAATTGCCAAGGTAGGCGGCAGCAAGACTGCGGCAGGGTTGCGTCAACTGAATTGTCCCGGCGCGAATGATGAGCTGTTCTTTGACGGCAATACCACGGCTCACCGGCGCGACCGGAAGTGTGGCCTTGGCTTCGCTAATGGCAATGCGGGGAGCAGGCGCGGGCGGAGCGGGGTTGTTCGCACCGGCCTCGCCGCGCAGGATCGCGAGTTCTCCATCACCACTGGGTGCGACGACCGCGCTCAGTCGCAAGGACGATCCCGCTTGCGCGATGCCCGTCTGCAGCAGCTGATTGCCAGCGCCAAGCAGAGTAGCGACCTCGCCGGCATTGAGCCCGGTGATTTCGACCTCGTACCCGTGCTCAACCGAGTTTTCGCCAATCGACGGATCGACGCCCCAGACGGGGTTGTACTGGTGGAAGTAGAGCCACCATTGGTCAACCAGCTTCTGGCAGAACAGGACCTGACCAGCGATTTGTGCGGCAAGCTCCTCGATCTGGAGCTGGCTCAGAGGCGGCGGCGCAGGGATGAGGATGTCGCGCGTGCCGCCAGTGGTCTGCACCAGAATCTGACAGCCATAAGGCGCAGCGAAGAACTGGTCGCCCGGGTAAGGAATATCCACCGTGAGTTCAAATGGCGCTTGTGTGCCGTAAGCGGGCGCGGCCACGCTGAACACGTTTAGCGGGTCATTCACAATACTGGCGCTAATGAAGAAGATTGGTGCAGTCGTCAGGGCGGTGACGCTCGCACTAGCCTTGAGGTGAGAGAAGTCCTTCGGGTCTTTCAGGTAGTTGTTGACTTCCTGACCGCTGATCTGACCGCAGGAGATGGACGGGCCGTACCAGGTGAACTCGGTCTCGATCGTGGTGGACATCTGCGGTATGCCAACCGGAACCGGATCGAAGTCACCCACCAGCGAAATGCCGTCAGTCTGTGCGACAAGAGCGTTGAGTGCCAGGTTCCCGATCGGCGAGTTGGCCACATTGAGCTTCTGGTTGCAAACGATGTGCGTATCCGAGAGCTGATTGCAGTCGTTGGGAGTATTCGAGGGAGGACTCACGACATTCTTGGCGACCAGCACGGCGGCCATCCCAGCGACGGAGAAGAACACGGGCTCGATGAGCATGTCGCTGAGAGGGAAGATGAAGTTGGTGAAGATGCCGATAGCGGCTCCGAGCACCCCGGCGATAACCGTGCAAGCGTCGGTGTCGGAATTCCAGGAGTAATTGCTGTCGACGGTCAGGGTATTGGTCTGGAGAATCGACATGGTCGAGGCGACAGTGACATCGATGTGGACCGTGCAGGCCGGCGTATGCAGGTCACCGCTGAATTGGGACTTGAGGGACGCTACTCCTCCATTGTCGGAGTAGTTCGTCGACACGCCGGTGGTGACGTCAAGGTGGACAGCATCGCTTTCGTGCTTCTGCTGGTCGGCGATGAGGCCGCTGTAAATCTTCGCGCTGGTGGTGCTTTCCAGGACGGCGGAAGATTCATACACAGCGAGGGATCGTTCCTTACCCGTGCTGTCGAGCAAACGGTCGATGAAATTCCCGGCATAGAACGCCTGCCAACTGGTGGGGTCGGTGCTGTCTCCAACGCCAAACTCCAGCCGGAACGCGATGCGCTGGAGGTCGGAAGAGACCGCGACGCCTGCGTTCAAGACAAAGCTTGGGTTGGTGCCGATGCCGGGATTTTGGTTGGCGACAAGTCCCGACCCGTTCAGAGAACCTCCGCCGCTCGAAGTGCTGGTGCCGGTATCTGTTTCCGCGACCTTCGCCAAGCCCAGGTTGATGGACTGCGCGCTGGCACTGGAGAGGAACGCTATGAGTTGCTGGTTGACCTGGTTGGGATCAACGCCAGCCGGCAGCGTCGGCAGCGGGCCCGGAACCACGTGGTCCACGGATACGGTCATTACGTCCGTGTCATAGCCTTGCACGATGTAGTCCACGCCAAGAACCATCGTTACGTTGAAACGGATTGGGTGCTGAGGGACGCCGTTAGGGTTGGCTTCGACGTCTTGAAGGCTTACGACAACGATGGTGACGGCCTGCGAAATCTGCGGACGCGTGGCAGAGATGGGGGTCGAAGTGATGCCGGTGTAGAGCTGGTTGTAATAGATGAACTTGTTCACGGGCGCAGGACTTGAAAACGAGCTGGCGCCAAACTCCACGTGATCGACAACAAGTTGATAGCCGCTAATACTGAACGGAGCAGGGAATGACAGCTGCTCGGTCTGCAACGTAAGCAACTGCGCATTGAGAAAAGTCTGGGCGCTGAGTTGTAACTCAATCACGGGCTCAACAGGCATTGGCCATCTCTCCAAGGGTTGAACTGAGGGAACGACCGGTACAGATGATGTAACCGTGAAATCAGTAAGGCGTGGAATCCAATCGAAATGCCGACGGAGTCCGAGAATATTACCACAGTCGAAAAGGCTGATTAGATAATCATCTCGGCTCCGTCTGGTGCCCAGGTGACCCTCCCACAAAGCGAAAATCGATTTGCATTTGGCGTGCCGAGGTCAGGAACTCGCCACTCTGCTCAGGCTATAGTTCGGCTCATCGCACGGCCTATGCGTAGCACGCGAAGTAGGATCGCCATGAAAAGGTGAGGGCTAATGCCAGTCGCCGAAAACCACCCTGTTACCCGCCGCGAGCTGCTGCGCGGCGCCTGTACCGTGTAGCTACTGCTTCTCGAACACGAACACCACGTCACCATCCTCGTACTTCCACACGTTGGTCAGGACTTTTCCGTCGGCCGACACCGTCGAAGTCATCTCCACCACGACCTTGTCGTTTTCCTTCTCTACGATTTTCCGTGTCGAACCTGGCCCGACCTGGCACATCACGGTTGAGAACTTCGAGGGGTCAACATGCGGTTCTTTATGTTCTTTGCCGTCGCACACGCGGACACTCTCCTGGTGCCGCTTCGCACCAGCTTTGGTTACGAAATCGAGCGTGCTTGTATACGTGTCTGGGCCGGTCTGTTTGGTGGTTAGCGTGCCCTGCGATATGTCGCGGTTGCCGAGCTTCGACTTCTCGGGATTGAGCCTCCATGTGCCGGTAAAATCAGCCGCTCCCATAGTCCCAACCATTAACAAGATGGGCAGCACCGTCCTGATGAATGGAAGCATAAGGCGTCTCCTCATCTCGCCATCACGCCCAGGCTTGCGTTTCACTACGCAGGCGGGCAACGTCTTTGGTTGGAGCGCTCCCAAAAAAGCGGCTGTATTCCCGGCTGAACTGCGAGGCGCTGAGATACCCCACCTGCTGGCTCGCCGAACCCGCGTCCATCATCGTGGACAACATCAGTCGCCTCGCCTCCTGCAGGCGCAGTACCTTCTGATAGTGCAGCGGGCTCATCGAAGTGACCGACTTGAAGTGTTCGTGAAAAGACGACACACTCATGTGCACCAGCTCGGCCAACTCCTCGACCTTCATCGGTTGGGAGAAATTGGCGCGCAACCACGAAATCGCCTTCGCAACCCGGTTCACGCTCGACTCGGCAAACCCCATCTGCGCCACGCGAACTCCAATCGGACTGCGCAGCAGCCGGATCAGGATTTCGTCCACCACAAGCGGGGCGACCAGTTCAGCATCTCCAGGCTGCGCCAGGCACTCCATCAAGCGCGTCGACGCGTTCACGATACTGGCATCGACCGGGGTGATATAAACCGCGCGCCGCTCTTGCACAGGAGGCAGACCTTGCGGATAGACTTTCAAGACCAGCTCGGCGATCTTGTGCGGATCGATGTCCAACCTCAGAGACAGGTAAGGTTCGGAATGGCTAGCTCGCGTGATCTGGGCAGCAACTGGGAGTGCAACCGAGTAAACCAGCATGCACGACAAGTCGTACTCGAAGACCTCGTCCCCCACGATGACCGTCTTCGCTCCTTGTGCGACGATGGACAGGCAAGGCAACTGAAGGGCATGGACGCACTGCCGGTTGGTTCGCGAAAAGCGGCTGGCGTGCAATTCAGGGATGCCTAACGCAAAACTCCCGTCGTGCGGGGCATAGGCAGCAAGCAGGCGCGCCAGCTTGGCAACATCTGGCTCGTGCGCGCCGTCGATGCTGCGCGCTTGCCGCAAAGCAACGACTTTGCCGTTGGTCTTCACGCGTTTGAGAATACCTCCTTCGCAACCGTGCTCGCGCTCATCGCTTCGAGCCAGCCTCCGTTTTGTTCATCCAGACGCGCCATGTGACCGGTCCTGCTTCCTTATTGGTTATCGGGCGGCCCGTCAGCTTCAGCGCCAACTTGATCTGGCCATGATGGTAGCCCTCGTGCCAGATCATGTGCTGCAGCAGGAGGACCGGATGGTCATAGTGAAGGTCCATGTCCCGGCCTGTCTCTACTCTGCCTTTTACCGCGTCACTCACCACCTGGGCGCTGTCGTTCAGCATCTGCGCAATGCGGCCCGGATCCTGCTCAACTGCCCACTCTTCTGTGTTCGCCACTCTTCCGGGCACTTCTCTGGCGAACTCGGGGGCGTCCTCCGAAACAAACACAAGTCGCACATAGCAGATGTGTGTGAACATCTCCGCGACCGACGGGCTGCCTTCCATCGCCCTGACGTTGAGCCCGCCCTCCGGCACGGCTCGCAGGAGGTTGACCAGGATGGCGTTGTTGCGATCCCACGAGTCCAGCAGAGCAGCTAGGAGAGTTTGGTCTGACATAGTCGGCTAGTGCACTTGAACGAGAACCGCAACGTCGAACTTGGAATAGTACTTCTTCACGTCGCCCGCCCCGTACTTGTCGCGGAACTTCTCTACCACCGATGAAACCTGCTTGGCGTCGGTGATGGGAACAGCCTTGAGTTCAGCTTCCGCGTCGCGTGCATCGATCCCAATTTTCGGGTTCTTGAGCACGTTCTTGTACCACTGCGTATCCGACCCTTGCACCGGCAACAGATAAAGCTTGCCTTCCTCGAAAACAAACCAGACCGGGTTCGAAATGGCGCGTCCCGACTTTCTGCCGGTCACTGTGATCTTAATTTCGCGATACCGCGAGAGGCGTTCTTTCAGACCATCGTTACTCGCTGGCATGTGTCCTCCCGCACTTATCTCTTAGCTTAGAACTCCCGGGTAACGGATTCGATGCACCGAAACGCATGCTTCTCTGTCGTTCAAGTCCTTCCCGGCTCCGGCTCGCGAGGAGAGCGCCTTACTCCGCTTTGAGAGACGCCATGTCAATCGAGAAGCGATACTTCACATCCGACTTGAGCAGTCTCTCGTAAGCTTCGTTGACCTTCTGCATGGGGATGACTTCCACATCAGAGGTGATGTTGTGCTGCCCGCAGAAGTCGAGCATCTCCTGGGTTTCAGCGATGCCGCCGATAGGCGAGCCCGAAAGGCTGCGCCGCCCCATGATCAGGTTGAAGGCCGCCACTGCGAGAGGCTTTTGCGGAGCGCCGACGAGCGTAATGTTGCCGTCGCGGCGCAAGAGACCGATGTAGGTGTTGATATCGTGATCGGCCGAGACCGCGTCGAGAATGAAGTCGAAACTGCCGGCATGCTTCTCCATCTCATTGGCGTTCTTCGAGATGACGACCTCGTCTGCTCCCAGCCGCAGAGCGTCATCCTTTTTGTTCGGTGAAGTGGTGAAGACGACGACGTGCGCTCCGAGCGCGTGGGCAAATTTCACGCCCATGTGGCCCAGTCCGCCAAGACCGACCACGCCAACTTTCTTGCCCTTGGTGACGCCCCAGTGGTGCATCGGCGAGTAGGTTGTGATTCCCGCACAGAGCAACGGAGCGGCGCCGGCGAGATTGAGGTTCAACGGGACGCGCAGAACGAACCTCTGATCGACGACAATGCTGTCAGAGTAGCCGCCATAGGTAACGCCTCCCAGATGTTTATCCGGGAAGTTGTAGGTGAAGGTCGGGTTGGGGCAGAACTGCTCGAGGCCAGCTTTGCACTCAGGGCAGGTTCCATCCGAGTCAACCATGCAGCCGACCGCTGCGAGATCGCCGGGCTTGAACTTCGTGACCGCGGAGCCAACCTTCGTGACGCGGCCGACGATTTCGTGGCCAGGCACGCAAGGATAGACCGTGGGCAAGAATTCGCCCCACTCGTTGCGTACTTGGTGGAGATCGGAGTGACAGATGCCGCAGTAAAGAATTTCGATCTGTACATCCTGGTCGGTTGGATCACGCCGCGTGATCGAGGTGGAGGCTAGCGGCGATGTCGCACCAGCAGCGGAATAAGCTCTTGCTTTGTACATGAATATACCTTTCAGCGGCCGACCATTTGCATCAGCTTTTCGGGATAGCGATCGCCTTGCACCGAGATCTTCGAGGCCGCGCTCTCGATTTCCCGCAGGTCCGCAGGCGTCAGTTCGACGGTGAGCGCTCCAATGTTCTCATCCAGCCGATTCAGCTTCGTGGTGCCTGGAATCGGGACAATCCACGGCTTCTGTGCCAGCACCCAGGCGAGTGCGATCTGGGCAGGTGTCGCCTTCTTCCGCTCTGCGATTGAACCAATCAAATCGACCAGGGCCTTGTTGGCTTTCCGCGCTTCCGGCGTGAAGCGTGGCAGAGTGCTGCGGAAGTCCGTGCTGTCGAGCGTCGTGCTCTCGTCGATCTTGCCCGTGAGGAAGCCCTTGCCCAGAGGGCTGTAGGCCACCAGGCCGATTCCGAGTTCCTCGATCGTCGGCAGAATTTCTTTCTCATGGTCGCGGAACCAAAGCGAGTACTCGCTTTGTAGCGCGGTGACGGGCTGCACAGCGTGTGCGCGGCGGATCGTCTTTGCGCCCGCCTCCGAGAGGCCGAAGTGCTTCACCTTGCCGGCTTGAATCAGTTCCTTCACCGCTCCCGCAACGTCTTCGATGGGCACGTTCGGATCAACGCGGTGCTGGTAGTACAGGTCGATGACCTCGGTCTTCAGTCGCTTGAGCGAGCCCTCGACAGCCTCCTTGATGTGCTCCGGCCGGCTGTCCAGCCCAAACGCTCCCGGCCGCTTATCGCTGCCACTCAGGTCGAACCCGAACTTGGTGGCGATAACCACCTGGTCGCGCATGGGCTGCAGCGCTGCACCGACCAGTTCCTCATTCGTGAATGGCCCGTACACCTCGGCGGTGTCGAAAAACGTAATGCCGCGGTCCACCGCCGTTCGGATCAGTGTGATCATCTCCGTCTTGTCTTTGGGCGGACCATACGAAAAGCTCATGCCCATGCAGCCGAGCCCGATAGCCGAAACTTCCAGGTTGCTCTTTCCAAGTTTGCGCTTCTGCATTGTGTCTCCTTCGAGAGCGAATAATTCCAGCGACAGAGGAGATGCTCAGAATTGCCATCCCCGCGTTTGCTCGCTTTCCCAGTATCGTCCGCCGACGCTTTGGTCAGATGCCTATTTGGATGAACTTCTTGCCTAATCCTACGAGGCGATTCGTGCCATCTGCCTTAAGCCGGAAAATCGGAGCTTCCACGACCGCTTTTGCCTTTTTCCCCAGTGGACTAGAATGCCTTCGCACGGAGGAAACCATGGCAACCGCCGCCGCGACCGAAGCCAAGCCCCAAGTCAACCTCGACCAGATCAAGTTCGACATCTGCTGTGCGGCCCGCATCCTTTACCGCCAGGGCATGAGCGTCGCCAACGCTGGACACATCAGCGTGGCCATCGCTCCCGACCGCATGCTGATGAACCGCTTCGGCCCGTCGTTTGCCTCGCTGCATCCCAGCGACATTCTGACGCTCGATTTTCGCGGCAACATCATTGAGGACCACACCGTGCAGAAGAATGCCCGCGTCAACGAGACCGTCGAACTGCATGGAGTAATTCATCGCTACAATCCACACGTCGTCTGCGCGCTGCACACGCATCCGCCTGCAACCGTCACCTGGAGCACCTTCCGCAAGGTCCCCGAAATTTACGACCAGGAGAGCTGCATTCTCGCCGGAGATGTTGCCGTGGTGGAAGAGGACTACGAAGGCCTGGCTTCGAGCGAGGACCGCCTTCGCACCGCCGCGCAAGCGCTCGGCCAGAAGCGCGCTGTCATCCTACCCAATCACGGAGCCATCACAACAGGACCGAACGTGCAGTACGCATTGTTTGCGATGATCTTGCTGGAAGGCATGGTAGCTCGCAACCTTTTGGTGCTCTCTACCGCGCGCGCGACCGGCCTGACGCCACGGCCGATCAAGATGGAAGTCGCACAACAAGTGCGCATGGGCATCGCCAAAATGAATGCCCTCGAACCGCTTTGGGCCGATTTGCTGCATCGCCTGGTGGCCACTGATCCAGAGCTCTTTGCCTGACGCGACCAAGAAAAACCGTCGGCCTCGGATTTACACAGATCTCCACGGATCACGGAAAACGAATCCCGAATACCCAAGAAAAATCCGTGGTAATCCGTGAAAATCAGCGGCTGAATGCTTTTTTGCTCGCAGGGGCCATCAGCTATACCATCGTCCGGTGCGCAACCAGGTCCTGCATTACATTCGGGAACGGAACTTGCTGCACGCGGGCGACCGCGTTGCCATTGCCGTTTCCGGCGGAGCCGACTCCGTCGCGCTGCTTCGCGTACTTCTCGACCTTCGCGCAGAACTGGGCATTGTCCTCATCGTCGCGCATTTCAATCACCAGCTTCGCGCCGCCGAATCGGACGAAGACGAGCAGTTCGTCGCCGAACTTGCTCGTAACCTTGAGCTCTCCTTTTTCGCGGGACGCGCCGACGTCAGCGAACACGCCACGACCCGCAAGCTCAGCCTTGAGCAGGCGGCCCGCGACCTGCGCTATCGCTGGTTGCATCAGCTAGCCATTCAGGAGAACCTCAATGCCATTGCCACCGGACACACTCTCGACGACCAGGCTGAAACCGTCCTGATGAAGTTTCTCCGTGGCGCTGGCACTCGCGGGATGGGCAGCATTCGCCCCATCCTGATGCTGGAGCACATGCCGGTCGTGCGCCCAATGCTTGAGACGTCACGGGCCGACGTCGAGCTCTACCTGGTGTCCCACAACCAGCCGTGGCGCGAAGACCACACCAATAGCGACACGCGCCTGACCCGCAATCGGGTTCGTCACCAACTCCTGCCGCTGCTGGAGCGCGACTTCAATCCCAACATCCGCCAATTGCTCAGCGAAACCGCCGACATTGCTCTGGCGGAGGAGGATTTCTGGCAAACACACGTTGCCTCACTCGTCTCCCGCTGGCACCAGAAGGTCCGCGGCATGCGATTGCAGGAAACCGCCGGCGCCAGTGCAGGCTTTCTGTCAGCTGGAGTCGCAGTCCAGCGGCGCGCCTTGATGCAATTCCTCGAATGGCATGGCCTCAAGGCCGATTTCCACCATGTCGAGGAGCTCCGCAAGTGCGCCCTCGGCGAGGCCCCGTCGGCGAATCTGCCTCGAGGATGGAGGGCCAACCGCGACGCCGATTGGCTGCAACTGATCCCGCCGGCCGCTGAGGGCGCCGAATCACCCACAAGCGAGGAGTACTCGTATCTCCTGCCAATTCCCAGTCGCATGGTCATTTCCGAAGCTGGCATCGAGGTTCAGGCGACGATCGTTCCCACCGAAGCTGCGGCCCTGGAGTCGCCTGGGACTCTGCTACGCGCTGCTGTCATCGGCTCTGAACTCATCCTCCGCAACTGGCATTCCGGCGACCGATTCCGGCCCGCCCATTCCGCCTCTGAGGAGAAGCTCAAGCGTCTCTTCTCCAGGAAACGCATTCCCTCCGAGCAGCGCCCCCTCTGGCCGGTAGCACTCTCCGGAGGCCAGATCGTCTGGGTGCGCGAATTCCCGGTTGCCCACGACTTCGCGTGGGTTCCTGGCGACGGCGCCGCCGTCAAGATCGAGATACTGCCCACGAAATAAAGACCGTGGGCTACCATTGCCGGCTAACAGGTGTCTAATGAATTGTGTACCCAGCGATCTCTCCGGCCCCCAGCGGTCACTTTGAACCCCGGCTCGGCGGCAAGGTTTTTCCTAAGTCTTTCCTCCCGTTCCGCTTACACCGGAGTTACAATCAAGGGACGAAGGGAAAACTACATCCAGCGCCTGCCGATGGCATCTAAAGAGTTTGGGCAAGGCTTTATGTCTGCCCGGTTACACAGGAGTCCTCAGTGAATTCGACGGTCAAGACAGTCGTGTTCTGGCTGGTAATTGTGCTTGCTGGCGTCCTGCTCTGGCAGGTCGTCAAGGGAGCCAACTCCGGCGCCAAGGAACGCGAAGTTAATTACTCGGAGTTTATGTCGCAAGTTGACCAGAACAACGTCAGCGAAGTGACGGTGGTGGGCAACGACGTCCGCGGCAAGTTCAAGAACGACAAGGCTGCGTTTCATGTCGTCGTTCCGCCAAACTACTCGGAAATGTACAAGCCGATGCGTGATCACGGTGTGAACATCACCGTGAAAGACGCTAACGGCGGCAGCTACACCTGGCTCATCAACCTATTGCCCTTCGTGCTGCTTGGTGCTCTGTGGTTCATCATGATCCGCCAGATGCAGACCGGCGGCAACAAGGCGCTCTCGTTCGGCAAGAGCCGTGCCCGCCTGCTCTCCATGCAGCAGAAGAAGGTTACGTTTAAAGACGTCGCCGGCGTGGATGAAGCCAAGGAAGAGCTCAAGGAGATCATCGAGTTCCTGCGCGAAGCGCAGAAGTTCCAGAAGCTCGGCGGACGCATCCCCAAGGGCGTGCTGCTCGTCGGACCTCCCGGAACCGGCAAGACCCTGCTGGCGCGTGCTGTAGCCGGCGAAGCCAACGTTCCGTTCTTTAGCATCTCGGGTTCTGACTTCGTCGAGATGTTCGTCGGCGTGGGCGCCAGCCGTGTCCGCGACCTCTTCGAGCAGGGCAAGAAGAACGCGCCTTGCATCATCTTCATCGACGAAATCGACGCAGTGGGACGTCACCGTGGCGCAGGCTTGGGCGGCGGACACGATGAGCGCGAGCAGACCCTGAACCAGTTGCTGGTCGAGATGGACGGCTTCGAGTCGAACGACGGCGTCATCCTGATCGCCGCCACCAACCGTCCTGACGTGCTCGATCCCGCGTTGCTCCGCCCCGGACGCTTCGACCGCCGCGTAGTGGTCTCGCGTCCCGACGTGCGTGGTCGCGAGGAGATCCTGCGAGTTCACACCCGCAAGATTCCGCTCAGCGACGATGTCGATCTTCCAGTGCTGGCTCGTGGCACACCTGGATTCTCCGGCGCCGACCTGGCCAACATGGTGAACGAAGCCGCGCTTTGCGCCGCGCGTCAGAACCGCAAGGTGGTTCTGATGTATGACTTCGAGCAGGCCAAGGACAAAGTCCTTATGGGAGCCGAGCGCAAGTCGATGCTGCTGTCGGACGAAGAGAAGAAGGTCACTGCGTATCACGAAGGCGGCCATGCGCTGGTCGCTGCCATGCGCGCGCACTCCGATCCGCTGCATAAGGTGACGATTATCCCGCGCGGTATGGCGTTGGGCGTGACCATGCAGTTGCCCATCGACGATAAGCACACGTACACGCGCGACTACCTCGAAACGCGCCTGGCGATTATGATGGGCGGCCGCGTGGCTGAGGAGTTGTTCCTCAACACGATGACGACCGGCGCCGGCAACGATATCGAGCAGGCGTCTGATCTCGCCCGCAAGATGGTTTGCGAGTTCGGTATGTCGTCGCTCGGGCCGATCACCTTCGGCAAGAAGGAAGAGCAGATCTTCCTGGGCCGCGAGATCAGCCAGCACCGCGACTTCAGCGAAGACACGGCGCTCAGGATCGACGGCGAAGTTCGCCGCTTCGTGGATGAAGGATACAAGTCGGCCGTCGATATCCTCTCGTCGAACCGTCCCGCCTTGGAGAAGATCGCGATGGCGTTGCTCGAACGCGAGGTGCTCGATGCCAACGAGATCCAGTTGATCATCGAAGGCAAGGAACTTCCGGTGAAGATCAATCCGAATGCCCCGGCCACGAAGGACGAGGTGCAGCAGGTGCTAAAGCCGGCTCCGGGCCAGCAAGGTGTGGCTCCGGAACGTCCAGCTCAGGCGTAACAGTAGCTATCAGTTCAGACGGGATGGGCGGCCGCAATGGCCGCCCAAATTTTTTGATCGTCATCCTGAGCGGAGGACGCGCCGAACAGAGCGCGTCCGAGTCGAAAGACCTGCTGTTACCCCACCACCGCGATCAGCGGCTTCTGCTTCTCCACCACCTCGCCGATCTCCACGCCGTTCACTCCGGCGTCGCCCAACTGGGCAATCAATCGCTCCGCATCGGCTGAGGCCGCCGAGATCAGCAAGCCCCCCGCCGTCTGCGGATCGTAGAGCAACGTCCGCACATCTTCTGGCACCTCGTCGGCGTACTCTACGCAGCCTTCAGCGAAATTGCGGTTCGCCTTCAGTCCACCAGGTACATCGCCCGCGTGAACGCATTCCAGCGCGCCCTCTAGTAGCGGAACCTTCGACGCGAACAGCCGCACGCTGACCCCTGATCCCCGCGCCACCTCGCGCACATGTCCGATCAGCCCGAAGCCGGTGACGTCGGTTATGGCATGCACCGCAAGGCCGCCCGAGGTCACCACTTCCGCCGCCATCTTGTTTAGCGTGGTCATGGCATGCACCGCACCGCGAATCCAGGCAGCATCGGCGTGACCGCGCTTAATCGCAGTCGAAATGACTCCTGTTCCAATCGCCTTGGTAAAGATCAGACGGTCACCCGCCTTAGCGCCGCTGTTGGTCAGCACGCGCCCGGGATGCACGGTGCCCGTCACCGAGTAGCCCAGCTTGATCTCGTCGTCGCGAATGCTGTGGCCACCGATGATCGTGCAATTGGCTTCGATCATCTTCGAGAGCCCGCCCGCCAGCATTTCCTCCAGCACCTTCACGTCACCGCCGTCGGGGAAGCACACCAGCGTCATCGCGCTTAACGGCCGTCCACCCATCGCGTACACGTCGCTGAGCGAGTTGGTCGCGGCAATCTGTCCGAAGGTGTACGGGTCATCAACGATAGGCGTGAAGAAATCGACCGTTTGGACGAGCGCCAGCTCCGGCGTGAGTTGGTACACGCCCGCGTCGTCGGCTGTATCGAAGCCGACCAGAACGTTGGGATCGTGTTGCCGGGCTAATTTCCCAAGCACCGAGTCCAGCACCGCTGGACTTAGCTTGCTGGCTCAACCCGCAGCTTTCACCATCTCCGTTAAACGAGGCTTGGCATTGTCAGGCACAGGGTCATTGTAGCGACGGGAAAACAAAGACTTTCAACCACGGATTTCCGCGAACACGGATCACACGGATAAGCACTCGGATCTTCACAAACCAAGGCGAGTGCGGATTGCAGACGAAAGGAGATTTCCGTATCCGCGTGCATCTGCGTAATCCGCGGTTGGGTTTCTTTTCGACTTTATTTATCCGTGTCATCCGTGTAAATCCGTGGTTGATTTTGCTTTTCACTTCGCCGGGATCAGATGAATGTCACTTCCGTACAGAAACAGCAGCGCGCTCTGCAAGCGCTTCGACCAGGCAAGCTCGTCGTGATTCGCACCCTCTTCGACTACGACTTTCAGCCGCGCTGGGTCCGAGCCCCTTACGCGCAAAATCTTCTCCAAGTCTGTCACTGCGTTCCACATCTTTGGCGCTCGCCTTTTCGTCGGCCTCTTCCGCCGTACCGATCGCGAGATACATCCTTTGCGGGAACTGCGTCGCCTTTTCCGCATCTTTCAACAGTTGCCCATTTCCAATGAGGAGCGACGGGCTCTCAATCAGCGCTTTGCCGAACACGCCCGGATGCGACAGCACGGTGTATAGCGTCACCGCTCCGCCGTACGACGACCCGCCCAGGCCCGTATTCTGCGCCCCCACTAGCACGCGGTATTTCTTCTGGATCAGTGGCATCACTTCGTTGATGACGAAGTCGCCGTATTCCTTGCCGTGAACGTCCTGCGTCGCCGGCTTCCCCAGTTCTTTGTTCTCTGCATCGGGATACGGCAGATATTCATTGGCGCGCCGCCGGCCGTCGTTATCGATGCCCACCACGATCATCGGCCCGATGCGCATGCTGCCGGTGAGGAACTCTACTGTCTCGTCGAACCGCCATTCGTGATTGAATGCCGTGGCTTCATCGAACAGGTTCTGGCCGTCCTGCATGTAGAGCACGGGGTAATGCTTGTTGCGATTGACCGGCGCAAAGTAATTGGCCGGCAGCCACACTCGCAAATTTCTGATGTTCTTAAACACCTTACTGTTGATGGTGATAATTTCCAGCTCGCCCAGAACGGTGTGCTCTTTGGGCGGGATTAGCTGATCGATGGTCGAAGTCGTCGGAGGATTCTGGGCCTGCTGCGCTGGCGAAGGGGCAGGCTGGGGCGCCGGTTTCTCCTGCGCTATGACGCTAAGACTGAGGACCAGGCAAGTGACCAGCAAGAAGGATGCGGCGCGGATGTTCGGCATGCGAAAAGATTAGCAGGAGGCACCTAAATTATCCGTGCCGATCCGTGAAACCCGTGGCTGCTCCTTGCCGTTACTTCAGCTTCAAGTCCACCAGCTCCATCTGCGGATAGCTCCGGTCCCAATCGTCGGAGATATGCTCCAAGGTAATGCGCACGGTTTTCGTCTGGCCCGGCCCAATGGGCGCTCGGCTCAGGTCGACTAGGTCCGGATATCCCGCCAACTGATTCTCCACTAGCACGTGCAGCGGAATCGTTTCCTTCTGCACAATCTCGCCCAGTGTGTTCTTGAACTCCGCGTGCACGTCGGCGCCCACCAGCGCCCGGTCGCCGGTGTTGCTGATGTTGAAATCCAGATAGGTGACCGTTCCTCCCATGTAGTTCTCGGCTGCGCTCAACTTAATGTCGGAGAGCTTCAACTGCTGGGCGTAGGGGTTCAGTTCAGGGCCAGCTTGGGTCTTATGCCGACTGAACAGCAGGATCGCGCCCACCGCCACGATCACAGCGACAAGGCCAATGAGCAGCGGTATCCAATTCCTTTTCTGGTCCACCGCTGGGGCAGGTTCAAACACCGGTTCCATGACGACCCGATTTTACTCCGCCCGACCCCAAATCGGGGTGCGCGCCCTGTAACATCCCATTAACATGCTTAAAATCAATGGATTAGACTACTTAGCGGCTGGCTTTCCGCGCTCCGTCCGGATATACTGCTTCTGGAGGCTTCCATGAAGAGCGTCCAAAATACCTTTTGGCTGACCCCATCCAATAGTCCCTGCCAGTTTTCCCTACCCGACCATTAGGGTTCCGTCGGCCCAAATCTTTTCTTATTGATTTCACCCTCCGCGCGGGCCGCTTCCGTGGGTACGACGAGGCTCCGCCGCGGGTCGGTGAACTTGGGATTTTTCCCTTTAGGTACCCGAAAGTGACGTTTGTATGTGCTGGATTTGGTTGTTCTTAGCAATTTTCCTGGAAGTAGCGGCCACAGTTTTAATGAAGTTATCCAACGGTTTGACCCGTACCGCACCCACGATCGGCATGTTCGTGCTCTACGGGCTAAGCTTCATCCCCATGACTATCGCATTGAAACAATTGGAGATAGGTACTGTCTACGCGATCTGGTCGGCGGTCGGAACGGCCTTGGTAGCAGTATTGGGCGTCATGATGTTCCACGAGCAGGCCAATAGTCTCAAAGTCGTGGCAATTGTACTGATTATCGCTGGCGTGGTTTGTCTCGATCTGTCGTCGCGACGCTCGGCACGGACAGTCGCGCAGACACAGACTGAGCTTCGTAGCGATGCCAGACTAGATGCAGCCCAGTTGGCAGGTACTTCGACAGGATCCCGCGCAGTTCGTCCGGCTACCGGGCCTTGATCTCGACGACTTTCAGTTCAGGGATTTCGTGGTTCCAGGTGGGCGGAACGTCTTCCACGGCGATGCGGAAGAAGCGCATTTCCTTGGGCTTGATCGAATTGCGGGCAAATTCGTTGCCGATGAGGTCGGTTCCGCCGTGGGCCATGCCCACCATGGGCTTCTGCATGTCGGCAACTACGTTTCCCTGGGCATCACGAAACTGTACGTCGGCGGTGGCTCCGGTAACTCGGGCGCCGCTGGCGTTGGTGACGATACCATCCACGTACAGTGCATCGCCGGCAGGCGGCTGGCTGATTTGAACTCCGCTCACCCGCAGATCGGCAGGTGACGCTTGCGCCGCGCCCGAAGGCCCTTGCGCAGACACTCTGGTCGTTCTCGGGGGCAGATAACGCAGCACTACACCTAACAGAATCAGCGCGACTACGGTCCACAAAAGCCTTCGCCCGAGCGGGTTCGATCGCTGGGTTTGTGGGCGCCGCCGGTTGCTGACCAGGGTGAGATCAGCCCGCTCGCTGACGGGCTCCCGCGAAGTGCTTGCCATGGCTATCCTCTTGACGCGAAGCCGGGCTTCTTTCATGGTGTTGGGCCAGAACTCAATGGATTTTCAGCGAGACGAATAAGGCAATTTCAGATTGGATTGCAGCCGCAGATTGGAAGCAGCGCGACACCTTCATCTTAGCAAAACGTGCCTCGCTGCCGTTGAACATTTGTGAAAAATACGAACCATCCTTTGATAACCAGGGAGTAACTTCTCATCGCTCTCACTCGGTCCCCGCTCCGGCCACAGTAATCTTGGTGTCGGTGCGGAACTTGCGGTAGTCCTTGTAGGTGAAGTGCACGTTTGCGTTCACGCCTTTCAGAAGCGCTACGCGCGCGTCCAGCTTCACGTCAATGCGCAGCGGCAGCCACACTTCGTTGTTCACCCGCACCTGCTGCATCTCGAACTGAGTTCCTTTGTGCAGCCGCGCGATCACCCAGCCGACCGAAACCGTGTCGGTGAACTCTGCCCGCAATTTCGTCCAGTTATAGTCTTGCTCGTCGATCCAGAAGCGGGGCTTGATCTTCGGCAGCATTTTCGCCTCTCGCCGTTTGCCCTCGAATCCCAGCCGAGCAGTGCCATCGATGACCCAAGTCTTACGTCCGTTCAGCACCTCGCTACCCACCAGCATGAAGTCGTATGCGTCGAGAATCTCGTGCACAAACGCCCGCTCGTCCTGGCGCTCCTTCTCATACTTCTCGATCCGTTTCTGCCCCTCTTCTGTAGATTCGTTTTCGCGCTTGCGGGTTTCCTTCTCGAACTCCTCGTCCTGCTTTTTTTGTTCTTTTTCTGACAACGGCTTATCGTCCTTGGCGACCGTTCGCTGGAACGGCTCGCCATACAGCACCATGATCTCGTGCGTTTCGGACTTGCTGGACTTCACCGCGCCCTTGCCGTCGAGCGTATCTTCCTGCATCCGCTCCAGAAAGGTGTAATCCTTCGCCGCCTGCCAGTTGAAGATGTCTTTGTCCACCGCCTTCTGCATGATGGCGCGCGCGTCGGGCTGCGCGGACGGACGCTCATCCTTCGTGCCGGGGACAGTAGTTGTCTCACCTTGAGCGGGAGCCTTGGAAGTTGCGGCTGCGTCTTGTCCACGCGCGGGTGCTCCAGGGAAGAGCAGTAGCAGGGCGAGCGCGAGAGCGTTTCGCGACATATTCATTCCAGACGCGGAGCGCGTCAAAAAGTTCCGGCGCTGGAGCAATGTCTGCAGCCAGCGCCGTGAATTATTCGTAGATCGTCGGGCTACTCTCCCGCGATCGTCATTCCGTCGATACGCAATGCGGGCGACGCTATCGCCCCGCGGAATTCCAGGTCGTCGCCGATCTCGCTGACGTTCGAGAACATGTCCTTCAGGTTGCCTGCGACGGTGATCTCTTCCACCGGGAAGGTCAACTCGCCGTTTTCAATCCAGATTCCGCTGGCTCCCCGAGAATAATCGCCAGTGACCAAATTCACGCCCTGCCCAAGGAACTCGGTGACGAACAAACCTTCTTTGATGCCAGCGATGATCTCCTGCAAGCTCTTCGCGCCGGGTTTCAGGAAGAAGTTTCCAGGCCCGATACCCGGCGTTCCCGCTAGGCCACGCGAGGCATTGCCCGTGGTCTGCATCCCGAGTTTCTTGGCGGTGTAGGTGTTCAGCAGATACGACTTCAGCACGCCGTTCTCGACCACGACGGTCTTGCGGCTCGCCACGCCTTCTGAGTCAAACGGGCTGGTGCCGAACAAGCCGGGTAGCGTTCCGTCGTCCACGATGTTGATGTTGTCGCCCGCGATCTTCTCATTGATCTTGCCAGCGAGGTACGACGCTCCGCGATACACCGAGTCGCCATTCACCGCTTCGAAGATGTGTCCGATGAGCGATCCCGACACCGTGTTCTCGAACACGATGGGCACCCTCTGTGTCTTGACCTTGCGCGCACCGAGGCGGCGCAGCGTACGCTTGGCGGCGACTTGCCCAACGTGCTCCGGCGACTCCAGCTTCTTCAGCGTCATCGCGACCGAGTACCAATAGTCGCGCTGCATGGCCGAGCCTTCCATCTGCGCGATCGGCACTGCCGACATTGAACAGTACGAGCGTCGCGAGTCGCCCACAAACCCGTTCGAATTCGCCAGCACCTTGTAATAGATGGACGCATCGAAGCTGCCGCCGTCCGAGTTTGTGATACGCGGGTCTGCCGCCATCGCCGCCTTTTCCGCTCGCCGCGCGTAGTCGATGCGATCGGCCGTGGACAGCGAATACACGTCGTCGTTGTACAGCTCGAGGTCGCCTTCGAGCTTGCCCTGCTGGTCGGGCGCCGGAATTCCGGAGAGCGGATCTTCGCTCGTCACCTTCGCCAGGTGCAGCGCCGCGTCCACCATGGTCCGCAGACCCTCCGGCGTGAGGTCGCTCGAGTACGTGCTGGCTGCACGCTGTCCAAAGAACACCCGTACGCCAATGCCCTTGGAGCCGGACTCTTTCAGCGTCTCCACTTCGCCCAGCCGCACTGTGGTCGAGAACTCGCTCCCATCCACCGCCACGGCCTCGGCAGCTGTAGCGCCGCCGTGCATGGCGCGTCGCACCACGTCAGTCGCGATTTCCTTCAGGTCAGGCGATAACACCGCCGCGCCGGCCGCACTCTCTTGCATCGATACACTCATAAAGGTCTCTTACCAGAATACGTCACTCTTGCGGAAGCCGCCGCGTCGTCTCTACTGACCACCAGGCACTAGCCACTAGCCACTGGTTTTTAATCCCGCTCCATCATCGTGCTGGCCTTCACCGGAGCCTCACCGCTATTGGAGTGCTCCTTCAGCCATTCTGCTTCGTTCGGAACGGTAATCGGTGCCAGCTTTGCTTTCTGCAAGCCGCTGTTGATCGCGGGCAGATCGGCAGTCAGCTTCGTGAAGTCGGCGACCACGTCTGCCAGCTCATGGTCGAGCGAGTCCGCCCGCGCCACCTGGTAGTTCGTGGGGCGCCCTTCGTACTGAACCACATCGCCGTACAACTCGCCCACATGTTCGCGGATGCGTTCTTCACCCGTGATCGCGCCGCCTTCTTTGGTAGCCACGATCTTCGACCGCAGTGCGTCTGCCTTGCTCGACAGCGTTTCCAGCCGCGCGTTCATCGGATTGCTCTTGGGCAGCTTGCTCGCCCGGTCCGTCGCACCGTCGCGCACCGCCAGGATCGCCGCCACTTCGTAGCTCATGTGTCCCAGCATCTTGTACAGCTTCAGCGAAAGGTCGTACTCCGCTTTGCGGTCCTCGAGGTTGAACTTTGCCCGCGGATCAAGCACCAGCGTCACCTGCCCGTTGTAAGTCTGGTCGCCTTTCACCAGCTTCACCGGATACGTGCCCGGCAGCACCCGCGGTCCTTCCGATGCCTGGAACAGCACCTGCGCGCCGGGAGGAATAATCGGCGGAGGCAACCGCATTGACCATGGAACCCGGTTCAGTCCCTTGTGTTTGCTCTTGGGAGTGAACTCGGTTAGCTCGGTACCGCTGGGGTCGAATACTTGGATCTTCAGGTCGCCGAACATGTGCCGCGCCTTCTGATAGTAGGTGATCATGGCGTCGTTGGGACGGCTCGGCCCGACAAACGCCGCATCCCCCTGCGCCCATCCGCCCTGCGCGTTGAAATACTGGATCGACGGCGGACCTTCCAGCACCACCGCGTCCTTCGCCATCAAGTCTGGCGTGAGCTGCCGCAGCGGCGAGATGTTGTCGATGATCCAGATGCCGCGTCCATGCGTGGCCAGCACCAGGTCCGACGTGCGCGGCTGCACCACGATGTCGCGTACCGCTACCGCCGGAAAATCGCTGCCCCGGTACTGCGCCCAGTGTTGTCCGCCGTCCACCGAGATCCACAGACCGAACTCGGTGCCGACAAACAGCAGGTTGGCGTTCTTCGTATCTTCAGTAATCACGTGCGCGTATCCACGTACGCCGTTCTCCGCCAGGTTCAGCGAGGTCCACGTCTTGCCATAGTTGCTCGTCTTATACGCATACGGAGTCATGTCACCATAGGTGTGGCGATCGAACGTCGCATAAGCCACGCCGTCGTCGAACCGTCCCGCGGCCACCGTCGATACCCACGAATTCGCCGCGAGTCCCTTCACGTTGCCCACGACGTTGGTCCACGTCTTGGCGCCATCGCGCGTGACTTGCAAGTTGCCGTCATCCGTACCCACCCAGATAATCTGCCCGTTGCGCGGCGACTCCGAAATCGAATAGATGGACGTGTGCATCTCCGCCGACGAATTATCGACCGTGATGCCGCCCGACTCTTCCTGCTTCTGCTTCTCCGGATCATTCGTGGTGAGATCGGGTGAAATTTGTTCCCACGACTGCCCATGATCGCGTGACCGGAACAGGTACTGTGCGCCGATGTAGATCGTCCCCTTTTCATTGGGACTCATGTGGATGGGCGTGTTCCAGTTGAAGCGCAGCTTGGGTTGTCCGTAGTTCGGGAACGGTTTGATGGAGCGCATTTCCAGCGAATGCCGGTTCACCCGGCCGATCTCGCCGCCCTGCGCTTCAGCGTAAATGTAGTCCGGGTCTGCCGGATCTTCGAACATCCAGAAGCCGTCGCCGCCGAACATGTTCTCCCACTGCGCGTTGGCTATGCCGCCCGGATACGACGAATCCCCCACCCAACTGCTGTTGTCCTGCAGTCCGCCGTATACATGGTACGGATCGGCGTTATCCGCGCTGACGTGGTAAAACTGCGATACCGGAAGGTTCAACTGGTGCGCCCAGCGCGTGCCGCCATCCTGGCTGTTCCAAAGACCGCCATCATCGCCCGCGTAAATCAGGTTGGGATTGGTCGGGTCGATCCAGACATCATGGAAGTCGCCGTGCGCGTTGGCAACCGAACTGAAACTGGTGCCGCCGTTCACGCTGAGCAGCAGTTGCAAATCGGGCTTGAATAGCTTGTTCTCGTTCACCGGATCGACGATGAGGTTCGCAAAGTAAAACGGCCGCCAGATCATGTACTGGCTGGCATCGAGCTTCTTCCATGTCTTCCCGCCATCATCCGAGCGGAACAGCGCGCTGTCTTTCGCTTCGACCATGGCAAACACCGTCTGCGGCTTGCCCGGAGCCACTGCAATCGCGGTGCGCCCCCAAGGCTTGGCAGGCAGGCCCTTGGTGTTGGCGTCAGTCAGCTCCGTCCAGTGCATGCCGCCGTCGTCGGAGCGATAGATTCCGCTGCCCGGTCCGCCCGAACGAAACGTCCAGCCTTGCCGCCGGAAGTCCCACATTGAGGCATAGATGGTCGAAGGGTCCTTGGCGCTGGCCGACAGCATACCGCAACCGGTCGATCCGTTTGCGCCTGCCAGCAAGCGCGTCCACGTCTTGCCGCCGTCGGCGGTCCCATACACTCCGCCGGTGTCGCTGTCATTGAAGGCGTGCCCCGTGGCGCACGCCAGCACGCGATTGCTGTCTTTGGGATCGATCAGGATTTTCGAAATATGCTCCGAGCCTTTCAGCCCGACATTTTCCCAGTCTTCGCCGCCATCGGTGGACTTGTAGATCCCGTCGCCGACCGAGACGCTGTTGCGCATCCATGACTCGCCCGTCCCCACCCACACGTTCTTCGGGTTCGACGGATCAATCGCTATCGCTCCGATCGACTGCACGTCCTGCTGGTCAAACACCGGTTTGAACGTCGTGCCGCCGTTGATCGACTTCCACACCCCGCCGCTGGCTGAGCCGACGAACAGCGTGATGCGCCCGCTTTCATTCACCCCGGTCACTGCGGCGATGCGGCCGCTCATCATTGCCGATCCAATGTTGCGCGCCGGCAATCCTGACACGGTGGCGCTGCTGATCTGCGGCGCGGTCTGGGCCGCCAGCGTCGCGCCAATCATAAAGAGTGCCAATGCGCTCCAGCGCAAAGTGGTCATCAGGGCTGGGCGGATCATCTGCGAATCATTCATCGTTTCTTCCTCTTGTTGACCTGTAGCAGCTTCTTGTTTCGCGATTCCGAGCGGATTGGCCTTATGACTTAATTCTGATCTGTGTTCATCCGTGGAAATCCGCGGCCGACTTTGTTTTCTCGCTCGCTTAGTGCTTCAAACTCGCCGGTACCGCAAACTGCGACTCCTGCAACGGTACATTCACTTCCACCTTGTCGATGGTCACCGTCAGCGTTTGCGTGGGATCGTTCTTCGGCCAAATCGCCATGGAGAACGGATACATCACCCCGTCCACCGCTTTATACGAGCCGTATTCCATGACCGATTCCTTCACCGATCCGCGGATGAACTCCTGCGCTTCGCGCCGGATTTCCAGGTACGAATCGGGGTCGAGGTCGTAGTACAGCACGTCGCCGTTCTTGAGCGTGACCTTCAGGCGCAACGCGTCGTCGCCGTCCACCATGTCGTGGCCCAAGTACTCGACGGTGTTGCCTTTGGCTTTGTAGTCCACCAGTGGGCCGTCGATGTCGGCGTCGATAGTCAAATCGCGCAAGTCATCTTCGCCCATCAGTTGCGGGTCCTTTTTGCCGCCGAACGGCTGGATCATCCAGCCCTCTTTTCCGTCGTAGGCCTGCACCATGGTCATCCCGGCAATGCTGATGTCCTGGCGTATCTCATCGGGACGTTCGTGCTCAATCACCACTCCGAGCGGAGGGTTATCCGACTGCTCCGCGCGCCCGGTGATGCGCAGCGTCTTCACCGCTTTGATCTTGTCCAGGCCACCTTTGGCCTCGATGTTCTTGTTCACCAACTCGTCTGCCGTTTGCGAGAACGCGAACGCGCTCAGGCACAACACGGCGACGGCTAGAAACAGCCAGCGCTTCATGCAACCACCTCGAACTTGAATTCAGGAACCCTGGTGTACGAAAACCCCGAAGAATCTGACAACGTATGACGCGATGATGTATACGCAGCCTGCTAGCCGCCAGTTCCACCCACGGTCAGCCGGTCCACCTTCAGTGTCGGAATCCCCACTCCCACCGGCACCGACTGTCCGTCCTTGCCGCAGGTGCCTACGCCTTCGTCGAGCTTCAGATCATTGCCCACCATCGACACTCTGGTCAGCACGTCGGGTCCGTTGCCGATCAGCGTCGCGTTCTTCAGCGGCGCCGTGATCTTGCCGTTCTCGATCATGTACGCTTCCGACGCTGAGAACACGAACTTGCCGTTGGTGATGTCCACCTGCCCGCCGCCGAAGTTCACCGCATACACGCCGCGCTGCACCGACTTGATGATGTCTTCCGGCGCATCTTCACCCGCGAGCATGTACGTATTCGTCATGCGCGGCATGGGAATGTGCTGGTAGCTCTCGCGCCGCCCGTTGCCGGTGTTCGACATACCCATCAGACGTGCCGACAGCTTATCCGTTAGGTAGCCCTTCAGAATGCCCTTCTCGATGAGCACTGTATTCGCTGTCGGATTGCCCTCATCATCGACGTTCAAAGACCCGCGCCGCCCCGGCATGGTGCCGTTGTCCACCACCGTGCATTTATCGCTGGCGACTCGGCGGCCCATCATCTCTGAGAATGCCGACGTCTTCTTGCGGTTGAAGTCCGCCTCCAACCCATGTCCGATGGCCTCGTGCAGCAGCACCCCCGGCCATCCCGGTCCGAGCACTACTTCCATCTCGCCCGCCGGAGCGTCGATCGCGTCCAATTGAATAATCGCCTGCCGCGCCGCTTCGACCGCAAAGTGCTCTGGCGTCTTTTCGGTCTGGAAGAAGTCGATCGCTACTCGTCCGCCGCCTCCGGACGTCCCGCGCGAAGACTCACTGCCGGATTTCGCCAGGCAGAACACGCTCATGCGCGCCATCGGCTGGGAATCCTCGGCAAAGCTGCCGTCCGAGCCAATTACCAAAATTTTCCGCAGCTCGTCCGCGTAACCGACGCGCACTTCTTTAATCCGCGGGTCATACGCGCGCGCCGCGACATCAGCCCGGTTCACGAGCTCCACCTTCGCCATTACGTCCGCTTCCACCGATGGCAGCGGTACCGGATAAAGGTTGTGTACCGGCGCGTCCGTCAATCCAACGACCGGCTGCTTCGCAGGACCGCTCGCGATCATCGCCGCCGTGCGTGCCGCATGCAGAATGCGCTCCGGAGCCAGATCGTCGGTGTAGGCGTATCCCGTACGCTCGCCCGAAAGCACCCGCACACCGCAGCCCACCGAGATGCCCTGCGACGCCGACTTCACCATGCTCTCGTCGAGCGAAACCGATGTCGATGTCTGATATTCGAAGTAAAGGTCGGCGAAATCGCCGCCCGCGGATAGCGCTGCAGCCAGGTATTTCTCCACGTCTGCCTGCGCCAGGCCATAACGCTCAAAGAAGAACTTCTTGTCCATAGGTATTCACTTAGATGCCCGTCAGCCGTCCAAGACGCTGGATGCCCCATCCTTTCCCTTCTCTTGGGAAAGGGTGGGACTTCTCGAATCATTGATTATCACACAGGCCTGTGCGCCCTGCTGCTGCCCGGAACCCGCGCGTTCGCTACGCTTCCCAAGAGGCGAACGTGCAAAATTGCGCAATTTCCGCTGAATCGCTAGGACAGCTCCTCGAGTCCTTCCTCGCTGACGCCCCCCATGCGGTCGCCCTCGAGAACGGCGAACTGCTCTTCGACTTCACCACCGCTCGCTACTCGGTATCGGGCGAAGGCAAATGCGTGCTTCACCTCTGGTCCGACGAACGCAACGCCGTCCGCCGCGTCCTCGATGCCGAACTGAAGCCTCACCTGCTCCGCCTCAGCGTCCTGCGCTTCGGCCAGTCGCAACCTACCATTCTCGAAATCACCGCCGACCGCGACCAGCGCTCAGCCACCGCACTGCGCGCCGTCCGCGCGCGTTACAAACAGGTCTTCGAGCGTGTCCTGCTCCGCGAATTCCCCGGCTACAAGCTCGACTCCGTCAGCAACCGCCCCAACCTCGAACACTCGTGCAGCCCGGTGTACACGAGGGCCGTCCTCCGCCAGGGCCAATCAGCGTTCGCCGTTCTGGGCGTCAGCGCCGAAGAGACTCAGCCCTCCATCGACGCCGCGCTCACCTTCGGAATTCTCTGGATGGACCGTCAGCGCGAACAACTTGCCGGCCGCGCCCACGTCGCCGGGCTCAAGCTCTTCGCGCCCGCCGCGCGCAGCGAAATCATTCGCCAGCGCGTGGCCCATCTCAATCGCGATGCCGCGAAATGGGAACTTTACGAACTCGACGAGCGCGCCGAAACCTGCGCTCCCCTTGATTGCGGCGACTCCGGCAACATCGTGACCCGCCTGGTCCGCGCCGTTGACGCCACTGCTGCCCAGTCCCGCTTCGCCGCCTCCATCGCGCGCATCGAGGCCATCGTCCCAGCCGCCGAAGTCTATGCCGAATCCTCCAGCGAAATCGTCTTCCGCCTGCACGGCCTCGAATTCGCCCGCGCCAAACTCGCGCCTGTCGCCGGTTCCTTCCGCAACAACGAAGTCATCACCTTCGGACTCTGGCCCGCCGAATACACCCTCGACGACTCCAACGAACTCGCCTTTCGCGACCTGGTCACTCGCCTCGCCGAGCGCCGCAACTCCCACGGCGACCGCAGCGATCCGCTCTTTCGTCTTTGTCCTGAACGCTGGCTCGAATCGCTGATCACCTGCGACGTCCGCGCCATCGACGAACGCCTCGACCCGCGTTTCGTTTACTCACAAGTGCCCGCTTTCGCTTCCACCGACCGCGCCATGATCGACGTCCTCACCTGCACTCTCGATGGCCGTCTCGCCATCCTCGAACTCAAGGCCGACGAAGACATCCATCTCCCTCTGCAGGGCCTCGACTACTGGGCGCGCGTCCGCTGGCACCAGCAAAATGGGGGCTTCCTCCGCAATGGCTACTTCGCCGGACGTGAACTGTCCGACGTACCCCCGCTGCTCTATCTCGTCGCTCCAGCACTGCGCACCCATCCCGCAACCGACACGCTTCTGCGCTATGTCTCTTCGCAGATCCAGTGGACCGTGGTCCAGGTGGACGAACGCTGGCGCGACTCCGTCCGCGTCGTTAACCGCAAACATCCTCAGAACCTTTCAGCCGCGGATTTTCACGGATCTCCACGGATGGAGGGAAATCAATGACGATTCAGCGCGGCGAATTGAAGCACGGTGATGTCACCTTCGCGATTGTTCGCGCATTCTATGACGTGTACAACGAGCTCGGTTGCGGCTTCTTGGAATCCGTCTATCGCGAGGCAATGATCGTCGCGCTAAGGCAGAAAGACCTGGAGGTCGAGCGCGAAAAAGTTGTCGAAGTTCAGTTTCGAAGTGAAGTGGTCGGTGTATTCCGAACAGATCTTGTAGTGGGCGGCAAAGTCATCGTCGAGCTGAAGTGCGCCCGAACCATCGACAGCAATCACGAAGCGCAACTCCTGAATTACCTCAAAGCAACCGCGTACGAAGTTGGTCTGTTGTTGAACTTCGGCAATCGCCCGCACTTTCGTCGTATGGTGCTGGAAACGGCTCGCAAGCGTCCGGAAATATGCATCGGTCCCTAACTTTGATCAAAATTGCCAAACAAGGCCGCGTTTCCCGAGGTTTTTATTCCAAAAGGTATCCGCGTCATCCGCGAAATCCGCGGTAGCTTTTGCCTTTGACCCAAGCCCGATCCGTGTTCATCCGTGCAAATCCGTGGTTAATTCGGTTTTACCCCACCCTCCGCCGCCCTATACCTCCAATACTCCCCCGCGGTCTCGCTCAAATCCCCCGCCGGCTTCTCGCCCTTGAACACTCTCGACACGCCCCTTACCACCCGCCGCATCGGCAACTCGCCATTGCTGTCCGTCAGAAACAGCTCGCCGACTTTCACCGTTCGGTAATACCAGCGCTTCAGCAGCGCCAGGTATTCCATCCACTCCAGTGCGCTCTGCAGTCTCGGCACCTCAACTCCCGCCAGCGCCTCCTTAATCCGCGCCTCCATCGACTGCGGCTTGGCCTGCATATGAGCTGCCTCCGACTTCGACGCTACATCCAGCCGCACCGGCTCGCAGATTCTTCCCTCCACAATCTTGAATAGTGCCACCGAGTCTGCCTCCGCCGATGGCTGAATCATCACGCCGTTCAACTCATCCAGCCGTCGCACAATCTCCGGCAACTGCGCTTTCGCTGCCTTTACCTTTTCCAGCCTCGTGTGCAGTGCAGCCGCCCCTTCGAAATCCAAACCGGCGGACGCCTCATCGCGCATCTTCTCGATCTCGCGCACCAGCGACTGCCCACCGCTCGCGAAATACTCCCGCACCCGTCCGACTTCGGCCGCGTATTCCTCGTCCGTGCATCCTTTGAAACACGGCGCCAAGCACATCTTCATCTCCGAATAAATGCAGCCGGGAAACGCAGGATCAGGATTCAGGTCGTCAGTGCAGCGTCGCATCTTGAAGAAGTCGAGCGAATCGTTGGCAAACTTCTCCGCCGCCACCCGCGTGGCAAACGGCCCAAAATATTCCGCGCCACTCTTGCGCCCGCTGATGCGCGTGGTCACCGTCGCCCGCGGATACGGATTGTCGAGGATCAGCTTGACCAGCGGCGCGAAGCGAAAACGCATGCGATCGCCGTAGCTTGCAGGGAACTCGCGGCGCAGCGTCTTGTACAGCAGCAGCGACGCCTCGAAGTCCGAACCGGTCGCCGTCCACTCCACTTCGCGCACTCGATCGCGCAGGTTGAGTTTGCGGCTCTGTCCTTCCACCTCGCCGAGCAACCGTTGCAACCGCCGTCGCAGGTTCGACGACTTCCCAACGTACGGGTCGCTGCCCGCTTCGCCGCGCAGCACGAACACCGCCGCCGCAGCCGGAGCGGCTGCAAACAGATCGCCGTCGTGTTCGGGCAAAAACGGTACCTGCACGCAAAGATTCTAGTGGATTGCGAACCGAAGAATAAGGTTGTGGGACCTACATCCGCCTTCTTGCGTTTGATATTCAGTATCGACGGCGCCTCAATCGGCTGCCAGTGCGCTTTCTTCGAATATAGCCGGTAATCCCGCCCTTCCGTCATGTCGACTATCTTGCACATCTCGTGCAGCCGCGACCGCATTCGCTCGGTTATACGGTCGCCCAGCGTCTCGGCCTGCGCCGAACGTCTGGCTGCTTCGGAGCCAGTTGAGCTGGTGTCTCCTAATGCTGGCCTTTCCGGCTTATCCGGGAAGTTCGTGGTGATGATGGTCGTCTTATTGTTGTTGTAGCGGCTGTTCAGGATGTAGTTGACCGTATCAAACACCCACTCCGTGCTCCGCACCGCGCCCAGCTCGTCGATCACCAGCACTTCCGCCTCGAACACCGGCCGCAGAATATCCATCTCCGTCGCCGGAACCGAGGCGTTATACGAGTTCTGGATCGACTTCAGCAGCTCGCGATAATCGCAGAACCGGCACGGCACGCCTTTGTCGCGAATCAGCGCCTTCAAAATCCCCACCGCGAGGTGCGTCTTCCCCACGCCCACCGATCCCACGAACAGCAGGCCGGTCTTCTCCACTGGATACTCTTCCACGAACCGGCCGGCCGCCAGCCTCGCCTGTCCCAGCTTCGCATCTTCCGGATTCTCGGGGTCGTACCGGAACGTGCTCAGCTCGCAATGTTCATACCGCGCGGGAATCTTCGCCCCCGCCAGCAACCGCTCGCCGCGCCCTTGCACCCGACATGCGCAGCGTTCCACCGCCCGCTCTTTGCTCCCGGCAACGTCACGCCATCCCGTTCCGCCGCAGATCGGGCACGTCGATTCAGTTTGCGAACTCACGCCGCTCATCTCTGATGTCTCCGAAACTCGACTCTACTTCCCATCCCGCTGCCGTGCAAGCTGACCTGTATTTTCTTTCGCTTGATTCCCGATCCGTGTCATCCGTGTGCATCCGTGGTTGATTTTGCCTTTGTTGCTTGCCCAATTCTTCTCCGTGTCCTCTGTGCCTCCGTGGTGAAATCGCCTTCTACCGGGTCCCACGGTGTGTAAATCCGCGGCTCCCTTTCCCCTAACTCCTTCCGCATCACCATCCTTCCCTATGCCCCCAAAGTTGCATACAAAATCGGTTTGCTCAGCCATCCTTCGCGCAGTAAACTACTCCCTCCGAATTCATCATCCCTTCATAATCCGCGCCAAGAGTCTTATGGACCGTTATCTTTGTATTCACTGTCATTTTTATCAGCCGCCGCGCGAGAATCCGTGGCTCGAAATCGTCGAGCAGCAGGACTCCGCTTACCCCTACCACGACTGGAATGAGCGCATCACTGCCGAGTGTTACGCGCCCAACGCTACCTCCCGCATTCTCACTCCCGACGACCGTATCATCCGCATCGTCAACAACTACTCTCGCATCAGCTTCAACGTCGGACCCACCCTGCTCTCCTGGTTGGCTGACCGCGCGCCCGAGACCTACCAGGCCATCCTCGACGCCGACCGCGAAAGCCACGATCGTTTCTCCGGACACGGCTCCGCCATCGCGCAAGTTTACAACCACATGATCATGCCGCTGGCCAACCGCCGCGACAAGCAGTCGCAGGTGGTCTGGGGCATTCGCGACTTCGAATACCGTTTCCATCGCGATCCCGAAGGCATGTGGTTGGCCGAGACCGCCGTCGACATCGAGACCCTGGAAGTCCTTGCCGCCAACGGCATCAAGTTCACCGTGCTGGCTCCCTCGCAGGCGAAGGCCGAGCGCCGTGAAACCACCTCGAAGTTCAAGAACGTCGAAGGCGGCAAGATCGATCCCACTCGCCCCTACATTTGCAATCTTCCCTCGGGCCGCAGCATCAGCCTCTTTTTTTATGACGGCCCCATTTCCCGCGCCGTCGCCTTCGAGGGGCTGCTATCCGACGGCGAGCGCTTTGCCAACCGCCTCATCAGCGGATTCACCGAGAACCGCCGCTGGAAGCAGCTCATGCACATCGCCACCGATGGCGAAACCTACGGCCACCATCATCACAAAGGGGAGATGGCGCTCTCCTACGCGCTGCACCACATCGAAACCAAAAAGCTCGCCCAGCTCACTAACTACGGCGAATATCTCACCATCAACCCGCCCACCCACGAAGTCGAAATCATCGAGAACGCCGCCTGGAGCTGCTCCCACGGCCTTGGCCGCTGGAGCACCGATTGCGGCTGCAATTCCGGCAGCAAGCCCGGATGGAACCAGTCCTGGCGCGCGCCCCTGCGCAATGCCCTCGACCATCTGCGCGACAGCCTCGTCGAACCGT
Source organism: uncultured Acidobacteriaceae bacterium (assembly GCA_963837915.1). Lineage (GTDB taxonomy): Bacteria > Acidobacteriota > Terriglobia > Terriglobales > Acidobacteriaceae > DASRAA01. Next base: position 288,396 of record CAWIPZ010000009.1, read on the forward strand.
TTGAAACCGCTGCCTCCGAACTGCTGCTCGATCCGTGGCTGGCGCGCGACGAGTACGTCAACATCGTGCTCGACCGCGGTGACGACAGCCTCAATCGCTTTCTCGCCACTCACGCCCGTCGCGGCCTTTCCGAAGCCGAAATCGGCACTGTGTTGTCGCTGCTCGAAATGCAGCGCCACGCCATGCTCATGTACACCAGTTGCGGCTGGTTCTTTGATGAGTTATCCGGTCTCGAGACCGTGCAAGTCATCATGTATGCCGGTCGCACTCTGCAACTGGCCCAGCGGCTCTTTCCCGACGATCACGAGCAGAAATTCCGCGAGCTGCTGCAGTTGGCCAAAAGCAATCTCCCCGAGTATGGCGATGGCGCCCAGATCTTCGATCGCTTCGTCAAACCGGCGCAGGTCGACCTGCTCGCCGTCGCCGCGCATTTCGCCATCGCCTCCATGTTTCAGCTCGCTGCCAACGGAGACCTGGCCCGCGCCTACGAACTGCACTCCATTGAAGATGTCCGCCTCGAATCCGGCCGTGCGCATCTTGCATTGGGTGCGACTCGCGTGCGTTCACGCATCACCCGCCGCCAGCGCGAAGTCGCCTTCGGGGCGCTTCATTTTGGCGATCACAATCTCATGGCCGGCGTCCGCGAGTATCCCGGCGAGACCGAATTCAGCGCCATCGTCAAAGAGGTGCGCGAACCTTTTCAGTCCGCCGATCTCCCCGCCACCGTCCGTCTGCTCGATCGCCACTTTGACGGAGCGACCTACTCTGTTAAGTCGCTCTTCCGCGATGAGCGCCAGAAAGTTGTCAGCAAGCTGCTCGCGTCGACCATGGCGGAAGCCGAGGCCGCTTACCGCCAGATTTACGCCCACCACGCGCCGCTCATGGGATTCCTCAGCGGCATGGGCGCGCCTCTGCCCAAGATGCTGCACCTCACTGCCGAGTTCGTGCTGAACACCTCGCTGCGCCAGGAATTCATGGCCGACGAGCTTGACCTCGAGCGCGTGCGCGGTCTGCTCGAGACCGCTGCCCGCGAAAAAATTCAATGGGACTCGGCCTGGCTCGGCTATGCCCTCACCAAGCGCTTCGGCCGCATGGCCGACGAGCTCGCACTCAAGCCACACGAAGATTTGCTGCACCGCTTCAACCTCGCCGTCGATCTAGTGCGCTCACTCCCCTTCGAGGTCGACCTCGCCCGCGTGCAGAACGTCTATTACCACCTACTCCAGAACGTCTATCCAATGTTTCTCCAGCAGAAGGACGCAGCCTCGCGCACCTGGATCGCCGAGTTCACCGCCCTCGGCCAGAAGCTGGGCGTCTGCGTCGATCCCCTGCTCGCCTCCGCTACACAATGACCTTGGAACACGTCTGCTTTTTGCCGGAGCCTTATCCGCGTCATCTGTGTTAATCGGTGGTTGCTTTTGCCTTTCCCGAATCCTTCTCTGTGTCTCAGTGCCTCTGTGGTGAATTCCGAGGTTGTTGCCGTTTGCCCGAGTTTTCTCCGTGCGCTCCGTGCCTCCGTGGTGAATTCGTTTTTGCCTGCCTTCCGGTTTTTCTTGACACGCGCCCTGTTTGGCTAGTAAATACTCCCGCCACAATTTGCCACCTGCGGAGGTGTCACTATGAACAAAGCGGACCTGATCGAGAAAATCGCGGCTTCCACCGGCATCAGCAAAACCGCCGCCGGCACCGCCATCGATACCTTCGTCGATGCCGTCACTAGCGCGCTCAAGAAGGGCGACCGCGTCACTCTCGTAGGCTTCGGAACCTTTTCCGTATCCCACCGCAAGGCCCGCAGCGGACGCAACCCGCAGACTGGTGGTGTCCTCAAAATTGCTGCCCGCCGCGTCGCCAAGTTCACTCCCGGCGTCGAACTCAAAAAGCACGTCAACAAAAAATAGGCGGATTGAATTCCACGCCTTGTCCTGTCGTCCTTGTTCTCTGCCTTGAGCGCGTCCGCGTGCTCCGCGCAATCCGCGGTTGCGTTTGACTTTATGAATTGAATTGATCCACGCCGATCCGTGCAAATCCGCGGCTGATTTTGCCTTTAATGCCTAAGTTCTTCTCCGTGTCCTCCGTGCCTCCGTGGTGAAATCGTTTTTTGCCTTTGCATCCAATTTCCCGCGCCCCGAATCAAATCCCCGGGTGATAGCGCCCCGCCGGTTGCCGCTGTCGCCGCCATTCCTGTAAAATATGAGTTTGCAACCAGCGAGTTAGGGAGTCCCATGAAGGCAGCCATCCATCCGGTTTACAACGAAACCCGCGTGCACTGTGCCTGCGGCAATGCATTTATGACCCGTTCGACCCACAAGGGCGACATCAGCGTAGAAATTTGCTCCGCCTGCCATCCGTTCTTCACCGGCAAGCAGAAGTTGATGGACACCGCCGGCCGCGTCGAGCGCTTCCGCCGCAAATACGCCAAGTCCGACGCCGGCAAAGCCGAAGCCGCTAAGGCAGCCGAAGCCGCAAAAACCGCCGCCAAGTAGCAGGCGTTTCTAAGGTCTACCCAAGCCTCCGCACATGCGGAGGCTTTGCTTCGCCCACAGGCCTTGCACGACGACTTCAGGATGACAGGGACTTGGTGCTCGTCGCCTTTCCCGGAGCCAACACGATCAACAATATACCGATGACGAGGAGCGCACCCACGCCCCACAGTTCTTCGGATTGGACGATATGGAGGAATGCCTGCAGCCCCATAACCGCGGCGTGGGCAAAACTCGACCATGCGGTGAACGCGATGAGGCTGCGATTCGCCGACGGGTCACGGGATGCCAGCAGCAAGAAAATTCCGAGTGTCACATAAAGGCTAAACATCATCGCCATCGACGGGGCTTGCCTCCAAAACATCGCCAACGGATAACCTAAGGCGCAAAAGATCAAGCCCACTACGACCAAAACAACCTTCAACGTACGTTCTCGACGCATAGGTTCCTCCCGCTATCACGTAAGGCAGAAAAGCGTGTACCGCCTTATAAACTAGACCCTTGTCGCCCGGTGCCCCGCCTTTTCGCCCACCCTTAGCGAAAAGAGTTTGCCCAGAGAGGTCGAAGGCGCGGAGAACCAAAATTCCCAGGGCGATTTTTGATTCGGTCTTGATCCGCGTCCTCCGCGCAATCGCGGTTGCCTGTGTTTTTTCTCCAATTCCGATCGTGCTCATCCGTGCAAATCCGTGGTTGGTTTGCTTTTGACTTTCGCCCAAGTTTTCTCCGTGTCTCTGTGCCTCTGTGGTGAATCTGGCTTTCCAGCTAGAATCAATGCGTGCCCAAGTTTTTCGACAACCCGGCCCAACGCACCGCGCCCCCTGACGCTCGTGTCCCTGCCTCCGTCCCGCTCGGTACTGTCGAAATCCGTCCCGCGACTGTCCTCGCGCCCATGGCCGGCATCACCGACACCGTCTTCCGCCGCTTCATCCGCAATCTCGGCGGATGCGGCCTCATGATGACCGAGTTCACCTCCGCCGACGGCATCATCCGGCACAAAGACAAGAAGGCCAAGCGCTATCTCACTTTCTACGGCGACGAGCACCCGATTTCTGCGCAGCTCTTCGGCAGCGATCCCGCGACACTTTCCGAAGCCGCGCGCATCGTGCAAGACCTCGGCTTCGACCTCGTCGATCTCAACCTCGGATGCCCAGCACGCAAAGTCGTCACCTGTAATGGAGGCTCCGGCCTGCTGCGCAACCTCCCGCTCATCCAGAACATTTTCGAGTCGGTGCGCGCCGCCGTCACCATCCCGTTCACCGTGAAGTTCCGCGCCGGATGGAGCGACAAAGAAGTCGTCCACGTGCAACTGGCGAAGATGGCGCAAGACTGCGGACTCGCTGCCGTCGCGCTCCACGCCCGCACCCGCGAGCAGGGCTACAGCGGTCAGGCGCGTTGGGAGTGGATCGCTGCCCTCAAAGACGCGGTCAATATTCCCGTAATCGGCAACGGAGACATCCGCTCACCTGAAGACGCCGCCGCCATGGTTGCCGAGACCCGCTGCGACGCCGTCATGATCGGCCGCACCGCCGCCAGTAATCCGTGGATCTTCCGCCAGATCGAGCAGTACACCGCGACCGGCCGCTACGACACGCCTACCGAGGCCGACCGCTACGACATGATCCGCACTTACTTCACCATGCTGGCCGACGAAAAGATCCAAGGCGCCGCCGGCAAGATGAAGCAGTTCGCCGCCTGGTTCACCCACGGCGTCGCTCACGGCGCGAACCTCCGCAAGGCCGTCTACGAGTGCCACAATGAGGTAGACATCATCTCGGCGGTGGACCGCTTCTTCGAGCAGTCGCTAGCGACATCGGCTCAAATGGAAGCCACGCCCGCCGCGCCCCAACCGGCCGAATCTCTAACCTTGTCATCCTGAGCGAGCGAAGCGAGTCGAAGGACCTGTTTTTTTCATCTCGCTCAGTCTTATCCGCGTTGATCCGCGCAATCCGCGGCTGCTCTTGATTTCTGCCCGATTCCTCTCCGTGTCCTCCGTGCCTCCGTGGTGAATTCCGTCCTCACGTGTTGTCACTCACCTGCTCACCCTTGCCCACGTGTGTCTGCAGATACTGCCACTGCTGAGTGAACAATTGTTCCGGGTCCTGCGACTTCACAAAGTTCATAATCGCCTGTCCCGTGACCACGAAGATGTAGTACACGCAGGGCAGCAGAATCCACCAATGCCGCAGCGCGGGAGTAAACGGCGCCGCCAACACCACGATGATGCTCGCGCCGCCATACGCACTCACCAGGATCAGCGCCATCTTCATCTGCGGATCATTGGCCTTCCCCATCACTCCATTCAGCCGAAACCAGTACTCCCGCCACAAGGCATCGTTGTTTTGCAGATGAAGCGGGTCGCTCCGCCGTGCGATCCGGTTCAGTTCCTTGCTCTGCTCCGCTGCCGGCAAGTGGTCGACGATTTCCAGCGCCCGCTCAAACTCTGCCTGGTCATGGAACTCCATCAGGTTCTCCGGAGCCGCCTTCCCCAGATACGCCGTTACCAGGCTGCGCCAGTTCGGATCGCGCCAGTACGCCACTTCCGCCGGAGGAGGCTCTGGCGCTTGCGGCGCCGCCCCACCCTCAGCTGTCGGCATCGGCGGAGGCCCCGCCTGCGGGCCCTCATGTGGTTCCTTCATCCACGCCGGCTTCGCGGCCTCCCATGCCTTCATCGCCGCTTCGCGTTGTTGCGCCTCCGCCGCGCGTTTCTCCGCCTCCCGGCCCGCCACGTAATTCGCGATGCCCCCGATAATCGCTCCCAGTACCGAATTCACTGTGCTTCCGGCCACGAACCCAGCCGCCAGCAGTATCGTCAGTTTGGTCTGGTATCCCAGGTGATCGAGCTTCCAAAACGTCGTCCACAATTCCGGACGATGCAACGCCACCACCAGCAGCACCACCGATCCCGGTATCAGCGCGCACAGAAAGCCGAAAAACTTGTCGATGAGCTTGGTCCAGTCCATACTCGACACCTCGCCACTAGCAGCGTAATCTCACGCCGCCCCTGCTGCCCGCATTTTCGCAGACGAATTTTCTAACCTGAATCATCATTTTGCCGCCCGTAGTATCCACTCCGATGCTCACCCGTCTAGGGATACGCCTGCCTTTATGCCCGTTTCATATCCGTGTCGTCCGTGCGAATCCATGGTCGCTTTTGACTTTCGTTCTTCTGATCTCGCGAAATCTGCGGTGATCCGCGGTTGCTTTTGTTTTTTGCCTAATTCTTATCGGTGATGATCCGTGAAAATCCGCGGCTGCCTTGTCTTTCGTCCCGCCCTAATCTTTTTCCAGTATTGCCCGTCACTCTCGCGCCGCTTACGCTTCCTCAACACTTTTTTGGGGTGCTTCATCATGAGTTCCACTTACGCGGGAGTCTGTCCCGCTCCGTCAACAGCCCTTCGGAAACACGTCGCTGTGCAAGTCACGGTCGCGGCCCTGTTGGCTCTATCGATGGCGCTCTATTTCTGGACCGACTCGCGCTATCCCGCGCTGCTGAAGAAACTGCATTCCGGTAGCGCGGTAAAAGTCGCCGGCGCCCTGTCCTTTGACGCCAAGCTACCGGTCTCTCCCGATATGCCGCTCGCCACCCGCATCGGTCGCACCACTCTCAACTGGATGTGGACCAACCGCATCGGCATGACCTTCGGCGTCTGCTTCGGCGCCGCAGCACTCACCCTGCTCCCGTTGTTCTCCCGCCGCCGCTTCACCGGGACCGCCGCCAATACACTCATGGGCGCCGCGCTCGGCACACCACTCGGCGTCTGCGCCAATTGTGTCGCCCCTATCGGTCAAGGACTCATCACTGCCGGAGCCAGTCGCTACACCGCTATCGCTACTATGATCAGCTCGCCACTGCTCAACGTCGTAGTCCTGGCTATGGCCTTCACGTTGTTTCCTCTGCCAATCGCGCTCACCCGTCTGGCGGTTCCGTTCATTCTGCTGGCTCTGGTGCCGTTCATCGCCGGACGCCAGGCCACCGGCGTCGAACTCGCCCTTCCTGCTGATGACAACGTGAGCTGGACGCACGACATCACTGCCACGCTCCTCACGTTCCTGAAGAACCTTGCCCGTCTGGCCGCCATCACTGTGCCCTTAATGGCTCTGGCCGCGCTACTCGGAGCCGTAGTCGCCGAGGTGCTCCCGGCACACGACATCCCGGCCACCGCGAGCCTGCTGGGCATCATCATCGTTGCCTTGATCGGAACGTTCCTGCCCGTCCCCATGGCCTTCGACGTAGCCGCAGCATTCGTATTGATGTCGCGTGGTGTCCCACTACCCTACGTGGTAACGCTGCTCTGCACCCTGGGAGCGTTCAGCATCTATCCCATGCTGATCGTGGGCCGCAGCCTCTCCTGGCGCACTGCCATCAAGATGTTCAGCGCCGTCGCGGTCTTGGGAATCATCGCCGGTGTCGCGACATCGCTCTTGCAGGGTGTCTTCTAGAGCGGATTTTCTTCAACCTCGATCTACTGGCACGACGTGAACTTGTCCGTCGGCAGTTGACTGTATTTGCATGTATCCGGCTGGTGCGGATTATTGAATATCTGGAACGGTGTGCTCCAACCCGCATCCGTTGCCGCCGGGCACGATGTCGATCCCGTTGGCGGCGACATTTGCTGGTCACTGGCCACGAAGTCGTCCGGCATCTTCACCGAAAATCCATAGCAGCCCCCCATCGGACAATCGATGTCCTTGCCCGCCCAGCCGCATGCAGTGTTGCATTCACCCCACGACGGATCGGTAGTTGCCAGCGAACAGCCGCACGTGGGGTTACCGTTGCTGTCGTCAGGGCCGGATTTGCAGAAGCTTGCCGGCTGGCAGGCGGCTTTCTGCGCTGCTTTGTAGTTAGTGCCGAAGCTCGTAAAGACCGTCGTGTCAACGTTCACGGTCAGGATCTTCCCGTCATACGACATGTGGTCCGCAGGCCAAGCTCCCGCTGGGGTGAACGTCACAGGCGACCCGCTGATGTTCGCTCTCACCACCTCCACCGCGGGCGCAGTCGACCCTCCGATATAAAGCTTGTACGTCTGCGCCAGGCTGGAAGTCGCATACAGAAAGAACGTGTAGTAGGTGTGCCCTCCCTGGAACAGCGAACGATAGGAGATGTTGCCGTCCTTGCTGATATCGAAAAACGCATTCTGCGTTGCCGCTTTCGCCGTGGTGTTCATGTAATAGCTTGCATGGTTCACGGTCAGCGTACTGCGCTGCGCGATTCCTGCTCCCGCCATCCGGATGAAAGGTGGTGACGTGGGGGCGTCCCCTTGGAAAAGCGACAGCCGGTGCAGCGGCACTCCAAAGCAACCTGCGGTCTCGCACGTATTCGCCCAATCCCTCGTCCAATCGTCGATCATGCCATCCGAGTTTGTCGTCCCTCCGCAGTTCAATCCGCAATCGGGATAGACCACTGTGCTCACGTACTCGTAGGGACTGGTGCGCGCCGTGCCTTCGAGCAACGGCGGCGTGGTATCGGTCGGGAATGTGTGCACGTCCGACGCACACTCCCGGTCATCTCTCCCGGCGTTAAAGAACGGGTCCTGGTTCACCGAGATAGTCGGCCCCTTGCTGTCGCTGCCAGATACCAGACCTGTCAGTGTTCCATCCTCGTCCGTCAGCTCTGTCTGCCGGTCGATGTCCGTAAATCCGTCGAACAGCTTGTCTGCCGAATACGCGCAGTAGCGGGCCGCCACCGCGGGGTTGTTGGTCGAATACGTGTTATTCAGGAACGTAGGTTCCACCACAAAGTGTCGAATCGGCACGTCCGAGAAGTACAAATTATTGGAACGGAACGCCGGCGGATAAAAGAACGCATTCGGCTGCTTCCATCCGATGGCTGCATTTGGCAGGTAACATTTGTCCGTCGGATCCGGTCCGTGCGGATCAAACAGCGTTCCATTGGTGAACCCATACATCCATCCCAGCAACGGGCACGCTGCCCCATCGTTCTGATTGCAACCCGTCAGGTAGCTGGGCTTGATTTCCAGGTACGCATTCGACGATTGGTACGAAGGGCCATCGTAAATATTGAAGAAACGCTGATTCACCGCGAACCCTTCCAGCGGGAAGCTGACACCCTCCTCGGCGATCAGGCAATACGGTGCCACTGGAGCGTTCGGGTTGCCTACCTGTGTGGCACACTTCAGGGATTTCGGATCGTTATTGGCCGGTCCTGCCGCCGACGCAAGAGGATTGTCCGGCTGCGTCGAACCGATGAACACATCTTTGTGTGCCAGCGCCCAGTACCCTTGGACGATGTTTGCGCCGGTGTAATCGCCTCCCGTAACAAACGTCACTCCTCCGTTCTGCACATCGGTAATGGCGCTGTTGGACAGCAAATACCATTGCGGGCGCATCCACATCGCCGAGTAGTTCTTTTCTGCCCAGTTGAAGGAAGTGGTGTAGTGATCGATCACTGTCACCATGCAATTGGCCAGGCCCGCCGTATCGCAAGGATGCACCGTGCGGCAATCACCCGCAGGGCACTCGGTTGCCCGTCTCCCAATGGCCAGGCCTATCACCTGCGGGTAATAGTTAGTCTCGAAAGCTTGCTGCTTGGTTGTCGGCATCGGTGGGGCCAGCGGATTCGGGACCGCCGTCATATAGGGAAAGGCCTTATCCAGCAGCCGCGTACCCGCACAATACGCCGTGTTGCCCACGGTGGTGAACGAGTTCATCGCCGCCGAACAAGAGTTTCCCCGGAAACTCTTCAGCGGCGTCAGGCCGGCTCGTCCTCCGACGTTGTAATCGGCATCCGGTTGGTCGATTTGCTCTCCTGCGTACGATGACGACCAAACCTGGTAGCGCGACAATCCGCTCACGTCCGATGGTGGCAGCCAGTAGCACATGCCGCAGGAGCCCGCACCCTCCGCCGCGTTGTATTGAAAATCGTTCCACGTGTTCGTGATCCAGAATACCGCCGGATGCTCCACATCCGTGTTGTACGGTACATGTTCGTCGGTGTCAGCCGGAATCGTCGCCGCCAGGATGCCCGGCACCTGCCGCGGGTTCTGCGCATTGTCCAACGCCGCGCGCGCGAACACACCCAGGTTCGAATACAACTGGTTGTCCGTCTCCGTGCCGTCCTCCAGGTAGAAGCCATGCCCGATCGACAGGTAGCCCACGTTCCGTGCCAGCGTCACGCCCTGCGTAGCGTGCAGCGTAATCCACCGCGTCATCGAATCGTGGATCGAGCTGTCTTTGACATACGTGCCGGTGTTGGGATCGGTCAGCGTCGAAGGCTGCGGCGTCTTCCGCGCCATGTGGAAGTGGATGGGATAGTGCATAATCTCTCCGCCCTGCCCCATCTGGAAGAATTCAACCCCCTGCACCTGGTAGCTCTTGAATCCCTGCCGAACGATGCTGTGTGCTCCAAAGGAATATTGCGGGTTGGCATTGGTAGCCTGATCGAACGTCTGGTTTACGGTATCGCCTTCTGAGACGATGCGGATGCTGCGCGTCAGCAAGCCCACCGCAGCCCGCGTCTCCACCTTGCGCGAGCCCCTCATGGCGACAATGTTCGGGTCGTCATCAGGTCCGATCCCCGCCGGCACCGTGCTTATGTCGTACAGGCTCGCATTATGCTCGTATTTAAGTCCCGTCCCCTGCGTTCCCGGTTGCTGCACCTTAAGCTGCGTGCACTGCTTCGTCGGGGCCGTCGGGCATGTGACCTGCGTGTTTGCTGTGATCTGCATCTCCTCCGCATGTCCCGGCAGATAGTCGGTCGAGGATACGACGATATGGTCGTTTACCGCCCAAAACGGCACAATTCGGTCGAGTACCAACGTGTTAGCGTCGGGCGCTTGACTTAGCCTCGCCCAACTGGTGCCGGAGCTCCACGCTGGAAGCGTCGCGGCGGTGGGATACTGCGCGCCCTTCTGTCCAAATAACTGGATCGTGCCCCCGTAAGAGAGCGCCAGCACTTTGGTCCCGAAGTAGCCCGCCTTGTCTCCGTCGTCGTAGTCGATAGGAGCATAGCCGTAGAAGCAGTCGTCCACAAACCACGACGGCAACTTCGCCGGTGCCACCGCCGCCGATGCCAGAGTGCATGTATCGGGGAACATGTTAGCCATCGAATTGGAGCCCCACAGCTTATCTGGCACGTTGCACATCGTACCTGTCTTGCAGGTGATGCCTTTGTTGTGATGGCTGGCGTCTTCGGCGCCATAGATATGGATGGTGACCACCCCGCCGGCCGTCCCAATCGGCTTCGCCCGCGTGCCCGCCAGCAAGCTGCCGCCGTCCTCCACCAGGATCGATGACGCATAGAAATCGATCTTCGAATCCGTGAAGGTAAGCGAGCCTCCGCCATAGATGTTCACATTCTTGTACTTCCACGTGCCGGCAGGCACCGTGCAACCCGGGCCTGTAACCACCACTAGGTCGCTGCTCCCGTCGGCAGTCGTGGGATCCAACGCACCGGTTGTGCAAGTTACGGTTTGTGCTGCACTCGGCAACACTGTGCCGGCAATCAGCAGGAGTAAGAGGGTTAGGCAAGACAACACACACAGGCGGCGGCCAGACACCAGAAGAGTGATACGCACGGGTTACTCCCTTTTTGCGGACGAAATGGTACGACAGGGTCCTGCCGGAGGACCAACAAAACCGATGGGAGAGGGACGGGAACAAGCTACAACAGAATGTTCGAGCGCGCTACAAGAAAATCATGCCGCGCAAAGCCTGACAACGAGGGGGATAGTTGAGACTGTTCGCGTGATCCGCGCCCTCGCCTTTCGTTTTTCGGGTGGAAGCACCACGCTTTCGCGTGGTGATAAGACGTGCCTGATTGCGAGGGCTTTAGCCCTGGGCATTCGCGGTTGCCTTTATGCCTTAATTCTGATCCGTGTAATCCGTGTTAATCCGTGGTTGCTTCTGACTTTCACCCCGGCCACGAAAATCTAATCCAGCAGCACGCTCGGGTTCTTCCTCGCGATGTGCAGCAACTTCAGCGTTGCCTGCCGGGGCTCGCGGATCCCCTGCTCCCAGCTCTCCACCGCATTCGAGCTAACGTTCAACAGTCGCGCCAGCAGCGCCTGGCTGGCATTCAGGCTGGTCCGCAGGGCGCGGATATCCGCGGGCTTCAACGGCTTGGGGCGCGCCGGCAACTCCGCGGTACGCAGGTCGAGTCCACCCTTCGCAGCCTTGGCCGCCGGCTGCTGGCTGCGTTTCTTCTTATCTTTCTTCTTGTCCTTTTTCCCCACGCCTCGCCCTCCCTGCCACATTGTGGTAGTGCCACAATGTAGGACTTTGACTGTTGCTCGTAAATGGCCCGAAAGCGCCTGGCCCACCCACCACCTTACTGCCCGCTCCACTGCCCTAATTACGGATGACTACCGTGGGCGTCGGCGGTTGCCTTTGTCTTTCTGCCAAACCCTATCTGTGCCGATCCGTGTAGATCCGTGGCTGATTTGCCTTTGTCTTTTGCCCGATTCTTCTCCGTGTCCTCGGTGCCTCCGTGGTGAATCCTGACCTTGGCTACAGCCCCAACGCCCGCGCTACCGGTCGCCCTTTGTCCCCCATCTCCACATACGCCAGTGGCGTCTGGTGGTCGTGCGTAAAGGCCACGAGCCATTTCTCCGGGATCGCCTCGGCATAAAACCTATGTCGATTATCGATGGTAGTAAGCGGGTATAGATCGTATCCCAACACCCAGGTCGGGTCGAGATGATTCGCCGTGGGAATCAGGTCGCTGGGATAGCACAACGTCGCTCCCCCACTCCGTATCAACACCACCTGCATGTCGCGTGTGTGTCCCGGAAACACCCGCACCGAGATCCCCGGTGCAATCTCAGCGTCGCCCTCCAGCAGCGTCATCTGGCCGCTGGCCACAAGCGGATCGTAATTGTCGGTCATATAGCTCACCCGATCGCGTTCGTGCTGCTCGTGCGCATGCTCCAGTTCTCCTTTTTGCGCATAGTATTGGGCCCTCTGGAACGTCGCTACCGGCGTGCCGTCGCGATAGTAAGTGTTCCAGCCGCAATGATCGAAGTGCAGGTGCGTGTTGATCACGATGTCGATCTCATCCGGCGCGACACCTGTTTCTTCGAGACTCTTCATCAGCAGCGCCTGGTTCTTGTAAATCGCCTGGCTCTTCTCCGTCAGCTTCGGCCCGATGCCGGTCTCGACCAGCACGGTTTTGTTGCCATCGCGCACCAGCAACGCGTTCGTGCCCACCTTCAGCATGTTGCGGGAATCGGGCTGCGCGCGTTTCTCCCACATCACTTTCGGCACCACGCCAAAAAACGCGCCGCCATCAAGCTCGTAGGTCCCGTCGCTGAGCACCGTCACTTCGAAATCGCCTATCGTGGTCCTTGTCATGTCCTCTCTTCGTTTGTCATCACGAGCGCAGCGAGGGATCTGCTTTCGTTCCGTCGGCGACAATGCCTCTGGATACCCCGTCCTTCCCGCGATCGGCAGTCGCCTTTGCTCCTAATTCCGATCCGTGTCATCCGTGTAAATCCGTGGTCGATCTTGCCTTTGCCGCTTGCTTGAGCCTTCTCCGTGTCCTCCGTGCCTCCGTGGTGAAATGGTTCTTAGCCAATTCCGATCCGTGTCGATCCGTGCAAATCCGCGGCTGTTTTTGCTCTAGAATTCACCCAACGCCACGGGAGGACCCTCATGTTCCCGAAACTCACACTCTGCTTACTCCTCGTGCTCAACGCCGCTGCTCAACAGCCGCCTTCCACCACGCCAGCTCCAGCCCCGCCCATCGACCGCACTCAGCAAATGCGCACCGATCTCAACCAGATGGAAAGCCTTATGAACAATATGCAGAGCGAGATCAACTTCCTGCGCGACCAGAACCTTCAGATCCTTCTCAACACCAACGTCCAACTGTGGACCATCCTCATTCGTGACCTGCGAATGCAACTCGACGACGAAGAGCAGCGCCAGACTCTCGTCCCCATCCCAGCCACAAAGCCGCCGGCTCACCAATAGCGGCCAATGTTTGCTTATAAAATGCGTTATAACAAATGTTATAACAATACCTATTTGCCAGTTAGCGAAGTCAGAATCCGGTCAAAATCTTCCAGCGACGAGTACTCCAGCAATATCTTTCCCCTCCCCTTGCGGTCCTTGATCGTGACCCTCACTCCCAGCGCCCGCTCCAACTCTCTCTGCGCTTCCCGAACATTCGGATCCATCGCCAGTTCCTTCAGTTTCTGGTCCATCTCGCGGAGTTTTGAAGAGGCTCCGCCCGCGATGGCATCTTCGGTTTCTCGAACCGACAATCCCTTCTCCATTATCCGGGTGGCAATGGTCATCACGCTTTCCGGCGAATCCAGCCCCAGCAGCGCCTTGGCATGCCCGAAGCTGAGGTGGCCACCCGCCACCCACGCCTGCACCGCATCCGGCAACCGTAACAGCCGCAGGAAGTTAGCCACTGATGACCGCTCCTTGCCTGTGCGCAGCGAAATCTGCTCCTGGGTGAGTCCAAATTCCCTCCCCAGCCGATCGAACGCCCGCGCCTGCTCAATTGGGTTCAAGTCTTCGCGCTGCAGGTTTTCGATGATGGTCATCTCCATCGCCTGCTCATTGGAAACTTGGCGGACAATGGCCGGGACCGTCGTTTTTCCTGCTTGTTGGGAGGCCAGCCAGCGCCGCTCACCGGCAATCAGTTGGTATCGGCCCCCCGGAACCGCCCGCACTGTGATCGGCTGCAATACCCCGGTCGCCTTAATCGAATCAGCCAGTTCCGTCAAAGCTGCCTCATCCACGTGCGAGCGCGTCTGGTATGGATTTCGGTCAATCAGTTCAACCGATAATTGGTGAATCGCCTCGCCCTGGTGTACGACTGGAGCGGGCGTGGCGCCTTGGCGCGATGGCAGAAGTGTCTCCAGCCCCCGTCCGAGCACCTTTCGTTTTTCCATCATGAACTCATCTCAACTCTCATGTTTTCTTCAGCTTGCTACCTCGGGCCGGGCGGTGCGCTGCTCGGCCGCCCGCTTCGCCCGGGCCATGATTTCGTCCGCCAGTTGCAAATAAGCCTCCGCACCGCGGGAACGCGGATCGTATAAAAGTGCAGGCTTGCCGTGGCTCGGCGCTTCCGCCAGCCGGATATTGCGCGGAATTGTGGTCTCGCACATCAACTCGCCAAAAAATCCCCGCAAATCGGCCGCGACCGATTGGGCCAGGTTCGTCCGATCATCAAACATCGTAATAACAACGCCTTCGACCACCAATCCCGGGTTCAGTTCGAGCTTGATGCGCTCAACGGTATCCAGCAGTTCGGTCACGCCTTCCAGCGCGAAATACTCGGCCTGCATGGGAATCAGCACCGCATCAGCCGCAACCAGAGCGTTAAGGGTCAAGAGGTCGAGCGCCGGCGGACAATCCAAGAGAATGTACTCATAATTTTGGCGCACCGGATCCAGCGCATAGCGCAGGCGATATTCGCGATGATCGAGCGGTACGAGTTCAATATTGGCGCCTATTAGGTTCTTGTGGGCCGGAATTGCCTGTAAATTCTCGACTTCGGTCGGGCTAGTCGCTTCGTGTGCAGTCACTTCACCCATAAGAACCTGATAGGTGCTCATGCGGTGGGGATCGCGGTTGAAACCGACCCCGCTGGAAGCGTTGGATTGGGGGTCGCAGTCTACCAACAGAGTCTTGGCGCCCCTGAAGGCCAGGGATGCCGCGAGATTGATGGCGGTTGTGGTTTTACCGACGCCACCTTTCTGATTGGTAACCGGGATGACCCGACCCATGGGAATGAAAGCCTCCGGGAAAGATTAGACCGCTGCTGAGAGATGGGCAACGCCCGCGGATGGTGCAAACTCAGTTTTCTGGAGGAAAAACTGTGCAAGACTCGAATACCTCATCGGAAGCTGCTGATTTGGCGACAGGTAAGCCGGATTCGCAGCTGTGCGTATTCGGCCAAATTGTTCCACGTGGAACAATTTGGGCGGGGACCGGCCAAGGGCGGAGGAACAGTGCATCCGGCGTGCGACTTCGTGGCTATCGATCTCAAATTGTTCCACGTGGAACAATTTGGAGCCGCAGGTCTGCAACGAGGCAATTGTCGGCAAATGAGTGTGTCAGTCGAATACCACATCTAAAGGAAGCAGCTGAATTGGAAAATTTCCCACTTGAATATAAAATGAGCGAGCGGAATCGACACCGAATCCCACTTCGTTGAATAACGCAGCCCACTGCGTGACTTATGGTCATCCATGATGTCTGGCTGACGCACAAGAGCCCCAAGTGCAGGACATTTCCCATTTACGGCCACAGTAGCGGATTGAGCAGGACTACGTTTCCCACATTCGCAGCGCATTGTGGCTGTCACACAATGTTACTGCCCACTAGCACCACTCTTTCGTCGCTAAGAGGAATTGGAATTGGTTCGCCTAGTTGCCAGCTCGAGCCAAGCAAACGCTGAGCTAGGCCGACTTGGCTAGCGCCGATCAGCAGCCCCAGCGTTCCGCCGGGTGTCGCTAGGCGCTCGATTCCGGCCAAGGCACTCCCGAATTTCTCGACTGCGCGCAAAGTAATGACATCGGCGGTCCCGTTCCAGGCTTCGGAGCGGCCGCAGAATACTTCTGCATTCTTTAGATCGAGCGCGCGAACCACCTCGCGCAGAAATGTGGCTTTCTTGTTCTGCGACTCGATTAGCGTGAGGCGAATTTCAGGAGCAAACAACTTAATCGGAAGTCCTGGAAAACCTGCGCCTGATCCGACGTCTGCCAGCGTGGCACCTGACACGGAAATTGCGCCGGCATCACGAAGTACTCGAGCGGCAAACAGCGACTCTCCAAAATGACGGGTAACAATTTGCTCCGGGTCGCGGATGCCCGTCAGGTTGATGCGGGCGTTCCAGCGCAGCAGCAGTTCGAGATAAATCTGTAGCTGGTCCGCGAGCTCAGAGGACACGGGCGCGACAAACGGCTCGAGAAGAGTGGCGATGCGGGCGGAGTCGAGCATCGCAAGCAAGCATACGGCAATGCGGCCGCGGATTTGCACGGATCACACGGATAAGAGTTAGCAAAACAGAAAAGCGGTCGCAGTCTATTCCATCGCCTCGAGGGCGGACATGGTGACGATGCCGTCCCATAGATTTTGCAGGCGGATGTTTTCGTTGAAGGAGTGCTGATTGTTGTCGTAGTTGGCGATCGGGACGGTGATGGTGTGCGTGCCGACGGCATGCTCGATGACTTCTAGCGGGACACTGCCGCCCATGGTCGGCAGCTTGACGACCGGCCCGCGCGCGCTTTCGACGGCGGCGATGACGTCTTTCGCGATGGGCAGGTCCATCGGCGTGCGCACCGCGTTGTAGCCGACGGTGTCGAGCTGGACGAAGGCGACTTTCGGATGGGTAAGCAGCATTGTCTTATCGGGCGGCGCATCGGTGATGAAGTATCCCTGCGATGCGATGTAGTCCACGACACGCTGCTGCTGGGTTTTCCAGTCGAGGCCTTTGACCAGCCGCAGGTCGATATCGGCGGTGGCGGTGGAGGGAACGACGTTATTGGCCTTGGCGCCGGTGCGGGCAGAGGCGAAGCCGTCGATGTTGAGCGTGGGTTCGTTGAGCAGTTCGAGCAGGGGCTTGCCTCCGCCGTTGGCGTGACCGAGACCAAACTCGCGCATCAGCATGGCTTCGTTGCGCGGAGCTTCGGCGATGGCCTGCTTCTCGAGCGGGCCGAGCGGCACGATGCCATCGTAATAATGAGGGACGAGGACGTGGCCGGTGGAGTCTTCCATGCTGCCGAGAAGTTGGGCGAGCATCATGGCGGGATTGGGCGCCCAGTTGCCGTAGTGTCCGCTGTGCAGCTCGCGGTTGGGGCCGTAGAGCGTGACGGCGAGATGGGTGACGCCGCGTGCGCCAAAGACGACGCTCTGGCGGCCACTCTGGTCCATCGGGCCGTCGCAGATAAGCCAGACATCTCCGCCGAGCTGGTCGCGATATTTCTCGAGCACCGCGCCGAGATTCGTCGAGCCGGCTTCTTCCTCGCCTTCCCAGACGAAACGCAGATTGGCTTTGAATGGAATGTGCGCGGCTTGCAGAGCGTCGAGCGCGGTGAGCTGCGCGAGGATGGCGGCCTTGTCGTCGGAGGCCGAGCGCGCGTAGATGCGCGGCTCGCCATTGACCATTTTCGTCTCCGGCGTAAAGGGTTTTCCGCTTTCCCATTCGCTGGGAGTGACGGGCTGTCCATCGTAGTGCGCATAAAAGACGATGGTGTGCTTCGCGCCGGGAGTTTTGATTTCGCCGAAGACGACAGGATTGGCTCCGGCGGCAGTGAGTTGCCGGGCGTCGACGTGACGCGCCTTGAGCATCGCGACTAGCGCGTCGGCGTTGCGCTGGATGTTCGTCTTGTCGCTGGCGACATTGGGGATGGAGAGAAGCGCGGTGAACTCCTGCAGGATTTGCTGCTCGTGCGCGGCGCGCCATTGATCGGCGGCTTGCTTGGGGGTTTGCGCAGTTAGAACTGCTGCGGACAGGACGATGACGGCGAGAGATCGCGGAATCATGGGACGAATATACGCGAGAGTCGAAAGCGAAAGCAGCCGCGGATTTACACGGATCGGCACAGATCAGAATTAGGCATGAACGCAACGGCAAGCCCGGCTCACCAGACGCCGGGGAGCAGGCGGTACCGGGTGGTGACGGCGAACTGCTGGTAGCCGGGAAGTTCGCGGAGAAGAAAGCGGTCTTCCATTGCGGTGCGCCACACAAACAGCAGCGAGAGGACAAAACCGATCAGCAACGTCCACCACGATCCCAGGACCAGGCCGGCGGCGGGAAACATCGCCAGCGCACCCAGATACATGGGATGTCGCACGACGCGATACGGCCCTGCGGTCACGGTCACCTGCTGTTTCTCGGTCTGAATGCGAACGGTACGTTCTGCAAACGGGTTCACGGCCATTGCCCAGGCGATGAACGCGTCCCCGCACGCCAGCAGCGCGAGACCCAGATACACGGTGAAAAATGGCATGGACGTCCAGCGATACCGCACCGCATCCAACCCGCCCACCGCCGGCTGCGCCATGTACAGAGGAGCGAAGAGCAGGAAGAACAACTTGTCAAACGGCTGCATGTCGCCGTGAGTCCATTCGGCACGCGCCGACAGCACGCCGGGATTCTTGCGGTGGATGTACAGGCCCATGATCGCGTACCCCGATAGCATGGCGATGATGTAGATCCAGCCGCGCACCCAACGGACCGTGCCGGCGGCCCAAAGACCGCCGCCAATCCATACACTGAGCATCACCAGGAATTGCAGAAATTTTGTGAGCGTCCAAGTCCGAGGCGAGGCGGGCTTTGACTGGATTTCGGCGGCGGATGTGACGGGCATGGGACTCCCTCCGCTGAGGCTTATTGTAGGCGGAGCGGCGGTGCAGGAGCGTGCAATTCGGCCGGCGTTCCCGAAATGGGCTAGACGTAATCGAACAGAGCCATGAAGCCGAAGTCCATGTGCAACTGCTGGTGGCAGTGGAAGAGGGTGAGGCCGGGATTGTCGGCGACGAAGGCGACTTCGATTTCCTGATAGCCGCCGAGCATGACGACGTCTTTCAGAATGCCGAAGGTCGGCTGGCCGGCGAACTTGGTGAGTTCGAAACTGTGACGGTGGAGATGGATGGGGTGAATGTCGTCACTGGCGTTGCGCATGCGCAGGCGGTAGCGATTGCCCTGGCGCAGATGGAATGCCGCGGGCGCGGGTTCGTTGGTCATGGGGTAGGCAACGCCGTTGATGGTCCAGCGGTTGAAGCCTTCGTCGGCAGCGTTGTCCTTGACGAAGAGCATATCGAAGGTTTCGTCAAAATCCCCACTCAAGCCAACAGAGGGCTTGAATGGGGCACCCGAGTTTGGCTGACCAAAGCGGGCGTAGTTCCACTTAAACGGTGGCGGCGCGAGCCATTGCGGTTTGCCGGTGCGTCCCGCGTACTCGACAACGATGCCCATGCCGTGATGGCGGTCGTCGTCGGCAGTGTCGCCCATGATCCAGATGCCGGGATGGTTCATCTCGACGATGGCGGAGATGCGCTCGGCGGTACCGAACCAGAGCACGGGTACGGTGCCGGGAACGGACACGGCGTTGCCGTCAAGAGCGACGACGCGGAAGGTGTGGCCGGGAAGCGCGAGGCTGCGAATCTCGGTGGCGCTACCGTTGAGGATATGGAAGAGCACGCGCTCGCCCTGTTTGACGCGGACGGGATCGCCGTGGCCGAGCATGCGTCCGTTGATGGTGAAGGAGCCGTAGCCGACTTCGTAGCCATGGGGCATGCCGCTGGCAAGTGAGGCTTTCATGGCGGACTCGCCCTGCTGCTGGAGTTGGCGGTTGGCCGCACCGGCGAGGAAGTTCATCGCCATGTCGCCGCCGCGGCTGAAGGTGGGCTCGAACTCTTTGAGAGTGAGGAAGACTTCGCGATCGTAGCGGCCGGGATTTTGTTTGGGCTCGATGTACACCGGGCCGACTTGTCCGCTGTATTGTCCGGCGTAGAGGTTGGCTCCGGCGCGGTTGTGGGTGTGATAGAAGCGCAGGCCGGACGGGTTCGGTGTGAAGCTGATGCGGCGCTGGCCGTGCGCGGGGATCCAGGGAGTGCCTTCTTCGGCAGCACCGTCAACGTCGGTCGAGATTTTCTGGCCGTGCCAGTGGAGCTGCTCAGGCGTGTCGGTGTCGTTGAGGATATCGATGGTGACGCGCTGGCCTTCCTTGAAACGCAGCAGCGGGCCGGGGAACTGTCCGTTGTATGTGGTGGTCGAGAGGATGTGGTTGGGGGCGATCTCGATGGGAACGGTCTGGATGCGGATGGTGTAGTCGACAGCCGAGTCTTGTCCCACAGTGTGGGACATGGCGTCTTGAGCGTTAGAGATGCGCGGGAGCAGTGCGGCCCCGGCGGCGAGGCCGGCGGTTTTGAGGAATGTGCGGCGGGAGTCGGGGAGGTTGGTCATGGCAGTTCCCATCAACCTAAAAAATCAAAAGCGAAAGCAACCACGGATGTACACGGATAAATCTTAAGTCAAAAATCCGAGCTCAGGATAATCCGAACGTTTGATGCTTCCCGCAATGCGTACGTTACTGGAAGGCATAACGGACAGCGCCGACAAGTCCCGCGCCTGCGATGAGCCAGGCGGAATTGAGGCGCGGGAAGCGGAAGAGCAGCACCGCGCTAGCGAGCGCGAGGGCAACGGTAATCCAATCAACCAGGGCGGAGCGCGCCAGCTGCCAGGTGACCAAGGCCATGAGCGCTAACGAGGCTACGTTGACGCCATCGAGGGCGGCGCTGGCGATGCGGGAGGCACGGATCTTCGGGATGAGCGGCGCGCTGATAGCAACCAGCACAAATGCCGGGAGAAAGATGCCGATGGTGGCGGCAATGGCTCCGGTGGTGCCGTGCAACAGGTAGCCCAGAAACGTCGCGGTGGTGAAGACCGGCCCGGGCGTGACCTGGCCCACAGCGACGGCGTCGAGGAGTTGCTGCTGGGTGATCCAGGCGTGACGCTCGATGAGTTCGGAGTGGAGAAAGACCAGCAGGACGTATCCGCTGCCAAAAACCATGGCGCCGATCTTGACGAAGGTGAGGAAGATGGGCCAAAGACCGATGGAAGCTGCGGCCGCGGTGAAAGTGGCGCCTTGGGGCTGGAACACCGCCAAGAACGCGGCTTTGCGGCGCGACGCGTCGAGCGAGACGACCACGGCCAGGAATCCACCGATGATTAGAACAATCAGCGGGCTGACGCCGACGAGAGCCAGAAACAACGTAACCAGGGCGATGATGGCTAGCCACGCGCTTTTGATGGCGGTGCGGCCAAGCTTCCATAGGGCTTGCAGGATGATCGCGATGACCACGGGCTTGACGCCATAGAGAAGGCCTGAGACGGCCGGGAGTGAGCCATAGCGAACATAGGCCCAGGCGAGGATTCCGACCATGAGCGCGGCGGGGAGGATGAAGCAAGTCCCGGCGACGAGCAGTCCGGGCCAGCCGCCGCGGCGGCGGCCGATGTGGATGACGAGTTCGGTCGAGGTCGGACCGGGGATGAGGTTGCTGGCGCCGAGGTGGTCGAGGAATTCTTGCTGGCTGATCCAGTGGCGGCGTTCGACGACTTCCTGCTGCAGCATGGCGATGTGGGCGGCTGGCCCTCCGAAGGCGGTGGTGCCAAGCTTGAGGAAGAGCCGGGCGATGTCCCACAATGTGGTACTTCGCTCGCCAGTGACGAGCGCCGCGTCAGGCACGAGGTGTGCTCGGTTGGTCGATTCGCGCGTCCAGCGAGAAGCTGCCCGCTCCGGTGATCAGCAAGAAGATCAAGCCAAGCAGCATGCAGTAGTCGGTGCGGGCTTCGTGCATCATGGCCCAGAAGCCCGACTTCATAAGCATGGGGAGTTTGGTAGTCAGGATGGCGACGGAGATGTCGATGATGAGCGGAATTGTGGCCAGGCGGGTGAGCAGGCCGACGATCAGGAGCGCGCCGCAGACGATTTCGACTGCGCCAACGAATGGAGCGAAGAACGCGGGGTCGGGGATGCCGATCTTTTCGAAGCGGCCCACGCCAAGAGCGGCGGGATAGAGAAATTTCTGGATGCCTTCGGAGAGGAAGACCCAGCCGACGAGAAGACGGATTAGCAAGACGGCGGATGGCGCGTGCGAATTGAAGCACCATTGACGCGACAACATGGGAAAGTTCTCCTTCAGACACTGCCGGAGAGCGGTGTCAAAGAGGGTGTGAGCTGAATTCCCTCAGGGGCTGAAGCCCAATTTCGATGATGCGGTTACGGCACGACTAAAGAGGCTGCTGAAAAAGTCATTTTCGCTGCTGAAGAAAAACCTCAGGGGCTAAAGCCCTACCGTATTTTCAACGTCTTACGGCACGACTGAAGTCGTGCCCTGATACAAAACCATCGGCGAAGCGACGCTTTCAGCAAGCTGTAAAGTCGTGCCCCTTCAAAACCTGGATTCTACCGCGGCTGGCGTGGCTTCGAGCCGGTGGGAGCGGCGCGCAGATACTGCGGCGGCCATTCGGCGGCGAGTCCGAGTTCCGCGGCGGCGTGAACGGGCCAGTAAGGATCGCGGAGCATCTCGCGCGCCAGCAGCACCAGGTCCGCGTGGCCATTGCGCACGATCTGGTCGGCCTGTTGAGGAGCGGCGATCATCCCGACGGCGCCGGTGGCAATGCCGGCCTCGCGGCGGATGCGATCGGCAAAGGGAACCTGATAGCCGGGGCCGACAGGAATGGTGGCGTAGGGGACCAATCCGCCGGACGAGCAATCGATGAGGTCGACGCCCTCTTTTTTCAGCAAGCGGGCAAGCTCGAGGGATTCGTCGAGGGTCCAGCCGCCGTCGGCCCAGTCGGTAGCCGAGATGCGCACGAACAGGGGCAACTGCTCGGGCCAGACGGCGCGCACTGCGGCCGCCATCTGCAAGCTGAAGCGCAGACGGTTGGCGAGGCTGCCGCCGTATTCGTCGGAGCGCAGGTTGCTGAGCGGCGAGAGGAATTGATGCGCGAGATATCCGTGGGCGGCGTGGAGCTCAACCACTTCGAAGCCGGCTTGCAGGGCGCGTTGCGCGGCGGCAGCAAAATCAGCGATGGTCTGGCGAATGTCGTCGTGAGTCATGGCGCGTGGCGTGTGATAGTCAGGCGCGAAGGCGATGGCCGAAGGCGCAAGCGGCACCCAGCCGCCGTCGGCAAGTTCGACGCGACCACGACCTTTGAACGGGGAGGGCGTCGAGGCCTTACGTCCGGCGTGGGCCAACTGAATTCCGGCAAATGCTCCCTGCGAACGGACAAAGCGGGTGATGTGGGCCAGCGGCTCGATATGGGCGTCGCTCCAGATGCCGAGATCGTCGGGACTGATGCGGCCTTCGGGCGAGACAGCGGCGGCTTCGGTGAGAACCAGCCCAGCTCCACCGACGGCGCGGCTGCCGAGGTGGACCAGGTGCCAGTCGTTGGCCAATCCATCGACGGAGGAGTACTCACACATGGGCGAAACAGCGATACGGTTGGGCAGAATGAGCGAGCGCAAGGTGAGGGGTTCAAAGAGGTGGGGCAAGAGGAGTCCTTTCGGTGAAAGAGTAAAGACTAATGATGCCTGAAGCGGTGGCTGGGTCGCGGACGGGATTTGTGCTAATGAATAATAGAGAGCTTTGACAACATTGCGCGCCAGGCCTGGCGCTGATCAGGATTCGCATGGAAACTATGAAGACTTATCAGGGAATGACGCTGCGCGGACTGCCCGTGCGCCTCGAGTTGCAGTGGCCGTTTCACCGTTCCGAGGGCGGCAGCGACTGGCACGTGCTACACGGGCGGCTATGGCTGGCCGATGGCGGCGAGTTGCACGCCGATGTGGCGCTGAACCTGTCGCAGAGCATCAACGAAGTGTTGCCCTCGCGGGACGGTGAGCTGGCGTTCTGGGTGTCGGTGAACACCGCACGCAAGGCGCTCGACGACAAGCAACTGCAGCTGCTGAAGTCAGGCAAACGGCAGCCGGTTCCGGTGTCGAGCCGATGCTACAGCTTGCGATCGCAACAGTTCACCTTCTGGCATGTGCAGCCGGAGGAGCTGGAAGAGTTTGTAGCGCGCAAGGTCTTCTGGGCGGGAGGACTGGAACGGCAGTCAGTACTGATCGCCGACCCGGTGGATGCGCTGTACCTCGATGCGGCCGATGAGCAGATGAAGGTAAAACTATTGGCCGCGGCGAGGAAGCTGGCAGACCAAGGGCTGCTGGAGGTGTGGAGCGACTCGGCCCGCGCCACCGATGCGCTGGTCGCGAGGGCGGAAGAGTTTCACGCGGCGAAAGAGAAGGCGCTGGATGAGTTGCATGCCAAGCATGCGTTCGAGAGGGCGTAAGAAAAAGTCCGCCGATTTCCCTCAAAATCGTGTCCACCACGGAGGCACGGAGGACACGGAGGAGGATCAGGCAGAGAGTCAAAAACAAGCGACCACAGATCAACACGGATCAGAGTTAAGTCGTAAAAGCCAAGGCAAAGGCGACTGTGGATTGCGCGGATAAATCGCAGTTCTGGCTTGGTTGCGCTCGGCCTCCCCCATCCCCACTGAGGTCGCATAGACCTACACACTCAAGTGAACCCCCCGCGCAATACCTACGTGGTCTAGCCCATAGCGAAAGTGAAACCCGTGTCCATAGATGTGCAACTCTTTGCATCAGCAGCCTAAATGACTAAAAGTTTCTACCATAAATTCAATCACTTATAGCCATATGAGTTGGGCGGTGAGTTGCATTAGCAGAAAGTAGCAGTACTGCGCCCAAACTTGGTGTTTTTGTGGCAAGGAGAAAGAAAGTATGAGAAATCTGGCCCTCGGGTTAGTGTGTTGTTGTGTCTTGATGGTGGCTGCGGCGAGTGCCGACACCATTGCATTTTCGTACAGTGGCACCGGAGTTTCGGTTTCGGGAACGTTTTATGCCACCGACAATTACAACGGGAGTTGGTCGATCACCGGCATTAATGCGCTCTACAACGGCATTACGGTAACGCAGATCGTTCCCCTCGGAACCGATCCTAATTTCATTTACGACAACCTGTATTTCTATCCGCCGAGCCCGACGTATTTCGACAACGCGGGTGTGCTGTTCAATGTGCCGACGGTAGGCCAAGTCAACTTGTGCTACGTGGGCGCAGCCCCCTGCGGCAGCGGCGGATACACGTCGATCGTGTGGGACGGGAGCGGCTATACCTTCACCAGCGTGACCAGTTCGTCGTTCGGGGCACCGGTGCCGGAGCCCTCGAGCATGCTGTTGGTGGGTAGCGGGTTGTTGGCAGTGGCAGGAGCCGTGCGCCGCAAGTTGATCGGATAACGCTCCGCGGAGTGCGAGCAACTGGAAAGACGCGAGGGAGTTTTTGACTCGTGGCAGCCACAGATTCAGGGAAAAGCCGGAGCCAGGCGCTTCGGCTTTTTTGTGTTTGGGTGCGGTCAAGGTTCCAGGCGGCTTGCCGATGGACCCGGTATGAAGACGCACGTGCTCGTGATTGCCGTGCTGGGCTGCGCCATGGTGTTGAGCGGCGCGGCTTACGCGGATGCGATACCGTTTTCGTACAGCGGGCCGGGAGTTTCCGTCGCGGGAACTCTCTTCGGCAGCGACAACGCCGACGGCTCATGGAGCATCTTCGGTATCACAGCAACCTACAACCAGATCGAAGTGTCGGGCATCGTGGCGACAGGCCTCGATCCGCACTTCGAATACAACAACCTGTATTACCAATCCAGCTACGCGCCGTTTGCCGTGGACTATTACGGCATTGTGTTTAACGTGCCGGGGCTGGGCGATGTCAATCTGTGCAGCTACACGGCGGCGGGCGGCTGCGGTAATGGCGGCTACGCGTCGATTCTTTGGAATGACGGCGGCTACCAGTTCACGCAGGTCAGCCAGTCAAACTTTGGTCCGGCAGTACCGGAGCCGGACACATTAGCCCTATTGGGCGGAGGACTGGTGGCAGCGGGAGCTGCAGCGCGCCGTCATTTGTCAGGCTAGATAATTGCCGCGCCGGGCGGTGACGACGCGGCAATCTTCGCTGATGTATTTGTCGACCGGAGCACGGTGCTCCGGTTTTTTGTGGCAGGTGCTATTTCGCGTCGGGTGGTTTAACGGGCTCGGCAGGTTTCGACGCGTTCAACTTGGCGAGGGATTCATCCACCCGTTTTTTGAAATCTCCCTTGTCGTTGTGCTCCCAGCCGCTGTAGTTCGACACGACCTGCATCTCGCAGCCGGTGCCCTTCGTCACCAGCGTGACTTTGTTAGTGCGCTGCAGGACGGTGCCGGAAATGTTGACATGAGCGGAGTGCTTGACGTCGTAGGAAGACGTCATCTGGGCGTCGTCCGTCGAAACGACGGTGTAATTGTCCGGAACACTGAGTGTGTCTTTGACCGCGACCCATACCTGGCTGCAAGGAATGGAATAGTTGGTCTTGTAGGTCATGGCGAAGGCCGGCAGCGCCAGAAATAGCGAAACCAAAACAATCATCCCGATTTTCTTCATCATCATGACAGGTCTCCCTGGAACGGATGAGCTCCACGGGAGCTCACGCCGAGTAGCGATTTTTGTTTTTCGAGAGCAGCTTACATCGAAGGAACGAGCGGTTCGACGGCGGAGGAAAATTGTGTCGTGGCGAATCCCGAAAAGGGAAGGCGCGGTGCGACGGCCTTCGGCATAGCGGCTCGGATGGGGAGATATGTTAGGTGGTAGAGCGCACATGTCCCCGCGCTGCGGCCCAATGGAGATTCAGATCGCCGCGTGCGAAAAGCAGTTGGTTCCGCGTCCGCGGGCGTGTAAGATTCCGCTCACTCGCACCCGGACAGTTCGCCCGCCCCCTGGGGCGTGGGCTGCGGCAAATTCAAAATGCGGAGAATGCCCGGGGAGCAAGACTCGAGGGCACAAGGAGACAACACAGATGAACCGGAGATTGCTGATAATTATCGCGATGGTTGGATTGATGGTTTCGCTTGGGGTAGGCCAAGTGATGGCGCAAGCGACGACCCCCTCGACAACAACCGACACGACAGCCACAACCACAAAGAAGGCGAAGAAGGCAAAATCGGACACTACGGCGGCCACCGACACCACTGCTGACACAACGAAGAAGACGAGCAAGAAGGCGGCTTCGGACACGACCAAGGCGGCCGATACGACTGCGGCTACAACCGCGGACACGACGAAGAAGACATCGAAGAAGGCAGCCGCCGATACAACGAAGGCAGCAGATACGACGGCAGCCACGACAACCGATACGACCAAGAAGAGCAGCAAGAAGGCAAAGGATGCTGCCACCACGGCGACGACTCCGACGCCAGCTTCTACGCCTGCCCCTGCGGCGAAGTCAGCGCCTGCACCTGCGGCCAGTAATCCTGCTCCGGCAGCGGCGGCGACATCGAACGCGGCTCCGGCGGCAAAGCCGGCAGCAGCCAAGGCGGCGACGACCGCCTCGGCAGGCCCGCCTCCGCAGAAGGGCATGGTGTGGGTCAATACCGACAGCGGTGTTTATCACAAGGAAGGCAGCAAGTATTACGGGAACACCAAGCAGGGGAAATATATGTCCGAAGCCGACGCGCAGAAGGCCGGCTATCACGTCTCCAAGTCGAACAACTAGACGCAGTACGAACTGCGATGTCTGAGAATATGAGAGCTCCCCGGAGGATCGGGGAGCTTTTTCATTCGAGCGCGGAACTCAAAATCAAGAATCAGCCGCGGATTAGGCGGACAGGCGAGCCTCGCCGCGACATCAGCCGGCGGCAGCGATGGCCTGCTGGCGGGACTGAATCTCGATGTACACGTTGATCAGCGACACTGCGGCCGGAGTGACGCCGGGGATACGGCTGGCCTGTCCGAGTGTGCGTGGACGGACGCGGGTCAGCTTTTCATTCATCTCGCGCGAGAGACCGGACACCTTGCCGTAATCGAACCAATCGGGGATGGAGCGCTGCTCGGACTTCTTCAGCCGCTCGATCGACTTGGTCTGCTGGTCGAGATAGCCCGCGTACTTGATTTCGGTCTCGACCGAGCGCAGTTCGTTCCGAACTGCGGTTGTCAGTTGCCGGTTGTCAGTTGTCGGTGCGGAGCCGCTGCTGGTTGCTTCGTCGCGCATAAAGAGCGTCGGCATCAGGCGCGCCAGCAGCGACGCGAGGTGTTCGATCTGAACTTCCGGACGCTTGAGGACCTGTGACAACGTCAAACCAACGCCCGTGTTCCCCAGCGATTCGAGAACGGCAAGAGCAGCGGGATCGTCGGCGACACGAGCGGCCAGTTCAGCATTGATTCGGGTGCGGTCGAGCAGGTCGCGCAGGAGCCTGCATGCGTTCCTGCTTGGCAAGATGGTCGGCCCAGGCAGCGTCGTTGATCAGGCCGACACGACGGCCGTGCGGAGTAAGACGGCGGTCAGCATTGTCAATGCGCAGGTGCAGGCGAAACTCGGCGCGCGAAGTGAACATGCGATACGGTTCGTTGGTGCCCTTGCTGATGAGGTCGTCGATGAGGATGGCCGTGTAGGCCTCGGTGCGATCGAGAATCAACGGCGGCTCACCCTTCACCTTGAGCGCCGCATTGATGCCCGCCATGATTCCCTGGCATGCGGCCTCTTCGTAGCCGCTGGTGCCATTGATTTGTCCGGCGAGGTAGAGGCGCGCGATCTTTTTGCTCTCGAGGGTGCGCTCCAGTTCGGTCGGGTCGATGGAGTCGTATTCGATAGCGTAGCCGGGGCGCAGCATCTCGGCGGTTTCGAGGCCGGGAATCGACTTGATGACCGCGAGCTGCACGTCGATGGGCATCGAGGTGGACATGCCGTTGACGTAGATCTCGTGGGTGTTCAGGCCCTCGGGTTCGAGAAACAGTTGGTGCGTCTCTTTGTCAGGAAACTTCGCAATCTTGTCTTCGATGGACGGGCAGTAGCGCGGGCCGATGGACTGGATCTGTCCGCTGTACATGGGCGAGCGCATCAGGTTCTCGCGCAGGATGCGGTGTGTCTCGGCGGTAGTGAACGCGATGTAGCAGGGTACTTGCTTGTCGTGATGCGCGACTTTTTTGGTGCGGAAGCTAAAGGGCGTGGGATCCTCGTCGCCCGGCTGCACAGCGAACTTCGACCAGTCGATGGAGCGTCCGTCGAGGCGAGGCGGAGTGCCGGTCTTGAGGCGGCAGCCGCGCAATCCGAGCGCCTTGAGTGATTCGCCGAGCAGGACGGCGGCCGGTTCTCCGCTGCGTCCTGCGGGATACTGCTGCTCACCGCAGTGAATGAGGCCGTTGAGAAAGGTTCCGGTGGTGATGATGACGGCTTGCGCGCCGACGGTGCGTCCGTCGCGCAGCTTCACACCAGTTGCCAGTCGTCGGTTGTCAGTCGTCAGTTCGCGCCGGTCACGGTTTTCACTGACAACCGGCAACGGAGAACTGACAACTATTTCAGCGACTTCGGCCTGCTTGATGTGCAGGTTGGGCTCGGACTCGAGCACCTCGCGCATCTTGAGGCGGTATTGCTGCTTATCGCACTGGGCGCGGGGCGACCAGACGGCTGGGCCGCGTGAAGTGTTCAGCAGGCGAAACTGGATGCCCACCGCGTCGGTGACCTCGCCCATGATGCCGCCTAGCGCATCGACTTCGCGGACAAGGTGTCCCTTGGCGATTCCCCCAACGGCAGGGTTGCACGACATCTGCGCGATGAGATCGACGTTGAGCGTGAACAGAGCCGTCCTTAGGCCCATGCGTGCCGCAGCCATAGCGGCTTCGCATCCGGCGTGCCCGGCTCCGACGACGACAACGTCATAAGTTTCGGTGAACTGCGACAAAGCGAATGCATCCCCACGGGCGCCGTCTGGGCACCCAATATCTCTATTCTAGCTGGAAAAACAAAGGCGAAAAGCAACCGCGGATTAACACGGATTACGCGGATCAGAATTAAGCCAAGAACATAAGGACAAAACTCACCACGGAGGACACGGAGGAAATAGGCAAAGCAAAGGCGGGGGCAGCCGCGGATTGCGCGGACGGACACGGTTCAGACGAATGCCCAGAAAACAAGAGACAAAATCCTATCCGTGTAATCCGTGGAAATCAGCGGCTGATTTTCAGATCACTCGCGCGACGGCCGGGATGCGGCGGAGGGCCGCCGTTGTTCCCCAACTCAGGGCGATGGTTCCCAGTGTTACCAGCACGCCTTTGGCGAAGCCGGACAACGAGGCCGGAAGCAATGCATATTGCAGCCAGCTCACGAACGCATAGTGAATGAGGTACATGCCGTAAGCGTTGTCGGTGAGGCTGTCGAATACAGCGCGGCGATGCGTGGCAAAGCGGGCGAACAGTGACATGAATCCGAAGCAAGAGGCCGCGCACGAGAGTACCCACAGTATGCCGAGCAGGGGTCCCCAAGGCAACGATTTGCCGACGCCGCTGATCATGGTGATAAAGGCTGCTGCCAGCGCGATGTAGATGAGCACCATGGCGTTCGTCCATAGGGGCCAGCGCCTGGCGAGCTTGCCCTTTACGTCAAATAAACCGCGTGCCATGGCGGTCGCTCCCACGCCGATGGCGATGAGGAAGTAGGCGAGGTAGTGGAACAGGCGGCTGGTCTGGAAGAAGAACGGCCCGAACATCGACCAACTGTCAGCACCAAATCGAATCGCCATCGGAATATAAGTGACCACTGACACGGCAGCCAAGAGCAGAAAGAGCACGATGGGGCGATTCGACGAACCTGAGACGACTCGTCCAAGCCATGCCATGACCTTCGGCGCGAAGGCGAACAGAGCGGCAGCCACGATATCGAACGCCAGCAGCACCCAGATGAACCACGCCGGTCCGGCGGGCCAATTGCCGAGGGCACGCCACTGCCGCCAGTATCCTGGGATGCCGGCAGGTGACGACATCAGGAGGTAGGTCGGGTAGTAGGCGAGCGGCGCGATGACAGCCGCCGCGACGACGAACGGCAGTCCCAGCCGCAGCAAGCGATCACGCAGGAAGACGCCGACTCCCTTGCGCTGGATGCTGTGCTGCACAAAGAGACCCGACAGGAAAAACATGAGCGACATGAAGAAGATGTCGTTGAAGCCAACGAAGAATGACCACCCGGTCCACTTGTGTGGATCGACGACCGGGAAGGCCTCCCACCAGCGTGGTTGCGCGGTGAGCGTGGCGAACCGCGCGGGAGGAAACGGGTGATAGGCCAACACCGCGTGATGCGCCACCACCAGCAAGGTGATGAAGGCGCGCAGATATCCGACGGCGAGGTTGTAGCTGCCGGAAGGGGCGTGGGTTGACTTAACATCATCGGCGGCGCGGGTGCGAGTATCAGTGATCGCGGTGGGATTCATGAGGTTCTCCTTTCGTCTCTAGAGAGCTGCGGCAGCGGGTGCGCCGTTGTTGCTGTCACGCCGAAAGTATTTGTAGATGTCCCAAGCCAATTGCAGAACAGCGAGCGCTGCGCCAAGTGCCACGCAGAGATGGAGGGCGCGATTCAGGTTTTGTAATTGCGATTGCGCCTGTGGGCCGTGGGCGTTGGTGAAAACGAGTAACTCCTGCGCGTTGTAAAGGAAGTACAGAACCAGCAGGTTCATCGCGCGGGAGAAGAAACGAAAAGCCAGTTGCGCGTTCTCCCATCCCGGGCGCACCAGGGCGAGCATGTGGCGGACGATGTCCGCAACAATCATGACGAGGAAGACCGGATAGAGCGTTTGCCATACCTCGCTCAAGCGAACGTAGGCGATGCCGGGTCCGAAGATGAGGAACTGATGTTTCAGTCCGACGAGCCACCAGGCGCCGAAGATGGCGCCGAAAAATAGGCCCGCAGCGGAATCGAAGGTAGAGGGACGCCTGTCGTGCTTGGAGAGCTTGGGTAGCGTCCGCGCGTTCCAGTTTGCAAAGAAGTTGAACTTTGCCTGGAAGAAATCGGCGACGGCAAATACCGCAGTGATCCAGGCGAAGGTGTAAATGGCCGCGGAGGGAAATTGGCCAATAGCGCCTAGAGCAGACCCGAGGCCTTTTCCGGTGGCCGCGAGAGTTATGGAGGCGATGGCCATTCCGAAGAGCGTCAACGCCAGCACGAGCTTCAACACAAACCAATAGATCGGGAACAGTGCCGGGCCGATCAGGTACTGCTGTTTGCGGTAGCGTGACGCGACCAGCGCCGGATGCCCGAGCTGCTGGACCAGCGCGACCTGCTCGTCTTCGGTGAGCGGACGGCCGAGGGCGGCTTCCTTCTCTTCGACCTGGGAGAGGATTTCGTCCGACAACTCGCGGACGACATCGGTTTGCTGGTTCTTGGGCAGCGCGAGTTTGACAGCTTGCAAATAGCGGTCGATGAGTTCCATCACTTCTCCTCACTCTTGGGTGCCGCTTCGGCTGGGGAAGACGGCGTTGGCGTTTTCAAGATCGATTGCAGGGACGCGGACAGGTTTTCCCAGTCGAGCAGTAAATGCTGCAAAATCAGCTCGCCTTGGGGCGAAAGGCGATAGAAGCGCTTGTTGCGCTTTTCGTGCTCGCGCCACTGACTGGCCAGCAGGCCCTGCGTTTCAAGTCGCCGCAGGAGAGGGTACAAGGTGCCTTCGTCGATCAGTAAGCCGTTCTCTTCGAGCGACTTGCGTAGGGAGTACCCGTATTGCTCGGCGCGTAGCTCGGCCAGCACGGCCACGATTAGTGAGCCGCGCCGGAGCTCCAGGCGAAGGTTCTCGAGAACTTCGGGATTGATCGTGGTGTCCACAGTGCGCGACATAGTGTATGGCATACACTGTACGACACACAGTATATGTTGTCAAGAGAAATTTGCGCATGCGGCGAGTTTTTCTTCACCACGGAGGCACGGAGGGCACGGAGAAATCGGGGCAAAACGTCAAAGGGAAAAGCAACCACGGATTTACCCGGATTTCGCGGATGGCCCGGATCACTAAAGAAGACCGAGCAATTGTATTTGTGAGATCTGCGGCTGCTTTGGCTTTTATCAGCCCTCGCGATAATCTCGAAGCATGGCCAAGACAGTTCCGATTGGTACGCGCGGCGAAGCCGAGACTACCGTTCAGCCCAAGAACACGCTTACCGCCTGGAAGGAGCACCTGCCGCCGGTGTATTCCACGCCCAACATGATCGGCATGATGGAAGCCGCCGGCCACAACGCGCTGGAGCCGTTCTGCGAAGGCGATGAAGTGAGTGTGGGGACGGCGATCAACATCGTGCACCGTGCTCCCGCAACCGTGGGCATGAAGATCACGACCGAAGCCGTGTTGGAGTCGTTTGACGGGCGTTTCTACACGTTCAGGGTAAGCGCGAGCAATGGAATTGAAGTCATCGGGCACGGAACGATCGCTCGCGCCATTGTGAGCAAAGCGCAGTTCGAAGAAAAGCAACGGCAGAAAGCTGCGTCCGCGAAATAGCTGAGAGTTTCGATCGTCGAGGTCACGGAATGTGCAGGAATATCAAAACGCTGTTTAACTTCGATCCTCCGGTGACGGAGGAAGAGACTCGGGCCGCTGCGCTGCAATTCGTGCGGAAGATCACGGGTTTCAACAAGCCGTCGAAGGCGAATGAATCTATTTTCCTGGCTGCGGTCGATGACATCGCAGGCATCTCGATCAAGCTTCTGAGCGCGCTGGAAACGACTGCTCCGCCGAAGAACCGGGAAGAAGAAGCCGCAAAGGCGAAGGCGCGGGCAGCGGAGAGGTTCGGAAGGTAATCCGCGCTCGCCGGCTACCGACTGTATTGATTGCGTGGGAAAAAGTCGAACGACAATACTCGTCTACAGGTCTTCAAGCTGCAAGAAAATGTCCCTTCCCAGCCGAATCGGCCTTGGAAGGGACCCATGTGCGACTTGACCCCGCGAATCGCCGCTAGTTCTTCTTCTCTTCGGGCGCACGCTCGTGCGGCTGCGCCTCGGCTCGCTGCTGCGGCTGGGCGTGCTGTTGTGACTGCGCCTGAGCATGCTGCTGCGGCTGAGCGTGCTGCTGGGGCTGCGCCTGAGCATGTTGTTGCGGTTGAGCCTGGGCATGTTGCTGGGGCTGTGCCTGTGCGTGCTGTTGCGGTTGAGCTTGGGCATGCTGCTGCTGTGTCTGGGCGTGCTGTTGGGGCTGCGCCTGGGCGTGCTGCTGCGGTTGAGCTTGGGCATGCTGTTGCGGTTGAGCTTGGGCATGCTGTTGAGGCTGCGCCTGAGCGTGCTGTTGCGGTTGCGCTAGGGCGTGCTGTTGTGGCTGGACCTGGGCATGCTGCTGTTGTGGCTGGGCGTGCTGTTGAGGCTGTGCCTGGGCCCGCTGCTGCTGTGGCTGTGCTTGGGCACGTTGCTGCTGTGGTGCAGTAGTGCGAGCAGGAATCACGGGAGCAATCGGTTTGCCTGCCGCGATGGGTTTGCTCGCCGTCAGAACGGCCGGACGCCCGTTGTTGACGGAGGCGAACTGCTGGTGGTTTTGCGACGCCACACGCTGGTTCTGCAATTGCGTGGTCATGGGAGGAATGCGCTGCTGCCGCAATGCGGCGGTTTCGGCCGGCATGGGTCGGCGAGTGATGCCTCCGGGCCCGTTGTAGCTGGCGCGGTTGTTCGTAGCGTTGGTGACGGAGCGGTTATAAACATTAACGTTGTTGATGTTTATATTGTTGACCGAACGGTTATAGCTGAAACGATTTCCGGCCCAGTACCCGCCCTGATAGCCGATGCCGCCATAGCCGAATCCATAGTTAATGCCGCCGTAGTAGCCGACATATGGGCCCCAAAAGCCGTAGTTGAAGCTATAGATGCCGACTGAGAATCCCCAATATCCAGGCGTCCACAGGAAGCCCACTTGAGGGGGCATCGTCCAGGCACCGGGTACCCAGAAGTAGCCCTGAGGAGCGTAGCTCCAATATCCGGGCGTCCATAGATAGCCGTCGCCGGGGATCGGAGGCTGCGAATATTGCGGCAGTGGCGGTGGGGGCTGTTGGGCCTGAAGCACCGGCTGGCCGTAATTCGCTTGCTGGTAGTCGGCGTCAGACTCGCCGTTGGAGTAGGTCTGATCCTGAGCGGCCGGTTGCACCACCGGAGCCGCAGAGTTCTGCTGAGCCGGCGCCGGCTGCTGCTGATAACTGGTATCGGTCGTCTGAGTTCCGTCCGTGGGAGCCAGGTTGCCCGTCGCTGCGGGATCCTGCGACTGATCGGTCTGCGCTGCTTGACCCTGGGCGCCATTGTCCTGGGCCGAGGTTTTACTGCATGCTGCAACTCCAAATATCAGAGCGACGGATGCTGCCGTCAGAACGATACGAGAAGATAACTTGTCGGACATATTCGCCTCTATCTCGGAGATGCCGAAAGGACAACTCCACATGTTCACTGTCGCACCGCGGGGTGCTTCAGGTCTGAGCAAATGAGCACACCCCCTCGCACATGACCTTTACGGTCCCGGCTGTGCCTCGGGGCGAATTCTTCGCCTCCCGCTACAATCGTGATTCATGTCTATTCGCTTTGAGATTGAGGCCGTCGACGGCAAGGCGCGGACGGGGCGGTTCTTTACGCCGCATGGTGTAGTACAGACCCCGGTGTTTATGCCCGTGGGCACCTTGGGGACGGTGAAGGCCGTCGCGCAAGACGTGCTGGAAGAGCTGGGCGTCGAGATCCTGCTGAACAACACCTATCACCTATATCTGCGTCCGGGAGTGGAGATGGTGCGCTCGCTGGGCGGGGTGCAGCGCTTCATGGCGTGGGACAAGCCGATCCTCACGGACTCGGGCGGGTTCCAGGTGTTCAGCCTGAGCGAGCTGCGCAAGGTGACGGAAGAGGGCGTGGCGTTCCGCTCGCACCTGGACGGCTCGTCGCACATGTTCACGCCGGAGAGCTCGATTGCGGCGCAGATCGGGCTGGGCGCGGACATCATTATGGCGTTCGATGAGTGCACGGAGCATCCGGCCAGCCGCGAGCGGGCCCGGGATTCAATGGAGATGACGCTGCGGTGGCTGCAGCGGAGCCGCGATTATTTTGAGACGCATAAAGAAGAGGTGGTGTGGTTTGACAGAAAGTTGTCAGTTGCCGGTGGTCAGTTGTCAGTAACGTCAAAAACGACCGCGGGCCAGACCCAGGCGCTGTTCGCCATTGTGCAGGGAGGGATGTATCCCGACTTGCGGCGCGAGTCGGCGGAAAGGACGGTTGAGGTTGATTTGCCCGGGTACGCGATTGGCGGATTGAGCGTGGGAGAGCCGCGTCCCATGACCTATGAAATGGTTGACGCGGCGATGCCGTACCTGCCGCAAAACAAGCCGCGGTATTTAATGGGCGTGGGAACTCCCGAGGAGATTGTGCACTACGTGGCGCAGGGTGTGGACATGATGGACTGCGTGCTGCCGACGCGAGCGGCACGGCATGGATTGCTGTTTACATCGGAGGGACGGCTAACCATCAAGAACGCGCGGTTTGCGCGCGACGAGGGGCCGATTGACCCGAAGTGCGGCTGCAAGGTGTGCGGGCGGTATTCGCGGGCTTATCTGCGGCACCTGTATGCGTCTAACGAGTTGCTGGCGCAGACTTTAAACACGGTGCACAATCTGGCCTATTACCTTGACACCATGCGACGCGTCCGGCAAGCTATACTACTTGGGGAGTTCGCGACTTTTCTGTCTGGTGTGAAACCACCGCATCTGAGTGTCCCCTAGCAACACCCGGCGGTACGCTGCTGAAAGAGCCTGAGATTCCCGGACGTAATCCCAGCTTGAAGGTTTGATGCAGCACGGTGGGAGTGCGTCGCTGTGGAAAAGCAGATTCCTCGCGGACTAAAGTCCGCTCGGAATGACCAGAATAAGGCGGTTTTGCGGCACGGCTGAAGCCGTGCCCTTTCAAAGCGGCTCCATGAAAGTTAGACATACATGCTGACATTGGCTGGAACGTATCTACAGGGGTTCGGCGCCGGAGGCATCGGGCCGATCGTGATGATGGTTGCGATCTTCGCAATCTTCTATTTCTTGCTGATCATGCCGCAGCAGCGCAAGCAGAAGAAGTGGGCGGAGATGCTGACGCAGATCAAGCCGGGCGATACCGTGGTGACCAGCGGCGGTTTGAAGGGCATCGTGATGTCGGCCAAGGACGATTCGCTGATCCTGCGCATCGCACCTGACAATCTCAAGCTCGAAGTGGCGCGTTCCTCCGTCGTGTCGCTGACCACCCCGGAGGATAAGCAGCTTAAGTCTTAGCAGGGTTGCAGTTACTCATGAACAATAAGCTCACAGCAAAAGTCCTCATTATTATCGCGGTGCTGATCTTCTTCCTGTTCGGCATCTTCGGCATTCCCAAGAGCTTCACTCCATCTGGCCTGCTGGCTGCGCTGCAAGACCGCATTCACCTGGGGCTCGACCTCAAGGGCGGCACGCACTTGATTCTTCAGGTGCAGGTGAATGACGCGGTCAACGCCGACAGCGATCGCGCGGTCGAGCGGCTGAAGGACGACCTCGCGACGAAGAAAATTACCTACGCCGAGATCGCCAAGCCCGATCCGCAGCAGCATCCGGATCTGATCGTGGTCAAAGGTGTTCCGCCGGAGTCGATCGCAGACTTCCGCAGCCTGGTATCTGACCGGCTGCCGGATTACGACCTGACGTCGGGCGCGGACAACACCTTCACGCTGATCATGAAGCCGAGCATCGTGAAAGACACGAAGGCTAAGGCGCAGCAGCAGGCGATCGAGACCATTCGCAACCGAATTGACCAGCTGGGCGTCAGCGAGCCGGTGATCCAGGAGCACGGTCTGGGCGATTACCAGATCCTTGTGCAGCTGCCGGGCGTTGATGATCCGGCGCGAGTGAAAGAAATCATGCAGTCCACCGCGATGCTGGAAATCCGGCAGGCGATCGGCGGTCCTTACACCAGCGAGCAGGAAGCCATGCAGGCCAACGGCGGGCTGCTTCCGGCGAACGCGGTGCTGATGAAGGGCAAGAACATCGGCGCGCAAGGCCAGGAAAACTCTGACCAGTACTGGCTGATCAGCCGGGCCTCAGCGGTAAGCGGCGGCGATCTGCGGACGGCCGACGCGGGTCGCGATGAGAATGGGCGTCCGGATGTGAAGTTCACGCTGACCGGCGAAGGTGGACGGCGCTTTGCGGCATTTACCGGCGCGCACGTAGGCGAGCGACTGGCGGTGGTGCTCGATAACAAGGTGATGGAAGTCGCCACCATCCAGGAACAGATTCACGACGAAGGCCGCATCACCGGCTCGTTCACCGAGCAGGCGACGCAGGATCTGTCGCTGACACTGCGTTCTGGCGCATTGCCGGCGGGCATCAAGTACCTGGAAGAGCGGACGGTTGGACCGTCGCTCGGTGCGGACTCGATTCGCGCCGGCGTGCGGGCGGCTCTGTTCGGCATGATCGCCGTAATGCTCTTCATGCTCTTCTACTACAAGTTCGCGGGTATCAACGCCGACCTCGGACTGTTCTTGAACCTGGTCATCCTGCTGGGCTTCCTGGGCTTCACCAGCGCGACGCTCACACTGCCGGGCATCGCGGGAGTGATTCTTACGATTGGTATGGGCGTTGACTCGAACGTGCTGATCTTCGAGCGTATTCGCGAAGAGCTGAGGCATGGCAAGACGCCTCCGCAGGCGGTCGATCAGGGATTCAGACACGCGTGGGTCACGATTGTTGATACCCACGTGACGACCATCGTGTCGGCCATCATCCTGTTCCTGTTCGGAACCGGCCCGGTGCGCGGATTTGCCGTGACCCTGAGCTTTGGTCTGGCAGCGAACTTGTTTACGTCAGTTTTTGTATCGCGCGTGATTTTTGACGCCATCCTGAATCGCCACCAGCGTGGCGAGGCTTTGAGTATCTAGTGCAAGAACGTGTTCACCACGGAGGCACGGAGAACACGGAGGAATAAATAAAATTTTGGGCAGACTTGGCGGTGGAGACACATCGGTGATCGACGAAGAGCAAAAGACACGCTCGATAGGCCTCGCCGAGGAGGATTTGACCGGTGAAATCATCGGTGCGGCCATGTCGGTGCACAGGGAACTTGGGCCTGGTCTGCTGGAGTCAGCGTATCAAGTCAGCATGGGTCACGAGCTGACGCTGAGAGGAATCCCGTTCCAGTCGCAGGTGGAGATTCCGGTCGAGTACAAGGGCGTGCGGCTGGACTGCGGTTACCGCATCGACCTGCTGGTCGACAAGCGAGTGGTTGTGGAGTTGAAGTCGATTGAGCGCTTCCAGCCAGTGCATGAAGCCCAATTGATTACGTACCTGAGATTGAGCGGAGTGCACGTTGGATTGTTGATTAACTTCAACGTTCCAGTTTTGCGCCGAGGAATTGTAAGAAGAATTTTATAGAACTCCGTGTCCTCCGTGCCTCCGTGGTGAATGTTCGCTTTCGGGGGCGCGAAGAGGCAACTTGAGTTTTTCGTAAGGGGCTAGCGGTGGAGTTATTTCGTAATACCAATATCGATTTCCTGGGCAAGAAGTGGTACTTCCTTGCCTTCTCCCTGATCTTCAGCGTCGCCGGACTGCTGTCGATTTTCTTCTGGCATGGCATTCCGTTCGGTGTCGATTTCAAGGGCGGCACGCTGGTCTATGTGAAGTTCGCGCAGCCGCCGAACTTGAGCGAGATTCGCGCAGCCATGGATCGCGCTGGATTGAAAGACCCGAAGATCCAGAGCTACGGCGAAGCCGGCAACAACGAAGTGCTGATTGCGCTCGAACAGCGCGAGACCAGCGAGGCGGCGCTCGACCAGGGCAAGAACACCATCATCAAGGCCCTTGAGTCCAGCAGCGAAGCCCAGGCCGGCAAGCTGGACCTGAATAACACTGGGCCGTCGAGCATCCAGCAGTATTTGTTGTCGAAGGACCCGTTACATCTGGGCGGCATCGATTCGGCGCAAAAGTATTTAGCAATTGCGCAGCAGATCGACGACTTCCGCAACAAGCAGCACGGTGGCGTGCTGACTTCGGTGGATCAGTTAAAGGGCGTAGCTCCGCCGGAAGTGCTATCGGCGATGGAGCAGGACTTCTATACGTCGAACTTCGCGGTGCGCAACGTAGAGATCGTCGGCCCACAGGTCGGCGGCCAGCTGCGTAAACAGGCATTGTGGGCGACGCTGTATTCGCTGGCTGGAATGCTGGTGTACCTGTGGTTCCGCTTTGAGCTGATCTACGGCATCGGCGCCGTGGTGGCGTGCTTCCACGACACCATCATCACCATCGGATTCTTCTCGCTGCTGAATAAAGACATCACGCTGACGGTGATTGCAGCCATCCTGACGCTGATCGGCTATTCCATGAACGACACCATCGTCGTTTACGACCGCATCCGCGAGAACATTAAGTTGATGCGCCGCGAGAAGCTGGCCGACGTGGTCAACAAGAGCATCAACCAGACCCTGAGTCGGACCATCCTCACTTCAGGCTTGACATTTCTTACCGTACTCTCGTTGTATGTGTTCGGGGGAGAGGTGCTGCGCGGGTTTTCGCTGGCGTTGGTCATCGGGATTCTGATCGGGACCTACTCTTCCATCGCGGTGGCGGCTCCCATGCTCGTGGCCTATCAGGAGTGGCGGTCCAAGAAGACCGGCACGGCGACCCTGCCCGCGGTGAGGGCCAGCCGGGAAAAGATAAAAGCGAAGGCATAATCGATTTTCTGGGCGACACAAACTGCCTTTCGAGGTGTATATTCAAGTCCTTCGGGTGGGCGACGGGGTTTGCGCGTTTGGGACAAGGGGTCGCCTGGCGATGACCGGATGCAGAAATGCGAAGCCGGGAGCAAAATATTGCAAGCCGGTGTCTAAGTAGTCAAAGCGTTCTACGGAGATAGGGCTATGTTTGAAGACAGCCTCATGGAATCTGGGGGCAAGCTAAAGTCGAAGCAAGGCGCAACCACCGCCATATCATTTATCCTCCAGATCCTCCTCATTGGCGTTCTAGTACTGCTACCGCTGGTATTCACCGAGGCGTTACCGAAACAGCAGCTCATGACTTTCCTGGTAGCGCCGCCTCCGCCGCCTCCACCACCTCCGCCGCCGGCCGCCGTGCCGGAAGTGAAAATCGTGAAGCCCCGGCAGAGTGATCTTGATAACGGCCAGTTGCGCACCCCGACGGCAATCCCCAAAAAAGTCGCCATGATTAAAGAAGACGAACCACCGCCGTCGACCGGCGTGGCTGGAGTCGTGGGCGGCGTACCCGGTGGAGTTCCGGGCGGCGCGATGGGCGGAGTACTGGGCGGAATCATCGGCAACACGCCGACGGTCGTGCCGAAAGCCGCGACCCCGCAGCGCGTACGCGTCTCGCAGGGCGTGTCGCAAGGCCTGTTGGTGCACCAGGTGAGGCCGGTGTATCCGGCGCTGGCGCGCCAGGCTCGTATTCAGGGAACGGTGGTTTTGCAGGCGGTGATCAGCAAGGACGGCTCGATTGAGGGCCTGCACCTGGTCAGTGGTCACCCCATGCTGGCGCCGGCGGCGATTGAAGCCGTGAAACAGTGGAAGTACAAACCGTATTTCCTGAACGGCGAACCGGTCGAGGTGGAGACCACGATCAATGTGAACTTCACCCTGGCAGGTGGATAGAAATTGCGCATTTGCGCCTTGCCCTTCGACTCTCGACTACGTCCAGCGATAATGCGGTCGTAATCGCAGCACAACACGGCAGACCGAAACGGGTTCGCACGTGCAAGACGAAGACAGGCGTTCCCGGCGGCAAGTTGCCGGGCCAACAGGTTCTGGACCACTCGCAGTAGCGAACGGGTTCAGCAGTAACGAAGTTCCCGAGGAGGAGAATTCGACTCATGCTTTTAGCTAACGTTGCAACTTACGCTCTCAGCCACGTACCCAATGTCGCTGTCTGGATGTTCCAGGAAGGCGCAGTGGGATGGGATCCCGTCTCGCTATGGAAGCAGATGGGCGTCCTGGCAAAAATCGTGGTAATCATCCTGTTCATCATGTCGGGCTGGTCCATCGGCGTGATGATTGACCGCGCCATGGCGTTCAGCGCCGCCCGCAAACAGTCGCGTGCGTTCGCTCCCGCCGTTGCCGGCGCGCTGCGCGAAGGCAAGATCGACGAAGCCATCAAGATTGCCGAGCGCAACAAGAAGAGCCACCTGGCGAAGGTCGTTACTGCCGGATTGCAGGAATTCCGCGCGCACGGCGAATCGGCCGACATTCCGGGCGAACAGATTGAAGCCTCGAAGCGCGCCCTGGAGCGTGCTGAAGCCATCACCCACGCCGAATTGAAGCGCGGACTCAGCGGGCTAGCCACCATCGGTTCGACAGCACCGTTTATCGGGTTGTTGGGTACGGTGGTCGGCATTCTGAACGCCTTCAAGGAAATCTCAACCCAGAAGGCAACCGGTCTGGGCGCCGTCGCCGGCGGTATTTCGGAAGCGCTGGTGACCACCGCTATCGGTCTGTTCGTCGCCATCCCTGCCGTTATGATGTTCAACTATTTCTCCAGCAAGGTGGAAGCCTTCGACGTGGAAATGGACAACAGCTCGAGCGAGTTGATTGACTACTTCCTGAAGCGTCGCGGAGCCGTCCGCCGGTAGTCGGTTGGGTGCATCCGTGCACCACCGATTTTCGACGCAACGGGGAGGTTGAACAATGGCGTTAGCGAAACGCGACGAAGGCTCGAAAGTAAACTCGAACATCAACGTCACGCCCATGGTGGACGTGATGCTGGTGCTGCTGATCATTTTCATGGTCATCACACCCATGCTGCAAAAAGGCGTCAGCGTGGACATGGCCAAGGTCAACAGCCCGGTACCCATGCCCGACGCCGACAAGGAAGATGCTCTGCTCATCTCGATCATGCGCGATGGCAAGATCTACTTTGGCTCGGACCGCGTGGACGCTGACCAGCTTACACAGAAGGTGAAGGACCGCCTGGCCAACAAAGTGGACAAGCGGGTCTTCATCAAGTCAGATGCCCGCGCCCGCTATGGCAACGTGGTGGATGTAGTGGACAACGTCCGCTCGGCGGGGGTTGACGACGTGGGTTTACTGACCGAACAAAAGAAGACGGGTCCGGCGACGCAGGCACCCCCTGCAGCGCCTACACCCTAACGGGAGTCAATTATGGGAATGCAAATGGGGGGCAGCAAAGGCGGCCCCGCAGCTGATATCAACGTAACGCCGATGATTGACATTCTGCTGGTGCTGCTGATCATCTTTATGGTGATCACGCCCCTGACACCCAAGGGCTTGGACGCGCTGGTTCCTCAGCCGCCCAAGGACAAGCAGAAGCAGCCGGAGTCGGACGAGCGCACCGTGGTGGTGCAGCTGCTAAAGGGTTCCGGCGACAAGGCGAACCTGAAGATCAATCAGGACGACGTGACGTGGGACAACCTTGAAGGCCGTCTCAACGACATCTTCAAGACCCGCGCTGAAAAGGTCATGTTCGTCAAGGCTGATCCGGACTTGACGTTCAACGAAGTGGCACAGGTAATCGACATTGCGCATTCCGCGGGTGTCGACAAGGTCGGGCTGATCACCGCCAAGATCGAAGCCGGCCAGTAGCAAGTCGTGCATTAGGGACGTGA
The DNA here is from genome assembly GCA_963837915.1 of uncultured Acidobacteriaceae bacterium. Taxonomy (GTDB): domain Bacteria; phylum Acidobacteriota; class Terriglobia; order Terriglobales; family Acidobacteriaceae; genus DASRAA01. Next base: position 331,746 of record CAWIPZ010000009.1, read on the forward strand.
ATCGGGAAGCACTCCTCCTTCTGGGAAGGCGGGACATCGCGAAGTGCGGTGTCCCGCTATGCCATGAGACCCGAAAACGCGTAAGGGAGAGTAACAGCAGACATGAATAAGAGCGCACGGGTACTAACGATTCTGGCGGTACTGCTCGCATTGCTCTCAGCGGTGGGTTGCGAAAAACTGAGAGCGCGCGACCAACTCAACAAGGGCGTTCAGTCCTACAAGAACGCACGCTACGAAGAAGCCATCGAACATTTTAAGAACGCGGTGCAGCTCGACCCCAGCCTCACCAACGCGCGTCTTTATCTGGCTACCGCGTACGCCCAGCAATATATTCCCGGGGCCGACTCGCCCGATAACAACAAATATGCGGAGGAGGCCATCGACGAGTTCAAGAATGTTCTGGCCAACAATCCGCCCAAGGAACAGCAGATTCACAGCCTGAAGGGCATTGCTTCGCTGTACTTCAACATGAAGAAGATGGACCTGGCGAAGGAATACTACGAAAAGGTGGCGGCGCTCGATCCCAACGATCCCGAAGTCTATTATTCGATCGCCGTGATCGACTGGACGCAGGCCTACCAGCCACGCCTCGAAGCCCGCGCCAAGCTGGGACTGAAGCCGACCGACGACATCAAGGACAAGAAGACCTGCGCCGATCTGTTGAAGGCCATCAGCGCCAACCAGGCCGTGGTCGAAGACGGCATCGCCAAGCTGCAGAAATCGATTGAGCTGCGGCCTGATTACGACGACGCCATGGCGTACTTGAACCTGATGTATCGCGAGCGCGCTGACCTCGAGTGCGACAATCCTGACGCCCGCAAGGCCGACCTGAAGACCGCGGACGATTGGGTGGATAAAACCATGGCCACCAAGAAGGAGAAGGCCGAGAAGGCCGGTCCTTCGGGAATCGTGACTACGGAAACGCCCACCAAATAGTTCGCCATTACACTGTGCCGAGCGCCCTTCCCATCCGGGAAGGGCGTTTTGCTTGCCGTGGTGAATTCCGTCACGCACGATTGTGACAACGTCACTGGCCGGTGGATAACCTTGCAGTACAATTCTTGCTTTGGCGCGAGCTATTTTGCGCGGCAAGGGACGTCCCTGTCTTGCCGCGGGATGTCTTTGCGCTAAAGGCGCATTCATGTTCAAGCGAATTCTCATAGCCAATCGCGGCGAAATCGCTGTCCGCATCATTCGTGCTTGCCGCGAGATGGGGATCGAGTCCATCGCCGTTTTCTCCGACGTCGATCGCAAAGCCCTCCATGTTCGCAAAGCCGACCACGCGTATCACATCGGCCCGGCGACGGCCAGCGAGTCGTACCTCAACTTCGACAAGATCCTCGACGTTGCGCGGCGCAGCGGGGCAGAAGCCATTCATCCAGGCTATGGATTCCTGTCGGAAAACGCCCGCTTCGCCCGGGCCTGCCGCGATGCTGGCGTCAAGTTCATCGGTCCGACTCCCGAATCGATGGAGATGATGGGTTCCAAGACCAGCGCTCGCCAGCACATGAAAAAGGCCGGCGTGCCCTTCGTTCCTGGCTCCGAAAAAGGCATGGAGTGCGAAGCCACCGAGCGCATGGCCGAGCAGGTCGGCTATCCCATCATGCTTAAGGCGGCGGCGGGAGGCGGCGGCAAGGGCATGCGGCTGGTGCACAAGCCGGAAGACCTGCGCTCGGCCTTCGAGAACGCGCGCAGCGAGTCGCAACGCGCCTTCGGCGACAACGAGGTGTACATCGAGAAGGCCATCCTCAACCCGCGCCACGTCGAGATGCAGATCTTCGGCGACGAGCACGGCAACGTCGTGTATCTCGGCGAGCGCGAATGCTCGGTGCAGCGGCGCCATCAGAAAGTGCTGGAAGAATCGCCCTCGCCGATCGTCGATGAAGACATGCGGCGACGAATGGGCGAGATCGCAGTACGCGTGGCCAAAGCCGCCAATTACCAGAACGCCGGCACGGTCGAGTTCCTCGTGGACCAGGACCGCAACTTCTATTTCCTCGAGATGAACACGCGCTTGCAGGTCGAGCATCCCGTCACCGAATTCGTGACTGGACTCGACCTGGTGCACTTGCAGTTTCACGTTGCGTCGGGCGAGAAGCTGCCGTTCCAGCAGGAAGACATCCAGTTGCGCGGGCACGCCATCGAGTGCCGCATCTACGCCGAAGATCCCGACAACAATTTCTTCCCCTCGCCGGGCCAGATTACGCGGCTGATTTCGCCGTCGGGGCCGGGCATCCGGCGCGACAGCGGTATGTACGAGGGCTGGACCGTGCCCATCGAATACGATCCGCTGCTGGCCAAGCTGGTCGGCTACGCCGAGACGCGCGACCAGGCCATCGACCGCCTGCTGCGCGCGCTGTACGAATATTTCGTCGGCGGCATCAAGACCAACGTTTCGCTGTTCCGGCGCATTCTGAAAGATCCCGATTTTCGCGCCGGCAAAATCGATACCGGATTTCTCGAGCGGCTGCTGGCGCATCCTGCAGTCGAGACTGATCCGCGGCGTCCCATCATTGCGGCGGTCGCGGCTGGCATTTTCGCGACCATGGACCCGAAGGCAACATTTCCTGGCGTTAACGGCTCGCCTGCTTCGACCAATGGCAGCGCAGCGGCTGCGGAGCCCAGCAACTGGCGTCGGACTGCGCGCGAAGAAGGGGTGCGTGCGCGATGACCTATGACGTAGTTGTCGACGGCAAGACTCATCGCCTTGAGCTGACCCGCCGCGAAAACACCTGGCTGTGCGTGGTCGACGACCAGATGATCGAAGTCGACGCCGCACTGACCGCGCGCGACATTCTGTCGTCTGCTGGTCGGGGGCGACGCCTTCGAAATCAAGCGCGAGCGCTCGCTGGCGGGCGAACTGCATCTCGTCATCGGCAGCGCGCGCTATGCCGTCGATGTGCAGGACCCGCGTTCGCTGCGAACCCGCCGCGCCGCCGGAGGCGCCGAAGCCGGACCGCAGAAGATCACCGCTCCCATGCCGGGCAAGATCGTGCGCGTCATGGTCGCCGTCGGCGACGAGGTCAAGGCCGGACAGGGCGTCATCGTCATGGAAGCGATGAAGATGCAAAACGAGATGAAGTCGCCCAAAGACGGCAAGGTGCAGAAGATCACGACCTCCGAAGGCTCGACCGTGAATCCCGGCGACACACTGGCGGTGATTGAGTAGAGGCCGCACCTGCGACAAGGACCTAAGTCTAGATCAGTGCCGATCCGTGAAAATCCACGGCTGCACTTGGCCGCTGGTTACCAAAGTACATGTACTTTCGTAAGTTGACAGCCTTCCATGCCTCTGCCACTCTTCCACAGTGGGCTACCGTGCCCGCGCGTTATTTGCTGTTTTTCGCCTCTGGTCGCAGACCAGCGGCCTGTATCATTAGCCGATTTTAGGAGGCTAGATGGTCACTCCTGCCCGTTTCCGTCGTCCGCTCGGTGGCTCCCCCGCCCTCAAACAGGTACCCGCAACTCCTTAATTTCTATATATTTACGTATAACTTATTTATTTTCATTATTTTACGCCAGAAATACATCTATCTTGATGAAAACAAAGATTTGCGGCAGGGGGGGGGTATATACCCTCCTATAATGCTCGAATGAAAAAGGATTGGACGACCAAGCTCATCCACACGGATGCGCACGTGCCTGAGGGGTTCCGCTCGCTGACCACGCCGGTGTATCGCGGTTCGACCGTGGTGTTCAACGACGCGGGCGACATTACCGACGACTGGAACCAATACGACGTCGGCTATACGTATGGGCTGTATGGCACTCCTACGACGCTGGAGCTGGCAGCGCGGATTTGCGAGCTCGAAGGCGGCTTTCGCACGCTGATCACGCCCGGTGGCCAGTGCGCCATCTCGACCATCAACCTGGCATTCCTGAAAGCGCGGCGACCACGTCCTGGTGCCGGAGAGCGTGTATGGCCCTAACCGCAAGCTCATGCGGTTCGTGTTGCAGCGCTACGGAGTCGAGACCACGTTCTACCATCCCACGATTGGGCACGAGATCGAAGCGCTGTTTCAGCCGAATACGCGCCTGGTGTGGTGCGAGAGTCCGGGGTCGATCACGATGGAAGTACAGGACGTTCCTGCGATCGCTGCAGTCGCGCACGCACGCGGAGCGCTGGTGGTGACGGACAACACCTGGGCGGCGGGCGTGCTCTTCGACGCCCTGGCGCACGGCGCGGACATCACCATGCAGGCGGTGACGAAATATATCGGCGGCCACAGCGACCTGCTGCTCGGCGCGATTACGGTCAAGGACGAAGCTTTGTGGAATACCCTCGGCGCGCATCAGCAAGTGCTGGGCGCGGCGGCTTCTCCGGATGATTGCAGCCTCGCGCTGCGCGGCATGAAGACCATGGCGGTGCGGCTGAAGGCCATCGAAAGCTCGGCGCTGCACATCGCCGAATGGCTCGGCCAACGGCCGGAGGTCGAGCGAGTGCTTCATCCCGCGCTGCCGTCGTGCCCGGGTCACGAATTCTGGAAGCGCGATTTTCTTGGGTCGTCTGGATTGTTCTCGCTGGTGTTCAAGCCCGGCGTAAGCAAGCAACAGGTACATGCCTTCGTGAACGCGTTGGAGCTGTTCGAGATCGGCTATAGCTGGGGCGGAGTTGCCAGCCTCGCGGTTGCCTACGACTTCACGGGATTCAAAGGCCGCCCCGATTATGGCCATCGCCTTGTGCGGCTGCACATCGGATTGGAGAATCGTGACGACCTGGTCGCGGACTTGGAGCAGGGATTGTCGAAGGTGAAATGAACCTCTACTTCATCGTGCCGGCTTTTTTCAGGATCGATTCGGCGAAGAAGTTTTCGACCTTGGCCTCGTCGCGGATGACTTCGTAGTACGCAGCCTTGAGCAACTGTTCGCGGCGATCGCGCAGTTGTTCGCGGATGGCCTGCTGCACGCGCGGGTCCTGTAATTCGCGCTGGCCTGCCTGTTCTTTGCTGATGAGCTTCACCACGCGGTAGCCGAAGACCTGATGGCTGTTCGGATCGGCGACCACCAATACAGTCGTGTACTGGCCGGGCTTGAGCTTATTGATGGCGTCATACGCCGTCTTGTCGCCTTTGAGGGATGATTCGGGAACGAAGCCGAGATCGCCGCCATTCTGCGCGGTTTCCGGCTGCTCGGAGAAGTTCATTGCGACGGAAGCAAAGTCTTCGCCGCTATCGAGACGGTTCTCGATCACCTGGATTTTTTTCTTCGCCTCGGCGTCGTTCTGCGCCTTGTTGGCGACATTGCGCGCCTGCGGATTGGGCTGCGTAGTCACCAGAATTTGCGCCAGGTGGTATTGCGGCTCAATCAGGTTGAACTCGGCCTTGTGCTGGTTGTAGTAGGCAGTGATGTCGTCGTCGGTGATGTTGATCTTGGACGTGATTTCCTTGTTGAGGACCTTGTCGACGGTGATGGAGCGGCGCAAATCGGCCTTGAAATCGGCAAGCGTGATGCCGCGGTCGGCCATGCGCTTGTCGAATTCCTGCTGGCTGAAGGGAGCTTTGATCTCGGCCAGCTTGGTGTTGACTTCGTCGTCGGTGGCCAGCAGGCCAAGTTTTTCGGCGCGCTGCATGAGGATTTCGTTGTCCACCAGCTGTTTGAGGATGTTCAGCCGCAGAGTGTCGGCCTGCTCATCGACGGGCTTCTGCGGCGCATCGGCGGTCTGGTTGTTGTAATACTTGTCGACTTCGGTACGAAGGATCTTACGGCCATTGACGGTGGCCATGACTCCTTCGGTTTCCTTGCTGGTGTTACAACCGGTCAGTGTGAACAGCAGGAAAAGCGTCATCGCGAGAACGCAAACGACCGCGATGCTCGTTCCATGCCTGGGGTTCAAATTCAAAACGTGCTCCTTCTTACTCGGCAGACTGCCACACAGCCGCTTTGGGTCCGTCGTTGCGCCAGCCAGCACGCTAGTTGGCGGCCTTGGGCTGAGCAGCGGCAGGTGGCTCGGCCGGCGGCTGGACACCCGCGGCAAGCAGTTGCTGATTCAAAATTGCCTTCACTTCTTCGACATCGACCGCGCCTTCGAGCTTCTCGCCGTTGATGAACAACGTGGGAGTTGCATTCAGCCCGAGCGAATCTCCCTCGGCCATCGAGGCCTTCAACGTCTTATCGGGCTGGTCTTTGATGCACGCCTGTAAACGAGTCATGTCAGCGCCGTTTTTCTTGCCCATGTCGAGAGCGATGCGGTCCAACTCCGCCTTCGATTTCTGCAAGTCCTGGCTGCCGTTGATGGTCTTTTGGTTGGCGTGCACGTAATCGGCAAACTCCCAAAAAGCGGTACCGTTCTGGGCGGCCAGACAGTTGGCGTCGTTGGCGGAATGCTGTGCCCAAGGGTGCATCGACAGCGGAAAGTCTTTGTAGACGATCTTGATGCGGTCGCCGTACTGGGGCAGGATTTCCTCCATCAGAGTGGCGTGCATGCGAGAGCAGAACGGACACTGCAAATCGTCATAGTTGACGATCGTGACCTTGGCGTTCGGGTTGCCGCGCACTGGACGTCCGGCTGTGTCGATCTGTTTCATGCGCTCGGCGTAGACATCCTTGGTGAGGTCAAGCTTGGTGACTTTGGCGAGTGTCTTGCCGTCCTGCGAGAGAAGGAAATCCACCTTCTGTTCATGCCCTTTGCCGTTGAGGGTGATGGTCACCAGGTCATAAGTGGGGAAATCGCTCGGACGGCGCGGACCGACCTCCACGACGACTTCGGGTGGAAGATCATATTGCGCCTGAATCTGACGCTGGATCTTGGTTTTGAGCTCGGGCGAGATATTTTGCGCCGGGTTCTGCGCCGAGCAGCCGGCACATGCCAGCAACAGCAGGACTGCCAATCGTTTTGTCAACAAAATACAAACCGCCTTTGGATAAGAGCCTGAACCCCTAATTATCGCATGCGAAGTCGCTGCTGGACACCTTGCGAAAGCACTAACAGCCACGGGGTTTTCAGGCCAGTCACAAAGCTGTAAAGCGACTTGCGGGATTACGGTCGCACCATTTCTACGTCAAAGACGATGGGTGACCAACCGGGACTGTCCATATTCGGGCAACCGATGGCGGGGATGGACGTTCCGGCCACTAGAAGCACCGACGTATCGCTATAAGACTGATTCGATTGAACCATTTAGCGCGTGGAAGCGTAAGTGCTTTCAAGCACCCAAGACGAAGAGCCGACTATGAATGACATTCGCATCGCGTTTCGCCAACTCCGTAAGTCGCCCGGCTTTGCCTTAACGGTCATCCTGACCATAGCGCTGGGCATCGGCGCGAACACCGCCATTTTCACCCTGGTTCATGCGGTGTTGATCAAGTCACTGCCAGTGGTCGATCCCAAGACGCTTTATCGAGTGGGCGACAAGGACGACTGCTGTGTAAACGGCGGTTTTCTCGACGACGACGGCGATTTCGACCTCTTCTCGTACGAGTTGTATAAGCACCTTCGCGACAATACGCCCGAGTTCGAGCAGTTAGCGGCGATGCAATCGGGGCAGAACACGATGACGGTGAGGCGAGGGTCGGAGCCCGCCAAGGCCGAACGCAGCGAGTATGTATCCGGGAACTATTTCTCAACCTTCGGGATTGGGCCGTTCGCGGGACGCATGTTGAGCCCGGCCGACGACACGGCTGGAGCTGCACCTGCGGTGGTCATGAGCTATCAAGCGTGGCAGTCGGAATATGGAGGGGATCCTTCCATCGTGGGTTCGACGCTGTATGTGCAGGGTCAGCCAGTAACGGTTGCAGGAGTTGCGCCGCCGGGATTTTTTGGTGACCGCATCCGCCAGAGTCCGCCCGAGATCTGGATACCACTGGCCCTCGAGCCGGTCATCGAGCGTAATTCCCTTCTCCACGTGCCCGACAGCAACTGGCTCTACGCCCTCGGACGGGTGAAACCCGGGGTCAGCATAGGACCCTTGCAGGAGAAGATGTCGAATTCACTGCGACTGTGGATGGGCACCCGCGAGGAATATACCCAAGACGGCGGATCGACGATAATCCCCAAGCAACACGTGGTGATCACACCTGGTGGGGCAGGCATCCAGAACTTGCAGCAGGAAACGGGCAAAGGACTGTACCTGCTAATGACGATCTCGGGCCTGGTGCTGCTGGTGGCGTGCGCCAACATCGCCAACCTGCTGCTGGCGCGCGGCACAACGCGCAAGGCGGACACATCGATACGAATGGCTTTAGGAGCGGCACGCAGCCGCCTGATTCGTCAGATGCTAACCGAGAGCGTGTTATTGGCCTGTCTCGGCGGACTCGCAGGGTTGGCCGTCGCCTATGCTGGAACTCGCACCATATTGTCGCTGGCGTTTCCGGACGCGCTCAATCTTCCCATTGCGGCCAGTCCATCGCTGCCGGTACTCGGGTTTGCGTTCCTGTTGTCGCTGGTGACCGGGATTGTGTTTGGAATTGTTCCGGCGTGGATCACTTCGCACTCCGATCCGGCCGAAGCGCTACGCGGCGTTAACCGCTCGACCAAGGACCGTGGAGCGCTTCCGCAGAAATCGCTGATCGTGTTCCAGGCTGCATTATCGCTGGTGATGCTGATGAGTGCCGGGCTGCTGACCAAGAGTTTGCGCAACATGGAACACCAGAATTTCGGCATCCAGACGGCCGACCGGTATGTGGTGCATCTTGACCCGGCGGGAGCCGGATATACGCCGGAGAAGTTGCCCGCCTTGTACCAGGCGCTCGAACAGCGGTTCGGAGCAGTCCCCGGCGTGCAGAGTGTAGGGCTGGCGTTGTATAGCACGTTGGAAGGCAATAACTGGGGAGAAGAAGTTTTCGTTGAGGGACGGCCTGACCCTGGGCCGAATGCCCACAATGGTTCGTCGTGGGACCGGGTGAGCCCGAAGTTCTTTGAAACCGTCGGACAGCCGGTAATTCGCGGGCGAGGCTTCACTGATGCGGATACGGCAACGTCACAGAAGGTGGCGGTGGTGAATCAGGCCTTCGTCAAGAAGTTCTTTCCCAAGGAAGACCCGATTGGGCGGCACTTCGGCGTTTTTGAACTAAAGTTCGCCGGGTCGTTCGAGATTGTGGGGGTTGTGGCCGATGCTAAATACACCAACCCACGCCGCGAAGTACGGCCCATGTATTTCCGTCCGCTCACGCAGCAATTGGTTGTGACTGTACCGAACGAAGTGATGGCGGAGGGGCGGTCGCTGTATATCAACTCCATCACGCTACATTTCAAGCAGCCGCCGCAGAATGTCGATTCCCTGGTGCGGCGGACCCTGGCTGACATCGATCCCAACTTGACGGTGATCGACCTGCACTCACTTGACTACCAGGTGGCTGACAACTTCAATCAGGAGCGCCTGATAGCACGACTGACTACACTGTTTGGCCTGCTGGCGCTGGTTCTCGCGGCGGTGGGTCTTTACGGCATAACGTCGTATGCCGTCGCCCGGCGCACCAGTGAAATTGGCTTGCGCATGGCTCTGGGCGCCGACCGCGGCAACGTCGTACGTATGGTTTTGCGCGGTGCGTTTACGCAAGTGGCGATCGGGTTAGCCATCGGAATTCCCATCGCTATCCTGGGAGGACGCTTCATGGCGAGCCAGTTGTTCGAGGTGCGCTCATGGGACCCGGTCAGCATGGGGATTGCGATTATCGTGTTGTCGGCAGCCGCTGCACTCGCGGGTATCATTCCTGCGCGGCGCGCCGCCAGCATTGAACCGATGGAGGCGTTGCGGATCGAATAGGCTGGGCCGGTGTGTCGCGACTGGCTCGTAAGTCTACGACTTGGTGAGAATCTCGACCGGCAGGACGGCGTTCATCGAGCCCGAGCGAAAGCCTTCGAGATCGAGCGTGACGTAGGAAAATCCGAGCGCCTTGAAGATTTGGGTGAACTCTACTGCCATTTCGGGGCTGAGAGCGCGGGGCAGTTCATCGCGAGCAATCTCGATGCGGACGATATCGCCATGATGCCGGACGCGGAACTGACGAAAACCCATCTGCCGCAAGGCTTCCTCGCCCTGTTCGACCACCAGCAGGGCTTCTGCGGTGACGGGACGGCCGTACTCAATTCGCGAAGATAGGCAGGCAGATGCGGGTTTGTCCCAGACGCGAAGTCCCGCGATACGTGCGAGCTCGCGAATCTCTTGCTTGGCGAGTCCAGCATCGAGCAGCGGAGCGGCTACGCCATGCTGGCGTGCGGCCTGCTGTCCCGGACGGTAGTCGCCCTGATCGTCGGCGTTAACGCCATATGCAACCGCGTCGAAGCCGTGTTGCAGGCGGAACTCCTCCATCACGGTGAACAGCTCGTCCTTGCAGTGAAAGCAGCGCGATGCGTCATTCTTGCGATACTCGGCGCGTTCCATCTCGGCGGTCTGCAGGATCGTCAGCGGGATTTCCTGCTCCTGCGCAAAAGCCACGGCGTCGTGCATCTGTGAGCGAGCCAAGCTGGGAGAGTCGGCAAGCACGGCGAGCATGTTCGCGCCCAGTTCACGATAGGCGGCCCAAGCCAGGAAGGCTGAATCCGCTCCGCCCGAATAGGCGACTAGGACACGCCCTAGGGCGCGCAGTCCGCGTTGCAGACGGTGCGATTTCGCATCCAGGTTGCCGGTCAGTTCCGGTGCTGCGTGCTGGGCCTCAGACATGTTTCCATTGTAGACGGCCAGAGGGGCCGAAAAGGTGCGAACTAATAGATTCGCTGCAGCTTCTTCAGGTTTCCGAAGGTTCCGACGTTGGTAAGGCTGAAGGCGAAGCGGTAGGCGTTTTCGTTGCGCACTGTGCCCAATGCCCATCGCGCGTACTCGAAGCTGATTCCGCAACAATCCCAGTTGTAGGTGCTCTGGACCGTCGCACCTTGGACATAGACGTTCCTGATATCGTACGCAACCGAGGCAGCAGTACTAAAGCCGAGATTTGTAAGACTTCCGTAAATCACCTCGGCCCGAACCTGGTTGGAGATGTCGGGAGCCAGGACCTCGTTGTTCGTGGAGGGAAGGACCTCGCCCGGGATATGCTGATAGATCTCGGCGCCGAGTAGATACCACTTGGGTGAAACCCGCTGGCCCACGAAAATCGTGCTGGCGTTGACCTGGTGGAGCACCGGATCGTAATCCAGCGCCCACTCGAAGCTGGTGGAATTATCGCGAACCAGCAGACGCGAGATGATGGGCGACGCGTTTCGCGGCTCGGTCAGGAAGGCGATGCCGGAGAAGTCCACGGTGCTGTCGAATACGTTGCGCTCATTCGGTACCAGCGCCCCGCCAAATGTCGGGTTGAAGAAGTATTTCTGGGCAATGGTCCAGGTGATAAGCTCTCGCGCCGGTCCACCCTGGTCGTCGCAAATGTTTGGGTCTTTTGCCATCAGCTTTTTCGCATCGGCGGGGGGCGTGTCTGCGGGCAAATACTTGGGATGCTGATAGCACTCGGCGCTCGACTTGGATTTCTTGGCGTAGAGGCGGTTGATGACGCCGTACTCCACGCCGTTAGAGTCGGCCAGGATATCGCGGTAGTCGAAGCGGATGATGTTGGCGAAGTTGTCGATGCCGGTCTCGTAGCGATAGACCGCGTAGGGTTCGACAACGTGCTTCATGACATAGCCGAAGAGCTTTCGATCGAAAATTCGTTCGATGGATGGCGGACGAACTTCCATCGACCCTTGAAATACGTTGCGGTTGATGGCTTGCGCCAGCGCGATGCCGATTACACCGGTATTGTTCTCGGTGGGGACAAGGCGTTCGCTCCAGACGGTTTCGCGAAATCCGGCCTCGGGGCGGAAGGTCCAACCCTTCAGAAATGTGGGCAGTGAGATGGTAGGAGAACCATCCACACGTCCGACGATGTTTTGAGTCTGGAAGCCGGGCTCATGACGTGAGAGGCCTTCGGTCGCGAAGTCATAGGTGTACATGAACTTCGATCCCAGGATAGGGCTCTCAAACCCGGCCATCTGGAAGCTCGGGATGTGAGCAATGTCAATTACATCGCCCTGCACCTCGCTTTGGTAATTCTGGTATCGCGACGCCATCAGGCCCACGAAGTCGGCCGACCAGCTCTTGCTCACGAAACCGACAGATCGTACTTCGGAGTTGATGGCCTGGGTAAAGCTCTGCGCAAACGCGAGGCGGAACAAATACGAACTGAGGTAATCAACCGAGATCACGCCGCGAAATCCGTCAGGCAAATCGGCCGAACCGTTCACCCGGATTTCCTCTCCGCCCTGTCTCTGCTTCGTGGTTGGGTTGCCTTTTTCGTCGATGACTCCGTAGTACTCCGCATGAAGCTGATAATGCCACCCGATGTTGCGATAGTTGCCGACCTGCGCATAACCGCGCGCAGAAAATAAATATCCGCCGATTTCGGCGTCAGAGTTGCGGTTGATCGCCCAGTAATACGAGTCGCCGAGGATGGTTCCCTTAGTATTCGACTGGCCGATGGCGGGGATCAGGAACCCACTTTGGCGTCCGAGGTTGTCGGCCGGGTGCTCGCCGTAAGGGAAGTAAAACACCGGCACACCTGCGATGCGCATGGTGGCGTGGTACATCTTGGCTTCGCCCCCGATTTCGACAACCGCAGTTGCGGGATGATACTCCCACTTCGGTTTGGGAAGCCGGCACGACGTGATGATGCCGTTATGCACGCGGTACAGGTCGGGCCCCAGCTTGTCCACAACCTTGCCCGTGAAGAAGAATGGCGTGGATGACCTGAGATACATGATCGGATTCTTCACCGTAATGCCGGTGGAACCGGTTACGTCGTAAAACGTTCCTGTATCGCGGCTGATGTCGTAGGTGGCGTGCGTGCCTACCAGATGTTCGCTGTGAGTGCCGCCGTCATAAACGACGTGTCCGGTGGCGACGACGATTCCAGTGGAGGAGTCATAGGTCGCCTGGTCACAGTGGATGACGTTGGTGCGAAAAAGAATTTCGACATTGCCGCGGACCTTATAAACGTCCTGGTTCTTTTCCTGCTCGTCGGCCCGAATCAGAACTTCGTTGCGGTTCAACACTACATTGGCCTGAGGCCGCGGAGGACCCGCATCCTCCTGGGCCGAGCTCTGCATCTGCTGTTGCACGACCTCTTCCATCACCTGCATGCCCTCGTCCTGCTCTGGAGGAGACTGGGTCTTTGAGGGCGTAGGCTGCTGGGCCGGTGCAGGCGCAGAGGTGCCCTGCGTCGCTCCGCTCGGGTTAGGTTCCTGTGCGGCGGCAGCATCAGAAGTCGGCGAAATTGTTGGGGATTCCTGCTCTCCGGAGTTGCTGCGCAACTGGCTGGTTAACAGCGCTGGCGCGAGAAGTAGGTGACAACCCAACAGGGCCGTGATAATCAATCGAATGCGGGAGATCATCGAAGGTCGCGCGTTCCCTCGCGGGGTCGTTGAAATCAGCTTAACCTTGCAACTTAGCACGTTGCCCTGACTGAGGCAAAACGCGAAGCGCTGACGGTTGTTTCACGCTGCTCTGGTGTTCTTCTAAACCCGCTTGCCAAGGACTGGTTGCGCCTACGATGGCGAAGGATCGGACGCATTGTTGTGTCCAGACCTTTGCTCGCAAGCGGGCGACCTCGTCCTCAACTCCACGAACCAACTTACCAGCCATATGGCTGCGAGCCACTGGACAAGGAATAGTCGCGCCACGACATGACAGAACAGCAACTCTCACAACACGACGGTCAAGAAAGCGCGGCAGAATCGGCTGCAGAACTTTGGCGCAGTGAACTGCAGGACCGTCTGGCGCGTTACAAAAAGCGACACGGACGTCGGATCGAAGGTGCATTCACCATGCGCTTTCCTTTTCCTGACGACGCGATTGTCGAAACTGTTGCGCCGATGAAGCCCGACCTAGTAGGCGGTACGACCTCCGTAGCCGATTTTGAGGAGGTAGTACCTGTGGGAACCCGTGACGACTCGCGTGTGCTCGATATCTCAGTCACCGACGCCGTCGTAGAGCCGGAGATCGTCGCAGACGTTCCGCAGCTGCAAGAGCACGTGGAACCGAGCGAGTTCGTGCTGGAGTGCGCGCCGGAGCCGGAACCTGAACCTTTTGTGGACACCATTGTTCGGCCGCGTCCCAAGCGCAAGGTCATTGCGTTCCCCAAGCATCTGTCGGTGGCACCGGAGACGAACTATCGTCTGGCCGATCCCGTGACCTCCGAAGTTCCGCGCATTCTGGATGTACCCGAAGAGCTGGAAGCGATTCCTACTACTCCGTTTCTCGACGGGCTGCAATTCGAGTTGCCGAACCCAGGCGATGCGGCCCCCGATCGCGACCACATCGAGCTTCCCTTCCGTGCGGTAACGATCTCGCACCGGGCACTCGCCGGCTTCCTTGACCTCGGGGTCACCGGTATCGGCGTTGCCGCGTTTGCCGCCGTCGCCTTCAAGATGCTGGGTAGTCCACCCTTGACCAAGCCTCTGCTCCTCGGAGTTGCGGCGGCTGCGGTGGTTCTGTGGAGCACCTACCAGTACCTGTTCGTGGTCTATGCCGGGAAGACTTTGGGCATGATGGCAGCCCGAATCCGGTTGCGTACCTTTAGGGGCAGAGGGCCCAGCCTCCGGCAACGGCGCCGGCGCGTGCTGGGCTTCTATCTCTCTGCGCTCTCGCTCGGCATGGGACTGATGTGGGCGTTCGTGGATGTGGACGGCCTGTGCTGGCATGACAGGATCAGTAAGACGTATCTCTCGGAACGCGATTAGGGCGGCCGGTTGGATGGCTCGCGCCCCGCACTCTTGCTAACATCAAAGTGTGAGCAAGAATTCCAAGGTACGCGTTCGTTTCGCGCCGTCTCCTACTGGGCAGTTGCACGTCGGCAATGCCCGCACTGCACTCTATAACTGGCTGTTCGCTCGCAGGAGCAAAGGCACGATGGTTCTGCGCATCGAAGACACCGATCTCGAGCGCAGCGAAGACCGCTATGAAGACCAGTTGCTGCAGGACTTGAAGTGGTTCGGGATTGACTGGGACGAAGGTCCTGACGTCGGCGGGGCGTTTGCGCCGTACCGGCAGAGCGATCGCTTGGCAATTTACCGCGAACATGCTGAGCGGCTGGTGAAAGAGGGTAAGGCCTATCTTTGTTTTTGTACTCAGGAGGAGTTGGAACGCGAGCGTGAGGCAGCCATGGCCGAGCAGCGGTCGCCACTGTATTCGGGAAAATGTCGCGGGCTCGATCCGGCTGAGGCGGAGCGCCGTCGCGTGAGTGGCGAAGCCGCAGCCATCCGGTTGGCGATCCCTGAGCATCCCATTCGCTTTCACGACATCGTACGCGGCATGGTCGAGTTTTCCAACGAAGCGGTGAGCGATCCGATCATCCTACGTTCGAACGGCATTCCCGTTTACAACTACGTGGTGGTGGTGGACGATGCGCTGATGGAAATCACGCATGTCATTCGCGGCGACGATCATTTGTCGAATACGCCGAAGCAGGTGGCGCTGTATGAGGCGCTGGGATGGCCGGTACCTGAGTTTGCACATCTGTCGACCATTGTCGGCAGTGACGGTGCGCGGTTGTCGAAAAGACACGGCGCGACGTCAATAGCCAACTTCCGCGAAATGGGAGTGCTGCCGGAAGCGCTGGTGAATTATCTTGCGCTGCTGGGCTGGGCTCCAATAGGTGGCAATCGAGAGGTGTTCACTCCAGAAGAGCTGACGAAGGAGTTCAGTCTGGAGCGAGTCACGCCGTCGGCCGCGATGTTCGACATGGAAAAGTTGTATTGGCTCAACCGGCACTACATCAAGAAAAGCACGCCGGAGCGAATCGAGAAGCTGGCCGAGCCATATTTCATTAAGGCCGGGCTGCTTCAGGAGGAGCCCGATGAGCGCACGCGTGCGTGGTTTGGCAAAGTGGTCGCTCTGCTGGCTCCTTCGGTGGACAAGCTAGATGAATTGCCCGAGCGCGCGGAACTGATCTTCCGCTTGGATGCGGCAGCGGCGCTGGCTTCAGCAGACAACGCCGAAGTGCTGGGCGGGCCCAAGGCGAACGACGTATTGGCCGCATTTGCCGAGCAGGTCGAGAGTGACCCCTCGCCGATGACGCCCGAGCGCTTCAAGGCCATCATGAACGACGTAAAAGCCAAGACCGAGACGAAGGGCAAAGACCTGTTCCATCCCGTGCGAATTGTGTTCACCGGATCGCACTCCGGGCCGGAGTTCGACAAGCTCATCCCGATCCTCGAAGAGGGCTCAAATCTGCCTTTGCCGGTGCACGTGATGAACACGCAGGAACGGATTGAGGCGTTTAAGACAGCAAAGGGCGCGCGGTGATTACCCACTAACAGCGACGGATCGTCCAGAGTGTGCTCTCGGCTACTCCGGCTTGGTGCGTGTTTGCTTGTCGTCAGTAAAGCCAGCGGGGCCAAACAGGCTGGTTCGGTCAGATTCTTCCGAGATCTCAAATGCGCTTCTGAAGAGGAGCTTTGCAAAGCGCAAGACGTGTCCGAGTGCGAGGACCAGTGCGAGAAGCATGCTGACTAAGGTGATTGTGAATCCGTACGCTAATCCCGCCCCGGCAAATTCGTCGCCGTGTCCAGGGAACAAATGCCGGAAGGCATCCAGCAAGAACAGTGGACCCCACCCGATAACGAACAGGCACGGAATCCACCACAGGCTCGCAAGGCTAGGAAAAACGCACGAAGCAAACAAATTGCGCATCGTCTTCACTCTGGAATCATACTCTGGCGCAATAGTTCACTGTGTGATCTACCCCAGCGCCCTTCGTAGCGCCGCCCGCGCGAGGATGCGGGTAGAGTCCAGCGTCGGCAGCGGCGAGGAGACGTCGTCGATCAGCAGTGGAATCTCGGTACATCCCAGAACAACCGCATCGCAGCCCTCGTGGCTCATTCGGCCAATCACCTGCTGGAAATAGGTGCGTGATTCGTCGTTGAAGATGCCGTTGACCAGCTCCTCCATGATGATCTGGTCGATGCGGGCGCGCTCGTCGGCGCTGGGCACGAGGTATTCGAAGCCTGCGGCGGGCAACTTCGTCTGGTACACCGTACCTTCCATGGTGTACTTCGTGCCGGTAATCGCCAGCCTGTGAAAGCCACGTGACTGCGCGACTGCTGCGACCTCATCCACGATATGCAGCCAGGTCAGCGGCGAGCGTGGGGAGACAATGTCAAACGCATGATGGATGGTGTTGTCGGGGGAGATGAGGAAATCTGCTCCGGCCTTAGCCAGCTTGTTGGCCGATGACAGCATGAGCTCGGCAACACCCTCCCAATCGTAGAGGCTGATGTGTTTCATGTACTCGCCGAGACAGTGGGTGTGCATCGTGATCTCGGGATGAATGTGCCGGCCCATGAGCGCAGGAGCTTCGTCGCAGATGGTGCGGTAACACAGTGCGGCGCCTTCGGCGCTGCAGGCCACGATTCCGATGTGCTTGGACATTTGCCTCCCAAGGACACCAGACTAAAGCAAAAACGGGCCTCGCGATGGCGGGACCCGATTTCCTGGCAAGGGTGCAGCGAGGTGCGTCGTACGAGCGACACTTCTTAATTAGTGTTTGCAGCTTCCCTGGTCGGCCAGCACGTCTTCAACCTGGAAGAAACGCAGCCCATGGGGCGTTCCTTCGTCGCTACTGGCACTGGCATCGCGACGGTTGTCGCGGTTTCCTGCGAGCTCAACCCAATGGCCAACGTACTGTCTCAGCTCGTCGTTTGGACCCATGAGTAGACGCATC
The DNA here is from genome assembly GCA_963837915.1 of uncultured Acidobacteriaceae bacterium. GTDB lineage: Bacteria > Acidobacteriota > Terriglobia > Terriglobales > Acidobacteriaceae > DASRAA01. Next base: position 349,368 of record CAWIPZ010000009.1, read on the forward strand.
GTGCCGTCCTTCTGGACAAGATAGTACTGGTCGCTACTGCCCTTCAGGCATCCGGTAACCGCGCTTTCGCCCGGAGACAGGCTGACCTTTTGCACAACAGCCGCAGATCCGCCGGAAGTCGTGGTTTGCGCTGATGCGAGGGCAAAGCCGGCTAGTACGAAGATCGCAAGTGACACTGCGATTCGCATAATCCACCTCCTTGGGGCTCCGCTCGCATCTGCGCCTGAAGGTGGTTGATGGACCGTCTCATTGGAGGTGCGAGCCAGTCCCCTTTTTTTCTGTAGATGTCGAACCCGACAGAGAGGTGCAAGTTTTCTGTCGCCGCAATTTTCGCGCGCGATTCTGTATCGGCCGATGTCAGAATTTCGCAAGGAATTCCCGCTTTCGGGCCTCCGGAAGGAATGATGACTGGAACGAGTTTCGCGCCAAGTAGTACAACTCCGGCTCGCTAAAACTATGTACCTCCTGTGCGATCTGGTATTCGCCCACCAAACTAGTGCGGAACATGTCGGGATCGTCTGTATTAAGCGTCACCAGCACTCCGGCGTCGTACAGCTGGCGCAGAGGATGCTGCTCAGCCGATGGACAGCAGCCGGTCAACACGTTGCTGGATATGCAGACCTCTACAGGAATCTGTTTTTCAGCAAGATAGGCTACGAGTGCCGGATCTTCGACCGCATGTAGTCCGTGCCCGATGCGGTTGGCATTCAGGTCGCGTAGTGCCGACCATACCGACTCAGGTCCCATCGTCTCGCCGGCGTGGACAGTGCGGCGCAGCCCTTCGCTTGCCGCCCGCGCGTAAACATCGCGGAACAACTCCGGCGCGGCACGGCGCTCATCGCCGCCCAGCCCGATGCCAACAATATTGGCGCTGCTCTTGCGCAGCGCGATGGCATCGTCGAGCACAAGTCCGGCCCGCCGAGGGCCGAAGTGGCGAACGGCGTCGAAGATCCAGTACAGCGACATGCCGAAATCTCGCTCGCCGCGTTTGCGGCCTGCCTCGAGGCCTTCGAACAACAGCGCGAACTCACCGCCGCGCCAATGAATGACGCCGACCGACACATACACTTCCGCATGCAGCACGTTCTGCGCGTGCAGCTTCTGCATCATGCGATAAGTGACCAGTTCATAGTCCTCGGCAGTGCGCAGCCGCTCTGTAACCGCCTTAAACGCCAGCAAAAACCCGGTGAAGTTCTTGTACTGATAAAGATCGAGCGCCTCTTCTTCGGTGAAGACGCGCCCGCTGTCGGCAATGTTGGTATAGCGGTTATTCGTGGTGGAGAGCGGCGTCGGGTGACGCCGGCTCAGTTCGGCCAGCGTAGCTGGATCGACCGTGCCCTCCAGGTGCAGGTGCAGTTCGGCCTTGGGCAGCGAGAGAATATAGGCGCTGGGATCACCTGGGACCGACTCCGTCATACCATCACGATTCTAGCGCCGCCGGTCTTCGGGGCAGAATTCGCTGCGGTAGCGGCTGTACAGCATGTACACCGTCAGCCCGATCAGGAGCCACACGAAGAAGCGAAGCCAGGTGAGGATCGGGAGTCCCGCCATTAGCAGTAGGCAGAAGAGCACGCTGAGCACCGGCGCTGCGAGGCCTCCCGGCGCGCGAAAGCCGCGCCGCCGCTCCGGCTGTTTGTAGCGCAGGATGATGACGCCGAGTGAAACCAGCACGAATGCGAACAGCGTTCCGATGTTCGACAGGTCGGCGAGCGTACCGATGTCGAGAATTCCTCCGGGAACTCCGACGAGGAAGCCAGCGATCCAAGTCGCGGTCGATGGCGTACGAAAGCGTGGATGCACGCGTCCGAACAGCTTGGGCAGCAGGCCGTCGCGTGACATCGCGAACCACACCCGCGCCTGTCCCAGCTGAAAGACCAGGAGCGACGAAATCATGCCCATCATGGCGCCGAACAGAACAGCCAGGCGAATCCAGTGCAGCGACACGGAGTGCGTAGCCAGACCAAGTTGTTTGAGACTGTTGACGACCGGGGCGGCATCGTCGAGCAGCCGCTGCCACGGAACGATTCCCGTAAGCACGACGGCCACTGAAATGTAGAGCACAGTGCAGACGATCAGCGTCGCTATGATGCCAATGGGCAGATCGCGCTGCGGATTCTTCGCTTCTTCCGCGGCAGTGGAAACCGAATCAAAGCCGATGTAGGTGAAGAAAATGATGGAGCCGCCAGTGAGAATGCCGGACCATCCGTTGGGTGCGAAGGGGTGGTAGTTCGAAGGATGAATGTAGTGCATGCCGGCAAAGACGAATGCCAGTATGGCCGCGATCTTCAGGATGACCATGACGTTGTTGGTCTCGGCCGACTCGCGAATGCCGCGCACCAGCACGACCGTCAATAGCATGACGACCGCAAACGCTGGGATGTTGAATCCGAAGTGCCATCCTGGCGTATAGAGAACATTGCCTTGCAAGTCGGTCAGGCCCGAGGGCAGGTACGCAGGCGAGATCCAGCGTAGCGCGGGATGCCATCCGAACCAGTCGAACATATCGACCAGGTGCGCTGCGAAACCTACGCTCACCGCCATGTTGCTGACGGCATATTCCAGAATGAGGTCCCAGCCGATAATCCACGCAATCAGCTCGCCCATCGTTGCGTAGGTGTAGGTGTAGGCGCTGCCCGCGATCGGAATCATCGACGCAAGCTCGGCATAGCACAGTGCAGTGAACGCGCACACGATTGCCACTAGCACTAGCGAGAGAGCAAGTGCAGGCCCAGCTCCGGGTCGGCCGAGCGTGGCCACATGATGCACAAGATAGTCGAGGAGAGGAGCGTTCAGGATAGAGGAAGTGTCGAACTTCTGGCCGGCAATGGCCGTGCCGATCACCGTGAAAATGCCCGACCCGATGACCGCGCCAATGCCGAGCGCGGTCAACGACCACGGTCCGAGCGTCTTCTTGAGTCGATGTTCCGGCTCCTCCGACTCGGAAATCAGCTTATCGATGGACTTGCACGCGAAGATTTGTTTCGCCAGATGAAGCTCCCGGGGATGAAGGAATCGATGCCTCAGGATTCAAACAGAAACCCGAGGCACCGGGCAAGCGCAATATGTCATTGCGTCTATTCGCTCTTGTAGACGACCCCGCCCTTCATCACGAACTTCACCTGCTCTAGTATGGTGACGTCCTGCAGCGGGTCGCCATCTACAGCGATGATGTCGGCGAAGTGGCCCGGCTCGATCACGCCGACCTTGTCGGACCAGCCGAGCAGGTCGGCGTCATTGACCGTCGCAGCCTGGATCGACTGCAGCGGCGTCAGTCCCAGCTTCACCATCACCGCGAACTCGTGCGCGTTCAATCCGTGCGGATAGACTGCGGCATCGGTGCCGAAGCCAACCTTAACGCCGCTGGCAAAGGCGTGCGCGACGTTCTTGCGCGCGGCCGGCATCACTTCCTTGCCTTTGGCGAGCATCGCTGGGGGGACATTCATTTTGGGCGCGTTTTCGAGGAACCAGTCGCTGAGATAAAGGGTTGGCACGAGATATGTGCCGTGTGCTTTCATGGCTGCGATTCCGGCATCGTCGATATACGAACCGTGCTCGATGGAATCAACTCCCGCCTCCGTGGCCCAGAGAATTCCTTGCGCACCGTGCGCATGTGCTGCTACCTTGCGTCCCAGGCGATGGGCGTCGGCAATAATGGCGCGCAGTTCTTCCTGCGTGAACTGCGACGCCTGCGGGTTGTCGCCGAGTGACAGTACGCCTCCAGTGGCGCAAATCTTGATGACATCCGCGCCATACTTAATGATCTCGCGCACCTTGTGCTGCACGTTCTCGACACCATCGGCAACACCGATCTCGGTGGCGTGCCACTCGTAGGGCAGCAGGTTGTCGTCGCAGTGTCCACCGGTGATGCTGAGCGCGGGACCGCTGGCATCGATGCGAGGTCCGGGGACATCACCGGCATTAATAGCGTCGCGCAGTGCGATATCCGTGAAGCCGTCGGCCCCAACGTTGCGAATGGTGGTGAAGCCCGCCAGCAGAGTGATGCGCGCATTCTTGGCTCCGATCAACGCTTCGCGCGGAAGCGAAATCGCAAGCCGGTCGTAGCCGAACTTGGGATCGAAGGTAATGTGCGTGTGCGCATCGATCAGGCCGGGCAGCACGGTCTTGCCGGACAAGTCGACGACCTTGGCGCTTGCGTCAGTAGCTCCCGAATCAGGGCCGACGCTCACGATCTTGCCGTCTTCGATAACAATGGCCTGATTGGTCAGGGTCTTGCCGGTGCGGACATCCAGCAGCTTTCCGGCGCGAACGATGGTGCGGGTAGAAGTTGGAGGTGCCTGCTCGGCAAATGCAGCTGCGGTTGCCAGCGAAACAATGACGAGAGACAGGAGAGATTTTGTGAGTTTCAAGTGCGTCGCCATCCTTGTGCGCAGGTTTTGGGCAAATCCTACTTCACGGGTGCCAGGTTCTGCTCGAAGTGATCTTCGATGCGGTGGAACAAGTCGCTTCGCGTTATTTTTCCGGCAATGCCATGCGTTTTGCGCGGGTACAGCATCAGTTGGAACTGTTTGCCTGCATTGATAAAGGCGTTCGTCATCTGGATCGTGTTCTGTAAGTGCACGTTGTCGTCGCTGGTGCCGTGCACTTCGAGCAGTTTGCCGTGCAGGTCGCCCGCGAAGTTGAGCGGAGAGCTATCGTGGTAGCCGCTTTCGTTTTCGCTCGGCAGTCCCATGTAGCGCTCGGTGTAGATGGAGTCATAATTACGCCAGTCGGTCACCGGCGCGACCGATATGCCGGCCTTGAACTGGTCGGTTTTTTCCAATGTGTAAAGCGTGAAGTAACCCCCGTAGCTCCAGCCCCAGAAGCCCAAGCGCGAGGCGTCAAGTACTGGGTATTGCTGTAGTGCCTGCTTGAGCGCAGCCATCTGGTCGTCGAATTCGGTGGGACCGAAGTGGTGCTTGATAGGCATTGCGAACGCTTTGCCCCGGTTGGCCATGCCGCGGTTATCAACTTTCAGGATGGCAAATCCCTGGCGTACGAGAATCTGATCGAAAAGATACGAAGTGTTGCCCCATGCATCGCGTACCGACTGTGCGCCCGGGCCTCCGTACGGATTCAGGATGAGTGGCGCCTTTCCGGTCGCCATCATCGGTCCGCCCTCCGGCAGCAGTAACGTGCCCAGCAGCGTTGTTGTGCCGTCGGCTGCTTTGAATTCCACGGCTTTGGGCGCGATCAGGTTGTAACCGTCCACGCTGCGCGATTGCCAGAAAGGTGTGCAGTTTCCATCGGTCGTGCAAAGCGACATGCTGGGCGGAGTGGTAAGCGCCGAGTACATGTCCACGTAGGACTTCGTTTTTTGCGGCCCGAAGTTGGGCCCGTGAGTTCCGTTTTGCTTCGAGATGCGGTGAAAAGTCTGACCGTCGAGGCCGACGGCAAACAGATTCGCCTGCCGCCAATCCCCTTCATTGGCGGTGAAGTACACGGTGCTCCCAGCTTCGTCCACCGCGTCGATGCTTTCCACTTCCCAGTCGCCCTTCGTCAGTTGCGCCACCGGTTTGGCATCACCGGCAAGGGGGTTCTGTTTGTCGAACTGGTAGAGATAGATGTGATTGTGTCCGTCGCGCCAGCTGGTTACGAGAAAGCGGTCTCCCGACGACAGCAGCTCAAAATCTGGGACATGGATCCAGGCATCGCTGCTCTCGCTGAGCACGCGTTTGGCCTTCCCGCTCTGCACGTCGATGAAGTAGATGTCGAGCCGGTCCTGCACCCTATCCATCGACATTGCCCACAACAGGCCGTCGCGCACCCATCCGAAGCGCGGTATCAGGACGTTTGGGTCGTTCCCCAACGGCAGGGAGCCATCTTTTCCGCCACCTGCCGAGATCCACTTCACCTTGCTGCCGTTCGACGAGACAACTCCGATGCGCACCACTGGATTCGGATCGCCCGCCTTGGGATACTTTTCCATGTCCACCGTTGGGTGCGTGGGGATCCAGTCGGTGATGGGATACGTCGGTACATCCTTTTCGTTCATTTCCAGGAACACGATCGCCTTGCCGTCGGGCGACCAGAAATAATTGCTGCGGCTGTAGAGCTCTTCCCGGTACACCCAATCGACTTCACCGTTCAGCAGGTTGTCGTTGCCGTCGCGAGTGAGGGCGTCTTCTTGTCCACGCTTGACTTCACGGACGTAGAGGTCGTGCTTGCGCACGTAGGCCAGCCGTTCGCCGTCGGGCGAAAACTTGGGATCGGACGCCGCGTCGGCGCTCGAAGTCATTTGCACGGCCGTTCCGGTGTCCAGCCTGTAATACCAGAGCTGTCCCAATGAGTCGAAGAGCAGGTGCTTCGAATCGGGCGACCAGTGGTAGGCCGCGACCGAGTAGCGCTGCATCGCTTCTTTCTGGCGCTCGTCTTTTATGGAGCTGGCCGGCGGAGCCAGCGTGGCCAGCTTTTCGCTCGAAACCAGCACCGCCGGCTTGCCCGTCGCCAGGTCGATGTACCACAGAGCCCCGTGCTCGCCACTGTCGTCGCGTTGCACATAGGAAACCTTTGTGCCGTCGGGGCTCCATTTCACCGCCTCCGGGGCGCGTCCGGTAAGTCCCCCCTCGGCGAAGATGGCTTCAATCGTTAACTGCTGTCCGCTGGTCGGCGGGTGGTCTTGGGCATTGAGTGAAAAGGTCAGTACGAGTGCGCACAACAAAGTCAGAACAACGCAAGTCTTCACGGCGGCTCCGCGGTGGATTTCTGTAGGGAAGCAGTTTATCGCAAGCCGCCGAATTCGCGACCCATGCTGGGTGCTCAAGGCAATCGAGAACCCGCTTTTCTGCGTGCTAGAATCCAGAGAGGTTCCGCAAAGGTGTAATGACTTCCGACCTTCAAAGCCTCATCGAACTCCAGCAGATTGACTCCCAAATCGCCGCTTTGCGGGCAGAAATCGCCGCGCTGCCCAAGCACGTTGCGGAAATCGAAGCCAAACTCGCAGGTTCGAAGGCCAAGGTCGAAGCGGCCATCGCCGCCGGCAAAGCCGACGAAGCCGCCCGCCGCAAGCACGAGTCCGACATTCAGGACCAGCAGCAAAAGATCAGCAAATATCGCGACCAGTCGCTGAACGTGAAAACCAATCAGGAATACAAGGCCCTGATGGAAGAGATCAAGTTTGCGGAGCAGAAGATTGCGGCTTCCGAGGACAAGATCCTGGAAATCATGGTCGCCGCCGACTCGCGGAAAGAAGCGCTGAAGAAGGCAGAAGCTCAGTTGAAGGCCGACACTGCCGAGAACGACCGCGAGAAGGAAGAAGCGCGTCAGCGGACTGCAGCCGACGAAGCAGCCTTGGCTGAGCTGACCACCCGGCGCAATGCGTTACGAACTGGCGTCAGCGAAGACATTTTGCGCCACTATGACCACGTACTTAAGGTGCGCGGGACCGCGCTGGCGACTGTTTCCGACAACGAACAGTGTGGGGCGTGCAGCGTCATGCTGCGTCCGCAGGTCTTTCAAGAGGTCATGACGAACGAGCAGTTCATGACTTGCGATTACTGCCGGCGAATTCTGTACTACGTGCCTCCCCCACCGAAGCCCGATGAAGAGAAAGAGAAAGCATCGAAAGCCCCGGAAGTGCCAAGCGCCGCCGACGATACTGCGAGTGCCTCAGAAGAAGCTGCCTCGCAGTAGATTCCCTGTCTCGATTCCGCCAACATTTAAGATGTGCATTCGTTCCACTGCGAGGTGAGAGTGTCGGCTCACGAATCCATCCCCTTTGTGACGGTCAGCAGTCGCGGCGCATCGCGCTTAAAGTCAGGCCACCTCTGGGTTTATCGCTCCGACATTTCGAAAGCGGAGGGCATACCTCCGGGCGCATTGGTGCATATCCTCGATGAGCGCGGTCGCAAACTAGGCTCGGCACTCTACAGCAGCTCGTCACAAATCGCGATCCGCCTGCTGACCTCGAAGATCATTGGCGAGAACGAACTGTTGCCGCTTCTAAGCAGCCGAATCGACGAGGCCGTGCGCTTCCGGCAGCGAAACGCCCGCGATGGCGATTCATACCGCGTCATCTTCAGCGAAGCCGACCTGATCCCGGGCGTGATCGTGGATAAGTACAACGACGTGCTGGTCCTGCAGGTGTTGACCCAGGCGTTTGATCGCGAGGACATCCGTGGCGTCATTACCGGAAAGCTGGCCGGGCACTTTCCCGGCGCCAGCTTGCTCGACCGCGTAGATCCACACATCCGCGAACTGGAAGAGCTTCCGGCTCGCGAATCCCAGCTCGTGTGTGGCGACAGATCAGCGACCGTGTTCACTTTGAACGGCGTCCACTTTCATTTCGACGGCCTCGGCGGGCAAAAAACAGGCGCCTTCCTGGATCAGCGGGAGAACTACGCCGCCGCTGTGCGCTATGCACAGGGCGAGGCACTCGACTGTTTCACCTACCAGGGCGGATTTGCCCTGCACCTCGCGCGAGTTTGTAGCAAGGTGACCGCGGTAGATTCCTCCCGTCCTGCCCTGGAAGTCGCCGAACAGAACGAGGGGATCAATCGGGAGAAGCACACCTCCGGCGAGATTGAATGGATCGAAGCTAACGCCTTTGATCTGCTGAAAGATTACTCGACTGCCGGCAAGCAGTACGACACCATCGTTCTCGACCCGCCCGCCTTCGCCAAAAGCAAACGGACGGTCGAGACGGCACTTCGTGGCTATAAAGAACTCAACCTTCGCGCCTTGAAGATGCTCCAGCCGGGCGGGTTGCTCGTCACATGCTCCTGTTCGTTCCACGTGGAACAATCGCAGTTTCTGGAGATGCTGGGTGCGGCGGCCACTGATGCTGGACGGCGGCTCAGAATCCTCGAGAAGCGAGGAGCGTCCGTCGATCACCCCGAACTTTCAGGGGTTCCAGAAACAGCCTATCTCAAGTGCATAATCACCCAAGTAATTGAATAAAATACAGTTACTTAAGATTTCGAGGAAGCTCCCCAGCCTTACTTGACAATAATATGCTAAGATTTTATGATTCCTTTACGCTAAGTTTGACATCAAACCAAGCGAGTGGCCGTCCGGCCACGAGATTTCTTATCCGTTGTGGAGGTTGAAGATCATGACCGTATTGACTCGTTGGGAGCCTTTCCGAGAATTGAACACCTTGCAGAGCCGCCTGAATCGCCTGTTCGAAGAACAGACTCGGGGCGGAAGCGAGGAATCGCTGACTGCGGGAGCCTTTGTGCCGCCGGTTGACGTTTACGAAGACGAGCACAGCATCCAGCTGAAGCTGGAAGTGCCCGGCATCGAAGAGAAGGACCTCGACGTGAAGGTCGAGAACAATGTCCTCACCGTCAGCGGTGAGCGCAAGTTCGAAAAGGAAGAGAAGGAAGAGAACTTCCGCCGCGTGGAGCGCCGCTATGGCAGCTTCACCCGTTCGTTTACGCTGCCGAATACGGTTAGCGCTGAAGACGTCAGCGCCGATTACAGCAACGGCGTCCTGAAAATCAAGCTGGGCAAGCGCGCTGAAGCCAAGCCCAAGCAGATCAAAGTGAACATCGGCAGCGGACCCGCTCTGGAAGGCAAGAAGGGCCACGCAGCCTAATCCATGGCAGGTGTTTCACGGGATTCCGGGAACGCAAGATTTTACGACAGGTTGTAAGGGAGGCGGACCACCTCATGATCCCCTCCCTTTTGTTATGTCCGGCCGCGAATGACACTGGAAATTATTGCGTCCAGGCTGGCCTCATAAAATTCATACAGTTCATAATGGTGGCCACGGCCACCGGCAATATTCAGGAGTAAGTTATGGCAATTCGATGGGACAAATTAACCGTGAAAGCGCAGGAGGCCATCCAGCGCGCGAACGATATCGCCAGCGAGCACGGCAACCCCGAGCTGCAGCCGGTCCACATACTGGCAGCGTTGCTGGAAGACCAAGAGGGCATTGTTGCGCCGCTGCTGGAACGCGTAGGTCTGCAGGTCCCGGTGGTCCAGACGCAAGCGATGTCCGCGATCGAGCGTCTGCCCAAAGTGTCGGGCGGAGGCGCGGCTCAGGCATCGTTGTCGAGCGCAGCCAATCAGTTGCTGGAGGGCGCCTTCAAAGAGGCGTCGAACTTCAAGGATGAGTTCGTCTCGACCGAGCACATTTTGCTGGCGATGACCAAGCTCAAGCGCGATGCGGCGCAGGAAATCCTTAGCAAGGCGGGCGCGACCTACGACAACATTCTGCGAGCGCTGACCGCCGTTCGCGGAAACCAGAAAGTGACTGACCAAAATCCCGAAGCCAAATACCAGGCGCTGGAGCGTTACGCCCGCGACCTGACAGAGCTGGCGAAGCAGGGCAAGCTCGATCCCGTCATTGGGCGCGACGAAGAAGTGCGTCGCGTGGTGCAGGTGCTGTCGCGCCGCACCAAGAACAATCCGGTCCTGATCGGCGAGCCCGGTGTCGGCAAGACCGCCATCGTTGAAGGTCTCGCGCAGAGGATTATCTCCGGCGACGTGCCCGAGCAGTTGAAGAACAAACGAGTAGTCTCGCTCGACCTCGGGGCAATGCTGGCAGGAGCGAAATACCGTGGCGAGTTCGAAGACCGGCTGAAGGCGGTGCTGAAGGAGATTGAGCAGTCGAATGGACAGATCGTCCTGTTCATCGACGAGCTGCACACCCTGGTCGGCGCAGGTGCGGCCGAGGGCGCCATTGACGCCTCCAACATGCTGAAGCCGGCGCTGGCGCGGGGTGAGTTGCGGGCCATCGGCGCCACCACGCTGAATGAATACCGCAAGTACATCGAGAAAGACGCCGCACTCGAGCGGCGCTTCCAGATTGTGTTCGTCGGCGAGCCTAACGTGGAGGACACGATCGCGATCCTGCGCGGCTTGCGCGAGAAGTATGAAGTGCACCACGGCGTGCGCATCAAGGACTCGGCCATTGTCGCGGCGGCGACGCTGTCGCATCGCTATATCTCTGACCGCTTCCTCCCCGATAAAGCGATCGACCTGATTGACGAGGCAGCAGCTTCGTTGCGCATCCAGATCGATTCGATGCCGACAGAGATCGACCAGCTGGAGCGCCGCGCCACACAGCTTGAAATCGAGCGGCAGGCGCTGAAGCGCGAAGACGATACGAACTCGCGTGAGCGGTTGGCAGCGGTTGAGAAAGAGCTGGCGCATATCAAGGAGCAGTCGAACGCCCTGAAGGCGCGTTGGAAGCAGGAGAAAGAAATCATCGCCAACGTGCGCGCCAAGAAAGAACAGCTGGAGAAGCTCAAAGTCGACATCCAGGAAGCCACGCGCAAAGGCGAATTCGAGCGCGCGGCGAAGTTGCAGTACGGCGAATTGCCGAAGCTCGAGGCGGAAATCAAGCAGCTGAGCGCCCACATGGACACCAAGCAATCGCGCATGCTCAAAGAGGAGGTGGACGAAGAAGACGTCGCCAAGATCGTGAGCAAGTGGACCGGCATTCCGGTGTCGAAGATGCTCGAGGGCGAAGTGAACAAGCTGGTGACCATGGAAGACCGCCTGCGCGAACGAGTGGTTGGCCAGGATGAGGCGCTTTCGCGGGTGGCGAATGCAATTCGACGCTCGCGCGCCGGGTTGAGCGATCCCAAGCGTCCGATCGGATCGTTCATTTTTCTGGGTCCGACCGGCGTCGGCAAGACCGAGCTGGCGCGCGCGCTGGCGGAGTTTCTGTTCGATGACGAGCACGCCATGATCCGCATCGACATGTCGGAGTATATGGAGAAGCATTCGGTGTCGCGCCTGATTGGCGCACCTCCGGGATACGTGGGCTACGACGAGGGCGGGCAGCTGACCGAGGCAGTCCGGCGGCATCCGTACGCCGTAGTGCTGTTCGACGAAATCGAGAAAGCGCACCCCGATGTGTTCAACGTCTTCCTGCAGATCATGGACGACGGCCGGCTGACCGACGGCAAGGGCCGCCACGTGGATTTCAAGAACACGATCCTCATCATGACGTCCAACATCGGCTCGAGCTATTTGCAGCAGGCCGGTGCCAACCCTGATAAGCAGGAGGAAGCGCACGAGCAGGTGATGGAAGCGCTGCGCGGGCACTTCAAGCCCGAGTTCCTGAACCGGGTGGATGACATCATCTTCTTCAACCCGCTGGGCAAGGAGCAGTTGGTCAAGATCGTCGATCTCCGGCTGCGCGACTTGCAGGGCCTGCTCGCGGCCCGCAAGATCGCGCTAGAGTTGACGCCGAAGGCGAAAGAGCTGATCTTCACCGAAGGCTACGATGCGAACTACGGTGCGCGTCCGTTGAAGCGAGCGATTCAGCGTCTGGTGCAGGACCCGCTGGCCATGAAGATCCTCGACGGCGAGGTGCTGCACGGTGACACCGTCCGAGTGGATGTGGATGCGAAAACCAAGCGGTTGAAGTTCGAGGCGATCCACCACGAAGCGCCGGTTGAAGCGGTCGCGGCGAAGTAACTTCTGCGCATAAACGTGCGGCACAGACGACAAGCTGTGCCGCATTTTCTGCATTTTAACTTTGCAGCATAAAGTACTTGACAGATACTAGACGTCGGACTTAGAGTATCGCCCATGGTTGATCCCCGTCCTTGTCGAAAGAGCCCGAGAAGGCCATCCGTCACGCCGGAGCCCGCAGCCATTGAGCACCTTGAGGTGATCCGCCAAACGATGGAGCGCAGCGCGACGTTCACCGCCGTGTCCGGCTGGGGATACCTCGCGATGGGGGCGACGGCGCTGGCTGCGGCACCGATCGCTTTGCGCCAGACGACAACAGAAGGATGGCTGGCGGTTTGGCTGGCAGAGGCGCTGGTGGCCGTTACACTGGCGCTGGTGGCGATACACTGGAAGGCGTCGCGCCTGGGGACTCCGATCTTGTCGGTTCCGGGACGGAGGCTTTTCGTTGGATTGCTGCCCGCGCTTTTTGCGGGAGGCGTGATGACGGTAGCGCTTGTCAAAGCCGGCGATCCGCGGCAGATTCCTGGCGTGTGGCTACTGTTATACGGAGTAGCCGTGATGCAGGCGGGCGCGTTCTCGGTGCGGACGATTCCGGTCATGGGAGCCGTGTTCGTGCTGGCTGGAGCAATCGCGCTACCGCTGCCGTGGTGGTGGGCCAATGTGATGCTGGCCGTCGGCTTCGGACTGGTGCAGATCGCATTCGGTGCGTATATCGCAAGGAGGCATGGTGGTTAAGCAAGCAGTCGATGCGACTCGTTCCGACGGCCAACGCAGGCATTCGCGAAAGAAGAGCCCGACACTTGGGCCGGCGGCGCTGGAGCTCGATCTGGTAATCCATGAGCGAGTGCGACTGGGAATTGTGAGCGCGCTGGCGGTGAATGACGCGCTCAGCTTCAACGATCTAAAGAAGCTGCTGGAGATCACCGATGGAAACCTCAGTGTTCATGCGCGCAAGCTGGAGGTCGTAGGGTATGTGAAGTGCTCGAAGTCGTTCGTAGGGCGCCAGCCACGTACGGAGTTTCGATTGACCGCTGCCGGACGACGCGCGCTCGAAGGGTACTTGCAGCAGATGGAGTCGGTGATCCAGTCGGCGCGCAAAAGCTGATGGCAAATCGGAGGACGTTATGGATGGGCAGCAAATCCATCGAGTCAGCAGCCGAATCATACTTGTTTTGTCTCTGATCGCCTTGTCAACCGTCCTTATTGGATACACGCAACCGCCGCAACCGGATGAAGGCGCGCTGGCGCACATCTTCCAGATCACGATCGTGTTGCTGGCGCCGATGATGCTTCTTTTCCTGGGCACAGCGGATTGGAAGCAGCCTTTGCGGAGCGTGCGACGATTGGCATTTCCAGCGATCGCATTAGTGCTGGCGTTTGCGGCGCTGTACTACATGGAGCATTTTCGGTAATTTTTCTTGCCAGTGTGCGTCGTTACTTCTTCGTCTCGCTAACGATGCCGCGAATGGTCCAGAAGTCGTGGGCGAAGCCAGAATCGCTGATGAGAGAGTAGGGCATCCAGAAGTAGCCCTTGAGACCGAAGTCTGTTCCCCACGAGTTCCTCACCAGTACCGCCTGTTTGCGATCGTCGTAGCCGACGGCCATGACAGCGTGGCCTCCGTGAGCGGGGTCGTGCCGCTTGCGGGGAATGGGCATCATGCCGCCTTCCCATTTGTCGGTGATAGGAGGCTCGAAGCTGGGATGCATCCAGAAACCGAACACGAACGGGTGACGGTCGGAGAGGCAGTTCTTCAAATGATGCAGGAAGGTTTGCGGCGTGAGCGACCGGTGTGAAATGCGATAGTACGCGGCAATCCTATGTTTCGCCGCGGCTTCATACGCCGCGGGCAACGGTTTTCTTATGACGGCATGAGGGTGCTTGTTGTAGGGATGCAGGTATTCCGGGCAAGCGCCGTATTTGGCCATGACCTTCATGGCATCGCGCAGGTTGACCGAAGGCTTCAGACGCTTCTCATGCGCGATGGGACGCTCGTTGTAGTAAATGAAAAGCCGCGACGGATGGATGGCCCGCATCTTGTGCAAGCGATGTTCGTAGTGAACCGCGGCGGCCACGGCGTGAGCGGTGCAAGTGCCAAGGCGTCCCTGGTCCTGGATCGGCGGACACAGACGGCGCAGGTCGACGCGCGATGGCAGATGCTTGTGGATGCGTTCCGATTTTGGAGGATAGAGATAATCGGCCGCATCGGGGCGGTCTCGAACGAGCGTGTAGCGCGAATAGTTTGTCGTCATATGGCTGTGTATTGATTGCGGACTATACACCAGTAAGCGTCGATCGTGCGACGGAAGAGTGGTGATATGTGTTCACTACGGAGGAAGGAGGTCAGAAAAGCAGCCGCGGATTTCAGGGATGAGCGCGGATCAGGCTGTGGGCTTTGCGTTAGACCCGAAGCGGATTCTCGGGCAACGCGAGGTGGCTAAGAGGATTCGCGCAACTCCCATTGGCCAGGCGCTGTGTCGCGGCAGGGTGTGAGCTTCAGAATGGCAACTGTGTGTTCGGTGGAGCAGTTGATACGGTCGGCAAGGAACCCGATGGGGCGCTTCTTCGGTTGTGGTGGTGCTTCCTTGTCGTCGGCTTCCTTAAAAGCTTCGCTGATCCGGTCGAAGGCATCGCAAAGCCAAATCACGAGCCGGTTTTGAGTAGCTGCCCTGACCTTCTTGCGGGCTTTGAACAGCGCGAGGCCTAACAAAGCTTCGCCGCCGTCAACGACCTTGTCGGCGAGATATTCAGGATCGACGACTTTCTTCTGCAAGTCATGCTGAAAAGTCCGGATGTAATCTGTGGCGTCCTTTATCTCGGCCTCAGAAGGCTTTTCAGTTTGTACATCCACTATGATCTGCACGATCTGCTCGGGTTGCCGATCGAGTGTCTGCCCGCTGTTTACCCAAGAGAAATTCTGGCCAAAGTTGAATTGGGGGGCGGACAGACTGCTTTGGACCTGCTCGGCTGAGTACTTGTAGTCAATCTTCGGATTCACTTGATTGTTGGTTTGTGGGCTGACCTCCGACTGGGTAGTCTCTGTTGGCGGAGGAAGCTCGGCTTGAGAGGTCTGAGCCATGAAGAAGAGGCTGGCAGCAAACCAAAGCCCCTTCAAGCGGTCACGCCAGGTAATGTGGTCGGATGGAGTTGCGGCCGCAGCCTGCTTCGGGGATACGATCTCCGAAATATCGGTGGACCGACGAAGAATCCGGTCGACGTCGTCGTCCGGGTCGTCTGGGGAGGTGGCCGCGAAGTACGGACTCTTAATTTTCGGCTTAAGCGATTCGTGCGGACTCGAGGAAGGCGCAGCTGGCCTAACGTTGCTTCGAGGCTGCTCGCTCTGCTTCCCGTCCTCTGCCATGACCGCCCTCCTGGACAAGTGGCAATGCGGGCATAACGATACTTCGGCGGGAGCCGATGTGCAAGGCGGTGCTGGGTTCCGGCGTGTGCAGGATCGCAAGTTAACGCGGGCGAGCCTGGCGCGAACCCTTCCATGAACTCACGGCACCCTCTTGGCATCCGGCGCACCGGATCGAACTAGGCCTTCGACATTCTCGCGAAACACGGTAGGATTCGGAATCCGTCCACTTATCCCATGAACGTCTTCCTCTCCTGTGTCAGCACCGAATTCAAATCGTACCGGCTGAGGCTGGCCAACCAGCTCGGCGCACTCAAAGAGCATCCCTACGAAGTCAAGGTGCAAGAGGACTTCCAGCAGGGCGACTACACCCTGCTCGACAAGCTGGCCGACTACGTCCGTGAATGTGACCTGGTGCTTCACCTGGCGGGCGACGCCTGTCGCGAGGTCACCAGCACCTGCCCCGAATCGGCAAGCTTGCCTAGTGAGCGCGCGCTGGCAATTGACGAGCAATCCTCCGGTCCCGACCATTCCATTGTCGCGATCCGGCTGACCAACCTGACCCAGTTGCTGCAGGCGACGAACCGGCTGGTGGAGGCAGAGCCGCTGATTCGGCGGGCGGTCGAAATCACGATGAAATTCGCGCATGACACCGGCCACAAGGATCCGCATCAGCAGTCGAGTATTGATAATTACGCGTATTTGCTATATCAGGTCGGCTACTCCGAGGAGCAGATTCTTGCACGGCTGCGAGAGATCGCGGCGGAGTACGGGATTTCGCTCGGCGAGTAGGGTGCGCGAAACAGTTTGTTGTAATACGGAATATTACATGATACGGTGGCGGTATTATGAGCAGCAATGAGAAGACCATCAGCTTTCGGGCCGATGCGGAGAAGATCGATGAACTCGACAATCTGGCCACCGCGCAGGATCGTTCGCGAAGCTATTTGATCAATGAGGCCATTAGCAACTACATCGAGTTGCATACCTATCAAGACGCGCTGGTGCGCCAGGGGATGGCAGAGATGGGGAAGGGCCACGTGGTCAGCCACGAGGAAGTGGTGAAGCGTCTCAAGAAGACGGGACGCGCCAGGGGATGATCGAGTGGACCGAGCAGGCAACGCAGCAGCTCGACCAGGCCCACGATTACATAGCCCTTTCCAACAGCGAGGACGTAGCTGATCGGGTAATGCTGCGGATCATAAGCAGTGTGGAACGGCTGGCTGCCTTTCCCACGTCCGGAAGGCCGGGACGGGTGCCGGGGACACGCGAACTGGTCATCCCAAATACGCCATTCATCGTGGCGTATGCAGTGGACAAGACCCACATTGTGATTCTGGCTGTTTACCACGGGGCGCACAGGTGGCCGGAGACGTTTTGATGGAGAGGCTCCCCGAGGAAAATCCGCACGTCGCCAAATGAAGGCGGGATAGGGCTCCCGGTGCCGGTTTCATTGACAGGGGGCGCGTTTCTGGTCTATTCTTAAGACTTTGGTAGTCCTGCGTTTGCCCGCCTAGGGGTTTTCTGCGCGTTCCAGCGCCACGAACTCAGCGGCTCTTTCGCGGTCTTTTCTAAATTCTGGGAGAGTTCACGATGTCAACGTATTTCCCCAAAGGGGAAATTGCGCGTAAATGGTTTGTTGTCGATGCGTCGGGCCAGACATTGGGCCGGCTGGCGTCGCGCGTGGCGCGCATCCTCGCGGGTAAGGACAGTCCGCAATACACCCCGTTCCTTGATACCGGCGATCACGTGATTGTGATCAACGCCGGGCAGGTGAAAATTACCGGCCTGAAGGCCGACAAGAAGACCTACTACAGCTATTCGGGATTCCCCGGCGGCATCAAGGCCGAGGAGTACAAGAAGCGCTTTGCGCGAAAGCCGGAGATGGTAGTGGAAGAAGCGATCAAAGGCATGCTGCCCCACACCAAGCTGGGTCGGCAGATGGCCTCAAAGCTGAAAGTTTATAAGGGCGACAAGCATCCGCACGCGGCGCAGAAGCCGGCGGAGCTAGCAGCCGCCGCAAAGTAGAAAACTCCCGCTCAAGCTTCGCTTGAACGGGGCACCCGAGAGAGATTTTAGATCCCGAAGGATTGAAATGGCAGAACTGGTTCAGTATTACGGTACGGGACGGCGCAAATCGAGCGTGGCCCGTGTGTTTCTTCGCCCCGGCAGCGGCGAGTTTACGGTCAACGGCAAGCCGTTTAACACCTACTTTGTGACCGAAGAGCAGCGCACCATGGCGAAGTCGTCGCTGTTGCTGACGGAGACGGCTGGCAGCTTCAACGTGATTTGCACTTGCGCTGGCGGCGGCGTGAACGGCCAGGCGGGCGCGGTCCGCATGGGCGTAGCTCGTGCGTTGCAGGAGTTCAACCCTGAACTGCGCTCCAAGCTGAAGGCTGAGGGCTTCCTGCGCCGCGATGCGCGTGGTAAAGAGCGCAAGAAGTACGGTCAGAAGGGTGCACGTAAGCGCTTCCAGTTCTCGAAGCGGTAATGCAGTTGTCGGTGGTCAGTTGTTAAAAGCTCAACAACACTGGCAACCGGTACTCTAGCCTTGTGGTTCCGGGGGCGGGGGGAAGAAGTAAGTGCCGGAACGAATCTTTCCGCACCCGCTGATTCAACGGGGCGGGCCACGGAAATGTAATCCCGGACGATCCGGCTAGGCCGCCGCGAGGGATGCAAGCTAGGAGGTAGCTTGGCAAACATCACAATGAAGGAGTTGCTCGAAGCCGGCGTTCACTTCGGGCATCAGACCAAACGTTGGAACCCGAAGATGAAGGAATACATCTTTGGCGAGCGCAATGGGATTTACATCATTGACCTGCAGAAGACGCTGAAGATGTTCAAGGAAGCGTCGAAGTTTGTGCAGGACCAGGCGGCGGAAGGCAAGCTGGTGCTGTTTGTGGGCACCAAGCGCCAGGCGCAGGACGCCATCGCGGAAGAAGCGACACGCTGCGGCATGTTCTATGTGAACCAGCGCTGGCTGGGCGGACTGCTCACCAACTGGGTCACGGTGCAGAAGTCGGTGAAGCGGCTGAAAGAGCTTGACGAGATGGCCACGGACGGCCGCTACGAGCTGCTGCCGAAGAAGGAAGTCGTCAAGCTGGAGCGCGAGCGCAAGCATTTGCAGGCCAACCTGGCGGGCATCAAGAGCCTGAACCGGCTGCCGGATGTGCTGTTCGTGATCGACTCGAACAAAGAGCAGATCGCGGTGAAAGAAGCGCGCAAGCTGGGGATTCCGGTGGTCGCGGTGGTCGACACGAATTGCGACCCGAGCGAAGTGGACTATGTGATCCCGGGTAACGACGATGCGCTGCGGGCGATCCGATTGTTTGCTTCGAAGATCTCGGATTCGGTGATCGAGGGAGCGCAGGCCGTGACCGATAAGCAGGAGGCCGACATCCAGGCGGGCGTGCAGTACAGTGCGGACGCGGAAGCTGCGGCGGCCAGCGCGAGCGAGGCGGGGACTGCCCCGGGGCTCGATGCCAGCGAAATGGAAGATGTGAGCATGGAGGAGGTCCTGGGCAAGGGCGCACGGCGTGCGGCACCTGCCGAGGATACCGTCGAGACTCCAAGCGCGTAAACGCAGCCGAGAGGCTGACGGAATGGTTTTAAGACCCGCGCTGACCGTTGGCGCGGGTCGTTTTGTCAGGAACGCAATCTAATACTGGAAAGACCATAAGAGCTGATACAGCAGAACAGGATTTTCGAACAATGGGAACTACAACTGTAAACATTACTGCCGCTCAAGTGAAAGAGCTTCGCGACAAGACCAACGCTCCCATGATGGACTGCAAGAACGCCCTGACCGAAGCAAAGGGCGACATCGAGGCTGCCATCGTCGTGCTGCGCAAGAAGGGAGTAGCGACGGCCGCCAAGAAGGCGACCCGCGCGACCAGCGAAGGCTCGGTGGCGAGCTACATCCATGCAGGTGGCAAGATCGGCGTGCTGGTGGAAGTCAACTGCGAGAGCGACTTCGTGGCCCGCACCGATGACTTCAAGACGCTGGTGCACGACATCGCCATGCACATCGCCGCGACCGATCCGCGCTACATTCGCAAAGAAGACGTATCGCCCGAGGCCTTCGAAAAAGAGAAGGACATCTATCGCGCTCAGGCGGCCGCGACCGGCAAACCGCCGGCGGTGGTGGAGAAGATCGTCGAAGGCAAGATGGGCAAATTCTATGAAGAGGTTTGCCTGCTGGAGCAGCCCTTCATCAAAGACCAGACCATGACGGTGCATCAGTTGATCGCCACCGTGGTGGGCAAGCTGGGCGAGAACATCTCGGTCAAACGGTTTGCCCGCTTTAAAGTGGGCGACGTCAATGAGACGGTCGCCGTCAGTAAGGCGGATCAGGCCGCCGAGTAAAGCCAACGGGCCGGAAGCGATTCCGGCCCGATTTTTTGCGCCATTTCCAGCCGACGATATCGCGGCTGCCGCTGCTAGACTAATTCGTTGTATCGGGGGCGCCCTCTTAAACATGAGTACACCTGCGTACAAACGCATCCTTCTGAAACTTTCCGGCGAAGCGTTGGCGGCGGGCCAGGGCTTTGGCGTCGATAACACGCGCGTGCATGAAATCGCGGCCGAAATTGCCGACGTCTACAAGCTGGGCGTGCAGATCGCCATAGTGGTGGGCGGAGGAAACTTCTTCCGCGGCGTGGCCGAGCAGGCCAAGGAGATGGACCGCGTGTCGGCCGATCACATGGGCATGCTGGCGACGGTGATCAATGCGCTGGCTTTGCAGGATGCGCTGGAAAAACAGAGCGCGTGGACACGGGTGATGAGCGCCATCGAGATGCATGAGGTGGCTGAGCCGTTCATTCGGCGGCGCGCCATCCGGCACATGGAAAAAGGGCGCGTGGTGGTGTTTGCGGCGGGGACGGGCAATCCGTATTTTTCGACCGACACGGCGGCATCGCTGCGGGCGATGGAGATTCACGCGGACGCGATCTTGAAGGCGACCAAGGTGGACGGCATCTACACGGCGGATCCGATGAAGGACAAGGACGCAACCAAGTTCGAGAAGATTACGTACATGGACATCCTGCGGCGCGGGTTGAAGGTGATGGACACAACGGCCATCGCCATGTGCCAGGAAAACAAGCTGCCTATCGTGGTGTTTGACCTCAACAAGCACGGTAATATTCTGCGGGTGGTGATGGGGGAGAACGTGGGATCGCTGGTGTACGACGGCGGGGACTAACCCTTGTTCGGTTTTGATGCCGCTATCGGTGCTTAATGACGCATCCTGACAATTTCTTCGACGATTACTTCCGGTGTTTTGAGACGAAGAATTGGAAGGAATACGGTTGGGCAGCGACTTACTTGGATGATTTGGTGCGCTCGGATCCGGATGAGGCATTAACCCTGACGTTGGCTCTCATCGATGCCTCCATCTCTGACGACTACCTCGCGTACATAGCGGCTGGCCCCTTCGAAGGTCTGCTCCAGAAACAAGGCCCTGCGGTAATTGACAGAGTGGAGGAAGAATCGCGGAAGAACTTCAAGGTTCGGTTAGCTCTCAGTGGGGTTTGGGGAATATACCGAGGACACCCGGTGTTCGAGCGCTGGTATGCCTTGATGGTCAAGTATGGGTTTGCAGATGGAAGAAGAGCGCCTCTGTAGTCCTCCAAGCACACAGCTCTTTGCTTCGGGAAGTCTGTCGCTCCTCCTCCGGGTTTATAATCGTGCGTTTGCAACAACAGCATTTTTCGCACAAGGTGAAATAGACATGGCACAAGTTTCCATGGCGTCGATTCCTGCACTCAAAGACGGATTTGCGCAGCTCAAAACGCGGATGGACAAAGCGGTGGAAGATTTCCGTAAGGAAATGACGGCTACGCGCACTGGTCGCGCCTCGGTACATATGCTAGACGGCGTGCTGGTTGAAGCTTACGGTTCGCAGATGCCACTGAACCAGCTGGCCAACGTGAGTGCTCCTGAACCGCAGTTGATCACAGTGCAGCCGTGGGACGTGAGCCAGATTGGCGCGATCGAGAAGGCGATTCGGAGCGGCGACCTGGGACTGAACCCGATGAACGACGGCAAGCTGGTTCGGGTTCCGGTGCCGGCGCTGACCGAAGATCGCCGCAAGGAGATGGTCAAGCACCTGCACAAGGTGCTGGAGGAGCATCGCACGGCGGTGCGCAATATACGGCGCGACGGCAACGATGCGATCAAGAAGGCCATGAAAGATAAGAAGATTACCGAGGACGAAGAGCGCGGCGCGATGGACCAGTTGCAGAAGTTGACCGACGACGAGATCAAGAAGATGGAAGAGATGGCCAAGGGCAAAGAGAAAGAAGTGATGTCGGTCTAGGGCTGGCCTTTGGGTTTGAACGGTACGGAGCGGCGAGAGCTGCTCCGTTTTTGCGTTTTGGGCGCTAACATGGAGGCATGCTGCTCGAACTGGGCGATCTGAAGGTGCGCTCCTGGCGCAAGGACGACCTGCAGGCGCTCTTGCGCCACGCTAATAACGCGAAGATCGCTGCCAACCTGCGCGACCAGTTTCCCCATCCATACACGCGGCGCGACGGCATCGACTTTCTCGACTTCGCGCGTTCACAAGAGCCGGAGTGCGCGTTCGCCATTGAGTTCGGTGACAAGGCAGTGGGCGGAGTGGGATTCCTGGTGGGGCGCGACATTGCGCGCATGAGCGCAGAAATGGGTTACTGGCTGAGTGAAGATTTCTGGAGACGCGGGATTGCGACGCGCGCCGTCACAGCCATGTCGGAGTGGGCTTTCGACAATTACAAGCTGACGCGGGTGTTTGCCATGGCGTTCGCGCATAACGCGGGGTCGATTCGGGTGTTGGAGAAGTCGGGGTTCGAGCGAGAAGGCGTGATGCGGAGAAGCGCCATCAAGAATGGCGCGATTGTGGACCAGATTTTGTTTGCGAAGGTGCGGTGATCGGACTATCGATATTCCCACCCTATCGCCAAGGGCGGCGATGAGGGTGGTGCACCCGGCGAGTTGCCATTATTTCCTGCCCGCAGCCTCGACCGAGTTAGTCGGGTCTGCGCCCTCCCACGTCACATCCGACGTCGGGCCGTACACGGATGGGACCGGCTTGTTGAGCATTCGCAGATACACGGTGAGCTGGGTGCGGTGGTGGCAGGTGTGCAGCACGCGCCGCCAGAAGACCCAGATACGCTGGCGCCGCTCGCCGAAAAATGGAACGTCTTCCATCCACCACGTAGCGGTTTGACCGGCGAAGAAGTGCAGCCGGGGCTTTGCTAACTCCACCATGCGCGTGATGCAGGCGCCAAGTTCCAGCGAGGATGGAAGCACCTCGTTCGCGGGCGGTTCAGGTGTGCCGACGAATTCGCCGAAGAACCTGCGCTCGGAGAGCAATTGGTGTTTCAGGATTTCGGCGACGGTCGAGGATTTGGGATAAGGACGGAAGTTCAGGTCCTCGGGAGCAAAGCAACCCCAAACTGTGACCACCTTGTTAGTCTCGCTGGCGTAGGTGTCGAGCAAGTGTTGGAAGATCGGGTTGGCGGCCTGAGGAATGTCGGCATCGGCGATGGCAGTGAATTGGTATTGCATGGCAGCCATCCTCGGTTGGCGGGAAGATTGTACTGCGGGCAATAAGAAAGGGCGCAGCGAATGCGCCCTTGCTATCGAAATTGCCGGACCCTAATTTTCCTTACACACGGACTGCTTTTCAACGTACTGCAACAGCTTGCGTTGCTTCTCCAGGGAGAGCAGATTGTCGAGTACGGGATACTGCGCCGTGGGGTCGAAGCGCTGGATGGCGCGATAGGCGCGAAGCGCTCCAGCCAGCCCTGCGGCCTGTATTTCGGCATCGCTCTTTACCCGGGGATGCTGCAGCATGAACGCCGCCTGCGAGTAGATCACCTGCATGCGCAACTGGTTCGAGTAGGTCTCGTTCACCTTGTCGAGCGAGTCGAGCTCTTTGCAGCAGGTATTCACGGTGAGATCGGGAACCTGGACCAGCCACTCGGTGAGCCACATACGCTTGTCGAGACTGTCTTTGGCAAGCGGATTCTGTTCGAGGCTCTGTACGTAGTTCAGGGCGCGCGCCCGTTCTTCTGATGTCGATGGCCCGCGCATTTTGGATTCGGCGGGCAAGGATGCAGCCAATATGGTGATGGCTAGCAGAACGAAGAGTTTTCGGTTCATGGTGCTTTCTCCCTGGCATGTGAAGGGCCAGACGGATTGAAAAATCATACTCCGCGCGGGGCGGTGTTGCGCTACTGTGGACACAAAACGTTAACAAGAATTCCTGCGGTTCAGCCCGGGTTTCCGGGGGTTCGTCCCAAGCGCCTTGGCGCGTGAATCTGGCCCTGCTGTTTCGCAGGGAATTCGTTGCCGCGTGGGATAATGACGCAAGGTTCTGAGCGATGAAACGAGTTGTCCATGCCGCGTGCCCGCACGATTGTCCCGATGCCTGCGGGACGCTGATCACCGTGGAAGAAGGACGGGCGACGCGGATCCAGGGCGATCCCGCGCATCCCATCACCCAGGGCTTCCTATGTGCCAAAGTTGCGAAATATCTTGACCGTGTGTATTCGCCGGATCGGGTGCTTTATCCCATGCGGCGCATGTCGCCGAAGGGCACGGGCGGAGCCGATGCGTTTCAGCGCATCACTTGGGAAGAGGCGCTGAACGAAATCGTCACGCGGCTGAAACAGATCAGCGCGGAGTTCGGATCCGAGGCGGTGTTGCCCTACTCCTACGGCGGCAATTTGGGCGTGCTAAATGGCGCCTCGATGGACATGCGCTTTTTCCATCGGCTGGGCGCGTCGCAGTTGCTGCGAACGATCTGCTCCACCACGGGCGGCGACGCCATTGTGTCGGTGTACGGGCGCAAGGTGGGGACGGAGCCGGAGCAGTTCCGGCATTCGAAGTACATCATCGCGTGGGCCAGCAACATTCACGGCAACAACGTCCACTTGTGGCCGTTTGTCGAGGAGGCGCGGCGTAACGGCGCCACACTGGTGGTGATCGATCCATATCGCACGCGGACTGCAAGGGTTGCGGATTGGCATATCGCGGTCAATCCGAGCACGGATGTGGCGCTGGCGATGGGAATGATGCACATCATCGTGCGAGATGGGCTGCACGACGAAGATTACATCGCGCGCTACGCCGACGGATTTGAAGAGCTGCAAAAACGCTTGCCGAAGTACACGCCGAAGCAGGTATCGGAGTGGACGGGGATTCCCGCGAAAGACATCGAGCGGCTGGCGCATGAGTATGCGACGGCGCGGCCGGCGGCAATCCGTTTGAATTACGGCATTCAGCGCACCACGAACGGCGGCGCAGCGGTGCGCGCCGTCTGCATGTTGCCGGTGATTACGGGATCGTGGAAAGAAGTTGGCGGAGGGCTGCAGCTCTCGTTGAGCGGCGGATTTGGGCTCAACACTTCGGCATTGGAACGCACCGACTTGATGCAGAAGAGTCCGCTGGGTCGCGATGCGCGCAGCATCAACATGGTTGAGTTGGGCAAGGTGCTCACGGAGGTCAACAATCCTCCGGTCAAATCGCTGTTCGTGTACAACTGCAATCCGGCGGCGGTGTGTCCTGAGCATAACCTGGTGGTGCGGGGATTGAAGCGCACGGATTTGTTTACGGTGGTGCATGAGCAGTTTTTCACCGACACGACGGATTACGCGGACATCCTGTTGCCGGCGACGACTTTCTTCGAACAGAAAGACCTGGTCAAGGCGTATGGCCACCTCTTCCTGCAGGTATCGCAGCAGGCGATCGAGCCGCTGGGGGAATGCAGGTCGAACGTCGATCTGTTTCGCGAACTGGCGCTGCGCATGGGATTTGAGGATGCCTGCTTCCGCGAAACGGTGGACGAGATGATCGATGCGGCGCTGACGTCTGGTGCTCCGCAGTTGGCAGGAATTACGCGCGAACGGCTGGAGCGCGAGCCGCAGGTCCGCTTGAACTTGCATGGCGATGAGAGTGACAAACCGTGGCTGCCGTTCGCGGAAGGGTTTCCGACGGCGAATGGTAAGGCTCGACTGTACAACGGCGACTTGATCGCGGAGGGGATGGACCCGGTGGCCGACTTCGTTCCGCCCGAAGAGTCGCGGCACACGGCGACCGCAAAACAGTATCCGCTGGAATTGCTGGCGCGCAAGGCCGATAACTTTTTGAACTCGACGTTCGTGAATCTGCCCGGTCTGCAGAAGATGGAGCGGCAAAACGAGTTGGAGATGAGCCGGACTGACGCCGAAAGCCGAGGCATCCTCGACGGCGACCGGGTGCGGGTGTTCAACGAGCGGGGCGAGATTGTCCTGACCGCGCGGGTGGATGGCGCGGTTGCGGGAGGAGTCGTCGGCGCCAAGCTGGGTTGGGCAAAGCTCTCCGAGGACGGGGTCAACATCAACGTGCTCACTTCGGCGCGATTGGCCGACCTGGGCGGCGGCGCGACCTTCTACGCGACGCTGGTTGAAGTTGAGCGGATGCACGAAACTTCTAGCACATGAAGGGGTTACGTTCTTCGTGACCCTGGAAACCGCGAGTGCTGCCGGCTTTATGATGGCGGCGCCCGTACCGTATAATTGCGCTTTCATCTAATCACGGTTTGAGGTAGTTCCTATTTCTTCCCAAAGCCAGGTAAACCCTGCGGAGGGTTCCAACCGCGGGCGGCGCTTCTGTGCCACAGCGCTAAGTTTCCTATTCGCAATCATCTGCCTTGCCGCCTCCTCTGCCTCGGCCCAGCAAGAAGTGATCGTGGACATCATCATCCACGGTAACCGCCGGATTCCGGCAGACACCATTCGCGCCCGCATGTTCACCCGACCCGGTGACGTTTATGACCAGCAGGCGCTGGAACGTGACTTCAACTCGCTGTGGAACACGGGGTACTTCGACGACGTGCGCATCGAGCGCGAACAGACCCCCAAGGGCTGGCTGATTCATGTTTACGTGAAAGAGAAGCCGACCATCCGCGAAATCAAATATGTCGGCCTGAGTTCGGTGTCGCAGAGCGACGTCCTGGACAAGTTCAAGGAACGAAAAGTCGGGTTGTCGCAGGAAAGTCAGTACGATCCGACCAAGGTAAAGAGGGCGGAGGTCGTCATTAAGGAACTGCTGGCGGCACACGGCCACCAGTTTGCGACCGTCACATCGGAAGTGCGCCCGATTCCGCCGGCAGCCGTGGGCCTTACGTTCGTGATTAAGGAAGGCCCCAAGGTCAAAGTCGGGAAGATCACCTTCGAAGGCAATAAGGCGCTGAAGTCGCGAGAGTTGCAAAGTGCGATGAAGAACCTGAAGCCGATCGGCGTTCCGCACTCCGTGTTCACTCCGGCCTTCCTGGAGGACCTGTTCCCGCGTACCTACGACTCCACCAAGCTGAACGAAGACGCCGAGCGCGTGCGCTACTTCTACCAGACCAAGGGCTACTTTAAGGCGCTGGTAGCGGACCCGAAGACGCAGATCCACGACACCAAGCCGCCGTGGTACTGGCCGTTTTCCAAGAAGCCCGGCAAGGCCGTCGATATCACTCTTCCGGTGGAAGAAGGTGACCGCTACAAACTGAAGGAGATCACGTTCACCGGCAATAAAGCCGTCGCGGATACCCGCGCGCTGCGCGCGCAGTTCAAGATCAAAGACGGCGACATCTTCGACACCGAGGCGATCCGTAAGGGCCTGGAGAATCTCCGCAAGGCGTATGCCGCGCTGGGCTACATCAACTTCGCTCCGGTGCCGAACACCGATGCGAACGACGAAACTCACGAGATCTCGCTGAAGATCGATCTCGATGAAGGCAAACAGTTCTTCGTCCGGCGTATCGAGTTCCAGGGGAACACTACGACGCGCGACAAAGTCATCCGGCGCGAACTGGCGATCGAAGAAGGCCAGGTTTACAACGGCAACTTGTGGGAGCTCAGCCTGCTGCGGTTGAACCAGTTGCAGTACTTCGAACCGCTGAAACCCGAGCAGGATTCGGAAATCAAGCAGAACCCGCAAGATGCGACGGTCGACATCCTGTTGAAGGTCAAGGAAAAGGGCAAGAACAGTATCGGACTGACGGGCGGCGTCAGCGGACTCTCCGGTGGGTTCATCGGCGTCAATTACACGACCAACAATTTGTTTGGCAAGGGCGAATCGCTCACGGTACAGGTATCGGTGGGCCAGTACCAGAAGAACGAGACATTGTCGTTTACCCAGCCGTATCTATTCGATCGGCCGCTGCAATGGAGCTGGACGATTTACCACAGCAGCTACAACTACAACCAGCAGCAGCAATTGGAAGTGCAGCAGGGCCAGTCGATCAACCTGCCCGCCAGCTACCAGGCCCTGCTGCAGAACTACACCCAGACCAGCACCGGCGCCTCGACCTCGCTCAGCTACCCGATTAAACGGTCATTCAAGCGCGTCGGCATTACCTACTCGTTCGACGATACGACGCTGCAAACCTACAGCGCTGCATCGACGTTATATTTTCAGAGCCTGGCCTTCCGGGGATTATCAGGGCCGAGCGCGCTCACCGGCATTCAAACCAGCAAGGTCGTCCCGAATTTCTCCTACAACCGGATCGACAACCCGCAGCGTCCGCATAATGGACAAAGTTTCTACATGGCGACAGAAATCGCCGGCATAGGCGGGAATACGCACTACATCAGGCCGGTAGTCGAGTGGAAAAAGTTCCGGCCGATGCAGAAGGGGCGCAATACGTTGGGGTTCCGCGTGCAAGGTTCGTGGATCAGCGGCTACGCCGGAGATGTGGCCCCGCCGTTTGACCGCTTCTACATGGGCGGCGACCAGGACCTGCGCGGATTCGATATTCGCTCAGTTTCTCCGGTCGTGCTGTTTCCATCGGCGGTTACGATTCCACTGCAGAATCCCGATGGAACCACGGTGCCGCTGGACCCGACGAATCCGCGGCGCGGAACGTGGAACGTTACCATTCCGGTCAACCAGATCATCTTCCCGGGTGGCGATACCAGTTGGGTAGCCAACCTGGAGTACCGCGTGCCGATCGTTGGTCCGGTGACACTGGCGCCATTTGTCGATACCGGCATGGACTTCATCACCAACACCTCGCAACTGGCCATTGCCAGTGAGCAGGTGCAGACGTTGAACAGCACGAGTTATGGCTGTCCTTACCTGAACCTCAACTTCAGTTGCGCGGGCGTGGTCCAGATCCCGGTTTCAGGTCACCTGACTCCGTTACCGGGGACGAACTATCAGCCGCGCATGTCGACCGGCCTGGAATTGCAGGTCGTGTTGCCGGTGGTCAACGCGCCGTTCCGTATTTACTACGCATACAACCCGTTGCGGCTAGACGAGTATCTGGCTCCGCCATCGCCGATCACGCGTTCGATGTTTCCGGCGGGCTCTGCGGGCGACTACACCTTCGCCAACGTCAATGCGCTGTACAACCCGGCGTACCTGATTCGCGAGCCGCGCAAGACGTTCCGCTTTACGGTGGCGACGACGTTCTGATGGGACCGCGGAACTCAGGTGCGGCTCGCGAGGCAGAGTAACGCTGGGACATTGGTTTGATGGCAATTTGACGCTGGGAAGGCGGCTTCCCTATAATGAAACTATCCGCACCGCCGAATCTTCCGGCCGGGGTTTTTGCGCAGGCAACAGTTGCGCGAAGACATGTCCGGTCGTCCGGAACAGCACCGATCAAGACGTCGAGTGCAACTGGAACACCTGAGGAAATTCCCGGAGCACCCCAAGGAGTTACAGCAAAGCTCATGAAGCGTACGTTTGCAAGCATCGTCCTGCTCGTTCTGGTCTCGATGGCATCGCTGGCCCAGACTGGTTCGGCCACCCCCAGCCCCGCGGCTTCTACACCACCCCCCGCGATTAACCAAAACAACGTCAAGGTGGGCGTCATCGACATGCAGGGCGCAATCGCCGGCAGCAATGAAGGCCAGCGTGATTTCGAGGCCCTGGCCAAGAAGTTTGAACCGCGCCGGCTTGAACTGCAGAAGCTCAATACCGACATCGAAGACCAGAAGAAGCAGCTTACCAATGCGGGCGACAAAATGAGTCCCGAGGCCCATGAAACATTGGTGAAGTCGATCGAGACCAAGACCAAGAGTCTGCAGCGTCAGGCGGAAGACGCGCAGAACGAATTCCAGCAGCAGCAGAATGAGATCGCGCAGCGCATCCTGCAGAAGATGGCGCCGGTGATCACCAAGTACGTTTCCGACAACGGATATGGCTTGCTCCTCGACGCATCGTCACCATGGCCGCAAGGACCGGTGGTGGTGGCGACGCAGGCGGTTGATATCACCAAGTCAGTGGTGGACGCCTACAATGCGCAGTCTGGCGTACCTGCTCCGGCGAAGACCGGGGCCAGCACAACTCCGCGGCCGGCAGGAACGACGCCAGGGACAACCAGGCCCGCGGCCGGCACGACGACTCCTAAGCCTGCGAGCACTCCGACCAAGCCGCAGTAAGACTGTCTAGTTCAAGAACGCCAAGGGCCACCCATGCGGGTGGCCTTTCTCTTTTGAAGCGCGTCGCAAATGGGGCGGAGACGGTGGGTATCGGACCGGAAAATGCTTGTGGAAAAACTTGTGGATTGCGCGACCGGCGATTCCGCTAGTCCTCACCGTTTCAGCAAGTTAACCCGTCTGTCATAATGCCTGAAACAGTTAAGGACATTCTAAATCAATGCCTTACCCGGCCGAAGAACCGCGTTGGCGTCGGCGTCTCGAATCCCAAAGAAAAGTGCAGCGTAAGCCGTTTTGCACAATTTGATGACCCGGCGGCGTTTCGTAATTAGGCTTGGTTACGGAGCGAAGTAGAGCAGGTTGGTGCGGTTCTGGACGGAGATTTATTAGTCCTCGCCGACCCGCAGGACAGCCAGAAAAGCCTCCTGGGGAATGTCGACGCGGCCGATGCGCTTCATGCGTTTCTTGCCTTCTTTCTGCTTCTCCAGCAGTTTGCGCTTGCGGCTGATGTCTCCGCCGTAACACTTGGCAATTACATTCTTTCGCATGGCCGCAACTGTTTCGCGGGCGATCACCTTGGCGCCAATGGCGGCCTGAATCGCGACTTCGAACATTTGCCGAGGAATCAACTCGCGCATCTTGGAGACGAGAGCGCGGCCGCGATCATAGGCAAAGTCTTTGTGCACGATGATGGAAAGCGCGTCCACCGGTTCACCGCCGACCAGGATATCGAGCTTGAGCATGGGAGACTCCCACGTGCCGGTGAGGTGGTAATCGAGCGAAGCGTAACCGCGCGAGACGGACTTCAGCTTGTCGTAGAAGTCCATCACGATCTCGTTGAGCGGCAACTCATAGGTCAGCATCACACGCGTCGAGCTGACGTACTCGAACGCTTTCTGCTTGCCGCGCTTGTCTTCGACCAGCTTGAGGATGCCGCCGACATACTCTTCGTTGGTGAGTATGGTGGCGGTGATAATGGGCTCTTCGATCTTCTGAATCTCGCTCGGGATCGGGCCAGCGGGAAGGATTGTCCACTTCGATGACGCTGCCGTCGGTCAGCGTGATTTTGTAGCGCACGCTCGGCGCAGTGGTGATGAGGTTGAGATCGTATTCGCGCTCCAGCCGCTCCTGGATGATCTCCATGTGCAGCAGGCCGAGGAAGCCGCAGCGAAAGCCGAAGCCAAGCGCGGCGGAACTTTCCGGCTCGAAGAAGAACGAAGCATCGTTCAGGCGAAGCTTCTCCAGCGCTTCGCGCAACATGGTGTGCTCGTGGGCGTCGACGGTGTAGAGTCCGGCGAACACCATCGGTTTCAATTCTTCGAAACCGGGCAATGGCTCCAGCGCTGGATGAACATCATCGGTGATGGTGTCTCCAATGCCGGTGTCGGAGACGTTCTTGATGTTGGCGACAAGGAAGCCGACCTCGCCGGCGCTCAGTTCGTCGACTTCAACCGGTTTAGGAGTCAGCACGCCGAGAGTTTCGACATCGAAGGTGCGGCCATTGGCCATGAGTCGAATGCGCTGACCCTTGTGGATTGTGCCTTCGACGATTCGGACGAGCACCACGACGCCGCGGTAGGGATCAAACCACGAGTCAAACATCAGCGCCTGCAGGCGATGGCTGGCTTTGCCCTTGGGCGGCGGAATCTTCTGTACGATCGCTTCAAGTATGTCGGGGACACCGACGCCGGTCTTGGCGCTGATAGCCAAAGCATGCGATGCGTCGAGGCCGACGGCGCCTTCGATCATTTCCTTGGTGCGCTCGATGTCGGCGCTGGGCAGGTCGATTTTGTTGATGACCGGAATGATTTCAAGGCCGTTGTTGATGGCGATATAAGAGTTGGCCAGCGTCTGAGCTTCCACGCCCTGCGAGGCGTCGACCACTAGCAGCGCTCCCTCGCAGGAGGCCAGCGAGCGCGAAACTTCGTAGCTGAAGTCGACATGGCCTGGGGTGTCGATGAGGTTGAGCTGATAGGTTTTGCCGTCCTTGGCCGGATACATCATGCGCACCGAATGAGCCTTGATGGTGATACCGCGTTCGCGCTCCAAGTCCATCGCGTCCAGCACCTGGGCTTGCATCTCGCGCGCCGTCAGCGAGCCAGTCAGCTCGAGCAGACGGTCGGCGAGCGTGCTTTTCCCATGGTCAATATGGGCGATGATGGCGAAATTACGGATGAGTGAAGGATCCATCGGTGTGCCGGGAGACAGCTCAATTCTAGCAGCTTATGATGGCGTCGATTGCGCAGCGCAGTACCATAGAGCGACGATGAGCACGGCTTCCAATGCGATAAAAACCATTCTGTTCACGCTGTTTGTGCCTTTGGTCATCGGAGTGTGGGTACCGCAGAGCATGGTGGGCCCGGGTGTCACCGCGCCGTCGACTTGGCGCGTTGCAGGCGGATTGCTTTTCGTGCTGGGAGCGATTGGCTATTTTTCGTGTGCGACGTTGTTCGTTCGCGCGCAAGGAACGCCAGCGCCCATCTTTCCCACAAAGAGCGCAGTAGTCAGTGGCTTATATCGAATTAACCGCAATCCGATGTACTGCTCGGTGCTGACGGTCGTAATTGGACAGGCGTTGTTTTATCGGAGCCGGACAATCGCGGAGTATGCGTTGTTTCTCTTCGTGTGCTTTCACTTGTTTGTTGTGTTCTATGAAGAGCGGGCGTTGCGCTCGCAGTTTGACGGCGAGTACGAGGAGTTCTGCCGGCGGGTGCCGCGTTGGATCCCGCGATTGCACAGTTCAAGTCGCACATGATGTCTGACGCCCGTTAGAATCGTGCCTGCATGCCTCTCATCCTGGCTTCCGCTTCGCCACGGCGCGCCGAACTACTGCGCAATGCCGGCATCTCTTTCATCGTCGAGCCGGCGCACGTCCCCGAGCAGCCGATGCCCAACGAACCTTCGCTGGAGTATGCGAAGCGCCTGGCCCGCGACAAAGCCCGCGCCATCTTCGACAGGCACCCTGACAACGTGGTACTTGGTGCGGACACGATTGTAGTGGTGGATGAGCACCTGCTGGAAAAGCCGCGCGATGGCGAAGACGCAGCACGCATGCTACGTCTGTTGTCCGGACGCTTGCACCAGGTCATCACAGGCGTGTGTCTCGTGGCTCAGGGATTCGAACAGACCGAGGCGGAGATTACGGAAGTACGATTCAGCCCGCTTGCCGAAAGCGAGATCACCGCATACATTGCCACCGGCGAGCCAATGGACAAAGCCGGGGCCTACGCAATCCAGGGGATCGCGTCGCGCTGGGTCGAGCGCATCGACGGATGCTACTTCAATGTGGTGGGGCTGCCGGTACCGCGGATGTACCGCATGATGCGCGCGCTTGAGGCGGCAACAGGAATCCTAATTCTGTGAAGGCCGAACAGGAATAGGGTAAACCGCGGAGTCCCCGGCGTGGGCAACTCCGCTCGCGATCTGCGGATGCTACTTCTTCTCTTCGGTTGTTGAGGTCGAACTCGTGGTGCCGGATGCGCCTTCGTTCATCGATGACTTGAAGTTGCGAATGCCTTCGCCCAATCCCTTACCCAATTCGCCCAACTTCTTGGGGCCAAAAATGAGCAGGGCGATGAACACGATGACCGCCAGCTCGGGAAGACCGATTTTTCCACCAAACATAAATCCTCCGGTCGAACAGCCCGGTTGATTTGCGGTTAGGCACAATCGGATAGCGGGCTTCAGTATCAAATTCTAGGCTCTTCGTGGGCTCGCGTCAAAAGAGACAGGTCACAGCTGCTGCATCAGCATGCCACTCAAGTGGCAGAGGCACAATTAGATGGCTGCAATCAGGCCCGCGAGCAGTGCCGCACGACGAGGCAGTTCCGCCGACACCACGTACTCATGTGAAGCGTGAGCGCCGTCGCCAACCGCGCCGAGGCCGTCGAGCGTCGGCACGCCGATGCCGGCGGTAAAGTTGCCGTCCGAGCCTCCCCCGACGGCGATTTCCTTGAGTGGGAAGCCAAGTTCCTGCCCGATCTGCTGCGCAAGATGGAATAGCTCCGCCACCTGCCTGGTGCGCTCCAGCGGTGGACGGTTGATGCCACCCTCAATGCGTAACTGACAGTTCCGGTTGACCGGCCGCAGCGCCTTCACCAAGCGCTCCATGCGCGGGCCGTCGGATTTGCTGGCGATGCGCAAGTCGACTTCGACGACGGCTTCACTGGCGATCACGTTGGTACGTGTACCTCCGCGAATGACACCGGGATTAAGGGTGATTCCTCGATTCAAGTCGGTCAGGCGCGAGACGGCGTGAATCTGGTGGGCCAGCTCAAGAATGGCGCTGTGGCCTTTATCGAAATCGAGTCCAGAGTGGGCCGACTTGCCGCTGACTGTGATGCGAAAGTCGCCAACGCCCTTGCGAGCGGTCTTGAGCGCCCCGCCGGGACCGGCCGGCTCGCACACTAGCGCCGCCGCGCACTTCGCCGCCAGTTTCTCGGTGAGCGCACGGGAACTGTCGCTGCCGATTTCTTCGTCCGAGACCAGCCAGACAGTGACAGGACGCGGCAGAGCACCATTCACTTCCCGCAGAGCGCGAAGGGCAAACATGATTTGCGCGATGCCACCTTTCATGTCGAACACACCGGGCCCGCAGAGATGGCCGTTCTTTTCGCGCCAGGGCATTGTCTTCAACGTGCCCAAGTCATATACCGTGTCGTAATGGCCGAGGAGCAGAACGGGCTTGCGACCCCGTGCGCCGGTAAAGTCGACTTGAAGATGATTGCCCGCTTTGGGCTGCCGATGGACTCTCATCTTGCCGCCGATCGGGAGGAACTGCTCTGAGAGATACGCACAGAGTGCATCGCAAGCCGGTTTGTCATGCGTTGGAGATTCGCGGACCACCAACTCGCGCACCTGTTCGATCATTTCGGGCTGGCGATCGGTCAGCCAGCTCAGAACATTCTTGTTTAATTCAACCTCTGACGACATCGACTTGGTTGTGGTCATAGATGATTCAATTCTGCGTGCTTCGTTCCTGCTGCGTGCAATCTTTGTCACGTTCGAAATGTATAATCGGGAGTTTCACGAGACAAGCTATGAGCGACACCGCGAAAACCGCGCCTGCCGACATCGAAGTGTCGTCGGGGTTCGATATCCAGGAAATCCTGAAGATTCTGCCCCACCGCTATCCGTTTCTGCTGATCGACCGCGTCACGGAGCTCGTGCGCACCAAGCGTATTGTGGCGATCAAGAACGTCAGCGTCAACGAGCCATATTTCGTGGGCCATTTTCCGGCCGGTCCCATTATGCCCGGAGTGCTGGTGGTAGAAGCGATGGCGCAGGCAGGTGGCGTCCTTCTGCTGACCGAGTTCCCGGACCGCGAGAACAAGCTGTTGCTGTTCACCGGCATCGAGCGCGCCAAGTTCCGGCGACCGGTGATTCCCGGCGACCAGCTGCGCATTGAGGTCGATGTGCTGGTGTGGCGCGGCAACGCCGGACGCATGCTGGGCAAGGCTTATTTGGGCGACAAAGTCGCGTGCGAAGCAGTCATCACCTGCCGCCTACTGGACCGTCGCGGCCGGCATGCCGAGACTGTGCCCCCTCCGCCATCCGGAGCGGAACAGGCATAACCCTGCCATGAGCATCCATCCGACGGCCATCGTCGATCCGTCCGCAAAAATCCCCGCGACGTGTACGATCGGCCCCTATAGCGTGGTTGGCGCCGACGTCGAACTGGGCGACGACTGCCAGCTGATTTCGCACGTGGTGCTGGGTGGCCCAGCGAAATGGGGCGCGGACAACCAGGTCTATCCCTTCGCGGTAGTCGGTGCGGATCCGCAGGACGTAACCTATCACGGCGAGCGCACGCGTCTGGAAGTCGGCGACCGCAACATCATTCGCGAATACGTCACCATCAGTCGCGGCACGGCCAAAGGTATGGGCGTTACCCGCGTGGGCAGCGACACGCTCATCATGGCGTATACCCACGTCGGTCACGACAGCGTAATTGGCGATCACTCCATGCTGATCAACGGGGCGACGCTGGCCGGTCACGTCACCGTAGAGGAGTGGGCAGTCGTGGGCGCACTGTGTCCGGTGCATCAGTACGTCCGTATCGGAGCGCATTCGTACGTCGGCGGGGGCACCACCATCACCCAGGATGTGCTGCCCTATTCGATGACCAGCGCTGAGCGCGACACGCACGCCTTCATGCTGAATAAAGTCGGACTACAACGGCGCGGCTTCTCGCACGAACGCATAGCGAAATTGCATCACGCGTATAAAATCCTGCTGGCGTCGAAGCTGAACACATCGCAAGCGCTGGAGAAGCTGAAGGCGGAGCGCGAGCTGGGCGACGACGTGGAGGTGCTGGTGCGGTTTATCGAGACCTCACGGCGGGGCGTGATCAAGTAGCTGGCAACGGGTATCAGGTTGCTGGCAACATCTAGCATTATGGACAGCACATCGCCACAGCGCATCGGTCTCATAGCAGGCAACGGCCGCTTCCCGTTTCTTGTGGTTGACGCTGCGCGATCGCAGGGCATGCAGGTTGTGGTCGCAGCCATCAAAGAAGAGACTTCGCCTGAGATTGAGCAGCACGGCGCGGCTTCGGTTCACTGGCTGTCATTGGGAGAGTTATCGAAGCTGATCGAGACCTTTCAACGTGAAGGCGTCACCCGCGCCATCATGGCCGGACAAGTGAAGCACAAGCAGATTTTCAGCAGCATCAAGCCCGATTGGCGGCTGGCCAAGGTGCTACTCAATCTCACCGTTCGCAATACCGACTCGTTGATCGGTGCGATTGCCAAGGTGCTGGAAGCCGAAGGTATCACGCTGATGAGTTCGACGGAACTTCTGGAGCCGATGCTGGCCGACGACGGCGTAATGACCAGCCGTGGCGCGTCTGACGCAGAGCAGACCAACATTACCTACGGACGCGGTGTGGCGCAGCATCTGTCGCGTTTCGACATCGGACAAACTGTCGTCATTGCCGAGGCGGCGTGCATCGCGGTGGAAGCGATGGAAGGGACGGACGCGACGATCCTGCGCGCGGGCGAACTGATGAAGTCGCCGTCGCTCGGTAAAGAGCCTTCGACCCTCAGCCGGGCATTGACGGTGATCAAGGTCGCCAAGCCCAACCAGGACATGCGGTTCGATGTGCCGGTGGTCGGGTTGCGAACCATCGAAACCATGAAGCAAGCAGGCGCAACGTGTCTCGCGCTCGATGCCGGGCGGTGCCTGATTTTCGATAAGCCTGCGGTCATCGCGGCCGCCAACGATGCCGGCATCTGCATTGTCGCGGAGAAGCAAGTCAGCCACATTCCGGGACACAGCGCCTAGCCGCAATTTTGCCTAGAGCCAAGCCGATGGGCGACAATCGCAACATGCCTGACAGCAGCGGCAGTTTGCGGGTGGGAGTCGTCGGAACAGGCGCGTTTGGCCGCAACCACGCGCGCGTCTATCGCGACCTGCAAGGCGATCCCGAACTCAATGTGCAGTTCGTGGGCGTAGCAGACGCCGACAAGGCTCGCGCGAATGCCGTCGCCTCGGAGTTCGGTACGAAGGCGTTCGGCTCGGTTGCCGAGCTGCTGGCGGCAAGAGTCGATGCCGTATCCGTCGCTGTCCCGACTGGTGCTCACCTCACCGTCGCTCGCGAACTGATGCAGAACGGCGCCGATGTGCTGATCGAAAAGCCGCTAGCGAGCACACTGGCTGAGGCCAACGAGTTGCAAGCGATCGCACAATGTCACAATCGCATCGTTCAGGTCGGCCACCTGGAGCGCTTCAATCCCGCGGTGCGGGCCACGCTTCCGCTGCTAACCAAGCCCATGTTCTTCGAGGTGCATCGGCTCAGCGTGTTCACTCCACGCTCGCTCGACGTCGATGTGGTGCTGGACCTGATGATCCACGACATCGACATCGTGCTCACCATGGCCAAGTCGGCGGTGAAGGAGATTCGCGCGGTCGGGCTGCCCATCCTGTCGAAGAAAGTGGACATCGCCAACGTGCGCCTGGAGCTCGAGTCAGGCTGCGTAGCGAATTTCACCGCCAGCCGCGTCAGCACCGAACGCGTTCGCAAGCTGCGCTTCTTCCAACCGCGACAGTACGTCTCTCTCGACTTTTCGCGCCAGGACGTGCTGGTGCTGACCGTGGGAGAGGACTCGAGCGTAAGCGCCGATGAAGACCCATTCAATCCCGCCACCATGGTCACCACCGCACTGCCCGGCATCGTGCCCTTCAAGCCGAAGATTGATGCGGAGGAGCCGCTGCGAGCAGAGCTGGTCAGCTTTCTCCGGGCGGTCCGCGAAAGAACAACGCCAGAAGTTTCACTGGAGCAGGGCCGCAATGCGCTGGCTGTGGCATTGCAAATTGTCGAGGCGATCGAACGACACAGCCAGCGGGCGCATCTAAATGAATTGACGGGTGGAGTGAGTTAGTCCTACGCTAGCCGTCAGTCCTCATGCCGGATGACCTGGTCACCATCGCTACGTTTCTGAACATCGGGGAAGCCAAACTCGCCCAGGGAAAGCTATCGTCGGCGGGAATCGAAGCCTCGGTGCGCGACGAGAATGCCATGAACCTGCATATCGGTATGGCCATGTGGGGCATCAAGTTGCAGGTCCATGACAACCAGGTGGTGCGCGCCCTTGAGGTGCTCGACGACTTTCGTGCCGAACCAGGTGCCGAAGAGGAGCCGGACAGCGAGGTCGTGCCCTGCTGCCCGGAGTGCGAGTCACTGGAAATTCGCCACATAGCCGGCGCCAATCCCGGGCAGATCTCGCTGTGGTCGGCGGCCATCCCATTCCCCGAGCTTCCTACCGCACAGGGTCAGCGTTGGCGTTGCCTGGCCTGTGGGTACCAGTGGGAAGAGGCGGAAGACTAGACGCGCCGAGCTCCGGTGTTGTAGTCGACCATGACACATTGGAATCTATTTACGCGCACTTATTTAGAATCAATGGGTTAGGGGTAATTTGTTCGCAAGCCATTGATAAATAATATAGTTATACGTATCCATCAGTGGCCGTGGGACTTAGGTGATAAAATCGGGTGTTCTTGCGGGTCATTTTGTCATACTTGTCATACAAGTCATACTCGCATGTGTCATACAAATCATACAAGTATGACAGCGTCCTCGCCGGGTGAAAAGCTGCAAACAGCCAAACCGTCGCCCCATCTGGAACCGGATTTCAGGAATTGTCAAAGAGCCGTTGCCGCTCGCGGCCGAGGCACGAGCTGGCCAGAGACACCAATCCCTTGCCTCATGAGACCTTTCATACAGCGCGGCAGATGCGTTGCGAAAGGACGCAGGACACGTCGCCTTGTGATAAGGACGGATTCGTGATGCGGTACAGCTTGCCCGCATCGCATCCGGGGCTATTGTCAACGACTGGCCCACACCCCAGACTGACCAGACGATTCGGGATTGGCTACGGCTTGGCCTGATATCGGCAGCTATTCGCGGCCAACAAACTCCGAGCTGCCCTTGATCCAAGCGTCATCCCAAACAGACGCGGGTGCCGGTAGGTGCTGAGCAGTTTTCATTCTCAGTTCCGCATGATAGAGTCAGGTCACCAAAATCCATATGAATCTCTCGCCCCTGACGATCCGTTATTCGTCAGGGGTTTTTC
Source organism: uncultured Acidobacteriaceae bacterium (assembly GCA_963837915.1). Classification (GTDB taxonomy): domain Bacteria; phylum Acidobacteriota; class Terriglobia; order Terriglobales; family Acidobacteriaceae; genus DASRAA01. The sequence goes on from CAWIPZ010000009.1 coordinate 389,067, forward strand.
ATGTGCCGACTAACCCCTTTAACTTGAAGAGGGTTGATGGATGGAGGGCCCTCTGACGGTCCGCGGCGACCGAAGGCCCGATCCGGGTGCGGTTCACCTGGGAGCGGGCACGTAGGCTCGGCCATGCCAAGAGGTTTTCACTAGCCGAGGGCAAGAGCCCTGTATTATGCTGCCTCCACTAGAAAATCAGGCTTTCCACAAGCACGACCTTGATGTGTCGCGCATTTGTACTGTGATGGGTTGACCTCCGCCCATTGCGCTCCTCCCCTCGCGGAGACCAACCAGCAACACTGACATACGGAGATTCACAATGGACTTTGGAGCAGGTTTCCGAAAGCTGACCCTGGGAGTGCTTGCCGTTGCGAACCTTTTTGGCGGCGGGAGTGCCAGCGCGCAAGTTGTCACGGGCACGTTAGGTCAGGCCGACGCCACCACGACCATCAACGGAAAACAAGTTCCGCCACCGCCTCCGAAGTTCGGCGGCGTGATCAAGGAAACCGCCAAGGACTCCACTCCATGGTGGCCGCCGACCGTGGTGCCGCCCAAGGGCGCACCCAATGTGCTGCTCATCATGACCGACGACCAGGGCTACGGTGTGCCCAGCACTTTCGGCGGCGTCATCCCGACGCCGAACCTGGACCGCATCGCCAAGGCGGGGCTGCGCTACACCCAGTTCCACTCCACGGCGCTTTGCTCCCCGACGCGGGCGGCACTGATCACCGGCCGCAACCATCACTCAGTCGGCTTCGGCGTGATTGGCGAATTGTCCACCGGCTATCCGGGCTACGACTCGATCATTGGACCGGAAAGCGCCACCATCGGGGAGATCCTGAAAGAGAACGGCTACGCTACGTCGTGGTTCGGCAAAGACCACAACACGCCGAGCTTCACATACAGCACGGCCGCTGGGCCCTTCGACCAATGGCCGACCGGCATGGGCTTCCAATATTTCTACGGCTTCCTGGGCGGCGAATCCGACCAGTGGACGCCCTACCTGTTCCGCAATACGACGCAGGTATTTCCGTGGGTCGGGAGGAAGGATTACAACCTGATCACAGACATGGCAGACGACGCCATCCAGTACCTGCGGACATTGAACGCTGCCGCGCCTGACAAACCATTCTTCCTTTATTACGTGCCCGGCGGCTCACACTCGCCGCACCAGCCGAAGCAAGAATGGATCGACAAGTTCAAAGGCAAGTTCGACATGGGCTGGGAAAAGCTGCGCGAACAGATCTTTGAAAACCAGAAGAAGCTGGGGGTGATTCCGCCGAACACGACGCTGACGCCGTGGCCTGACGGACAGGCTGAATACGGCGGCGCCAAGCTGCCCAAATGGGACTCGCTGAGCGACGCGGAGAAGAAGATGTATGCCCGCGAGGCCGAGGTCTTTGCCGCCTACACGGCCTACACCGACTACGAAATTGGCCGGGTGATCGACGAAGTCGAGAAGCAGGGTAAGCTCGACAACACGCTGATCATCTACATCGACGGCGACAACGGCACCAGCGCGGAAGGCAGCGTCTATGGCACGTTCAACCAGTTTACCGCCTACAACGGAATCCTTAACATGCCGGAGGTCAAGCCCGTCCTGGCCCTGAACGCACTGCACTATAACGACTGGGGTTCGGACAGGACCTACCCGCATATGTCCGTGGCCTGGTCCTGGGCGTTCGACACACCGTTCAAGTGGACCAAGCAGGTGGCTTCGCACTTTGGCGGGACCCGGCAGGGGCTGGCGATTTCGTGGCCCGGCCATATCAAAGATCCGGGTGGGATTCGCACCCAGTTCCACCATGTGATTGATATCGTCCCGACGATTCTCGAAGCGGTGGGGGTCCAAGCACCCGATGAGGTCAAGGGGATCAAGCAAAAGCCGATTGAAGGCGTAAGCATGCTTTACACCTTTGACTCAGCCAATGCCAATGCGCCCTCGAAACGTGACACGCAGTACTTCGAGATGGTCGGCAACCGCGCTATCTACCACGATGGCTGGGTCGCAGCCACCACACCACCCTCTCCACCCTGGGAGCTGGGAACAGGCGCGATGCCGCCTCTCGACCAGTACAAGTGGGAGCTCTACCACATCGCTGATGACTATTCGGAATTCAACGATCTCGCGGCCAGCAATCCCGACAAGTTGAAGGAGATGCAGGCGCTGTTTCTGAAAGAGGCTGGGAAATACCAGGTCTTTCCCTTGGACAACTCGGGGTTCATACGCATGCTGACGCCCCGTCCCAGCGCAATTGCCGGAAAAACCGAGTTCACCTACGCCGGTGTGAATTCCGGCATTCCCATGGGCAATGCTCCGAGCATTCTGAACAAGGACTACACCATTACCGCGGAGGTGACGATCCCCAGTGGCGGCGCCGAGGGAATCATCGCAACTTTGGGGGGACGATTTGGCGGCTACGCGCTGATGTTAAGTCCCGGCGCGAGCTGGTTCTTCAGCAGTAAGCCGGTCAAGTACATCGGTCTGGGTTTGTTGATTTTCGGATTGCTGCTGCTCTTCATTGGCACCGCCGGTAGGTGGAGAAAACGGTTTGGTTACGCATTCTTGATGGTGGCGGCCATCGGACTGATTCTGTCGTTCGCTACCGACTTATTCCACATCGGCCGCGGCAGGCCGGTGTTCGTTTACAACCTGCTCGACTTGGAGCGCTACCGCTGGGAAGGGCTTTCTTCGCTGGACGAGGGCAAGCACACCATCATCTTTGACTTCAAGTACGACGGCCCCGGCCCCGGCAAGGGTGGCACCGGCGTGCTCAGCGTGGATGGTAAGGAGGTCGCCCGCAAGACGATCGAGCACACTGTTCCGCTGATGTTCGCGATCGATGAGACGTTCGACATCGGGCTCGACAACCAGACGCCGGTGGACTTCACTTATGAGGTTCCGTTCGCGTTCACGGGCACCATCGACAAGCTGCACTACAAGCTGGGACCGTCGCAGTTGTCGGCCGAGGACGAGCGGAAAGCCGCGGAAATGCTGGCGAGGGCCAGAGACTAGGTGGACGGACAGGGTTGGCCCGCGAGAAATAAGCAGACCCGCGCTGCTGGCGCAACCGCTGGCAGCGCATTGTAGAACCGGAGGCAGCGAACGCGAACTGAACCGAGCCCGTGGGATCACCTGTTGGAAACGCTGATCTCGAAAGTTCAGAAGGCCACCGTCGTGGCACTGGCCATCATGCTCATGGTTGTCATGGTGCTCTCGACGGTCCACCTGGGCTGGCTGGTCGGCGAGGAAATTCTGAAGCCGCCTAAGTGGCTGATCCCCGTTCAAGGCCTGCTCGAGATATTTGGCTACTTCCTGCTGGTGCTCATCGGTGTCGAGCTGCTGGAAACGCTGAAAGCATACGTGAAACGGGACGTAATCCACGTGCGTGTTGTGCTGGAAGTTGCGTTGATCGCCATGGCGCGCAAGGTGATTATCGAAGAACCGAACAACGTGCCGAGCTTGACCTTGTTCGGGATCGCGGCGTTGATTCTAGCGTTGGGCATAGCGTTCTACTTCGAGCGCCAGGCGAAACGCGAGACCGGCCACGGGATTTTGTGAGTTGCAGGCATGGGGAGGGCGGCACTTCAGCGCCGCGTTGCAGGAGTTGTTAATTCTTGGGGCTTCGGCCCAAAGGGACCTCAAACCGGACGATTTCAACTACGAAAAGGACTACGAACATGAAAACGAACATTGCAATTTGCGCGCTGTTCTTATGCGTCGCTTCCACTCTTGCCGTCGCACAGCAGGTTTCCGTCAACTACGACCATAACGCGAATTTCTCGCAGTACCACACCTACGCTTGGGGCTCCAACAACAAGAACCAGATCCAGAATTCGATCCTGGCGCAGGTGGCGCAGCAGGATATTAACTCGGCCATGCAGGGCAAAGGCTTGCAGATGGTGCAGGAATCGCAAAACCCGGACCTGGTCCTCACCGCCAGTGGCGGCGAGCGCGAACAGACCTCTTACAACGCATGGGGCATGCGTGGTATCGGCGGCGGCATGGGCGGTATCAGTCCACAGCAGAATGTCGAAGCGACGATGGTGGTCAGTCTATACGACGTCAAGGCGAAGTCGCTGGTGTGGCGCGGCATTGCCCAGAACACGCTCAACAACAACGGCAACAAGAACCAGGAAATGGTGCAGAAGGCCGTGCAGAAGATGTTCAAGCAGTGGCCGAAGCAGTAGTGCGCGGTTCGAGTTAGCGATGACAACGAGAATGTTGGTAATACTATCCGCGTCGATCGAGGCAGCGACCGGAGTTGCCTTGCTCGCCATTCCCGAATTAGTGGCCCGATTTCTCCTCGGCGTCGAACTCTCCGCCAGTGGCATCGCTGTGGCCCGAGTGGCCGGATTCGCGCTTCTGTCTCTGGCGATAGCGTGCTGGCCATCTGAGAATGACGTGCCCGCGCCGGTTACTCGGGCTTTGTTCGTCTACAACCTGGTGGCTGGGCTGTATCTCGGCTATCTCCGCGTCGGCGGAGAATTCGCGGGCTTTCTGTTGTTGCCGGCCTCCATGGTTCACATCTTGTTCGCGCTTCTGCTGGTGCGGCCTGCCTATCAAGGAGCGTCAGCCGCGGAGTAGGACCCGCGATTCAACTACAGCCGCGCGACTGTTACCATGCGGGAAATACCGCCACGAGTTCGTTGACTTCGCAGTCGGAGCAAACCCTGCTCCTATCGACTTTTGCCAGGCGTATCCTGGCCTATCGGTCCAAGACATCCGCGCCCTGATCGCCGACGGCAAGACGCCATAAAACCCGAACCAGCAGCCAGGAACAAGCAGGAGAAATGTAGTGACCCAAGACGACGAGACGCAAGCGAATTCAGGGGCTAAGAGCACTCTCGACCTTGGCGATATTCAAGGATTCATCCTGCGTGGTTACCGGATGCCGATGGTGCGGCATTTCCTGCTGACCGTTGGCGTTCCGGCCGAAGCGCGCAAGCTGCTGGGACGCCTCGCCAGTGGCGACGAATCCGACACGCCGCAGATCACCACCGCTGAAGATTGGCACGTGGGCTTCGAGCCCGGCCCTTTCGACAATCAAGCGGAAGCGCCGCGCTACAAGCCCGACTACTGTCTCAACGTGGGCATCACCTGGCCGGGCATGCTCGCCCTGGAAATCAGAGATAAAGTTGATGAGCTTTCGTTCGCGGCGTTCGGCTCGTTCATCGCCGGCGCCGCCGAGCAGGCTCAATTCGTGGGTGATACCGGGCCCAGCGCTCCCGAGAACTGGATCGATGGTTTCGGCAAAGGGAGCGATCACGTACTGCTGACGCTGCATGCCATGGGCCCTGAGGCCATGACGGCCTATAGCGATCGTCTATCGGCCCTGTTTGCCGAACGCGGCGCGTTTCATGAGATCTGCCGCGTCGACGGTAATGCGTGGCTGGAGACGGTCGATGGTAATCCCGTCCCTACGGCTAAGGTTCCCTTTGGTTACACCGACGGCATCAGCATGACCACCATTCGCGGCGGTCCCGAGCGATATCTCGCGGACCATCAGCAGCCCTGTGAGCCTTGGCTCTTCGTTTTGTTGGACGAGGCGGAAAATTACATTGTGCCCGAGCCTCATGAACTCGGGCTGAACGGCAGTTTCGCCGTCTTCAAAATGATCAAGACCGACGTGGTCGGATTCGAGAATTTCCTGCAATCGAACAAAGACAAGATTGATCCTGAACTGCTTGCCGCCAAGATCTGCGGACGCTGGCGTAATGGCGTTCCACTCGCCTTGTCGCCCGACACCGACAGCCCTCCCGGCGGCATCCCTCTCGATCAGCTCAACAACTACGAATACGTCAACTCCGATGGCTCAGGAGATCCCGAGGGACTGCGCTGCCCGGTTGGCGCGCACATGCGGCGGATCAATCCCCGGGGCCAGCCCGTTATCGGCCAAGGGAATCCCGGTGGCAGCAACAATAACCACCGGCTGATTCGTCGTGGCCTGCCCTACGGGCCAAATTTCGATCCCAAGCAACCCTATGACGGCATAGAGCGCGGGCTGATGGGGTATTTCATTGTCTCGGATATCGAAGATCAATACGAGTTCGTGCTGAAGGAATGGGTCAACGGCGCTGCATTTGCCGGACAGATGAGGCTGGACCCCAAATCGAAAGATCCGATGATTGGTGCACAAGATCCGGCGGAGAGCATCTTCGTGATTCCGCAACCCAACGGCGCGGCACCCATCAAGGTCACGGGGTTCTCCACTTTCGTCACCACGAAAGCAGCTGCCTACTGCTTCTTGCCGAGCATCACCGCCTTGAAATTCATCTCCAATCTCACGTAGCGGACGGCACTCGCCGAGTAATCAACCGATGTTGTCGCTGACCCGATGGTTCGGCGTAACCGGTAGCGATGCCGAACGCGACCTCGCTAAGGAAAGAGCCGATCTGGACGAGCTCGTCGAGAAAGTCCTCCTGCTGCAGTCGAGTTCTGCCGTCCAGACAGGCCGGAATTTCATTGGCCCGCGCTCTTGCGCCTTTCCTCGCATCCTCTGCCATGCGAGAATAAAGACTCCACTCCGAATCGCCATGAACCCAGTCGAATCCGTAACGCCCGCCGCCCAGGAACCCGTTATCACTCCCGAACTGCTGCGCGACCACGGCATTACGCCGGACGAGTACCAGCGCATCTTGAAATCGATGGGCCGCACGCCGACGCTTACCGAGCTGGGCATCTTCAGCGTGATGTGGAGCGAACACTGCTCATACAAATCATCGCGCGTGCACCTGAAGCGCCTGCCGACGCGCAGCCGCCGTGTGGTGCAAGGGCCGGGCGAAAACGCCGGAATCATCGACATCGGCGACGGCTGGGCGTGCGCGTTCAAGATCGAGTCGCACAATCACCCGTCGTTTATCGAGCCATTTCAGGGCGCAACCACGGGTGTTGGCGGTATCCTGCGCGACATCTTCACCATGGGTGCGCGGCCGGTCGCGGTGATGGATTCGCTGCGCTTTGGACCAATTACTGTTCCCACCCTTTCCCAAAACAAGGGAAAGGATGGGGCACCCACTATCGACCAAGCGACACTGCACAAGAACCATTCCGTGATGGAGGGCGTGGTCAGCGGCGTGGCGTCGTATGGCAACTGTTTCGGCGTGCCCAATGTGGGCGGCGAGGTAAAGTTCGAGAGTTGTTATAACGGCAATCCGCTGGTCAATGCGTTCGCCCTTGGTCTGGTCCGCCGCGACCAGATTTTTTATGCTAAGGCGTCGGGCGAAGGGAACCCAGTTATCTACGTCGGCTCAAAGACCGGACGCGATGGCATCCACGGCGCGACCATGGCCAGCGAGGAGTTCAGCGAAGGCTCCGAGGCCAAGCGGCCCAACGTTCAGGTCGGCGATCCGTTCCTGGAGAAATTGTTGCTGGAAGCCTGCCTCGAAGCCATGCAGACGGGTGCGATCATCGGCATCCAGGACATGGGCGCCGCAGGCCTGACCTGCTCGACCTGCGAAATGGGCGGCCGCGGCGGTGTCGGCCTCGAAATCGAGCTCGACCTGGTGCCGCAGCGCGACACCGGCATGACTCCTTACGAGATCATGCTGAGCGAGTCGCAGGAGCGCATGCTGCTGGTCGCCGAGAAAGGCCGCGAGAACGAAGTCTTCCGCGTGTTCGAGAAGTGGGGACTCGACGCCGTCACCATTGGCCGCGTCATTCCGGAATCAACGATGCGCGTACTGGAGCACGGCAAGGTTGTCGCAGAGATTCCCAACCAGGCGCTGACTGACGAGGCCCCGCTGTACAACCGTCCCATGGAGCGCTGGGAGCCGCCTGTCGCGCGCGAGATGCCGGAAACCATTCAGTTGGGGACGAACGCCGACCTGACCGGCAACTTGAAGGGGCTTCTGGCCAGCCCGAATATCTGTTCCAAGCGCTGGGTGTACGAGCAGTACGACTCGATGGTCCAGACCAACACCGTCGAAGGTCCCGGCCGCGAAGCGGGAGTAATCCGCGTGAAGGGTACCAAGCGCGCGCTGGCGATGGCGCTCGACGGCAACGGACGCTGGTGCTACCTTGATCCCAAGCTAGGCGCCATGCACGCTGTCGCCGAGTCGGCGCGCAACGTGGCTTGTTCGGGTGCGACCCCGATCGCGGCCACGAATTGCCTGAACTTCGGCAATCCCGAAAAGCCGCACATTATGTGGCAGTTCGCCCAGACCATTGACGGCATCACCAAAGCCTGCGAGGAGTTGGAGACGCCCATCACCGGCGGCAACGTCAGCTTCTACAACGAGACGCTCGGCGAAGGCATCTATCCCACGCCAGTCATGGGGATCGTCGGCATCCTCGAGGACGTGCAAAAGGCCGTGGGACCTGACTTCCAACAAGCAGGTCGGGCGCTGCTGCTGCTGCGCGGCTCCGAGCCGGGCGACGCGTCGGACGTCGAGGCCGAATTCGGCTCATCTGAGTACGCCAAGGAAATACTGGGCCAGATTTGGGGATTCCCTCCGGCGCTGGAGCTCGAGAAGGAAGCCGCCCTGCAGAAGGCGATCATCCAGATGATCGACGAGGGCCTGGTCGAGTCGGCCAAGGACTGCACCGAGGGCGGATTGGCGGTCACTTTAGCGGAATGTGGCTTCGCCCGGGGCATCGGAGCGCAAATCGATGTGCCTTCCGGCGGCTTGGTTCCGGAGTTTGTGCTCTTTGGCGAGGATGCCAGCCGGATCCTCATATCCTGCGACCAGAAGTATGTAGAAAGAATCAAACAAGTAGCGGTAAAACACGCCCTCTCAGCAGAAAATATCGGCAGCACGGTTCCCGACAAGCTGGAAATCCGGGTGGACGGAAACGTGTCGGCCTCGGCGATGGTGTCAGAATTGAAAGAGCACTGGGCGGGCGCGCTGGAGAAGGCGCTGCACACGGAGACGGAAGAACAGCTGGTGACGGGAAGCATGCCGTAGCGGATGGCATGAGTTTAGAAGTTTCTTAACCGACCGATGGAACAGGTGAGCGATGCTGATCACATCTGACAAACTGCACGAAGAGTGTGGCGTGGCGGCCATCTATGGCCACCCCGAAGCTTCCAAGCTCGCCTACCTCAGCCTGTATGCGCTGCAACACCGCGGGCAGGAGTCGGCAGGCATCGCCTCAGCCAACGGAGATCACATTGAACTCCACAAGGCGATGGGCCTGGTGTCGGACATCTTTACTGCCGAGGCTCTGGCGCGCATTCCGGGTTCGGCGGCCATTGGCCACACTCGATACTCGACCACTGGCGACTCGGCATTGCTCAACGCCCAACCCATTCGTGTGGAATGTAGCAAAGGCAAAATCGCGCTGGCGCACAACGGAAACATCGTCAACGCCCACGAGATTCGGTCGCAGCTCGAGCACCAGGGATCGATCTTCCAGACCACCAGCGACACCGAAGTCATCGTGCACCTGATAGCGCGCTCGAAGGAAGAGACACTGGAGAGCGCAATGAGCGATTCGTTGCGCCGCATCGAAGGCGCATTTTCGCTGGTCATGCTGACGCCCAACCATGTTTATGCGGCGCGCGATCCACGAGGATTTCGTCCGCTGGTGATGGGCCGCATTCCTGGACACTCCGAAAACCACAAAGACGCGATTGTGTTTGCCTCTGAGACGTGCGCGTTCGACCTGATCGGCGCCATCTATGAGCGCGAAGTAAAGCCGGGAGAGTTGGTGATTGTCGGACCCGAAGGTGTGCACTCGCGTTATTACGCGTCAAAACAGCCCATGTCGAGCTGCATCTTCGAGCACGTCTATTTCTCGCGTCCCGACAGCATCGTGTTTAGCCGCTCGGTACAGCAGTCGCGCGACGCCATGGGCCGCCAGCTTGCGCTCGAATCGCCGGTCGACGCCGACATCGTCATTCCGATCCCGGACTCGGGCGTTACGGCCGCAATGGGCTTCTCTGCTCAGAGCGAAATTCCCATCCAGTTCGGGCTGATCCGCAATCACTACGTCGGCCGGACGTTCATTGAGCCGGAGCAGCGGGTGCGCGACTTTGGCGTGCGCCTGAAGCTGAACCCGGTGCGGCACGTGATCGAGGGCAAACGCGTGGTGCTGATTGACGATTCCATCGTGCGCGGGACCACCAGCCGCAAGATTGTTCGCATGGTGCGCGACGCCGGCGCGACGGAAGTTCACATGCGGATTTCGTGTCCGCCGACCATTTCACCCTGCTACTACGGCGTGGACACGCCCTCGAAGAACCAGCTCATCGCCGCCAATAAGTCGGTGGATGAAATTCGCGAATATATCGGTGCCGACTCGCTGGCCTATCTTTCTCTCGAAGGTATGAAGAAAGCGGCTGGCGAGAGTGACACGGTCAAGTACTGCACGGCATGTTATACCGGCAAGTATCCGACCAACCTGGTGGACGTGGGAGAGATCCAGCGGGCGCCGGAAATGGTGGCGGGAGACTAGCTGCCACGGGGATTCTGGAATGTCGTTTGCGCAGAACTTTATCCGTCGATTGCGGAACTGGTTTCGCCGATCCGAGCCGCAAGATCCTTACGCCTACGTTGCTGCTGGACTGAAGCGCGGCCCGGGCGGTCGTTCAGCCGCCATCGCTCTCGACGAACCCAAGCCACATCGCATTCTGGATGTGTTCGGACGGCGACAAGCCGACTGATCCATTGACCGTCTCCACTTCGCTCGTCACCAATCCCGCCAAGGAGAACACAATGAACCCTTCTCGCTGGCCAACGATGCTCGCAATTCTTCTCGCTGCCGTGCTGGCCGGATTCTCTTCTTTGCCCGCAATCGCGGGTGAAGACAATTCGTACGTTCCCGCCCACGGCAACGCGATCGTCCTGTTCGACAACGGCGATCGCGACCAGTTCGACAGCTTCCTCAAGACCAACGGCCTGAACAGCGATCCTGATCATGTCTTCACCTTCGAGAAGGGCGTGATTCACGTCTCCGGTGCCGAGATGGGATACCTCATCACCAAGAAGGAGTTCGCGGATTACTATCTGCGCGCCGAGTTCAAGTGGGGTGAAGCCACGCACGCTCCGCGCGAAGGCCAGGCCCGCGACAGCGGCATTCTGTATCACATTCAAGGACCGAACAAGGTGTGGCCGACGTCGATCGAATACCAGATTTGCGAAGGCCAGACCGGCGACTTCTACATGACCGACGGCGCCGCACTCACCGGCACCGACGGGAAGCGCGAAACTGGACCTCCGAATTCGGCGGCCAGAATCAAGCGCATTGGCGAAGGGTCGTGGCAAAATGTGACCGGCTACCGCGACCCCAACGGAGAAATCGAAAAGCCACACGGCGAATGGAACGTGGTTGAGATCGTGGTGCAAGGCGACAACGTGAAGCAGTATCTGAACGGCAAGTTGGTAAACGAAGGCTCAAAGGCCTATCCCGCAAGCGGAAAAATCCTGATCCAATCGGAAGGCGCGGAAATTTATTTCCGCGACATCAAGCTGTATCCGCTGAAGCTGTAACCGATTTCTAGAACAGCTCGATTGTCGCCGCATGGCCGTGAGCGGAAGCGAGGCGGGCGTTTCGCGTGAGCAGGGTCGCGCCGAGTGTTTCAGCCAGCACAACGTAAGCCGCATCGTAGGCTGAAAGCGTATGGCGGTATTGCCAGACACTAGGCAGAAGCGTTGTGTGGGGATATCGCCTCAAATGAAGCCGCATGAGGTCATGCACAGCTTCCTCCGCCCGGCCAGAGGGTACGCGCCCTTCCCGCACTTGGCGGCGCAGCACCTGCGTCACTTCAAGGTCAATAAGGTGCGGAGCATGCAGGAGCTCGCCGCGAGAATAAATTCGTCTTTCGATACTCTGTCCCACAGGCGTCCGGAGGAGCCATTCCACCGTGACCGATGCGTCGAGAACGATCAACGCGCGTCTCGCTCCTCGCGAAGGATGCGGACTGTGTCGATGTCGGCGGTCACTGGCTCGCGACGGAGCAACATCTCACGGAACTCAGCCAGGGTCGGCTGCTGGGCGATTTCCCGGATCTCGGACAGCAGATAGTCCGACAGCGACATGCCCGCCATGGCGGCACGGGCCTTCAGGCGGCGGTGCAGGGCATCGGGTACATTGCGAATCTGGATCATCTTGGACATGTGCTGAGCATACTTGCATGTGCAGCACATGTCAATGGATTTGATTTCGACTTTCAAGCACTCGCGAATTGTCCTACTGTGCGGCTCCAAGTTTCTTCCACACGTCTTGCACGTAGTGATCGGTCATCCCCGCGATGTAGTCGCACACCACGCGCACTAGCTTTTCGTGCTCGATTTTTTCCTGATAGCTCGCCGGCAGCGCGCCCGGATTGGCGACAAGAAAATCGAACGTCTCGGTCACAACTTTTTCCGCTTTGACCTTCTCGGGCTGGAGCGGTTTGCTCTCGTACAGCGTCTTGTAGAGGAATGCCTTGGCGTCGCGGCGCTCCTGTTCGACTTCAGGACTGAAGGCAACCAGCCGTTCTGGATACCGCCGCACATCGTCCACGCTGCTCACACCTGATTGCGCAACGCGTGACTTCGTATTCTCGATCAAGTCGGAGACAAACCGATTGAGCATCCGCTTCAGCGCTTCGTTGAACTTCAGCTTGTCGGGCGCATCGGGATACTTTGCCTCTGCCTCGACGTAGAAGCGCTCAAACGCGCGCACATTCTTTCGAATATCAGCCAGCTTGAGCAGTTTCGCTTCGAATCCGTCGTCCAAGTCGGCGGTGGTGTAACCGATCTCATCGGTCAAATCGATAAGCTGTGCCTCCAGAGGCGGCCGAAGCTCGAGCAAATACTCCGCCAAATCCGGATGCGCGGCTACCGTGTAGTCGTGCGAGTGCTTGATGATGCCCTCGCGCACTTCGAAGGTCAGGTTGAGTCCCCGAAACGCGGCATAGCGCAACTCAAAATCTTCGACGATACGCAGCGCCTGCAGGTTGTGATCGAAGAAGTCGCCATGCTTTTGCATCAGGGCATCGAGCGCACGTTCCCCAGCGTGCCCGAAAGGCGGGTGCCCGATGTCATGCACCAGCGCGAGCGTCTCGGTCAGGTCAACATTCAAATTGAGTGCGGCGGCGATGGTGCGCGAGATCTGCGCGACCTCGATGGTGTGCGTCAGGCGGGTGCGAAAGTGGTCGGAGTAGCGTCGGGTGAAGACCTGGGTCTTGTTCTCAAGCCTGCGAAAGGCGCGAGAATGAATGACGCGGTCGCGATCGCGCTGAAAAGCGTTGCGGTACGAATGCGGCGGCTCAGGATAGCGCCGCCCGCGGGTGTCTTCCACGCGAGCCGCATAGCTGGCAAGCATAGTGCGAGTTTAGCAGCATGTTTCCCACCCTTTCCCAAATGCAGGGAAAGGATGGGGCACCCAGATTCTGATCAGATTGGAAGAGGGCTAGTCTTTGCCCGGAGTCTGCTTTGCGAGTCGCACTTTGGCCGACTCAAGGTCTTTCTGCACCTTGGCCATTTCTTCGGTATCGACTTCGGCGGGAATGGTTTTGTTCCACTCCTCTAACGCACGTTGCCAGTGGCTGGTAGCCAGCTTCAGGTGACCGGTCTTTTGGTAGAGATCGCCCAGGTGGGCCTGCACTGTGGGATCGCTGCCGATTTTCTCCGACGCCCGCCGCAAGTTCTCTTCCGCCAGATCATAGTTGCCCAACCGGTAATAAACCCATCCCAGCGAGTCGAGATACGCGCCATTCTGCGGATCAAGCGCGACCGCGCGACGAATGTAGCCCAGCGCCTCGTCGAGCCGCGTGCCACGGTCAGCCAGCATGTAGCCGAGGTAATTCAACGCCTGCGCGTTCTTAGGGTCGCTGACGATCACCTTGTGGAACGCCTCCTCGGCCTGCTCGTATTTTTTCTGCCGCTCGTAGATGGAGCCCGCGACAAACAGGGCATAGTCTTTGTCTTCCTGCTTGGTCGACAGCGCCAACGCCTTGTTGATGCTGGTCTCCGCATTGGGCCAGTCCTTCACCCGGCTATACATCTGGGCCAGCGCGATATAGACCTCACGGTCGTCGGCCGTGCCTTTGAGCATCAGCTTCACCTGCTCAATGGCCGCAGTGGAGTCGCCCATGTCAGCCCGCTGCGACGCCGCTACCATTTGCAAAGAGCGGTCACTGGGGAATTTCTTCGCCGCTTCCTCCGCGGCGTTGGTGGCCATCTGCCACTGTTTCTCGTCGCGGTAGGTCTCGATGATTTCCTGGTAGCCCCGAATGGCATTGTCGTCGCCCAATTCGGTCATGCGCCGGAACGTGTCAATCGACATCTGCGGCTTATTGGCCTCGCGGTAGACCGTGCCCAGCCGCTCCAGGAAGATGGCGCGGTTGTTCTTTTCAGAAGTGTCGTACTCGCCGTTCGCGTGGTCGGTCTTTTGCAGCAACTGGTTGAGGGTGGCAATGGAGTCGTCGTACTTGCCCTGCGCTTCTTGAATGACTGCGATGTTGTACTTCAGCTCCAGCGACTCAGGCACAATGGCGCTCGCCTTGTTGAGCGCTTCCGACGCCTCGTCATACTTTCCATTTCGCCGGTAGATCTCGGCCATACGCATATACGTCTGCGCATCCGAGGGATCGGCATCGACGATGACCTTGAATTGTGCCAGAGCGGCATCGGTCTGGCCATCGTTGAGCAGGTTCTGCGCCAGCCCGCGGACTGAATCGAGGTTGTCGTGATCGAGGTCAACCGACTTCTGATACGCCTCGATTGCCTTCTTGTAAGCCTTGTTCTGTTCGTACGTGTACCCCAGCGCGGCATACACCTTCGAGGTGCGCGCAGCTTCGGGGAATGCATTCAGCACGTCCAGGGCTCGCGACGAGTCGCCCTCCTCGTTGTACAGAATCGACAACGCGGTCACGGCCTCTTCCGAGTCTGGCTGGATCTTCACTGCCGTCTTGAACTCGTTCTCGGCTTTCACCAGATCGTTGTTCAGGCGGTACAGGCGGCCCAGCAACAGGTGATCTTCCACGCTGTTTGGATCCAGCTTGACGATCTGCTCATACTGGTCGATCGCCAGTTTCAGGACTTCCTGCGACTGCGTGCCCGACTGCATGTCGCCCAACGAGCGAAGATAGATGCGGCCCAGGAGGCGATGCGCCTCAAGGTTGTTGCCATCCCGCTTCAGGATGTCCTGCGCTTCCTGGATGGCGTCCTTGATGCGGCCCGTTCGGGCATACAGCTCGGCGAGCCCGGCGTTCAGGTAGTCCGACGTCGGATCGTTCTCGATGGCCAGGCGGTACTCGTCGATCGCCTTATTAGCGTAATCGGCGCGCCCATACATTGAGACCATCTCTTCGTAGATGTGCGCCATCGCGAAGTGGTAATAGGCCGCGGCCTTGTCAGGCGCTGGCGCCTTGTCGGCGCTCGGAGTTGTCGGGGCGGCCGCAGCCGAAGCTTCCGGGGCAGAGGTTGACGCCGGTTTGTCTTGCGCGAGGCTGCCAACCGAGCAAGCCAGCAGAACAGCCAAAAAGGTGACACTAATGCGAGTTCGATTCATTCTCTAGGACCAGCCGTTAGTTCGATTGGATGTCGTTTCGCTGCGGGGGTCTTCCTTATTTTAGCCCCTTGCGGCTTTGGATGGCGAAAGTGAGCCAAGAAGATACGCGTGCCACCGTTTTTTTCCACTCACAGGTAAACCCTGTAGCTCATTGGACGTCGCGGTGGCCACAACGTTTAATTGTTTGCAGCGCTTTACATCGCTTTACAAATAAACTGTTCGTTCGGCTTTCACGTGCATCAAACGGGCCAATTCTCGGTATGATTCAACGGTCGGCCGCTTAAGTGTAGCGTTCCTAGCGAAAACAAGGCCGAGAGTCACATGGAAATACTTCACTATTCGCGTATCAACTCTCCCGTCGGACCACTGGTCCTCGGCATGGCGGAGGCAGGCCTGGCGGTGCTCGCCTTTGGCCATGAGCTTCCAGCCACTCTGGCCGGCCGACCGGTCAACTGGCAGGAATCATCCGCCGCTTGTGCGGAGGTACAACAGCAACTAGACGAATACTTCGCTGGCCGGCGCCGCGAATTTGCCATGCCGCTCGATCTGCGCGGCACCGACTTCCAGCGCGAGTGTTGGGAGCAGCTGCTCAGTATTCCCTACGGCGAAACTCGCAGTTACGGTGAAATTGCACGCGCTGTGGGGCGTCCGAACGCTTATCGAGCCGTCGGACAATCGAACCATCACAATCCGGTCGCGATCATTGTGCCGTGCCATCGAGTACTAGCCGGAGGCAAAGCTCTGGGTGGCTACGGCGGCGGATTGCCGACCAAGGCTTTTCTGTTGCGCCTCGAAGGCGCCGCTTTTCGCGACGAGTTGGCCACACACAAAAGCCAGGAGACGCTGGCGTTTACGTAGCCGCAGTCTCCAGCTCGGGAGTCGCTGCCAGCAGCGCGCGCGTGTACTCATGGCGCGGAGCGGAGACAATCTGCTCAGTCGCGCCTAATTCCACGATTTCACCCTGCTTCATCACCGCGACGCGCGTTGCCAGGTAGCGCACCACCGGCAGCGAGTGCGAAATAAACAGATACGTGAGCTGAAATTCCTTTTGCAGGTCGCGCAGCAGGTTGACGATCTGGGCCCCTACGCTGACATCGAGCGCCGAAACCGGCTCATCGGCCACAATAAAACGCGGCCGCAGCATCAGCGCGCGCGCGATCCCGATGCGTTGCCGCTGCCCTCCGCTGAACTCGTGAGCATAGCGGCGCAAGGCCGAGTCGTCCAACCCGACAGCCTGCAGCATCCCGGCAGCCCGCGTGCGCGTTGCTTGCCCTGACTCTCCGCCGTGAATGGCGTTCGGCTCGCACACAATCTTCTCGACGGTCATGCGCGGATCGAGCGAACCGTAGGGATCCTGAAAGATGATCTGCATGTCTCGCCTGAGCCGCCGCAGTTCGCCACCCCTTGCCGCCAGCACATCGCGACCGTCGAAGCGCACGGATCCCCGAGTCCGGCTCGATCAATCGCAGCAGCAAGCGTCCCAGCGTGCTTTTGCCCGAGCCTGACTCGCCCACCAACCCGAGTGTTTCTCCGGCCTCAATCGCCAACGACACGTCGTTTACCGCACGAATCCGGCCGGCCGAACTAGTCCCGAAGGCGTTCTGCCCGGTAGAAAATGACTTCACGAGATGCTCGGCTACGACCAGCGGCATGATGCCGATGGTAACAAATGAGCAAATTGCCGTTTTTCCGGCTTGCTTAAGCCGCATAAAACAAGGACTCTTGCCAGATTGTCACAATGTGTTCATGAAATCGCGGAATCACTGCGTCTGCCGCCCGAGGGTAGGAACCCCGCTAAAATGCTGCGTCCGCCGGGAGAGGGCGCGATCTTCATCGTGACATTGCACCATTTTCGGTCACACTCCTGTGGATGAACTGCACTCGCTTGAAAACAAAGCCGATAAAATCGTCGAATTTTTATTGACTTCCAAAACGCCGGGAGTAAAACAAACTCGTTCTTTGATAGTTTCCGAGGTTTTCTGGTTGGTGGCGAGTCCGGGGCTGAAGCAAGTTCACCGCAGCCGCGTCTGCAGCGCATAGGCTAACGGAGGGACGGCAACGGTCAATAGCGAACCGCCGGTTGAGAAAACAAGAAACTCGTCAAAGGCAAGATAGGATCCCGAGGCGTTGAGCCCGATTCCGGTTGGCAGTAAGCCCGGAGCCCAAGTCAAGATCGTACGCTGCGTGCGCAAGCATCCGGCGACCACAGGTCGGCAAGGGTCTAAAGCGAACTGCCGGTTGAGAAGGAGGAGCAACACAACCTCGGGATTCTTGTTTGTAGTCTCCTCACTCCTCCACACAACAGGCGATTGGCATTCAACAGAAACGCCGCTGCCAGGCAGCGGCTTCCTTCGCCAGTGTCTCTATTTCGCGCCTTTCGTAGCACCCTTGGCGGGAGCTTCGTCGGACGTACTAGCAGTCTTAGTGTTTTCTCCGATGGGTGTCCAGCCTGCCGACGAGGTCGCGCTACAGTTGCTCGCTGCGCATGCTGTAAAGTCAATGACCGGATGCAGTTCCCACACCGAGGCACGCCAGCAGCGAGCGTTGGTCGGATCGACGCCGCAGTCCTGGCCTGCGACGAAGTGTTCGTTATCAACCATGAGTTGACCGAGCACTTTCACTTGCTGTCCCAGTACAGCTTTCACCGCATCCACCGTCCATTCCTGATGAAAGGCATCGCGATAGTGCGGTGTCATCTCCACCACCATCGATTGGTGTTTCTCGGCTGAAGTAATCGCCTTGCCACTGCGAAGCTTCTCCGCTACCGCAGGGTCGAAGCCGACGAAAATGTGGTAGTCCACATCCTGGAAATCGGGAGGGTCTTTGGCAAGCTGGCAGTTGCTGCTTTCTGCACCCTCGGGTTCCACAGCATAGAGATATCCCACTACGCCATAAATGCTGCCTTCGCCCATATCTGCCAATTTACTGGACAGGTCGCCATGGTTTTTCTGATTGAGTCCTATCGGCTTGAGCTGTGCCTCAAGTTGATTGAGCTGGTCGAGGGTGCTGATAACTTCTTTCGGCTGCATGGCAGCTGGAGCCAAGGTTCCCCACTTAATCTGGTTCTTAAGTTCATTGAGGAACGGATCGTACGAGCTGCCACTGATGGTGCAGCCAGTCGGATACATATCGTGACAGGCGCGGAAGTCCGATATGTCGCCTCCACACTTTTGGGGCTGCGTGCTCGTGATTGGTCCGGTTGGAGCGCCGGGGGCAGTCGTTGTCTTCCCGCCCGGCAGAACAGCTGTGCCTAATAGTGCGACGGCCAGCGGAATCATTGGAGCGACGGTTCTTACTGCACTGGTCGTCGTCGCCGCCGCAGCCGCCACCCTGGTTGTCTTGGCACCTGCAGTCTTCTTCGTGGCCGTCGTGGCGCCTGCGGTCGTTGTTGGGGCGTTTCTTGTCGGCATGGCTACACCTCACGTCAGTAGGCAATCGGATAGTTGTCTGGATAACCGACCCGTGACATTGCTTCTGTCTTTAGGACAGGTTGCCAGTCGCCTTATCCGCAGCCTGCTGGGCCTTCGCCGCATTCTCTGCAGTCTGCTGGACAGCCTGTTGAGCAGCGGCCGCATGCACCGCCATCTGACTGACGGCCGCTTGTGTGGCCGCCGCCGCCTGCTGAGCGGCCGCAGCGTGTTCGCTCGCTTCATCGGCGGCAGCTTGCGCGTCAGCCGCCACTCCGCCCGTGTCAGCGGCGCTGCCGGCTTGCGGTGTAAGTAGCTGAGGTTGGCTATACGAGATGCCTTTGCTGACCGCATATGTGCTGGCGCTAATGCCTAATAGCGTCAGCACGCCCGACGGGATGTCTGGGATGGCCCCGTGGTTGGCTTCCACCAGCACGAAAAGGCTAATGGCGATCACGAAGGTGAAGATCAGCAACTGGAAGCGCGACATGCTGGCATCTCCCGATGGTTCACTGATTAGCTGTGACAGATCGATCTTCCCCATCCAGATCCAGGCGATGATGGTGGCGCACAACGCGCCCAGAAAGGCGCAAAGCGTAAACCCACAAACCTGTGCCATCACACTCATGACTTTCCTCCTAGTTGTTCCTACCGGTCCATGTTTTCCATGCTTTTCGCGCAGCGTAAATGCCGCTGCTGCCGCCCATCAGGTAAAGCCAGTTATTACTCACGTCCGGCATCGTCCCGGTGCTGCTCTTGGCAACTTCCCCCAAATAATTAGCGGCGGCGGCGATGGTCGCCAGCAACAGCTGAATTCTCTCCGGACTGGTTTGCGCCGATCCGTCTTTTTGCTGGAAAAGCCCCTTGAGATTGATTCGGCCAGTCAGCATCTGGAAGGCCACAATGGCTGCCAGGCCATAGAGGAAGCCTAGCAACTCGAGGTGCAGGATCCGGGTAATCGGCATGGCCAGTCTCTCTTGGGAAGTGAGGGAGCACAGTAACAAACTATTCATGCCGGTTCAACATTATTCGCGTAGTAGGCTGCGAATCGCCAATCGCGGCCTCAACGTGTCACCAGGTTGGCAATCAGGTCGTTAGCGGCCTGCGTCATACCGTAGAACATTTCAAAACCGACTTTGTTGACGGCTGCGAACACGCCTACATTTCGCCCCGGCGCAAACGCGACGTAAGTCATGAAGCCTCCGCCACCACCGCTCTTGGCGACGATCATGGGTCGTATTCCATCAGCGGCCATCGTGACCCAAGCAAGCCCGATGCCCGACATGGGTCCAGCTTCGTCGAAGCCGATCGCGGTCTGCAGCGCCTGCCGCGGACGATAGATAGCGTGCGCAACCGTTGGCACCTGCCACATTGTGGGATCTTGCTCCAGGTTGTACTTGATCCACAGCGCCATGTCGGCGCCCGTGGAGTACACCCCGCCCGCTCCCTCGGTGGCCGAGCTTTCGACGCAGGGCCCGGGGCCGCCAATGCCGCTGCCCAGCATCAGCCGATCGCACTGCTCCTTGGTCGGATTAACGCCGGTGTCGTTCATTCCAAGTGGGCCAGTGATGCGCTCGTGCAACAGGTCGGCGTAGGGTTTACCGGCGGCAGTAGCTAACGCGTCTGCCAGGAGATCGAAGCCGACATTCGAATACGCAGCATTCTTGCCGGGCTCCCACGCGAGCTTGTAATTCGCCAGCCAGCTCCACCGCTCCTCCTTGGTCGGCCAGGTAAACGCCTTCACATTCGGGGGCACGTCACCGATCTCGCGCGGAAGGCCGGCCGAGTGAGTCGCGAGGTCTAGCAGGGTGATCTCGCGCTGGCCGAATTGGGGGACCGTGGCGCCTCCGGCGTACATCTTCAGAGGGTCGGTGAGGTGCACCTTGCCGTCGAGCGACAAGCTGGCCAGCAGGGTGCCCGTGAAGGTCTTCGAGATCGAGCCCAGTCGGATAAGCGACTTTCCATCGGGCTCTTTACCGTTGCCCTTGGCGGTTTCGCCGTAGCCCTCGATGACAACATCGTTGCCGCGAACGACCACCAGCACCATGCCGGGGGAGCCGGAATCGATCCACATCACCGGGCCGGTGAGGCTGATGGACTCCTTCAGCAGGGCGGTGCCCGAGGTCGATTGGGCAGGAAGGTTCGCAGCACCTATCGAGCAGGCGAGGGCGAACAAGACGAGAGAGCGGTTATGACGCGAGCGCATGGAGACATCCTCCTGAGGAAATTTGATGGCGTGCGAGTCAGCCTGGCGTGCGGCTTGGGGAGCGAGTATCTCACAGCCGCCGAGCAGCGTCTCTCGGGAGAGTGTTGGCGTCCTGCGGGGCGGGACTCGATGGCTGCCTGGGTTTGCGAAGGTCAAAGACCCATCCGGCACGCTTCAGGGAGATAATAGCGGGCATGCCAAGAGAAATTCCCTACCGTCAGTTCAATTACCTGCTGCAATTTGCCGGCGAGTCCGAAACGCAAGCGGGATTTCAGGAGTGCGGCGGGCTCGGCCTCGAGATGGGAGTGGCCGAATACCGCGACGGAAATGAACCCCCCGAACGTAGCAGCAAGATTACGGGCACACATAAGGTGCCGGACGTGACCCTGAAGCGCGGCGTGATAGGCGAGGCCAGTCTCGGCTCATGGCTGGCGGAAAGCCGCAGCGGTGTCAACGCGCAGCGTGAGGTCGTTCTCATGCTGCGGAGCGAGGACCGGACCCAGACGGTGCAGACATGGACGCTCTCGGGCGCCCGCATCGTCAAGTGCACCGGAGACCTACTCAATTCCCAAGAGGCGCAGGTTGCCATCGAAGAGCTGGTGCTCCGCTGCGAGCGGATCGAAGCAGGGTGAGTTTTACTTTTGCCCAGCAGCTTTGGCCGATTTGGCAGCCGCGGCCTGCGCGCGGAGCTTTTCCGCCCAGGCGGTAAATGCAGCCACGGTCGCTTCCCTCAGAGTCAATCCCTGGCCCGCGGCCATCATCTTGATGTTGCGCTTTTCGTTGTCGGAAAGGCGAACCTGAAGCAGGTTTTTTTCGGTCTTGGGTGCTTTGTCTTTCATTCTTGTATTCACACTTCTTTAGAATCAGCCGGTTAGGCGTAAATTGTCCACAAGTAGTTGATTCCAGGCGACTTATACGTATCCATTTGAGCCATAATGGTTTAGATGCGATTCCGAGCGTTTACTACGGCCCAAACTGTCATAGAATACATACAAGTCATACACCAAGTTGCCATACTTCACATACAAGTATGACAGGATCTTGTCATACATTCCATACAAATATGTACCGATCCAGCTACAGCCGCAGGGCACGCCGAGATGTCAAAAGAGCCGTTTCCAGTCCACGGATGGGCGGGGACCGAGGCAAGAGACACAACTGCCTCTCCTCGCGGTGAATGGTCGCGCAATGGAGGCGGATGCGAAAGGGCAACGGTCACGGTGGGGTGTGATGGAGACAGTTGTCAGTTGTCGGCGGTCAGTTGTCAGTGAAAGTCAAAAGACCCACCCAAGCAAGACCGGCTGGCGTGGGGTACCCGGCCGACTAGGGTTGGAACCCGTCCGCCATCCACTGGGCGAAGAGTTCAATGCGAGATTGCGGCCAAGGACCTTCCCCTCTCGGCGGTGGGGGCGGCATTACGGCGCCGCCGATTCCACGAATGCGATCGTAGATGGCGGCAGCGTGCTGTTTGACGTCGTCGTAACTTGCCAGGTTGAACGCCGGGCTCATGCCTTGAATGTCTCGTTCCGTAAAGAGCGGGCGAATGTCTGTTTGAAAGCTCGTCGTTTTCGTCATCGTGCCTCACAGGTATTGGTTTATAGGGATGTCGCGGTCTCCTTCATGGATGTAAAACTTCCTGTCTTATAGCGTCCCGTGAGGCGGGGACTCGACGGCTTCCCAGGTTTGCGAAGGTCAAAGACCCACCCGGCCAAAATCAGGCCGGATGGGGCACCCGGCAAGAGACATAAATCCCTCGCCTCACGTATATGGTTTACAGAACAGACAGCGGAACGGGCAAGGACCGCGGGATATGCGGGCCAACTACGATGAACATTGCGACGTGGGCCATGACGACATCGCGTCTGCCGAGCGCCATCAGGGAGGATATCCAATGAAACACAGCGTTATGTTAACCATCACGTCTCTACTCTCGATCCTCTTCATGACATTTCACCTGACGGATGACATCGTCCGCGGGATGGAGCCGGGAAAGCTTTTGGACCTCATTGCGGTGCCAATCCTGGTCGTCTGGCTGTACGGAACGCTGGTGCTCGCCGAACGGCGATCTGGGTACGTCATCATCCTCCTCGGGTCGCTCCTTGCGTTGGTCGTCCCCGTCGTTCATATGATGGGAAAGGGGGTCGGCGTCGGCAGCCGCATCGCCAACTCCAGCGGAGCCTTCTTCTCGTCTGGACGCTCCTGGCGCTCGGCGTGACCGCGCTCTTCTCCGTCATCCTCTCGGTGCGCGGACTGTGGAGCCTGCCATGGCGCCAGCCCCGGTAGTGCAACAGCCCGAACACCGAAAGGCCGGCGCACGGCGAACGAGGGTGGCCTGGCCTCCCCGACCGAGGAGACGTCAGTAGTTGTGACGAAAAGCCCCACCCGGCCAAAGGAAGGCCGGATGGGCCACCCGCGGGATATGTGGGCCACCAGCCTTCGACCTTATCGAGGGGCACCCAGTCAGCCAGTCATAAAGGTTCCACAATGGATTCGCCGGCGAGCTGCTTCGTTCGGCGTCTGTGCTCTTTGGACTCCTGTCGAGCTTCCACTTGAACCAAAACAACGTGGCCCGGGATGCCTTCGCCACCTTCATCATCGCGCGCGACCAAATGTCCAGATCGCCTTGCTGCACCAACCGTTATGACTGCGACTTTCGCATCCGGGTAAAGTCCTCGAAGAGCGTTTCTGGCCTCAGCGGAGTCGACGAAGCATGAAACTTCGTGCGTCTGACCGTCCAAAAAAACAACCGAGGAAGCCCTTTCAGGACCTCCTTTGCTAGTTATCCAGTCAGGTCGGACCAATACCCTAATGAGGCGAACGTCATCGGCTAAAGTGGGATCGTGCTCCCGGTCGGGCATGACTCGCTATTGAAAGCTCCTAGAGTCGCCCCAAAGCCCATAGAACGGCGTCTTTGACCTGGCGTCGGTCAGAGGGCGAGAGTTCAGCATCGCTGGTGAGTTCTCCGCCCTGCGATAGGTTAAGGATCACTGCGCCGGAAGGAAAGATCGTAAACTCGGCTTCCCTCTGTGCAGTGTTGAAACTCAGCACCATTACGCCACCGGAGGCAACAGAAAAATCAGGCTTCCGTAGCACAGGAACATCGATGTTTGACAGCAAAATCCGTGTGGCGCTTCCAGTGGCTGCGGGAACCTGCAAGTCTCCTACTCCTGGGTAATTCTGGCCAGCCTGCTCCAATTCATGGACTCGAGCAAGGGCGTCGTTAAGCCACGGAGCAGATTCAAACAACGCTGCCGACGCAAAAAGGCTCGTTGACGGTGTTTTGGAAATGCATGATTGTGTTCGTTCAAGAACAGGTCCGGTCGACACAGCAGGCATCATCATTTTTTGCCCCACTTTTGGTGAGCTTCTTCGGATGTCATATCGTCGAAAGTCCGTACCACAGCTGCGTGCCCTAAGTCGAACCAAGCCATCAGGTCGGTGGTCGACAGACTCTTAGGCTTTCCAGCGGCCGTGAGTGTGAATTGCATGATTTCCTTGCCGTCGATTTGTCGAACGGCCGGTTGTGCGGCGACCTCCAATCGCCCTGCGTCGTGGTTGAGTTCGAAGATCCTTAAGAATGAAAACATCTTAAGCCCTGAAATCGTTTCGTTCCGAGGAAGCATATCCGGAGCCTTGAAGATGCGCGCCAAGTCGTGGAGGGTGTTCCATTCGACGCCTCGAACAAACTGGTTAATGTATGTAACTTGGGCTTCCATGACTTCGGGGTTGGGTAAGTGCTCTTGACCGAGGAACTGCAGGAACTCCTCCCAGTCTCCTTCAAAGGACGGGCGCATGACGTCGTAGTGGATATAGCCGGGAATGCCCGGGGATTTCCGCCAATTCCGGAAGAAGCCGTTATTCTGCACTTGGACCAGCTGCCCACCAGAGTCCTCCACGAGAAGCGCGCGAACCGACGGCGGTTGGAACCCTTGGGGACCGATTCGGAGCTCCGTCTCGCCGATGGCGGGCATCAGTTCATACTTCGGATATCGCGAACGAACCCGATCCCAAAATACGCCTTGATGCAGAAGACCAAAACCCTGCAGAGGTGCAAAAAACACTCCGAGCACAGTCTCCACAACCGGCGGACTGTCATAATCTACGATTCGATGCATTGATTCCATGTGACTTTTGTTTAACCGAAGAGGCATCAAACCGCTAAATCAGCAGAATCCTATTTCTGCTAACCCTTTTTAGCCCTGATTGACGCTTTCGACACATGAATTATCGCACCAATCATTCCTAGGTATCTAAATCGGCATCAAGCGGATAAATTACAGCGGTATATTCCCATGCTTCTTGGGCGGGTTTTTGTCGCGCTTGTTTTCCAGCATATCCAGGGCCTGGATTAGCTTGCGGCGGGTGTCGCGGGGGCGGATGACAGCGTCGAGGTATCCGCGCTCGGCGGCGACGTAGGGATTGGCGAAGCGCTCGCGAAACTCCTCGATCTTGGCGGCGCGCTCGGCCTCGGGGTTGTCTGACTTCTCCAGCTCGCGGCGATAGACGATGTTGACTGCGCCTTCGGGGCCCATGACGGCGATTTCGGCGGTCGGCCACGCATAGTTCACGTCGGTGCGGATGTGCTTGGAGGCCATGACGCAATAGGCTCCGCCGTAAGCCTTGCGAGTGATGACGGTGATTTTGGGCACGGTGGCTTCGGAGAAGGCGTAGAGCAGCTTGGCGCCGTGGGTGATGATGCCGCCGTACTCCTGCTGGGTGCCGGGAAGGAAGCCGGGCACGTCTTCGAAGGTAATGAGCGGAATGTTGAAGCAGTCGCAGAAGCGCACGAAGCGCGCGCCCTTGATGCTGGCGCTGATGTCGAGGACTCCGGCGAGGAAGTTGGGCTGGTTGGCGACGATGCCGACAGGCTTGCCGTTGAGGCGCGCGAATCCGATGACGATGTTCTTGGCGTAGTGCTCGTGCACCTCGAAGAAGTAGCCGTCGTCAACGACGTGGGTGATGACGTCTTTGATGTCGTAGGGAAGGTTAGATTCGGTGGGGACGAGGGTGTCGAGTGCTTCGTCGGCGCGATCGATGGGATCGGTGTTGGCCTTGCGCGGCGGATCTTCGAGATTGTTAGAAGGCATGAAACTGAGCATCTCGCGGATCATGCTGAGACACTCGGCGTCGTCGTGGGCGAGGAAGTGGGCCACGCCGGATTTCGCGTTGTGGGTCATGGCTCCGCCGAGCTCGTCTTTGGTGACCTCTTCATGGGTGACGGCTTTGATGACTTCGGGGCCGGTGATAAACATGTACGAGGTGTTTTCGACCATGAGGATGAAGTCGGTCATGGCCGGGGAGTAGACCGCGCCTCCGGCGCAGGGGCCCATGATGGCGGAGATTTGCGGCACGACTCCGCTGGAGAGAACGTTGCGCAGGAAGATGTCGGCGTAACCGGCAAGCGACATCACACCTTCCTGAATGCGCGCGCCTCCGGAGTCGTTGAGGCCGATGACAGGAGCGCCGACGCGCATGGCCATGTCCATCATCTTGACGATTTTGGCGGCGTTGGTTTCGGAGAGCGAGCCGCCGAAGACCGTGAAGTCCTGCGCGAAGACGAAGACGAGGCGGCCTTCGATGCGTCCGTAGCCGGTGATGAAGCCGTCGCCGAAGAACTTTTGCTCGTCCATGCCGAAGTCGTTGCAGCGGTGGGTGACGAGCTTGTCGGTCTCTTCGAAGGTGCCTTCGTCGAGGAGGAACTCGATGCGCTCGCGCGCGGACATCTTGCCTTGCTTGTGTTGCGCGGCGCGGCGGGCTTCGCCTCCACCGGACTCGGCGAGGGAGTCGCGGCGCTTCAGTTCGGTCAGTTTCTGTTCGAGGTTCATGCGGGGGATTATAAACAGCGGGGGGAGGGGTGGACTGTGACGGGTGAACATGGGAACGGTTGTCAGTGACCTGTTGTCGGTTGTCAGTAAAAGACAAAGGCCAGCCCGTAGCGAATTGGATTGGATCGGCTATCCGATGAGATAGCAGCGTCGCCGCAGGCATCGCGGCTCAGTTACCCGACGTTTGCCATCTCGCTAATAACGAACATGTTCGTAACTTAGGTCTTGGCCCAACCGGTTCGGGCTGTCTATGGCAGGGCGGGTGCAGTGTCTTAGACCAATATTGGCGGTTGTGCCGCGACAACGAGGTCGCGAGGACGCGTCTGGCTTGGACTCATTTGATTCATCAGGGACCTAAAAGGAGGACCTATGAACAGGACAGTGCGACTGTCGTTAGTGTGTGTCGGGTTAACGTGTATCGCCTGCGTCGGACTTTGGGCGCAGGCGCCGTCGAATGGGAACCTGTCGCCGGACGAGTTGCGGCTGCGCGATGAGTGGCGCGTATCAATAGCGCAAGTTCCCCTGCCGAAGCGGGGGTGCTTCCAGGCCGCGTATCCCAGTAAGGAGTGGCGGGAGGTTGCCTGCAAGCCTGCGCCAAACCGTCCGATGCCGCCGAAGCGAGGGGCGCGGCCTCTGGTTGTGGGCAACAGCAACGATATCTCGGCGCAGGCGCCGACGGGGTTCATATCGACAGCAATCGGCTCGTTCGACACCGTCACCAGTGTGACCAGCGAGAGTGGGCCGATCGGCAACTCGGGACCATCCATCGCCAACGCGTATACGCTGCAGCTCAACATGAACTTTTTCAACGGGGCGGTGTGCAGCGGAGCTGCGGTGCCGGCGAACTGTTCCACCTGGCAACAGTTTGTGTTCGAGAATGATGGAACGTCGGGGGACGCTTTCATTCAGTACTGGATCCTGAAGTACAACAACCCTTGCCCTCCGGGGCAGCATTGGAACCAGTTCCAGTTCACTAACGACCCTGACATCTACTGCTGGAAGAACGACACTAACGGGGCGGTAGGCGTGCCGAATCAGGCGATTACCAACTTGGCGCAGATGAGCCTGAGCGGTGCGGTCAGTACCACAGGGGATTCGGTGACGTTTACGAGCAGCGGCACCGCGTATTCAGTCAATGGTGACAACGCCGTCGGTGCAGCCGCAGGGTGGACGATCGCCGAATTCAACCTGTTCGGCGATGGCGGTAACAGCAATGGCGGCGGAACTGCCAGCTTCAATAGTGGAGCCAACCTCGTCACCCGGACGAGGATTATCTATGGGGGAACCGCTCCGCCAAACTGCGTGGCGCAAGGTTTCACTGCGGAGATGAACAACCTGAGTTTCGGGCCGAGTGCTCCTGTGGCAACTGCGCCGGGGCCGGCTGTCATCTTCAATGAGAGCACGGCCGGCGGCGCGACTTCCAATTGCGCAGCCGCGACGAGCATCGGCGATACTCACCTGGATACCTACCATGGCTTGCTGTATGACTTCCAGGCGGCGGGCGATTTTGTAGTGGCGCAAGCAGACCCGGACTTCCTGGTTGTGGCGCGACAAGTGTCGGGAGCACCGACATGGCCGAACGCGGATGTGAACCACGCGATTGCGACGCAAATGGGCAAGGACAGAGTCGCCGTCTGCCTGGCGCCCGCGAGGCTCAATGTCAATGGCGAGAACATGGAAATCGGTGACGGCAAGGTCTCTTCTACGCCCGATGGTGTCGATATCTGGCGCATCGGCAACAGCTACGTCATCACCGACCAGAACGGCAATTCGGTACGTGCCGACGTCAACCCGACGTGGATCAACGTCTCGGTAGGCCTGGGGAAGTGGCCGGCCAAAGTCAGTGGTCTGCTCGCTAACTCCGGCGGAAACGTCAACCAGATCGCGGCGCGGGACGGAACCGTACTGACAGCTCCATTCGCGTTCCAGGAGTTTTATCAGCGGTATGGCCAAAGCTGGCGCGTCTCCCAGGAAGAGTCACTGTTGTCGGCATGCGGCGAGAGGAGCGTTGAGACCGGCAATGCCGCAAGAACGTTCTACGCAGGCGATCTCGACAAGCAGGTGTATGAGCGCACGCGAGGCGTCTGCACCGCGGCGGGCGTGAAAGGTGACGCGCTTCTCGATGCCTGCACCCTCGACGTTGCGGTGATTGGGAATGATGCAGCGGCGACAGTTTTCGTCAATGCGCGTCAGCCGGTCGCAGTAGGAACCATTGTCGGCGGAGGGTCGGAATTTCCGAAGTGGCTGTGGTGGTTGTTGCTCTTGATTGTGATTCTCTTTCTGCTTTGGTTATTGCTGAGGCGAAAGAAACCATAACGATCTGAGCACGACAACGAGGCGTCACGGAGTGCGAACGCCGTGACGCCTGTTTGATCCGAACGCTGCTAAAGAAAGGCAAAGGATGGTGCGTCCGGCGGGCGGGCTTAGATATGCCGTCCCCGGGAGCGGACGATAGAGTTCGCACACATCCTCTGAAGCCCGCCCGTGACGTCATTTAGAATTGCCTTCCCCCCGCCGGAGGCCTTCTCATGCGTCGTTGGCTGTTATTACCTCTCATTCTGATCGCAGTTGTGCTGTTGATCTCAGCTCAAACCGCCGGCCCGGACGAATCCACGCAAGTCTTAAAGAGCGGGGAAAGTGTTAACACGGCGTTGGCCACGGTGACCAGCACAGCAATCTCGCCGTTGGTCGGGGTAAGCGTGATGGGCGCGTGGCAGTACTTCAAGACGCCTGGGCCGCAGCGCGGACAGCTTCCATTTTTCGACCGCCCGTACTTCTGGGCGCCTGTCATGGCGCTGCTGGTGCTTATCTTCATCAAAGATACCTTTGGCGGATTTGCTCCGCTGATCAAGAAGCCGCTCGACGCCGTCGAGGTCTTGCTGGTTAATCACGCGTCGCTCATCCTCATCGTGTTTCCCGTGGTAATGAACCAGGTTGCTCGGGTGATGGGCTACACGTCGCTAAAGAACCTGTTCGCGCAGGTTCTGAGCGGGCCAGTGGTCTACGCAGCGACGAACGCGCAGGCATCGGGCGCGCAGCACGCCTTCAGTGTAGCGACGGCGGTGCTCTACATGATTGTCGGGTTTGCGATAACCGGCGTGGTGTGGCTACTCGGCCATTGCTTCGACGTGCTGGCGCTGATCAGTCCGTTTCCGTTCGTGGATTTCGTGTTGAAGGCGATCCGGAATGTGATCTTTGCCATCCTGCTGGGGACGTCGATTATCAGCCCGCACCTTGGACTGCTGCTTTCGTTGGCAGTGATCATCGTCAGCTTCCTCCTGTTCGGGTGGGCGCTACGGTTGTCGGTTTTCGGCACGTTGTACGCCGTGAGCCTGCTGCAAATGCTGCTTTTCGAGGTGCAGGAGCGTCCGGGTCGCGATCAAGGAGTGAAGGCGTTCAGTGCGGGACTGAAGAACGTGAAGCGCAGAACTTACGGCACGCTGAAGCCCCGCCAGGACGGATCGCTGGTGTTTGCTTATCGGCGGCTGCTATTCGGTCCAGAGAAGCAAGTGGTGATCGGCCGCGCCAATGGTTTTTCGGTGGCCCGGGGTGTGTTTCACCCGACGGTAGTTGAGCCGATCGAGTCGGCTGACAAGAACCGCGTGGTGTTTCGACTGCTGCCCACCTATCGCGGAGTAGAAGAAGAAGTTCGCGAATGCCTGGATCTGCTGGCGGTGGAAGACCTGCGCTGGAGAAAAGGCCTGAAATCGTTCTGGAAATTCGTCACCGAAGGCGACGAGGCGGCAGAGAAGGCCTAGCGCTAACTAGTCATGATAACGCTGCTGACCCGCGGCAATCGGGATTGGCAAGCGGTTCTGCGGGGGCGGCAAGGGGCACGTGGCGTAAGGCGTATAGGCACACGGCGGATTCTGCGCTCGGTTGAAGTCGAGTACCAGCTCGCCGGGTTGCGTCAGTCCGTGGTCCGGAAGCGGCGTGTAGAGAAATCGTCCCGCACCGTAGGTCTCGCTGGTGCTGGTGGTGTCGCGCATGATAAAGAACAGATCCTTGTCTTCGGGGCTCTCCATAATCGGCTCGAGGCGATACGTTTTTCCATCGAGCGTGAATTCTGCCGCGCCTGGGACATCGGACATGACTTCGGTTCCCAAAATCGTTGGAATCTTGACCTTGTGCGGTGGATTGTAGGGAATCCACTTGGCCTGCACGCGGTAAGCCTCATTGGGTGCGTACCAGCGCAGGCCATGAAACTTCACCAGCGTGGGCGCTTTCGAATCCTTGATACGCAAACCGTATTGGTCGCCGCGATGAATGACAGTGATGGTGACAGTGCCATGGGTGATTTTCGAAGGATGCTCCGAGTCATCGGCACCCAACGCTTGCGGATTCGCCGGCGGTTTACCGTCGACCAGCATTCCCTTGGGGTATCCCCCGTGCGGCGGCAACAACCGCAGCGTTTTGTCATCAAGTTGCACCACTCCCAGGAAGGCAGCGGTCGGCCCTTGTATCACCAGCTTATTTCCTGCCGCCGAACCGAATGAGTTGTCGCCCGGCTTCAACCACTCCAAACCGATCAGGGTGAGCCAACCATTGGGAGCTTGCAGTTCCTTTGAAAGGTCAGCACGCCAGGTGAGCAGGTCCGCCTTCCATGCAGTAGGGGTGCTGGTGTCAGCGGCGTAGACAGGGATAAAGAGCGTCAGCGATAGGGCCAGCAGGCCGAAGGTTCGGCCGGGGGAAATGCGTGCCATGAATGCCATCCTCAGATAAAGGTTGGAGAGAGTTGTATCATCCGGCGGAAGAAATGGGAAACCGAATGGCGTCCAGGCAGAGTCTTCACTGCTCAGTGAACGGTTTGGATCGCCCATCGAAAAACCCCACTCAAGCAACAGCGGCTTGAGTGGGGCACCCAGTTTCCAGGTATTCCGCTACAGAATGTAGCGCGAGAGGTCCTGGTCCTTCACGATGTCGGTGAGTGCGTTACGCACGTAGTCGGCGTCGACCGTGACGTCTTTTTCCTTCAGGTCGGGAGCCTCGAAGCTGATCCTGTCGAGCACGCGCTCCATGATGGTGTGCAGGCGGCGCGCCCCGATGTTCTCAGTGCCCTCGTTGACCTTGAAGGCGAAGTTGGCGATTTCCGCCAGCGCCTCGGTCGTGAATTCAAGCTTCACGCCCTCGGTCTCCAGCAGCGCGATGTACTGCTTGGTGAGCGATGACTTAGGCTCAGTGAGGATCTTGATGAAGTCCTCAACGGTCAGCGACTGCAACTCGACGCGAATGGGGAAGCGGCCCTGCAATTCCGGGATCAGGTCGCTGGGCTTCGACACATGGAACGCGCCCGCCGCGATGAACAGCACATGGTCGGTGCGCACCATGCCGTAGCGCGTGTTGACGGTGGTGCCTTCCACGATGGGCAGGATGTCGCGCTGCACGCCCTCGCGCGAGACGTCAGGGCCGTGTCCGCCTTCGCGGCCGGCGATCTTGTCGATCTCGTCGAGGAAGATGATGCCCGAATTCTCGACCCGCTCGACTGCAATGCGGTGCACCTGGTCGATGTCGATGAGGCGCTGTTCTTCTTCCTGGATGAGGTACTCGAAGGCCTCGCTGACCTTCATTTTCCGCTTCTTGGTGCGCTGTCCGAAGATGTTGGGCAACATGTCTTTCATGTTGATGTCCATGTCTTCGACGCCCTGGTTGGTGATGATCTCGAACGCAGGCATCGACTTTTCGCGCACGTCGAGCTCGACCATGCGCTCGTCGAGCTTGCCTTCGCGCAACTGCTGGCGAAACTTCTCGCGTGTGCGCGAGCCGGGCTCGCCGGCGAGCAAAGGCTCTTTATCGAGGCCGAATCCAATCGTCGAATCGTGGGTAGTGGTTTTCGGTGGAGTGACCTGCGTCGGCATCGAAGGCAACAACAAGTCGAGCAGACGCTCTTCGGCGTTCAATTCTGCTTTGTCGGCGACGTCTTCGAGCTTTTCTTCGCGGACCATGTCGATGGCGATTTCAACCAGGTCGCGGATCATGGATTCGACGTCACGGCCGACGTAGCCGACCTCGGTAAACTTTGACGCTTCGACCTTCATGAAGGGCGAGTTGGCGAGTTTGGCCAGGCGGCGGGCGATCTCGGTTTTGCCGACGCCGGTGGGGCCCATCATGATGATGTTCTTGGGGATGATTTCTTCCGCCAGCTCGGGTGTCAGCTTCTGGCGGCGCATGCGATTGCGCAGCGCGATAGCTACGGCGCGCTTGGCGTCATGCTGCCCGACCACGTACTTGTCGAGCTCGCGCACAATCTCGCGCGGAGTGAGTTCGTCGAGGGCTACGTGTTCGTCGTCAGTGGTTGCGGGAAGATAAATGGCCAATTCGTATTCCTTGTGGGTAAAAGCCCGTGACTACAGTTCTTCGATCGTGACCTTATCGTTGGTATAGATGCAGATTTTGCCGGCGATCTTCATGGCTTCTTCGGCAATTTGACGAGCCGAAAGCTGCGTGTGCTCCATTAGCGCGGTCGCAGCTGAAGTGGCGAAGGATCCTCCGCTGCCGATGGCGGCGATGCCCGTATCGGGCTCAATCACGTCGCCCTGACCGCTAATCAGGAAAGTTTGGGTCTGGTCAGCGACCAGGAGCAGCGCTTCGAGCTGGCGCAGCATCTTGTCGGTACGCCAGTCCTTGGCGAGCTCGACGGCCGCTCGGCCCAAGTTGCCGTGATACTGCTCCAGCTTCGACTCGAAGCGGGCGAAGAGCGAGAAGGCGTCGGCGGTCGAGCCGGCAAAGCCCGCCAGAATCTTGTCTTGATAGAGCCGCCGGATCTTGCGGGCGGAGTGCTTAATGACATTTTCGCCGAGGGTCACTTGGCCGTCTCCGGCCATGACCACCTTCCCATCGCGGCGAACACAAAGAACAGTAGTCGAACGAATCAGTCGCTTTTGCGTCATGGAAGGGTCAATTATACCGGGAAATCGCAGGACGTGCCGAAATGTGAGTGAAAGACACTAAGATTCTTGCGCCAGACCGTTTGTTGACTTGTCACGACTAAGTCAAGTGGCTATATTTCAGTAACTTAACAGCAAGTTCAATGGTTCCGGCTGGCCAGCTCAGCAAGCAGATCGTCAATCCGGGCTTCGAGAATGTTGCGAATCGAGAGAATTCCCAGCACCCGTCCCTGATCGTCGACGACGGGGAGATGGCGGTAGTGACGTTCGAGCATGACCTGAAAAGCCTCTGCGGCGGTGGTCTCACCGGTCGCCATTTCGACCATGGGACTCATCAGTTCGCGGACGGGCGTGTCTTTCGCATCTCGTCCGCTCAAGGCGAACTTGGCCAGGATGTCGCGCTCAGTGAACATGCCAGCCACGATTCCCTTTTCGTCGATCACGGCACAAGCGCCAACGTCTTTGTCCAACATTGTGCGGATCGCGTCTTCGACACTGGCGAGCACGGAGACGGTGGCCGGACCTTCGTCGCACCATTGCAGGAGGCTCATATAAGTCCTTTCGGTGAAAGTGAGAGGTTATGTTCGCGCGGGGATGGAGTCAAGGGCAATGGCAGCGACGCAAGGCGAAGGTCTGCGGATGGACCCAGTGATGGCGGGTACGGCCACTGGGCCTGCGGCTAGCGTTTCGCGGTTTTGCCAGACTTGCACGCGCCCGCACAGGCATTGTCGACCCAGCGAACTGCCAGTGCTTGGAGACTGATCTGGTCTCCTACACTGAGGGAGCTGGCCTCTAGAACAGCCTGGTAGGCGTAACGGATGATCGGGCTGCGAGTGATGCACCACGATTCGTGACGAACTATGCCATCGCAATGCTCGCAAGCCGTATCGGCGCTGTAACGATTGCTATGCATCCACGTGCTTGATTGCGTAGTGGGCATACAGGGTCCCCTTGAGCCTTGGTACTTTCCTTTGGGATGACTTTGATAGTCACGGTAACCCGGAACGAGCAAACGGAGAATCCCACGATTGAGTGAGGTGGGGTACGTCTTTCGGGGTGTATCGCGGGCCGAGTAGCTCCCGCGTGACCGACGATTTCGATTCCTCACATCGCTTTCGTCATCTAAGAAAACAATTGCCGCCCGTTGGAGTGACAGACGAACATGAAAGTATCGAATTTCGCAATGGGACTCGCGGCAGGGCTGCTGCTCATGGCCGTTGCCTGCGCCGCGCAATCTGCCCCGAATCCTGCAACCGCTCCGCCGCCGACGGCGCCGTTCACGGACTTCCGCTACGAAAAGCCCGGTGTCACGCACAAGATCCTGCCCAGTGATATGCCCAAACCGATGGCGACCAAGTCGGCCACGAATGGGCCGAAGCTGATCGATCGTCCGAAGAACGCGTGGCCAATAGCTCCGGCCGGCTTCAAGGTTGAGTTGTTTGCCACCGGCTTTAACGAGCCGCGCAAAATCCTGACCGCTCCCAATGGCGACATCTTCATGGTCGAAAGTTCGGGCGGAGACCTGAAGGTGTTTCGCGGCATCACCGCTGACGGAAAACCAGT
This sequence comes from uncultured Acidobacteriaceae bacterium, assembly GCA_963837915.1. GTDB lineage: Bacteria > Acidobacteriota > Terriglobia > Terriglobales > Acidobacteriaceae > DASRAA01. The sequence continues at coordinate 424,385 of CAWIPZ010000009.1, forward strand.
CACCACCGAGACGTTCGCCACAGGATTGAATCGGCCGTATGGGATTGCGTTCTATCCACCCGGACCCGACCCGAAGTATGTATATGTGGGAAACACGGATGCCATCGTCCGCTTTCCGTATCACAATGGAGACTTGAAGGCCTCCGGCCCGGCGGAGAAGATCGCCGACGTGCCAGCGGGTGGAGGACACTGGACGCGCGACGTGGTGTTCTCCGCAGACGGCAAGCAACTATTCGTCGCTATTGGCTCGGCGTCGAATGCAAACGATCCCGATACCAATCCCGAAGAAAAAGGCCGTGCCAATATTACGGTGATGAGTCCCGACGGCTCGAACCGGCGGATTTATGCGTCCGGCATTCGCAATGCAGGAGCGGGACTGGCGATCGATCCGAAAACAGGCGAATTGTGGGCCTCGGTGAACGAGCGCGACCAGCTGGGCGATAACCTCGTCCCCGACTACATCTCACACATTCAAGACGGCGCGTTTTACGGATGGCCGTATTACTACATTGGCAGCAATCCCGATCCGCGCCTGCAGGGTAAGCACCCGGAGCTGAAGGACAAGGTAACGGTGCCGGATGTGTTGATACAGCCGCACAATGCAACGTTGCAATTGACCTTCTACGAGGGCAAACAGTTTCCGGCGGAATACCAAGGCGATATCTTTTCTTCGCAGCACGGCTCGTGGAACCGGTTCGTGCGCACCGGCTACGAAGTAATTCGCGTGCCGTTGCACCAGTCGGGCAAAGCCAGCGGCGAGTATGAAGACTTCGTGACGGGATTTGTGCTGCCCAACGGCGATGTGTGGGGACGTCCCGTAGGAGTAACGGTGGCGCCTGATGGATCGTTGCTGTTCACCGACGACGGGTCGAATTCCGTGTGGAAGGTGAGCTACGTGGGCGCCGCGAAGTAGCGCGCTACTTTGCGCTTGGCGTAATCACCGGAATATCGAAGTACATCAACTCGGTACCATTGGCATCGCGCACCCCAGTGAGGTAAATGTGGGCGTCCTGCACGGGATTGCGCACGTCCTCGATATCGAAGAAGAGAAAGCCTGACTGGGTGGAATGGGGCTCGACCGCAAAGGCGCTGAAGCGGGCGCGATTGACCTCCTCGAGTTGTTGCTGGGTTTTCTTGTTTTTATTCCCGCCAGGGATAGGAAATGGGCTGGTGCGGCCGCTTGGACTGGTGCTGCTGGCGTTGACATGGCTAATGCGGCGCATCACGTCATCGGCAGAGAGGGCGTCAAGCTTGGCCCGCGATGAGGTGACCAGTTGGGCTTGCATCTTGGTCATCGAGATTGGCTTGTTGCCATCGTTGGTGATGACCAGAAATACCGGCAGAATCCCCTCCTGCAGGTAGTGTGTGTTAAAGATGTCGTCTTTGGGTGACGTGTTGTAGATGTCGATGGCGGCGGTGATCTTTTCTTCGGGGTGCGAGTCCTTGCTGGAGTAGGTGCCGGCGTTTTCCGCCTTGGGCATCACGAAATCTTTGAAGGCCCAAAGCTGGGCGACGCAAACCAGAAGCGTAAGAGCCACGAGCGGGAGAATCCAACGCCTGCAAGAAACCATGCTGCGATTATCGCTTGCGCAGCCACGCACGACAACTGAGCATTGGTTCACCTGCTCCTCGCAAGTACAATCGCAGGGATGTACTTCGCCTACAATGCGCTTTTTCTGCTAGCGCTGGTGCTGAGCAGTCCGTGGTGGCTGCTGCAGATGTTGCGCCACGGCAAGTATCGCGCCGGACTGGCTGAGCGGCTGGGCACGGTGCCGGGACGGCTCCACGATGGCGCAGGGCGAGAGACGATCTGGATCCACGCTGTATCGGTCGGCGAGGTGTTGGCGGTTTCGCGCATGGTTGAGGAGCTGAAGGCGCGATTGCCGGAATGGCGGATCGTGGTGTCGACCACCACCGACACCGGCCAGAAATTGGCCCGCGAGCGGTTCGGCGAAAGCAACGTCTTCTATTTTCCGCTCGATCTGTGGTTCACCGTGGGGGCATACCTGCATGCTCTGCGGCCGAAATTGGTCGTGTTAGCCGAGAGCGAGTTCTGGCCCAACTTGCTGCATCTGGCGAAAAATTCGGGAGCAGCGGTTGCGGTGGTCAACGCGCGCGTGTCGGATCGGTCGCTGCCACGGTACCTGCGATTTCGCACCCTGCTGCGCCGTGTAATGAGCAATGTCGATCTCTTCCTCGCGCAGAGCGAAGAAGACGCCCGGCGGCTGATACAGATTGGGGCGCCAAGCGAGCGGGTGCAGGTTGGAGGGAACCTGAAGTTCGAAGTGAGTCCTCCGGCGGAGGCTCGGATTGTCGATGCGTTCGAATCGGCAGTAGAGCGTGCCGAGATCGGGCCGATCCTCGTAGCCGGAAGCACTCTGGCGGGCGAAGACGAGATGCTGGTGGAGTGCTTTCACCAGATGAAGAACAACTATCTCAACGCGCTGATGGTGTTGGCGCCGCGACATCCGCAGCGCTTTGATGCCGTGGCCGCTTTGCTTGCAGACTCAGGTTTGCGCTGGCTGCGGCGCTCGCGGTGGAATGGACAACAGCTGCTGGGCGAAGATGTACTGTTGCTGGACACCATCGGCGAACTCGCCAGCCTGTACGATTTTGCCGACGTGGCGTTCGTCGGGGGCAGCCTGGTTCCCAAGGGCGGACACAATGTCCTGGAAGCCGCGCAGTTCGGAGTGGCCATTCTGGTTGGTCCGCACACGGAGAATTTTCGCGACGTAATCGGCATCTTTCAGCGGGCAAATGCATTGCGAGTGGTGACGCCCGAGTCGCTGACGCCGACGGTCATGGCGCTTCTGCAAGACGACGCGGAGCGCGAACGGCTGGGCGAGCGTGCACTCGAAGTGATGCAAATGCAAAAGGGCGCGACAATACGGACCGTAGCGGCGCTGCTTACCCTGCTGCACACGGAATCAGTGCTGCGAACCGGAGAGACTATCGCGGAGAGTCAAGCTTGAATGCGCTGAGCGCGCTGTTCGGAGCAGGCGTAGGCGTCCGTAATCGGCTTTACGATCGCGGCACGCTTCGCAGTCACCGATTGAAGGCCCCGGTGGTGAGCATCGGCAGCATTTCTGCCGGCGGCGCAGGCAAGACACCCTTTCTGATTATGTTGGGTGAACTGCTGAGGCAGCGAGGCATTGCGTTCAATGTTCTTTCGCGCGGCTACGGACGACGAACCAGGGGAGTCGCGTTGGTCGATCCCGCGGGTTCGCCCCAGGAGTTCGGCGATGAGCCGCTGCTCATCGCCCGCAAGCTGGGAGTGCCCGTCATCGTGGGCGAAGATCGTTACACCGCCGGAAAGTTCGCAGAAGAGAAGTTTGGGCTGCAGGCACACCTGCTCGACGACGGATTTCAGCACCGTCGGCTGACGCGGGATTTCGACATCGTATTGATCACGCAGCGCGACTTGAACGACACGTTGCTGCCTTCAGGACGATTGCGGGAACCCTTGTCGTCGCTGGCGCGGGCGTCGGCAATTGTGCTGATGGACGACGTCGCTTCCGAGCAAATTCCCGTGCGCGTAAGTCAGCAAGTGTGGCGAGTCTCGCGTAGCATCGTTCCTCTGGAAACGCTCGAACCGTGCTTCGCGTTCTGCGGCATCGCCCGACCGGAGAACTTTTATACCGATCTGGGCAAAGCTGGCGTGCGGGTGGTGGGCACGCGTTCGTTTCGCGACCATCACGCGTACAACGCGAGCGACATGCAGGCGCTGTTCAAGCTGGGCCAGGAGGCGGGAGCTACGGCGTTCATCACCACTGAGAAGGACGCAGTGAACCTCGGCGAACATGTTGAGCGCCTGCGACCTTTGCACATAGCGCTGGTACGGATGGAGTTCGAGGCACCCACAGGATCGGGTTGTGAGTCTCCGGCCGAGCTGATCGCAGCCTTGATCCAGCGCCGCAGCGAATTGCACGTGAGAGAATAAAGGGCTTCACCACTATCCCCGTGTAAGGCGGAAGCTGAGTTCCGAGGAGCAATGGCCAAACATCAGCATGATGCGGAGCGGTTGAAGACGATTGTGCGCTCGTTCGACAACGTCACGGTCACTGTGCTGGCCGACCTGGTGGCGGACGAGTTCGTTTTCGGCGAGATCGCCCGCGTCTCGCGCGAGGCGCCGGTGCTCATTCTGAAGCACCGCGAGCGAACGGTGGTGCCGGGGGGCGGCGGCAACGCCATCATGAACCTGGCTTCGCTGGGCGTGAAGGTATTGCCCGTGGGAGTTGTTGGCGACGACGAGCCGGGCGAATTGCTATTGGCGAAGTTCCGCGAAACGAAGATTTCGACAGACGGCATCACGCGTCTGAAGGGCCACGTGACCACGACGAAGACGCGTATCCTGGCCGGCATGTCGCACACCAGCCGTCAGCAGGTGGTGCGCGTGGACCGCGAGCCGGAGCCGATCGCTGCAGACAATTCTATAGTTACGAAAATTGTGAAGAGTGCCCGCGAATATGTGTCCCGCTCGAAGGCGCTACTGGTTTCCGATTATGGATATGGCGCCGCGACCCCGCATTTGCTGGTGCAAATTAAGGCGAAGGACTGGCCGAACGACAAGCCCATCACACTGGATTCGCGATACCGCCTGCTCGAATATTCCGGAGTTACCGCTGCGACGCCCAACGAACCCGAAGTCGAAGAAGCGCTGCAGATGAAGATTGGCCCTGACAATCGGCAACTCCTCTCCGCAGGCGAGCAACTCATGACACGTATGGGGCTGCGGTCGCTCGTGATCACCCGCGGACGCGACGGCATGGTAGCGTTTGAGCGCGACAGCAAACCGCGGGCGATCCCGATCTTCGGCTCCGATCAAGTGGTGGACGTGACCGGCGCAGGCGATACCGTCATTGCGACCTTCACGGCGGCGCTGGCAGCCGGAGCCGATACCGCGTCAGCGGCGCGCCTGGCGAACCTCGCGGGCGGAATTGTGGTCATGAAACGGGGAACTGCCACGGTATCGAGCGGTGAATTGCTGGCAGCTATCGAGCAGTACGCATCTGCGAAGAACTCGTGAGCGAACCGTCAACCAAAATCGTGTCGCGCCCAGTCCTGCTGGCGAAGGCGGCGGAGTGGCGTCGCAATGGCGAACCGATTGTGCTCGCCAATGGTTGCTTCGACTTGCTGCACGTGGGGCACGTGCGCTATCTTCGCGGTGCGAAAGCGCTGGGCGGAAAGCTGGTGGTCGCGATGAATTCCGATGCCAGCGTTCGTCAGCTCAAGGGCGAGGGGCGTCCACTGATGCCGGCGCACGAGCGCGCTGAGATCATTGCTGCCCTCGATGCCGTCGATGCCGTCGTCATCTTCGACGAGCCGGATGTGCGTGCGCTGATTCGCGAGCTTTGTCCTGATATCCAGGCGAAGGGAACGGACTACACCCGCGACACCGTTCCGGAGCGTGACGAAGTGCTGGCCTGCGGCGGGCGGGTCGAAATCGTTGGCGATCCGAAAGACCATTCCACTAGTAATTTTCTGGGCCAGATGCGAACCTCCGGCGGAGGTAAACGCGAACCGTGAGCCGCCCGCTTCCCAAACAGGAGCCGACGACCCTGGTGGTGGAAGAACTGAACGGTTCGGACGCGCAACCGTTGCGCGTGCTGGTGGTGCGGCTTAGCGCGATGGGCGACGTAATCCACGGAATGCCCGCAATCGCTGCGTTGCGGCGTGAACGGCCGAATCTGCAAATCGGGTGGCTGGTGGAGCAGCGCTGGATGGAGTTGTTGTGTGCGCATCCGCCCGAGCGGCTGCGGCCGCGCTCGGAACTGAAGCCGCTGGTGGACTGGGTACATGTCTCCGATTTCAAAGAGTGGCGCAAGGGGCTGTCATCGGGCGCAACTTGGCTGGAGATGCGGAGCTGCATGCGCGAAGTGCGGGCTATGGGGTACCACATCGCACTCGATTTACAGGGAGCGATTCGTTCAGCGATGGCGGCCCGTCTGTCGGGTGCGAAATCGCGCGTGGGGTCCGCCGAGCCGCGAGAGGCCCCGGCGCGCAGGTTCTACACAACCATAGTTCCGACAAAAGGAGCGCACGTCGTCGACCAGGCCCTATCTCTGGTCTCCGCAGTGGCCGGCGACCCACTATCCTACGAGCCGCCTTTGTTTCCCCAAGACCCTGCCACGGAGGCGTGGGCCGATAGGTTCTGTGCGTCCAGCGGTTTCGCTCCGCTAGCAATCCTGAATCCCGGCGCGGGTTGGGGCGCGAAATGCTGGCCGGCTGAATCGTACGGCGCGGTGGCTAAAGTGCTGGCCGACCGCGGCATGGCCGTCATGGTCAACTACGGGCCCCAGGAAGAAGCCTTGGCCGAATCGGTACGGCAGGCCAGCGAACAGACGGCCCGTCCGGTGAAATGTTCAGTAAGCCAACTGATCGCGCTCACCCGCCGCTCCAGCCTGTTTGTCGGCGGCGACACCGGGCCGATGCATTTGGCAGCCGCGTTGGGCGTGCCGGTTGTGGCCTTGTTCGGCCCGACTCGCCCTGACCGCAACGGACCTTTCGCCACTCGCTCGGTCATTTTGCGCAGCCCGGAAAGCGTGGACAACCGCTCGCACGTGGATGACCCGGATGCCGGCTTGCAGTCGATCGAGCCGGACCGAGTAATCGCCGCTGTAGATGAGTTGCTAAAGGAGCCGAATGACTGACGCCGGGTCGGCGCGGACTTCGCAATCATGGAGCCGGATCGCGCGTCGCATACGCGTGCCCCTGGGATTCCTGTTTGCCGCGTTCTATCTGTGGCGGGCGCGTCCCGACTGGCTCTCGTTAGGTTTGAGTGGAGTGGTGGTCGCGCTTGGAGTATTTCTCAGAGCGATGGCTTCGGGCCACGTGGAGAAAAACCAGCAGCTGGCGATGACGGGGCCGTACGCCTACTCGCGCAATCCGCTTTACCTGGGCTCCATCATCATCGCCGTTGGCTTTGTCATCGCGTCACGCGATGTTTGGGTGGCGGCCGGCATCCTGATATTTTTCGCCATCATTTATGTGCCTGTGATCCGTTCCGAAGAAGGGTTTCTAAGGCAACGGTTCGGGGAATACGAAAGCTACGCCCAGCGCGTGCCGCGGCTGCTGCCCAGAGCGCTTTGGTTTTCGGGACTGACCGCGGATTTCTCTCGCGAGCTATATCTGCAGCATCGCGAGTACAATGCTCTAATCGGGGCCGCCGCCATGTTGGCGGCCCTTGTTGTGAAGATGCATTGGTTTCCGCATTCATGGTGAATTCATTCTTTCGCTGGTCCGCAATCATCACAATTCTTCTCTCCGTCCTGGCCCTGGGAACGGGCGGCCAATCTACCGCGCAAATGCAACCTGCGCACTCGACGTCCGCGCCGACGGCAACGCAAGCCTCGATCACGGCTGCGGCGCACATTCAGCCGTTGCGGCCGGGCTACGATTTTCCCCGCCAGACGCTGCGCTACGAAGCGGAATACCGCTACTGGACGGCGGGGCTGGCAACGCTGCATATGGAGCGTAACGGCAACCAGGAACACTTGACGGGCACGGCCGACTCGACCGGCGTAGTTGCACTGCTGTTTCGCGTACAAGACCGTTTCAACACCTACTTCGATGCCCAGAGCCTGTGTTCAAGCAAAGTAGTGAAGCACATCGAAGAAGGCTCGCACTGGCGCGACACGACCATTACCTTCGACTACAAACGCGGCAAGTCAATTCTGGAAGAGAAGAACCTGAAGACGGGCCAATCGAAACATACGGAGAACGACATCCCCGGATGCGTGACCGACGTTGTTTCGGGCGTTCTTTATGTCTCGAGCCTGCCGCTACAGCCGGATGCTACCTATAGCTTTCCGCTCAACGACGGAGGCAAGACCGTCACCATCCAGGCGCATGTCGAAGGCAAAGAGCAGATCAAGACTCCGGCCGGAACGTTCCAGACGATTCGGGTTGGACCCGAGGGCGACTACAGCGCATTGAAGAACCGCGGAAGGGTGTTGATCTGGTACAGCGACGATGCGCGACACCTGCCGGTTCAGATCCAGGCGCGGCTGTTCTGGGGAACGCTGACCGTGTACCTCGCGTCGATCGACAAATAGCGCGTGACTATTGCAGGTGATATCGCTCTGCCATCAAGCGCTGCAGGCGCGGCTTGTAAAGGATGTCGTAGGCGAACTCTTTGTCAGGAAACATGGCGAGCGCCGCGCGCTTCGCGTTGGCGGCGAGCTCGGAGGCTTCTTCCACCGAGAGGTCCGTGTCCTGGCTGATGACCGACATGACCATGCTCATCATGATTTGCAGGCGGCGCAACTTGCGACGCTCCTCTTCGAGTTCTTGCGGGTTGGAGGCGGTTTCTGGCCGTTCCAGGTCGTTCCGCTCGGGCTGATTCATTCGGCTCCTTGTCACAACAGTGGCTTGACGGCAGGCCTCTTCCGCCGGGCCCGACCGGGAAGTTTCGTTACAATTTGGATGTTGGCAGCCATCCTGCTGATGCGCGGTAAACCGTGGCGGCATGATACAACGAAACTGGCGCGATTCCCGAGCAAATTGCGTTGTAGCTATTCTAGGTGAGCATCACAGCGAACGGAGGAAACGTGGCAGAGAAACCGGAACCGAAAGAGGAACTGGTCAAGGTTTTTGATACCGAGCAGGAAACTGAGGCCATGGTCGTGCAAGGCCTGTTGCAATCGGCCGGGATTGATGCATATGTTCAGAGTCTCGACGCAACTCAAATCATATATCCCGGAGTAGGCGGTGTGACCGTCGTCGTCCGTGAGGACCAGGCCAAAGAGGCGGCTGCGATGATCGAAGAGTTCAGCAAGCATCCCACCACGGACGCCGATGAAGAGGTCAGCGAGGAGCCGGCTGAGCCGAAACCGTAGTGCCATCGAAATAAAACGAAACGGCCCCCGCGAGATCGGTGCGGTAGGTGGTAATGTGCCGCTCGGCGAAGCGTTGCATAACTTCCGGCCGCGGATGATGGAATGAGTTGTAGTACCCCGCCGACACCACTGCGAATTGCGGCGCTACCGCTTGCAGGAAATCCGGTGTGCTTGAAGTCAGGCTGCCGTGGTGTCCGATCTTGAGGAAGTTTGCGCGCGGGTTTTCCCCTTCCAGAAGCTCCTCGATGCGTTTGTGCGAATCACCCACCAGCAGGGCAGACGTTTCGCCGTACTGCAGATGCAACACCATCGACTCGTCATCCTGGCTGCGGTTCGTGGCCACCGTTCCTGGTTGCGGGTTCAGAACACGAAACTGCACGCGACCAAATGTGAACTCATCGCCAGCCGTGTGCGGTCGAAACGCGAGACCGAACGAATGTGCAGCCTCGACCAACTCCGCAAATTCCGGGGTAGGAGAATCAATCCCATACCACAGCTCTTTGGGCCGGAAGTTGGCGATGACGCTGTGCATTCCGCCGATGTGATCGGAATGCGGATGCGAGATCGCCACCACGTCAAGGTGACCGATGCCGCGACTCCAGAGGTAGGGAGAGACGACTTCCTCGCCCACATCAAAATCGGAATGGCTGCCTCCCCCAACGCCGCCGGAGTCCAGCAGCACGGTCTTGCCTTCGGGTGTGACAATCAACAGCGAGTCGCCCTGGCCCACGTCGATGGCTGTGATTTCCAGGACTCCGGGATGCCACTGCATTCGCGGCGGCAACGCAACGATAGCGATGGCCGCGATCAGCAATCCGGCAACTCCCACCCACGCCAGCAGTAAACGCCGGCGCGCCAGAATCATGGCCAGACCAAGCGCCAGCGCCGCGGCCCAACAGACCGCTGGCGATGGTACCGGCAGGCGCACGTCGGAGATGCGGAAACGGCCGATGAGACGAATGGTCCCCGTCAGCAGTGACAGTGAATAACCTGTAATCAGCGCGGGAAGGTGCGCCAGTGCAAACGAAATGTACGAAAGCGCGACCGCCAGCACCGCTGCGGGCATCAGGATACTCGCCAGCGGAATGACCAGCACATTCGCCAGCAGAGACATGGTGGTGCTGCGGTGGAAATACCAGGCCATCGGCAAGGCGAGCGACAGTTCGATAATGGCAGAAATAAAGATCAATTCCAATGCGGCCACAACAAACGAAGTTCCGCGCACTACGACGAAGGTCGAAACCCTCTGTCCAACGATCTGCGACAGGTTTTCTCGGACCAACCGCAAGTCAGAGCGGAATTGCGCCGCCCTTGTCGGCAAGCTGAAGTCGTAAGCGGGTGAGTCGATATTGCGCAGCGCCCGCTGAAATGGATATAACGCGCTCTGCAGGATAGGCACCGCAATTCCAGCAACAGCAATGACCGAAAGAAAGGTCAACTGAAAACTTGCTTCAAATAGGGTTCTCGGCGCGGCTACCAGAATACCGAGCGCCGCAATGCCTAGCGCGTTGAGTCCGGCTCGGTCGCGGAACAGCAGCCGCGTCAGCAAATAAATACTAAGCGTAATCGTCGCGCGCACGATCGGCGGACCTAGGTCGGCGAGGAACGCGTAGCCCCACGAGAACAGAATGGTCAACACAGTGGCTGCCGCTTCGCCCATCGGCAGCCGCCGCAATGCCCAGAAAAACGCGAACGCGAGAATGCCAACGTTGATCCCAGACACCACCAGGATGTGATAAGTCCCGGTACGCTGGAAGTTGGTCTTCAGTTCGCGTCCAAAGAACGCTCGCCCGCCAATGAGCATGGCCTGCATCAGCGCGCCCGGCTCGCCCGGCCAAAGCCGTTGAATGTGATTGAGCACGCTGCGGCGCGCGTTACTGCGCCACAGTCCGACGCGACCGCCTACGAAGCCCGGCAGAATATCAACCTCCGCGGCGCGAACCGAGCCCGTGAGGCGCACATCTTGCGACGCCAGATAGCCAACCAGGTCCAGCGCGCCCGGATTCCCATAGTTCCGCGGCATCCGCAACTTCGCCGGAAAATGCAGTCGCTCGCCGTACGTGTACACGCGTAAGGGCGATTCACCACCTGAGTCGTGGGCTTCTTCCTCATCCGTGCGCTTGCTGAAGATCGTCAGCCGGAGGCCGACCGGCGCCGACAAATGGTGATCCTCGGTCGTCAGCTCTTCGGTTTCGACGTCGACTGATTCCTGCTTGCCTCCGAACGGACTATCGCGCACGATGCCTTCCCGCATTACATGCGCAGTGACTTCGACTGTGCCCTCTCCGGTTACGAAAGCCTGCAAGTCCGGGGGCGTCACCTGCGCTGCGTCAAAGACCTGAAGATAGAAAACTCCGAGAGGAACGAGCGCGAGAATCGCCAGTGGAAAAGCCAGCGACGGAGCTCTTCGGTAGAGGACGTAAACGCCAACCGCGGCAATTACGAACGCAATCAGCCACACCTGCGGCGCTCGCCACGTGTAATTGCCGGCGACGATGCCTGCAGCGAAGGCGCTGGCGGCCAGGAATGCAGGTTCGCGCCCGCCGCAATAGACGGGCGTGGGCGCACGCGCGGAGACATGCGCTCCATCCGGGGAGAGGGAGGATGATGACAAGTCCGCTTACAAGCGGTCCAGTTCCTCGGCGCCGATCGCCGGAGCCCAGGGCCACACTTCATATTGCGCGAGTCCGAACCGCGTATAGGGGTCGTTGTCGCGGATACTGTCGAGCGTCGCCTGGGCTTCGTCGTCGGGGACCCGTAACAACAGCGCGCCGCCGTTACGCGGAACCAATGGACCCGAGGCAATGAGCAGTCCCTCTTGCTTCAGGCCCTGAAGATAGGCGCGGTGCGAGTCCACATGCTTAAGAACATCTTCCAGCGGCTTGCGGTAACGAAGAATGGCGATTGCGTACATAACTCATCTCGAGGAGCCGATTAGCGCACCAGGTGAAGGACCGTTTCCATGTGTGCGGTCTGCGGAAACAGGTCGAACAGGTGCGCCTGCTCCACTGTAAAACCCGATTCTAGCAGCAGCCGCAAGTCGCGCGAGAGCGTTGCCGGGTCACATGAGACGTAGGTCACATGCGAGGCGGACGTACGGCACAGGGCTCCGGTTGCCTTGTCGCCCAGTCCTGCACGAGGTGGATCGACCAGGACAAAATCAACCGGAAGCTTTTCGCCACGCTTCTGGAGAAACTCTTCGGTGGTTGCGCGCGTTGGCCGGGCGTTGCGTGGGGCGTTGTGTTTCAGGTCGGCAAAGGCGTGCGGCGAGGCCTCGACGGCGAGTACCTCTTCGAAATGTTCAGCCAGCGGCAGCGTAAACAGCCCCACCCCGGCGTAAAGATCCAGCGCAGCCTTGCCGCTAGCTCCGCCCGTCGCAGTCTTCACCAGCTCGTCCACGAGAAATCGGTTGGTCTGAAAGAATGAGCCGCCGCTTACCTGATAGTCATGTCCCACAGCGTGGTAGATAACATGGTCTTCTCCGATTGCAACTGAGTCTTCGCTGTGCTCGGAACTCAGCGGCGCGCTCTGCCGGGTTTCATCTTTAACAGGAGAGGTGGCGAAGACCACCATCCCAACAACGGAATCCAGTCGCGATGTCAGCGCCGCCGCAAAGCTCTTGCACGACTCTGCTCCGTCCTGATCGCGAACATAGGTTTCCACCAGCAACCGTGTGTCGTCATGATTAGCAAAGAATTGCATGCCGTGGACGACAGTTGGCACCTTGCCGGCGCGTCCCATCGCCCAGACAGCAGCGATCGCCTGATTAATGAGCAGCGAACTGATCGGGCAGCTCTCGATCCCCAGCAATTTATGCGAGCCCGTCTCGAAGTAGCCCAGTGCGAACGCGGGTTCATGTTGCACGCGTACGCGGGTGCGATTGCGGTAGTGCCAGGGTTCCGATGGGTGAAGCTGAATTTCGTGTTCCAGTTCTAGCTTGGCCGTCCGGCGCAGCGTTTCGCGCAGAATGTCGGCTTTGAATTTCAGTTGTGCGTTGTAGTCGATGTGCTGGTACTGGCACCCACCGCACTTTCCAAAGTACGGACACTGCGGCGCAATCCGGTCGGGCGACGGCGTCACAATCCTGTCGATCCGGGCACGAGCGAACCCGGAACGACTTTCCACTACTGTTGCTTCGACCTGCTCGCCGGGAATGACGTACGGAAGAAACACCGCTTTGCCGCGGCCACGTTCGTCGGCCGGCAACCGCGCCAGTCCGTCACCGCCATACACCAGCTTCTCAATCTGCAATTCCACGTGATAATCCTTTGTCCCACATTGTAAGAGTTATGGCATATAGAACAGGCTCAACCGGGGCAGATGATGCTGCTCCAGCAAGCGCTTGTGTACGTATTGCCGATGCAACTGCTCGATTTGCGGAGCCGTCATCCGGCCGCGATACGGAGCGAGGTCGCGGTCGGCGTCCGTGCGAATCGCCAGTAGTTCGTCCTCGGAGCAGCCAGCCTGCAGCGCGGCGAACAACTTCTCCTCCATCACGGTCAGTCGTCGCTCAATATCCTCCATCGGTGGCGGACTCCCGCCCGCAAAAGCATCGGCCATCGAGCGTAGCCCGCCAGCAGTTTCGACAGCGACCTTCTGAGCGGCTTCGGGCAAAGACCCGCCTTCCAGTCCATCGGCATTCTGCCTGAGATATGCGCTTACTGCCTCAGTATCCAAACCAGCGTGATTCTTCTCGGGCAGATCGCCACCTACCGCAGCTTCCTTCATTTCTTCGGCTGCGGCCAGCACCTCCTGCGCGCAATAGGCGAGGCTATTGACCTTGCGAGTGTGCTTCGGGCGCCGCTCCCATTTGTCGAACGACGCATCCATGCCGCGAATCACAGCCTCCAGTGGAATCCCCGCATCCTTCCATATCTCCATCAGCGCCCAGTCGAGCGGAGACAGCAGCGACAGTGCGCCGCGCCGTCGCTGAAAGTGCTCTTCGATTTCAGTGAAATAGTTGTAATAGTTTTCCACGATGGCAATGCGACAAACCCAACCGCCCCGGGAGCGGATCAGAGGGGTATCACGAGTGTAGCCTCAATCTTGCTTGGGAGTTTCCCCCGCAATCACAGTCGCCGCCGACTGGCCGTGGTCGGCGCGCTTGCGATGCGGAAGATTCCGTTCGTAGATGATGCGCAGCCCTTCCAGGGTCAACAGGTCATCAACTTCACGAATGTACTTCGAGCCGCCGCCCATCAGCGACGCCAGTCCGCCGGTCGCCACTACCTTCACATCGCTGCCGAGTTCGGCTGTCAGGCGTTCGAGGATCCCATCAATCAAGCCGATGTATCCGTAGTACAACCCCGACTGCAGGCTATTCACGGTGTTGGTTGCCAGGACGCGAGGAGGCTTGCGAATGTCAACCCGCGGCAAACGCGCCGTGCGCTCAAACAGCGCGTCGGCCGAGATGCCGATGCCCGGAGTGATGACTCCGCCGAGATACTCGCCCTTGGGCGAAACCGCGTCGAACGTCGTGGCCGTTCCGAAATCCACTACGATGCACGGGCCGCCGTATTTCTCGTAAGCTGCGACGCTGTTGACGATGCGGTCGGCCCCAACCTCAGCCGGATTGTCGTAATGCACCGGCATGCCGGTCTTGACGCCAGGCTCGATAAACAGTGGCTTGATTTGAAAATAGACCTCGCAGACGTCGCGTAACGTGGAATCCAGAGGCGGAACGACGGAGGAAATTACGATGCCCTGGACCGAGGTGACTTCGATTCCGTTCATCGCAAACAAATTGCGAAACAGTACGCCGTATTCGTCAACCGTCTGCAACTTGTTGGTCGTCACCCGCCAATGGGCAATGAGCTGGCCATAGCGGCCCGCGCCATGCGAGTCCGGCTGCGCCGCGAAGACGCCGAGCACGGTATTGGTGTTCCCGACATCGAGTACCAGTAACATGCGTTATGTCCCAGACCCCGCGACGGCGCGCACTAGCCCGGAGAGTACAGTGCGCAGGCCGCCGTCGGTTCGCACTAGAAGGAAACCGCGGCTGTCCAGGCCCTCGGTCATACCATCGTAGCCAGTTCCTTCGTCCACATGCACCAGCCGCGACCGAGCGTAAGACGAACGGCTTTCGAAGGCCTGAAAAATGGCGGATCGTGCATCGTCGGCGTTATTTGACAGCTTGCGGTACCAAGCGTCGAGTGATTTTAGCAGAGCCGCTGCGACCTGAACGCGCGACCATTCGTGGCCAGCTGCGATGCGAAGAGAAGTCGCAATGGGCTCCAGTTCGCCGGAGAATGACGGCTGGTTTACGTTGACTCCGATGCCCACCACCACATAGCGAACGCGCGTCGCCTCCGCATGCATCTCGGTGAGGATGCCGCAGAACTTGCGCTCTTCCAGCAACACGTCGTTGGGCCAGCGCAAGTCAGCATGCAGGCCGGTAGTCTGTTCGACCGCCTCGGCTACCGCGATTCCGGCGATCAGCGACAACAGCAGCGCATCCGACGGCGCCATTTGCGGGCGCAGCACTACCGAGCAGTAGATGCCGTCCGATGGCGCAGATTCCCACGTGTTGTTGCCGCGGCCTCGCCCGGCGGTCTGTTCTTCCGCAAAGAAGAAACTGCCTTCCGGCTCTCCGGCAGCTGCCGCTTCCATGGCGACGGAATTGGTTGAGCCGATGCGAAAGTAATGTCGGATGCGCGAAGCAAAAATCGTCCCGCTCGCCAGCGGCCCGACAATGTCCGGCAACAGCAGGTCGGCCACCGATTCCAGCTGATAGCCTTCCGCCGGATGTCCAGTGATGCGAACGCCCAGTTCCCGTAAGTGCTGGATCGCGCGCCAGACTTCCGATCGCGTCGTTCCCAATTCCTCCGCGATACGCGTACCGCTGATGACCATCGTGGCGTTGTCGCTCAACAGGCGAACGATGTGGCCAAGACGGGCATCCGTCAGGCCCTCCGGCGCGGAGGCGTCAGGTCGGATTGTGCTTGGGCGTGCGATAGGAGAATTATGCGCGTGCCGAACGAATTCGGGAAGCCAAGGCTCGACGTTCAAGCTGGCGCGAGTCGCATGCTGAGGTCAACCGCGTGCACCGAGTGCGTCAGCGCCCCGATCGAGATGAAGTTGACGCCGGCCTCCGCATATTCGCGAACGTTCTCCAGCGTGATTCCACCCGAGGCCTCAAGCGGCAGTGGCCGGCCCAGCCCGGCAACCATCTCCACCGCCTGGCGCACCTGTGCTGGCGTCATGTTGTCGAGCAGCACCGCCTCAGCGCCATGGTCGAGAACCAGCTTGAATTCGTCGAGCGAGCGCACCTCGATCTCGATGGTCTGCGATCCCCGCCGATTGCGCAGAGCGCGCTCTAGCGCAGGCACGGCGCCGCCGGCCAATGCGATGTGATTGTTCTTGATCAGCACGCCGTCGCTCAGGTCGAGTCGGTGATTCGTGCCGCCACCACAGCGCACTGCCCACTTGTCAAGCACGCGCAGTCCAGGAGCTGTCTTGCGAGTATCGAGGATGGTAGCCTGGGTTCCCGCCACCGCATCGACATAGCGGCGCGTGAGAGTGGCAATGCCACTCATGCGCTGCATGATGTTGAGGATCACCCGCTCGCACGAGAGAATCGCACGCGCGTTGTGCACAACCACGGCGATTGACTGCCCGCTGCGCAATCGCACGCCGTCAAACACTTCGGAGTTATGCGTGACTTCATAGTTCGAGGCGACCGTGCCGTCGAGCGTTGCGAACACGTCGAGCACGCGGCCGATGCTGCCGATTCCCGCCACCACGCAATCCTGCTTCGCCAGGATCGTCGCCGACGCCCGCTGGTTTACATCGATGCAGGCATAGGTCGTGGCGTCGCTGGTGGCGCGGTCTTCCTGGAGCGCAGCTTCCAAAATCGCAGTGACTCGGCGGCTCATCCAATCCACGTAGGTCCCTCAATTCGGCGTTTTCGACAATTCGCCCAGTTCATCCAGGGCCGACTTCACCTTCGCGATCAGCACTTCCAGTTCGGCCTTACGTTGCCTGTAGCCATCCACAACCTTTGCCGGAGCTTTAGCCATGAACTTTTCATTAGCAAGCTGGCGTGTGGTGTTGTCCATCTCGCCCGTCATCTTATCCAGTTCCTTGTTCAGTCGCTCGCGCTCGGCTGCAACGTCGATCTTGCGCTCGTACACCACGCGTACGTCGAATCGCGCAGTACTGCGCGCACCGGCCGCATTCGCCAGCGAAGTCTCTACGAACGTCACCGACTCCACGTTGGCCATTCGCTCCAGCGACGACCGATCGCGCTCAATCAGGCTACGAATTTCACCGTCGGCATAGATTTCGACGGCCAGCTTCTCTTTCGGCTCGATCTTCAACTCGGCGCGAATATTGCGCACCGCGACAATCAGGTCCTGCAGGATGGCCATCTCGCTCTCGGCCCCCACGTCAACCTGAGCCGAATCGGCCTGCGGGTACGCGGCCAGCGCAATCGACTTCACCGGCGGATTGCCATCGTAAATCGCATGCCAGATTTCCTCCGTGATAAAGGGCATGAACGGCGAAAGCAATCGCACCGCCGCCTCGAAAATTCCGACTAGGTTCCCGTATGCCGCGCGGGCTTGCTCACGGTCGGGCGAAGCCAGGCGCGACTTGATGAGCTCCAGGTACCAGTCGCAGTACTCGTCCCAGAAGAAGTGATAGACCACGTGCGCCGCCTCGTGGAAGCGGTACGCCGCGAGGGCGTCATTCGCCTGCGCCGTCACTCGGTTGAAACGCGACAGAATCCAGCGGTCCTCGAGGGTCTCAGTTTTGAAGCCCGCGACCCCCGTGGCAGCGAAGTCGATAGATGGCGCCTTGAACTCGCTCAGCGACCACACGCCTTCTTCCTGCGCACGATCGACGTTCATGAACAGCAGGCGCGAGGCATTCCAAATCTTATTCGCGAACTTCCGGTAGCCATCGGTCTGCTCCTCGGAAAACGAGATGTCGCTGCCCGGCGCGGCCATCGAGGCCAGCGTGAACCGCACCGCGTCGGTTCCATATTGCTCGATGATCGAGATCGGATCGACGACATTTCCCTTGGTCTTCGACATCTTCTGCCGCTCAGCGTCGCGCACCAGCGCGTGAATATAAACAGTGTGGAACGGGACATCACCGTTCTTGTGTCCGCGCATGAAGTGGCAATTCAGCATGATCATGCGCGCCACCCAGAAAAACAGAATGTCGAATCCGGTAATCAGCAGCGACGTCGGATAGAAAGCATCCAGGTCAGGAGTGTGGTCCGGCCAGCCCAGTCCCGAGCACGGCAGCAATCCCGACGAGAACCACGTGTCGAGCACATCCGTATCCTGCTCGAGATGGCCTCCGCCGCACTTCGCACACGTTGTCGGCGTTTCGCGCGCCACGATGATCTCAGCGCAGTCTTTGCAGTACCACGCCGGAATTCGATGTCCCCACCACAACTGCCGCGAAATACACCAGTCGTGGATGTTGTGCATCCACTCGAAATATGTCTTGGAGTTATTCTCCGGGACGAACTTAATCTCGCCCTTCTCTACCACATCGATAGCGCGATCGGCCAGCGGCTGGATTTTCACAAACCACTGCGTCGACAACCTCGGCTCCACGATAGTCTTGCATCGATCGCACTTTCCAAGCGGCACCACGTAATCTTTCGCGCCGACCAGGAAGCCGTCCTTTTCCAGGTCCTCTAGGACTTTTTGCCGCGCTTCGAATCGATCGAGCCCCGCGTACGGGCCGGCATTCTCATTCATCTGAGCTACTTTGTTCAACACATCAATCTGCGGCAAAGCATTCCGCAGCCCGGCTTCGAAGTCGTTGGGATCGTGCGACGGCGTGACTTTGACGGCACCCGTGCCGAACTCCGGATTGGCGAGAATGTCGTCGGTAATGATCGGGATCTTACGATTCATCAGCGGCAGCAGGACCGTCTTGCCGTGCAGGTGCTGGTAGCGCTCGTCGGTCGAGTTCACCGCGACGGCAGTATCGCCCAGCATGGTCTCCGGCCGCGTGGTCGCCACCACAATAAACTCATTCGGGCTGCCCACCACCGGGTAGCGGATCTCGTAAATCTTTCCCGGAGTCTCCTCGTGGACCACCTCGAGATCAGACACCGCGGTAATGCATCGCGGACACCAATTCACGATGTACTTTCCGCGATAGATCAGCCTTTCTTCATAGAGCCGGACAAACGCCTCACGCACCGCGCGCGACATGCGCTCGTCCATGGTGAAATATTCGCGCGACCAGTCGACCGATGCGCCCAGGCGCTTCATCTGCTGCAGGATCACGCCGCCATAGTGCTTCTTCCACTCCCACACCCGCTCGACGAACGCTTCGCGCGTCATGTCACGTCGGCTCTTGCCCTCACTGGCCAACTGGCGCTCAACCATGAGCTGCGTGGCAATCCCGGCATGGTCGGTGCCCGGCAACCAAAGCGTCGGAATGCCCTGCATGCGCTTCCACCGGATAATGATGTCGATTTCCGTGTGCTCCAGCATGTGGCCCATGTGGAGATTTCCCGTTACGTTCGGAGGCGGCAGCGTGAGCGTGAACGTCGGCGCGGAGGATCCGGGCGCCGGGGTATCCACATGAAACAGCTTTTCGTGGATCCAGTAGTCGGCCCAGCGTGGTTCTATGGCGCCGGGATCATAGGCCTTGGGCAGGTCGTGGGGCATTCGCTTCCGTTCACAAAATGACGCGTTACTCCTTTGATATTACAGGATTGAGACGCTGGCAAAAACGAGCGCCAAACAATCAGGCCGCCACATTCGGTGGCGGCTCTGAGCCTGATTACGCTGGCTTCTACCTAGAACACCAGCAGGTGTTTTTTCTTCTTTTTCTTCGACGAGCTTTCTGTTGCCGGATCGGCAGCCGTCGTCGCCGCGTCGCTGGAACTGGCAGACGCTGGTGTCGTGCCGCCAGTCGCCGCTTTGGGTGCGTCATTCACCTGCGTCGGTGGCAACGGCGGTGCAGGATCGCCGGCCGCAGCGCTCCCCGGAGCGGCCGCAGGGGCAGCGGCAGGAGCAAGATCATTTCCCAGCTCAGGAACGGCGCTGTCGTTATTAGCGGCGGGATTAGCGGCGGGGGCAGCAATCCCAAGCCGGGCAGCGGGCGCAGCGGGAGTGCTCCCGCCCGCTGGGTTCACCACCTCGACGCCCGAATTCAGCGTTGTTCCGCCACTGCTTGCAGCTCCTGTCGCGCCCAGTGCGGCTGCTGCGTCGGTCGGTGGCGCTGCCGCATTGGTACCTGGCGCTGTGCCCGTTCCGGGCTTTGCCACTCCCGTAGTGGCCGCTGTCAAAGCGGTCAAGATGCTGGCCGTTGCCGACCGGACAATGTCCGGCGCACTCGCTTGCTTGGGATCGACCAGCGTGGGATCGCCCACCGTCACAGCCTCGGAGACGTCAGGCCCCTTCTTGAAATTGAACATCACCTTTTCTTTTGTGGTCATCGAGCCACGGCTGTCCTGCTCTTTTTTGTTCAGCGCGATGGCTTCGGGTGTGGCCTTCGGGATCGGCTTGCCCATGGCCAGCAATGCCTTGCGTGCATCGGCCGCGCGATCTTCCAGCGGATAATTCGTCAGGATCCGATCGTAGGCGGCAGCTGCGTTTTCCGTGTATTGCTTGATCAACGGTGCCTTGGCCACTTCGGACAGCCTGGAGCGGCGTACCAGGTCCGCTTCCTTTTCGTACGCGCCGCCCATCTCGAACAGCGCCTCATCGGCCCCGCTATACAGCGGATAGGTGTCAGTCAGCGACTTGAACCTCGCTATGGCGGCCGGCCACGACTCGCGTACGTAGTAGAAGTGCCCGATCTCGAACTCGCGGTCGGCCAATACCTCTTGCACCTTGAGCAGGCGCTTCTTCGCCTCCGGCACCATCGGGCTGTCGGGAAACTGCATGATCAACTGGCGATACTCTTCTTCGGCACGCCGCGCGTGCGTGGGATCGCGGTCCGCCTTCTCCATTTCGTTGTAATGGATATTGGCGATCTTCATCTGCGCTTCGCTCGCCTCCGTCATGTTGGGGAAGAAGGTGATGAAGTCCTTGTATTCGCTCTCGGCCTGCGCCATAGCGGCCGAGCCGCCTTCCGCGTACCACGAGTCGCCGATTGCCAGCTTCGCGCGCGCCACGTATTCCGAATCGGGGTAGGTGTTGATCAGCGTCTGCAGGCTCAAGCGCGCCACGTCAAACTTGTTGTGCTTCATCGCATCCATCGCCCGGTCGTATAAGACCTTATCGGGCTGCTTGGAATTGACGTCGGCAATGGGGTTGCTGACCTTTTTGTTGGACATGCAACCCACAAACACAATCGTGCTGAGCATGAGAACGATCAGAAGATTACGACGGAACATCCCTACCACCTTTGAAATTCGTGAATACTCGCCGAACTAGACGCGTACGAGCGTCGCGTCATTCGCTGCTTTCAGCAGCTCTTCCACATTTTCCGTTGGATCGCCGTGGGAAAATACCGCACTTCCCGCGACGAAAATCTCAGCCCCGGCCTTCACCCCCGCACCAATCGTTTCCAGATCGATGCCGCCATCCATCTCGATACGGAAATTCAAACCCTTGGCGGAGCGCATAGTCGCCAGCTTGCGGACTTTTTCCAGCGTGCTGGGCAAAAACTTTTGTCCGCCGAAACCCGGGTTGACCGACATAATCAGCACGTAATCGACGATATCCAGCACTTCTCCCAGGGTCTGTACCGGGGTCGCGGGGTTCAGCACCACCCCGACACGGCACCCCTGGCTGCGAATCAGCTCCAGCGTCCGGTTCAGGTGAACGCATGCCTCCTGGTGCACCGAAATCCAGTTGGCCCCAGCCGCCGCGAATGCAGGAATGAACTCGTCCGCGTTCTCGATCATTAGGTGGCAGTCCAGCGGCACATCCACCGCCTTGCGCAGCGATGCCACCACCGGCGGACCGATGGTCAGGTTGGGTACGAAATGTCCGTCCATCACGTCGCAATGAATGACCGTCGCGCCACCCTCGATGGCGGCACGGGCGGCATCGCCCAGATGGGCAAAATCCGCCGATAAGATGGACGGCGCTAGCTCAATCAAAACACACCACTCCCGCGCTCTTTAGGTCAAATTCTAGCACGCGTCCGGAGCCGCGCCGGAGCACTCGCTCACGCCGGTGCGAAACGTGCTGCCTGCTTGAAGGAGGCGGGTGCCGGGCCCGGCTGCTTTAGCACGCCGGATTTTCCCGAAACGGGAACATTACCCGACTTTTTCTCCGATTCCTGTTGACACCCTATTTCAAGAGGCACAGGGTAAACCACGCGAGGTTACCATACTCTTCGACCTTGCCGAATGGCGAAAGCGAATAGCCCATTTTCTTGGAGGAGCCCAACGAAGAGCAGTACCGGGGCGGGAGGCCTGGGCTGAAACCTGGGATTGGCGGTTAGTTATTTGTCACCTGCCCGAGAGCAGTTTCCACCGAGGTGCTGCTGGCCTTCTTGAAGCAGGATCGACTTGGTGCAGCGCAAGGCCTGATCGAGCTGGTGTCGGAGTCTATGGAATAGCCGTGCCGTGCAGTCGCGCCAAGGCCAATATCAGAGTGGGCCAACAACAACGGCTTTTGCCGAAGGAGAACAAATTGAAATCACGTCGTTCGATTGTTGTCTTGCTGTTCGCTCTGTCCGCCGTCGCCTTAGCTCAGCCTGCCCCCGGCAAGCTGTACATCGACGCAATCAGTGGTAAGACCAATCCGGAAGCCATCCCTGATGTTGACGCGCAATTGATATGGCTGCTCGCAGCCGCCCCGGTGACCATGGCACCCAGCGAGGGCCAACCGATAGACAGGGGCGCCGCAACACACCTACTTCGGCGCACGGCGTTCCCTTCCGTAAAACCGAGTGAATCCGAACCGTTGGATCAGGTGCTAGGCGGATTCCACTCCGCCTACGATTCCCTGGTTCACGAGTTCAATGCACGCATCGACTCCGTCCCGCCAAACGACGTCTGGAAGGAGTACCGGGACTTCCGTGTAAAGGTCAACACTCTCGTCGCCGAGACGATTCGCACTTTGAACAACAAATTCCCCGAGGACGCCGCCAGCCTACGCAGCGAGATTGAGCAGGCGAAAGAGGGCATCACATTTTCCAGCTACAAGAGCGACGACCGCGATTACGACCGCGACCGCGTTGCGCCGGCCACGGGATTCGGCTACCTTCTAGGGGCTCTCTCAAGCTCGGCGTTGTTTCACGACAAGGCTGTGGGCTGGATCACGACGGTGATCGTGGGAATGATACCGGGATGCCCCGGAAAGCCATACGCCACGGTGAACGTGGATGGCGTAGTCACGAATGGGCCGCAGTTCTCGCCGGTAGAGTCTGTCTACTTTCTGCACACCGACAAGGCAAACCTAGAGTCGCCTAACTATTCTCATTCCGTGCAGTGTGCCATCAGGCAGTGAAGATCTCGGGTCTCCCTCACCGTAAGGCTGGGAGGCTGGAACGCACGTGGCCCGCAATTGCGCGCCGTTGGCAATTGCGGGATTGCGGAACCTCCTCGCGTCTTCCGCTCCTCAGTGGTGAACAATGGTTTCGAAACGCGAAGGCTCAGGCGTCCCCCCGCTTATCACAACGCTACGTGTCCTGCGTCCTTTCGCAACCCGCCCCCCGCCCTGTAAGAAACGTATCGTGAGGCAAGTGCATCTGTGTGCCTTGCGTCGCCGCGCCGACCACCCGGCGAATTCCGTTCTTTGACAGCTACCGGAATGTGACCCCAGGTCTCCGGGGACTTGGCATGCGTATGTAAAGTATGATTTGTATAACGCAAATGTGTATGACTTGTATGTAAAGTATGATGGAATACCACGTCAAAACACCTGATTTTTGACGCTAAGTCCTACGGCCACTGATGGATACGTATAACTAGCTATAGAATCAATTGCTTGCGAACAATTTCAGCCTAACCCACTGATTCTAAACAACCGTGAAACAGCATTCGCAATTTTGGCAAAGATCGAACCCCGGAGTCGGCTGAAAACCGACAACTGACAACTGATTACGGGCAACTGCTTTTCAGTACTTCGGCACTTTGGGGTCGACCCGCTCCGCCCAGGCGTTAATCCCGCCTGCCAGGTTATGGACCTTGGAGAACCCCGACTGGCGGAGGAAATCAGCAGCTTTGGCACTGCGTCCGCCCATCTTGCAATGGACGACGATTTCGCGGCTGGAATCGAGTTCGCTGACCCGTTTAGGCAGGTCATTCAGCGGGATGAGGTGCCCGCCGAGGTTGCAGATCTGGTATTCGTGGGGCTCGCGCACATCGAGCACGAAAAGGTTGTCGCCCCGTTCGAGGCGCTGCTTGAGTTCTTCGACGGTCATGTCGGCCATAGTGGTTTGGGCGGGAGACTCCTCACCTCGGATCCCGCAGAACTGATTGTAATCGATGAGTTCGGTGACAGTCGGATGCGTTCCACACGCCGGACAGTCAGGGTTCTTGCGCAGCTTCAGCTCGCGGAATCTCATGGCAAGAGCATCCACCAGCAGCAGGCGGCCGATGAGCGGTTCTCCGGAACCGAGGATCAGCTTGATGGTCTCGGTGGCCTGAATGATGCCCACCAGTCCCGGCAAAATGCCTAGCACTCCACCTTCAGCGCAGGATGGAACCAATCCGGGAGGAGGCGGTTCGGGATAGAGGCAGCGGTAGCACGGACCTTCTTTCGTCGCGAAGACGCTTGCTTGTCCTTCAAAGCGGAAGATTGAGCCGTAAACATTGGGCTTCCCGGTGAGGACGCAGGCGTCGTTCACCAGGTAGCGCGTCGGAAAGTTATCGGTCCCGTCGGCGATGATGTCGAACTCGCGAAACAACTCCAGCGCGTTAGCGCTGCTGAGGCGGGTGTCGAATTTGCGGACCTCGATGTTGGGATTGATTTCGCGCAGAGTATCGGCGGCCGAGTCGAGCTTCTTACGGCCAACATCCTGCGTGCCATGAATGATTTGACGCTGCAGGTTAGTGAAATCGACGACATCGAAATCCACGATACCGAGCGTGCCGACTCCGGCCGCTGCGAGGTACATAGCGAGCGGCGAACCGAGGCCGCCCGCGCCGATGCAGAGCACGCGCGCCTGCTTGAGCTTGAGCTGGCCCTCCATGCCCACTTCGGGCATGATCAGGTGCCGCGAGTACCGGAGGATTTCGTCATTGGAGAGGGCTGCGACTTTTTCTGCGATGCCGGCCATCGATCCCTCAGCCTCGCCCGCCCGCGATCGACGGAACGATCGACAGCGTGTCGCCATTCTTTACAGCGGTCTGGTCCTTCTGGAGGTAGCGAATGTCTTCGTCGTTCAGGTAGACGTTCACGAAGGCGCGCAATTTCCCGTCGTCACTGTACAGGTGCTTCCGCAGGTCTGGGTAGGTGGAAGTCAGCGCGTTCAGGGCTTCGCCTACGGTGGTGGCCTCAACGTCGACGGCAGGCTGCCTCCCGGCATACTGGCGCAGTGGGGTAGGAACGAGGATTTTCATTGTCACCATAGATGATGCCTCGGTGCTGGGAGTCGATTCATTGGAGTTTGGGTTAATGCCGCACAAAATGGTCCGCGGATTCAGGCTAACGCACCGCCAAATCAGGAAGGCAGCCGACCGTGGGAACCTCGATATCCGCTTGGACCGCAGCGAGTCTTGTGGCGGATGCCAGTCTGCCCTGGCGGCGATTGACCCAGACGCTCGCGATTCCCAGCGCGCGAGCAGGGGCAACATCGTGATAGAGGCTCTCGGCCACATGCAGAAGTCGGGACCTTTCGATCGCCAGCTGATCCAGCAGGGTTTCTAAGTTTCGCAGCGACGGTTTGTAGCTCTGCACTTGTTGGGCGGTTACAACGCAATCCAGTTCGACGCCCAGCTTCGGAGCAGTAAAGGAGAACAGATCATCGTCGATATTCGACAGTACCGCCAATTTGTAACGTGACTTGAGCCGCTTCAGCGCGGGCACGGTGTCAGGAAACGACTCCCAATTGCGAATTGAGTCGGCCAGCCCGGCGGCTTCCTCATCGCTGAAATCGACTCGGAATTCGCGAGCGAAATCATGTACGACCGAGGCCAGTACGTCGCGATACAGGCGGTATGGGGGCTGCTGCTGCCGGGGTTCCGACTCGGAATAGAAGTTGAGAATCTCGACATCGGAGACGTGACGTCCCTTGCGCGTGAGCAGCGGACGCAGGTATCCAAGAATGCCGGACTCCCAATCGACGAGCGTTCCGTAGCAGTCGAAAGACAGGTATTCGAATTGCGAAAAATCGAGCATCGGGTGGAGAAACCTTATGTGACGTGAGAGGAGATTGCTACTCGTCCTTGGCGCCGACAGGCGTGACTTTGTGGGAGGCGAACTTGCGCTGTAGCGCGTCGAGTGGGGTCAAGTTGCTAGCGTTTCCGCCAGCTTCAGCACTGATGTCGGCGGCAGGTGCAGCTTCGGTCGCGAACAGATTCTCAGCTTCCGGTGCGGCGTCTTCCGAAGCAGGCTGTTCTGGAGCGGATTGCGCAGTTGAAGCCTCACGGTTCTCGAGGAACTTCTGCGAGTTGAGTAGCGGTCGCGCCAGCGAAGGATTGTAACTGGTCCATGCCGTTTCCAGTTCGCTTTCGCGATCGAACTGCGCGCGCATGCTCTCCATTTTGGAGTCGAGGTCATCGAGGTAGTGCAGCATGAGGGCCTCGGGAAACATGGGCAGCTTGGGCGATCCGAACTCGTAATGACCGTGATGGCTGATGATGAGGTGCTCGATCAGGATCTTCAACTCCTCGGGGAATCCCGGGATCTGCGCGAGCTTGTCGTGCAGCATTTCCAGTTCGATGATCATGTGGCCAAGGAGTTGGCCCTTGGTGGTGTAGGAAATGGAACGTTGATACGACAACTCGTGGATCTTGCCGATATCGTGGAAAAATGCGCCGGTCAAAAGGAGGTCGCGGTTTACCTGCGGATAGTTGCGGGAGGCAAGATCGCAGACGGTAAACAACGAAACCACGTGGTCGAGCAGCCCGCCAACAAATGCGTGATGGAGAGTCTTGGCGGCGGGTGCATTCTTGTAGGGCGTAGAGATAGCTTCATCGGCCATGAAGGCTTGTACCAGCCGTTTGAGCCACGGGTTTTCAAACGATTCGACGAAGTCGCCCAACGTGCGCCAGAGTTGCTCGATGTCTTTCGAAGTCTTAGGGAGATAGTCGGCGTGCTCGATTTCGCTGTCAGCCAATTTGCGCACCTTGTGGATGGTGAGCTGCCAGCGTCCGTTGTACTTCTGCACCATGCCCTTGACCTTGACGAAGTCGTCCTGCTCGAAGGCATTCAGCGCGTCGCCGACGTTGTCCCACATGTTGGCCTGCACCTGCCCGGAGCGGTCGGCCAGAGTTACGGCGAGGTAGAACTCACCGTTCTTCTTGGTCTTGACTTGTTTGGACGCCACCACGAAGTTCGAAGTAATGGTCTGGTTTTCGTGCTGCTGGCAGTCGCGAATGTAGAAGTCTTTCATCGGGAATCCTCGGCGCGAGGTTGCGGACGATCGCAATTCGCTGAAGGCTTATCCTACCGTACCGCGAAGCAGTCTGGTCCACAATTGACGTTATTGAAGAAGCAGGCAGCAGCCCAAAATAGCAAGAGGCGCATGCGAATGCGCCTCAGCCGTCATGCTGCGAGCCGATTAAAACAGAACGTACTTCTTTTTCTTCTTGGCCTTCTTGGCATCATCGGCAGCCGAAGCGGTGGTAAAAACCGGCTTGGTTTCATTGGGACTGGCGCCGCTGTCGACGTATCCCGGTTTGATGTCGATGTAGGCATCTTCGCGCAGCTTGGTGAGGTATTCGCGGAGCGCCGGCTGCATCTTGGTCATGTAGAGCCGCTCCTGGATCTGCGGCTCAACTTCCTTGAGAGGAGGAACGCCCTCCGACTGGTGCTCCGTAACCTTGAGGATTACCCAGCCCTGGTTGGTGCGGATCGGCTCGGTAAACTGGCCGGGCTTGAGCGCAAATACCTGCTCTTCCAGTTGCTTCGACAACGTGCCACGCTTGAAGTATTCGAGGTCGCCGCTATTGGCCGCAGTCGGGCCATTGGACTCCATCTT
Source organism: uncultured Acidobacteriaceae bacterium (assembly GCA_963837915.1). GTDB lineage: Bacteria > Acidobacteriota > Terriglobia > Terriglobales > Acidobacteriaceae > DASRAA01. The sequence goes on from CAWIPZ010000009.1 coordinate 452,245, forward strand.
CGCGAGATCGTCGAAACTTGCGCCTTTCTGCAACTGAGCGTATATCCCGTCGGCCTTCGTCTTGGCCTGGGCCACCAACTCATCATCCGACAGCGGAGGCGCAGGTTGCCCATTGGCCGTCTTGGCAGGCGCGGCCTGCTGCGTCGAGATCAGGATTTCGCTCAAGCGCACCTCTTCGGGACGCTGCATCTCGCTCTTGTGCTGGTTGTAGAAGTCCTGAATCTCCTGCTGCGACACGGTGATGTGACCGCCCACTTCCTGCTGAATGACCTTCTGGGTGAGGATGGTGTCTTTCAGGTTCTGCTTGAATTCCTCAAAGGACACGCCCTGCGCCTGGGCTGCCTTTTCCAGGTCTTCCATGGATTCCGCATGCATCTGTTTGCGCAATTCGTCGAGCCGCTTGATGACGTCGGTGTCGGCGCTGATGCCCAGCTCGTCCGCCTTTTGGGCAAGCAACCGGGAGTCGATCAAGTCGCGCAGCAGGTCTTTTTGCTGCGGTGCGTTCTCCGGCGAGGCGTTGGGATCTTGTTTGCTCTGCTCCGCCGCCAGCTGATCTTCACTGCGTTTCAGGTCAGAGCGCGAAATGATGCTGCTGTTGACCCGGACAATAATCTCTTCGACAACAGTCGCATCGCTGGTGGCGGTGGCTGGAGCAGGAGCGACAGCGGCGGGTGCAACAGTTCCTGCGGGCAGCGCTGATTGCGCCTGCTGCCCTGCCATGAACTGAGCGCCTAGGAAAAGAGGCAAACAAAAAACTGCTGGTATCTTCATCAATATCAATTACCTGATTCGGGCTGGCCTATCCTTGCGGGTGCGTACCTGAAAAAGAAGGAACGCCTGTTGATATTGTAACCGCAACCGCGTTTGTGCGCCCCGTTAATACGCCCGCTTAAAACTCCAACACCGTTGGGCGACGGTAGTTGTTTCCAATCCGCAACTCGCACGGCAGCATTCTAGCTCTCACGGCTGTCGTCGGCCAGTCGGATGTCTCCGAGTGTTCTACTACTTTCGTAACCTGCGAAGGTGACGACATCCTGCTCGATTGTGAAACGCCGGCGGGATTGGCTTAGACTACTCCCACCTGTACCAGCATGACCTCATTCCCCTCGATGGCTTCCCGGCGCGTTTCGTCAATTCGATTAGCATTTGCTGCAACCATTTTGCTGTTTTGCTGCGCGGAACTGGTGCAGGCACAACCTACACAGCTGACCTCCGCTCCCGTGTTGCCGCTTTATCGCACGCTGCGCAACAACGGTCTCGACCCACAAAGCGTTTACAAGATACGCGAAGCTGCCATCGATCGCGAGGACGTACATCTGTACTTAAGCGACGGCGTCATCGGTTTCACGCAGAGCGTGGAAGGCCGGATCACTGGCGCCTTTTTCGAGGGAGACGGTGAAGTACTGATCCGTCCGCCCGATCGGATGGAGCGCGCCTCGTTGGGGCTGTTTACGGGTCAGGGGGTGCTCGAAGAACACTTTACTTCAGCCTATTTACGGTTCAACGACGACACAGCGAAAGAGTTACAGCCCTACCTCCGTCCCAGCGATGACGGAACGGCATTTGTATCTCGTAACGACGCAAGTGCGCGCAGACTGGCTGCAATGGACGCGATGCGCCTGGCAATCAGTTTTACCAGCGGTCCTGCCGCAAGTTTGCCGGGAGAGCCGTCGCCTCCGCCCGACCGCGTACTGCATGCGCGCGTGGCTATCGAGCGACTGGGAAGCGTCGACGTATATTTCGACGCCCGGGCGCCCGAGCAAATCATTGTTGGTCAGACTTCTAGCGTCCGCGGCGAAACTTACTATGACCTGTGGATGAGCTTCCCCATGCGCTCGGTCCGCAAGCAGACACTCTCGCCTTCACGTTTTCACGGCCCCACGGGCCCGGCCTGGACGCGCGATATGTTTCGCGTCGCCAGCTACACCATTCACAGTTCCATTGATTCCACGCTGAACTTGGCCGCCGATGCGGAACTCGCGGGAACAGTCAGCCTGGGCGGGACCCGCATCCTGATGTTCGAACTGTCGCGGTATTTGCAGGTCAAGTCGGTGGAGATGGATGGAACGCAGTTGGAGTTCATCCAGAATGAAACCATCGAAGGCAGCGAACTATCGCGGCGGGGCAACGATCTGGTCGCGGTGGTATTTCCGCATCCGCTGGCGCCGGGGACGGAGCTGCGGCTGAAATTTATCTATGCCGGTTCGGTGCTTACGGACGCGGGCGGCGGCTTGTTTTATGTTGGCGCGCGCGGCACTTGGTATCCGAATCGTGGCGTCGCCATGGCGAACTATGACGTCACATTCCGATTTCCGCATTCCTATACGCTGGTTGCGACCGGCAAGCAGGTTTCGCTCGATCAAGTTGGCGAACAGTCGGTTGGCCACTGGGTCAGCGAAGGCCCGATCCCGATTGCCGGGTTCAACCTGGGTCGCTACGTGCGGAGTATGGCCAAAGCCGGTGACGCCCAGATCGTTTCGTACGCAACGCGCGGCGTCGAAAAGGAAATGCCCAAACCAGCTCCCATGCCCGCGACTGCGACCACGCAATCGCCCGTCCCTCCGGACCTCGCAGGGCCGTTGGCCACTAGCGAAGCCGCGTTGGATCCCGCGGCGGGGAGCGCCGAATTGGCGGCGCACGCGGCAAACACCATCCTGGCGTTCGACAAGCTCTTTGGGCCGTATCCGTTTAGTTCGCTTGCACTCACGCAACGCCCAGGTACCGACAGCCAGGGCTGGCCGGGCATGATTTTCCTTTCAAGCTACGTTTATCTCACCCCGGCGCAGCGAACGGCGCAGCATATCTCACCTGCAGACAACATACTTTATGGCGAGGTGATGATGCCGCACGAAGTGGCGCACCAATGGTTTGGTGACCAGGTGTCGTGGGCCAGCTACCATGAGCAGTGGTTACTGGAGGCCATTGCCAATTACTCGTCACTCATGCTGCTGGAGCGCGAGAATCGGACTGACGAAGAAGTTATGTTGCAGGCCTACCGGCAATTGCTCGCCACCAAGTCGAAAGAAGCGTTGCCGAATGTAGAGGCAGGACCGGTCACGCTTGGCATCCGGCTGGCTTCGTCCAGGTTCCCGGCGGGATATGAAGTCATCACCTACGGCCGAGGCACATGGCTAATCCACATGCTGCGCGAAATGTTTCGCGATGCTTCTCGAACTGCCCAAGACCCCAACGGCAACGACGAGGCATTTCTCACGATGCTGCGAAACCTTTATGTTGATTACAAACAGAAGGAAATTACCAACCTGGACTTCGAGCGAGCGCTCGAGGCCGTGCTTCCTAGGTCTCTCTGGTTCGAAAATCGGCAGTCGCTCGATTGGTTTTTCGATGGATGGGTAAATGGCACGGCGTTTCCGCGCTTCGACCTCAAGGATACCCGCTTTTCCAGCCGAACTGGGAACTCCACGGTTTCAGCGACCCTGCGACAGCTTGATGCGCCAGATGATTTGGTGAGCAGCGTCCCGATCTACGGAGTCGTTGGTGGAGTCGGTGAAAGCAAGATCTACCTGGGGCGCGTCTTTGCCGAGGGACCGGAAACTCGCTTTACTTTGCCTGCGCCGGCCAGCGTGAAGCGGCTGGCTTTGGATCCGTACCAGACGGTACTGACGGCGCCGGGAGAGCGTTAATCGGGTGGCAGTCCCTTGTGCGTAAACTTCCGAGCATCCGGGCCTTGATAGTCACGTGCCACTTGTCCCGAGCCCCGCAGAACATACTTATAGGTAGTCAGGCCTTCGACTCCGACTGGGCCGCGCGCGTGCAACTTGCTCGTTGAAATGCCGACCTCGGCTCCGAATCCATATCGATACCCGTCCGCGAATCGGGTAGAAGCATTGTGAAACACTCCCGCGGAATCGACTTCAGCCAGAAATCGCTCAGCAGCCAGGTCATCTTTGGTTACGATCGTCTCCGTGTGAGCTGAACCGAAGCGATGAATGTGCTCGATTGCTTGGTCCGTCGAGTCGACCACGCGAACTGCGAGCACGAGGTCCGAGTACTCACGATGCCAATCGCCATCGGCGACCTGCTCCACCTTTTCATTTGCCAGGATCGCGCGCGTTCGTTCGCATCCGCGAAGTGCGACCTGCTTCACACGAAGCCTCGCGGCCAGCCGGGGAAGAAATGTTGACGCGATCCCCTCGTGTACCAGCACTGTTTCGGCCGTATTGCACGCGGCCGGATAATCTGTCTTGGCATCGTCGATGATCGCCAGCGCCATTTCCATATCGGCGGCCGCGTCAACGTAGACATGGCAGACGCCTTCCGCATGAGCCAGCACCGGGATCCTGGTATTCGCCTGCACGAACTCGACTAGCTGCTTCGAGCCGCGCGGAATCACCATATCAACCAGATCGGTCATGGCAAGCAATTCCTGTATTGACTCTCGGCCCGTCACCATCGTCACTGCATCTTCGGGAAGCCCGCTAGCGTCTAACGCCTGTCGGATGATCTTCACCAATGCCGCTGCCGTCTGTTCCACCTCGCTACCCGGCTTGAGGATGACTGCATTCGCAGACTTCAATCCCAGAGCGCTGATTTGCGTGACGGCGTCGGGCCGGGCTTCAAAGATGACCGCCAGCACGCCGAGCGGAGAGGTTATTTTCTCCAGCACCAGGCCCCGGTCGAGTTCGGTGCGCTGCAGCACGCGCCCGATGGGAACAGGAAGCTCCGCGACCGCGAGCATCGATGATGCCATCTCGGCGAGCTTCTTCTCTGTCAGCCGCAGACGTTCCAAGGTCGCCGAACTCATCTCGCCGCGAGCGAGCATGCCGTTTGCCGCGTCCAAATCTCTAGCGTTAGCTTCGAGGAGTTGCGGGCGGCTCTTCCCGATCAATTGGGCCGCAGCGCGAATCGCAGCGTTGCGCTGCTCTGCCGCGCGCGTCGCCAGCGTGCGCGAGGCCCGCCTGGCGGCGTAGGCGATAGCGCGAACCTTCTGAGTCACTTCGTTCTGCGTGGAGCGAAGAGCGTGCCCACGTCCTCGCCCGCGCAGCAGAGTTCGATCACCTGCGGTAGGCGTCCATTGGCTATAACCGCTAACCCGTCGGCATCCGTGGCGATGCGCGCAGCTTCCAATTTGCTCGACATACCGCCGCGTCCGCGTCCGTTCTTGCCTTGTGCACACTCAAGAATTTCTGACGTAATGCCTGTAACTTCTGGAATCAACTGAGCCTCATCGCTGCTCGGATCGGACGTATAGAGTCCGTCGACATCTGAGAGCAACAACAGAAGGTCGGCATCAATATGAGTCATTACCAGTGCCGAGAGCTTGTCGTTGTCGCCGAACACGCGTCCCCGTTCGGGTGAGTCTGCGGGTTGGTCCAGCTCGGCAGTCGACACAGTGTCGTTTTCGTTGATCACCGGAATCACACCCATTGCCAGTAACGAGACGAGTGTCGAGCGCAGGTTGCTGTACCGAACCGGGTCGCGGAAGTCGTCTTCCGTTAACAGAACTTGAGCAGTGCGGCATCTCAGCTTATCGAAAGCGTCGTCGTAGATCGCCATCAGGCGGCTTTGTCCTATGGCTGCACAGGCCTGAATCAGCGCCAGCTCCGTGGGACGCACGGTCAGTCCCATCCGCTCCATCCCCAAACCGACTGCGCCGGATGAGACGATCAGCACATCCCGTCCTTGCTGCCTCAGCCGCGCTACCGACTCGGCGATGCCATAGAGTCGGCTGAGTGCCAGGCGCCCATCGTCGCGCATGACGACGTTGGTCCCCACCTTGATCACGATGCGGCGTGCTTGAGCAACCCGACTTCGGACAGCGTCGCTCAATTCCGATTGCGGCAAGTGATTCATGTCGAGCTCTCAGTCTAACAAGGGGAAGTCATCCAAAGCGTGGGAACTTAAGCGTGTCACACATCTGCGGACATGAGCAATTATTCGCGCGTCTGCCTGTTGCGGGCGGATGCACGTCCGAAACATCTCGTGCTGCTATAATCACTCTGCCCGTGTTTCCGCGGGCATGTTCACCCGCCTAATCCGGAGAGGTGGCCGAGTGGCTGAAGGCGGCGGTTTGCTAAACCGTTGTACGGTCAAAAGCTGTACCGGGGGTTCGAATCCCCCCCTCTCCGCCAGAACTTAATCTCTTCTTTCGCGGGCCGTAGCGTGCTTTCAGAATTTCCTCCTACGGATCGGAACCCAATCGGCGCTTCCATTCATTGAAATCGGCGACCCGGAACACCGGATGCTGTGCGAGTTTGAGTTCGTTCCAGCTTAAGGGCAGAGCGACAGCCGCACCCGCGCGAGCGCGAGGAGAATACGGCGCGATGGCCGTAGCGCCCCGTTCGTTGCGCAAATAGTCGATGAAGATGCGGTCTTTGCGCGCGGCCTTACTCATCTTCGTCAAGTACAAGTTAGGTTGTTGCTGTTCCATCGCCAGCGCGAAGTCGTGGGCAAACTGCTTCACTTCCGCCCACTCACGTTTCGGCTCAATTGGGATGACAACGTGCAGCCCTTTGCCGCCAGTGGTTTTTAGGAAGCTCTCGAACCCCAATAACTTGAGTTGCCGGCGAAAATCCGCGGCGCTGTCGGCCAGCTTGCGCCACGAGATCGCAGCATCAGGATCGAGGTCGAAGATGATGAGGTCGGGATGTTCAAGGTTGTTGTTCTTCGATCCCCAGGGATGAATTTCGAGGACTCCCATCTGAGCAAGCCCGGCCAGCGCTTCAGGGGTGGACAGCGTGATATAGGGCTCGATCTTACCGGTCTTCTTGTCAGGAACGGCGACCGATTCCACACCTGCAGAAAGCGTGCCAGTTGCGTGCTTCTGGAAAAAGCACGGATGCCCGCTGCCTTCAGGGCAACGCACCAGCGACAGCGGCCGGTCTGCGATGTAGGGCAGCATATGCGGCGCGATCGCCCAGTAGTAATCCGCCAGTTGCTGCTTGGTGAGGCTCGATTCCGCGTCGAGAATTTTATCGGGGTGCGTGAGCCGGATGGGCGCGTGTTCGGTTCCTGAACTTGCCGGCTTCGCGGATTTGGAGGACCTGGTAGGACGAGTTCTCTCGGGAGCGACGCTCGTCGGCGCAGCGAGTGGAGCGGGCTTCGCAGTGCGCGGCTTAGGTGAGACCGTCGTTTCCTCGCGACGAACGTCGCGGGCTGGTTGGTCTTCGCGCATACCTTTGAAGGCAGCCTGGCGGACTAAACCATCAGATGTCCAACTCGCAAAATTCGCCTGCGCCACCAGGCTGGGCTTGACCCAGATTGCGCCGTTGCGGGCTTCGGCCGGTGGATTGTCGAACGGCGTTGCAACCTGGCGGAGCTTGTCCAACTGGTCACGCAGAATACCATGCGTCTTCTGGGTGAAGCCAGTGCCGGCGCGTCCCGCATAGATGAGCTTGCCGTCGTCGTAATAGCCCAGAAGCAGCGCGCCGACACCATGACTCTTGTTGGCGAGCTCGGTAAAGCCACCGACCACGAACTCTTGCTCGTGGACGCACTTCAGCTTGAGCCAATCTCCGCCGCGTCCCGAGTGGTATGGGCTGGCCGCGCGTTTGGAGACGATGCCCTCGGCGTGCAGTTCGCAGGCCTTGCGGAAGATGACCTCGCCATCGGATTCAAGATGCCCGCTGAACTGGATAGCGCCATCGACGTCCTTCACGATCTGGGCGAGGATCGCCTTACGATCGATGAGCGGGAGCCCGCGCACATTGTGACCATTCAGGTGGAGGAGATCGAACGCAAAGTAGGTGAGTGGCTTCAGGGCCCCCTCTTGAAATGCAGCCTGCAGCTCGGCAAAGCTGGTGGTACCGTTTTCGTTTAGGACGACCACTTCGCCATCGAATATTGCGCTCTCGGCAGGAACGTCCTTGAGCTGTTGTGCGATCGGCCTCATACGGTGGGTCCAGTCGAGGCCGGTGCGTGTAAGAAGCCGTACACGGGCACCGTCTTTCCGGACTTGAACGCGGTAGCCATCGAGCTTCAGCTCGTGTAGCCAGCCCGCAGTTCTGGGAGCATTACTGGCCGCCAGCGCGAGTTCCGGAGGAACGAAAGTCGGCAGCTCCTCTTTCGGAGCCTTGCTCAGCACTGCAGCTAAGCGAGGAGAAAGCTTCGGTTTAGCTGGTGCTCCACTTTTCTTTGCGGCAGATTTCTCTTCGGCGGCCGGAAGATTGTCGTTGCGATACCACGCCTTGCCCTTAGCGGTGTCCTTCGAGTTCCAGACATGGTCCCCGCTGTGAGCGATCTGGTCGAGGTCGCGTCCGGTTACGACGCTGTTGGGCTCGGCCTCGGCTATCATGGGATCGTCACTCGTGCGTTCTAATTCGTCGTGTTCTTTGATAAGCAACCAGTTGGGCTTCTTTTCGTTGGCTGCCTTTCCGCCCATGCGAATCAGCGCCCATTTGCCCTTCAGCTTTTCGCCATGCAGGATGAACTTCAGCGAGCCTGAACGCAGCGCCGCGTCCACGTTGCTACTGATCGGTTGCGGCTCCCAGGTGCCTTGGTCCCACACCATGACGGTGCCGCCGCCGTACTGGCCTTTGGGGATGATGCCTTCGAAACCACCGTATTCCATGGGGTGGTCTTCCACTTGCACAGCGAGCCGCTTGTCAGCCACAACATAGCTCGGGCCCTTGGTGACGGCCCAGCTTTTGAGCACGCCGTTCCAACCCAGGCGAAAATCGTAGTGAAGATGCGAGGCGGCGTGCTTCTGAACGACAAACGGAAGCACCTGCTGTTTAGATTTCGCTGCGGATTTCTTGGCGGATATCTTCCCGCTGGGTTCAGCGGTGACCTTGAAGTCGCGCATCTCGCGATAACGCGCGAGCTGGCGGTCGATGGCGTCTGACGCGGTGGCCCGGGACTGCGAGGCCGCCTTGGGTTTGGTTGCCATCTGCTATGCAGATTTGCGCTTTGCGCCTTTGCCTGCTTTTACCAGTGCGAGGCCCTCTTTTGAGGTTGCTGCCCCGGCCTTTTGTGGGGTCTTCTTTCCCAGCGCAGGCGCCTTGTCACTCTGCACGCTCTTGCGCAGCGCATCCATCAGGTTGATGACCTTGGCCGACCTCGGCGCCGGCTCATCCTGCGGCACTGGGAGGTGCTGGATTCTTGCTTCGACCATCTCACGCAGCGCGGCTTCGTATTGATCGGTGAATTGTTCAGGGTCAAACTTCGCAGTCTTGCGTTTGATAAGTTCCTTGGCCAGTGAAAGCTGATCGGCCTCGACCGCGGTCTTCTTGATGTCGGCGAAATAGCTGCCCGGCTTGCGTAGCTCTTCGGCATACCGCAGCGTGTAGGCGATCATGCCCGGCAGCTTGTCGTCGGACGGGGCCGTGATGGCAATAAGGTGTTCGCGGCCGCTGAACGCGATCTTGCCCAGCGCGACTTTATGTGTCGTCTGTAGCGCTTTGCGCACTACAGTGAAGGCTTCTGCCTGGGTGTCGTCCTCGGGTACCACAAAGTATGGCTTCTCGTAGTATTCGGGATTGATTTCGCCTGCATCGACAAACTGCGTGACTTCGATCGTGTGCTTCGAAGGGATACGCAGGTTCTTGATCTCGTCGGGCTCGATCATTACGTACTCGCCCTTGCGATACTCGTACCCCTTGACGATGTCACCCTTCTCGACGGGTCCCTCTTCGCCTTCGCCGGTGACCTTCTGGTGGCGGATGCGCTCGCCAGTCGCGCGGCTAAGCTGATGGAATCGAATCTCACTCTTCGATTCGGTGGCAGGGAAGAGACTCACACTGAAGGAAACGAGAGAAATCTGTATCTGACCTGTCCAGAAGGGTCGCGCCATTGGAAATTCTCCAAGCTCAGGTTTATGCGGCAGTTCGCCTCGGAACACGCTGCGTTACTCTAACCAATCGAATGGTCCCAATCTCCAGTAATTCTCAACTCTGGCGGAGCAGTCCGCTTCAACCAGAGGCCGTTTTTGGCGCACCCCCAACAGGTGCACCTAAAACGGGGCAACAATCATCTCGCGTTGCGGGTCGGTGCGTCAAGTTCGGAGTATTTGAAGCAGACCAGGTGACTGTCGCTGGTCCGTTCCAAATGGCCGCGGCATGTTTAGCTAGAAACATTCCTGCGAAGTCGATTGTGCGAAAATGGCGAATTCGATTTCCGAGGAGTTCCCATGAAACGCTGCACACTGGTCCTCCTGCTCTCCATCGCAATTCCGACCTTTGCCCAGAGTTCGCCTGCGGCATCGCCGTTCGACGGCAAAAGCTGGTGGGGCTACGTCAAAGTCCTGGCGGACGACAACATGGAAGGACGCGAGACTGGGAGTCCGGGCCTGCAAAGGGCTGCGGCCTACATCGTCGAGCAGCTGAAGAACGATGGCCTCGCACCAGCAGGCGTCAATGGGTACTACCAACCGGTGAAGCTCATCAGCCGCCGGATTGATGAATCCGGTTCGAGCCTTGCGCTGGTACGGAACGGCACGCCGGAACCGCTAACCTTGGGCGAGGACGCGATGTTCAGCACCCGCGCCGACCTGGCTCCGGAAGTCGACGCACCCCTGGTTTTCGTCGGCTACGGACTGAACGTTCCGGAGAAAAAGTACAACGATTTCGCCGGGCTGGACCTGAAAGGCAAGGTGGTCGTGATTATCTCCGGCTCGCCGTCGGAGATGCCTTCACCGTTGGCGTCGCACTATCAGTCGCTCAGTGAACGTGCACACGCTTTGCGAGCGGCCGGAGCGATAGGAATCGTCTCGATTCCCAATCCTGCTTCCATGGACATTCCCTGGAGCCGGATGAAGCTCGCTCGCACGCGTCCCAGCATGGCGCTGGCGGAATCCAGCATGAACGAATCGCAAGGGATCCAGCTTCTGGTCACCTTCAATCCGGCGGAGGCGGAAAAACTGTTTCAGGGTTCGGGCCACACCTTCGACGAGATCGCGGCGCTGGCGAAGGACCGCAAGCCGATTCCCACTTTTCCGCTGACGGCCGGCATCAAGGCACATGCCAAGGTCATCGTCACGAACGTCGACTCTGACAACGTGGTAGCCAAACTCCCAGGCACCGATCCCAAGCTGAAGAATGAGTACGTCGTGCTCTCGGCCCACATGGACCATCTCGGCATCGGCGAGCCCATCAATGGCGACAAGATCTACAACGGCGCCATGGACAACGGCTCGGGGTCGGCGCTCGTGCTCGACATAGCGAACTCGCTGCATCGCTCACACGCCAAGCTCAAGCGCTCGGTGCTGTTTCTTTTCGTTACCGGCGAAGAAAAGGGCTTGCTGGGCTCGAAGTACTTTGCAACCAAGCCGACGGTGCCGAAAGATTCGATCGTCGCCGACATCAACACCGACATGTTCCTGCCGATCTTCCCGCTCAAGATCCTCACCGTGTACGGGCTCGACGAATCGACACTCGGTGCGACGGCGCGACAGGTAGGACAGGCACAAGGCTTGCAGGTGCAGGCTGATCCGCAGCCGCTTCGCAACGCATTCATTCGCAGCGACCAGTACAGTTTCATCAAGCAGGGGGTTCCGTCGGTGGCAATGAAGGTTGGCTTTGCGCCGGATTCTCCGGAAGCAGTTGCAGAAAAGAAATGGCTTACCGAGCGCTATCACGCGCCTTCCGATGACTTGGACCAGCCGGTCGATTTAGCCGCGGCCGGCAAGTTCGAAGACATCGTGCAAGCGCTGGCGATTCAGGTGGCGAACGATCCGCAACGTCCGCAATGGAACACCGACAGCTTTTTCAACCGATTCGTGGTGGCTGCTGGCCAGGGACGCTAGGGTCGTCCGGCTCTAGGCGCGAAGGAGAAAGCGGAAGCGCATGTCTTCTGCGAACCACATGATGTAGTTCGTACCCCACGCATTGTTGAAGAGATTGCAATGGATACCGCCCGCGAGATCGGGCTGGCTGACAGAAAAATTCAGCGGCGATTTCTCGCCCAGCGCCACCACCGGCGCATCGAGGGTCTCGACAGCAAATGATTCGTTCCCGTCGCGATAGCTGAAGCCTCTGTCTAGTGCGTGCATGTGACGATTGCCGGCTGTCACTACATCGAAAGGCGAAACCTGCATGCCCGATTTATCCAACATCCACTGCTGGGGATCGGACACAACCGGGTTGAACGTCAGCCAAAGCGCCTCCGGCATGCGCGTCGCCGGTTTTCGAAACCAGTAGAAGTTTATCTCAATCACCGGCGAAGCGTTGGGCAGCATCATCTCGAGATACAGCTTTTGCGGAAACGCCGCGCGCCCCGATTTGAGTCCTTCCGCGTCCTCGATCGCCATCGCTGCCAGCACGTAATGACCTTCAGCGCTCTTTTCGACGTGCAGTTCACGCAACGTAGGCTGCCACTCGCGGCTCTCAGCTCCATAGCGCTCGATGTTGGGCTTGCCAAAATCTTTCTTCGCCCAGTCTGCGTCGCTCACCACATAGTTGGCGAAGAACTTCGTGTAGTCCTTCTGCGACAAAGTCTGATAGCTGAACAGCGCAAGAGAATGCGTTGGGCTCGCCCACTCGCGTCCTGTCTGCTTATTGCGCAGCCGCGTAATGGCCCCGGACTTTGTATCGATGCCCAGAATGAAGTAGCGCGTCTCGATCGTTTTATTCGCCGGATGCAGAGACGCCGGCGATACGTGAGGTTCCTGCGCTGCAAGTCCACGGACCGCATTTTGCGCCTGGTCGCGAAGAGGCGCCGGCAATGTGGCGATACCAGCGAAGAGGTCCTGACGTTTTTCTTCCCAACTGAACTCGACGACCTTGTAGTTTTTGGTGTCGAGCATGGGCGCAAGCTGGACTGGCGTGTAGTGGTCAAAGTCGAGCCACGTTTTCGTGTCAGTGCCCCATGTGTGCTCGACCTCCAGAAGCAAATTGCGTAGCAGGGCCAGGTCCGTGGCATCACCGACGCGGAACTGTCCTTGCGAAAGCCATGTCTCGCGCAGCCGCGTCACCTCACGGTAGCGTGCCACCTTCAACGGATCGCTGGCACAGCCGTGAATCCAGGTGTCGCCGATCTCCTGCGTCACAACCGGCATGGCGTTCTTGTGCGGCGCAACCGCATTGGCAATCTCAGTCAGACTCGTAGGGACGACCTGAGCGTTCGGAAACTGGCGATGTAATGCCGCATAAGTCGCGGCAATTTCTTCCGGCGTATGCGGACCACTATTGTCATCGCGCACCACAATCGAAACCGCGACATCCGAATCCGGTACGCGCCGGACCGCGCCATATCCGTGGTGATACATCACGACGAGCGTCTCGCCGGTCGGCGCTTTCCACACAAACCACGGAGGAAGCTGCGCAGGAGTGCTCGCGTCGTTCACGCCGATATCTAGAAACTTCACACCGTGTGAAGCGAGAGGGGCGATGATGCCGCGGGTGTGGCCAGGGACATCGGTCAGCTTCGCCCCAGTCGTGGTGTGTCCAAAACGTTGGTCCAACGACTGCGACAGGCCGACACCGCCCGCGATCATCGACGGAGGCATCATCTCCGTTTGCCAAGTGAAGGGCAAAGCATGCCACGCGATGTCGCCCTTCGCGATCGCCTGCTCCATGCGCTTGCGATCCTGCGAAGTGGCCTGCTCCAAGTATTCGTAAAGCAACCACGAGCCGGTCGTCCACACATAGCGCTCATCCCCGGACTCGCGCATGAGGCTGGCGACTTGGATGGCGCGCGGAAAGTACACCGTGAAGTATTTCTGCACCACCGCCACTTGCGTATCGATGAACCCCGCGTCAAAGTGGCACTTGAACATCACCAGGACGCGCTTCACTTGAGCGTCTGGCGACGGATCGGCTAAGAAGCCTGAGCGCGCGAAAGCCGAGCGCGGCCACCTCAGCCAGGCACTCCCGGTCGCTGTGCCAAGAAAGGTAAGAAATTCGCGACGTCGCATGCAGTCCTAGCTTCGGGGATCTTGAGGTAATGGCAGTATAGAAACCCTTACGTTTTCTGTCCAAAGTGGCAGGTGCAGTGACGATTGCTAGAGACCCTCTTCCGAAGACATCAGCCTGAAGTCGGATGCGCCGGGTCCTTTTCGTCCCCTTTTCCGAAAAGCAAAGCCTGGAATTCCTTCTCACCCATCACGCGACGAAACTCGCGGAAGGCAAACAGCGGAATGAACGTGCAAAATACAACGATGCTGCGGCCCGCCAGCTCGTCGAGGCGAATATTTCGCGAAGCGGCTGCCACATCGTCTCCATGAATCAGCCGCTTGATCACTTCCTCAACCACGTGAAAGGCGAAAACCAACAACGAGAATACGAAGGCTTTCCAGATCGCGGAGACAAAAAGGGTGCCGGCTTCGTACCTTTTACCCAGCTTGGCATACTCGCCGATCATAATGACTTTGGTAATCACTAGTGCATTGATCAAGGCGAAGGCATAGTCCCATTGCTTGATGTGGTACTCATTCAGCAGAAACATGTCGTAGGTGATCAGCGCGCAAAAGAAAAAAGCCAAGTAGATAAAAATAGTCAGCAACTCTTTTAGCTCATGCTTGGCTTTTTCCTTCCGGCCTTTGTTCTTGGTTTCGTCGGCAACCATAAGGTCCCTCCGAGCCTTCGCTCATCGATCTTCACTTCCCTATCTGTGCTGCCAGATCAGCGTTCGCATATTTATACTCAGAAAACCGAATGGACTACTGGCCCAAAATTAGCGTCGCCTAGTAGTTCTTGATCGTAACCGACGTTCCATCCAGCTTCGTCAGCGTTATTGCAAAATTCTCCCGATAGGTAAATGCCTGGTCCTGCAAGAAGGCCAGCGCCACCGCTTCTCCCAGCAGGATCGAATAGTCCGTGTCGCTGCGCCAGTGGATGCCGGCATGAATACCATGGCCGAACGAGATGTTGTGCGCCAGCTTGTGCAACTCGCCATTCACCGTCATCTGACCGCTATCCGCGCCGTTGTACGGCTCCAACGAGAGGCCATCAACCGAAGTGACCATCGGATTCGGAACCACGGAATCTCCGTCGTAGAAAAACTTCAGCACGGTGATGCACGCTCCGGCGACTGTGCCGTGTCCGGTCGGATATGCCGGATGGGCGGGCGATCCTTCGGGAAACGCCTGCGACAGCAGGTAGCTGCCATTGCGCATGTAACTCAACTGCAGTGCTGCGGAATTCAGCACCAGCGGATCGACCTTCCCGTCAGTAGCTCCCAGGCCCGTCTTCATGAGGTGGACGATCCCGCCGCCAGACTCGGGACGATGGCGGAGGTGAACAATCCACTTTTGATACCAAACCGCATTGATCGCTGCCCGCGCGGCTGCGCCCAGGGTCGCCGCGATGTCAGGTCCGCCAAACGTGCCAAACGGTTGCTGGCTCTTGAAACTATTGTAGGGACTGCCCGGGTTCGACTTTATCCCCAGCGTATCCAGCACGAGGTAGGCCGTCAGGTAGGCCTGATACAACTCGTCCACATGAGTAAAAGCAGCAAACCCACGTCCGTTGTGCAGGTAGCGGTGTTGCGGGTCCGGTACGTTAGAAATGGCAGGAATCACGCCATTCTGCACGGCCTGCCACGCGCTTAGATCGGTCAGGTAATCGGCTCCAGCCACGTTCGTCTGCATTCTCTGGTCGATCGGCTGCACTCCAAGATTCGTCGGCCGAATACAGAACTGTGAAACATAGGGACCGATGTCTTCTCCGGCGAAATACGTCACCGGATTCTTGCCCTTCTTGCCCGGCAACGTCAGCCCTCCGCGAAACAGCAGGCGCGCCGTGACCTTGCCGTTGTCCTTTGGGCCGGCGTAGGTGGCGGCAAGCTGTGTCAACTCGTTGGCCGCGGCGATCGCGGTCGCGTTCGTCTCGTACTCGGTGAAAGGAACGTCGCGCAGTAACGATGCCCAGTACAACTCGAGCAGTTCCGTCGCATATTCAGGACTAGCCAACTTCGGCGCAGGAGGAACCAGCGGCGCTCCGAAATGCCGCGAGTCAGCCCCAACGAGAGCTAGCGCAAATGCCCCAAGCGGACCATTCAACTTGCGCCCCGAGCCCAGCAATCCCGCGACCTCGAAATCCGCGGTCCCCGCAATCGATCCATCCGTGCTTCCCAAGGCCGTCCGAAAAAGCCGGAACGCATTTGGATCGACGACGCCATAATCCTTCTGCTTCAGACACTTTGTATAAGTACCAGACTTGTCGGCGTAGAGCGCTTCATCCCCGTTGGTCGGGTGCTTCACGCTGCCGGTCGGAGTGGCCTGTTCGGTCGCCGTGCCGAAGCGGCATTCGAATGCATCCTTGCCATGCTGGTCGATTACTCCCACTGGCCGGCACGTCTTCGACGCTTGCGGAAGTTTGGTCAGGTCAGCCATCGAAATCACCCCCTATGGTCATTTCATGAGCAGCAGATAACATACATCCGACTCGCAGGGCGAGGGCAACTTATTTGGAATTTTTATCGGCTCGCAGACTCAGGCGATTTCCAGAAAAACTTACTGGTCATGGCCGAGCGCCGAAGAGCTTGTAAGCCCCGGCTACCGCGTTCTTCCAAAAGAACGCTGTAGCAATTGTCAGCGGACCCGCGCAACCCGATTACCGTTCTACAGCAACATGCGTTTCGGTGCGGATGACCCCAGGCATGGAGTGCACTTTGTCCAGCACCAGGTTGTTCAGCTCTGGCCACGCCGGAAACTCGACGACCCCGTAGACATCGCCGCCGCCCCAGCACGCATCCGCCATCAGTACGCCGGGAAGCGAGGCCATCGCGTCAGCAATGTTTCGTGCCGTTCCGGCTTTGGCGGTAACCACAATGTACGCTTTCATCTCTCGACCCTCCTCCTCACGCTGTGAGCGATTTCAGCATAGGTCGGTTGTTGACGCCTGTCAGTGACATTGGCATCTTTGCTTCCTCAAATGCAACGGCCTGACGGGAAGCCGTCAGGCCGCAATGTTGCATATCGCCGAAGCGCCACCTACAGCTTGGCCAAGGTGTCCTGCGCCTGCTTTGCGTCGCCTTGGGTAAGCGGAGGCGCCATTTGCAGCGCCTTGCTCAGTTCTTCTTTTGCGCGGTCCTTCTGTCCGGCACCATCCAGCGCCATGCCCAGATGGTAGCGGTATTCCGCGCTCTGGGGCACTTTCTGCACCACTTCCGACAGTAATCCGACGGACGTCGCGTAGTTTCCCTTCTTGTATTGAATCCACCCCAGCGTGTCGTTGATGGCAATCATATCCGGAGCAGTCTGTTTGGCTTGTGTTGCCAGCGACAACGCCACGTCGAGGTTCTGGCCCTGTACCGCGTAAATCCACGCCAGGTTGTTCTGGATCAACGGGTCATGTGGTGCCAGCGCATTCGCCTTTTCGAACGACTTTTGGGCATCCTGCATATCGTTTTTCGCAAGGTACACGTTCCCAATCGAACTGATCAGGCCCGCATTATCCGGAGACACCGATAACGCCTTCTGGTACGTGCTGAGCGCATCATCCAACTTGCCTTGCATCTCATAGACTCGGGCAAGTTGCATGTACGAAATCAGCCCTTTCGGCTCCAACTGAATGGCTTTCTGATACTCCGTAATGGCTTCGTCAAATTTCTTCGAGTTGGCCAGCGCCGAGGCATAAATGAACTGCGCCATCGCGCGGTTGGGATTGGCATTCGCATACTGGTTGGCAATCTGCAGCCCCTTCGGGCCCTGATTGAGCGCAAACAGCATGCCGACGTACTCGCCGACCGCTGTGTCGAACTGCGGATTCAGCTTGAGTGCCGTCTGAAATTCGCGCTCCGCCTCAGGAAACTTCTTTAGCCCGCCATAAGCGAACGCCATGTTCATGTGGACCGTCGGATCGTTGGGTGCAACTTGCGCCACCACTGTCAATTCGTTGAGCGCCGCCTGGTAATCCTTCGCGCCCAGGTCGATGCTGGCCATCAGCATGTGCGCCTGGGGGTTCTTGTCGTTCAGCTTCAGTACCCGATTGGCAAATTCCTTCGCAGTCGTGTAATCGTGCGAGTCGCGATAAGCCTCGGCCTGCGCCTGCAGATACATCGGATTTTCCGGGTTGCGCTTGATCGCTTCCTGGAACTCATTCTTCGCTCCCGCCAGGTCGCCAGTCTTCATCAGCGCCTCGCCCAGCAGGAAATGTGCTTGCGGGTTTTCCGGAGCGTCCTTCACCACTCCGCGAAAAGTAGTGACCGCGGCCGGAAAGTCGCCTTTACCGGCCTGCAAGCGTCCCTGGATCATTCGCCCCGGTACGTCATTGGGCTTGTTCTTCAGGATCTCGTCGTCCAGCTTGGTCGCTTCATCAACGTGGGCCGTCATCAAGTACGTTTCAGCGAGTGAGATTTGCAAACGCTCGTTCTTGGGATCGATTGTGAGTCCGCGCTGGTATTCTTTGATTGCCGCGTCCGGATTTCTTGCCGCCAGGTAGAACTCGGCGATCGCGCCTGCTACGTCAGCGTTCTTGGAAAGCTGATTACGCAGGTTCTGGATCACAGTTTCTGCATCGGCAGTACGCTTTTCCTGCAGCAACATGGCAGCTAGGCGCAGGTAATTCGCCGGCGTATCGGGATCGTTCTTGATTCCCTGTTGCAGCACCTGCTCGGCTTTCGCCGGCTCCTGCTTGTACTGATAAAAGCGCGAAAGGTTCGCGTAGGCTTCCTGGTTCTTCGGACTCAGGCTGACTGCCTTGCTAAAATCGGCTTCCGCTTCGGCGTCCTTCTTCATGCTCGCGTAGAGCACGCCCCGATTCAGGTAGCCGCCCGCATCGTTCGGCTTGAGCTCAATGACCTTGTTGTAGGCCTCGAGCGCTTCGTCCGGCTCTCGCTGTGCAAACAGTGAAGTTCCCAGCAGCGCATATCCCTCGGAGCTGTTGGGATCGATTTGGATGACCTCGCGCGCCTTGTCCTCCGCCTGCTTGTATGCCTTGGTTGCCCACAGCAAGTTCCCCATTTCCAGACGGGCCTTGATGTTCTTTGGATCCAGCTTCGCCGCCTGACTCAGTTCGATATAGCCGTCTCGTAGGTGTTGCTGATCATTGCCCTGCCGCAGGTAGGTCACTCCCAGCTCGTAATGCGCATCGGCGTAGTTCGGATCGACTTGCAGCGCCTTCTTGAACTGGATCACCGCCGCGTCGTACTGCTTTTTGTCGAGATAGCTTAGGCCGCTTTCCAGATATTTTTTCTTGGCCTTTTCAGGATTGCCCTTACATCCGGTTGCGCCGACCAGCATCACCGCCATCAGTGCCGTCGCTACCGTAATGAAATAACGATTCCGCATGAATTCTCCTGGATCACCGGGGAATGATCTGTTCAACATCAACTGCAACCTGTTTGGCAAACGCAATTGCCTGTTCGCGTGCCGCGTCCGTATCGCCGTTTCGTACTGGAGCCGTAATGCGCACCAGTGCCGCGTCTGTTCGGTTCAGGCGCAACGCGTCATACACCATATAAAACTTGCCCCAATACTCGCTGGCCACAACCCGGCCGTGGGACTGATACCAGTACAAAACAATCTGCTGGTCCAAGTCCTTGCGGATCACGTACAGGTTGACCGGGACCTTGCGACCATCAGCGAGAGGAAGCTGGTAGATTTCCGACGTCGTCGGCTGCCAACCGGCGCCGGGTAGGCAATTTTTCGGGGAATGGATCGTCGCTCCCGTGCGCTGGGTGCGAAAGTATCCAACGTACAGTCCCAAGTCGCCCTGCGATGGAGAAAAGTACACACGGTTGAGGTAGTCGGTCACGCCCAGCACCTTCAGCGTGTCCTGGTCGAACGGAAGGTCGGCCACCGTCCTGTAATTTCCGACGTCCTTGGGGAATTCGCTCAACGGCCTTGCCGGCGGCGTCGCTTCACCGTGCGACAAGAAACCCATCCCAGCGGTTCCGGCCAGCAGCACCGCGATCATCGTCCAATATCTCACTGCGTTACTCATCCCTGCACCTGCGCCTTCGGTGGCTCAGCCGGCATCCATCCCAGTCTCTTGCGCACCACTACGGTCAGGCTGTGCAGCCCCAGGAACAGTGCCGTCGCCACCACAAAAATCACCCAGCCCGAGAACTCGTGCATGAACCCTTCTGCCGCCTTGGGGCCGATATAGTTCGTCATCAGCGCGGTAATCATCACGCGCGTCCCATTACTGATAATCGCCAGCGGCACCATGGCGAGGAACATGAACCAACGCACCGGAACGCTTTTCTCCGCCAGGTAGCCGTAGCCCGCCGCCAGTGCCAGCAGCGACATCAGCGAGCGGATCCCGCTGCACGCTTCCACTACTTCCAGTCGCATGCCGGGCATAATCAGCACGTTGCCTTCCCGCATGATGGGGAACAGGTTCAACATCTCCAGGCAACTGGTCGCAAAGCGCGAGGCGATAAACTGCAGCGGGAAGACAATTTCGTTATAGATAAGTACCGGGATCGGTATCGCAAACAGCAGAAACGCCAGCGGAAATGCCATCGCCCGTAACAGTGGCCATCCCGCGAAATAAACAATCAGCCCGCAGATGGTCACTATGATGGAGATTCGGGTCAGAAATAGTTCTGCCCCCAGGCTGCCTAGGAACAGCAAACCCAACGAGAAGATGACGACAACAATCCCCCAGTTGGACGGCCGTCGTACGACTTCGGCGAGCTTATCGCGACGTTGCCAGATCAGGTAGGCCGAGAGAAACGGTACTAGAAATCCGTGCGAATAATCGGGATCGCTGTACCACTGCTGCATCAATCGCCACAACACCGGACCGTACAGCAGCAGCATGGCCGCAACGATTAGTCCGCCTTGCCAGCCGAACTTGCGCAGCAACTCACCCAGTCCAAGAGCTGGCTGGGCTGGCGCTTTGGTAGCGACCGCTGCGTTCTCGGCGCTTACGGCTGCGATAGACTCCGACGACTTCGTGGGTACCAGCGTCACTCTAGCTCGTTACTCCGTTTGCGTTGGTGTTCGACGATGCGTGCTGCCATATTCGCTCATCGCCCCGATGTTACGTCTCAGGACGCGTGACGATCGCCGCACACCCCACCCGCTCGGCTGTAAGCCGGTGTAATGGCGTCGAATAAAGACGATGAGCACCTTGCTAACTGGCGCGATTTGCCCGATCCGCAACCTGCGCGCTTCACGTGTGCCGGTTCTCGTGTCTAAGGTATCATCGACACGCGACTGGATCGTTACAAAGTTACGAATCCACCACAAAAGTGGCAGTCTAGAGAATATCACGGCCGGCCCAATGGCTGCCTAAGCCGTCCTTCACATTGGTCATCCTTCGCGGATTTCGATCCCTGCGGAATCTGCTTATTGACTCTCCCGGCAGCCTCTCAGAACACCACGTATCCGCCTCGCGACGTAGAATGACAATGAAGTCAAATTGTCGAAGGGAAGCTCTGCTGACTCATGAAAAAGTACGTTGTAACTGGAGGTGCAGGATTTATCGGCTCGGCTTTGGTTCGTGCCTTGCTCACTCTCGGCGACGGTACCGTCGAGGTCATCGATAATCTCTCCACTGGGCGCCAGGACAATCTCGAAGAGATCTCATCGCAAATCGCTTTCCACCGCGCCGACATCCGTGATTACAGTGCTGTCCGCTCCGTCATCGCCGGAGCGGACACCGTCTTCCACATTGCCGCCATTCCTTCCGTCCCCAAATCCATCGTGGATCCCGTCCCGTCGCACGAGGCCAACATCGACGGGACCTTCAACGTTCTGCGCTCCTGCGTCGAAGGCAAAGTCCGCAAGGTGGTTTATGCTGCGTCGTCCTCCGCTTATGGAGACACAGAAGTTCTCCCCAAAGTCGAGACCATGCAGACCAATCCCAAATCGCCCTATGCTGCGCAGAAGTTAATGGGCGAGTACTACTGCAGTGCCTTTTCTTCCTGTTACGGGATTGACGCAACTTCGCTTCGCTTCTTCAACGTGTATGGTCCTCGCCAGGATCCCGGCAGTCCCTATTCAGGCGTCATCTCAGTGTTCATGACCTGCGTGCTTAACCGCACTGCACCAACCATCCACGGAGACGGCGAACAGACCCGCGACTTCACCTATATAGAAGACGTGGTCGATCTGGTCATCAAAACCTCGAAGGCGTCCGGCGTCGCTGGCAAAGTGTTCAATGCCGGCAATGGCAACCGTTATTCGCTGAATGAAATCTGGGCTCTGCTGCAAAAGATCGAGGGAGTCGAGATTCCCGCGAAGTTCGGACCACCCCGTGCCGGCGATGTGCGTGACTCGCAGGCCGACACTACTGCCGCAGTCCGCGAATTGGGCCACGCACCACAATTCTCGATCGAAGAAGGCCTTCGCCGCACCTTGAACTGGTACCGCGAGAGCCTGGTCACTACCGCCAATCGCTAGACAGGTTGCCGAAAAAGCGGAAGCGCCAGGCTTTAGCCCAGTGAATAAATGTGGTTCCTAATTCCTTGTCATCCTGAGCGTAGGCGGCCTTGCCGCCGGAGTCGAAGGATCTGTTTTTTCCCCCGATAATCGGCTAATAGCTGCTTCTTTGATTCGTCGTTCCGAGCGCGGGCTTACCTGCTCAATTTGCCTCGTCATTTACCCTATTCCCATGCCGAACCTGCCCCGCCGTCATGCAACCATCATCGCCACTCTCATGCTGTTGAGCCTCGCACTTACCGCCCAGCCCAGCTACCAGCCCTCTCCCGAAAATCTGAAGTCCCGCGAGTGGTTCGAGGACGCCCGCTTCGGCATGTTCATCCATTGGGGCATTTATAGCGAGCTTGGAAACGGCGAGTGGGTGATGCAGACGCAGCACATCCCCGGGCCGCAGTATGAACAGCTCGCCGCTCAGTTCTATCCCGTGAAGTTCGATGCCTCACAGTGGGTTTCCCTCGCAAAACAAGCAGGTATGCGCTGCATCGTCGTGACCTCGCGCCATCATGACGGCTTCTCCATGTTCGCCACGAAGCAAAACAAATACAACGTCGTGGACGCGACGCCTTACGGCAAAGATGTCGTTCGCCAACTGGCCGACGAATGTCACCGCCAGGGCATCAAGCTCTTCGTCTACTACTCGCAGCTCGACTGGCATCATGACGACTACTACCCTCTCGGCGGCACCGGCCAGCGGGAGGGCCGCCCGCGCAACGGCCAGTGGTCACTGTATCTCGACTTCATGAACGCGCAGCTCACCGAACTATTCACCAATTACGGCGAACTCGGGGGCGTGTGGTTCGACGGCATGTGGGACAAGCCCGAAGCAGATTGGCAACTGCCGAAGACCTACGCGCTTATTCACCGACTCCAACCCGGCGCGCTCATCGTCTCCAATCATCACAAGACCCCCAACTCCGGCGAAGACGTGCAGACCTTCGAGAAAGACCTGCCCGGCGACAACACCACCGGATGGGGCGGCGCTGCTGTCAGCCAGCTTCCACTGGAAACCGCAGACACGATGTACCGCGGCGGCTCCTGGGGCTACAACCTGCGCGACACGGAGCCCAAGAGCCTGCGCGATCTGATCCAGTATCTTGTCCGCGCCGCCGGCAACAATGCCAACTTCTTGCTCAACGTTGGACCTCAACCGAATGGCGAAATCCAGCCCGCTTTCGCCGCGCGTTTGCGCGAGATCGGCGCTTGGCTGAAAACCTACGGCGACTCCATTTACGGAACCACCGGTGGACCAGTCAAACCCGGCGGCTGGGGCGTCACCACCCAGCGCACCAACACGATCTACGTACACGTCCTCGACCCAACGCTGACCGTGTTGGCGCTTCCCGGCATCGCCAAGCCCGTGCGCAGGGCGCAGCTCTTGAACGGCGGAACAACGGTGAGCCATCAAGTCGCCGAGGGAAGCGTCGTGCTCCAGCTTCCGAAACGCGCGTCTGGCGAAATTGATCAGGTCATCGTGTTGGAGTTGGGATCGTAATCACTATCACGGTGTCATCCTGAGCGATGAGCAGAGCGAAGGGTCGAAGAACCTCTATGTTTTGGGTCGACCTAGGGGGCGCTTGCTTTACTCTCTTGCCAACATCCCTCCCCTCGGCGCATCATTCTCCGCTGCGGACAATTTGTCCTTGTCTCGACGCTTCTTCCCGGAGGCTCACCGTGAAACGACTCATTCTCCTCGCACTCGTTCTCGTCCTCACTCTTCCCCTTCTCGCCCAATCCGGCGACTGGATCCAACTCTTCAACGGCAAAGACCTCACCGGCTGGAAGCATGTCGGCCCCGGCGAAATGATTGTCGAGAACGGACTGATGCGCACCCACGGTGGTATGGGCCTGCTCTACTGGACCGCCGGCCCCCTCGGCAACTGTGTCATCCGTGTCGTCTACAGGATGCGCGACAGTAACGACAACTCCGGCGTCTTCATACGTATTCCCATCGAACCTCGAGAGCCGTGGATGCCCGTGCACTATGGCTACGAAGTGCAGATCGACAATCATCCCGAAACCTCGGGCGAGGACGAGTATCACGTCACTGGCACTCTGTATTCCTTGACAAAACCTCTCGCCAAGCCCGGCAAGCCCGGACCTGAGTGGAACACTATGGAGATCACCCTCGACGGTCCGCACACGGTCGTCGTGCTGAACGGAGTGAAGGTCACCGACTACACCGAAGGCGATCCCGTGCCGCCGAGAAAATTCTGGTTCGAGGGTACGCGTGGTCAGCGCCCCAACTTCGGATGGATCGGCCTGCAAAACCATGGCAATTATGACGAGCAAAAGGGCAAATATGAGAACGAGGACTCAGACGTCGTCATCTTCAAGGAAGTCGCCATGAAGCCGCTGACGAAGTAGGGTAGAGCCGGGCTTCAGCACGGCGTCAGCGTTCTCTGTTCTTTTGTCATCACGAGCGGGCGAAAGTCCGCGAGGATCTGCTTCTTACTCGCACTCAGGAGCCATCACTGCCATGAAACGTGACTTCACTCGCCGCAACTTCCTCCAGACCGCCGCCGGAGCCGCTGGCCTCGCCCTCGCCACCAAGGCCATCGCGCTTCCCGAACCTTCGTACGCGCAGGAATGGGCTTCCGGCCCCAACGGCGCGACCGTGCAATTCGGCATCATCGGCATCGGTATGCAGGGCTCCGGACTCCTCAAGACCGCCGTCGAGCTCCCCGGGACCAAATGCCTCGCCGCCTGCGATCTATGGGACGGCCGCCAGCTCCTCGCCAAAGAAATCGCCGGCCCCGACATCATGACCACGCGCAAGTATCAGGAGCTCCTCGCCAACAAAGACATCCAGGCGCTCATCGTCGCCGTGCCCGACCACTGGCACAAACAGATCGTCGTTGACGCCGTCACCGCCGGCAAAGATGTGTACTGCGAAAAGCCGATGTCCCACACTGTGGCAGACGGAGCCGCCATGGTCGCCGCCGCCAAAAAGTCCGGACGCATCGTGCAGATCGGTTCGCAGCGGGTCAGCTCTGCCCTGCTCGCCAAAGCCAAGCAGCTCTACGATCAGGGAGCCATCGGCGAGCTGCTCACCGTCGAGCTCTCCCTCGGCCGCAACGATCCCACCGGCGCGTGGGAGTACCCCCCGCCTCCCGGCCTCTCGCTCGAAAACTTCGACTGGGACACCTGGCTCGGCACCGCGCCCAAGAAGCCCTTCGACCCCATCACCTTCGCGCGCTGGCGCTGCTGGAAGGAATACGGCACCGGCGTCGCCGGCGATCTCATGGTGCATCTGGTCAGCGGCATGATGTTCGTCACCGGCATCAACCAGGCGCCCACGCGCGCCTTCGCCACCGGAGGCATCGTCCGCTGGAAAGACGGCCGCAACATGCCCGACCTGCAGACCGCCATCTTCGAATACGGCAGCGTGCCCGCCTACGTGCGTCTCACCCTCGGCACCGAGACCTCGGAGATGACCCGCCTCATGGGCCCCAAGGGCATGCTCGAAATCCGCGAGCGCGATTTTACTTATATCCCACAACGTGGGATCGACACCGCGCCCAGCTACTACGATCAGGGATACCCCAAGGCCATGCGCACCACCTACGAGACCGACTGGCACAAGCAGCACGATCCCGAGCCCGGACACGAGTTCGTCGCCGAAGCCGTCACCTACAGCGGACCGTCCTATGACGACGAAGCGCCCCACATGTGGGCTTTCATGGAGGCCGTGCGCACCCGCAAGCCGGTGGTCGAGGACGCCGTCTTCGGACACCACGCCGCCGCCGCCTGCCACATGGCCAACCAAGCCTACTTCCGCAAGTCGGTGGTGACCTGGGATGAAGGCACCAGCACGATTAAGGGCTAGGGAGGGGGGTACCCCCCTCCCCCTCAAATCCTTAGAATCAGCGACTTAGCGCATGTTTATTGCGCAACGCGCTGAGCCCGTGAGACTTGCAGGTAAAATCGTCTAATCAAAGAACTTAGGCGCTCGCTCGGGACTTGCCCGGGTTGGGTGATGTTTTGGGGACAAGAATCCCCTTCAGCCGTACTGGGCGGGATTCTAGGGAAAAGGAAGGGGCGGGGAAAGGACGCAGGTCACGGTGCAGTGTGACAAGCACGGGCGTCCGATGCCGAACCCAGAGGCGCGGGGCGATAGACTTTACCGAAGCTTGGCGTATTCTGCCTTGGCTTGCTGGTAAATGGGGAGGTCAGGGTCGGCGTCTTTCCAGAGCGTGAGAAATTCCTGATATGCGGCCCGGGCTTTGACTGTGTCGCCCTGCAGGACGTAAGCACGGGCCATGCCAAGGCGGGCCAGTGCTCCCCACGGGAAGTTCCCGACCAAGCCATAGTGGTCAATGAATTTCTGAAATTCTGCCGCCGCTGCCTTGCCGTCGTGCAGCGTGAGATAGGCCTCTCCGCGCAGGTAAACTGGGCACAGAAACACGATGGTGTCCGTGGGTTCGCCGAGTTCGATTGGACCCGCTACTTTCAACAGTTCGACGGCGCGGTTCGGGTCCCTGCGCTGCAAGGCGACCACCGCTCCGATCGTGGGTAGCCAATATCGCTGGACGAGCGTGCCCAGTGGAAGAGCCCGGTCCAGTTCGGCAGCCAGCTTCTGGGCCGTAGCTAGATCGCCGGCGCGGGCGAGGGCCAGTGCCGCCATCGCCTGCACATCGCGGTTGGGAGCCAACTTCACGGCTGCCTTGGCATCACTACGGGCCTGCTCCCAGTTGCCCGCTTCCACTTCACGCAGCGCGGCCGATGCCTGGTAGGTTGCGGCGGTCTCTTTGGCGTCGTTGCGCCGCGCCGACTCCATCGCGCGGCTGGTTAGATCGCGGGCATTCTTCAACTTCCCATGCCAAGCTTCTGTGTCAGCTTGCAACTGCAACAGCACGTCTTCCGTTCCTGCCTTACTCGCAGCAGCCGAGACCAGTTGCTCCATGCGTGCCGTGTCGCCGCGCAGAAACGCCAAGAGGTAGCGGGCCATCGGAAACGACTCATTCTCTACCTTGCGTTCTGCCGCTTGCTTGTACACGGCCTCCGCATCATCGAGCCGATTGAGCGACATGTAGGCATCGCCCAGATTGCCCACATCGTTCGGTTCCAATCGAAATGTCTGTTGAGCCTCCTCCAATGCCTTTTCCAGGTTTCCCAAAGCGCCGTAAATGGCCCCCAGGTTGTGGTGGGGCACCTCTTCTCTCGGGTAGGTCTGCTGCCATTGCTCGTACACCTGCGCCGCTTTGTCGAGCTCTCCGGTGGCTGCGATGTAGTAGAAGGCTTCGATGTAATAGCGCTCGCGGTCACTGACCTTCTCCCGCAGTTCGTACGCCTTGCGTGCATTTTCCGCTGCGCGGCCAGGCTCGTTGAGGTTTCCGTAGGCGACGGCCATGCCGGCGTAGCCCATAGCGAAGTTCGGGTCGAGTTCGACTGCTCGCTTGAAGAAGGGCAGTGCCAGGGTTTGCCCTTTAGAAAGCTTGGTTTTCTGTCCCAGGCTGTAGGCTTGAAGGGCTTCCAGCGACGGCGTACTCGCTTCCTCCAACGGAGTAGCGTACTTCTGCACCGAGCTGAGCGACTCGCCCAGCTTGCCACGCAAACTGGCCGCCGCCGAGTCCAGCGCCTTGAGTACCGCCTCCTTGTCTTTTGCCTGCGCTTGTACACCGGCCAGCACGTCCCCCTTAGTGCAGTCGATCGCCTTCACGCCAATCACGTATTCATGGCCTAACCGGGCGATCGAACTGCTCAGCATGGCCTTGCTGTTGCTGCGCAGGCAGACCTCACGGGCCACATCCTCTGTCAGAGGTTCGCCTACCGAATGATTCATCAGCTTCAGGGTCGCCGCGACCTTTCGATCCGACAGCACATTGAGAAAAGGGGATTGCTCCAACTGGATGGCCAGTCCCTGCTTCAAGGTGCCATCGAATACCGGGTCGCCCGCGCTGTTATCGAAATCCGCCAGCACGATGGTGTCTTTCTCAGTGAGTGCGCTTGCCTTGCGCGGGCGCCAGTAGAGGGCCCCCGCCAGCAATGCTATGAGCACGAGGGAAGCTACTGCCAAGCGGACTCGAATCAGCCGCCAACTCGGCTCGCGAGCGGCCGCGAGGCTCTCAGACGCAGGCGGCGCACTCGTCGCCGATCCTGATGCAGCAGCGGATGGCCCGAGAGGTGCCGCTGCTACCGAGGCCGCCACTTTGGCGAGCACTTGGGACGCGATGGCGTCAACCATCCCCGAGTCGTGTGCCTCTTTCACCTGCGGTCGCGGTGCCGCGACGGTTTGCGATGTAACCGGCGCGAGAAAACGATAGCCCTGCCGGGGAATGGTTTCTACGTAGACGGGATTGTCCGAATCATCACCCAACGCCGTTCTGACCTGGTTGATGCACTGTCGCACTCCGTGTTCAGAGTCGACCTCGGTTTCCTCGCCCCATAGCTGTTTTTGAATCGAGTCACGGGTGACGACTTGGCCGGCATGGCTGGCGAGCAGGGCGAGAAGCCGAAAGGGTTGGGGCGCCAGTTTGAGGATGACGCCCGATTTACGCAGTTCTTCGCTGGTGAGATTGAGCTCGAAGACCCCGAAGCGGAGAAGTTCGTACGTGGCGCTCAAGATGACCGCCTCGTTATTGGCGATAGTGGCAGCGATTATATCTCCATCTTGCCCTGCGCCCTCCTGACAACTTAATGACACACGCGACTAACCCTCGCACTGCCAGCAGCTTGGCCAATCAGGCGCTGTCCATCCAGAAATCCGCCGGCAAATATTGAAAGCCCGAGCCATCCGGCGCATTGTGCCACCCATGAGCGGGGAAATCAGAAATCGACCAACCGCTGCAAACCGGGCAGAAGGAGGCAAGCATGACAACAAGATGCGCGCTGGGACCGTGGATGACTCTCATCCTGACGATGACGGCCAAGAGAAACGGCACCGACAACGTTATTCATCCGTCGCGGGCGGCGGTTGTGGACAGCCTGCTCTTCGCACGGTTCGTGATCGAGATCCTGAACCTGAAGCCGGCCGGATACGCCAGCTCTAGTGGACGCGTGTTGCGGATCGGTAGCTCACAGGGATGTTGAGTGAGTTCGAAAGGGTTCGAGCGGTGAGCGATGTAGCCGCAGATTCAACCAGGCAGCGTGCTGGCTCGGCCGCCGCCATAACCGATGACCTAAAGGAGGTCAATATGAAAACGCTAGCCAAACAGATTCTACGTTCGAGCGTATCGCCGTTCGCAGCGACATTCTCGTCTACTCGCTGTCTGATGCTTGCGGCGGGGCTCTTGATGATGAGTTCCGTGGGAATGTTCGCAAACAACGCCAATCTGAATTTCACCACGCCCACTAACAAAGCAAAGACCACGGTTACCGTGAAAATCGGAACGACATCTATCCCTGTGGACATTCCTCCCGGAACATCGGCGCCGGACAAGCGTGATCTGATCCGCGTGGCGATTAACTCTAACAAGGTCCCAAGCTTCATAGCTCGGGATAATGGGGACACAGGAATCTCAATCAAGTACCTGACGGCAGGAACCCCCGTCGAGTTCGACCCGGGATCAACGGGCGAGGCGAAAGATCAAGTAGTCGCATACGGAACTACTAACGCTTGGTTCGGTTTTGGGACGGCCGATTACGCCTCCACGGATGCTGCCGGAAATCCGTCAACCTTTACGGGCGGAATAGTGACCGATTTTGGCGAACTTTCGTTCACCGTATCCGCAACCGACCTTCCCGCCCTAGACGGGACAACCATCACTCAGGCGCTGTTTGCAGACCTGGAACCCCTGGCGTCGAGTTTTGGCGCATCGATTCTTAACAAGGGGAGTGAACTTCAGTTTACTTTCAACTCACTCGACACGGAGCCAGAAGGCGGCGTGGTCTTCGGAACGACCGCTCTAACCGACGGCGCTTTCGGAGGCCTGGTGATAGCGTCTACACCCGAACCGTCCTCTTTGCTGCTGCTTGGATCCGGCATCCTCGGCTTCGGTGGCTTCCTCCGCAAACGATTGCTTACTCGAAGTTAGGGGACCGCGTTCTATGGCCGATTGAGCACCGCTGTGCCCCAGTTGAGGAGTAGCTCATGCTGTGAAGCTACTCCTCGGCTCTAGCAATTAATCACCGCAACAACCAATGGCCACAAGGAGGACATTATGACAACAAACATTGCACGATATGCGCAGCCAGTCGTGCGGCTGGTGTTGTTACGAGCTTTCACACTTCTGCAACCATGCAACTCCATTTTCACGGGGCGCGGAGGATTCAAAATTCTGAACGATTTTCGCTATCGCTCTCATAGCGATTTTGAATTGGCGCTCACGCTGTAATACGGCTACGCTGTTTTCAGTGAGTTCTCCTCGTCGCGCATTCGCTTCCAATCCAGGCTGATCCGAAACCGCAGGCCGAGTCGCTTCAGAAGTGGGCGCTCGGCTTCCCCGGTACCGACGATCTTTGCGAACAGAACCGCCGTCTCCCCGATGAGCAGTAACGCGGTGGCAAAGCTCCCGGACCTTAACGATATCGAGCGTCGCTGACCGTCTGCGCAGTCGCATCTACGGTCTTCGCGCCCGATCTCCCAACTTTCGATTGGAGACGAAAATGACCTACGCGAAGAAGACCATCTTTCTGCTTCTGTTGTCCCTGGCTGCGAGTATGGCTGCAGTGGCCCAGGATGCTCACACCAAATTCACACTTCCTCACGATGCCATCTGGGGTAAGACTGTCCTTCCAGCGGGCACTTATTCGGTTTCCGTCGACCTTGACGGGATCCCGAAGACGTACGTGGCTTCCGAGGGTGGATCCAAGGTGGCGTTTATCGCTGTTCCCGAGATCACGGAAGTCAGCGAAGCGTGCGCGAAGTCTTCGGTGACATTGCAGCGCAGCGGACGCAACTGGAATGTCCGCTCGCTGTGCTTCGGCGAGCTGCAAATGGCGCTGTACTTCCCGACAGTTCCGACTGAGTCAGCGCTCGCTGCGCTGCCTTCACACGCTGAGCCGATGGCGGCTGGGCGTTAACGGCTAGAAGAACTTCAGGGACGGCCGCCAGTGGCGTGCCGTCCCGGTTGGTTCAGCTCATTACTGCAAACATGTTGCAGGCAATAAATAATCGCAATCAGCGCCATAGCAACTATCAATCAGTGGCGCTCTGATACGCCGATAGAATTGATGTCCATGGATCCTCTGGCATCCAGTACCGCATTGGACTTTCTCCATGACGTGGGGACCCGTCTTGCTGCCGCCGATCCCCTGCACGAGGTGTTGGATCGCATCGTCGAGTTTGTCTCGGACCTGGTGAGTTGCGATTCGTGCCTCATCTATGTGCTCGAAGGCAACGATCTGGTGCTGCGGGCGTCGCAGAATCCGCATCCAGAGGAAATCGACCGCCTCAGCATGCGCGTCGGACAGGGCATTACCGGATGGGTGGCAGAACATCGCGAGCCTGTGGTTCTCGAGCGCAATGCATCGCAAGACGGCCGCTTCCGATCCTTCGCCGAATTGCCCGAAGACCACTACGAGGCGCTGCTCTCGATCCCGGTGATCTCACGCGGCAGGGTTGTCAGCGTCATCAACGTGCAGCACAAGGAGCCACATGCGTTTCAGCCGCGCGAAGTCAAGATGATCTCGATGATCGGTCACCTGGTGGGCGCGGCCATCGAAATGGCCCGCTTGGAGAATGAAGTCATTCAGCTTTCTGACAAGCTTGCGGTGCGCAAGATCATCGAGCGCGCGAAAGGAATCGTGCAGAGCGAATTCAACCTCAGCGAGGAAGAAGCCTACAGCCTCATCAAGAAGCAGGCGCGCAGCCGGCGAAAGTCGATGAAGGAAATCGCCGAGGCCATTCTCGTCACCAACGATATAAAGCGCAATCAGAAGCCCGGGGCGGCCGACGAACTCGCGTCCTAGACGAACCTGGCGAGTGAAAGGCAGATCATCGCATCCTCCGCAAGCCGTCAACCGTTGGTCGCACTGCTATGAGTGCAATCTGTGTAAGTTGCCGAAAAGAAACTTGTCATCGCAACAATTCCCGCATCTTTCACAGGCTTTTCCACCATCCTGTTAATAAATGATGATTATGGGTGCCCGTGAAACAAAACGCGGAGGCGCTATCACCTCGATGGATGAACTGGATTCTTGCGGGAAGCCGGCGCGGAATGCGCCGAGCAAAATAAAAAGGCTGTGACTTTGGTTATGCTCTAGCCAGCAACTCCTGCGAGGGAGCCCCCGGCGTGGACGCATGTACCGTCACAGCCCTTGATGTGACCACCGCTTTCGCGGCTTCCTGACCTCGGCTGACGCCTCGCAGCGCAGTCGATTTTTTCGGGTCTGGCCGCTCACCGAGTCGCCTCGTTGAGCCGGGTCACTCAGCCTACTTCGCTCTGGCTACGTTTTATAGTTGCCAGCCTTTTCGGCCGTCGACGTGTCGAATCCTAATATACAAACCGCAATTGTCAACGCCCAAGGTTGGTGCAAACGATGTATATTTTTCGCCGCGAAAATTCGGTCGCAAGTTCCTCATCTATTTGCACTTGAAATTCTAATTACGACGGTCGCTGCAGATGTTCACATGTTTTTCACAGAAGCAGCGGGGCGATTTTTCACATCGAAGAACCCTTCTAGCCTC
Source organism: uncultured Acidobacteriaceae bacterium (assembly GCA_963837915.1). GTDB lineage: Bacteria > Acidobacteriota > Terriglobia > Terriglobales > Acidobacteriaceae > DASRAA01. Next base: position 485,043 of record CAWIPZ010000009.1, read on the forward strand.
TTGACGTGCGCCTCCAACTGCGGCATTGTGCAGGAAGGACCTGGATGCCCAATCTCATAGCTTATGTTGACGGTGGTTCCCACGGCAGTCCGGGACCGTCAGGCATTGGTGTGGTCATCGAGCACCTTGGTGGCGAGAGAGTGGTGATCGCCAAGTCGGTAGGACGTCAGGACAATAACGTCGCCGAGTACCTGGCGCTCCTCGAGGCCCTGCAGCACGCTGTTGCCGTCAACGCCAGCGCCCTGCGTGTGTATTCCGACTCCGAGATCGTGGTAAAGCAAATGACTGGCCTGTACGCCTGTCGTAGCCCGCGGCTTTACTCCCTCAATTGGACTTGCCGCAAGTTGGCGCGCTCCCTCGATTTCTCCATCGCCCACATACGTCGCGAGCAAAACACGGAAGCCAACGAACTTGCAAACACTGCTGCGCGCGGCCGGAACACAGCCTGATCGATCGTAGCTAAATTGACAAGACTTCAGCCGCGGCTCGTGTGCCCGAGCTCGAATATCAGACCAGAAAAATGCCGCCCCGGTGGGGCGGCATTTTTCGTTGGTCAAGGTTGGTTTCAATTGGCGGTGACGGTATAGGTGACGCTGACAGGTCGAGCGATGTTGCCGGCGTTGTCCTTGGCTCCCGAGCAAGTCGCGGTGAATTGGCCCGCGCCGTGACCATTTCCTCCGGTGACGGACACCGACGCATTCAGAGCGACGCCGGAGAGCGAGTCAGTGGTGACGCAGCCCGCTGCGGGAGGATTGCCCGCATAGGTTGCGCCCTGCCGAACTCCGGTGACGGCGACCACCGGTGGGTGCAGGTCGATCTTCACGGCCTGTGTCGCCTGGCGGCTGACATAGCCGGCGTCGTCAATCGCCCGTAGTCCCACAACGTAGGAGCCCTCGCTAGCGAGCTGCAATGCAGCAGAATTGCCTTCAGCGACATTTACTGGGCCATCGTCGATCCAGTAGCGAAGCTGGTTGATTCCGCTGCCGCTGTCGTTCCCACGCAGTTCGACAGTTACAGGAGAGTTGGTCCAACCGCTGCCGTTCAGCGATGAACTGAGCGAGATGGTCGCCGTTGGAGCCTGCAAGTTGTTGCGGATCGGGCCCTGCACCAGAAGTACGCCAGTCAGTGGCGGCAGCGTTACCTGTACCGCTCCGGAAGCGACGATGTAACTCTGGTTGCCCAGGACGTCATAGAGCAGTGTTCCGTCCGGGTAGAGGCCCGTCATGGGAATAGCTGCCTGGTTTGTGGCCGACCCGTTGTTGAGCGCCACCACCACCGCAGCTTGTCCTTGCATGGTGCGGGCGAAGGCGTAGGTATTGGGGGCAGTATTTGGCTGCTGGGTGTCGCCGGTCAACAGCGTGACGAAGCTGCCTTGGCGCAAGACCTGATAAAGCTTCCGAATGTGCGCCAGCTTCGTGTAAAAAGCCTGCATGTTAGTGTCCGGCGGGCCGTAGATGGTGGGGTCGCCGGCCTGATCGAGCCAGGGATACGGCGGCCGGGTGTAGGGGTCGCCGATCGGCCCGTTCGCACTGCTGCTGAGCGATGGGGAATTCACGGCAACCTCATCGCCGTAATACACCATCGGTGCGCCAATGTAGGTGAACTGGAAGAGCGCCGCGAGCTTCAGCCGCTGCTTGGCCTGTACCAGGCCGGTGTCGCCCGTCTCCGTCATCACAAACAACGCACGATTTACGTCGTGCGAATCCAGCAAGTTGAGCATAGCGGCGGTGGCCATCGGCGGATAATCGTCACGCACCGCGCGTATGGCATTGTCGAACTGGCTGGGAGTGAGCCCGGGAATATTGTTGGTGCCGTTGTTATTGTCGTCGCTCCAATCGGCGTTACGCACGAAACCCGTGATGTTTTTGCGGAAGCGATAGTTCATCACGGAGTCCATCTGATCGCCCGCCAGCCATTGGCTGGCATTGGGCCAGATTTCGCCGATCAATGGACCATTGAGGTTGTAGCTCTTGGCGTAGGTGCGGTAGTCGACCCACCAGGCATGGGGGAAGTTGCCATCGTCCGCTACGTCAAAACGCCATCCATTCGCGCCCTGACTGTACCAGTACTGCGTTACGTTGCCGGCGCCTTTATAGAAGAAGTTCTGCACCGCGGGATTGGTGTGATCGAAGGTCGGCAGGCTGTCGAATCCATCCCAGCCGTTGTAATCGGAGGAATTGCACGGAATGTTGTTGTCGTTGAAGTGGAACCAGCTTCGCCAGATCGAGGTGAGCGATTCGCACGCCCCGTCGGTTGGGTAGCGATGGTAGCGGTCGAAATAGAGCCCGTCGGACGAAGCGTGATTGAACACGCCATCCAGAATTACCGACATCCCGCGGCGATTCATCTCGGTCTCGAGGGCGGTGAAGGCGGCATCGCCACCGAGTGCGGGATCGATGTGCAGATACTGGTCGGTATCGTAGCGGTGGTACGACCGCGCCATGAAGATCGGGTTCATGTAAATAGTGTCGAACCCGAGAGACTGAATGTAGTCGAGCTCACTCTGCACGCCTGCCAGGTCGCCGTTATAGAACTGAGTGAAGTTGTTGTAGCAGGCAGACGCCGGATTGCGCGGGTCACACATCTGCGTGTTCCAGATGTCGTAGTGAATTACGGTGTTTGTACCGCCGCCACCGTAGAACGTTGGACAGCCAGTCGTCGATCCGGTGCGGCAGTAGTCGTTGGTCTGGTCGCCGTTGCGGAAGCGGTCGGGCATGATGTGGTAGACGTTGGCATTCTGCAGCCACGCCGGCGTCTGGAAGTTCGGATCGTAAACCGTAACCTGGAACGAATCGTATGGTTCGCCGTCGGAGGCAGCGCCCGTCCCGTCTTTGTTCACGTTGTCGTTGTCGTCCAGGTAGTCATCACTGTACCAGCCGTTGGTCTGGTCGCGATTGATGTGGAACTTGTAGTAATAAACGCTGGTCGAAGACGGCATGGTGAGCGTCGTCTTCCACACGTCATATTCTGTCCCGTTGATGGTGATGTTCTGTTCGAACGGCATTCCAGTATCGACTGGACCGGTGGTCGTGCCACTCGCGGTGTCGAAGATGTAGGCGCGCGCGGTCAGGCTCCAGATACCACTGGAATGCAGCGTGCGGAAACGCAGGGTGACAGGAGTGTTCTCGGTCACCGCTCCTTCCTGGTCGCGATAGAACGGATCGAAGGTGTTGTGATAGAAACCCGCCTTGTCCTGCGCGTCGAAACCAGCGGGTTGTTCGTCGGAGAAGGGCGGCGTGCTGGTGCCATTGCCTGTGTTCACGACGGCATAGTATTGCGTGGCAGTGGCGTTCAGGCCGATGAAACCGCCGATGTTGTTGTCAGTCGGCGCTTGTCCGTAAACGTATCCGCCGCTCGACACCAGGTAGCCAAAGAAAACGAACTGCGAAGGAATTCCGCTCGCGCTGATCGCGGTCCACGGAATCGCAACCTCGCGAGTGTTTTGATTATTGGCGTTGTCGGCGTACTGGCCGTAGTTCGCGGTCGATCCCGTCCATCCACCGCTACCGTCTGCATTGCGATATTCGCGGTATCCGTTCTTCACGTACGTCACAAACGTCGCCTTGAACGGTAGCGACGAGAAACTCGCTCCGTCATAGTTGAATCCCGTCGTATTGCCGTTTGCGTTGTTAGTCGGATCGGCCACGTAAAGCACGAGGGCTTCAGAGATATTGGCGTTCACGATGCCTACATACAGGTTGTTGGCGTCCCACGTCATGTACCAGGTCTGCCCGGTGTTGCCGGCGTTGTTGAGCTGGTTATTTGTGCCGTACTCACCGGTGGCAATGTATCCATCGATGGTGGGTGTGGCCCACTGTGCCCAGATCGGCGCCGCGATCATCAGGCTGAACGCAAATAGGAAAACGAGCTTCAGAGAAATTAGGCGATACATAAACATCCTCGGTGTTCTCTGGCGCAGGCAGGCCAGGAATCAGAAGGTCGGTCTCGATCCGCAAGGCGGAGGCGAAAGGCGGTTAGCACTTTAGCACCAGATGAGAGATGCGCTGATAGCACTAAGAAACGTCAACGACTGTACACCAAAATGCTCCATCGTGGAGTTCAAATTCTTCGTACCTTTGCAACTGGGATCTGTGCGGCTGTGTGTGCTGTCAGCCCGGCGCTTGGATTCCCAGCTCGGGAAACGCTCCCATGCCGTCCGTTATCCGTCCCACACGTGGGAACAAGTTGGCCCGTACTGCCGTACTTAAGTGGTGAAGGCCGAAGCATTTCGGCCGCGGTACCTCTGGCTGTCGGGACTGACGTATGAACCTGCGCGACATCTTGAAACAGACCCTTGCCACCCTTCGCGCTCATAAAATGCGCAGCTTCCTGACTATGTTTGGGATCATCTGGGGCATCGCGTCGGTCATTCTGCTGGTTGGCCTGGGTCTCGGTTTCAGCAAAGACCAGAAGAAGAGGATGGAAACGCTGGGTAAGGACCTGGTGATCATCTGGGGAGGGCGCACCAGCTCGCAGGTCGGAGGTCTCGCCGCCGGTCGGCAGATCACCCTCAGCATCGACGACGCACGACTCATCCGCGACGAGTGCTACTTCGTGAAAGCGGTAAGCCCTGAGCTGCAGCGCACCGTAACCGAGGTGAGCCAGTTCAACTCCGCCGCCCGGCAGGTCTCGGGAGTATGGCCGTCTTATCAGGATTTTCGCTCGCTGATTCTCTCCGAAGGCCGGCTGATGACCGATGAAGACGAAACGGAAGCGCGACGCGTGGTCATACTTGGGTCGAATGCGGCCCGGCAGCTTTTTCCCGGTCAACCCGCAATTGGAGCCACGCTGACCATGGCGCGATACCCGTACACCGTTATTGGGGTACTGGCGGAGAAGAAACAAAATTCCAATTACAGCGGTCCCGACAACGACAAGATTTACGTGCCATATTCCGCTATGGCTCGTGATTATCCACCTCCTCCGGCCAAGGGAGAGATCATCAACAAAGGCTACGTCTCTGACATTGTGCTCGAAGTCGCCGATCCCGAGTCTCACGATGCTGCGGTGCTGCAAGTCAGGCGCGCCCTGGGGCGCATGCATCACTTCGAAGCGACCGACAAAGACGCGCTTTTCATCTGGGACACCATGGAGTTCGCCAAAGTCCTGGCGCGCATTTTCACCGTCATCACTATTTTCTTTGCCTGCGTGGCGGTCACAACGCTCGCGCTTGGCGGAATCGGAGTCATGAACATCATGCTGGTTGCGGTTACTGAGCGAACCCGCGAGATCGGCATACTAAAAGCGATTGGCGCCACCAAGGCCGACATTCTGAAACAGTTTTTCAGCGAGTCCGTGGCGCTCACAGTTCTTAGCGGAACCATTGGTTATGTGGTGGGTGTGGGAATTTGCCTGCTGCTGGCGGTTGCGCCCTTGCCCGATTTCGTTCCCAAACCAATCATTTCGGCCATCGCTATCGTGGGCTCACTGTTTACGCTCTCGCTGATCACGGTGAGTGCGGGCATGTATCCTGCGCAACGCGCGGCCGAAATGGATCCGATCGAATGTCTGCGCTACGAATGAGCCGAGGTGGAACGTGTATCTGAAGGAACTGATTCAGCAGAGTTGGACGGCGTTGCGGCGCAATCGCATGCGCTCCGTCCTCACCATGCTGGGTATCAGTTGGGGTGTCGTCTCCCTCGTACTGCTGCTCGCCTTCGGTGAAGGACTGGGCGGCGGCATCCTGAAGGCGACGGGCTCGCTGGGCAACAACGTCATTGTCGTCTGGCCGGGCCAGACCAGCATGCAAGCGGGAGGCCAGCGCGCCGGCCGCAAAATCCATTACGAATACGAAGACATTCAGGCACTTCGTGCTGAAGTACCTATCATCCGCGCTGTCAGTGCCGAGTCGGACACGGATTTCGGATTCAAAGCCGGAACCCGCGTGGTCTCCATCCAAACGCGCGGGGTTGAGTTTCCCTACGCCTCCATGCGAAAGCTGGTTGCCGCGGAAGGCCGGAACATCGAAGAGGGCGAGTTCGCCAGCCGCAAGTCTGTGGTCTTACTGGGACATGCGGCCGCGAAACGCATCTTTCAGGGTGCTCCTGCCGTAGGTCAAACCGTCTTGATTCAGGGGCGCAGCTTCGAAGTTGTCGGCGTGATGGACACCAAGATCCAGGACTCAATGTACGAAGGCCCTGACAACGAGCAGGCTTTCATCCCGTATGAGGTCTTCAACGAATTGACTAACGCCAAAGACCCGCAGATCATCGTCTTTCAGCCGATTTCCGCCGACCTCCATAGCGAGGCCCTCATTGCTGCGAGAAACGTGATCGGCCGGCGTCATCATTTCGAGCCAAAGGACACGAAAGCCACTCCCGAGTGGGACACCGTGGAGAGCGGCCAGATGCTGCGCGCGTTCACCTACGGCCTTGACGCGCTGCTCGGCATTATCGGCGCGCTCACTCTCGGGGTTGGCGGGGTGGGCGTGATGAACATCATGCTGGTCAGTGTCACCGAGCGCACTCGCGAGATCGGCCTGCTCAAGGCGATCGGAGCGCGCCCCCGTCATATCCTGATGCAGTTCCTGATCGAGGCGCTGGTGCTCACGTTTATCGGTGGAGTACTAGGCGTGCTCGCTTCGTGGCTGCTGACCGTTATCATTCCGCCGATGCCGCTCTACAGCGAGTTCTACAAGACCGCCAATCACCAGGGCGACATCTTCCTGCAGGCCTCGGTCAACGTGATGCTGGTTTCCTTCATCGTGTTGTCAATCGTAGGAATCACTAGCGGCTTCTGGCCGGCGCTGAAAGCCTCACGCCTGCAACCCATCGAAGCCCTGCGGTACGAATAAACTTTTTCTACTTCTTCGGGCGCGACTCCGGAGGTACCATCCCATTCGCCCGGTAATACGCGACCAGCAGGCCATAATGTTCGCCGCTGTGCTCCAGAACATCGAGCCACGGCTCAACCGTCTTACTGAACTGAGCGTCGGGCCAGCTCTTCACGACTGCTTCCGAGTCGGCAAACGATTTCTCCAGCAGAGCGACTACGGACGCCTTGTCGGGATAGTTCTTGGGATCGAGCTCGTCCCATTTTGCCTTCTCGCCCTTGCCCGCCTTCGCGGCATAAACGTTGCCGGAGGCGATGTGGACCATCACGGCTCCGAACGTTCGCATCTCGGCGCGAAGCTTGTAATCGTAGCGGTCGGCCGGCCAATCTTTGGCCATTTCGAGGATCTTGCGGTCCACGTCGATAAACTGGTCTCGAACCTGTTTCGCGGGATTCGAAGGCGCCTGGCCCATCGCCCCAGCCCCCAATGTCAAAACTGCGAGTAATCCGATTGCAACCCTGAGCTTCATGGTCAACCCCTCCCGACCTTCGACACGATACATAACACTGCGCGAGGTTATTGTTGAAACTGCCCCAAAAAATGGCTTAGCGCAAGATTTCCACCAGCAAGACCCAAACGTTCATTACGGAAAAGATGAAGATGGCAATGACGCCTGCCGCCATCCAGTAGATGCCGTGAAGGTTGCCTTGTAGCAGCAGGATGGCGGCTACGATAAAGGGCAGCGTCTGTAGCTGACCGACGACCGTCTCGAGCGCAGACTCCCAGAGCGGCCGTTGGAACTCGCGGCCGACCGCGAAGGCCTGGCGGTTGGAGCGCACCTGCATGATCCAAGCGCCGAGGCCGAACGCCAGAATCTCCCAGGCGAAGAAGGTTGGGTCCTGATGGATCAGACCGGCCATACAAGACACCAGAATCAGGACCAGGGTGCTGATGGTGGCGGCTGCGCGCGCCGGCAAGTGCGCGAACTTGAGAATCTGCTGGATGTTCACCGAGATGGCGACGATGACCAACCCGGCGAGGGCCGCGGCCGCTCCCGCAGCGGTGATGAAGAAGTCGGTCCAGGTCTCGAGGAAATAAGGATTCATGTGGATGCCAATGATAGTCGAAGACTCTGCATCGGACGAGGGCGCGCGTTGGACTCGTACGATATCATGCTCTGACCATGAACAAACGGCATTTCTACCTCAAACTGATTGCGCCCAGAGCGACATTCCCGGCCGACATAACTGAGCAGGAAAAGGCCTTGATGGGCGAGCACAGCGTGTACTGCGAACGGCAATTTGCGGTTGGCAAGCTGCTGGCGTATGGCCCGGTGATGGCGCCAGGCGGTGCTTTCGGGGTGGCTATCCTGGAGGTCGTGGACGAAGCCGAGGCGCGGGAGTTCGGCGAGAATGATCCTTCGGTCCGCGGCGGATTGAACCGCTTCGAGGTGTATCCGATGCACGTGGCGAGAGCACGTGCCAAGAGTTGATCGCGAGGCCCTCCAGCCGAGGTCCAACCTCAGGGTTGCAGGTGTTTGTCGAAGAACTTCACCGTCACGTCGTAGGTCTCGCGCGATTCCGGCACGTCGGGGTCGTAGAAAAAACCATGGAACAGGCCATCCCACAGATGCAATTCGGCGTCGACTCCCAGTTTCGTGAGCTGATTCGCAGTGTTAATTCCTGAGCTGTAATCGAAGGCACGTGTGCCGCTGATGATCAGCGTCGGCGGAAACTGGCGCAACACTTCGTCGGATTCCACAGGCGACACGATCGGATCGTGCATGTTGGCGTCGCTGAAGTAACCGAGGTGCATGCGGCCGTCGCCCGCGTGCAGCGGAGGAGGCATGCGCCCGTCGAGGGGCGGCGTGGTGTACTGGGAATCGCCGCCGAAGTCTCCTGCGGAGGCGCAGAAAATGCCAATCGCTCCCGGGCGCGGTAGATGATGCGTCTGAAACCAGGCTACCGATTCCGCGGTCAGCATGCCGCCGGCGGAGCAGCCGAAGATGCCGATGCTCTCGGGCTTATATTGCTTGAGCAACTCGGCATACACCTTGGCCACATCTTCACTGGCGGCGGGGAACTTGAACTCCGGCCCCTGGCGGTAGTTGACGGTGATGACCTTGATGTTGCCCAGGCCGGCAATGGGGATGGATTCGATGATGCCGCAGGTGGGAGCGCAGACGCTGAAGCCTCCGCCGTGCAGGTTGATGAGCACGCGATGTTGATTGCGCGGTGTGACTCCAGCTTTGGGCACGATGACCAGTGTGGGGACTCCGGCGATGGTCGTGGGCTGTATGTCAACGGGATAGCGCGCTTTCTGCTTGTCGATGAGCGGCGCGAGATGGGCGTCGATGCGGGCGCGTTCTTTGGAGATCTCGGGATCGGGCGGCGGATCGGGATGCAGCAGGCGATAGGTCACATAGGAGCGCGCTTCGGGACTGAGAAAGCTCGAAAGCGGTACGGTCTGCGGCGGAATGTGCACGGTTCCGTCGGCGTCAACCTTGACGCCAGGTGCAGATGAGTTGGCGTCAACCTGCGCGTGGGTGTTTGCGGCAAGCAGAAACGCAATCGTCAGGCCGCAAAACGCGTGGATGGTGACGCGGAACAGAACAGGCACGCGGGTGGGGGTGTTGGATGCAGTCATGGCGCTTCCATGTTACGCGCTTGCGCACCGGAGGTCGCTCGGGCTCACGCCCTCGCGGTCTATACTTGCTTCTCGATTGTCGGAGAGGAACGTCCATGAAGAGATTTTGGATGGCGCTGTTGTGCTTCGTAACGATGGCTACGATGGTTGCCTACGCGCAAAGCGCGGACGAAGGGTACCAGATGGCGACCGTGGTCTCGATCGATAGAGTCCCGGCTGACGCCCAGCATCCGGAGAATGCGGACCGCTACAAGATTTTTATGCGCCTGGGCAATACGGTGTACTCGTGCCACGCCAGCGGCAACCCCGCGGTTTTTCTCGGCTGGAGCCCGGGTAAGGAATTTCCGGCCAAACTGAATGACAAAGTACTGCAAGTGAAAAGTCCTAATGGCCAGGTCGTGGACCTGAACATTGTCGGGAAGAAAACAGCGAAGTAGAAGCGGACGAGCAAGTGCGGCAGCGGGCTGGAACGTTGGCGCGATCAGCAGATGGCGCTCGGGCTCACGCCCTCGCGGAAGAGTGTCGCCCCTGAAGGGGCTCGCGAATTTTTAGGGGACGTACCCAGCACTCCGCTTCGCTTCGTGCTGGGCTATGATATGCCGCCCTCGCCACACGCCGCGCGCAAAACCAGCGCGCGACGTAATCGTGGCAGCGGGCTGGAGTATCTGTGCGAACTGCAGCTGACACTCAGCCAGCGAGGGGTCGTACCACTCGCCGCTCAGTCTTCAGGAACACATCCGCACCCTCTGACATCCAATAGTGCTCATGAGACCGCCTTGCGATGAAGCGGTTATTCGTAGTGGGAGCGTTGACGCTCCGTGTTCGGCGGAAGCGAGGGGGTGGATACTCGCGGCCACCATTCTCGGTTCGAGCATGGCCTTCATCGATAGCACGGTGGTGAATGTCGCTCTGCCCGCGCTACAAGCGAATTTTCATGTAGACGTAACCGCTGTGCAATGGGTGGTCGAGTCCTACGGACTGATTCTGGCGGCACTGATTCTGGTTGGGGGTTCGCTCGGCGATTTGTTTGGACGCCGCTCGATGTTCCTGCTGGGTGTGGTGATTTTCGGCGGAGCTTCGGTGGCTTGCGGAGTGGCTTCGAACATTCATCAGCTCATCTTCGCCAGGAGCGTTCAGGGCCTGGGGGCTGCGCTTCTGGTGCCGGGTAGCCTGGCAATCATCAGTACGTCGTTCGACGAGAAAAGCCGTGGGCAGGCGATCGGCACGTGGTCAGGGTTCACGGCAATCACCTCGGCGGTAGGGCCGGTGGTTGGCGGCTGGCTGGTTGAGCATGGCTCATGGCGATGGGTATTTTTCATCAACATTCCGATGGTGGTAGCGGTCATTGCGATCTCGCTGTGGCGCGTTCCGAATAGCCGTGGCGCTGCTGGAGGTCGCGTTGATTGGCTTGGGGCCACGGTTGTGACTGTGGGATTAAGCGGCTTAGTGATCGGGTTCATCGAATCGGTAAGCTTGGGTTGGGAGAATCCTTTAGTGACAGGCGGCCTGATTGTGGGCTGTGTCTGCCTCGTGTTGTTCGTGCTCGTCGAAGCCAGGGTGACTTCGCCCATGGTTCCGCTCACGCTATTTGCTTCGCGCAGCTTTAGCGGAGCCAATCTGCTGACGCTGTTTCTTTATGCGGCCATCGGAATTTTCTTTTTTCTTTTTCCGTTGAACCTGATTCAGGTTCAGGGGTATTCGGCAACCGCTGCGGGCGGGGCAATGCTGCCACTGATTCTCCTGGTCTTCCTTCTTTCGCGCTGGTCGGGCGGATTGGTCGCGCGTTACGGTGCAAGGCTTCCGATGGTTCTCGGTCCGCTGGTTATCGCGCTCGGGTTTGTTCTGCTCGCTGTGCCGTCGGTGGGAGGCAGCTATTGGGAGACATTTTTCCCCGCGGTGATCGTTCTCGGTTTTGGCATGGCGATTACTGTGGCACCACTTACCACCGTGGTGATGAACTCGGTTGCCGAGGACCGAGTGGGAGCGGCTTCGGGAATTAACAATGCCGTGGCGCGCGTCGCCAGCGTACTTGCGATTGCCGTTCTGGGAGTGGTTATGGTGCATGCCTTCAGCTCTAGCCTCAATCGCAGACTGCTTGAGCTCTCGCTGCCTCCCGCCGTTCTAGATGCGGTTCGGTCGAACGAAACCAAGCTTGCCGGATTGCCGATACCTGCGGACCTGAGTCCTGATATGAACGTCGCGATTACAAAGTCGGTCGGCGAAGCCTTCGTATTCGGTTTCCGAATCGTAATGGTGATTTGCGCAGGACTGTCGGTGGCGAGTTCGGCGTTGGCGTGGTTTTTGATTCCCAAGGACACGACTGCCTAGCCTTTCACGCTCACTCTCACCATCTTCTTCCCCGCGCGGAGGGTGAAGTCGGAACCGATCTTCACGGAGGCGACGAGGTCGTTCTTGAGTTCGCCGTCAACCTTGACCGCGTTTTGTTTGACCTTGCGGGAGCCGTCGGAGACGGATGTGGCCAGGCCGGCGGCGGCGAGCAATTTGTCGAGGCGGACTTGGGCCATGCCATCCGCGGAGGCCGCAGCATTGGGGGCAGCGACGTCGGCGAACTTCACCGTCACCAGCGGAAGGTCGTCGGGAGTCTCGTCCTTCTGGAACATGCGTGACCAGTCTTGCGCGGCGTGGTCGGCGGCGGTGCGGCCGTGGAAGTCGGCGATGATGCGCTTGCCCAGCTCCTGCTTGAGCTTCATGGGATGCGCTTCGCCACGCGCGACGGCCTGCTGCATGTGCTCGATCTCGGCGATGGTGGCGTCGGTGAGCAGCTCGTAATAGCGCCACATGAGGCCGTCGGAGATGGACATGACCTTGCCGAACATTTCGGTGGGCGCTTCGGTGATGCCGATGTAGTTGCCGTAGGACTTCGACATCTTCTGGATGCCGTCGGTGCCTTCGAGCAGCGGCATGGTGAGCACGATCTGCGGCGGCTGGTTGTAGTCCCGCTGGAGCTGGCGTCCCATGAGCAGGTTGAATTTCTGGTCGGTGCCACCGAGTTCGACGTCGGCCTCGAGCGCGACGGAGTCGTAGCCCTGCGCGATGGGGTAGAGCAGTTCGTGCATGGCGATGGGCTTCTCTTCGGTGAAGCGTCTGTGGAAGTCTTCGCGCTCGAGCATCTGCGAGACGGTGAACTTGGCGGCGAGCCGCACGAAGCCTTCGTAGCCGAGCTTGCCCAGCCACTCGCTGTTGAAGCGGACTTCGGTCTTGTCGCGGTCGAGGATCTTGAACACCTGCGCCTTGTAGGTTTCGGCGTTGGCGTCGATTTGCGCGCGGGTGAGCGGCGGGCGCGTGGTGATGCGGCCCGAGGGATCGCCGATGAGGCCAGTAAAGTCTCCAATCAAAAAAATCACCGTGTGGCCCATGTCCTGAAAGTGCTTGAGCTTGCGGATGAGCACAGTGTGTCCGACGTGGAGGTCGGGCGCGGTGGGATCGAATCCGGCTTTAACGCGCATGGGCTTGCCGGTGGCGAGGGAGCGCTCGATGCGCTCGCGCAGGTCGCTCTCGCGAATGATTTCGGCCGCGCCCTTGCGCAGGTAGTCCAGTTGCACGTCGACGGGTGGGAAAGAAGGCATAAGGATTGATTATAGAAAACAGTGACTAGTGGGTAGTGGCTAGTGGATAGAAAAAGCAAGAGGACTGCGGATTTTGCGCGGATGACGAAATTGGCGGCCGGATGTTCTAATGGCCGCACACGATGAAACTCGTTCTTCCAGCGGCGGTGTTTGTGCTGATGCTGTCGATCGGCATGAGCTTGCAGTTCGGCAAGATCATCGCCGGGTACCGGCGCATGACGTGGTCGGTGTGGACGCGCCTGCTGCTGGCAACATTCATCGTGCCTCCAGCGATTGCGCTGCTGCTGCCACATATCTTTCCGCTTAGCTTGCCGGAAATGGCCGGGCTGTTCATGGTGGGGGTGGCCCCGGGAGCTCCGCTGATGACGCGGAACATCGCGAAGAAGGGCTTCGACATGCACTTGGCCGCGGGATACCAGCTGTGGGGCGCGCTGCTGACTCCGGTCATGATTCCGCTGATTGTCTTCTCGGCCGGTAAGCTTTACGACCGTACGATCTGGATCCCGCCGCGCGTGCTGCTGCTCGACATCGCGGAAAAACAGCTTCTGCCTGTGCTCATTGGCATGGTCGTAGCCTACTACTGGCCTGTGATCTCCGCCAAACTGCAGCCCATCATGACCATGATTGGCAATGTGGTGCTGACGGTGGCGATTATTGCGTTCCTGTTCAAGCTCGGTCCGACGGTGTTGAAGTCGCTTACCATCTGGCTGCCCGTGTCGGCGGTGGTGTTGGCGGTGGGGTCGGTGCTGGCGATCCGACTCTTATTGCGGGCCGACGTCTTGACCGACCGCACGCTGGCCATCTGCAATGCGAACCGACACGTCGGATTGGCGCTACTGCTGACGGGGCATTTTCTGCGAGCGGAAAGGGCCCTGCCTGCCGTGGCTGCGTACGCACTGATCGCTCCGCTGGTGATGGCGGCGACGTCGAAGTGGTTCCATCACGGCGAACGCGAAGTGCAGCCGGCCGTGGCGTGATGCAATCCAATCAGACGCGTGGCACAATCGACGTATGTATGCGCGTAAGATTCGCGTGGAGTACGAAGAGAACGGACAGCGGCATGCGTGTCCGCTGAAGTGGCTGGACAGTTTCAGCATGCGCAACTTCACCAACGACCAGGTGTTTGACGACACGATTCCGGCGGGCGACGGCGTGCTGGAGATCGGTTCGCGCGTGCCGCTCGAGCAGCTTCGAGCGGCGATGGAAGACTGGTTCCGGCGAAAGAGCTACCTGCCGAAGGGCGCGAGATTAGTGGTCAGTGAATAGTGGATAGTGGATAGATGGTCACTCGCATTGTTTTCTTTTGTTTCGCGCTTGGCATCGTGGCGGGGTTCGCCTGGGCCTACCATCACGATGTCGAATTGAGAAGCCGGGCCGCGCAGATCGAGATCGGCGATCCCAACGAGATGGTGCGCGAACTTCTAGGCGAGCCGTCGAGTGAAGGCTCCTGCGGCTCGTTGACGGTCGCGCCGAAGGCTTGCACCAACGAGTACGTGTACAAGTACTACTACACAATTTTCCAGCCGCAGTATGAGGTCGTCTGGTTCGACGCCGAGGGCAAGGTCCTCGGCGAACAACATGTGCAGCGGCTGTATTGAAGCGGTTGTCAGTCGGCAGTTGCCAGATCGTGAGAGCAACTAACGTTGCGATATCGTTCGAGACCACACAGCCCTACTCTTTGAGCTTCGCCGCCAACACGTCGAGCTTTTCTATGGTGGGCGTGCCGGCGAACAAATCAGGTGCTTTTGCCATGAGGGCCGCGGCGATTTGACCGGTAAGGTGCGCCTGGCGGCCTGCCTCGTCTGCGAATGCGTCGAAAATGCCGAAGGTAGATTTGCCCAGGCGCCAAGCGAACCACACCGTCGTTCCCGACTCCTGTTGGGCGAGGGGCAGCGCGCTACTGAGGAACGCGGCGGCTGCCTCTTCCTTGCCGGGTTTGGCGTCCATACGGGCGAGTAATGCGAGCTTGACCATGGTGATCTCCTGTTCCGCTACCTTTGATGCTGGAGAACGACTCGAAGAGGCTTCGAAATCTCTGCAAAAAGGAGGGCCCCGCGGGTCAGGGCCATAGCAGGTGTTCGCTCATTGGCTAGACGAAAGCGAGTGGTATGGCCGTACGCCATATCACTCTGTGATACATCTTACATTGTCGTACAGCACAATACGTTACCTCGCTGCTACCGGCTTCGGTCCCGCTTCTTTGATCTCGCGCGGGGCGTCGAACTGCTCGAAGTTCTTGGCGAAGCGCGCGGACAAATCAGCCGCCATCTTGTCGTAAGCTGCCGTGTCTTTCCACGAATTGCGAGGCTTGAGAATATCCGCCGGGACTCCGGGAACGAACGTGGGGATGCTCAGACCAAACGCCGGCTCAATTTCAAATGTCACATCCTTCAACTGGCCTTCGACCAGCGCGTTAACCATGGCGCGGGTGTAGGGCAGGCTCATACGCTTACCGATGCCATAAGGTCCGCCCTGCCAGCCGGTGTTGACCAGCCAGCATTGCGCGTTGTGCTCGCGCAGGCGCTGGCCCAGCATCTCGGCGTACACCTTGGGCGGCAGCGGCATAAACGGCGCGCCAAAGCAGGTTGAGAATGTCGCCTGCGGTTCGGTGACGCCGGCTTCCGTTCCTGCGACCTTGGCGGTGTAGCCCGACATGAAGTGGAACATTGCCTGCTCGGGTCTCAACTTCGACACCGGAGGCAGCACGCCAAACGCGTCAGCAGTGAGGAAAACGACGTTCTTGGGGTGTCCGCCGAAGCCGGGAATTACGGCGTTGTCGATGTGTTCCACGGGATACGCCGCGCGAGTATTCTCAGTCTTGCTGTCGTCGTCGTAGTTGGGGACACGGGTCACCGGATCGAGCACGACGTTTTCCAACACGGCACCGAAGTCGAGCGCGTTCCAAATCTGGGGCTCGTTTTGTTCCGAGAGCTTAATGCATTTGGCGTAGCAGCCGCCTTCGAAGTTAAAGACACCGTCTTCGCTCCAGCCGTGCTCGTCGTCGCCGATGAGGCGGCGCGTGGGATCAGCCGATAGCGTGGTTTTGCCAGTGCCGGACAATCCGAAGAAAAGCGCGGTCACACCGTCTTCGCCGATGTTGGCGGAGCAGTGCATGGGAAAGACATTGCGCGGGGGCAGCACGAAGTTCATCACGCCGAAGATCGACTTCTTCATTTCGCCGGCATATTCGGTGCCACCGATGATGACAATGCGGCGGGTGAAGTTGACGATGACGAAGACTTCGGAGTTGGTGCCATCGCGCTTGGGATCAGCGCGGAAGCTGGGGGCGCTGACGACGGTGAACTCGGGCTTGTGGGTCTTGAGCTCTTGAACCGTGGGGCGGATGAAGAGTTGGTGCACAAACAAGTTGTGCCAGGCGTATTCATTGATGACCTGGATCGGAAGCTGATAGCGCGGGTCGGCGCCGCAGAACAGGTCCTGCACATAGACCTGTCTGCCTTGCAGGTACTCCAGCACGCGGTCGTAGAGGGCATCGAACTTGTCGGCGGAAAACGGAAGATTCACCGAGCCCCAGGCGACCTTGTTTGCGGTGATCGCGTCCTTCACTGTGAATTTGTCTTTGGGGGAGCGGCCGGTACGCTTGCCGGTTTCGGAAACCAGCGCGCCGCGGGCGCTCAACATGGCTTCGCCATTGCGGATAGCGGCTTCGACGAGTTTCGCCGTGGGCAGGTTGCGCTGCACATTCTTCTGTGTCAGCAGATCAGCGAGTTCAGGACGAGCGATAGAGGACATGTGATGACTCCTTAACAATGCGTAATGCCGCCATGGGACCGGCGGTTATAACCAGGACAAGAAAAATGTTGGGGAGCAGACCAGAGTTCCCCGCGCGCAGAATAAGAATAAAAAATGCCGCTAACCGGGCATCAGCCAGCGACGGCAGACGTCTGTGTCTCTTCAATGAGCTCGTTCAGGTGATCCAGCGTTTCCTGCACGGTCAGGGAGTACATTTCGCGCCCACTCTCTTCGCCGGACTCGATGGCCCATTTCAGATAATGTCCCGCAATCTGGACGGCCATGGGGTCGGAGATCACCTTGCCCGTCTGGCGGTTGAACTCTACCCACGCGGGATGCGGGAGAGCGATCCACACCGACCGGTCGTCAACCATGAACTTGATATCGACGGCGTCGGCATGCCGCGTGGAAATCGCGACGATGAGCGCCTGATACTGGCAGTGCAGCGGCTTGCCCGTCCACTTATCGATTGCCTGAAAGTCGTCGTACATGACCCTAAAACTATAGACGAGGGCATAGGTTAGAGCAATGACACAGGTTGGGTAGGTACTGTGTTCGAGGCAGAGAATCGATTATGTAACGAGACGCTACCAGCGACGGACGTTGCTGAATGGACCGCGGCACGTGTTTTAGACTATCGACGCTGCATGACAGCGGATTCCCGATTGCGGAAAGGTTCGAGCTATGAGTGCTCAGAAGAAGAGTTCGATACCTGCAGAAAAAGTCGCGCTGTATGAAAAGTTGCTTGCGACCCAGCCCGAGGCCGAACGCAAAGGCGCTGACAATCCTTACACCGCCGTCAACGGGAATATGTTCTCCCTGCTCCTCAGTCCCGAGGGCAGGATGGCACTGCGGCTTCCGAAAGAGGAGCGCGAACAGTTTCTGAAGAAGTACAAGACCGCTTTGTTCGAAGCGTATGGAGCGGTGATGCAGGAGTACGTTGCGGTTCCTGACGCACTGCTCGCGAAAACGAAGGAGCTGCAGAAGTATTTTGCGCAGAGTTTTGCGTATGCCAAAACGCTGAAACCGAAAGCGACGAAGAAGAAGCGGTGAGAACCGCGTGACCTCAGGTCTGCTCGCGCATCTCGCTCAGCGTAACTTTCACGTCCATCTTCTTCTTACCGCGGAAAATGGTGATGGTCACGGTATCGCCAGCCTTGTGCTTGGTAAGGGAGTTGAGCAGGTCCTGCTGGTCGGCGATCTCTTCGCCATCGATGGAGATGATCAGGTCTCCGCCGAGCATGATGGGGACATTGCCGATGTAGGCGCGCTGGTTGCCGCCGCGAAGTCCGGCACGATCCGCCGCTCCGCCAGGCGCGACTTGCGTGATCAGCACGCCGTAATCAACGGGCAGCCCGAGTTCCTGCGCCAGCTCCGGTCCGACGGGCAGAGGACGGATGATCCCCAGTGAGGGCCGACGCACGCGACCGATGGTGATGAGATCGTTGAGCACGGATTTCGCGGTGTCGATGGGGATAGCGAACCCAATGCCGGCGCTCTGGTTGGAACCTCCGGTAGCGATGAGGCTGTTGATGCCGATCACTTCGCCGCGCGAGTTGAGCAGCGGGCCGCCAGAGTTGCCGGGATTAATAGCGGCGTCGGTCTGGATGGCCTCGTCGATCTCGGCGCCCTCGGGGGTGCGGATCGGCCGCAGCGAGCTGATGATGCCGCGCGTCATGGTGCCGCTCAGGCCGAATGGATTGCCGATGGCATAAACAAACTGTCCCACGGACAGAGACTTGGAATCGCCCAGTGTCGCGGGTACGAGGCCGGGCGCCTTGATCTGAATGACTGCAAGATCATGCGAGCGGTCGCGCCCGATGACCGTGGCCTTGTACTTCTTTTTGTTGTGCAGCGTGACCTCAACCTCGCGCGCGTTGGCGATGACGTGGTAGTTGGTCAGGATGTGGCCGTCCTTGTCGATGATGAAGCCCGAGCCCTGGCCTTCCTGCGGAACCGGTCCATAAAAGAAGTCGTATGCCACCGCGGTCGAGGTAATGTTGACCACCGACGAAATGCCCTTCTTGTAGACCTCGATGTTGGTCTGCTCTTCGGCGTCGGGCGTCGTCGGTCCGGCGGCCTCGGTGAGCTCTACCTGGGTGGGGCGCGAAATATACTGCGACGGATTCACGCCGGAGTGATGGGTGGTGTACCAGTAAAAAGCGGCGGCAAGCAGCACGCCAAGCAAAAGAGGACGTCCCAGTTTCATGGCTTTAGTACGGTTCTAATGGTCCTGCGGTTCGAGTATCGATTCGGCGAAGTGCCTTTTCATAATGTACCGGGATTGGCGGGAAAGTGCCTAATTTGCCCGTCCGCGAGGGGGTTCGGGGTTAGCGGCGACGTATTGCAAAGTATCCCACAGAACATCGACGTAGTATTTCGTGTCCTCGAGCGGGCCGGAGTTGTCGATCAGGTAGTCGGCGTGGCTGGCCTTTTCTTCGTCGCTCATTTGCGCGGCGCTGCGGCGAAGGACTTCGGCGCGGGCGTCATCCAGCGAGATCTTAGCGCGCTGCGCATAACGTGCGACCTTCTGTTCGAAGTCGCAAGTCACCACGATGAGCTTGTCGAAGTCCTTGGCGGCTCCGGCTTCGAGGATCAGCGCAGCTTCGACCACCGCGATGCTTTCAGGATCTTTTTGCGCAACGTCGGACATCCAGCGATTTTGTGCGGTGACGACAGCCGGATGAACGATGGCATTGAGTTCCCCAATGCGATCGGGAAACGCAGCGTTGGCCAGCCGCTTGCGATCGATGGTGCCATTGCAGTTCAGAATTTCACGCCCGAAGCGCTCGACAACGGCGTAGTACGTGGGTTCTCCCGGTGCATACAGCTGATGTGCGAGGGTATCGGCCTGAAGGTAGTGCGCGCCGTGCTCGGCCAGCAGCTTGCCGACCGTCGACTTGCCGCAGGCGACACCGCCGGTCAGACCTACGCGCAACATGGCAACTCGCGGGATGCCGAAATGGACGGGGAGGGTCTTGTCATGGCGTCGGTCAGTGACCAGCGAAGTATATATGGGCGATGGCTTATTGAACTCCGCGAACACTCTGGATTCCTGCTGTGAAGTTATACTACTACCGAAACACTTAAGTGGTAGTAGTAGTCCATTTCGCTGCACTATTCTGCATATAGCACTTAATGGCCATAATACTAATGTATTTAGATTCAGTCTCTTAAGCATGTCGGCAGACGGCCTCTCTCGTGCGCCCGTGAACGCGAACTTCCCTGAAGGCGAGGGGCGCCTTCTTTGACGGCTCGTTTCAAAGACAACAATTTCAGGAGGACACATGGCTGATAGCTTCAGACACAGGCTTGCGCTTGTCGCTGTGATGGCGATGCTGTTAATGTTCGCCGCACCCAGTTGGGGAGCCCAGGTACTCGTTTACGCTCAAAACCCAGATTACAACGGTCTCTACGCCTCGCAAAACGACCCCTCAACGTTCGGGGCTTTTGCCCAGTCGTACGACAACTTTACATTGGCCTCTGCTACCTCACTCACCGAGGTTCAGTGGGTCGGCGGATACTACAATCCGCAAACTCTAGGTCCCATTAGCTCGTGGTTTGTTGGTTTCTACGCGGATAACGCAGGTCAGCCTGGCGCGCTGCTTTCGAGCTTCGCCATCAGCGGTAACGCGGGTGAAACCTTCCTGCAGAACGACAGTCTGGGAGACCCTAACTACCTCTACACCGCCGCTGTCAGCTTCGCCGCAGGCGGAGGAACGACCTACTGGCTGTCTGTCGTACCTACGGTGGCCTTCCCGCCGCAGTGGGGCTGGGGTACTTCGTCGCAAGGCGATGGCGTGGCTTGGCAGAATTACTTCGGAACGGGGTCGCAGATTCCCAGCGATCTGGCGTTCGCGCTTTACAAGACGCAGCAGACCGGTGTTCCAGAGCCAGGCAGCCTGGTGCTGCTGGGTAGCGGGATCGTTGGCATCGCGGCCACGCTACGTCGTAAGTTGCGGGCGTAGCCGACCGTTGCCGTACGCGGTCTGAGGTTTCACTACGGCCACAAGACGTGGCCGCGAACTTTAGCAGCACCGCCCAGGGGCGTCCGTTGTGCGCAGTCGTCGAGAGCGCATCCCGTCCGGTCGAGCGGTTCCGTAGAGGAGAAAACAAGAGATGAAGCCATTTGTCAGGCTAGCAATCGCACTCACTGTCCTACTGGCTCTGGCCGGGATCGCCGGCGCCCAGAGTCCCTGGATAGATCTCACCAATCAACCAGGCGCAGCCGTGGGTCCCTTACTTCAGCTTCGGGACGGTCGCATTTTGGTCAACGAATCACAGGGCCCGGATACCGGCGTATGGTTTATCCTGACGCCCGACATCCATGGCAGCTACGTCAACGGCACCTGGAGCGTCACCGGGCATCTTCCTACCGGCTACGCACCTATCTACTTCGGGTCGCAGGTGCTACTCAACGGCCGGCAAGTCGTCATCGAGGGTGGCGAATACAACAACGGCCAAGCGGTTTGGACGAACATGGGAGCTATCGGAACTATCACGCCGTGGGGCAATGTCTCCTGGGTTCTGAATAGCCCGCCCACCGGCTGGAGCACCATTGGTGATGCCGAGAGCATCACTCTGGCTAATGGACACTACATGCAGGCGAACTGCTGCACACCGCAGAACGCGATCTTCCAGGGTCCGAATTCCTGGCTAGCAACCGGCAACGTAATACAGGGGAACAACGATGAATCCGGCTTCACGCTGTTGACTAACGGTCAGGTCTTGACCGTGGACGCAAAAAACAGCGCTTGCGGCAACGGGACCAATGGCGGTGCGGAGCTTTACAACCAGGGCACTGGCACGTGGTCGTGTACCGGGCAGACTCCAATCCATCTCTATAACCCCGCCGATGAAGAGTTGGGCGCCGCGGTGCTGATGTACAACAATAAGGTCTTCCAGTCGGGCGGCAATATTGTTGCGACCGCGATTTATAACGTGGCTTCCGGCACGTGGACTGCCGGTCCTACTCCTCCGAATGGTCTGGACCAGGCCGATGGTCCGTCAGCGCTGGAGCCTAACGGCAAAGTGCTGAATGATTACAGCCCGGGGTTGTTTAACACAGGCTGCCAGTTCATGGAATACGATCCAGTCGCCAACAATCTGAACTTCGTGGCGAATAACAGCGGCTGCCCGAGCGGGTCTTCCTTCTACGGCCACCTCATGATCCTGCCCACCGGACAGATCATGTTCACCGACTTTGGTAACAGCCCCGTTTCGGTTTACAACCCGGCTGCTGGCGTTGTTGCCGCGGCGGTACCTACCATTTTGGCGGCCTCCACCAGTCTGGGCATCGGCTCCGTCAACAACATTCTCTACGGCAAGCAGCTCAATGGCCTGACGCAGAACAATGGCTACGGAGACGACAATCAGAGCGATACGGATTACCCGCTAGTCCGCTTGACCAACACCCAAACCGGGAACGTTTACTATGCGTTCACTCACGACGACAGCACGCATAGCATCGCTCCCGGTACCATCATGTACACCTATTTCGATCTGCCTACTACCATTCCGGCCGGGAAGTACTCGTTACAGTCCGTCGCCAATGGCATCGGGTCGAATTCGATCGTGGTGTCGGTCCACTAAGTCTTTCGCACGTCAGTAGCTCTGAAACTGAACCTGCCATGCTCCTAGGAGCATGGCATTTTTTTCGGCCGTGCATCCCGCCGAAGGCTGATCGATACCAAGCTTACGGGCGAAAGGGTATGCTCGCGGGCGTAGCGGTGCCCATAGGTGTGACTGCGGAATGGCAAGGAGTAGTCATACCGCTATCGTCTATTAGTGGCAGTAGTAGACCACTATGCCGCACAGTTCTGCACACAGCACCTAAGAGGCACATGGTTAAAACATTTACATTCAGCAGCTTGGCAAAATCCAAAACGGCAACTTTCGTGCACCTGTTGGCACGGACATTCTGAGGGCGAAAGTGCGCCTTCGCCGCGGTTCTGCTTCAGCAAGAGACAATTTCCAGGAGGATCTATGGCTGACTGCCTTGAGATCGAAATATGCGCTCGTCTTAGGTTGTCCGTCGTGCCCTCCACTTCCTTCGGCCACAGTGGGGATGGAGGAGGCAGTCGCAGCGATACGGGGTGTCTTACAAGGGTAATTTCCTCGGGGATCGTTTCCAGAATTCCAGCGCTTGGTTGTTGGCACTGGATGAGACGCAGGTTATTCCGGAGCCAGTCAGTTTGATGCTATTTGGCGGCGGATTCTCGGCGTCGCACGAGTGTTGCGTCGGAAGTTGGGTGCGCAGTCCCGACTTAGCGAACGCGGCATGAGTTTCCACTGCAGCCATATGCCGTGGCTGTCGACGTTAGCGCCACCGTCCGGAGCGGCGTGGTTTGGGCCATCAGTGTTAGCGCGCTCCGTCCGGTCAACCACTCCAATGGAGGAGATGAGATGAAGCAATTCGCAAGGATAGGAATAGCATTTAGCCTACTTTTGGCCCTGGCCGGAATTGCCAGCGCTCAGACATGGACGGCCATCACCAATCAGCCTTCTACTTTCTTGCCCGGCGCCATGCTACTGCTGCGCGACGGCAGGGTGATCATGCACGATGAGGGCGGGACCGTTGCGACGGACTGGTGGGTGCTTACCCCCGATGCCACCGGCAGCTATGTCAACGGCACCTGGAGCTATGGTGGAGCGTTGCCGTCAGGTTATCAACCGCTGTATTTCGGCTCACAGGTGTTTATGGACGGTCATACCGTCGTGATCCAGGGCGGAGAGTACAACTTCTCCCAAAGCGAAACTAACGGGGTATGGACTACCCTGGGTGCCCGGCTCACTTACTCGGGCAACTCGTTTACCTGGGTTAACAACGCCCCTCCGGCGGGCTGGACGACCATCGGCGACGCCGAGAGCATCCTGCTTCCCACTGGACAGTACATGCAGGCAAACTGCTGCACCAAGCAGATTGCGATCTACACTGGCCCGAATACCTGGATTTCAACCGGCAACGTGATTCAATCCAACAACGATGAGTCGGGGTTCACGCTGTTGCCAAACGATAAGGTCCTGACCGTGGACGCAAAAAACAACGCCACCTGCGCCGCCTCACCTCACGGTGGCGCGGAGCTTTATACAATCACCAACTCTACGACTGGCGTTGGGACCTGGGCATGTACCGGCTCAACTCCTGTTCGTCTGTATAACCCCCGCGACGAGGAGCTGGGCGCCGGCGTGTTGATGTACAACGGCAACGTTTTCCAGTCGGGCGGCAATATCGTGGCTACTGCAATTTATAACGTAGCTACCGGTACCTGGACGGCCGGCCCTACGCCGCCCGCCGGCTTGGACCAGGCAGACGGTCCGTCCGCGCTGGAGCCCAATGGCAAGGTGCTGAACATGTACAGCCCCGGCCTGTTTAACACGAACTGCGCGTTCATGGAGTATGACCCGAACGCCAACTCCCTGAGCTATACCTCGCCCGGCGTTGCGAGCAATCCGGCCTGCCCGCAGGATTCCTCGTATTACGGTCACATGCTGGTAATACCCACCGGACAGATCATGTTCACGGACTTCGGGACGAGTCCGGTCGCGGTTTACAATCCCGTACCGGGTGTCGTCGCTGGAGTGGCTCCCACCATCCTGGCGTCCTCCAACACCCTGGCGATTGGCTCTACCAACAATGTCCTGTACGGCACAAACCTCAACGGCCTGTCGCAGGGAGCGTTTTACGGCGACGACTTCCAGGGCGATACCAACTTCCCACTGGTGCGCTTGACCAGCACATCGACCGGGAACGTGTACTATGCGCTCACTCACGACGAGAGCACGCATAGCATCAAGCCGGGAATCGTTATGTACACCAAGTTCGATGTACCCGCTACCATTCCGGCAGGGCTGTATTCGTTACAGTCTGTCGCCAATGGCATCGGGTCGAATTCGATCGTGGTGTCGGTCCACTAAATCTTTCGTGGGCCAGTAGCTCTGAAAACTGAAGATGCCATGCTCTCCGGAGCATGGCATCTTCTTCGGCATCTTGCTATGCGCATTGGGAACGAGTTCTGGCGGATGTTGCAAGTTGTAGCAACTCGATTGCAACAACTTTTCCGTCGGTCATTGACACCGGGATTTTCCGGCAGCATACTTCGTCGCAACGTGGGTGCGCCGCTGTGCAGAGCCGCAATTGCCTTTGCTTGCGTGTTCGCTTATCCCGCCAACCGGAATTGTAATAGAGGACTAATCGAATGAAGACGTGGAGCGTGGGTCTTTTGTCGGCACTAATGCCGATTGCACTGGCGGCGTTTTGCAATGCCGCTGATCCGGCTGTTCAGGGTAGCCAGTCTCAACAGACAAGTTCGATTAGCCTGGTAGTGAATCTGGACCTCGCATTTCCGACGCCGAACACAGTCAGCTTCTTCGTGGCTTCCGGGACACAGCTGACCTCTGAGAACGACGTTTACACGGGTGGCTACGGCATCCAGGGTGGATTCTTCGGCACATCGCGAGTGAACTCGGTTCCCAGCCTTTCGGCTCCGTGTCTGTATGCCTCTGATTCCGCCACCAATGACATCGCTTCGGTCTCTCTGGCGAGCCAGCAAGTAGTGGGCAATTTTTCGGGGTCACAGACGGATGACGGCAGCGCCAACGGCATAGGTCTGGCGGTCAACGCGAACTACCTATATGCCAGTTACTCGGCTTCCAACACCATCGGAACTTTCTCGTTGCAAAGCGGTTGCGGGTTGACTTTTCTCGGCGACATACCTGCAATTGGTTTGCAGGGCGGATCCGTAACCGGCATGGCAGTCAATGGAAGCATCCTGGTGGTTGCATATGGCGACGGTTCGATCCAGTCTTTTAATGTCGCCAGCGGTATTCCGGTCCCGAATAACGACCTACAGAATTCAACCGGTTACGCTGTCGCGAACTCGTGCTGCTATTTCGCCGGTCCCAGCATGCCGAGTGGCGTCGACATTACCCAAGATGGCAAATTTGCCATATTCGGTGACATATCTGCGACTTCAACCGTGGAAGTGTCGAGTTTAAGCTCGGGTAAGCTCGCGACGACTGTCACTTACCCGATGACGGGTGTTCAGGGAGCGGCGGTCGACGCGGGCGCCATCCGGCTTAGCCCGGACGAGAGCCTGCTTTATATCGCTAACAGCGAGAGTGGCACGGTAATGGGTGCGTTTTTTAACAAAACGACGGGCAAGCTTACTCATGGCTGTAACTCTCCGACTCTGCTGGGGTTCAATTTCCAGCCTTGGCTGGGATCGTTGGCGACCAGAGACACCACTGGCACAGGGACCGTACTCTACGTTGCCGAGTTCGGTCGGGACTTCATCGAGGTCAACCACGGGCCGGCGTCACAAATTGGCATCATCTCGGTGACTTCCAATGGAACCACGTGCACTTTGAGGGAGGCTACTAACTCCCCGCTTCCGCTGACTTTTCCGGGAGCTCTGTCGATTGGTGTCTATCCGCCGCGGCCATTCTAGACGCGTCTGGATGAGTTCGTAGTGTCTCGGAACCAACATGGAATCGAAATCGGAGGAGGGTGGTAGATATGCGCTGTAAGGTTCATCTATTGCAGATAGTACTGGTGTGTGGTTTCTCCTTGTGTGCCGCAGCGCAGCAGATCTGCCCTCCGCGTCCGACGCCAGGGACCGCGATAAGCAATCCGTTGGATCTTTACAGTCAAAACGGGACGCTCACACTCAACCTGTCTCTGCAGAGCCAGGTGGGACCCACCGGTTTCACGCATTATTGCTACGTTTACATCAACAATGGAGTGGCGGTGGAGGCGCCGACGCTTCGCCTGAATCCCGGAGACCGGCTCGTCTTGAACTTCACCAACAACATCACGGTCACGGGCCGACTTCCGAAATCGAGACATGCGCTAATGGCCCCGATGGAGATGGGTGACGTCCAGGCGGCTACGACTCAAAACAATCCGTGTCTAGGTGGAATGGTGACCGCGACGACGACAAATATCCATTTCCACGGCCTGAACGTCGCCCCTGTCTGTCATCAGGATGAAGTGGTCAAGACCATCATCCCAAACAATGGTGTACCGTTTCAGTATTCGATTCAAATTCCGGCAAACGACCCTCCGGGGTTGTATTGGTATCATCCTCATCCGCACGGTTTCTCGGCCCCGCAAGTCTACGGTGGCGCCGCCGGCGCGCTGATTATCGAAGGCACCAACTCGCTGACACAGGGGTTGCCGGAGCGAGTGCTGATAGTCCGCAGGAATGTGGACGCCGTGACCGACGATGACGGTCAATTTACGCTGAATTTCGAAACCGTTAACCCCCCGCACACTCGGCTACCGATCATCAATATGACTGGCGGACAAAGTGAATTCTGGCGGGTGCTCAACGCCTCTACCAACGGTTTTCTTGCACTCCAGCTTATTTCTGGCACAGTGCAGCAACTTCAAGTGATTTCAATCGATGGCATTCCCCTTACGTCGCCAACCAACATGACGACAATCTATCTGCCACCGGCCGGTCGCGCCGAATTCATCGTTCCGGCGCTGACGGCCAATACCGCTTCAAACCTATCCACCCAGGGTTTCGATACTGGTCCGATTGGCGACCCGATGCCCGCGACAACGCTGGCCTCCATTATCGTTGCTCCCGGAAATTATGACGCGACTCATACTGCTAAAACTGCCCATCCTGTCCCAGCGCCAACTCAGGCGCCGCGCTTCTCCGGGTTGGCCTCGGTGACACCGGCCGCCACGCATTCGTTGTACTTTTCCGAGCTGAATGTCGGAACCAACGGCCCTGGTCAATTCTTCATAACTGAAGTCGGACATAAACAAACGCTCTTCTCTGCCACGAATGGTGCAGCAATCACCTCCAAGTCGGGAACGGTGGAACAGTGGACCATCGCAAATCAAACCGGTGAACCGCACGCGTTCCACATTCACCAGCTGCACTTCCTGGTGGAGGCGATTAACGGAGTCGCCCTCACGAATCCTTACATGGCTGACACGATTACGGTTCCGAATTGGAGCGGTACTGGCGCCTATCCGAGCGTTACCCTGCTAATGGATTTCCGTGATCCCAATATCGTAGGGACGTTCGTGTACCACTGCCACATTCTCGATCACGAAGATGGGGGCATGATGGCGACGATTGTTGTAACCCCATAGCAGGCCTGGTTGGGAGCAAACCAGCCGTTGAACCAGCCCCGTAGCTATTTCTTGCGGACGTGCAGGATCTTCTGCACTTCTGCGACGACTTCGCCCGACTCATCTTTCACCTGGACAGTGAAGGTCGGCTCATATTTGGGCAGCGTTTTCAGCTGCTCGCGAATGTCGTCGAGTTGGGCGTCCGTCAGCCGAAATTCGGCGCGCACCTTGCCTCGACCGGGTTTGCGAAAGCGGATACTGGCTGCCTTGTCCCAGACGATGTACTCGGGGCCGAGGTTCTTGATGAGCATCAGCATGTAGATGGGATCAGCCATCGAGTAGAGCGATCCGCCGTAGTGGGTGCCGACGAAGTTCTGGTTCCAGGCGCGAAGCTTCATTTCGACGTCGGCCGACTTCATGTCGGCGCCCCAATGAATGCGGATGCCGGCGCCCGCGATGGGCGGCCAGATGTTGACCAGGCGCAGCATCAGTCGTTGCTTGAAGGACGACATGGAACATTCAGTTTAATGGCAGCGTACCGTAATATGCAGTAGCCCATCGCGTCGAAAAAGCTCGCTTTTTTCAAAGAGGGAATCCATGGACGAACTGCCCTTACCCCGCAAAGGCCGGCGCGACAGCGCGTTGCTGGTGGCCATCGAGTTCGGGATCGTCGTCGCACTCTTTGTGGCCGACTTCAAGCACCACGTTTACTTCAGTAAAACGCCGTTTCTGTTTCTGCTGGGATGGATTTCGCTGCGCTGGCGCGGGCTGGGCTGGCGCGATGTCGGACTGGCGCGTCCAGCGAACTGGCGGCGCACCATCGCCATTGGAGTTTTGTGCGGCATTGGTATGGAACTGCTGGAGCTGTTCGTGACCCAGCCGCTGCTGGTGAAGCTGACCGGTAAGATGCCTGACTTCTCCGACCTGGGCGAATTACACGGCAATTGGAAGCTGACGCTGTTGTTTATTGCGCTCAGCTGGACGCTGGCTGCCTTCGGCGAAGAAATGGTCTATCGCGGCTACTTGATGAACCGGGTGGCAGGGCTGTTTCGCAGGCCGAAGGTGGCGTGGACGATCAGCCTTGTGCTCGTCAGTTTCGTGTTCGGGCTGGGCCACATCGATCAGGGCATCACCGGGCAGGTCGAGAACATGATCGATGGACTTCTGCTCGGCGTTATCTTTCTGGCTACCGG
This sequence comes from uncultured Acidobacteriaceae bacterium, assembly GCA_963837915.1. Lineage (GTDB taxonomy): Bacteria > Acidobacteriota > Terriglobia > Terriglobales > Acidobacteriaceae > DASRAA01. The sequence goes on from CAWIPZ010000009.1 coordinate 514,086, forward strand.
GTGCAATATGTGGGCAGCCATCATCGCGCACGGCGTGACTGACACGGTGGACATTCTGCTGATGTACCTGGGGAAGTATCCGGGGGTGTAAACGCATCACCACCGGGTAAACGTTCGGGCCTACTGACCAGGCATAGATTGCAACACGCTCTCCAGGTTTTGCGGCACGACGTGGATGAATCCGCCGCGCGGGCTGTCGATGTCGGCGATGAGCAGGAATGAGATGGCGACCACCAGCGGCAATACGAAAAGCAGGACGCCTTTCGCCCTAACGCTGCGCGCACCATAGCCAACCAGCAAGTTACAGCACACAGCGATCGCCAGCATGAGTGACCAGGCCGACGCCGGAATTCGGTTCCACCAAGCTGCCTGGGTGTATCCCTGCGAGTTCAGTACGTCGTTCATGCCCGAGACCGCGAGGGCGATCACGGGCGTCGGCTGCGCCATCGCAGGAGCCTGCACCGCCGACCACATCTGGTTCTGCAGTTGCGCGGTGTCCGCGTCGATCTTCTGCAGTTCTTCGTAATGGCGCGTGCGGTAGAAAGCAATTCGCAATTCGGTGTATGTGCGAAGCTGAGTGCGGACGGTCGCCGCGTCACCGGCTGGAAGCAGTCCTGCCCGGACATACTCGGTACCAATCGCGTTGGCCTCTGCTTCCTCATAGTTCTTCCGCTGATCGTAACGAGTTGTCGCCATCGAGAAACTGAAGCCGATGATGAGGCCTAGCAGTGTAAGGGTAGCGGTCTCGACCAGACTGAAGTCGTCACGCTCTTCATCTTTCAGCGGCCGGTGCTTCCGCAGGGCAGCGCCGATGATCGCCGCGACCCACATGACGATCAACACAAACCAGAAAAATAGGCGCGGATAATTCAACAAAGACTGAGGTATCAGCATAACCTTTCAGCTTAACCTGAAGGCCAAGGCACGGGCTACAGCGAAGTGGCATACGACAATGTGTGCGCGGTGATCGTCAGGCAGAGAGTGGCCCCGCTTTAGCTGGGCTTTTGGGAAGGAATTGAAAGGAACCACGAGGACTCCTTATGCCCCTCATCTACAGCTATCTTTTTCCAGCGATGTGGCTCAGCTTCTTAGCCTACTGGTGGGCGATTTCGAGAAAGGTGAAGAACAGCGAGCGCCAAGAATCCACAGCGTCGCGGCTGACGCGCCTGGGCTTGATCGTTTGCGCGGCGGCCCTCCTCTGGCTGCCAAGGGTTCCGCTTCCGTTGCTGAACGAGCGATTTCTCCCGCCGGGCGTGTGGCCTTTCTGGAGCGGAGCCGCCGTAACCGCAGGTGGGCTGCTGTTTGCGGTATGGGCGCGTCATCACCTCGGAGAAAATTGGAGCCAGGCGGTTACCGTGAAAGAAGATCACGAACTCATCACCAGTGGACCTTACGCCCTGGTTCGTCACCCCATTTACACCGGGCTGCTCTTGGCATTTCTTGGTTGCGCAGTGGCCCGTGGCGAGTGGCGTGGGCTGCTTGCGGTGGCCCTTGTCTTCGGCGCACTGTGGCACAAACTGAGACTCGAGGAGGGATGGATGCGCGCGCAGTTCGGTGAATCGTATGAAGCCTACTCTCGCCGGGTAGCGGCGTTGGTGCCGTTCGTCATCTGAGCGTGACGCGAGGAAGCCCAACTCCACCCTTTGTGCTCACGCTGCCAGTGCGGTGGGATATCTATCCGCCGCTACAGCGCGACCACGCCGCGCTCCTGGTTGCGGATGCGGATGGCCTCTTCGACCTTCGAGAGGAAAATCTTGCCGTCGCCGATCTTGCCCGTGGAAGCGACCTTCAGAATGGTATCAACGGCGCGCTCGACCACGCTGTCGTCAAGCACCATCTCGATTTTGATCTTTGGCAGCAGGTCCACGTTGTACTCGCGGCCGCGATAGGACTCGGTGTGGCCCTTCTGGCGTCCGTGGCCGCGCACTTCGAAGACGGTCATGCCGTCAACGCCGACTTCGATGAGCGCGTCCTTCACGGCTTCAAAGCGCGATGGTTGAATGATGGCTTCTACTTTCGTCATGCGTAGTTCTCCTCAATGTTTGGTTCGTCCGCGCTATCCCTTCCACAACGTCATCACCGCTCCGCCGGCGACGATTAGAGAACCGCCCACCAGGATAGGCGCGGTCGGCGTCTGCTGAAATCGCACCTTGGCCAGCAACTGCGCCACTAGAAAGAATAAGACTACGTACACTCCCAGCAACTTGCCGAAGTCCCAGGGAGGAGTGTTCACCACCAATCCATAGAGTGCAAGGGTGAGCGCTCCGCCGCCGAAGGCAACATAGCGGGCTACGCCAGTATTGCGATAAAGTCCTGACTGAAAACAGGAATCTCCATAGGCCTCAAGAAAAGCGGCGAGCAGCAGCACGGCGAACGTGCCGAGGCGCGTGGCCACAAGTTGGTTCAGGATCTCTCTCATCAATGCGGTCCTGTCGATGCGGGCGGATTCGTCTCGAAATACTAGCAGGGACGCGGCGATTCTCTCAGACGATCCTGTTTCTAGTGCGCATTAAAAAATTCGATTGGACGCTTCCGCTTCCAGCAATTAGCCTTACACGCTGGACGGGAGGGGTGTGTCCGCCGCGCCTCCCGGTGTTTCGCGCAAGCGCATCGCTAAGGTTCGCTTGTCTTACGCAGTTTCCGACAAGGTCCTATCATGAAATTTGTGGGCTTCTTGTTGATGTTGGCAGGATGGTTTCTCGTGCTCGCGGCACTCGAGATGCTGGGCGCAGCAGTTCCGCGCGCCCTGTTCGTCGTGGCAGGATTTGCGGTGGAAGTGGTCGGCTTAGCGCTGGTGTTTCGCGCCAATCTCGCTCCGCCAGAGGTTGAGTCCTGATGCCGCAGCCTTCGCCCTGGATTTCCGAAATCACCACCGCACTTTGCCTGGTTTCGATTCTGCTGGTTCCGTTGGCTGCCGCCGGAATCGCCCTGATCAACAACGGAATGGGCAAGTCGCGCAGCGCAGCGCACGCCATGCTGGCGGCTATGTGCGCGATTGCGGTTGCCGCGATCGTTTACATCGCGATCGGCTATTCGTGGGAAGGCTTCGCCGGTCGCGCTGCGCACGTTATCACCGTCGGCGGCAAGCCCTGGGACTGGATCGCACAGCAGCCGTTTTTTCTGCGCGGGCTTGAGCTGAGCGGCTCGCCCGTGTCGCTCTCGGTGGTGCTGCAAATGTTCACCGTGGGCATAGCGGCCATGATTCCGTTAAACGCCGCGGCGGACCGCTGGCGGCTGGGCCCCATCTGCGCATCTACGGCGGTGCTTGCGGGGTGGACGTATCCGCTGTTCGCGCACTGGGTGTGGGGCGGAGGCTGGCTGGCGCAACTCGGCACGATTTATGGATTGGGCAACGGATTTCTCGACACCGGCGGCGCGAGCACCATCCACGTGGTCGGCGGCCTGACAGCGCTCTCGATGGTGTGGATCCTGGGGCCGCGCGAAGGAAAGTACACGTCGGAGGGCCTACCCATCGGCATTCCTGGACACAACCTGGTGAACGTGGTTTTCGGCTGCCTGCTGGCGTGGGCTGGATGGCTCGGGCTTAACTCCGCGGGCGCATTCCTGTTTGGCGGCGTGCCGCCATCCGGACTGATAGTGGTCGAAATCAACACCACGCTGTGCGCCTCGGCCTCGGCGCTGGTCGCGCTGTTGGTCACGCGGCTGCGCTTCGGGCGTCCCGATGCTTCGATCAGCGCGAACGGATGGGTCGGCGGCCTAGTCGCCAGCAGCGCTGCGACGGCGATGCTCCGTCCGGCAGCAGCGATCTTGATTGGCCTCGTCACCGGCGCACTGGTAGCGCTATCGGTCGAGTGGCTGGAGTTGTGGCTGAAGGTCGATGATCCCGGCGGCGCAGTCTCAGCGCACGCGGTTGCCGGAATATGGGGACTGTTCGCCGCTGGAATCTTCGCAGGGATGGGATCGGCGAGCGCGCCCGGTCAGTGGCTGGCGCAGCTTGTGGGCATCGCGACGTTGATTGGATTTGTGTTGCCGCTCACCTATGGCCTGAACTGGGTGCTCAATCGGATCCTGCCGTATCGCGTGGAGTCGGACGGCGAGCGCCAGGGGATGGACCTGCACGAACTCGGCGCAGGCGCCTATCCGGAATTCGTGGTGCACAGCGACGATTTCATTCAGAGGTAGCGCACGCACGGCGCCAAGTTTTGGCGAATGAAAAAGCCCCGCCAAATCGCGGGGCTAGTCCCAAGCGGTAACCTCAATTAGTTGCGGCTTCTGAACTTCGACAGCAGCCGCAGGACTTCCAGGTACAGCCACACCAGCGTGACCATCAGCGCGAACGCGCTATACCACTCCATGTATTTGGGAGCGTTATAGCGCGCGCCCTGCTCGATGAGGTCGAAGTCGAGCACCAGGTTCAGCGCGGCGATGCCCACCACCAGCAGGCTGAATCCGATACCGATGGGGCTGCCGCTGTTGATGGTGTGAAACGTGATGCCGAAAAAGCCGAGCACGAACTGCGCCAGATAAAACAGCGCGATGCCGCCGGTCGCAGCCACCACGCCGATGCGGAACTTGTCATTCACCTTGATCAGGCCGGAGCGGTACACCAGCAACATGGCCACCAGCGTGCCGAAGGTCAGCATGACGGCCTGAATCGCAATGCCCTTGTACTTCAGCTCGAACATCGCCGAGATGCCGCCCAGCAGCGCTCCTTCGGCCAGTGCGTACAGCGGCGCGGTGATGCCCGCCCATTGCTTCTTGAAAATCGTGACCATCGCCAGAATGAAGCCGCCGATGCCGCCGATTAGCATCATGGGCGCGACCGACGAGGGATCGCCGGTGGCGAAGAATCGGTTCCACGTCCAGGCCGCCGAAGCCACGCACAGCAGCAGCAAAACGCCGGCCTTGTTCACCGTGCCGGAAATCGTCATGGTGTCGCCGGCAATGCCCGACACCTCGCGGAAGGTGTTCTCGCCCAGCGCAGGGTTCGAGGTCTTCATCAGGTCGGCCATACAAAATTCTCCTTGGGTTCCGTTATTGGATGAGGGAGTTTGGTTGTGCGATGTTTTGACTATTGTACGCGGTAGGCGGTGCGACTAGAACAGGGTCTCCTGCCCGCCGGTGGTCGTCGCTCCCGGACGCTTGATGCCGAAATGCTGATACGCCAGGTGCGTCGCCACCCGCCCACGTGGCGTGCGGTCCAGAAATCCAATCTGGATGAGGAACGGCTCGTAGATTTCCTCGATGGCGTCAGCTTCCTCGGCCAGTGACGCCGCCAGGGTGTTCACTCCCACCGGCCCACCCTGGTATTTCTCGATGATGGTCAACAGCAGCTTGCGATCGATTTCATCGAAACCGTGGCGATCGACTTCGAGCATCTCAAGCGCGGCCTGAGCCGTGGGTTTGTCGATCTTTCCCGTGCCCTTCACCTGCGCGTAGTCGCGCACTCGGCGCAGCAGGCGGTTGGCGATGCGCGGTGTGCCGCGACAGCGTGAGGCGATCTCGACCGCGGCAGGCTCGTCGATCTCGACGCCCAGAATTTCCGCCGAACGTTCAAGGATGACCTTCAGGTCCGCATGAGTGTAGAACTCCAGCCGCAGTACAATGCCGAAGCGCGAGCGCAGCGGCGCCGACAGCAGTCCGGCGCGCGTAGTCGCGCCGATAAAGGTGAACGGCTTCACATCCATGGTGTGGGTGCGCGCCGATGGCCCCTGCCCGATGACGATGTCGAGCTTGTAGTCTTCCAACGCTGAGTACAGCAGCTCTTCCAGCACAGGCTGCATGCGGTGCACTTCGTCGATGAACAGCACCTGCTTTTCTCGCAGGTTGGTCAGCACCGCGGTCAGGTCTCCCTTGATCTGCAGTGTCGGCCCCGAAGTCTGCTGAAACGCCGTGCCCAGCTCGTTGGCGATGATGTTGGCCAGCGTCGTCTTACCCAGCCCCGGCGGCCCATACAACAGCACGTGGTCGAGTGCTTCGCCGCGCGATTTCGCGGCCTGGATGGCTATCTCGAGATTGTTCTTGACCTTGTCCTGCCCGATGAACTCACGCAGCCGTTGCGGCCGCAGCTTGAGTTCGAACGACGCGTCGTCATCGACCGGTGCGGCCGAGACAATGCGTTCGCGATCCAGGCTGTCTTTGGGAAAAACCACGATGGGGCGATGGTAAAGCGAAAGGGGAGGCCGGCGCAATGACAACGGGGACACATGCCTCGTCCGCTATGCGCTCTTGGCGCGCTTCGCCAGGTAGTGTTGATCGAGCGCCTGCCGCACCAGCGTTTTGATCACCGCCTGACGGCTGACGTTCAAGTCGGCGGCCGCCTGATCGAGTTCCTCCAGCATTGATGCCGTAAGGTCGAGATTCACCCTCTGGATCGGCTGGACCATGTGGCCCTCACGCTTGAAGAACGCTGCGACGCTCTCTCCCTTATCAGCCATACGAGCGATTTGCTCAGCCGAAACCGGCTTGCCAGTCTTATGAGTTTTCTTCATAGAGTCGAACCTCTCCTTCGTTGATTTCCAAAGGGTGACTAGGTGGAGGATTTCACCCTCTTCGTCTTCCCGCACTTCGAAGATCACGGAATACAGCCGGTCGCCCACCCAGCCGATGGCGCGATATTGCTCAGGGACGTCACACCGTTGATCGAGCCAGTACGAGTGCTCGAACACTTCCCGGGCCTCTTCCAATCCGATGCCGCGCTTGGGGTTCGCCCTCAGTCGCCGGCTTTTGCGGACATCGAAGCTTAATCTCACGAGTATAACTGTTATACCACATTATGTTCCGTGGGACTCGACCGATGATAGAGTCCTTGCGATGAAATGGAGGCTCACAGTGCTCAAGGCGATTGCGCAGCTGATTGTTTTGTTGTGCGGGGTGGTGTCCGCATGCGGGCAAGTAGCGCCTTCGACCCTGCAGACCGAGACCGACGAATACACGCGCTACGAACTCCTCTCGCCCGAGAGTGCAAGCTTCGCGATCCACTATGAAGTGACGGCCACTACCCCCGGCGCGAAGTTTTTCTTCAATCCAATCCGCAAGGGCAGTGTGGCCAGCGGCGAGTCTGTCATCGACATGATGACAGGCCAGCCTCTGCGGTTCGAAGTCGTCAGCGGCGAAGAAGCGGTGAAGGACCCGCTGATGAAAGGTGAAGACGCGGCGGAGAATTACATCAAAGTTTACTTGGCGCGTCCGGTGCCGCCCGACGGGCAAGCGCGCCTGCTGATCCTGAAGACCTACAAAGACGCCAAGAGCTACTATCGCGAGGGTGACGCGATCGTTTTCAACCGTCCATTGGGCATTCCGCGGAACGCTGTCGTACTGCCCGCGGGATATGAATTAGTGTCGTGCAATATTCCGTCGCAGGTTTTGAGCCAACCGGACGGACGGATTGCCATCAGCTTCATGAACGACACCGGAGCGGCAGCGCCGCTGGTAGTAAAGGCCAAACTCGGCGCGCAAACCGGCGCCGCCGCAGCGCCACGCAAGCCGAGTGAGGCCAAAAGTTGGGAGTCTCCATTCGAGGGAGCGACCGAACAGGAGCGTTTGACCGAACGGGCGCACCAAGACCGCGACATCGTTTACTTCCTGCAACAGCCGGAGACACACAGCTTTCGCCTGTATCACGATTACACCGAGTCGCGCCCGGGAGCGGACAAATACTTCAATGTCGTACGTACGGGCAGCAAGGCATCTGATCCGTCGGCCTACGTGCTCGACACCGGCGAGAAACTTCCGACGAAAACAATGACCGGAGCGGAGCTGAAATCCGCAAAGATCGACGTGGGCGAGCCGGTTGATCCAACGGCGGAGGTGGTGGTAATTCCCTTCACTCCCGTGAAGCCCGGTCAGAGTGTTCGTCTGCGAATCTCTGAAACGTACACCGCGCCTGCGAGCTACGGCTTGCAGGGAGATGAACTGGTGTTTGATCGTAGCCTGGGGCGTCCGCGCAACGCCGTGGTTCTGCCCGAAGGATGGTACCTGACTGCCAGTTCCATTCCCGCGAAAGTCACGCAAATGCCTGACGGGCAAATCCGGCTGGATTTCTGGAACGATCGGCCCGATGAGGTAGACGTGCTCATCAGGGCCAAGCGCCGCGCCCATTAGCCTCGTAAACCGCGAGCGTCGTAAAAAATCTGCATCCGTGCCACTCGCCGCGAACTCTGTATACGGAAATTCTGTCGCTACTTACCTCACGGCCCAAAGAAAATTCAAGCGAAAGAAAGGGAGTACATCATGGTTCTCGGCATGTCACTTTCGACCTTCACTTTGCTGCACGTGATCATCAGTCTTGCGGGGATCGGCTCGGGATTCATCGTTTTGTTCGGACTGCTCAACGGCAAGCGGCTTGATGGCTGGACCGCGATCTTTCTGACAACCACCGTCCTGACCAGCCTGACCGGGTTCCTGTTCCCGTTTGAAGGCCTGAAACCTTCGTACATCGTCGGCGGCATTTCCCTGGTCGTGCTGGCCATCGCAATCTGGGCACGCTACGGAGGCCGCCTCGCTGCCGCCTCGCGCTGGATCTACGTTGTGGCCGCAGCCGTGGCACTCTATCTCAATTGTTTCGTCGCCGTGGTGCAGGCGTTCTTGAAAATACCCGCCCTGCACGCTCTGGCTCCCACGGGGAGCGAGCCGCCGTTCCTGATCGCCCAGTGTCTGGTGCTCGCGATCTTTGTCTGGCTAACTTGGCGGGCGGCAAAGCGATTTCATGCGGCACCAGCTCGGACCGTCTAGTTCTACTGGATTGTGGCCCGGTGCACACCCTGCTGCGGTCATTCGACCCATCTCTATTGGCCTGAGCATGACGTTGTAACCAACCGATAATGAGGAGAAAAAAATATGCCAACCATCACCACCAAAGACGGAACAGAGATTTACTACAAAGACTGGGGCACCGGCCAACCCATCGTGTTCAGTCATGGCTGGCCGCTCACCGCCGACGACTGGGACTCACAGATGTTATTTTTTGGGCAGCGAGGCTATCGCGTCATCGCGCATGACCGTCGTGGCCACGGCCGTTCCAGCCAGACCTGGGATGGCAATGAGATGGACACCTACTCCGATGACTTGGCCGCGCTCACCGCACATCTCGGCCTGACCGACGCAATTCACATAGGCCATTCCACCGGCGGTGGAGAAGTTGCCCGCTACATCGGCCGCCATGGTTCAAAACGCGTCGCCATGGCCGTGCTGATCAGCGCGGTGCCACCGTTGATGCTGAAGACCGACAAAAATCCTCTCGGCGCCCCCATCTCGGTTTTCGATGGCCTTCGCGCACAATACGTGGCCAACCGGCCGCAGTTCTACTGGGACATCACGCTCCCGTTCTACGGCTATAACCGTCCCGGCGCCAAGATCTCGGAGGGCATCCGGCAGCACTGGTGGTTGCAGGGCATGTTGGGGGGAATGAAGGCCGGTTACGACTGTATCAAGGCCTTTTCGGAGACGGATTTCACTGAGGACCTGAAGAAATTCGATGTGCCGACCCTCATTCTGCATGGCGACGACGATCAGATTGTGCCGATCGCTGCCGCCGGTCCGCAGTCCGCGAAGATTGTGAAGGGCGCCATACTGAAAGTGTATCCGGGCCATCCCCATGGGATGCCAACAACTAACGCGGACCAGATCAACGCCGACCTGCTGGCCTTCATCAAAGGAGAAGCCATCAGCGCCGCAGCGTGACTGGTCTTCACGCAGGACGAGTCCTCGGGGCGGCAGACTCCAGGGTAGGAGATTTCCGCCCCGATGCGAGCCTTGAGCCACACTGTGTCCTGACATTCAGACCGCTCGCAAGTATCATTTCGTCATCAGCATGAACAACCTCGGCATCTTGCTCTCCGGCCGTGGCTCGAACTTTGAGGCCATCGCCGATAACGTCGCCTCAGGCAAGCTCGACGCAAATATTGCGGTCGTTATCTCGAACCGGCCCGACGCGCCTGGCATTGAGTCGGCACGACGGCGTGGACTTGACGCATTGGTCGTTCCCTCGAAAGGAGTGCCTCGCGTAGAGCATGATCGTCTGCTCGTCGCCGCACTGGAAGACCGCAAAGTCGAGCTCATCTGTCTCGCCGGATACATGCGCTTACTGTCGCCCTGGTTCGTGCAGCAGTTTCCTAATCGCATCCTCAACATTCATCCTTCGCTGTTGCCTGCGTTTCCCGGCTTGGAAGCACAAAAGCAGGCGTTCGATTATGGCGTTAAGATCTCAGGCTGCACCGTTCATTTCGTCGACGCCGACCTCGACCACGGCGCCATCATCTTGCAGAAGACCGTGCCTGTGCTCGATACGGACGATGACCACACGTTGGCTGCACGGATCCTGGAGCAGGAACACGTTGCGTACAGTGAGGCGATCGGAATCGTGTTGAAGGGCGAGTTTGCAATCCACGGCCGCCGGGTGGTCATGTTAAAATGACCATGGTCATAAGGACATGGTCATGAGCAAAGCGGTGTCGGCAAACAAGAAGAAAGCGAAGGCAGCAAAGACACTCAGCGGTCTCAGGCAGATGGCGGCGGGCGAGTTCAAGGCTAAGTGCCTTAGCGTGATGAACGAAGTGAAGGAAACCGGAAGGCCGCTGGTGGTTACTAAAAGGGGCGAGCCAGTGATTGAGGTCTTCCCGGCCCGCAATGGCAACAAAAAGAAGGACAGCATCATCGGCAGGCTGGAAGGCATCATGAAGATCAATGGAGATCCGGATGACCTCGTAAGGCCGATCTTTCCCCTCGAAGACTGGGACATGCTGAAATGATCTTGCTCGACACGCATGTACTGGTGTGGGCCGGCCTCGCTCGCAGGAAGTTATCGCGAGTGGCTGAGTCCGCCATCAGACGGGCCGAAGCGCGGGGCGGGTTGGCTATCTCGGCCGTCAGCCTTCTGGAGTTGGCGCGGCTGATCGCCGCGGATCGAATTGAGCGGCGGGGAACCGTGCGCGAGACAATCGACTCCCTCACAGCGGGTGTTCTGGTCTTTCCGATAACTGCGGAAATTGCCGCCTTGACCGCCTATCTCCCCGCTGATTTTCCTTCCGATCCGGCAGACCAGACCATCGCCGCAACCGCGCAGGCCGAGGCCATCCCTCTGGTCACCGCTGACGAGCGCCTGCAAAGCAGCCCGTTGGTAAAGACGATCTGGTAAGGGCGTTTCAAATCTCGTAGTGCAGCAGCGAGTACACGTCGTAGTCTTTCAGCTTGTCGCGGCCCTTCAAGCCGTCGAGTTCCACGACAAAACCCAGTCCGCAGATTCCCCCGCCCAGTGACTTCACCATTTCCGCTGCCGCGCGAGCGGTGCCGCCGGTCGCCAGCAGGTCATCGCAGATCAGCACACGCTGCCCGGGTGCGATGGCGTCTTTGTGGATCTCCAGCGTGTCGCTGCCATACTCCAGGTCGTAGGTCCACTTCAACGTTTCCGCCGGAAGCTTGTTGGGCTTGCGCACCGGCACGAACCCCGCATTCAGGCGGTACGCCAGCGCCGGACCGAAAATAAAGCCGCGCGCTTCAATGCCCAGCACCAGGTCGATGTCCTTGTTGATGTAGTACTCGGTAAGCGAATCGATCAGCCGCGCGAAGCCCTGGCGGTCCTTCAGCAACGTGGTGATGTCGTAGAAAAGAATCCCGGGTTTGGGGAAATCAGGTACTTCGCGGATGAGTTTTTTCAGGTCGTTGCAGTTTGCTGCCGCTGAGGACATGGGCTACCAGGCTCCTTCGATGCCGAACGATTTCGCTTCTAGAAATGGTGCGGGTGACATCGCGACTTCATCCACGCGCGCCGCGCGCGGCCCTTCACGCAAGCGCTCATGCAGCGCGCTAAGTTGCTCCCGTGCGCCGGTCGCCATTACTTCCACCCGGCCGTCTTCGCGGTTTCGCACCCAGCCGGTGAGGCCCAGCGTTGCGGCTTCGCGCTCCACGAACCAGCGGAAGCCGACGCCCTGCACGCGTCCAGACACCAGATAACGGCGGGTTTCGCGATTTTCGCTCATGAGGGACAAGATTCAAGATAAACGGCCAAGCGGGTCGCCGCAACCGCGGCACGCAAGCGACGAGGAGAGGGGGCACTTTCGGATTATCCCCGACGATGATATCGTTTTTCTTGCGCTCTTTGCCCCTTCTAGCCCGAAGGGGAATACTCTAAATGATTTACCGAAAGGACGGAGGACAAAACGCCATGTTGCACACCAAGAGATTTGTTTGTCTGCTCGCATCCCTGTTCATGGTTCTCGTTACCATGCCCGTGTGGGGGGCCACCAAGGCCGACGATGAAGAAACCCTGCGCAATGCGGCCACAGTCTTGCAGGCCATGCTATCCAGCAAGGACATTCCGCCCAGCGTGCTGCAAAAGTCCGATTGCATCATTATTCTGCCCAGCGTGAAGAAATTTGCAGTCGGCATCGGTGGAACCGGCGGACGCGGGCCCATGTCGTGCCGCGAGAGCGGCTTCACCGGGAAGTGGTCGCCACCGGCTATGTATAGCTTCGGCGGCGCCAGCGCCGGCTTTCAGGTGGGTGGCAAGGCCAGCGATATCGTGATCGCCATCATGGCGCCAACCGCCGTGGACAAGGTGCTCAATAGCAAGGTAAAGGTCGGCACCGATGTCAGTGCGGCCGCGGGTCCTGGCGCATCAGCCGGTACCATGGGCAATTCAGCCGACATGTTGACCTATTCCCGCTCCTCGGGTGCTTTTGCGGGCGCTTCCATCGACGGAGCCTCTTTGAATCCGGACAGCGATGCCAACCAGCGGCTTTACGGGAAACCTGCCAGCGCGAAGGAAATCGTCTCTGGCGACGTGAAGGCTACGCCGGCTGGCGCGTCTCTGGTTTCGCTTCTTAATAGCAAGGCCGGAAAGCACGTCCAGTAACAGGCCGGGCAGTTTGAAATAGCTGGGCCAGATGCTTGCGGCCGATCTAAGGATGGTCGCTTCCCGTGGTTCACGTCGGAGGGTTGTGCCCCGATAGGTGCACAACCCCGACGTAACGACTCCGATCTCGCGCGCTTATCGGCCCGGCCGGAACCTGCGTAACCACCTTCCTCACGGCGGCAAGGCAGAGAAGCAACCCAGGCGCCCACATAAGCCCTGTACGCCGATTTGTCAGCGAAAAGCCATTTTCACCGTCGGTGGAGGGTGGTATGCTTGGTGCCCTCGGAAGAGGCGAGAGGGAATCTACGTCATCGCCTAGAAACGGAGAGTGCCATCGATGTCTTACACCAAGAAAGTAGTGCCGTGCTTGCTCGCATCTTTATTTTTGGTCCTCGTGAGTCTGCCCATGTGGGGTGCCACCAAGACCGACGATGAAGAAAGCATCAGAAATGCTGCCAACGTATTGCGGGCCATGCTTGAAAGCAAAGACGTCCCCGCCAGCGTGCTGTCCAAGGCTGACTGCGTCATCGTTCTGCCTAGCGTCAAGAAGTTCGCCGTAGGAGTTGGCGGTTCCGGCGGTCGCGGCCCCATGTCGTGCCGCAGCGGCGCCAACTTTAACGGCAAGTGGTCTCCGCCCGCTATGTATTCCATTGCTGGCGCAAGCGCTGGTCTTCAGATTGGCGGGTCGTCCACCGATTACGTTCTCCTGCTGATGGCACCCAAGGCGGTGGAAGCTGTCGTAAAAGGCAAGTCTAAGATTGGCAGCGATGTGACTGCGGCAGCCGGACCGAGCGGGTCTTCGGCCATGACCGGTTCTGCTGATGTTTTGACCTACTCCCGGGCCAAGGGACTCTTCGCCGGCGTGTCACTGGACGGGTCGACGCTGGATCCTGATTCTGACGCCAACCAGCGTCTCTATGACCAACCGACTAGCGTCCATGCGATCGTGCGGGACAACGGGGTTAAGGCGACCCCCGCGGGACAGGCCTTGATGACGCTGCTCGACAGCAAGCTAGCGAAGTAGGAATTCACACCATCGTAGTTTGAAGAGTAGGACACGGCCTCGAAATTAGGCAGGAGGCTTCGGCCTCCTGCCTTTCTTGCTTTTCACCACTAGCTTCGTTTCGGCGACACCTTATTCAACATCTCGACTAGCAATTTGGCCGTAGCCGGCACCGGGACATCGCCACGGATGATCTCCACGGCATCAATGGTTTTGCCATACAGTTGCTGGTCCGCTTTGTTGTCAGCGCCCATGCTCGCGCTAGCCAACGACGCGCCTGCGAACACGCCCTTTATCTGCGAATAGGTCAGAATGTCAATCTTCGAATCGTTGAAGCCGCTGGCTTGGGCCCCGGCCGGTCCCGCGGCAGCGGTCGCATTGGTCCCCAGCTTTAGATCGCCGTTGAGGACCTTATCTGCACCAGTCTCGGTCATGACCAGCAACACGTAGTCGGTTGAGGTGCTGCCCAATTGCGCCCCCAGACTATTCGTATCGAGGGTGTAGAGCACCGGAGCGCCCCAGTTGCCGTCCATCATTTTCCCGCTGCGGCAGACCAGCACGCCACGGCCGTAACTTACACCTAGTCCAACGCCCACTTTCTTAACCCCGGGATAGACAAGGACACACGCCGCCTTGTCGAGAAGGCTTCTGGGGATTCCATTGGGCTTGTCGAGAATATTGGCAAGGACCGTGGTGGATTCGGCTATACGCTTGTCTAGTTTGTCCTGGGTAACCGCGGGAAGCGCAAGGACTAGGCACACTGCAGCTAGCACCAACTTCTTCATGGTAGAGACCTTTCTTGGAGCGGATGTCTTGGATTAGCCAATCCGGGGCCGGCGACCTGAGTCGATGGGACTTGGCGTCTGCGGGCAGCGACTTAGCGCGCGAATTGTATCGCGGTAGCCACCAAATTGATAGCGAAATAGTAGCCTACCTACCGGGACTTCGAAGACGTTTTTCCTAGGCGCGCGAAAGGTAAGCGCCTTCCGAGGTATCTACGCGGATTTTCTCGCCTTCGTTGATGAACGGAGGCACCTGCACCACTAGTCCAGTTTCCGTCTTGGCGGGCTTGGTGACGCTTGAGGCGGTCGCTGACTTCAGTCCCGGCTCCGTCTCGACGATCGTAAGGTCAACGGTCTGCGGCAGTTCGACGCCCACGGGCTTGTCGTCATAGAACTCGACCGAGATTTGCAGGTTAGCGGTCAGGTAATCGACCGCATCGCCCAGCACATCCCTGCCCAGGTGGAGCTGCTCATAGTTCTCGGTATTCATGAACACATGGTTGTCGCCGTCCTGATACAGGTATTCCATTTGCACCTGGTCGACTGTGATCTTGTCAATCGGGTCACTGGAGCGGAAGCGGTGCTCGAACATGGCTCCCGTGCGCAGGTTCCGCAACTTGGCCTGGATGAACGCGCGAAGGTTGCCTGGCGTGCGGTGCTCGACGCTGAACACGGTATGCAGGTCGTTGTTGTGCTTGATGACCATGCCGGGACGCATTTGTGTGGCTGGAATCGCCATTCGTAAAAACTCCTTCTTGGCTTGGAAGAGGCGCCTGCGGAACTCGCGCAGCTCAAGGGGTAAACACTTGATTTTACCTGCTTAGCAGGAAGTTTGGGAAATCATGCAGTCGGCAAACTCTGCCCAGTCTTAGTCGGCAAGTCTTGCCCCTTCTGGTCTTGCGGACCGCCTAAGCTGCGTAGACTCTGCGTGTCGCCTTTGGCGCCCGGCTTGCTCCTTTGGATGGTTGTTAAGTCCGGCTAATGTTCGGCCGATTAATGCCGATACATTGCCATAGTTCGCAAGAGGTCCAGCCAAAGGAGGCAACGATGTCAGTGTTGGGCATTATGAGCAGCAGTCTTCTTAACCTCGGCGTGCAGAGCATGCAGAACCGTATGCAATCGGCGCGCAAGGAATTTCAGCAGCTCGGTCAGGACCTGCAGTCCGGCAACCTGGCGGCTGCGCAAACCGACTTCGCCACCCTGCAACAAATGCAGCCACAATCCACTTCGAGCGCTTCCACATCCAGCTCCTCAACGCAGAGCACCAGCCCTATCACCCAGGATTTCAACCAGCTTGCTGCCGACCTCAAGGCGGGTAACACCACCGCCGCGCAGCAGGATTACGCGAAGATACAGCAGGACTTCCAGAGCCAGGGCACCCAAACGCAGGCCCATCACCACCATCATCACCACGGCGGAGGATCCGACAGCAGCACCAACAGCGAGATCGGCCAGTTATTCAGCCAGTTAGGCTCGGCGCTGCAGTCGGGCAACCTGTCAACAGCTCAGCAGGCCTATGCGAGCCTGCAGCAGGACATCCAGCAGTACGCTCAGAACAGCGCTTCGCAGAGCGGATCGAGCACGGTCTCGATAAACGCCTGAGGAACGGATAACACTAGGGACCGGGTGGCTGCGGCGGGCGCTGAAAGAATCCTTCCGCACCGCCTCATCGCCCACTCTTCCAGCGATTCGAGTTACCATCTGTGCTGGAGGATTTTTCCATGAGCGATGATGAGAATGAGTTTGTGACCGAGGGCGACTACGAGGCCTCCGGCCGCAACACCGTGGCCTTTGGCCTGGCGATACTGTTGATCGGCTTCGCGGCCGGCGCCATCGCCGCTGCGCTGATGACGCCCAAGACCGGCAAACAGATGCGCCGCAGCCTGAAGCGCACCGTCGACAACCTCCGCGATACCGTTGACGACTGGAGCGAACAGGCCGGCGACCTGGTGAACAAGGGCTCTGACTTGGCGGACAAGGCGTCTGCCGTCACCTACGCGGTCGGGGAAAAGGTCGGCCCAATCGCCAAGAAATTCCGCAGCTAAGGCCGCCAGAGGCAAAGAAATACCCGGGCCGCTTCGGTTCCAGTGCGCCCGGGTCTTGAATCTTGCGCGAGCGGCAGCTACTTGTTCGAACCGCTCAGACAAGTCGACATGAAAGCCTTGCGATCGTCACCCTTCAGGTTCTTCGCTGTCGCTTCCTTGTTGCACGACTTCATCTTGTCCTGCTGCGACTGCGGCACCCCTGCCGCGCTCAGGCACTGCGACATGAACTTCTGACGGTCGTCGCCGGTCAGGCCCTTGGTCTTGGCCTGCGCGTTGCAGTCCTTCATCTTCTGTTGCTGGGCAGCCTGTGCCGGGCTGGGCGTTTTTGTTGTGTCCTGGGCGATGGCCGGCACAACCAGCGCCGCTACCAGTACAAGTGCCAGCGCCAATGAAATCTTACGTTGAAGCATGGGAAGTCCTCGTTGTCAGTGGATTAACCTGGGATGCCCCGGAGGGAGAGTTCCCAAAGCGCAGTGATTGTACAACGATTCTCTTCGGGGTACGAGCGGTACTTCGATATCCGCCACACGGGAAGGGCTGAAGGCGAATGCTTAACAGCTAAGAGCTAATGGCTTATTTAGTACAGCCGGAAGTTCACTTCGACGTTGATCATGACCGGAACGGCCTGTCCGTCCTTGCGCGCGGGATCGAACTTCCACTGCTTCACCGCTTCGATGGCCTTCTCGTCGAGTCCCATGCCCAGTGCGCGCTGCACGCGGATTTGCTGCGGACGCCCATTCGCGTCCACCACCAGCCACAGCACGACGGTACCCTGATATTTGGCCTTGCGGGCTTCTTCCGAATACTCCGGATCAGGCGCATACAGCGCTTTGGGTGCACTCACGCCTCCGCCGACGCGATAGGCACCCCCGCCGTATCCGCCGCCATGACCGGGACCGACGCCCGGGCCGGTTCCCGAACCGACGCCACCACCGTAGCCGCTACCAATGCCTCCACCGGCTCCGGTGCCATTTGACGGCGGACCCAGCACTTTGGACAGCGGATCGCCCAGGTCTCCATTCGTCGGCAGCTTGATCTGCGGGGGCACGACTACCGACGGATCGACCACCAGCTTGGGATTCTCATTGCGTACCACGATCGCCGGAGGAACGATCTGGTCTTTCGACAGCTTGGGCAGCGTCCCTTTGGGGGCCTGCAGCTTGTCGCGGTCGCCGCCGCCACCGCCGCCTCCCGCCTTGGTCTTCGATACGGGCAGAGGCACGTACGGGCTGATGTCCGTCGCCAGTTTCACTACCTGTTGCTTAATTTCGTCCTTATGTTCGAACGCCCAATGTCCCGACCAGATGATCAATCCGGCCGCCACCATGTGCAGGACGAACGAATAGAGGAACGTGTCCTTACGCTGCGGATATAACCCCTCGCCCTCGCCAAACAGGGACGGGAGGATATCGTGCTTTTCCTCGACATTTGGAGGTTTGGGGGCCTCCTTTTTGGTCAGAACCGGGCTCGACATTTCAACCTATCTGTCTCCAAGTATAGACCCAGCCAGAAACCCTGGGTTGCATAAAAAGACGCAGAAAAAGATGCAAAAAAGGTAGTACGCCTGACGCGGCTTCTCCGTTCTGTTCAGACGATTCCCAGGAACGAATGTCAACCATTTGTCACCATGGTGCGCGCTATCTGCCTTTCGCGCCGCGCACACACTGCAATTCCTTTCCTTTCTTATACGTGATGAGTGTCACAGCAAGATTGGTTGTATTCCGCTAATTTCGAATTACGGCTGATGCTGAGAGGGATGGCCAGATGCCGTATGAAAGTGCTGCCGTATGAAGAAGGTGCCATCGGTAAAACTGTTGCTCGCAGGACTTGTAATCACTTGCTCGCTGTTGATGGTGGGCAAATCCCTGCTGTCCGCCGCCTCTGATACTGGCCACGTGCAGTCCGCGAACCCCTCCGCGAAGATCACCATCGACTACCCGCTCGAAGGCTCAGTATTTCCTCCCGAGATCACGCCGCCTACTTTTCTATGGCGCGATGCCGCTGAATCCGCAAAACGCTGGGTGATTGAAGTCTCGTTTGCCGGCGATGCCGGAGAAATACGCCTCGAAGTTCCCGGCGATCTGATGCAGCCGGGCGAGCTTGATCCTCAGGCCGGCGCGGCGAATGAGCTGACCGCGCTGACTCCGCAGCAACAGGTCACACACACGTGGACTCCCGACGCCGCTACGTGGGAGAAGATCAAGCAGCAGTCGGTGAAATCGCCCGCGATGATCACCATCACCGGACTTGCCGCCGATAACCCGCTACAACCAGTCTCGGGTGGCACGGTAAACATCACTACCGCCACTGATCCCGTAGGCGCTCCTGTTTTTTACCGCGACGTTCCGTTGATGATCTGGCCCAGAGGACAGAAAGGCTCCATCCAGCCGCTGCCACCGTTCGCCATTCCGCTGATCAAGTGGAAGCTGCGCAACATCGGCGAGCCCCAAAGCCACACTGTGATGGAGAACCTGCCCACCTGCGGCAACTGCCACTCATTTTCGCGCGACGGCAAGACGCTCGGCATGGACCTCGACGGTCCGAAGAACGACAAGGGCCTGTACGCCATCGCTCCGATCTCGAAGAACATGACCATCCGCAATCAGGATGTGATTCGCTGGAGCTCGTTCCAGGAAAATCCTGACGCGCGCAGTTCCGACCCGGTAGTGAAGCGCTTCGGATTCATGTCGCAGATCTCGCCCGACGGCCGCTACGTGGTGACATCGATTGGCCCTCCCGGCCTCGGTAACAAGCATAAAGACGAATTGCCCGACTTCGCGCCCGGCCTCGCCGACCGCCTCTACAGCATGAATTTTCAGGGGCCGCCGTTCAACCAGGTGTTCTACCCCACACGCGGCATCCTGGCGTTTTACGACCGCACCGAACAGAAGCTGCGTCCGCTGCCCGGCGCTGACGATCCGCGCTTCGTGCAGACCAGCGCCTTCTGGTCGCCCGATGGCAAGTACCTCATCTTCAGCCGCGCTACCGCACGCGATCCTTATCCCGAAAACGTCGGGAAGGCCGAGTACGCCAACGATCCCAACGAAACACAGATCCAGTACGACCTTTACAAGATTCCCTTCAACGACGGCAAAGGCGGCAAGGCCGAACCGGTTGTCGGCGCGTCCAACAACGGCATGAGCAACAACTTTCCCAAGGTCACGCCCGACGGCCGCTGGATTGTCTTCGTGCAGAACCACAACGGCCTGCTCATGCGTCCTGACAGCCACCTGTATATCGTGCCCTTCGACGGCGGCAAAGGCCGCCTGATGAACTGCAACACCGCGCTGATGAATTCCTGGCACACGTTTTCGCCGAACGGCCGGTGGATGGCCTTCTCGTCAAAAGCGCGCTCGCCCTACACGCGGCTCATGCTGACGCACATTGACGCCAACGGTAACGACACACCCGCCATCATCGTGGACAACACCACCGCCGCCAATCGCGCCGTCAACATTCCCGAGTTCCTCAACGTGCCGGCCGACGGCCTGGCGCACATCGACCCCGAGGCCACCAACTTTTTCCGCTACTTCAATCAGGCCTATGAGCTGATGGAGAACAATCGCGTTAACGAAGCTGTTCCGTTGTTGCGGCAGGCCGTGGCAAGCGGTTCCGACGATCCCATCGGACACTACGCGTTGGCCACCGCCCTCGCGCAAACCGGCGAAGATCGCGAGTCGGTCGACGAGTATCGCAAGGCGCTCGCTCTCAACTCCAACCCTCCCGCAGCCTGGTACGACCACCTCGCCGTTTCGCTCACCCGCACCGGCGATCTGCCCGGCGCAGCGGAGAACCTGCGTGCATCACTGAAACTTGATCCCTCCGATGCTGGCACCGAAGACAACCTCGGCACGGTGCTGTGCGAGATGGGACAAACCGACGAAGGCTTCCAGCACCTGCGCAAAGCCATCGCCGTGGCACCCGACTATCCCGACGCCTACAACCATCTGGGCTGGGAGTTGGCCAAGGCAGGGCAGACCAGCGAAGCCGTCACCCAATTGCAGCAGGCGATCGAACTCCGTCCAAGCTCGGTCGAGTACCGCGTGAATCTCGGCTACGTGCTGGCCATGCGCGCAGATTTCGCCGGAGCAGTGCCGGTTTTCGAGAAAGCTGTTGAGTTGAGCGAAGGCAAAGATTGGCGCTGCCTCGACATGCTCGCCGGCGTATACGCTCAGGTCGGCCGTACCGCCGACGCCGTTCGTACCGAGAAGCAGGCGCTCGATTTGGCCGCGCAGCAGCACGACGAAAAACTCGAACAGCACTTGGAAAGCAATCTCGCGCGCTACGAGCAAGCAGCGACGCAAGCCCGGTAGCGGCAGCCGTCCGTAAAGTTAAGCGGGCACAATCACCTGTAGCGCATCTCGCTGCACCCCGATTTCCACCGGCGTCGGGCACGCATATTCTCCGTCCGCAAAGATCTCCATGACCGGATCGGTCTGAATGCGCACTCGCGTCGCCTTCCAGTAGTCCACTTCTTTCATGCCGATGTGGCGGCCGCTGAACACCACATGAAACAGCCGCAGCAGCCGCAGCTTTCCCAGTTGGCGAACGAAGCACGCATCCAGCAGTCCGTCATTCAATTCAGCGCGATGAGCCAGCCGCATGCCGCCGCCGTAGCGCGGCCCGTTGCCCACCGCGATCAGCATCCCCGGCTCCCGCACCGGAGTCCGCCAGTGGCCGTCGATTTCCAGTGACACCGTTACTTGGGGCGGGCGAAACCCCGGCAGCGTCTGCACCAAGGCGAAGACGTATCCACCATGCGCGCGCAGCCACCGCGGATGCTCCATCGTCTGCCTGCAGATGACGGCATCGAGCCCCGTTCCGGCGATGCCCGCGAAATAGCTGGTGCGCGACGCTTCGCGCTCGGCGTCAAGCCAGCGGCGTGCCTGTGAGTGTTCGATGCGCGGCCCCAGTTGCGGCAAATCGCGGCGCGGGCCGTCGGGAACGAAGTGCAGCGTCTCCAGCGACTCACCCTGCCACGGATCGTCGGCATCGTCCTCGCCCGTTGCGGGCAGCATCTCGGCCGCCTCATACGCATGCAGCGGCTGAATGGTACCGAGGTCGATCAGCCGCGCGTTACTGCGCGTCTCGCAAAATCGCTTCCACGCCGCCAGCGCCTGCTCGACGCTCTCGATCCCGAGGGTCGCCGCAAAATCGTTAGCGCTGCCCATAGGCACCGCGAGAGTCGGCGTCTTGTGCAGCGCCAGCGTGCCCAGGTGGCGATGCAGCGTTCCGTCGCCACCGAAAATCAGTGCTGCGTCAGGTTTGTCGGTGGGATCGAGTTCGTTGCCCGTAAAAATATTCACGCCCGGCAGCTCAAAGGGCCGGACGTCGTGCTCTTTCGCGAAAGGTGCCAGCATGGCAACGGCGCGCACCGCGCAAGGGTCGCACATCGTGGCCCAAAAACAAAATTGGGATGAGTTCACAACTTTTCACGCTTACGGCGGTGCCAACTCCCTAAAATAAGCGTCTAAGAGACAACCATCGGGCCACCGTCTGCGAGGAGGCACCCCATGCAGCGCAGAGAGTTCATCGTCAACACTTCCGTGGGACTCGGGGCCGCATGGCTGGCGCGGCAGTCGATCCTCAACGCGCTCGCCGATACCCGACTCCCTTGCAAATATGCTGCGAGTGACGCCGTCACCCTGGGCAAGACCGGCATCAAGACCAGCCGTCTCGCCCTGGGAACCGGGACCGTCGGCTACGCCAAGCACTCCAACCAAACTGCACTCGGCGTCAGCGGATTGTCGGCACTCTTGCTATACGGCTACGACCACGGACTTCGCTTCTTCGATGCCGCCGATTCCTACGGCAGCCATCCGCACGTGGCAGCCGCTCTTAAGCAGCTTCCGCGCGACAAAGTCACGATCATGACCAAGAGCGACACTCGCGACCCGCAGCAGATGCGCGCCAACCTCGACCGCTACCGCCGCGAGCTGGGCACCGACTACATCGACATCGTGCTCATGCACTGCATGACCGAAGGCGACTGGACCGAGCAATACAAGGCCACAATGGACGTGCTCTCCGAAGCGAAAGCAAAGGGCATCATCCGCGCGCACGGCTGCTCGTGTCACACCATCGAAGCGCTGCGCGCCGCCGCCAAATCGCCGTGGGTCGAAGTGGACCTGGTACGAATCAACCCCATCGGCTCGCACATGGACGCCGATCCCGACACCGTCATCAGCGTCATTCGCCAGATGAAGTCATCCGGCAAAGGCATCGTCGGAATGAAGGTCCTCGGACAGGGCGACTTGCGCAACCGACAAAGCGAAGCCATCAAGTACGCGCTGTCTCTCAATCTGCTCGACGCCTTCACCATCGGTGCCGAAAGCAAGGGCGAGCAGGACAACCTCATCCAGCGGGTTGCTGCGGCTTAGGCCGTCTGCTCCACGCAAAGATCCGTCGTCATAACAAGAACTGTGAGCAATATTGAACAGACTTGCTTCGGTTAGGCACCGTATTGTTGCGAACAATCATAGGTGTAGAGTCCCCCGGCAGTCGGCCACCCGAGAGCGAACACAATTCCCCATTCCACTGCGGGGGACTCTGCCACAATAGGCCGACTGCGAGGAAGGCAATGCATTCACCGTACGGAATGGAACTGGTCGAGGACTGTCTCTCTTGCAACCTTTGTTCCGAAGGCTTTTTCTGCCGGTTGCCTGCCCCAGTAATAGAGGCCTTTCAAAAGATAAAATTCACGCTCTCCTATCCGGCGGGCGCAACCCTGTTCGCAGAAGGCCAGGCGTGCCGGGGAATTTACATCCTGTGCAAGGGCAGGGTGAAATTGTCGTCAACTTCGAGCCAGGGCCAGACCCTCATTCTGAAGATCGCGCAGCCCGGCGAGGTACTGGGGCTGAACGCAAGTGTCTCTAAACTCCCCCACCAAATGACTGCGGAAACTGGCCAACCGTGCCAGCTGAATTTCGTAAAACGCGACGACTTTCTTGCCTTTCTCGCCAACCATTCTGAGGCCAACATGCAGGCGGCAATCCATCTAAGCCGCGATTGCCAGGAGGCGTACCAACATCTTCGCTCCTTCATCAAGCACTCGGCGCCGCAGCGCATCGCCCGCCTGATGCTGGATTGGTCGCGCGAGGGTGGCAAGACAGTCACCGGTCGCGGAATCAAAGTGGCCCTGACCCACGAAGAGATCGGACAAATCATCGGCATGTCGCGTGAGACTGTCAGTCGTACCCTCGCCGATTTTCGCAAGCAGCGCTTTGCCGCGCTTCGTGGTTCGACCCTGCTCATACAAAACGTGGCTGCCCTTCAAAAGTTGGCCGTCTAGACCGACGGACGCCTGACCTTTCGCTGCAAGTGGAGTGCATTGAGGGGTTGCTTCAAAGGCATGAAAAATCGAATTGCACATGCGCTGCAAAAATACTTACTCAATCCGCCAATTAAGTTTGTGTTTGCGATGGGCCTCGCCCCGCCCGGCTATGCGCTCCTCGAAACGATTGGCCGCTCCAGCGGAAAGTTGCGCCACACTCCAGTCGGCGACGGACGCCTTGGCGGGCAGTTCTGGATCGTGGCAGAGCATGGAAGGAAGGCGGGATATGTCCTCAATATCGAGCGCAACCCACGCGTTCGACTGAAGCTGCGAGACGGGCTCCGCGCTAGGTGGCGTACCGGCACAGCACATTTGCTGTCCGACGATGATCCCATCGAGCGCCAACGCTGGCTGGCCAGTCAGGTACCGGGAAGCGCCAGAAATGCCGCCGCCGTGCGCCTCTTCGGGACCCAACTCCTCACGGTTAGAATTGACCTGGATGACTGACTCAATGCCCTGCCATGGAACGACATCGACGTGCCGTTTGCTCACAACACGAACCTCGAGCGCATCTAAATACGCCCACCACATATGTTTACTGGTCTTGGGAGTCTAGTTGGTGACACGGCCAGGGAGCAGTGCTAGAGTTTGAATCATGGCAACCGAGCGCGAGATCGAACAACTAAAGGCAGCCTTGGAGCGAGCCAGAGGACAGCTTGCCATGCTGGAAGCGTCAGCGGGTATTGAGCCCAAAGATATCGAAGCCCGGAGGCGTATGAAGAAAGCCACGTCACGGATCGAAGTGCTTTCAGCCAAACTAGCCAACTTGGGCGTGAAGCTGTAAACGTCCTGAGCTCCCGTTACGAGGCACCGTAATCTACGTGGACGCCGGGCGCGCTATCCGCGTAATCCGCGGTTGCTTTTTTCTTCCTTGTCACACACGCCTGTGTCCTGCGTCCTATTCAGCCGAACCCCGCTTCGCTATAACATCCTTCGTGAGGCAAGAGGATTAGTGTCTCTCGCTTTCACCACCCCGCTATGGCGGGCTCGTTGCGATGCTCTTTGACAACCTCGCGAGTATGATTTGTATGACTTGTATGATAAGTATGACAGTCACATGTATGAAAAGTATGACAAGTATTACAATTTCCATGGGAGAAACGGCTATTTCCTGTAGCTAAGTCCCACGGGCAGAAATGGATACGTATAACCGTCATAAAATCAATGACTTGTAAACAATTTTCCCCTAAACCATTGATTTCAAAGGAACGTGCTTTTCTTTTCGATCGACTGCGTGCTGGTTGTCTATGCTTTTTCTAAGTCATTGATTCAATTAGCCACGGCTGCGGCCGTCTTGCCCGTCAACTGCCGTATCAGCTCCACTTCGCGCTCCCGATACGGCGTTCCATCCGTCTTGAACACGTCGTGAAACCACACCGGAGGCTGCTCGAGAACGTACGGATGGTCCCACGACTCCCAGGGAAAATTGGTCTGCGTCTTGCCATTGACCAGTCCCCAGTTGATGGCCCCAACGTGGTGCTTCTTCGCGATGGGCAGAACACCGTCGAAGGTGCTGCCAGCCGAGCGAGCCATGTATTCGGTGCAGATGATCGGGCGGTGCTGCTTCTCCAGCCACACCACCCGGCGCTCAAAGTTCTCTGGCCAGCTGTAGTTATGAAACGTGATGATGTCCGACTCAGCCAGCTGAATTTTCTCCATGTCGGTCGGCCCCGACTTCGGCCAGTCGCCCTCCCACAGCCCGCTGGTCAGTGGCTGCGAGGGGTTCGCCGAGCGGGCCCACGCAAACGCCTGCGGCAAGAGGACCTTCACCAGCTCGATCTTGTTCTTCGGCTCCTGCTGTTCGTAATAGCCGTATTGGAAGCCGCCCGGCTCGTTCCATACGTCCCAGGCGAGAATCCGCTGATCATTGGCGAACGCGCCGACGACTCCCACAACGTAGGACTTCAGCCGTGGATACTGCGATGCATCCTCCAGTGCCTTGGCTCCCGGGCTCTGCACCCACCCGGAGTTGTGTACTCCCTGCATCGGCGCGCGCTGCGGACCCAGCTTGGGCAGCGGGTCCCAGCAAGAATCGAACAGCACCAGCATCGGCCGAATATGGTGTTTCGCCGCGATCGTCAGGAATTGATCGATGCGCTGCTGGAAGGCTTTCGGGTCCTGTTGCCACAGCAAATCGTGCAGAAAGACGCGCATGGTATTCATGCCCAGCCCTTCGGCCCAGCCGAGTTCCTTGTCGATCTGCTTCGGATCGAAGGTCTCCGCCTGCCACATCTCGAGTTCATTGACGGCGGATGCGGGAATGTAGTTCGCGCCCACCAGCCACGGTTGCTGCTGATACCAGGCGTTCGCCTTCTCTTCCGGCCACCGCTGCGATGATTGCCCCAGCAAGAAAGCCGGCAGACAAATCCCCAGAAGAGCGAACCACAACGCAATTCGTTTCATGAAGCCCTCAGAGTTCTGCGCCAGACTACTCCGGTTCTATGGCGCTTGCGACCTTCGACCGCTCTAGGCACTTTTACGCCGACTTTGGTATCTTTAAAATACCTTCCTGAGAAGAGAACAACGTCCTCATGGGCCGGCACTTCCGTCCGGCAGGCGAAGATCTTACGACGGAGGAAGACTCGAAATTCAATGGCTCCATCGAGCCGGGAGATTGAAGATGAAGAAGTTTGGCATTGCAGTATTGGCAGTAACTCTCGCATTCGCGTGCGCGCTGTTCGCGGAAGATGTTGTCCACGCGGTCAGTGGGGTCGTGAAGAGCGTCGACAAGGACAGCAAGACTATGGTGGTGAAGACCAAGGACGGAACCGAGCAGACCATCAAGTGGACGGACAAGACGACCGTTGAGGGCGCCAAGGACGCTGGCAAGGGCACTGCCGACGCCAGCAAAGCCACCTACGACGGAGCCAAGGAAGGAACCAAGGTTACGGTGAAGTACACCGAAAAGGGCGGCGAAAAGACTGCCGTTGCCGTGAAGAGCGCCAGCAAGGCTACCGTTGACGCTGTAAAGTAAATCAGTTTCAGCATCACGAATTAAAGGGATGTCGCATGCGGCGTCCCTTTTCCTGTCTCGTAACTAGCTGCCTGCTATTCGTCGCGCACGGCTGCCTGCACCATTGGCATGAGTTCCGCCGGGATGGAATCGAATCCATGAGCTTCTTTGGCATGAGCTGCAGCGGCCTGCATCAGTTCTTCCAGCGTGTCCGCCTTGGCGGTGAAATCACAATCCATTCCCACATCTTTGCAACTGATCGACTTCGCCATCGTGTTCTCTCCTGATCGAGCTTGTGCTGGAGGCGATACGGGATTGCCGCCGGAAGCCTGAGTCCAACGATTTGAGACTGTACACTGCGCCAGCGAACTCCGGCAACCGCTTCGTTTTCGCTGTTCATGCAAGTTTCACGCAAGCTCCGCGCCGGCCGATTTTCGATAGAAAGCTTGCAACAACAGGGTGTTAGCGCTGCGGATTACCCATCCTTATGCGCATCATAAAAACAATCGATTTCCTCAACCTCGCGCTGACTTCTACACTTCAGGCACTCGCTACGAGTGATCGTTCGCAATCGATTCCTAACCGCACGCGAGACCCGCACATGCACGCGACGGAGTGACCGTCGGAACCAACGAGCCAGCAGCAAGACTGGCGAAACGTGCTTTCGGGACAGTTGCAATCTTTGCTGAATCGCGCATTCGTAGAGCGCCAGGAAACGTGTTTCAGGTGGAGCTTCCCCGTGGACTTCGACCAACTGACAACATTTCTCGAAGTGGTGAAGCAGGGCAATTTCTCGCGCGCCGGCGACAAAGTGTTTCGCTCGCAATCGGCCGTCAGCGCGCAGATCCGCCAGCTTGAGCAGGACTACGGCACCAAGTTACTGGACCGCTCGGGCAAACGCGTCGCGCTCACTCCTGCGGGAGAGGTTTTATTTGAGTATGCCAACCGGTTGCTGGCCTTGCGCGGAGAATCGCTGCGCGCAGTGGCCGACCAGGACCGCACCCCACGCGGTGTGTTGGCCATCGGCGCCAATGAAGCTACCTGTCTTTATGTCTTGCCGGAAACCTTCAGCGAATACCGTCGTCGCTACTCCGATGTGCAAATCAGCATCTATCGCAACTTCAGCCACAAAATCCTCGAGCGTCTGCAAGACGGCCTCATCGATGTTGCCATCGTCACCATGCCGGTCAAGGCCCCGCGTCTCGTCGTCAAGCGCATCTTCCATGATCGCCTGATGCTGATGACCGGTCCCAACCACCCGCTGGCAGCGATGGACTCGGTTTCTGTCGAGGCGATGGTGGACTATCCCATCATCCTCCCCAAGGCGGGACACACCCGCAAGACCATGGACAAGCTCTTCCGTCCTTACCAGGCGCAATTGCGAGTCGCCATGGAGTTGCCCAGCATCGCGATGATCAAAGCGTTTGTCGCCTCGGGTCTGGGGATCTCGATCATCAGTGAGAGTTTCGCCCGCCAGGAATGTCACGCCGGCGATCTACGGCTGATTCCGCTGTCCGACGCGAACCTCTCGCGCGAACTGGCGCTGGTGTATCACCAGGACCGCACATTGCCCCGATCGGCAGTCGCATTCATTGAGATGGTGCGCGATGGAGTGCAATTGTTCACGGCCCCCAACGCGACGGATGTCAACGAGCGGGAGCTCGTCGAGGCGGGAAGTTTTGATGAACCGTACGTGGAGACGTAACCGCATTCTTGCGATCGTGCATGGCATTTCGAATGACACAAACGTGGGATAAGCGCGGTTCGTTTGCTTCTTGCTCGTCTTCTCCGTCAACGCACACCTTCGTCTCATACGCGAGTTGGGAATTTCGTAACCCACTGAGAATTCGTGGACGACATAGCTCGGCGTTGATCTTCACGAACGCCGCAATAACCGCTCCTTATGACGCGCATAAGAAAACCGCTGTCGCAGAAATTTCGATTGGACGTAGCAGAACTATGCGTTGGACTGTCGGAGGAAGCTTCTTTAGGTTCGTAGTCTCTAACCAACGGACCGCGCCTTGCACTGACCCGCGCGGAAGATTGGAGAAAGTGAGCCATCGAAATGAAACTTGCCTCCCGGATGTGTACAGCCGTTCTCGGAGCGAGCCTTATGGTTCTTAGTTCTTCAGCTTGCATGGGCCAGGACACACCCGCGGCCAAGCCAGCTGATACGGCGCAAGCATCGACTCCGGCGGCTGCGCCCGCCCCCGCACCAGATGCCAAACCTGCTGCTTCCGCCGATGCCGCGCCTGCTGCGCCGACGCCGCTGCCAACACCTTCTACGGTTGGTCCGCTGCAGATGGCGCTGCCGATCAATATCGAAGCCGGACCTCTCGGCAAGTATGCCTTGAACGGTGCCGTGAGTGGAATCGGAGTGTTTCAGAACAACGCCGTACCGGGCAACAACCCACAGGAAGGCGCCTTCAGTAACGCGATGATTTTCTTTCAGAAGCCGACTGGCTGGTTTCAGTTCTATGTTCAGGCCGGCACGTACGACGTGGTTTCTCTCGGATCGCCTTTTGTTTCGAACTCCACCACGAACAGTGATCTGTGGGGCCCGGTTCCGGTGGCTTTCGTGAAACTCACCGTGGCGAAGAATACCAACATCATGTTTGGAATTCTGCCGACGCTGATCGGCGCTGAGTCCACCTTCGATTTTCAGAACATGAACATCGAGCGCGGATTGCTGTGGAACCAGGAAAATGCCATCAACCGCTGCGTGCAGATCAATCAGACGATGGGAAAATTCACCGCCTCGCTCAGCTACAACGACGGTTTCTATTCCAACCGTTACAACTGGCTGACCGGCTCCCTTACCTATACGACCGGCCCGCACAGCCTGGCGTTCATTGGTGGCGGCAACATGGGACAAACGAACTGGCAGAACCTGGCCACGCCCATCCAGAACAACAGCATGATCTTCAACCTGATCTATACCTATACCAAGGGGGCGTGGGTCATCCAGCCCTACCTGCAATACAGCGACGTGCCCACGAACCTGAAGGCCGGCATCCCGCAGGGTGGACATGCCATGGGCGGCGCGATCCTGGTCAGCCGCATTTTGAAGAAAGGATTCTCGGTCACAGGGCGCTGGGAATACATCGGCAGCAGCGGCAACTTAGCCTCGAATTCCGCAAACCTGATGTATGGCCCAGGCAGCACGGCGTGGTCGATCACCGCGACCCCCACCTACCAGTACAAGAAGTTCTTTACGCGCACGGATATTTCGTATGTTGGCGCCGGCAACGTAACCCCTGGGAGTGGCTTCGGTACTTTCGGACTAAAGCCGAGTCAAACCCGCGGCGTGGTTGAGTTGGGGTTTCTGTTTTGAGTGAATTATGCGAACTGGGCGGAAGGAGAGCACGTCTACTGCCGACGCGGAGATAAGCAAACCTTTCCCCCTCGCACCAAGCAATTGAACGACGACAGCACGCAGACTTCTTAAGGAGAATGAAGATGGCTGAAAATGCCCCAGTCGAAATGAAATCCACCCTGGGCCTCACCGGCCTAACGATGAACGCCATGGCGCTTATCGCTCCCGGCGCCTTCCTGTGGCTGACGTTTCAAATCCAGGCAACCACGGGTGTGACCGGTCCGGCCATGTGGCTCGGCATCGTGCTTGCTCTATTACTTTGTCTGGCCACCGCTGTCTGCTACGCCGAGATGGCGAAACTATATCCCGGCACCGGTAGCTCCTATTACTTTGCCGAACAATCCTTCCTGAACCACGACAAAGCGTGGAAATACGCGCGCCTGTCGAAGTTCATCGTCGGCTGGGCGTCGCATCTCTATTACTGGATCTATCCCGGCGTGATGGTCGGCGTCATGGGGATTCTTTGCGGCTACCTAGTCGGCACCATCTGGCCCAACGTCATGAGTGCGTCTAATCCAGGAATTGCGTTCATGATGCTGATTGCGATCGTGTTCTCCTTCGCCGTGGCGTACATTGCTCACCGTGGCGTGGTCGGATCGACTTCGGTCAACATCGCCATCAACGTGGTTCAGATTACGGCGCTGGTGATTTTCGCCGTGCTGGCTTTGGGCTACCGCATCAACCATCCTCCCGGAACCATCGCCTATCAGTTCGATTCAGTCTCCGGTGAAGCGTATACCTACGAGTTCGCAACCACCACCACCATGGTCGACGGTAAGCCGACCGACACTATCGTTCGCGATTCCGCTGGTGTAGTTCCGCAGCCCAAGCTTGATGCAGCGGGCAATCCGGTGCCATTCAAGATCAGCTATCCGGAGACCGACAGTAGTGGTGCGTTCCTCTCTCATCCGAATGCGAAGTCCGTTATCAGCCCGCACAACTGGGGCTGGGTCTTTGTGCAGGCCACGGTGGCCATTCTTATCCTGGTCGGCTTCGAATCGGTGACGGCCATGGGAGGTGAAGCCAAGAACGCTAAGCGCGACATCCCCATCGCGGTCATACTTTCGTTGCTTGTCCAGGGACTGGTCTGCTACCTCTTTGAATATTTCGCAGCAAACTACTTCCTCAGTAGCGGGTATTCCATGCAGAACGCGTCGAGTTCGGCCGCGCCCATCGGCGACATGATGGTTGTGGTCGGCGATGCTCTTTTCGGCCAGGGCCGCGGACGCTACTTCATGGAAGCCGAGGCCTTCACCGTCTTCCTGGCGCTGATTGGGACGACGCTCTCCTGCATGAACACCGGCGCGCGCGTGACCTATGCCATGGGCAAAGACGACGAAGCCCCTGAGCACTTCGGCATGCTGCACTCCAAAAACCTGACCCCGCATCGCGCCATCTGGACGCTGGCGATCATCTCCGCCGTGGTCGGCTGTATCGCTATCGTAGCTTACGCGGGAGACGCCGCCGCCCCCACCGATGCCGCCATCCAGGCCCTACCGCACGGCTTCTGGTCGAGCTTCGGTTACACCACGCACGACAAGATGGCAGCTCTGCCCAGTTCGCTGCTCACCGTCACCCTGGCCTCGAACTTCGGGACCTTCCTGCTGTATATGCTGAGTTGCATTATCTGCATCGTGGCCTATCACGGGCATCCCAAGTTCAGCATCGTTCGGCACCTGTTCATCCCGGTGTTCGGCTTGTTGGCCAACCTGGCCTGCATGATTTTCTATATCGTCGGCCCGTTCATGGGATACGGCACCAAGAAGGAGCCACTGCTCGCGCTGGGCATAGCGCTGGTCTGGGGTCTCTACGGCGGCATCTACTTTCTGCGCTCCAGCAAGACCAAAGGACGCACGACGCTGGTGGAGCGAAGCGGAGTGGTCGCCTGAATCGAAACCGTTGTCGGAGGTGAATCACAAGGGCGGGTTCCGACCCGCCCTTTACCTTGCGTAATCCGTCGCCTATAACTGATTCAAACTTCGCAAGCTGGTTCGCGCAGCAACCAAACACCTCAATGCTCGACGTCGAATTCACCCAACTTTCGGACCCGGGTCGCACACGCGAACACAACGAGGATTACCTGGGATACCTGCTGCCCTACATGCCGGAGCAGTTGCGCACACATGGCTGCGTATTCGCCCTGGCCGACGGGGTCGGCGGACAGGCCAAAGGTGAAGTGGCCTCGCAACTCGCAGTGGAGACCGTGCTGGCAGGGTTCACCAAGGCGAGAAGCGGAGAGGCGCACAAGGCGCTGCTATCGCGCCTGGTGCAATCAGCGAACCTGCAAGTCTATGAGGAGGGCAGCGCCTCGCCCGCCAAGGCCGGCATGGCCACGACCATCGTAGCTTGTGCGTTGAAGGCCGACCGCGCTGTCATCGCGCACGTGGGCGATTCGCGTTGCTACCTGGTGCGCGATGGCCGCGCCCGCATCATTACTCGCGATCACACCATCGCCGCCGAACAGGTGCGGCTGGGAGTTCTGTCAGCAGCCGATGCCGCTGAATCCCCGAATCGCCACCTGCTCAGCCGTTCGATCGGCAATGACATGGTGGTGAATGTCGAAATCGACGAAGTCCAGGTGCAGAAGGGCGACCTGCTGCTGCAATGTTCCGATGGTCTGCATGGTTCGGTGCTCCCGGACGATATCGCGTCCGTCGTAGCGCGCAGCGACAACCTGCACACCGCGGCCGAAAAAATGGTGGCATTGGCCAATGAGCGCGACGGCAACGACAACATCAGTGTGCAGCTGATCCGCGTGCATGACGTGGAGCGCACCGGCATCTATCGCGGCCGCCCCTATAGCCTGCGATAAGCATGGTTAACCCACCGTGGGCTTTATGCACTCTTTATGCTGCAAACGCGCGTTTTCTGGCATCATATTGCTGGCTCGCAGTAAGAACGTTACAACGCTGATCTGGCCCGGGCATCTCCCGACAGCCGCTTTTCATCAGCCTGGGCGACCATGAACGCGATTCACACCGACGAACTGCTCGACCATTACCGCATCGACAAGCTCATCGCCCGCAGCGGCATGGCCTCGATCTATCGCGCCACCGACACGCGCAACGATCGCCCCGTCGCCATCAAGGTCCCGCATCCCGAAATGGAAAGCGATCCTGTGCTCTTCGACCGCTTCCGCCGCGAAGAGGAGATCGGCGCAGCCATGGACCACCCCGGCGTGATGCGTGTTTTCACTGACGACGATCGCAGCCGCATGTACATGGTCATGGAATGGGTCGACGGCCGCCTGCTCCGGCAAATCATCAACGAGGAACGCCCGCTTTCGCATGAGCGCGCCGTCAAGATTACGCGCAACATTCTCGACGCACTTCAATACATTCATGATCACGGCGTGGCGCATCGAGACATGAAGCCCGAAAACGTGATGGTCGATGGCAACGACAACATCAAGCTCATCGACTTCGGCATCGCGTCCAGTGCCAGCGCGCGTCGCCTGACTTTCGCCAAGCTCTCGCAGACCATGGGCACGCCCGACTACATCTCACCCGAGCAGGTCCGCGGAGGCCGCGGCGACGCACGCAGCGACATCTACTCCACCGGCGTGATGCTCTACGAAATGCTGACCGGCAAAGTGCCGTTTTCCGGGCCGAATCCGTTCATCGTGATGAATGACCGGCTGCTCAACAATCCCACTCCACCGCGCGAGCTCAATCCGGCCATAACGCCGCAGCTGCAGGAAATCATCTACCGCGCGATGGAGCGCGAGCCAAGGAACCGTTACCAGCGCGCCAGCGAATTTGCCCACGACCTTGATCATCCCGAAGAGGTTGGCGTCGCCGATCGCGCCGAGTTGCACAACTGGACGGTCAAGCGCAGTCCTTGGCCGCGCAAAATCGCCTTCTACGTGGCGATGGCGCTGATTCCGATTGTGGTATTCGGACTGCTGCTTTGGGTCGCCAAGCACAGCTAGTGCCTCGCGTGTTTCTCGAGAGTTGTCCTGATTTACACTAGCCACTGGCCACCAGCCGCCGACCACTCTACGTGTCGATTGCCCTACGCTCGTTTGCCAAGATCAATCTCGGACTGAAGATCGGACCGCTGCGGGCTGACGGTTTTCACGAGCTCCGCACCATCTATCAGACCATCGCGCTGCATGATGTGGTGCGGGTCGAGGTACAAGCGGGCGACGCCATCGAGATTCGCTGCGATGATCCGCGCGTGCCCTGCGACTCGACCAATACTTGCTACAAGATTGCGGAGCGCGTTCTGAAAACCACGAATAAGCGCGGCAAGGTCGTCATCGAAATCGAGAAGCACTTGCCTGTGCAAGGAGGCATGGGCGCCGCATCATCGAACGCAGTGGCCGCAATGCTCGGGTTCGAGCGCACGTTAGCTGTCGAACTTTCTCAGCAGGACAAAGTGCGGATTGCCGTGGAAGTTGGCAGCGATCTGCCTCTATTCCTCATCGGCGGAACGGTGCTCGGCGTCGATCGCGGACAGGAAGTCTACGCGCTGCCGGATCTTCCGGAGACGCCGCTTGTCGTTGTGACGCCAGCGGTCGGAGTCTCGACGCCCAAGGCGTTCGCCCAATGGGACGCGTTGGTGGAACGGGCAGAAACCGGTGAGGCTATCGAAATCGCCGCTGCTGAAATAGCACAAAGCGCGTTGACCGTGCCAGAAGCTACAGGTACAATAGACAAGCGCGATCAGGCGGGTTCTGCCTGGTTGAGCGAGAGATTGCTTTCGCGGGCGGTGCCTGCGAAAGGGCCAGCATCCGGTGTTCCCGCTTTGGGCGGGGACCGGGCCGAGACGCCTCTTCTCGACCTTGTCCGAACCGGGATTGAAAACGACTTCGAACGCGTCGTCTTTCCTGAATATCCCGAGTTGCGTGAGGTTAAGAGTGTTTTGCGGCGCGAAGGCGCGCGGTATGCGTCGCTTTCGGGCTCTGGCTCGACCTTGTACGGCATGTTCGATTCCGTCGGGTGAAGCGGAAGCCGCAGCCGAGCGTATGAGAGCTGCGGGGCATGCGGCGGTAGCGACGCGGACGTTGATGCGGGCGGAATATTGGAAGCAGTTGCTAGTTGTCAGTAGTTAGTTGCCTGCGAAAAAGGTTGTTCAGGTTTCAACTGACAACTGAGTACTGACGACTGACGACTGACAACTGTTTTTTGGGCGGTCGTCTAATGGTAGGACAGTGCCCTTTGGAGGCACTTGTCTAGGTTCGAATCCTAGCCGCCCAGCCAGTTTAGTAGTCGATGGAAGATCAGGTTTTGCTGAAAGCTGACAGCTATAGCTGAAGGCTGATTGCTAGTTTCAACCCAGGTCCTAAATCCAACCAGGTTTAGCGGGGTGTGGAGACGATGGAAGCAGCAGGAACAAAATCAGCGCCGATGCAAGCGGCTGCCGCTACAACCGAAACGGTTACAGCGGTGACGCAGCCTTCTGAAAAAAAGCAGCAGGCCAATCCCGACGCCAAGCCGAAGCAAACGCAGCCACGCGGTTCGGACAAGTGGAAGATCTTCTCCGGCACCGCCAATGACGCGCTCGCCAAAGAGGTTTGCGAAAAACTTGGCTTGCCGCTCGGGCAGACGGACATCAAGCGCTTCTCCGACGGCGAGACCTATGTGCAGATTTTGGAGAACGTTCGCGGTGCCGATGTTTTCTTGCTGCAGCCGACGTGCGACCCCGTCGACTTGCACCTGATGCAACTGCTGCTGCTGATCGATGCGCTCAAGCGCGCTTCGGCGCGCCGCATCACGGTGGTGATTCCGTATTTCGGCTACGCCCGGCAGGACCGTAAGGACAAGCCGCGCGTGCCCATCAGTTCCAAACTCGTGGCCGACCTGCTGACCACCGCGGGGGCCGACCGGGCGCTGGTGGTTGATCTGCATGCGCCGCAGATCCAGGGTTTTTTCAATATTCCGGTGGACCACTTGTTCGCGTCACCCGTGCTGGTAGGGCATTTCAGGGAACTAAATCTCCCCGAACTGACGGTGGTCTCTCCGGATGCAGGGGGCGTGGAGCGTGCGCGCTTCTTCGCCA
Organism: uncultured Acidobacteriaceae bacterium; assembly: GCA_963837915.1. Classification (GTDB taxonomy): domain Bacteria; phylum Acidobacteriota; class Terriglobia; order Terriglobales; family Acidobacteriaceae; genus DASRAA01. Next base: position 550,392 of record CAWIPZ010000009.1, read on the forward strand.
AGAAGATGGAATCGGCGCTGGCCATTGTGGACAAACGCCGGACGAACATTAACGTGACCGAGGTGATGCACGTCATCGGCGATGTGGAAGGCCGGACCTGCGTCATTCTTGACGACATTATCGATACCGCCGGAACGTTGGTGAAGACTTGCGAGGCTTTGCTCGACGCAGGTGCCAAACAGGTCTATGCCTGCGCCACACATCCTGTCTTGTCAGGTCCGGCCATCGAGAGGATTTCTCAATCGGGGTTGGTGAAAGTGGTAGTGACCAACACCATCCCGTTGACGGAGGCGGGGCGCAAGGAGCCCAAGATCGAACAGTTGTCGATCGCAGGCTTGATCGCCGCGGCCATTGAGTCGATTCATGAAGAGTCGTCCGTCAGCAGACTGTTCTTGTAAAGGAAAACGAAATTATGGCTACAGCAACCCAAGAAAAGAACATCGAAGCAAGACCGCGGCAGAGCGGCAACAAGAATGAGGCGCGCCGCCTTCGCAAAGACGGGCTCATCCCGGCCGTGCTGTACGGCGCCGGACTCGAGCCCCTGAACATTTCCGTCGATCCTCGGCAGATGAAGCGCATCCTGGGCTCCGAGTCGGGACACAACTCCATTTTCGATCTGAGCGCGGGTGGTGACTCGGGCAAAGCGATGATCGTTGACTGGCAAGCCGATCCAGTCAAGGGCGCGCTGCTGCACGTTGATCTCAAGCGCATTGCAATGGACAAACTGCTGCGTGTCAGCGTGCCGGTCACGCTGAAGGGCGAAGCGCCGGGCGTCAAGCTGCAGGGCGGCATCCTCGAGCAGATGATGCGCGAGGTCGAAGTCGAGTGTCTGCCAGCCGACATCCCCAGCCACATCGATGCCGATGTCAGCAAGCTGGAATTCGGTCAGACCATTCGCGTCTCTGACCTGCCGCACAGCGACAAGGTCAAGTTCATCACCGACGAAACCCAGGCGATTGCCCACGTGACCGCGGTGAAGGAAGTCGTGGTTGAGACCCCTGTCGAGGGAGCCGAAGCTGCGGCGACGACTGCCGAGCCCGAAGTCATCAAGAAGGGCAAGCAGGAAACCGAGGGCGAAGCTGCCGCAGGCGAAAAGGGCGACAAAGCCGAGAAGGCAGAGAAGTCCGAGAAGAAGAAGTAGGCAGCGTGAAACTGATCGTCGGGCTCGGCAATCCGGGCATCGAGTACCAGTTCACGCCGCACAACTTGGGGTTTCTGGCGATCGATCGCATCGCCGAACGGTGCGGAGTGGTGGTGAACAACCGCCACTGCCGCGCGCAAACGGCGCGGGCCCGCATCGGCAACGAAGATGTAGTGCTGGCCAAGCCGGAAACCTTCATGAACTTGAGCGGCCAGTCGGTGCGCGAACTGGTGGAGAAGTACGAAGCGCAGCCCGATCGCGATCTGGTGCTGCTCTACGACGAGCTCGACCTGCCTTTCGGCACATTGCGCGTGCGGCCGCGGGGCCGCTCGGCAGGACACAACGGCGTCGAGTCGGTAATCGGCGCGCTGGATACGCAGGAGTTCACGCGCATCCGTATGGGAGTTGGGCCGGATTATCCGGTGGGCGACGGCGCAAAGTATGTGCTGTCGCAGTTCAAGAAAGCGCAGTACCCGGTAGTTGACCAGGTGCTGGACACGGCAGCCGAAGCGGTGAAGGTCATCCTCGCGGATGGTGTGCAGGCGGCGATGAACCGGTTCAACCGCAAGGCGGAAGAAGCAGCGAGCGAGTAGCTCGAGAGAATTGAATGGAAATCGGCAGGAGTCGCGAAGCTAGTAGCTAAAGGCTTAGAGCTGAAAGCTGACGGCTTCTTGCCAGGAGAGAAAAATGCAACGTACTTACGAATTGATGTTCATCGTGCGTCCCGATATGACAGAAGAAGACCAGGACAAGCTGGTTGCCAACCTGGAAGGCCAAGTCGGCACTGCGGGCGGCACCGTGAAGAGTGTGGAACGCATGGGCAAGCGCCGGCTGGCGTACGTAGTTCGCCGGTTCCAGGACGGCATTTATGTGCTGATGACCCTGGAAGGCGACGGCGCCATGGTGAAGGAAGTGGAACGCCGCCTGCGCGTCACCGAGCCGGTGATCAAATTCATCACTGTGCGCGTAGACGAAGAGCAGAAGCGCATGGCCAAAGTGAAGGCGCTACGCGACGCGAAGGTTCGCGGCAAGGGCACGCGCGCAGCAGCGGCGGAAGCGGCAGCGGCCGCAACTGCAGCAGCAGCGGCGACCGCCGAGCCAGCAGCGCCCGCGGCAGCGGAGTCAGCTCCAGCCACGGCGTAAAACCGTTACCTTGCGACAAGTTTGATGGAGATGGAGATTGTGGGCTTCAACGGCCCGAAGGAGAAACATGGCAGACGATACGACGAATACAGCGGCCCCGGTGGCCGCGACCGAAGGCGGGAGCAGCAGCAGCTCCGCGCCGAGCTCACGCCCAGACGGCGGCGGCGATCGCGGCCCGCGCGGTCCGCGTCCTGCGGGACGTCCCGGCGGCGGACCTGGTGGACCGCGCGAAGGCGGGCGGAAGTTCTTCCGCCGCAAGAAGGTTTGCAAGTTCTGCGTCGAGAAGATCGACAGCGTGAACTATAAGGATGTGCGGTTGCTCGGGCAGTTCGTGGCTGAGTCGGGCAAGATCGTGCCGCGGCGGTTGACCGGCGTTTGCACGCCGCACCAGCGGCGTCTGGCCGATGCGATCAAGCAGGCGCGCAACATCGCGCTGCTGCCGTTCTCAACCAGGTAAGCGCAACTCCCACATTGTGGGATGACTTTAACTGATAGCTGAGAGCCGACGGCTGACAGCTCGCGGCGAAGCCGCAAACGGAGTTGGACACATGGAAGTCATTCTAAAGGAAGACATCAATAAGTTGGGCCATCGCGGAGACGTAGTAAAGGTCGCCGAGGGCTATGGCCGCAACTACCTCATTCCGCACAAGCTGGCCATCGAAGCGACTGCCGGCAACAAGGCGGTCATCGAGCAGATGAAGGCCTCTGCCGTTCGCAAGTCGGCGAAGGAAAAAGGCAGCGCCGAGGACTTGGGCAAGCAGCTCAACGGAGTCGTTGTCGAGTTCACCCGCAAGTCGGGCGAGCACGACCAGTTGTTCGGCTCGGTCACTTCGTCCGACATCGCGCACGCACTGGAAGCCAAGGGCTTCACCATCGACCGCCGCAAGATCGATCTTGACGTGCCGCTGAAGACCGTGGGCGAGTTCAACGTGCCGGTCAAGCTGCACCGCGAAGTGACGGTGACGGTGAAGGCCGTGGTGAAGAAAGAAGCCACCACGGAAGAAGCAGCCGCGCCTGCGGCGACAGACGTAGCCGAGGAAGCCAGCGCCGAAGCGTAGGTTTCGGTTTCCCACAGAACCCAATCTCCGGCAAACCAGTTTTGTCGCGTGATACAGAAGGCTGGCTCGCCACGGCGAGCTGGCCTTTTCCCATTTTGGGAATATTCCTGCGTCGGGTACCCCCTCCCCCCCCAAATCTTTATTTTGTTGAGGATACGTATGATTTATGACGCAAAACACCGGAAACAAATGAGTTACTGGTAAAGTATTGCGGAATAAGGACTTACGGGAAGTTTCTTGGAGCTGGACGGGGGCGTTGGCGGGTGGGTGGACGGAAAACCGAGAGTAAACAGGACCCGTCATCGTTATGGGTCGAAGCACCTACCGAGGGCGGGGCAGTATCCGGTTGCCTACTCCGAGAGGGGCAACTCTCCCGCATCCTTCCGGAAGAAGTGTACGACGAGTGCCGGGAAACACCAAGCGAGTTGGTCACGGTTCAGCGTGACGGATGACCGTTGTCAATGGTCACACCCAGGAACGGAAACTCCCACTCAAGGCCAAAAGAGGACCTTGAATGCGGCACCCGGCCGTGGTTCAGAGCGGCCTAAAACTCGAGTCTGGCCTGGAAGGCGATCATGCGCGGGCTGCTGTCGCCGCCCAGTCCGACGCCGAGCAGCCCAGTCGGAGGCGATGTTGTGTAGGTGAGTGCGCCGAAGCCCGTCTGCGTGGATGGATTACCGGGCACGCCTGCCAGCACGTTGCTGGGGAGTCCGAAGTTGGGATGGTTCAAGACGTTGAAGAACTGCGCGTCGAAACGCAGTTTCAATCGCTCTGTCAGCGGGAACCATTTGGTGATGTAGAGATCGCTCCAGAAAAAATCAGGCCCGCGCAGCGCGTTACGCGCGAGGTTGCCGAACTGGCAGGTCTGCGCCGTGTCGCCTCCGTTGCAGGTTCCGGTGGCGGGATCGACCGCAGAAACGAACGCGTTGGGGTTGAGCCACTGGATCGTGCCGGGTTGCGTAACTCCGGGGATGGTGCAGTTGCGACAGTAAGGATCGACGCCCGGCACAATGCTGGCAAACTGTGGTCCACTGCCTTGTACGACGCCATTCCCATTTGCCGCGTAAGGAGTGCTCAACACCGAGAACGGCACTCCGCTATGCCAGAAGACGGTGCCCGAGATCTGCCACCCGTTCACCAGGTAGCCTAAGGCGTGAGCCTGCACCTTGAACGGCAATTGATACGTGTACTGCGCGGTGAGGTTCTGGCGGATGTCGTAATCACAGTTGCCGTAATTGCGCTCCAACTCTCCGGGCAAAGGCGAAAGAATTCCTCCTGAGGAAAATTGCAGGAATCCGCCGTTGGACACCGTATCGAGACAGTGGCTCCAGGTGTAGTTGATCTGGCCCTGGAAGCCGTGACTCATGCGTTTCATGGCGGTCAATTGCAGGCCGTTGTAGTGGCTGTTGGCGCCGGTGGAGAACTGCGTCACCGCTCCGAATCTTGGATCGGTTGGCTGACCGTACGGAAACGGCGAGAAACAGCCGGGACACACCGTCTGGTATCCGTTGACCTGCGTGGAGTAGGGCTGGTTCACGGCGCGCGTACCGACGTACTGTGCCTGCACGCTTGCAGTGTTTCCAAACTGATGCTCGATGCCGAGGCTCCACTGCATGAAGTACGGAGCGTGGAGCTCGCCGTTCGGTACGGCTGTGATAGCGACCGGAGGAAGGCAGGTCGCGGGATTTGAGAGAGCCGACGCGCAGGAGAGCTGACCTTGCGCAAACCCGGTGGTGAAACGCTGATTGGCCGCGATGGTGGCATCGACGGCACTGTTGGCAACGCCCGGCGCGATGGCCGTGCCACCGACGGTACCTAGCAGGCCACCTTGAAATGTCTGCACGTACGGCGGATTCATTCCGACCAGGTCGGCGACGCTGCCCGGCAGGATGTCACTGAAAATTCCAAAGCCGCTGCGAAGCACCGTGTTGCGCTCAAGCTGCCACGCGAACGCCATTCTAGGTTGCAGGATCGCCAGCGGCGTCGACATAAAGAGATTGCCGAGACCGGTCTGGATCACCTGATTCAGCGGCTGATTCACATCGTGCGCGATGGAGTAGAACGAGCCATCGAGGCGCGCAACCTGATCGTGCGGGTTGAGCGGGTTGGAGTTGTAGGTGTCACGCAGGCCGAAAGTCCAGGTCAGCTTTGGTGTCAGCCTCCAGGTGTCCTGGGCGTAGAAATCGAGGTTGAGAAAGTTGAACGGTTCGTTCGTGGACGTCGGGAACGTCTTGCTGGCGGTCGAGGCCACGCCATAGATGAACTGCGGCAGCGTCGTGTAGCTCACCGTGGGGACGGTTCCCTCGCCAAAGTCGTAATCATTCAGGCGGAAGATGCGGATATTGGTGCCGAAGCGCAGCTCGTGCGCGCCGTGGCTCCAGGCGAGATTGTCGTTGATGAAGAAGCGCGTGGCACGCCGTCCCTGAAGCCAAGTGTTGTCGAGGCCGCCGATGGTGGTAAACGGAGCGTTGGCGCCGCTTCCTTGCAGCACGATGGGAAAGGCAGCCAGCGTCTGCTGAAAGTCGTTGGGCGCGAACAGGCTTTCGTACCACGAGAACGCCGGGTTGAAGTAGTTCACCAAGTTCTGCGAGAACACGTGTGTGTAGCCCGCCGCAAAAGAATAAAGAGGCTGCGACGAGATGGAGTTGAACAACGGATTGATGGGATCGGTGTAGGCCGCCTGCAATCCAGTGTCGGCCTGAAAGCGAAACCACGCGGTGTTGTCAGGGCTGATGTTGTAATCGATGCGGGCGGTCTGCACCTGCTCGTGATCGTCGCTGGAATGAGAAACGCCTTTCCGATTGGCGCAGCCGTTGCCGTTTGGGGGACTCCCCGAGGCAGGAGAACCGTTGGAATTAAACGGGCAACCGAGCACCGCAAGCGGCGTGCCGCTGGTGTCGGAGTAGAGCGAAAACATCTTCTGGTAAAAGGGCACTTGCTGCGGAGAAGGCGCGTAGTGCGTACCTGTCACGGAATCCGTCCCGCCGAGTGGGAGCTGCTGTAGCACGTACTGCTGGAAAGCGGCAGTCGGCACTGTCACGGTGGAGAATATGGGCAGCGCAATGCGCACCCACTCGCTGTCAAAAAAGAAGAACAGCTTGTCATGGATGATCGGACCGCCTACGCTACCTCCGAAGTGATTCACCACTGAGCCCGGCTTCTGATTGCCGGAGGTCGCATTGAGGAAGTAGTCGGACGCGTTCAGGACCGCGCCATTCCACAGCTCGTAGAGATTGCCGTGAAACTGGTTGGTGCCGGACTTGGTGACGTAGTTGACCTGCGAGGCACCGTAGCGGCCCTGGTCCACGGAATAGGAGAGCGTGTTGACGGTCACTTCGGAAATGGAGTTGAGGCCAAGCACGAGATTGGTCGAAAGACCGCTGTTGAGGTTGGTCAGTGGGTCGTTGGTCTCCAGACCGTCTACGATGTAGCCGTTAGAGAGCGCAGGCAGGCCGTTGAACTCGACGTTGCCATAACCATTGGTACCGCCAACGAAATCGTTGCCGCTGCCTGCGGTGTTGATGAGCGCTCCCGGGGCGAACTGCAGTGGATAGGTCATGTCTCCGCCGGGATTGGGCAGGTCTTCCAGCGCCGGCGCGCTCAAGGTCGTGGTGGTGTTGGCGTTATCGGTATTAATGATGGCTGCTTCGGCGGTGACGTCCACCGACTGCCTGGCTTGCGCGACTTTTAGCGTGAGGATGACGGTTTGCTTTTGACCCAGGCCGGCGAAAACGTTGCTGGCCTGTGCGGGCTCGAAGCCTTGCGCTTCCGCCCTGACTGCGTAGTCGCCAGGCAGGAGTTGCGGGAAATTGAAGCGACCGCCGTCGTCGGTCTTCGCAGTGCGCTTTAATCCGGTGTCGCGATTGACGATCGTGACATTCGCACCCGCGACCGCGGCGTTGGTAGGGTCCGTGACCTGGCCGAGGATGGCGCTGGTGGTCTCGCCCTGTGCCCATGCCACGGCGGGAGCCAACAGAATGATGACTGTCGCCAAAAGCGGGAGGCGAAGCAGCCCGTGCAAGGCGGGTGCAATACTTCGTTTCACAGCGTGGTATCCCCGGAACGTCAGCGCGGCGCCAACCGAACCCATTGCCGCGCCAAAATCAGGATACACTACGACTCGTTAACTATGATTAACAACCAGGAAATATTACGGTTTAGAGAGCCATATTTTCTCTGCCGCCGCCGCTCCCAGTCGAATCGCTCGCTTGCCAATTGAAAGCGAGACGGTTCCATCGTAATTTCGCGCTTCGACAGAAAGGCGAACCCCGGGGCGGACGCCTTCCTGGTCAAAGAATTCCAATAGCTTGCGGTCGCGCTCGTAGACGCTGGCGACCACGTATTTTGAGTCCGGCTCAGCCTCCGACAGCAGGCACATGCCAAGCTTGCGGCGTTCAGTGGGACTGCGCAGGGCGAGGCCGTTGCCGTGCGGGCAGGTGGCTTTGTGTCCCAGTCGCTCGACTAACTTCTTTTCGAACGCGGGTGAGACCGCATGTTCGAGCCGTTCGGCTTCGTCATGGACTTCGAACCATGCCATGCCGAAAATCTCGGACAACATACGCTCAATCAGGTGATGGCGGACGATGGTGCGTTCGGCGATTTCGCGGCCCGGTGGCGTGAGTCGAACATGCCCGTCGCTCTTGATGGAGACGAGGCCATCCCGGGTGAGTCGTTTCAGCGCGAAAGTCACGGCAGGACGGGTGACGGAAAGCCAGTGTGCGAGCGTCGCGGGAATGACCGACAAGCCCTCGGCCTCCGCCTCGGCGATGGCCTTGAGATAGTCTTCCTTGGAGATCGTGATCATCGCGGTCAAGACGCGGGGTGTGGGACGGGTGCAGTCTAACACCTGGGCGCTTGGGCAGGGCGCAAGGGGGCACAAGGAACAAGCAAGAGGGTGGTTTTGTGGGGCCGTGTAATTTGTGCATCGGGATTCCCCCTGAAACGTAATAATCCGACTAATTGATTGACTATAAAAGGCATAGAGTCGCGTCAAAATGCGCACTGGGGATTTCGCTCGGTGGTGGCTTTTCCAGAGAAGGACTTATCCGGCATAAACCGAAAGCCGCGAATGTGGGTTCTAATCCAATAGCAGCACAGGGCAGAACCTCAAGGCTGGCAATAACGTACATTGAGGTGGGAGAGCTGCGTTCGCGCGATGCCAAAAGCGTCGTGGCGCGGCAACGCACTCAGGTTACCGCCCAAAGGAGGGGCTTGAACCTGGATGCACGCTCGTCCCAACTGACTATAATGGCCGCTCACGCTTGCTCCGCAGGACCGTCTATCTAATTGCAGGCTCGAAGATTGGGCTGCAATCTGGAGACGGGCGGGAACCAGCATGCCGGCCGAGGCAGCAGCGATAGCTCTCACGGTGGTACCGGGACCTGGCCTTGTCGGTACACCGCAGGGGGCGAGCGCGAAGCCGTCCATCACTCCCTCGGAACGACGAGGCACAGCGGAGCGGACCCAGAGCCAAATGAACGACGCGGAGCTGATCCGGGAGGCACAGCGCGGCAACCATGCTGCGTTCGAGGAACTGGTGCGTCAATACGACGGGCCGGTGCTGCGCCTGGCGTACCACATGACGCGCTCGGAGCAGGACGCGCAGGATATTTACCAGGAAGCGTTCCTCAAAGCGTACCGCAATATCGGCAGCTTCCGTTTCGAGTGCTCGTTTTACACCTGGATTTACCGCATCGTGACCAACCTGTGTCTGGACCATCTGCGCAAGCGGCAGGTGCGTAAGGAAGACTCGGGTGTGATTACGGATTCGGATGGCGAGAGCTTCGATATGCTCGACCAGGTGGCAGATGTGCGGTCGGGTGCGAGTCCGGAAAAAGATTTGATGCGGCGGGAGTTGGGCAGCCGCATCGCCAAGGCGCTGGAGAAGCTGACGCCGCGCGAGCGGATGGTTTTCGAGATGAAGCATTACCAGGGCTTGAAGTTGCGCACGATTGGCGAGATTTTGAATACGACGGAAGAGACGGCGAAGAACACTCTGTTTCGCGGGACACAGAAGTTGAGGGCGGCGTTGAGGGATGCGCGGTAGGGGATCGCACCCTATCGCCAAAATCGGGCGATAAGGGTGGGGCACCCAGAGAGTTTTGAATCCCACCCTGTCCCAAAAGAAGGGACAGGATGGGGCACCCACGGTAGGTTAGTGGATAGAGAGATGCACTTATGAATTGCGAATGGGTCCAACAAAACATCACGCTGTACCTGTACGGTGAGCTCGCCGACGACGCGCGGCACGAACTGGAGCAGCATGTTGCGCGCTGCCAGACTTGCGCGGCGGAGCTGACCGAACAGCGAGAGTTTCAGGCGCAGATGAGCGCGCTGCCGGTGCAAGAGCCGTCGGCGAGTTTTCTGGCGGCGTCGCGCATGCGGTTGCAGGAGGCGCTGGAGCAGACTACGCAGAACCGCGCGTGGTATCACCGGTTTGCTTTCGATCCCGCGGCGTGGTTGCGGCAGGTGCGGTTCTCGCCCGCGCTGGCTATGGCGATCTTCATGGTCGGGTTCGGTGGCGGATTGGGCGCGATGTATCAGTCCACACGGCACCCTGCGGGCTCCACGCTTGCGACGACAGAGACGCCTTCGGAAGCATCGATCGGCGGGATTGGCGGAATTACGTCGATTGAAAAGGACCCGACGACGAACGAGGTGAAAGTGCAGTATGACCGGGTGATGCCGGGAACGGTACAGGGCTCGGCGAGCGATCCCAAGGTGCAGGACCTGTTGCTGTATGCGGCTAAGAGCAATGAAAACTCAGGCGTGAGGTTGAACTCGGTGGATGAGTTGGTGGAACTCGTGGGCAAGTCCGACGATCCGCGAGTGCGCGAGACGCTGACGTATGCGCTGCGGTATGACAGCAATCCGGGCGTGCGGTTGCATTCGCTGGATGGGCTGACGCCCTTTGTGAAGCAGGACATCCGAGTGCGTAATGCGGTGCTGGAAGCGCTGCTGAACGACAGCAACCTGGGCGTGCGCAGTGGCGCGCTGCACTCACTGGAATCGGTGAAGACAGACAGCAGCGTGCGCATGGCGCTGCAGCAACTGGCCAAGGAAGATCCCAGCGAGTACATTCGCGCGGAGTCGAAGCGCGTGCTGGCATCGATGCCGACGGTGTACTGACGACTCCATGAAGAAAGGACCCCAATTCGGCGCGGTGCGGCGCCGCTGGACTACTGTGGTCGTTGCGTTAACGCTGTCCGTCCCTCTGTGGGCGCAGACGGCCCGCGTGTATCGTGACGGAAATTCGTGGGTGGAAGAGACCACGGGAACGCTGCCGGCAGGACGCGAGTTCCGGACGTTCACCGATATGGGCTCGTTGCAGGTACAGGGCAACTCGTCGCAGGTGACGTATGTGGTGCGCAAGCGCTCGAACGCCAGCAGCGAGGAAGCGGCGCGAAAGCAATTCGAGCAGTTGCGGATTACCGCGAGCCGTGTGGGTGATGCGGTAGTGCTGGAAGGCAGGTTGATGGGCCGTAACGTCAATCGGCTGGCGGCGGATTTCATGGTGCAGATTCCGCGCATCACGCAATTGGTGAAAGCCGAGACGCACGGCGGCAACCTCGCGCTGAGTTCGATCGCGGGAACCGTGGTGGGCACGACCGGCGGCGGCAACGTGAAAGTGGATGACATGGCGGGGCCGGTTAAGATCATGAGCGCCGGAGGAAACCTGGAAGCCGGCAATGTGACTTCGGACCTGTTCCTGCAAAGCGGCGGTGGAACGGTGTCGGTGGAGCGGGTGACCGGCCAGTTGTTCGTCAAAACCGGCGGCGGCAAGGTGAAGATTGGGACGGCCGGCGCAACCACCGTGGATACTGCGGCGGGGAACATCGAGATTGGCAAGTGCAACGGCGACCTGCGGGCGAATTCCGGCGGCGGGAACATGAATTTCGGCGACGTCGCGGGCAACGTGACGGCGGAAACGGGTGGCGGCACGGTCAAACTGGGCAGCGCGCAGGGCGACGTGAAGGTAGTGACAGGCGGGGGTGCCGTAGAGTTGATGAAAGTGATGCAAGGTGCGCATGTGGAGACGGGCGGTGGCCCGATCACGGTGCAGTTTGTGGGCGGACGAGGACAATTTCGCGATTCGTACCTGCATACTGCGATGGGAAATGTGGTGGTGTACCTGCCACGGGACCTGGGAGTCAGCGTGCACGCTTCGACGGAACTGGCCAACGGATACGGGATCAAGTCAGACTTTCCGGGGGTGGCCATTACGTCAGAAGGCGGGCAATACGGACCCAAGTCGATGTTTGGCGAAGGCAATGTGAATGGCGGAGGTCCGATTCTGCGGTTACGCACGACGATCGGACAGATTGACATCCGGCGTTCGCAATAAATTTGAGGGGTTGGCGTATGGCACTTCATAAAGCTTCAAAAGTCATGATGTTTACCGTGCTGGCGCTGGGCGCGGCGGGAGTTGCGCCGTCTGCGTGGGCGGCTGGTAATCCCGGCGAGAGCCATGCGAGCGCCTATCTGGGAGTGATGGTCGATGCTGTCCCAGCGGAAACAGCTGAAAAATTGCACCTGAAGAACGGCGGAGCTTTCATAGCGAATGTTGACCAGGACGGTCCGGCGTGCCATGCCGGCTTGCAGAGTGGCGATGTAGTGGTGGCGTACAACGGAAAACCGGTCACCGGGTCCGAACAGTTCGCGGGCCTGATACATGACAGCGCCGCAGGTAGCACGGTGATGATGACGGTGATACGCAATGGGCAGAGCAAAGACATTAAGGTGAAGCTGGGCGACTGGCGACAGATGGCAGGAATGCCGAGAGCCCCGCTGAATGATGCGGGTGCAATGTCGTTTGCTCCGCCCACGCCGCCGCTTCCGCCGCGAGCATATCCCGACATAGACATGATGGGCAGCACGCCAATTTCCGCGCGCCAGGGTATCCAGGTAGAGCCGCTGAGTCCGCAGCTCTGCGACTTTTTCGGCGTGGGACAGAACAAAGGCGTGCTGGTGCGAACGGTGGAGAAAGGCAGTCCGGGCGCGGCCGCGGGATTGCGGGCGGGTGACGTTATCGTGAAGGTGGACAACGAAACCATACATGACACGGCCGACTGGCGGCGCGCGCTGAAAGCACATGGCGGTAAGGTGACAATGGTCATTGTGCGCGATAAGCACGAGCAGACCATACAGGTGACAACGCCGGGCAACACCTCGGAATGGAAGGGACGGAACTGGGATGGGTTTGGGGTGGATGAGTCAACCCTGGCGCTGCTTAGCAGCGACGAGATGAAGGAATTGCAACGGCAGGCGGAATCGCTGGCAAAGACGATGACCCCGGAGATCAAGAAGCAGACAGAAGAGATGAGTAGGCAGGCCGCCGAAATGCGCAAGCAGGCCGAGAAAGCCGCCAAGAGCATGACTCCGGAGATTCAGAAGCAAGCGGAAGAGATGAGCAAGCAGGCTGAGCAGATGAGTAGGGAAGTCGAGAAGATGGCTCCGGAGATGGCGAAGAACGCGCGGGAGATGGCGGAGAGCATGAAGCCCACGGCCAAGGAATTGTCTGACATGCAGCGCGACATCACAGAGCAGTGGAAAGAAATGCAGCCGGAGTTCCAGAAACAGATGGACGAGTTGAAGAGGCAACTGGAGCAGCAACGGCGCGAGTGGCAGAAGATGTTCAAGGAAAGCAGTCCGAACCAGATGTGAGCAGGACAGCAGACAGTGGCGCATTGGGGAACCTACACGGGCTCCCCGATTTTTTTGCTTCGGTTACGGTTTGCGGCGAAAGACGAGTTCGATGAGACCGTAGAAGACGAGGCAGATCCAGGCGTCGATGAGTAGGCCCCAGTCGAGACGGTACGGCTCGTGGCGCGCGGCCGGCGGAAGATGCGGCATGAGGACAAAGAAGTAGAGGAGGCTTCCGAGGATGACGGCGGCGGCTTGTTTGAGAAGTCTCTGAGCTATAGGACTCACTACATCGTTAATCCTAGCGCAAACAACAACAGGTCTTTCGACTCAGACGCGCATCTTTCGGTGCGTCCTCGCTCAGGATGACACAACATAAGAAACAGCAGATCCCTCGCCCGCTAGCGCGGGCTCGTGATGACAAATCAAAAATAGCTGACGACTGATTTACCATCGCAGTGTGCTCGATCTTGCCACCAGCGTCCAGTATGTGAAGGGTATTGGTCCGCGGTATGCCGCGATGCTGCTGGAGAAGGGCATTTCGACAGTCGAGGACCTGCTGTATTATCTGCCGTTTCGTTACGAAGATCGGCTGAATCCACGCGGGATCAGCGAACTGCGTCCGGGCGAGATGGCAAGCGTGATTGCCGAGGTGCGCACGTCGGGACTGTTTCGTACGCGGCGCATGCCCATCTTCGAGATGACGGTCGGCGAGGGACGCAGCACGCTGAAGTGCATCTGGTTCAACGCGACCTATCTGCAGGACAAGTTTCGAGCCGGACAACTGGTGGCGTTGTACGGCAAGGTCGAGGCGGCGACACGCGGCTATGACCGGTTGCAAATTATGCAGCCGCAATTCGAAATTCTGCATGATCCGCTGGAAGACGGTGCCGAGGGCGCTGAAGAAGACAGCAATTGGCAGTCGCTCGAGGTGGGACGCATTGTGCCGATTTATGAGTCGGCGGGCAAAGGCAAGCTGACGGCGCGATGGTTCCGGCGAATCATTCACGGGATGCTGGACAATCTCGACCAGGATTTGCCGGACGCGATTCCGGCGGTGGTGCGCGGGCAGATGGGGCTGATCGATCGCAAGTCCGCGTTCTGGCAGGCGCACTGGCCGGAGGTCGGCGAGAGCCCGGTGAACTTACAGGCGGCACGCACGCCGGCCCTGTTCCGGTTGATCTTCGAAGAGTTGTTTTTTCTCGAACTCGGACTGGAATTGAAGCGGCGGAAAATGCGGGCGCAGAGCGGCGTGAGCTTCCAGATCAACGACAAGGTGCGCGCGGCGGTGAAACGAATTTTGCCGTTTCATCCGACGAACGCACAGAAGAAGGTGCTGAAAGAAATCGTCGATGACATGAAACAGCCGGCGCCAATGCGACGGCTGCTGCAAGGCGACGTCGGGTCGGGCAAGACCATCGTGGCATTCGAGGCGGCGGTGATTGCCATCGAGAACGGCTACCAGGTGGCGCTGATGGCGCCGACGGAGATACTGGCAACGCAGCATTATTTGTCGGCACGGAGGATTCTGGAGAAGGCGGGATATCGTATTGTGCTGCTCACAGGGTCGCAGGAGTCCGGCCACAAGAAGCATGTGCGCCATCACATCGCGCAGGGCAACGCGCAATTGGTGATTGGCACGCACGCGCTCATTCAGGAGTCGGTGGAGTTCGACAAGCTGGGGCTGGTGAGTCGTGGACGAGCAGCACCGTTTTGGCGTGATGCAGCGCTTCCGGCTGATGAAGAAGACCGGCGCGGCTGAGCCGGATGTGCTGGTAATGACGGCGACGCCGATTCCGCGGACGCTGGCACTGACGCTGTATGGCGATCTTGACACCAGCGTGCTCGATGAGTTGCCGCCGGGGCGGACGCCGATTCAGACGCGGAGGGTGTCCGACGATGTGGCACACACAGTGTGGGACTTTGTTCATAAGCAGGTCAGGATGGGTCGGCAGGCGTACGTGGTGTATCCGGTGATTGAAGAGGGAGCGATGGCCGGAGAGTTAAAGGCCGCCATCAAGATGTATGGCCAGTTGCGGGAGAAGGAGCTGGCGGGGCTGCGCGTGGGATTGCTACATGGACGCATGAGCGCCGAGGACAAAGATGCGACCATGGCGAGCTTCCAACGGGGTGCGATTGACGTGCTGGTGGCGACCACGGTAATCGAGGTTGGAGTAGACGTGCCCAACGCAAGTGTCATGGTGGTGGAGCATGCGGAGCGGTTCGGGCTGTCGCAACTGCATCAGTTGCGCGGGCGGATTGGGCGCGGGGCGGCGCAGTCGTATTGCGTGCTGATGACGGGCGGGAAGGTCTCTCCGGAGGCGCAGGAACGGTTGGACGCGATGGTGCGGACGCAGAACGGCTTCGAGATTGCGGAGCTGGACCTGCAGCTGCGTGGGCCGGGAGAGTTTTTTGGCACCAAGCAGGCAGGGATACCGAATTTTCGGGTGGCGAATTTATTGCGTGATCGTGATGTGCTGGAGTTGGCACGCAAACAGGCACGATTTGTGATGGACGGGCCGAATGAACAAATCTCGCAGCAGGAGATCGCGAATGCGGTGATGCATTTGCGGGCGCATTGGAATAGAAGATATGGGTTGGTGGAAGTGGGGTGAACTGCGTGAAAGAATAGTGCAGAGGTATCTATGAATCACGCACAGGAGATCTTGCAGACGCTAACCGAACATTTCGCGACCACCGCGAACGTGAAACAGATTTTCGGCGAACCGATCGAAACCCAGGGCAAAACCATCGTGCCAGTGGCACGGGTGATGTACCACGTCGGGTCGGGATGGGGCGGACGCAGGCTGGAAGCTACCGAAGGCGGAATGGGTGGCGGCGGAGGCGGCGGGGCGGTGCTTGCATTGCCGGTGGGCGTGCTGGAAGTGACTCCTGAGGGAGTGCGCTTCGAACGGTTCAATAGCGTAAAGCGGGCGGGAATACTGGTCGGCGCCGGCTTTCTACTTGGATTGGCGCTGGGAGCATTCAGGGCTTCGAAGTAGCTCGAACCTGGGGTCGCGCTGGATAGAACTGGATAAAAGTAGATTTTGAGTACCGTGGTGAGTCCTATCAACACTCAACAGGATCAGTTTCGCTTACTGCCGTCGGTGGATGAGCTGCTGCGCGGCGAGGCCATGCAGACGGTTGCGACGCGCGAGGGGCATGCAGCGACGGTCGCGGCCGCGCGGAGCCTGCTCGATGAATTGCGTACGCGGATTGCGCGAGGCGAGATGACGGAGGAGCAAGTTGCGACGGCGGTTGAAGGTGTTTCTCGCGAGATCGAGGGACGGCTGCGCGAGGCGATGGCGTACTCGCTGCGTCCGGTGATCAATGCGACAGGGGTGATTCTGCATACGAACCTGGGGCGGGCGCCTTTGAGCGGCGACGCGCTGCGGCATGTGGTCGAGGTGGCGCAGGGGTACTCGACCATTGAGCTGGACCTGGCGACGGGCGAGCGCGGGAAGCGCGATGTTCACGTCGATCGGCTGTTCGCTCGCGTTTTCGGCGATATCGGGCGCGAGGTTGCGACCATCGCGGTCAACAACAATGCGGCGGCGGTGCTGCTTACGCTGAATGCGCTGGCGGAGGGCGGCGAAGTCATCGTGTCGCGCGGCGAGCTGGTGGAGATCGGCGGATCGTTCCGGATTCCCGATGTGATGGCGAAGTCGGGCGCGGTGCTGCGCGAGGTGGGGACGACGAACCGCACGCGCATTGGCGATTACGAGCAAGCGATCACCGAGCGGACCAAACTGCTGCTGCGGGTGCATCGGTCGAACTTTGAGATTACGGGGTTTACGGAGCAGCCGTCGCTGGAAGAGCTGGCGGAGTTGGGGAAGCGGCGCGAGATTCCGGTGATGGAAGATTTGGGCAGCGGCGACATTTTCGATCTGCCGTCGGTTGGAGTGCGCGGCGAGCCTACGATTGCGGCCAGCCTGCGCGCGGGCGTGGACGTGGTGACGTTCAGCGGCGACAAGCTGCTGGGTGGTCCGCAGGCGGGGCTGATTACGGGCAGCGGAGAACTGGTAGCGAAGGTGAGGAAGAATCCGCTGTTTCGGGCGCTACGGGTGGACAAAATGTTTTATGCAGCGCTGGAGGCGACACTGCTGGCGTATATGCGCGAGGATTATGACTCGATTCCGGCGTTGCGCATGATGCGACTGACGGAAGAGCAGATTGATCAGCGGGCAGAGCACATGATGCGGAAGTTGCAGATCACAGTCCGGGTCTGAGCGTGGAAGTGGTGGCGACTCGGTCGGTGATTGGGGGAGGGTCGGCTCCAGGGGCGACGCTGCCGACGCCGGGCAGTGGCGGTGTCATCGGCAGAGATGGGTGCGGACGTGATTGCGGGGAAGTTGCGGCAGTGGATGACGCCGATGATTGCGAGAGTGGAAGAGGGGCGCGTGATGCTGGATTTGCGGACGGTTTCGCCCGAGCAGGATGTGGTGGTGGTGGCGGCGGTGGAGGCGGTGAATGGTATACTGGTAGCTGGCAGGAACATCGTGGCCACGGTTTACACTATCGGACATTCGACCCGGACGTTGAACGAACTGGTCGCGGCGCTGCAAGGACATGGCATCAAGACGCTGGTCGATATCCGGTCGTTTCCTATGTCGCGGCGATTGCCGCACTTCAATCGCGAATCGCTGGAACAGGAATTGCCGAAACACGGCATTGCCTACGTGTGGTTGAAAGAACTGGGTGGGCGTCGGAAGAAAATACGAGACGATTCGCCGAACACCGCGTTGCGCAACGAGTCGTTTCGCAATTACGCCGATTACATGATGACGGAAGAGTTTGCGGCGGGAATCGGCAGATTGCTGGAAATCGCGGGCCGCGAAAAGACGGCCATTATGTGCGCGGAGCGGATGTACTTCCAGTGCCATCGCATGCTGGTCAGCGATTATCTGACGGCACACGGACATACGGTGCTGCACGTCGACGACGAGAAGCGTGCCGATGCGTCCGCATCAACTGATGGCGGAAGCACGGTTGGTGGAGAGGAGATTGGTTTACGACGGCGGAAGGCTGTTGTGACTTGGTGTCGATGAGAAAGTCAAAAGACCGACTCAAGCATAAGGAAGCTTGAGTCGGGCACCCGTCTACCGCTATTCTCGAAGTTCACTTATGAAACAAGCTGTCTTTCGCGAGCGCAACAAGGGGTACTACCGCGTTCTGCATACTCCGATCTGGATATGGGTGTTCTGGGTGCTGCCGGGATGGCCGCTGACCTATGACCTTTACACCCACGGGCCGGACCGGCGGCATTGGACTTGGTTGGTCATCGTAGCCGCCGTCGTAGCGTGGCGGGGATGGCTGGGGCGCATGCCGGGCTGCGAAGAGCGTCCCTACATTCATTATTACGGGGTGCATCAGCCAAACCTCTGGTATCGGGTGGTGTGCTACACCGCGGCGTGGATCGACATCCTGGTTCCGTTTGCGCTGAATGTGGCCGGGCTGGTGATTGCGTCGGTTACCGGCACGTGGATGCTGAAGCAGATGTACGAGTATGCATACTACCCGCTGGCGCTGATGGTGGTACTGGCGACGGCGCTCGACCTGACTCCTAGGGCAAAGCGCGACACGTTTGGTGAGGGCGCGGAGCGGGCGTGGTTCTACATCGCGATCTGGACGGTGGTTCCGACGCAGGTAGTCAACTGGGCGGCGTGGCGAATGGGAAAGTACATGGGTTTGGAACCGCTGGCGCTGGCGCGAACGCGGCTTGTGATCTGCCTGGTGTCGACGGCGTTCTTTTTTCTGCTGGGCTACATGTCGAAGCTGCCGCGCACGCAGCGGTACTACTCGGGAGTGGCGGCGGCAGGGGTGTGAAGAAACAACTAGCGATTAGCAACTAGCGAAGAGCAAAGCGGGCGTAACTGGTAGCTGGTAACTGGTGAACCGTGGGCTGGCGTGAATCCAAAAAAGATGTGATGCCGCGACGGGACTCGCATCCGACGACCGCAATAAGAAAAGCGGCCCGTGAGGACGGACCGCTTTAGTCGTAAATGTGCGCTCGAGTGTTTACACAGGCTGTACGTTCTCGGCCTGCCAGCCCTTCGGTCCTTTGACAACCGTGAACTGAACGGTCTGACCTTCCTGCAGGCTGCGGAAGCCGCCGGCCTGGATGGCAGAGTAATGAACGAATACGTCTTCGCCGTTCTGACGGCTGATGAAGCCGTAGCCCTTCGCGTCATTGAACCACTTAACTGTTCCTTGTTCCATTGTGTTGCTCGTTCCTTCGAAGTTGATGTAGCTACGATTCGAACGGATTGTGAAGCAGGCAGGGGTGCTGCTAGGCAGGAACTGCTGCGTACAACGTCGATCAATCGAGCATTTTTATCATAGCAGCGGATCAGTGAAAGCCCAAGCAGTATTATGACTGCAAGCTCAGCCGAGCGGGCGAGATGAAGAGATAACACTATAAAAAAAAGACAGTTAGCCTGATCCCATTGGCGATAGTAGTGCAACACTTTACGGCGAATTGCGCCGGCTGGAATGATGTATGGTGATGCCATGATCGTAGGAACAGGGATTGATATCGCCGAAGTAGATCGAGTGGCGAAGACGATTGCGCGGTTTGGCAGGCGCTTTACCGAGCGCATGTTTACCGCTGACGAGATTGCATACTGCGAATCGAAGGCCAACAAGACAGAGCGGTACGCGGCGCGCTTTGCGGCGAAAGAAGCGGCGATGAAGGCGATCGGTACCGGATGGAGCCGAGGAGTGACGTGGCAAAGTGTAGAAGTGCGACGACTGCCGGGGTCGCGTCCGACGATGGCTTTTCATGGAAGAGCGGGTGAGTTCTTTTCCAAGCTGGGTGCAGTGCGAGCTCATTTGTCGCTGACCCACACAGAGCAATACGCGATGGCAGTGGTGATACTGGAGAGCGAGTAGGAAAGTTGTCAGTGGTCAGTGATCGGTTGTCGATTAAGTGGGAGTGCTCAACACATCTGTCGTGACAGCCGTATGCGCTGCTTCTCCGCTAATTTTGTTGAGGAACGCAACAACAGTTGCACCATGAGTGGGGCGATTTGCACAAAATGAAATCGAGATGCATGTCGACGCAAATGATTGCTTGCAAAGCACACAACCCTACTTGTTATAATCACCGACTTGGGTGATCTACATCACACCTGATCAGTTCGTTAGCTGCACAACTGCATGGATCTGGAAGCCGCATGGGGTGATCGGCTTCATGCCCACAACACTGGATAGCTTCGTACATGGCACAAATTTTTCATCGTAGTGCGAACAGCCTTTCGCGGCTGTCGATGCTCGCGGCGGTGGTGGTGGTGACCGGCCTGTTGACGGTGGCGTGGGAAATGCAACGTGCGCCGTATGTTACCTACCAAGGGATCCGCCAGGCACAGCCGGTGCCGTTCAGCCACCAGCACCATAATGCCGGGCTGGGGATTGACTGCCGGTACTGTCACACCTCAGTGGAGCAGTCGAGCTACGCGGGGATTCCGCCAACCAAAACCTGCATGAACTGCCACTCACAGATCTGGACGAATGCGGCCCTGCTGGAGCCGGTACGGGAAAGCTACCGGACGGGCCAGTCGATCCAGTGGACGAAAGTCAACTATCTGCCGGACTACGTTTACTTCAATCACAGCATTCACGTGAACAAGGGTGTCGGTTGCGCGACCTGTCACGGTCCTGTGAACAAGATGCCGCTGATGTACCAGGAGTCATCGATGCGGATGGAGTGGTGCCTGGAGTGCCACCGCGCGACAGAGAAGTATCTGAGGCCGCAGGACCAAGTCTTCAACATGAATTATGAGCAGCCTTCGGAGCTGCATCCGGTCCATCTGGCGGATGGGTCGAAGTTTACGGACCAGACCGAGCTGGGCACGGCGTTGAAGTCGCAATATCACGTCCGGACAGTGCAGGACATCACGAGCTGCAACACGTGCCACCGGTAGAGCAGTTGTCCGTGGCCAGTTGTCAGTGGTCAGAGCGAAAAGATGGATAAACAGAGCCAAGGTAAGTCCGAAGCGGTTTGTCCCAGCAAGCTGGAACTGGCGGAGGTGCGCGACAAGCTGGCGCGCGCCAAGAGCGGTCCGCAGTACTGGCGGAGCCTGGAAGAGCTGGCCCAGACCGAGGGATTCTTCGAGATGGTGCACCGCGAGTTTCCGCGGCAGGCTTCGGTGTGGCCGGAAGGAGCCTCGCGGCGCGACTTCATGAAGCTGATGACGGCTTCGATGGCGCTGGCCGGGCTGTCGGCGTGCGTGAAACAGCCGATTGAGCCCATCGTTCCCTACGTGCGCCAACCGGAACCGATTGTGCTGGGGATTCCGCTGTATTTCGCCAGCGCGATGCCGTTCGGCGGGTACGCGACCCCGGTGCTGGTGGAGAGCCACGAAGGACGGCCGACCAAAGTTGAAGGCAATCCTGACCATCCGGCGGGCGTGGGCAGTGATGTGTTCGCGCAGGCGTCGATTTTGGACATGTACGACCCCGACCGCTCGCAGTCGATTACGTACACCGGCAACATCCGGGCGTGGAGCGATTACACGACGGCCCTCAAGGGGGCGCTGAATTCGCAGAGCGCGATGCAGGGCGCAGGGTTGCGAATTCTGACCCGTACGGTAAGCTCGCCGACGCTAGCTTCACAGATGAAGGCAGTGTTGGCCGCGTATCCGGAGGCGAAGTGGGTGCAGTATGACCCGCTGACGCGCGATAACGCGCGGGCGGGCGCGCAGATGGCGTTCGGTCAGTACGTCGAGACGCACTACAACCTGGACAAGGCGGACACGATTCTGTCGCTGGATGGAGATTTTCTGTCGAGCGGGTATCCCGGGTTCGTGCTGTATGCGCGGCAGTTTGCGTCGCGGCGCAATCCCGAACTGAAAGAGAAGATGTCGCGCTTCTATATGGTGGAGAGCACGCCGACTAATACCGGCGGCAAGGCTGACCATCGTTTGCCGGTGCGGGCGTCGGAAGTGGAGCAGGTGGCACGGGCCATCGCGGCAGGACTTGGCGTAGGCAGTGGAACGGCGAAACCAGAGCAAGCGAAGTTTGTGGCTGCGCTGGTGAAAGACCTGCAAGCGCACAAGGGCGCGGCGGTGGTAATCGCGGGAGACAACCAGCCTGCGGCGGTACATGCACTGGCGCATGCGATGAATGCTGCGCTGGGCGCGGTGGGCACGACGGTGTACTACACCGATCCGGTCGAAGCGAAACCGCAAGACCAGACGGCGGGGCTGAAGGAACTGGTTGATGACATGAACGGCGGCAAGGTGGACTTGCTGCTGTTGGTCGGCGGCAACCCGGTGTATGACGCTCCGGCGGATTTGAAGTTCGGCGACGCGATGGGCAAAGTCCAGTTGCGGGTACAGCACAGCGTCTTCCAGAACGAGACCTCGGACTTCGTCCACTGGCACATCAATGCTGCGCATTACCTGGAGCAGTGGGGCGATGTGCGAACCATCGATGGGACGGCGACGCTGATTCAACCGCTGATTGCTCCGCTGTATGACGGCAAGAGCGAGTACGAGTTCATCGAGGCGATCACAGGCTCGCAGGCCACGACTGGGTACGAGATTGTTCGCCGGTACTGGCAGGGCCAGATGTCAGGCGACTTCGAGACAGCATGGCGCAAAGCGCTGAATGACGGATTTGTGGCGGGCACGGCGCTTCCCGCGAAGTCGGTTTCGGCGAAAGGCAGCACGCCGGCGGCGAGCGCGAGCAGTACGGAAACGTTGGAAGTGATGTTCCGGCGAGATCCTACGATTTACGACGGAACGTATTCGAACAATGCGTGGCTGCAGGAAACTCCCAAGCCAATGACGCAGATCTGCTGGGACAATGCAGTGCAGATGAGCGTCAAGACCGCCGAGAAGCTCGGACTGAAGAGCGAGGACGAGGTCGAGGTCGAGGTGAACGGCCAAAAGGTAAAGGGCGGATTGTGGCGCACGCCGGGGCATCCCGACGATGCGGTCACCGTGTTCCTGGGATATGGCCGCACCAAGAGCGGACACGTGGGCACTGATGTGGGCTTCAATGCGTACACGCTGCGCAGCAGCGACGGGCTGTACTCTGCGGGCGGGAAAGTCACAAAGGTCGGCGATGGTCACGGGTTTGCCAATCCGCAGGGCTGGCAGTACATCGACCAGTCGGGGATTCCGGGCGCGGAAGACATGAGCGACCGGCACATCGTGCGCAAGGCCACGCTGGAAGATTTCCTGAAGAACCCGAACTTCGCGCACGAGGGAGCGGAGACGCCATCGCCGGAGTTCACGCTGTACACCGATGTGCACGGCGGGCCGTTGTATCAGTACACGGAAGCCAAGTGGGGCATGGCCATCGACATGAACTCTTGCATTGGTTGCAAGACGTGTGTGGTGGCATGCCAGGCGGAAAACAATATTCCGGTGGTGGGCAAGGAGGAGGTGATGCGCGGCCGGCACATGAACTGGCTGCGCGTCGATGTGTACTACGAAGGCGGGACGGAGAATCCGTTGGCATATTACCAGCCGATTCCATGCCAGCAGTGCGAGAACGCGCCGTGCGAAGTGGTGTGTCCGGTGGGTGCGACGGTGCACTCGACCGAAGGCCTGAACGATATGGTCTACAACCGCTGCGTGGGCACCCGCTATTGCTCGAACAATTGTCCATACAAGGTGCGGCGGTTCAACTTTCTGCTGTTCCAGGACTTTGAGACTCCCCAGTACAAGATGATGCGCAATCCGGAAGTGAGCATTCGCAGCCGCGGCGTGATGGAGAAGTGCACGTACTGTATCCAGCGCATCACGCATGGGCGCATCACGGCGGAAAAAGAAAATCGCAAAGTGAAAGACGGAGAGATTATTACCGCTTGCCAGCAGGCGTGTCCGGCGGGCGCGATTACGTTTGGTGACTTGAACGATGTCAACAGCCGCGTGTCGCAATTACGGGCGAACCAGCGCAGCTACGGCCTGCTGGAAGACTTGAACACGCGTCCTCGCACCAACTATATGGCGGTGGTGCTGAACCCGAATCCTGAACTTGAACAGTCGGAGCAGAGCTAGATGGCGGGAGCAGAGGAAAACAACGTGGCGTTGCTCGACGAAGCGCCGGTGATCGGTCCGGGCCAGACGTTCGACTCGGTGACCGACACGATCACCGATGCGGTGCTGAAGCGACCGATTGGGCTGGGCTGGCTGGCAGGACTGGCTGTAGGGATGGGACTGCTCGGACTGCTGGGCGTGACGGTGACGTATCTGTTGCTACGCGGCGTCGGCATCTGGGGCATCGAGGTGCCGGTGGCATGGGGCTTCGCGATCATCAATTTTGTGTGGTGGATTGGTATCGGCCATGCGGGCACGCTGATCTCGGCCATCCTGTTGCTGTTCAAACAGAAGTGGCGTAACTCGATCAACCGGTTCGCAGAAGCGATGACACTGTTTGCGGTGGCTTGCGCCGGAATGTTCCCGTTGCTGCACATGGGGCGTCCGTGGCTGGGCTACTGGATGTTCCCGTATCCGAACTCGATGGGAGTGTGGCCGCAGTTCCGCAGTCCGCTGGTGTGGGACGTGTTCGCGGTCTCGACCTACGCAACGATTTCGGCGGTGTTCTGGTTCGTGGGACTCGTGCCGGACTTCGCAACGATGCGGGAAGAAGCGACGCATCCGCTGGCGAAAAAGATTTACGGAATGCTGTCGCTGGGCTGGCGTGGATCGGCGCGGCACTGGACGCGGTACGAGGCGCTGTACATCCTGCTGGCCGGAATCTCGACGCCGCTGGTGCTGTCAGTGCACACGGTGGTGAGCTTTGATTTTGCAATCGCCATCCTGCCCGGGTGGCACACGACGATTTTCCCGCCGTATTTTGTGGCGGGCGCGATTTACTCCGGGTTCGCGATGGTGCTGGTGCTGGCGATTCCGATCCGCAAGTACTACGGGTTGGAAGACATGATCACCATGCGGCACCTGCAGAACTCAGCCAAGATCATGCTGGCTACGGGGTTGATCGTCGGTTACGGATATTTCTTCGAGACGTTCGTCGGGCTGTATAGCGGATCGACCTACGAACGGTTCATGATTCACAACCGCTGGTTCGGGCCATACGCGCCACTTTACTGGTCGCTGATTCTGTTGAACATCCTGATCCCGCAGGTCCTGTGGTGGCCGAAGGTGCGTTCCAACATAAAGTGGCTGTTTGGAATTTCGCTGGTGGTGCTAGTCGGCATGTGGCTGGAGCGCTTCGTGATCATCGTGACCAGCCTGCACCGCGACTTCCTGCCGTCGTCGTGGGGCCATTACGTGCCGACGCGCTGGGATTGGGCGACGTATGCAGGAACGATTGGATTGTTCACAGCGGCGATCTTTATCTTCATTCGGATTGTGCCGGCGATTTCGATTTTTGAAATGCGCATGCTGTTGCCGCAGGCGGAGGTGAAGGAATGAGCCACGCTGCGACTGCTCCGACGATTTACGGATTGATGGCGGAGTTCGAAACGCCCACTGACCTGGTGCATGCGTGCAAGGCTGCCTACGCGGAGGGGTATCGCGAGATGGACGCCTATAGCCCATTTCCAATTGAGGAGGTGAGTGAGGCGATCGGCTTCCACAAGTCGGCGGTGCCGCTGGTGACGCTGACGGGAGGAATTCTGGGCGGACTGTCGGGATTCGCGTTGCAGTACTGGATCAACGTGATCGCGTATCCGCTGAACATTGGCGGAAAACCGTATGACTCGTGGCCGGCGTTTATCGTTCCGACGTTTGAGATGACGATCCTGTTCGCGGGATTGGTGGGGATGTTCGGCATGTTTGCCCTGAACGGATTGCCGCAGCCCTACCATCCGGTGTTCAACGTGGACCAGTTCTCGAAGGTGACGCGCAACCGGTTTTTTCTGTGCGTAGAGGCGACCGATCCCAAGTTTGATTTGACGGGCACCCAACAATTCATGGAACGACTGAAGCCGCTATCGATTTCGGAGGTGCCGCATTAATCGGACATCTCTAACTTTGGTGAAGCTGCTGCTGGCGTCGACGGCACTATTGATACTCGCGGGCTGCCGCGCCGACATGCAGAACCAGCCGTACAAGCGTCCGCTGGCGGAGAGTGATTTTTACGCTGACCACCGTTCGGCGCGTCCGCTGGTGGAAGGCACGGTGGCGCGCGGATACCTGCATGCGGACACTTACCTATACACCGGCAAGATCGGCACGGAAGACGGCAACTATATGCCGTTTCCCGTGACGGCAGAGTTGCTGCAACGCGGACAGCAGCGCTTCAACATTTACTGCGCGCCGTGCCATGGCGAAACCGGCGATGGACAGGGCATGATCGTGCAGCGCGGGCTTTCACGACCGCCTTCGTACGACAACGACCGGCTGCGCAAAATGCCGATTGGGTACTTCTTCGACGTGATGACGAACGGGTTTGGCAAAATGCTGGACTACTCACAACAGGTTTCTCCGCAGGACCGCTGGGCGATCGCGGCCTACATTCGGGCGCTGCAGTTGAGCCAGGGAGCTACGCGGGCGGATGTTCCGGCAGGACAGCAGATAGCGAACGCGCCTCCAGCGGGGGTTTTGATAGCGCCTCCGTATGACACGCAAGGTGCAAGCCAGCCGGCCGCGGCTACGCAGGGAGGGGGGCAGCAACCGTGAGCCAACCTGATCTGCAAGTCGGCCAGAATAATTACTCCGTGCCCGCGGAAGCCGCGAAGTGGGAGAGGACTTATCTTGGCATCGGGATCGTAGGTGCGCTGGCATGCATCATCGGCTTTGTGATGCAACCGGAGCAACTGATGCGTGGCTACCTCATCGGCTACATGCTGTGGCTGGGCCTGAGCCTGGGTTGCATGGCTCTGGTGATGGTGCAGCACCTGTCGGGTGGACTGTGGGGATTGTCGATCCGGCGAATCCTGGAAGCGGCGAGCAAAGGCATTCCACTGATGCTGGTGCTGTTCGTGCCGCTTGTGCTGGGCCGGCACTATTTGTATGCGTGGATGAGCGATCCGTCGCTGACCGAGCACAATGCCTGGTACCTGAACATGCCGTTCTGGTGGCTGCGGCAGGTGATTTACTTCGCGGTGTGGCTTGGCTTGATGTATGTGCTGAACAAACGCTCGGCAGTGCAGGACGAGCCGTCGGCGGTGGGACACCAGCCGCGCTTCCAGCTGTTCAGCGGCATCGGATTGTTGCTCTATTCGCTAACCATTTCGTTCGCCGCGGTGGACTGGGTGATGTCGCTCGATCCGCATTGGGGATCGACCATCTACGGCATGATTTTCATGGCGGGCGAGGGTCTATCGGCGCTGGCGTTCAGCATCATTATGTTGACGGTGCTGACGGGATACAGCCCGATGCGCGAGATCATCAAAGCAGAACAGTTTCACGATTTGGGCAAACTGATGCTGGCGTTCGTGATGCTGTTCGCGTACTTCTCGTTCTCGCAGTGGCTGATTATCTGGGCGGGCAACCTGCCGGAAGAGATCAGCTGGTTTCTGAACCGCATCCACGGCGGATGGGGCATGGTGGCGCTGGCCATCATCCTGTTCCATTTCGCGCTGCCGTTCGCGTTGCTGCTGTCGAAGGACCGCAAGCGCGACGGACGCCGGCTGATTGGGCTGGCGGTGCTATTGATGTTCATGCGACTGGTGGACATCTATTGGTATGTCGTGCCGAACTTCGCGCATGCGCGCGGACATTTCTACTTCAGCATCTGGTACCTGGTTGCGCCGGCGGCGCTTGGTGGACTGTGGCTGGGGTACTTCTTCTACAACTTGCGGCAGCGGCCAATTTTGCCCGCTTACGAGCCGCAGATGCTGAGCTTGCTGCACCAGGGGTCGGGACATGGCCACTAATCGCGACGAATACGATCTGCTGAGAAATCCGGCGGTGGATTACGACCGCACCGATTTGAGTCCGCGGGGAATCCTGGTATTTCTTTTCGGGCTGCTGGTGGCGGGGATCTTCATCGAACTGGTCATCTGGGGAATGTTCCGTTTCCTGTCGCATAGTCCCTACTTCGCAAAGGGCAATCCCAGTCCGATGGTGAATGCGCAGAAGGCGCAGCCGCTGACTGCGGAGGGGAAGGATTTCGAGAACACTACGAACGTGAATCCGGATCTGTTTCCCGAGCCGCGGTTACAAATGAACGAAGTGGGTGATATGGACCAGTACCTGCAATCCGAGCACAAGATTCTTTACGCTTCTCAGCCTTTCCTGGACTCGAACGGCACGGTACATCTGCCGATTAACGAGGCCATGAAGCTGATCGCAGAGCGTGGGTTGCCGGTCAAGCCGGCGACACCGACAGAAGTAACGCAGAAGAAGGCTCCGGCTAAAGCGGTGGCGGCGCCGGGAGCGCAGTAGCGACGCGCGACAGGAACCAAGTCGCGCGAGAAGTGAGACTAAGAGCAGTGAAACGCAGTGGATTGTTGGTAAAAAGGTCGATGTTGTTGGGAGCCGTGGTGCTGGCCAGTGTCGTGGCGATAGCGCAGCCGCCGTCCTCATTTCAGCGGGACGCGAGTCAGCCGGCTTCGCAGGTGAGTCCCGACGATTTGAAGAATGTAGGGATCGATCAGCGGCTGGATCAGGAATTGCCGCTGGAGCTGCAGTTCAAGGACGAGACGGGCAAGACAGTGAAGCTGGGCGACTACTTTCAGTCGGGCCGGCCGGTGATCTTGAACCTGGTGTATTACACCTGCCCGATGCTGTGCGGGGAGGAGCTGGCCGGACTGTCGAGTGCGCTGGGCGTGCTGCGGTTTACTCCGGGCAACGAGTATGAAGTGGTGACGGTGAGCTTTAATCCGGATGACACGCCGGAGATCGCGTCGGAGAAGAAGAAGATTTACCTCGATCGCATGAACGAACGGCTGGAAAAAAAATCGGACGGCTCGGGCTGGCACTTTCTGACCGGGCAGCAGCCGGAGATCCAGCAGTTAGCGGATGCAGTTGGGTTTCACTACAAGCGTGACGCGCGCACAGGACAGTTCATTCATTCGGCGGCGATCATGATCGCTACGCCGCAGGGCAGGCTGGCCCAGTATTACTACGGGGTGGAGTTTTCGCCCAAGGATTTGCGCCTTGGCTTAATCGAGGCGTCACGCAACAAAATTGGCAACCTGGTGGACCAAGTCACGCTGTACTGCTTTCACTACGACCCGAAGAGCGGGCGTTATGGCGCGGTGGTCACCAACATCCTGCGATTGGGCGGAGCGGCGACGGTTTTGCTGCTGGGCGGATTCCTGATCGTGATGTACCGACGTGAACCTCATGATTCCCAGAAGGGAGCAGGACGGGCCTGAACGATATGTGGAAGAACTTGCCACTGTTTCCTGAGCAAGCGTCGTCGATGGCGTCGCAGGTGGATGGACTGTACTTCCTCCTGGTGGCGGTATCAGCATTCTTTACGCTGCTCATTTTTGTGCTGGTCTTCGTGTTCGCGGTGAAGTACCGCAAGTCGGCACACCCGAAGGCCGAGCATATCGAAGGCTCGCTGCCACTGGAGCTGACGTGGACGCTCATCCCGCTGGGCATCTCGATGATTTTCTTCGCGTGGGGAGCGCTGATTTACTTCCAGGAAGCGCGGCCGCCGCGCGGCGCGATGGAAGTGTATGCCGTCGGTAAACAGTGGATGTGGAAGTTCGAGCACGAGACAGGACAGCGCGAGATCAACGCGCTGCATATCCCGGTGGGCCGCGACATCAAGATGATCATGAGTTCGCAAGACACCATTCACTCGTTCTTCGTGCCGGCATTCCGGATCAAACAGGATGTGCTGCCGGGACGCTTTACCTCGACGTGGTTCCATACCACGAAGACGGGCACGTATCACCTGTTCTGTGCCGAATATTGCGGCACGGAGCATTCCGGCATGATTGGCGAGGTGGTGGTAATGGAGCCGGCGGCATATCAGGCATGGCTGGCCAGTGGCGGCGCGACAACCTCGATGGCCACGAATGGCAAGGAATTGTTCGCGCAGTTGGGATGCGCCACCTGCCATCGCAGCGATACGCAAGGCCGCGGGCCGAACCTGGTGGGAATGTACGGCAAGCCGGTGCAACTTGAAGACGGGCGCACGGTAACGGCCGACGAGAATTACATTCGCGAGTCGATCTTGAACCCGCAGGCAAAGATCGTGGCGGGCTTTAAGCCCATCATGCCGACGTTCCAGGGACAAGTGACGGAAGAGAGCCTGGGTGCGCTGGTGAGTTATGTGAAGTCGCTGTCACAACCGCAGCAGAAGGCCGAGGGGGGAGTTCCGACGGCCATGGCGAACGATAGCAACTAAGTGTTCAAACCCGAAGGTGCGTGACATGGCAACTGCAGTACAGACAGTGGAGCGCGAGACTTATCTGAACAACGGCTATGGATTGAAGTCATGGCTGTTGACTAAAGACCATAAGCGAATCGCGGTCCTGTATCTGATATCGATTACCGCGATGTTCTGGGTGGGCGGGTTCTTCGCCATGCTGATCCGGCTGGAACTGCTGACCCCGGCGGGTGACCTGGTTTCATCGGACACGTACAACAAGCTGTTCACCATGCATGGAATCACGATGATTTTCTTCTTCCTGATTCCTTCGGTGCCGGCGGTGCTGGGTAACTTCTGCATTCCGCTGATGGTCGGGGCCAAAGACCTCGCATTCCCCCGGCTGAATCTGGCGACCTGGTACATTTTCAATATCGGCGCCGCATTCGCCCTGGTTTCGATGGTTTTGGGCGGAGTAGACACCGGTTGGACCTTTTACACGCCATTCAGCACGACTTACTCGAATACACACGTCATCGGGACGGCGCTGGGTATTTTCATCGCCGGCTTTGCCTCCATCTTCACCGGACTGAATTTCATCGTTACCATTCACCGCATGCGCGCGCCGGGACTGACCTGGACTCGGCTGCCCTTGTTCTGCTGGTCGAACTATGCCGCCAGTCTGATCATGGTGCTGGGTACGCCGGTGATCGCCATCACGCTGCTGCTGGTTGCCCTGGAGCGGGTGTTCCATATCGGCGTGTTCAACCCGGCACTGGGCGGCGACCCGCTGCTCTTTCAACACCTCTTCTGGTTCTACTCGCATCCGGCGGTGTACATCATGATCCTGCCGGGGATGGGCGTGATCAGCGAAATCATCACCTGCTTCGCGCACAAGCGGGTGTTTGGATACGAGTTTGTGGCGCTGGCGTCGATCTCGATCGCCGTGCTTGGCTTCCTGGTCTGGGCGCACCACATGTTCGTCGCCGGCATTTCGGTCTACGCCGCCCTGGTGTTCTCGTTGCTGAGTTACTTCGTGGCGATTCCTTCGGCGGTGAAAATTTTCAACTGGACAGCCACGCTCTATAAAGGCTCGATACGCTACAACACTCCGATGCTGTACGCCTTCGGCTTCATGGGACTGTTCACCATCGGCGGACTTACCGGAGTTTTCCTGGCCTCGCTGGGTGTGGACGTGCATGTGACCGACACCTACTTCGTGGTGGCGCACTTCCATTACGTGATGGTGGGCGGCATGGTGATGGCGTACATGGCGGGGCTGCACTTCTGGTGGCCCAAGATGACGGGCAAGATGTATCCCGAAGGTTGGGCGAAGCTGTCGGCGATGTTTGTCTTTGTAGGCTTCAACCTGACGTTCTTTCCGCAGTTTATTCTGGGCTACATGGGCATGCCGCGGCGCTATCACGCGTATCCCCCGGAGTTCCAGGTGCTGAACGTGCTTTCGACGGCGGGAGCTTCAGTGCTGGCGGTGGGTTACGTACTTCCTATGATCTATTTCATGTGGTCGCTGCGCTATGGCGAAGATGCGGGGCCGAATCCGTGGAACGCGGTTGGCCTGGAGTGGATGACGCCGTCGCCGCCGCCCACGCACAATTTTGACGAGACCCCGGTCGTGACCTGGGAAGCCTACGACTACGAGCATATGCCTGAGGAGGAGGTCCCCGTTGGCCACTAGCGATATCGAAATCGCTGAACACGCGCTGCAACACCACTTTGCCAGCATGGACCAGCAGAAGGAGACGTCCACATTTGGCATGTGGCTGTTCCTGGTAACGGAGATCATGTTCTTCGGCGGGCTCTTCTGCGCCTATTTGGTGTACCGCGCGACTTACTACCAGGCGTTCGTGGAAGGCAGCCGGGACATGAACATCTGGCTGGGGACTACCAACACGGCGGTGCTGATCTGCAGTTCGCTCACCATGGCGTTGGCGGTGCGTTGTGCGCAAACCGGCAAAACTAAGATGATGATCGCCCTGCTGCTGATCACCATTGTGTTTGCGCTCGGCTTCCTGGGAATCAAGGCGATCGAGTACCACGAACACTGGGTGCTACACCAGTTTCCGGGCCCGAATTTTCAGTTTGAAGGCGGCGAAGCGAGCCCGCAAAATGTGGAGATTTATTTTTCGCTCTATTGGGCGATGACCGGACTACATGCCCTGCACGTGATCATCGGGATCGGGCTGATTACATGGATCGCCGTTGCCGGAGCGATGGGACTGTATAGTCCGGACTACTACAGCCCGGTGGAGAATGTGGGCCTGTACTGGCACTTCGTCGACCTGGTGTGGATTTATCTGTTCCCTTTGCTGTACTTGATCAGCAAGAAGCACGGCGGCTAAGCGAGGACGAATGTCAACCGAAGAACATCGGCAACACGTGATATCGACCAGTGTTTATGTGGGCATCTGGGCCACCCTGATCTGTTTGACCGGGCTTACTACATTCGCCTCGTTCATCGAGTTGGGCGACTGGAACATCGTATTGGCATTGGTCATTGCCACTGTCAAGGCCACGCTGGTGTTGTTGTTTTTCATGCACTTGTACTACAGCACCAAGCTCACCAAGGTCACCATGATCGCCGCGATCTTTTTCCTGTTTCTGCTCTTATCCTTGAGCATGACCGACTACCTGACGCGCGCCTGGCCGACCAATCCAATGCATTAACTCAAAGAGTTTTCTGGGAACGCTCCGCTGTGCGCGGAGCGTTTTTATCTGCATCAACGTTGCGAGCTAGGGGGCGTCGTAGTAATAACCCTGGCGGGCGTGGATGCGCAGCTTGCCTGGGCTGGTCATCTCCATTCGCAATTCGTGAAAGCCGGGGGTTTCGCGCTCGGGCCGGAAAGAGACGTAGTATTGGGTCCGCATTTGCTGATCCATTGCGGCGAAGACGGCCGCGAATTCCTTTTCGGATGCGGCGATGTAAAACTGTCCGCCAGTTTCTTCGGCCAGACGCCGCAGGACGGCATCGCCCGGTGAGTAGCTGCCCTGGGGATGAACCGCAAGCGCATAAATCTGGATCTCGCGGCGCTGGGCGAGGGCGATCGTATCGACCAATGCGTGGAGGCTCCCAGTGTCGTCGCCATCGCTGAACAGGACGATGATGCGCTGCACGGTTTCGTTCTCCGCCGATCGTGAAAACTGATTGAGGGACGCGTAGAACAGACCGTCATACAAGTTGGTAGCGTGGCCTTCTTGATGGATTCGCTCCAGAGCCGCTTGTAGCGCATCGGGATCGCCGGTTGAGGCCTGCCACAACTGAACTTCCTGGCCGAACGCCAGCAGGAAGGCGCGATCGGTCTGCGGACGCAACACCTGGCGAACAAAGAGCTGCGTGGCCAGTTTCTCGCGCGAGACAGTCTTCTGCACGGAATCGCTGACGTCGAGCAGGATGCCAATCTGCAAGGGCAAATCGTTCATTCGCGAAAAATTGTAAAGCCGTTTTACGGCTAACTGATCGTCGAAGATGCGCAAGTCAGCGGCCGAAAGACTGTCCACCAGTCGCCGCTGTTCGTCAGTTACGCCAAATTGAACACGAACCTCCGGAACGACGTGGCGGATCGTGTACCCGGGAACAACGAACCTGGCAACGGCCCAGGATACAGATCCAAGCGCAGGTGAGGGCGAATTGGTCTGCAAATTTGGCATGGAGACCTCGATGGTGTCGCCGTTGGGTCCGCCGGACGACGAAGGGCCGCAGGAAGCGGCGGCCGGCCAGCACCAGAATGCGACGACAAGCGCCACGACGACGTTCGAGAGTCTCTTGGATTGAAGCAGCTTGTACACACTTGGCTTATCGGCGGGCCCGGTGTCGTCCTTGAGGACGCGCCAAAGCATGCGGGATAAGATACATCGATTTCGAGGGCGGTTGCCGTCCGCTATTCAAAAATGTGTCCTTATCCAGAAGGTAACAATCGTCGAAAACCGTTCATCGTACTTTCATCATGCTGTAACAAGGGGAGATGTAACGTAATTGTGAGATGCTAGGACACGAGAGCACTGCCAACCCTGTCGGCTACAATACAGCCGTGAAACAAACCATTTTTGCCGTGGAAGACGACACGGACATTTCCCGCCTGGTTCGCCACCATTTGGAGGCGGCTGGGTACGGAGTTCGTTCGTTCCCGACCGCGACGGGAGTCATCACCGAGGCGGAAAAGCAGGCACCACTGCTATTCCTGCTCGACATCATGTTGCCCGGTGGAGATGGGCTGGAGTTGTGCCGGCGAATTCGGCAGACGCCGTCGCTGGCCATGATTCCGGTCATCTTTCTGACCGCGAAAACCACCGAATCCGATAAGGTCATTGGCCTCGAACTGGGGGCGGATGACTACATTCCCAAGCCGTTCAGTCCGCGCGAATTGGTAGCGCGGGTGCGCGCTGTGTTGCGCCGTTTTGAGCGGCCTCTGGCGCCGGCGGTGGTCAAGGCCGGAGACATCGAGATCGACAGTGGCGGGATGACGTTGATGGTGCGCGGTGCGTTGACCCAGACCACGGCGACTGAGTTCCGCCTGCTGGAATACCTGGCCCGCCACCCTGGACGGGTGTTCACGCGTGACCAGTTACTCGACGCGGTATGGCGCGACACACACTACGTGACGCCGCGCTCGGTGGACGTGTATGTCCGCCGCATTCGTGAGAAGATCGAAGCGAATCCCGACGAGCCCCGCTATCTGAAGACGGTACGGGGGGCCGGATACCGCTTCGAGGTTCCGAAACCGTGAAGAGTCGCATTTTTCTTAAGCTGTTCGCTGCTTCCTTGGTATTGATTGCAGCGTGCATGCTTACGATGAATGTGCTGATCCAAAAAGCCTGGGTAGGAATGTTACGCAGCGAGACTGAAAACGCGCTGCGTGAAAAGACCCTGATGCTGGCATCGCGAATCGCCAGCACACCTCCTGATCAACGAACGCAGGTCATGCAGCAGGCAGCCGCCGAAGCCGGCGCGCGTGCAACCTTGATCGACAGTAGCGGCAAGGTTTTAGCCGATTCCGAAGCCAATCCGGAACAGATGGATAATCACGCCGACCGCCCCGAGGTCATCGCCGCCCTACATGGCCAGGTGGGATCGTCCACGCGCTCGAGCCATTCGCTGGGCGTGCCATTCTTGTACGAGGCAGCCCCCATTCCCGGTGGAGTCGTGCGCCTGGCCTACCGGTTGTCCGCGATCGACGAAGTCAGTCGGCAGGTGCGGACGAATTTGCTTAAGAGCTCAGCCGTTGCAGCGTTGGTCGCGCTGGTGCTGGCGCTCATCGCCACGCAGTCGATTGGGCGACGGCTGGGTCGCATTACCGATTTTGCGGAGCGGGTTGCCTCTGGGGACCTTTCGGCGCGCATTCAAGAAGAGTCGGGCGACGAAATTGCACACGTGGCGTCGGCGTTGGACAAGACCGCGCGAAAGCTGGAAGAAGGCTTCCGCTCAGTGGAAGCCAGCCGGCAAACGCTGGAGACCCTTCTGAACTCGATGCAAGAGCCGGTGATCGCCGTGGCCGAGGACGGTCGAGTTCTATGGGCCAACCAGCGCATGGAGCGTCTGTTGCCTAACGGCGTCCGATTGGGCGAGCCGCTAGTACGCTCGGCGCGCGATCCGGAGATTTTGCGAGCAGTACAAGCAGCACTTGAGACCCGCGACATTGTGGTGGCGCGTGCCGCCAAAATCTTTTCCGGACGGATATTTGACCTGACTGCCGCTCCCATGCCGGGAGGCGGAGTGGTAGCGGTGATGCACGATCAGACTGAGATCGAGCGGGTGGAGAAGACCCGCCGCGACTTCATCGCCAATGTCTCGCATGAGTTGCGCACGCCGCTGACTTCGATCCAGGGATACGCCGAGACAGTGCTCGAGAGCGAGAAACTGAGCGACAGCGCGCGGGAATTCATCGAGATCGTTCGGAAGAACGCACTTCGCATGTCGCGATTGACCGAAGACCTGCTAGTGCTGGCCAGGGTGGAATCTGGCGAACGCGACTTCAAACTACAACCGGCGACCCCTCAGGAATTGCTCGACGAAGCGGTGCAAACATTTCAGGAGATCGCTGACAGCCGTGGCATCGAGCTGGCGGTGATGAACACGGCGACATCGTCTGTCATGGTAGACCGCGACGCCATTCACCAGGTGTTCGGGAACCTGATCGACAACGCGATGAAATATGGCGAGGAAG
Source organism: uncultured Acidobacteriaceae bacterium (assembly GCA_963837915.1). Taxonomy (GTDB): domain Bacteria; phylum Acidobacteriota; class Terriglobia; order Terriglobales; family Acidobacteriaceae; genus DASRAA01. Next base: position 586,742 of record CAWIPZ010000009.1, read on the forward strand.
GACGAAAAATCCTCGTTGGGGCGTGCGAAACGGAATCGGGCGTGCAATTTTATGTTCGCGACTTTGGCGGGGGAATCCCTAGCGAGCATCTGCCCCGTCTGTTCGAGCGGTTCTACCGCGTGGACAAGGCGCGCTCCCGGGAGTCAGGCGGAACGGGTCTGGGCTTGGCGATTGCCAAGCATGTGGTGCGGGCCCACGGCGGCGCCATCAAGGCGGAAAGCGAGCTGAACCACGGCTCAACGTTTTACTTCACCCTGCCTCGAGAGGAAGTCGCGGTGCGGGCGTAATCGCCGTCTTAGATCGGTGTCGTATAAGAACGTTGGAAAGGCCAGAGCAAGTTAGTTGGAGAGACCCATGAGTGCGGCCGAAGAAGAATCCCCCCAGCCGGAAGAGGTATGCGCACACCTTCAGCGCCAGACGCTGCAAGCCTGCCAGGTAGCGCGCATGGCGGCAGGCATTGTCGCGGAAGGAATCGCCACCGGCGTGCCGGCGTTATTGGATGGGGTACGGGTTCGGGAAAAAGAATTGGATACGCTGGACCGGGAGATCGACCAGGGAGTTACGTCGATCATCACCAAGGTGAGCGAAACGCACGCGCGCGAACTGCTGGCGTGTCTGAAGTTCATCATCGGACTGGAGCGCGTAGGTGACCTGCTGTTGAACTGCAGCAACCGGGCAGCGGCAGTGGGTAGCCGTATTGACCTGCAAGACATTCGCGACCTGACACTGATGGCGTCTCGGTTGGAAAAGATGCTGGGCGACGTGCACGACGCGCTCAAGAACCGCGAATTGAACCTCGCGCTGGCGGTATTGCGCGCCGATGCCGAAATGGATCGCCTGCGCAATCTGGTTTTTATTCGCCACCTGGATCAACACGATACGTCTCCTCGCGCGGAGAGTTTTCATGTGCTGTTTATGACACAATCGCTGGAGCGGGCTGGCGATCACGCCAAGAATCTGGCCGAGGAAGTGTGTCACCTGGTGAGCGGTCACACGGTTCGCCACGTGCTTCGCTCGTACGACAAGCCAGTGGAGCAGATGTTCATCGACGATCTGAAGCGCAAGCACAAGGCATAGTTCGAATCCTTACCGTCTGTTAGGTAGCGACTTCTAAAGTCGGCAACCCATACGCCGTAGACCCGCAAACGCGGCACTTTTGTGGACTTTATCCTCTTTTCACCATTTTGTAACAGACACGTAACAATTACAGCGTAGAACCGCCAATGAAGAAGTTATGAGGAGGAATCTACGTGATTCGATCACTCAGGGTGATTCTATGCATTTTATTGCTTACATGCTGCGTAGTAGCGGAAACGCAGTTAAACGGGGCTGGCGCCACCTTCCCTTATCCGATGTATTCGAAGTGGTTCAACGAGTACCACAATCTGCATCCCGACATCGCAATTAACTACCAGTCGATCGGCAGCGGCGGCGGAATTCGTCAGGTCACGGCGGGCACCGTGGACTTTGGCGCGAGCGACGGGCCGATGACGGATGAGCAGATTGCAGCGTCGAAGGTCAAGCTACTGCACGTCCCAACCGTATTGGGCTCAGTCGTACCGGCTTACAACATTCCTGGCGTCAATCAGGAGGTAAAGTTTACGCCTGAGCTGCTCGCAGGAATTTTCTTGGGGAAGATTTCCAATTGGAGCGATCCGGCGATCGCCAAGGTAAATCCCGATATCAAGTTCCCCAACCAGGGCATCACGGTCGTGCATCGCTCCGACGGCAGTGGCACAACCTATGTCTGGACGGATTACCTATCGAAGATAAGTCAGGATTGGCAGAGCGCGGTCGGCAAGGGTACCTCGGTCAAGTGGCCCGTCGGCGTAGGCGGCAAGGGAAATGAAGGCGTGGCCGGCATGATTCGCCAACTGCCCGGTTCGCTCGGTTACATCGAGCTAATCTACGCGGTGCAGAATAAGATACCTTACGGCGTCGTGAGAAACGCGTCGGGCGCCTTCATCAAGGCAAGTTTGCAGAGCACGACGGCGGCTGCGGCAGGGGTTAAAATGCCGGCGGATTTCCGGGTCTCCATCACCAACTCTCCCGCCAAGGATGCCTATCCTATCGCCAGCTTCACATGGTTGCTGATTCCGACGAATCCTACGGATGCCAACAAAGGCAAGATCTTGAAGGACTTTCTTTTTTGGATGCTCGGTCCGGGTCAATCGATGACCGAAGCACTCTCCTATGCTCCGCTGCCCAAGCCAGTAGTGGAGATGGAAAAGGCGGCCATCACCAAGCAGATTCACTGACGAGACTGTGTTTTGACCTTTGTGGCCGACTCCCGGCCAGGCTGGGAGCCGGCATCGTTGTTGTAGTTGCGACACTGTAACCGATTTGTCAACGATGTCTGGTAGCGTAAACGCAATGAACCCACCCGACCAACCAGAGCCCAGCCAGAAGCCGCCGATGGCGATCCCGACGCTGGCGCATACCGCCGCTGAGCGAAAGGAAGTCTCGGTCTCTTCGGTTTTGCAGCGAATCCGGCAGACGCGTCCCCGCAGCAGCCGAATTCCTGACGCGGTGTTCGCGGTACTGATCCTGCTGACTGCAGTTTCGGTTTTTGCCATTGTCGTGTTCGTGGCCTGGGAACTGATCGATAAGTCGAAGCTTTCGCTGCACCAGTTCGGCCTCAGCTTTTTCTACGGACATGATTGGGACCCGGTCAACGACCAGTACGGAGCCGTGCCGTTTATCTACGGCACGCTGGTTTCTTCGTTCCTGGGACTGTTAATTGCCGTTCCACTTTCGGTGGGCGTCGCGGTGTATGTCACCGAGATGTGTCCAATTCGCTTGCGCGCCATCATCTCGTTTCTCGTGGAATTGCTGGCCGCCATCCCGAGCGTGATTTATGGACTGTGGGGAATTTTCGTGCTGGCGCCGCTACTACGCGTCTATGTGGAACCATTGCTGGCTAAGACGCTGGGCTGGACTGGGTTCTTTGACGGTCCGATGTATGGAATAGGAATGCTGGCTGCTGGCATCATCGTGTCCATCATGGTCATTCCGATCATCGCGTCGATCACGCGCGAGGTGTTGACAGCGGTGCCGCAGAACCAGCGGGAAGCCGTGCTGGCCCTGGGCGCTACACGCTGGGAGATGATCCGCACCGGCGTGCTGCGCAACGCGCGCATCGGCATCGTGGGCGGAATTATCCTGGGCCTGGGTCGCGCGCTGGGCGAAACCATCGCGGTAACGATGGTTATCGGAAATCGCCCCGAGGTTTCAAAGTCGTTGTTTGCTCCCGGCTACACCATGGCCAGCGTCATCGCCAACGAGTTTACCGAGGCGACCGGCGACCTCTACCTCAGCGCATTGGTTGAGATTGGGTTGGCCCTGTTTCTAGTGACGCTGATTGTCAACGCGCTGGCACGGCTTCTGGTTTGGAGCATCACTGGCGGCTCCGGAGGTAGAGTGCGTGCTTAACCAACCTGGCAACACGGGCTTGCAGAAACTGAGCCTGTGGCGGCGTGCCATGAATCAGGCCGCGACTTTGTTCGCGATTGCTGCTGCGGTTCTCGTGCTTGCTCCTCTGCTTGCCATCTTTACTTATGTACTGATTAAGGGAATGGGTTCGATCAACATCGCTTTCCTGACCCAAACGCCGAAACCCCCCGGCGAGTTGGGTGGAGGCATGGCCAATGCCATCGTCGGCACCGGGCTCATCCTCCTGGTTGCCAGCTCTTTAGGCTTGCCCTTGGGCATCGGCTGTGGGATCTATCTCGCGGAATACGGACGTGGCCGGCTCGGGGATTTGGTTCGTTTCACCGCCGACGTGCTCAACGGAGTGCCTTCCATCGTAATCGGCATGGCGGTGTACGGCCTGATCGTCATTCGGCAAAAGCACTTTTCTGCATTTTCCGGAGGCGTAGCGCTGGGAGTCATGATGATCCCCACCATCGCCCGGGCCACCGAAGAAATGCTGTTGATGGTGCCGAATGTAGTGCGCGAAGCCGCCCTCGGACTGGGAATTCCCAAGTGGCGGACGACCCTGTCGGTGTCCTTGCGCTCCGCGTCGGCGGGAGTGATCACCGGCTGTATGTTGGCCTTTGCGCGCGTCGCGGGCGAGACTGCCCCCCTGCTGTTTACTGCCTTCGGAAATCAGTTTTGGAATTTGAACTTGAATCAGCCTATGGCTGCGCTGTCGCTGCAAGTGTACGTCTACGGTCTCTCGCCCTATGATGACTGGCATCGACAGGCTTGGGCGGGTGCGTTGATACTGATAGTCCTGATCGTGGCCGCAGTGGCGGCGGTGCGCATCACCACCAGCCGTGGAATGTTGAAGGGAGCGTCCTAGCCAGTATGGGTGTAGGAATCGAAGTTCGTGGACTGAATGCATGGTACGGCAAGAACCTGGCGTTGAAGTCCATCGACATGACCGTACCGGCCAACCACGTCACGGCGGTTATTGGACCGTCCGGTTGTGGCAAGAGCACGTTTGTACGATGCCTGAACCGAATGCACGAGACTATCCCCGAAGCTCGCGCCGAAGGAGATGTGAGGGTTGGAGACATCGAGGTCTACGGCGATGGCACTGACCCGGTGGAAGTCCGGCGGCGCATTGGCATGGTGTTTCAAAAGCCCAACCCATTTCCCACCATGTCGATTTACGGCAACGTGGCGGCAGGCCTTAAGTTAAACGGATTCCGCAACCGCAAACAGATGGACGAGTTGGTCGAGCGATCGTTGAAGCTGGCGGCACTCTGGGACGAAGTCAAGGACTCGCTGCATAAGAAATCAGGCGCTAGCCTGTCAGGTGGACAGCAACAGCGTTTGTGCATTGCGCGTTCGCTGGCAGTGGAACCGGAAGTGCTGCTCATGGACGAGCCGGCGTCAGCGCTGGACCCAATTTCCACCAGTAAGATCGAAGAACTGATTTTTCAGCTCAAACAGCACTACACTGTAGTGATTGTTACCCATAACATGCAGCAAGCAGCGCGCGTGGCCGAGTTCACGGGATTTTTCCTTATGGGCAGCCTGATCGAGTACGACAAGACGGAGAAAATATTCACGACGCCCGCTGACAAGCGGACGGAAGACTACATCACAGGCAGGTTTGGATGACGCGAAGCCGCTTTCAGCAGGGATTGGACGAACTCAAGGAAAAGCTTTTGCGCATGGGCGGTTTGGCTGAGCAGGCCATCGATCGCGCCACCGAGGCCTATCGCACGCGCGATGCGAAGTACTGCCAGATGGTGCTGACCAACGAGGCCGACATCAACCAGGCGGAGCGCGAAATCGATGAGCTGGCGTTGGACTTGCTTGCCATGCAGCAGCCTATGGCGGTCGACCTGCGCTTTATTCTGGCGGTCGTGAAGATCAACGCCGACCTGGAACGTGTCGGCGACCAGGCCGTCAACATTGCTCAGAGGGTGCTCGACTTGATCAGCGAGCCCGAAGTGCAGTTGCCAGTGGACATTCCGCGCATGGCCGCAAGCGTGACCGATATGGTCCAGCGAGCGCTGGAGTCGTTCCTCGACGGGCGCGCGGAAGTCGCCGAATCTGTCCTGCAGATGGACAACATCGTGGACCGGATGAAGGACGAAGCCTTTGTGGTGCTGGTGCAGAAGATGATTAACGATCCAACTACGACGCGGGCAGCGCTCAATGTGCTATTAATCGCGCGCAATCTCGAGCGTATCGCCGACCACGCCACGAATATTGCGGAAGACGTGATCTTCTGGGTGCGCGGAGCGGACGTCCGTCACGGCGGAGCACACTACCGCGCTTGAAGCGCGAACGAACACAAGGTATTGAATGAAGCGCCGGTGGGCCTCCACTGGCGCTTTTTATTACGGACAAGGAGTCAGACAAAAAGTCCCAGCCACTCGCGCAGGAGCGGCTGGGAGCAGCCGAAGGAACGATTCAGGAGACAGCTACCTCTCTTATCGGCGGGAAGACCGGAAGGTTTAGGGAGATTCCGCAGCAGACACTTTTTCTTGTGGTTAAAAATTCGGCAATTTCTTTTCCCCTCCTGCACGCAGGTCAGTTTTCAACCTTGATATTTCTTGATATGAAAACTGATATTCACAATAATCAATAACATGAAGGTTGGCGAAAATACGCGAGAACGCCATACGGATACCTTCGCAAGGAACCCCTGATTATGATCAGCCAAAACACACTTCCGGCGTGGGCCAAAATTCTGCTGGGTGCATCAGGTGATGAAGATATCGCGCCAAACCAACCGGACACGGGAGAGGGCGTGAATGGCCAGAAGGCTGGGTCGACGCCATCCGAAGATGGAGCGCCGAAACAGAGTCTTGTAGTGTTCGACCTGCAGTCGCCCGAGCGCAAACGTAGTTGGCCGGGTGCCCTGCCCACGACGGCGGGAGATTGCACCTCTTGAACCTCCTCGTCACTGGTAGCTCAGGGTATGTAGGCTCGCAGCTGGTCCCGGCCTTGCTAGCGCGCGGCCACTATGTCGTATGCATGACGCGCGACACGCGGAAGCTGACCAGCAAATTTCCCCGGCGAGTCAATGTGGTAGAAGCGGACGCGCTGATTCCGGAAAGCTTAGTGCCGGCGTTGCGAGGAATCGACGTGGCCTACTATCTGATTCACTCGCTCAGTCTAGGCGAACGAGAATTTCGCGCGGTCGATCTGGAGGCAGCGCGAAACTTTGCATTGGCCGCCAAAGCGGCAGGAGTGAAAAGGGTCATCTACTTGGGAGGCTTGGGTGATCCAGCGGGAGCGCTTTCGACGCACCTCCGAAGTCGACAAGAGACAAGCACATGCCTGAGAATGCACGGTCCTCAGCTAACAGATTTCCGTTCCGCGGTCGTCATCGGGGCGGGAAGCACGTCGTTTGAGATGATTCGGTACTTGACGGAGCGGGTTCCGATCATGATCTGTCCGCGATGGGTGACGACGCGCATCCAGCCGATCGGAATCGACGATGTCGTGGGCTACCTGGTGGCGGCACTTGACGAACCGCGTTCGGCAGGGAAGACCATCGATATCGGGAGCCCGTCCATCGAAACATATCGCACCATGATGCTCAAGTATGCTGCCCAGCGTGGACTGCGGCGTCCCTTGTGGGAGGTGCCTGTTCTAACGCCACGACTCTCGTCGTATTGGGTGGACCTGGTAACGCCGATTCCGCCCAGCATCTCGCGACCCTTGATTGAAGGTTTGCGCAGCGAGGTAGTGTGCACCAACGACCTGGCCAGAGAACTTTTTCCGCAGATCAGGCCGCTGACCTATGAGCAGGCATTGGAACGCGCCTTGCGTATACCGGACCTGTCAGCAATCGTGGAGCAGCGAAGCGCCGAAGCGGATGGCCGTTTGCGACCGACTCCGTGGTTGCCGCAGGTAGTCGAACACGAGGGTTGGGTGGCCGATGTTCGCGAGGGAGATGTGAGCGTCTTGCCGGAAAAAGTGTTCGCTGTGGTGGAAGGCATTGGCGGCAAGCGCGGCTGGTTTTACGCCACGATGTTATGGAAGTTGCGGGCCGCGTTGGATCGGCTTCTGGGGGGAGCGGGCATGGGCGAAGGCCGCCGTGACCCGGACGTGTTGTGTCAGGGAGACACCTTGGACTTCTGGCGGGTGGAGGAGATCGCACGCGGAAAGCTCCTGTGTCTGAAAGCAATGATGAAGGTTCCAGGCGACGCGTACTTAATCTTGGAAACGATGCCGAATGGAACTGGGTGTTCACGCTTGCGTTCGAGCGCACTGTTTCGTCCTCGCGGGTTGTGGGGCCGCATCTACTGGTGGTTGTTGCTTCCCGTCCACAAGTTCATATTCAGCGGGTTGAATGCGGCTATTTGCGAACGGGCCGAACGCAATACGTGCAATCTCACGCCTCAGTCTGCAGCGACCGGATCAACGGCCTGAACGGGCGGAAACCCATTCATGCTGACACTTTGTCTTCCGTGAGAACCGCGTCTCGCGATACACTCGACTGCCATGACTCGATTTTCACGTCGTCGTTTCCTGCAAACCGGGGCCACGGCAGCGGCAGTCGCCGCGCTACCTGTGACCGCATCTGCTAAAGACAATTCCAGCCTGCCACCTTCGATAGCCAGCCTGAAATCGATGAAAGACCAGGCAGTCCCGATCACTGTAGAAGAACGAAAGGCGCGAATCGAGCGTGCCCGCGAGTTGATGGCGCAGAACAAGCTGCAAGCCATCGTGGTGGCTACGGGCAGCTCGCTTCCCTACTACAGCGCCGTTCATTGGTGGCTCAGCGAAAGGTTCTTCGCCATGGTGCTGCCGGCCAAAGGCGACGCGTTCTTTGTTTGTCCCGCGTTTGAAGAGGGCAGAGCGCGTGAACAATTGGAAGTGGGGCCGTTCGGGGCAAAGGTCGAAGTACGAACCTGGCAGGAGGATGAAGATCCCTACCAACGTGTCGCAGAGGGTCTGCGGGACTTGGGGATAAGTTCAGGCGTGGTCGGGATTGAAGAGAAGACCCCTTACGTTTTCAGCAACGGAATCGCATTACATGTTCCCGCCTTGCAGATGGCCAGCGCGACGCCCGTGACGGCGGGATGTCGGATGATCAAGAGCGAGCACGAACTCGCGCTGATGCGGCTGGCCTCGAAGGTGTCCATCACGGCTTATGAAGCTGCCTATCACGCGTTGCAGCCCGGTATGACGCAGCAGGAGTTTCAGACGCTGGTGGAAACAGCACACAGCCAGTTGGGTTTCCACGGCAGCGCCGACGCCCAAGTGGGTCCATACTCCGCGACGCCCCACGGATCGATAGCGCCGCAGAAGATTCGCGAAGGAGAGATCGTTCTGATGGACGGCGGTTGCAGTGTCGAAGGCTACGCATCAGATATCAGCCGGACCTTCGTGTTAGGAAAACCTACGGCGAAGATGAACCAGATTTTCGACATCGTGTACAAGGCGCAAAGCGCTGCACTGGCGCAAGCTCGCCGTGGCGTGGAGTGCCAGTCGGTCGATGCGGCAGCGCGCAAAGTGATCATCGATGCAGGTTATGGGCCGGGCTTCAAGTACTTCACCCACCGCCTGGGCCACGGCATGGGACTGGATGGACACGAGTGGCCTTACCTGGTCCCGGGCAATGCCACGATAGTGCGTGCCCACATGACGTTCAGCGATGAGCCCGGCATCTACATCCCGGGCGAATTCGGCGTGCGGATTGAGGACGACATGCAAATTACAGCTGACGGTGCAGAGTTAGAGGCTCCACGCAGTCCGTCGCTGGAACATCCATTCGGTGCGGCGTGATCTAGAGTCGGTCTTTAACTTGCGAAAAAACTCCTTTCCGCGACGGTTTCGTGTCAGGGCACGACTTTAACAGGCTGCTGGAAAAGTCGCTTCGCCGATTGTTTTGTATCAGGGCACGACTTCAGTCGTGCCGTAAGGCGTTCAAAATAGAAAGGGCTTTAGCTGTGAAGTTTCAATAGGTTGTTGTCCATTCGACCGAGAACTGGGAAGCTGATGGTGTGAAGCAACAGCGAGCCAGGAGGCCGAATGGACTATCACCATCATGCTCGACTTACGATTCATCGTCGAGAGGAACTTGCGCAAGCCGTGATTCAGGGACAGTTGAGCTTGAAGGAGGCCGCGGCCTCCTTCAAGCTCAGTCGGCAGAGCGCCGCCAAGTGGGTGGCGCGTTTCCGCCAGTCTGGCCGGGACGGGTTGCGGGATCGCACCTCGCGTCCGCGTCATTCGCCCCGCCTCATCAACCCACCGCTGGTGGAACGCGTGGTCTGCTTGCGGCGTGAACGCTGGACCGGCGTGCGCATCGCCCAGGCCACAGGCTTGAGCCGCGCTACTGTGAGCCGCATCCTGACCCGGTTGAAACTGAATAAACTACGAATGCTCGAACCCGCTGTTCCCATCGTGCGCTACGAATACCCCGCTCCCGGCGACCTGCTGCATATCGACATCAAGAAGTTGGCCCGTATCCATAAACCCGGCCATCGCCTCACCGGCAACCCCCAGGACGAGACCCGGGGCGCAGGCTGGGAGTTCCTCTACGTCGCCATCGACGACCACTCCCGCATCGCCTTCACCGCCATGCTCCCCAACGAAAAGGCGGTCTCCTCTAGCAACTTCCTGCGTCAGGCTGTCGCTTACTTCGCCCGCCTGGGTATCCGCGTCCGTCGCGTCATGACCGACAACGGTCCGTGTTTCTGTTCACGGCTGTTTGCCCAGGCCTGCCGCGACCTGCAGATTCAATCCATCCGCACCCGTATCTACACTCCGCGCACCAACGGCAAAGCTGAGCGCTTCATCCAGACGGCTATCCGCGAGTGGGCCTATGTACGGCTTTATCAGAATTCCGCCGATCGACTCCGCCAACTCGCGCCTTGGATCCATGAGTACAACTGGCATCGACCTCATGCTGGAATAAACCAGAAACCACCCATCACCCGATCCGGTCTCGATGTCAACAACCTCTTGACACACCACAGCTAAAGCCCGTCTCCTATTTGAACACTGTGCGGCATGACTGAAGTCGTGCCCTGATACGAAACTGTCGCCAACGCGGCTTTTTCAGCAGCCTGTAAAATCGTGGCCTGACGTAGAACCGCTCTACAATCCATTTTTCGCACGCTGGCTGGCGGCAGCCAAGCTCTCATCAGGGAATTCCCTAGTCCCCCCGTACGACTTCATACGACCCAAAAACGAGGCTGCTCCCGCTTGTCGCCAGGCGGGTCGGTTGTCGATGCTAGTTTGCGGCAATGGTGCAACAGGCGCATTGCGCATAACGACGCTGACATCGAGTTATTCGAGCAAGGTCTGCAATCAAGAAGCCTCAAGCAGTACGACGACAGATTGAGGCAGGCAACCAAAGAGTTCGTCAGGGATCCCAAATCTCGAAAGGAGACCCAATTTATGGCGGCGGAATCAGTTCCGTACGGTCGAGCTACGCAGAAGGCGCCGGCTGTTTCGGAGATCCACATCCTCTGGATCACGGCAGGACTTGGCTGTGATGGAGATTCAGTTTCAATTACCGCGGCAACTCAACCCAGCGTTGAAGACGTGTTGCTGGGAGCGATTCCGGGACTCCCGAAGGTGCACCTACACAACCCGGTGCTGGCATATGAAAACGGCGATGACTTCCTCAAGTACTTTTACATGGGAGCAGAGGGCAAGCTTGATCCGTTCGTGCTGGTGGTAGAAGGCTCAATCCCCAACGAGAAAATTCACGGTGACGGCTATTGGGCTGCGTTGGGGACCAACCCCGACACCGGTCAGCCGACTACAACCAATGAATGGATCGACCGGCTGGCTCCCAAAGCGCTGGCGGTTGTAGCGTGCGGCACGTGCGCCACCTACGGCGGTATCCACGCGATGGAAGGCAATCCAACGGGTTGCATGGGGCTCGCCGATTACCTGGGGTGGAAGTGGACGTCCAAGGCGGGACTGCCGATCGTGAATGTCCCTGGCTGTCCGGTGCAGCCCGACAATTTCATGGAGACATTGCTATACCTGCTGTACCAGGTCGCGGGACACGCGCCGATGATTCCGTTGGACGACGAACTTCGGCCGACGTGGCTGTTCGGGAGAACCGTGCACGAGGGCTGCGATCGCGCCGGATACTACGAGCAGGGCGACTTCGCAGATCATTACGGTTCTCCGAAGTGCATTGTGAAGCTGGGTTGCTGGGGGCCGGTGGTCAACTGCAACGTTCCCAAGCGCGGCTGGATGGCCGGCATCGGCGGATGCCCGAACGTTGGCGGAATCTGCATCGGCTGCACCATGCCGGGATTCCCGGACAAATTCATGCCCTTCATGGATGAGCCGCCTGGCGCACGCGTTTCCAGCGGACTGGTCAATGCGTACGGGCGAACCGTGAGAACACTGCGCAGCCTGACCCAGGCGACCGTTAATAAGGAACCGAAGTGGCGGCACGCGCGCGCTGAACTGACTACCGGCTACCATCCGAGATCGTACTGAGAGGAGCAATCGTAATGAGCACCGTCACTGCACCGACCAAGGAGGCCGCCGCAAAAGGTAAGAACCTGGTCGAGATGAATTGGGACCCGATCACGCGAATTGTGGGCAGTTTGGGAATCTTTACCAAGATCGACTTTGCCAACCGGCAGGTGGCGGAGTGTCATAGCACCTCGTCGATCTTCCGCGGGTACAGCATCTTTATGAAGGGCAAAGACCCGCGCGACGCCCACTTCATCACCAGCCGCATCTGCGGCATCTGCGGAGACAACCATGCGACCTGCGCCACCTATGCGCAGAACATGGCGTTCGGAATCCGTCCGCCCGCGATGGCTGAGTGGATCGTGAACCTCGGCGAGGCAGCCGAGTACATGTTCGACCACAACATCTTCCAGGACAACCTGGTGGGCGTTGATTTCTGCGAGCAGATGGTCAAAGAAACGAACCCCGGCGTCCTGGCGAAAGCGGAGAAAACGCCGGCGCCCCACTCAGACCTGCATGGGTATCGCACGATAGCCGACATCATGAGGGCCCTCAACCCCTTCACCGGCGCCTTTTATCGGGAGGCGCTGCAGATGAGCCGAATGACCCGCGAGATGTTTTGCCTGATGGAAGGACGCCACGTGCATCCGTCCACTTTATATCCGGGCGGCGTCGGAACGGTTCCTACTATCCAACTCTTTACCGACTACCTGGTTCGCCTGATGAAGTACGTCGAATTCATGAAAAAGGTCGTGCCGTTGCATGACGACCTGTTCGACTTCTTCTACGAGGCCCTGCCGGGTTACGAGGAAGTCGGCAAACGGCGCGTTCTTTTGGGCTGCTGGGGTTCGTTTAACAATCCGGATGAATGCGACTACACGTACAAGAACATGAGCAACTGGGGCCGTGCGATGTACGTAACGCCGGGCGTGGTGGTGGATGGCAAGCTGGTGACGACTGACCTGGTCGATATCAACCTGAACATCCGCATCCTGCTGGGCAGTTCGTATTACGACGACTGGGAGCACTCGGAGACGTTCGTGAAGACTGATCCGCTGGGGAATGCCGTCGACAAGCGGCATCCGTGGAACCAGACGACGATTCCGCGGCCGCAGAAGCGGGACTTCGGCAGCAAGTACACATGGGTGATGTCGCCGCGGTGGTTCGACAAACGCACCGGCGACCATCTTGCTCTCGATACCGGCGGCGGACCGATCGCGCGTCTGTGGGCGACCGCGCTAGCGGGTCTCGTCGACATTGGCTACATCAAGTCGACCGGCAACAGCGTCAAGATGTATCTCCCGAAGACCACTTCCCTTCCTGAAGTCGAGTTCGAGTGGAAGATTCCGAAGTGGAGCAACGCCATCGAGCGTGACCGCGCCAGGACCTACTTCCAGGTGTATGCGGCTTGTGCCGCGCTGCACTTCATGGAGCAGGCGATGGAGGAACTACATGCCGGCCGGACGAAGACGTGGACCGATTTCAAGGTGCCGGAAGAAGCCATCGGCTGCGGCTTCCACGAAGCCGTGCGCGGAGTGCTTTCTCATCACGTGGTAATTCGCAAGGGGAAGATCGCAAATTATCACCCATATCCTCCGACACCCTGGAACGCCAATCCACGCGACGTGTATGGCACTCCGGGACCTTACGAAGACGCAGTACAGAACACGCCAATCTTCGAAGAGAACGGTCCAGACAAGTTCAAGGGCATCGACATCATGCGTGCCGTGCGGAGCTTCGATCCGTGCCTGCCGTGCGGTGTCCACATGTACCTGGGTGACGGAAAGGTGCTGGAGACCAAACACTCGCCGATGTTTGGATTGCAGCCCTGACTCACGTTGTAAAGAAGGGGCGAGGGTGGTCGTCTTACGCGTTTGGGGGAATGCGCAAGATCGGTTCGCTCTCGCCCTGTTGTTGATGAAGGAGGATTGTGGCTGACGAAAAGGATTTCCAGCAGCAGGTGCAGCGGATCGGTGAGCGAGTACATGAGTTGGAATCCATCGCCGATCCGGCGGTTCGCTCCTCCGCTAAGGAGCTGGTGCAACTCTTAATGGAGATGCATGGGACGGCGCTAGAACGAATGCTGGAGATAGTCTTCCAGTCGAGCGATGGCGGCACGCGAGTGATTGACGAGTTAGGGCAGGATCCGTTGGTCAGTAGCCTGCTAGTGCTTTATGGGCTTCATCCCGAGGAGCTCCAAACTCGGGTGGAGCGAAAACTGGCGGAGATCCGCTCGCGTCTCTACAAGATGGGCGCTGAAGCAACGCTGCTTGGTGTAAATGGAACTGAGGTTCGCGTGCGCGTGAGCATCGAAGGACACGTGTGTGGCTCGACCACGCAAAACGTAAAGGCCGCCGTAGAGGAAGCAATCTACGAGGCCGCTCCCGATCTGACGTCGCTGGTAGTGGAAGGGCTCGAGGAGCCGGCAGCGGCAGGATTCGTGACGATGGACGCGTTGCTTGGGGCGTCGTCGGTACCAACCTTGGGCCGCGAGGGAATGGACTGAGCCTCGCCGCGTGATTGAGTTTGACAGGGGTCATGGTGGATTCGGAATCGGCAATCGGAAAAGCACGGGCGTTCGATACGCTTCGGCAACTGGCTCGCAGACAGCCGCGAACTGCGGAGCACTGCGAATTGTGCAGCGTGGCGGTGCGGTCTGAACATGCGCACCTCATCGAATTGCCACAGCGACGGGTGCTTTGCGCCTGCACCGCCTGTGCCCTGCTGTTCGGCGGCCGCAGCGACGCGAAGTTCAAGCTGGTACCGCGCGAGGTTCGCCGGCTAGTCGATTTTCAGATGACGGACGCGGAGTGGGACGGCTTGCTGATTCCGATCAATCTGGCTTTTTTTGTGTTGAGTGGCACTGATTCGCGCGTGAGCGCCCTCTATCCCAGCCCGGCGGGAGCGACGGAGTCACTGCTTCCGCTAGAAACCTGGAACAACATCGTGCAGGCCAATCCTGTGCTGGGACGGATGCAACCTGAAGTGGAGGCCCTGCTGGTGAACCGGGTAGGCCATGCGCGCGAGGCTTCGCGAGCTGAGTATTATGTTGCCCCAATCGACGAGTGTTTCCGGCTGGTAGGCCTGATCCGCGTGCACTGGCGCGGACTTTCGGGCGGAGAAGAGGTTTGGCGAGAGATTGGCAACTTCTTCACCCTACTCCGGTCCAAAGCACAGGTAGTGCACGGAGCGAACCATGCCTGATCTCGGCTTCCAGATCGAAGGCGCGGAGGTGGTCGGCTTCTCGGCCACACCTACGATTGCGTTCAAGCTGCGGATTACGAATGGCAACCCGCGCGAGGTGATTCAGAGCGTTGCCCTGCGTTGCCAGATTCAGATCGAAGTCACGCGCCGCCGATATGCCGCCGAAGAACAGTTGAAGCTGCGCGACCTATTTGGCGAACCGGAGCGATGGAGCCAGACTCTGCGCAACGTGCTTTGGACACATGCCAGCGTGAACGTGCCGCCGTTCGAAGACGCGACCGTTGTCGATGTTCCTGTCCCATGCACGTTCGATTTCAACGTGGCGGCCACGAAATATTTTCATGCCCTCAGCGACGGGGAAGTGCCCCTGTGCCTGATGTTCAGCGGCACGGTGTTCTATTCGCACGAAGGCGGCAGCATGCAGGTCGCGCCAATCTCGTGGGAAAAAGAGGCGCGCTACCGGCTGCCGGTGAAGGTGTGGCGCGACATGATGGATTCTTACTACCCGGGAAGCGCGTGGCTGTGCCTGCGGCGAGACGTGTTCGAACGGCTTTACGACTACAAAGTGCGGCACGGGATTCCGACCTGGGAAGAGGCCCTGGAGAACATGCTGGCGGCGGAAGAAGCGGTGCAGTCATGAATCTCGAGCGCGTCGATCAGATCGCGAAAGCTGTGCTGTACGAAGGGTACATGCTGTATCCCTACAGGCCGTCGTCGGTGAAGAACCAGCAGCGCTGGAATTTTGGGGTGCTGTATCCGCAGGCTTACAGCGAAGCGCAAGGCGGAACGGACGCATGCAATATGCGGACTGAGTGCCTCGTACGGGGTAATTCAGGCACAAGGTTAGAAGTCAGACTGCGCTTTCTGCAACTACAACTGCGGCTGACGCAGCGATCTGCTGAGGCGAACCCCGCGTGCGATGTGTGGCAGGAAGCGGTGGAACGGGATGTCAGCGTGCCTATTTTCGGTACTGAGACGACTTTGGCGCGGCCAATAATCCATGCGTTCGAGTTCCCGGCGCAGTTTGTGATTGAACCCGAGCCAGCCGGTAAAGGCTCCAAGGGCAGAGTAGTGCGACGCCAGTCTGCGGTGCGGGGCGAGCTCGAGATTGCAGCCCATCTGGTCGGTGAAAATACGTTCAAGGTAAATACTGTCGTTCGGAACTCCTCGGCGCTGGAAGATCCCGAAGCGAGCCGGGACAACGCATTACTGCAATCACTGGTTTCCACACACACGATCCTCGGCGTCGAAGGCGGCGAGTTTGTTTCGCTGTTTGAGCCTCCCCAAGAGTTGCAGGAACAGGCCGCAGCGTGCCAAAACGTGGGCGCGTGGCCGGTGCTGGTCGGCGAGCCGGGGCAACACGACACGCTGCTGGCTTCGCCCATCATTTTGTACGATTACCCGCAGGTTGCTCCGGAAAGCGCAGGGGATCTGTTTGATGGGACTGAGATCGATGAGATTCTCTCGTTGCGCATCATGACGTTAACCGACGACGAAAAGCGCGAAATTCGGCAGTCGGACGAGCGCGCCCGCCAGATTCTGGAACGCACGGAGACGATGCCTGCCGAACAGTTCATGAAACTACATGGTGCAGTGCGCGGATTGCGGCCGGTCAAGGAGAGCACTCCATGAACGAGTGGGAATGGCAGTTGCTCGAGGACAAGACGACGGTCGATCGCATAACGATCGGCGGTGTCGAGGTAAAGGTGGGGGACCGTGTGCGGCTGCGCCCGCGTGCGGGCGGCGATGTGCTTGATATCGCCTTAGCTGGGCAGCTCGCTCACGTGGAGAGCATCGAGCAGGACTACGAAAGCAAGACACATATTTGTGTCGTGCTGGAGGACGATCCGGGACGCGATCTGGGACTGCTGCGGCAGCCGGGTCATCGTTTCTTTTTCGACGCGGCAGAGATTGAACCTCTGGCACCAGAAGAAGCGCAGAACAGTACGACGACGGAACAGGCGCGCATCCTAGTGGCCGGTATCGGAAACATTTTCCTCGGGGACGATGGATTCGGCGTCGAAGTGGTGAGACGTCTGGCGGCACGCGAGCTTCCCACCAGCGTGCGTGTCGCCGATTTCGGGATCCGCGGGTTCGATCTGACGTATGCCCTGCAAGATGGGTACGAGACGGTCATCCTGGTGGATGCGTATCCGCACGGGCAGGCGCCGGGGACGGTTTCGCTGGTTGAGCCTGACCTCAGCAAACTGGATGAACAGCAAGCGGGAGTTGTTGAGACGCACGGCATGAATCCGTTGAACGTGCTGCGGATGGCCGTTGCCATGAGCGGGACACTCAAGAACAAAATCTTGCTTGTAGGTTGCGAACCCGCGACGTTTGGTGGCGAAGAAGGACAGATGGGATTGAGCGAACAGGTGGAAGCGGCGGTGGACGAAGCGGTGAAGCTGGTGGCCGCCGTGGTCGAACGAAGCTTGCAAGAACCGAAGCGATCGAATTAAGAGGTCGTTCTGAATTGACCAAGACAAGGAGATAGCCGTGCACGAGAGCAATAATCACTCCGATGTAGCGACTGACAAGGACACACTGTTCATGCTCAGTGGCGTGGCCTTCATCGTATTTGGCGCGGGATTGATTCTTTCTAATCCCCTGGTGAGGAAGTACCTCGGCCAAGCCGGCATCGGCAACCTGGCGCAGGGGGCATTGCCGGATCTGGAACGGTACCTCAAGTTGCGGTCGATGTAGAGATGTAGATAGGGGACTCGAACCCGCTGACCCGACGTTGATGCGATGCCGATCGATGGGCGAGCGCGACAGGTTCCGCGGGCGAATACCGGGAATTTGCGAGGAGGATCGCGAGTGCAATCAGCAGCCGATGCGGCGCAACCGACACCCAACAAAGCCGCAGTTCGCTACACAGTTGACGCCGGGCGCAGCACGTTTACTGTACAAGCTTTTTCCACTGGCCTGCTATCCGCCTTTGGGCATAGCCCGAAAATCGCTGTCCGCGACATTCAGGGCGAGGCGCAGTTCGTTGCTACCGGTACGACGCTGGAGGATGCGCATTTACACTTGACGATCAAAGCAGACTCGCTGCAAGTGAGCGGATGACATTAGCGATAAGGACCGGCGCGAGATCCAGCGCCAGATGTATGACGAAGTGCTAGAAGTCGACCGGTTTCCGGAAATCCAGTACGACTGCTCGCAAGTTAAGGTTAGCGGCAGCGGCGACCGCTATTGGGCAGCATTGAATGGTGCACTCACGTTGCATGGCGAGACCCATCCATTGCAGATTTCAGCCAGAGTGGTGATCTCGGGCGACAAGCTGCGCGCTTCGGGCGAGTTCGGAGTGAAGCAGAGTGAATATGGGATTGCCCCAGTTTCGGTCGCGGGTGGAGCAATCAAGCTCAAGGATGAGATCAAGTGCACGTTCGACATCGTGGCCCAAAAGCAGGGGTAAACGCGATGGATTACGACGACGAAAACGCAATGCCGCCTGGAGGATGCACCATGTGCCTGGCAATACCCGGAAAGATCATCGAGATTTCGCCTGACAACCCTGACTCAGCGCTGGTTGATGTGGTGAGCGTGCGGCGGCGCGTGGATCTGGGATTGTTGCAGGACGACCGTCCCGCACCGGGCGACTGGGTCCTGATCCACGTCGGCTTCGCCATGAGCAAGATCAGCGAAGAGGATGCCAACGACCAGATGCAGACGCTCCGAATGCTGGGTGAGGCGGAGGCGGCCATGCAGGAGGTCCAAGGGTACGGACTGGACGAGGCGGATAACGAAGAGCGGAAAGAAGAACCAACTGAGAAGGCGTCATGAGATTTGTTGACGAGTTTCGCGAGCCGGAATTGATCACGCGAACCGTAGATGAAATACGGCGGCTGGCCGATCCCGACAGGCACTACCGCTTCATGGAGGTGTGCGGGGGGCATACGCATGCCATCTATCGCTTCGGGCTGAAGGATTTGCTCCCGGAGAATATCGAGTTGATTCACGGGCCTGGCTGCCCGGTGTGTGTGCTTCCCATGGGCAGGATTGACGATGGCCTGGCGCTGGCCCAAGATCCAGACGTAATTTTCGCCGCGTTCGGCGACATGATGCGTGTGCCGGGCACGAATGGCAGCCCGCTCGAACATAAAGCCCGTGGTATGGACGTTCGCATCGTGTATTCACCATCGGATGCGCTCAAGCTGGCACGAGCCAATCCGGAAAAGCACGTGATGTTCTTTGCAATCGGTTTCGAAACCACGGCGCCTTCGACAGCGCTGACGCTGATGCGCGCTAAGGCCGAGGGCATTCGTAATTTTTCAGTTTTCTGCAACCATGTGACGATTATCCCGGCGATCCGGGCAATTCTCGATTCCCCGGATATGCGACTGGACGCGTTCATCGGTCCGGGCCACGTGTCGACCGTCATCGGCTGCCGCCCTTACGAATGGATCGTGAAAGATGAACACAAGCCGATCGTGATTTCAGGATTCGAGCCACTCGATATGCTGCAGTCGATCGTGATGCTGCTGTGCCAGTTGCAATCTGACGAAGCCAAGGTCGAGAACCAGTACAAACGGGTAGTTCCGTGGGAAGGAAACCGGGCGGCACTGCGCGCGATGGCCGAGGTCTTCCAACTGCGTCCTTACTTTGAATGGCGAGGCTTGGGATTTATTTCGCAGTCAGCCCTTCGTATCCGCGACACGTACGGAGAGTGGGACTTCGAACAGCGCTTCGAGGTGCCGGGCGTGCGAGTCACCGACCCAAAGGCTGCGCAGTGCGGGGAAGTACTCAAGGGCGTGTTGAAGCCCCATCAGTGCAAATTGTTTGGTCGTGAGTGCACGCCGGAGCATCCTATCGGAGCGTTAATGGTGTCATCGGAAGGATCATGCGCAGCCTATTACAACTACGAACACCGCAAAGCAGCAACGGAGATCGGGCTGAGCCAAACGGCCTGAGTGATCCCGTTACAGCGCCGCGCGTTCGCTTTCGTGAGCCGCAAATCGAGATGGCCCACGGAGCGGGCGGCAAGGCGAGTCGCAGGCTAGTGGAAGGCCTGTTTGCGCCCCTGTTATATAGCTCGACTTCAGAGCCTCTCGCCGACGCTGCTCAGCTCTCCATCGGTGGAGCGCGAATTGCCATCACGACTGATAGCTTCGTGGTGAAGCCGCTCAGCTTTCCGGGTGGGTCGATCGGCGAACTCGCAGTGAAC
>CAWIPZ010000010.1:0-43220 GCA_963837915.1 uncultured Acidobacteriaceae bacterium
CTCATGCGCCTTGTGACGGACGTTCCGCGCCCTTCAGAAATGCGCTGGATCTGCCTCCATCTTCGAATTCCACCCATTCATCTCATTGAGTTCCTCGGGGGTGATCTGGGGCAAGTGTCGGATGAACAAAACCAGGCGCCAATTCCACGGGACAGTGTGCGTCCCGTGGAAGGCTGGCATGCCGCTCAAACGAACTCCATTTTCAATTGTGTAGTAGAGCTCGCCATCGCTCTTGTTCTGCGTCGCGGCTGCGCGCAAGTCGGGCGGTTTCGGATAGAGGCCCTTGCCGAATACCGTGTGGCCCGATCCGTCATTCGAATGGCACGGAGCGCAATGAAAGGCGAAATGCTCCATGCCTCCCCGAATGCCCTCCGTTGAAGGCACGATGGGATTGTGAAGTTGACGGTACGCGGATGGCACGGCCAATTTGCGGGCCGTTGTGGCGGCGAGCTCCTCAAGCGCTGATGGTGTCGCAAGTGCGCTGAAGCCGTGTCGCACGAGAATCAGCCCGTATCCCGCGGCTGCAACCGCAAGAGCAAACAGAATTAGCGAAACTATTTTCCACGGTTTCATGTCTACCTCTCCTGTCGCGAACGGGCTGCCTGTCCGTGTGATCGACGTCCGCCCGCCCGAACGCAGGGAGGTACCGGCCGAAGTTCAATTCGAAGTCGCTCGGAATGCCATAACCGATACCACGCTGCTTGGGACCGCGCGCCTGCGCATCTGGCAAGGCCAGCATTGGGAAGATCATCTCGTTACTCGACTGGAGTTCCGCAGCCGTGGGCATCCCGAACCGATTGATCTGGGCCTTCGCCGCGCCTAGCGTTTCACGCTCGAATGAGGCGAGACGCCGGACCAGCGTATCGACAAACGCGTCGAGGTCGCTATCTTCCAGCGTGCGGTTCACCCAGCCATAGGCCTCGGCGATGTCAGCATTAAAATCGTCGGCGCTGAGCACGAACTCAAGTGCGCGCGAACGGCCCACCAAGCGCGGTAGCCATTCCAGGGCCCCGCCGCCCGGGACCAGTCCGACGCCGACCTCGGGTTGGCCGAATAGGGCGCTTTGCCGGCTGGCGAAGCGCATGTCGCAGGCCAGCACGAACTCGTTGCCGATCCCGCGCGTGCGCCCGCGAATCTTGGCGATGCTCACCACTGCCGAGGACGCGAGGCGAAGGACAAACTCGCGCCAAAGGCCCAGCGCCTCTGGCCGTTCAGCTGCCTTGAATACATCGAGATGGGCGATGAAAAAATCGGGATTCGCCGACTGGAACACGACGACCTTCACGGACGGGTCCGCCTCGAGGTCGGTCATTAGCGCACCCAATTCGACGATCGTTGCGGGAACAAATATGTTGATCGGCGGGTTGCTGAAGGTGATCGTCCACAGGCCCGGATAAGTGCGGTCGATGTTGAACTGCGCCACGCTCGCCTCGCTGGCGTCATCGTTGGCGTGTACCTCATATGTCGGATTTGCCATGTTCTTCCCTCCTTTTGCGTTTCGCATTTGTTTTTTCGCTATCTAGTTGGGGCGAAGACAGGAGAGCCCGGTCATCTGCGCTCTCCTGTGGCAATGTGCACACAAGGCTAGTCTTCGCCGCGATCAGGTTAGGCGGCAGACCTTGCCGCGCCCGACCGTAATGATCTGAAGCCCGCCCGAACCTCTTCGGAAAAGAGCTTCGGCTGTTCCCAGGCCGCAAAGTGCCCGCCCTTGGGGAGCTTGTTGTAATGGATCAGTTTGGGATACGCGCTTTCTGCCCAGTTCCGCGGACACTGATAGAGCTCGTCAGGGAACGCGCTCACAGCAACCGGGACAGACACGCCCTTGACGCTGAAATAGGGAAATTTATTTTCCCAGTAGAGCCGTGCTCCGGAAAGCGCCGTGTTGGTCAGCCAGGTGATCGTAACGTTATCGAGGACATCGTCTCGGGAGAGACCTTCGGTCTGCCCGTCAAAGACGCGCGCGATCAGCGCATAACTCCACGCATCGTGGTCCAGAAAATACGCGGCCAGGCCGACGGGAGAATCCGCGATTCCATACAACGTCTGCGGTTTCAACCCCATCTGGTAGCCGTAGCCGACGCCTTTGCTGTACACGAATTGGAGCCTCTCGAAGGCAGTCTTTTCGTCGTCTGAGAAACCGGACGGCATCGGCGCGCCGGACAGAACAGCTTGATAAATATCCGCAGAAACCGCGCCGGGCATGTTGGTGTGAATACCGAGAAGTTCGGGCGGAGCCTGCACGCCCATCAGATCGGTGATGACCGCGCCCCAGTCCCCGCCCGTTGCCACAAATTTTGAGTAGCCGAGTCGCTTCATCAACACCGTCCAGGCACTCGCGATGCGTTCAGGGCCCCAGCCGGTCGTCGTCGGCTTGCCTGAAAACCCGTAACCCGGCATCGACGGAACCACGATATCGAACGCGTCGGATGCATTTCCGCCGTGTGCGGTGGGATTGGTGAGCGGATCGATGATCTTCATCTGTTCGGTGATCGAACCGGGCCACCCGTGGGTAACGATCAGCGGCAACGCATTTTCGTGTTTGGAACGTACGTGAATGAAATGAATGTCCAGTCCGTCGATCTCGGTAATGAATTGCGGAAGGGCGTTGAGTTTTGCCTCAATCTTGCGCCAGTCGTACTCTGTCGCCCAATATCGAGCGAGCGCTTGAGTCGTCGCGAGCTGCACGCCTTGGGTTGCATCGGTGACCGTTTCTCGTTCCGGCCACCTTGTGTTTTTGATGCGCCTGCGCAATTCGGTGAGTTCCGCCTCTGGAATATTTATTTTCTGAAACGGACGAATCGCACTGTTGGCAGTTGTTGTGGAGCTGTCTTCTCGTACAGTAATAGTTGTGTTCATGGATTCCTCCTCTGCGGTGATGTTGGAATTTGCAAACAATGTGCGGATCGTTCCTGGGTTGAACACGGCTTTGTCCCGGAATCAACCCAGATTCCAATAGCTCAACTCATTGGCGAATACTCTGCGCGCTAGCTGCTCGTTCGCTCCTTCGTGACCCACTCGCGGATGTAAGCCGGGCAACTCCTGAGTTCGATGCCTTCGGCTTCGGCCTGTGCCAGAAGCTTCACTGCGTCACGGTTGGCCAACTCTACCTCTCCGAGTTCGACAGCGACGACTAGGCGTGGGTCGAGCGCAGTGCGAACGACCTCCAGATCCTCCGCCGTGAGCTGACCGCTGATGTAAAGGACCAGACCGTGTTCAGTCGAAAGTCGGTCGATTCGGCACGTCATTGGCTCGCGTAGCCTGCCGTCCATTGATTACAATGGCAAACGGCGTGCCATTCGAACGCGACTGAAAGGATTAGAGATCCAGCCACTTGCCGGGCGGCGAGTTTCGCAGATCTGGTGGATGTGGTGAATTTGGAGAAAGTGGTGGGGACTTCAGCGAAACTTAAATTGGGTCCTGTCGATACCCAAGGCCTTGATGCGATGGTCAAGCGTGGATGGTGGAACGCCAAGCTTCGCAGCTGCCCCTGAGCGCCCAGAGACACGACCCCGGGATGCGGCGAGCGCCGCTTCAATAAGCTCCCGTTCGCTTCGAGGCTTGCCTTGAGACGGCGCGGATGAAACAACTTCAGGTCGTCCTCGAGTGGGTTGTTTTGCGAGCCATGACTCGTCGACGGCAAAAACCTCGCCGGAGTTCAGGATCACGGACCGCTCAATCACGTTCTGCAGCTCACGGATGTTGCCTGGCCAATCGTAGTTCTGCAACAGATTCAACGTCTTCTTGTCGATCGAGCGGAAGTTCTTGCCCGCCCGCCTAGCATAGCGCCGCACGAAGTACTCGACGAGCATCAAGATGTCCTCAGTCCGTTCTCTCAGGGGTGGCACCTCGATGGGAAAGACGTTGAGTCGATAAAAGAGGTCTTGGCGAAAGCTTCCATTGGCTACAGCCGCTGTCAGGTCACGGTTGGTCGCCGTGATCACTCGAACGTCGACTCGGATCGTTTGAGCTCCCCCGACTCGCTCAAACTCTCGCTCTTGCAAGACTCTTAAGAGCGCGACCTGCGTGTCAGGGGGAAGTTCACCTACTTCATCCAGAAAGATCGTGCCACCATTAGCCTGTTCAAAGCGGCCGAACCGCCGCTGTGTAGCCCCTGTGAAGGCCCCTTTCTCGTGACCAAACAACTCCGATGCGATCAGCGTAGGCGCCAGTGCGGCGCAGTTCACACTGACGAAGGCACGTGCAGCCCTTTGGGATCGTTTGTGGACGGCGCGGGCGATGAGTTCCTTGCCGGTACCAGTCTCTCCCGTTATTAACACTGTGGAATCAGTCGGCGCCACACTGGCAATCCTCGAGAGGACCGTCTTCAAGGGCTTGGAGGAACCGACAATTTCCTCGAACATCTGAGCGCGGTCGACCTCGTCTCGCAACGCCAGGTTTTCCCGATAGAGTTGATCTTTGAGCGCTCTGATCTCTGCTTCAGCCTGTTTCTGTTTACTCAAATCTAGGGCGAAGGCAACGCCGTCGGTACCGCCCTCCTGGAACAAAGTGGCTCCAATCAGCACGGGCACCCGGCTGCCATCTTTGCGGAACAATTCTGACTCGAAGGGTTGTACGGTACCGGTCTGGATCACTTCTGCCAAAGCGCGTTCAGCGCGTTCGCGCCAGTCCTCAGGTGTCATGTCCAACCATCGTACGCGACCCGCAGCGACATCTTTATGACCGTATTGCACCATCCGAAGAAACGCTTCGTTGGATGCCAGAACGGCGCCATCGACGTTCCATGTCGCGATTCCCAAAATGTTGGCGTCAACCAAGCGGCGGATCTTCGCTTCGCGATCTTCGAGATCGCTATACAGGCGCGTGTTCTCAATGGAGATCGCCGCGGCCGAAGCAATTAACTTAAGGACGGCCATTCGCGCGGGCGTGAATGCGTGAGGTGTGAGGCTGTTTTCAAGGTACAGCAACCCGAGCAGTCGGGTTTGTTTGAGCAGCGGAAGGCAGAGCACGGACCGTGCGTCGTGCCCGCGAACGTATTCGTCGGCGGCGAATGGATTTTGACCGGATGCGTCGTGGAGGACCATGCCTTCTTTGGTCCGAAGGACATAGTGCAGAACCGAACTGGGTAGATCCGCAGCGGTGACGCTTGCCCGTCGAAGAACGACTGTCACCTGATTGCTGCTGGTTGTGGCTTCAGCTTCAATGCGATAATCATCTCCCCGAGCAAGAATAAGTAGACCTCTCTCGGCGCCTGCATGCTCGAGTGCTGTTCGCATAATCGTGTCGATCAGCCTGTCCAGCACGATCTCGCCCGACACAGCTTCGGACACCTTGATCACAGTCGCGAGATCGAGTTGCTCGACTGATGCGCGTATCGTCGCCGTCGCATCCGAAATCGCTCTCTCGGGTTTGATCTGCGGGTAGAGTTGCTCCAGTTGCCGGACCTTGCCATCCGCTCCCCAGCGGAGGTAGCAGTAGTGTGCTTCCCGTAAGAAGGTGGTCGCGATTTTCTCGTAACCTCGCGCCGCATAGAAGAGCCCTGCCAGTTCATTCGCGAAAGCTTCAGTGTGGACAAAACCGTACAGATGTGCCGATCGAATCGCCTTCTGATAGAGGTCCTGCGCGTCCAGAATGCGCCCCTCGATCCGTGCGATCTCCGCCGCAACCAGGGCGGCGCGGTTCTCAAAAGTCTCGGGTGAGTGCACTGCCCAGACTTCGAGTTGCTTGTAATGTTCCGACAAAGCCTCGAAATGTTTCGGTCGGTCTTCAGGCGACGCAATACTCCAGGCGCCCGCGTGAGCAAGACCGGCATAGAGACGAAATTCTGCCGTTTCGAACATCGCCGCTGATGTCCAATACAGCCGTTGTCCCTTGAAAGCGGCCTCAGCCGCTGAAGCATAGTCTCCGGCGAAAACACGAGCCTGCACTTTACGGGTCCAATAATAGAACTCGGCGAATACCAAGTTCGGATTGCTGGCGAGATCGCGCTCGACCTCAGGCTCGAGGTAATCGTCGTGATCCAGTCGCCCAAGCGTTGGTGTCACTCCACGTAGCGTTCGGATCAGGCCCAGCTGTGCTCCGCAGAGGTGGATGACCAAACCGAAGCGGACTCTTTTCGCAAAAGCCAAACCGTTTTCGCATTCGGTCTGTACTTCTGCGAGCGGATCACCGACTGCCAGACAAATCGTAATAAGTTGGTCCCAACTGTAAGATGCAAAAGTTAGATCGCCAATACGATATGCGAGATCGAACGCCCGACGCACCAGTTCACGTCCGTTGGCGACGTGCCCCGACCATGGCGTGACCATGGCACCCACAGACATGTAGGTTCGCGCTTGGTAGCGTGTCAGGCCGCGCTTCTCGACCAGGTCATAACCCAGTTGACCGAAAAGAAATCCGTCTTTGTAATTACCAAGACGCGGACCAGCAAACATCGCAAGCCAAACATAGGCGAAGCAGGCAGCGTCGCTGTTTCCGTGTTCGAGACTGAGTGTCACCAGGCGACAAACGACCAATGTGGAGAAGTGCTCATCAAAGAGAATCGATGGCGTGACAATCTCGGTGAAAACATCGAGCGTGTCGAGCACATCAGGATCTACAACGAGCGGTAAGTCCATGAGATCTTCAATTTGCCGGCTGCCGAGCAGAGCCCAGATTCGCTCGTATTCGCGCAATACGTCATCGCGTGTCGGGCGGTTTGACCACTCTGTGCCTTCGCTGCGGAGCCACTCCAGAAACACGTCAACCGCACGGTCACACCGATCTAACGTGGTGTAGAGGGTGAGTCGCAAGCGCGTGGCTACGCAGAAATCGTGCCGGTTGTTCGCACGCTGCGGCAACAGCGAGAGTCGATTTTCGGCAGCAACCTTGTCTGCGGTCAGTAGCTCGCACTCAGCCATCAGAAACTCGGTCAAGAAAATGAGGGGATACTTCCGCTCCCAAGTCTCTTCCGTCAGCAGCGCTCGTCCCGCCCCGAGATATTTGAGTGCCGAAGCGTATGCGGTTGAAGCCTTGGCGCGCCGGCCTGCAATGAGATTCAATTCTGCGACGCGCTCGCGGTCTTCCACCGAGGTGAGGAGATGAGAGCCGCGATTGAGTTGGTTCACGATCTCGAAGATAGCCTCCTCACGTTTCGCCTCAGGCGTGTGTGCCGCCAGAAGCATCCCAATGCGCAGATGCGCCGCAGAACGCATTTTTTCAGGGATCAGAGAGTACGCAGCTTCCTGCACACGATCGTGTAGGAATCGATAGGAATCGTCAGAGCGGAATATAAGTCCGGTCCGTACTGCCTCCCAAAGGTGCTGGTGAAGTTCCTCCAGCGATTTCTCGTAAGCCATGGCCAGCGTGTCGAACTCGGCGCTGTTCCCCATGCAGGCGAACTGCTTGAGTACCTCCTGGGTGTCTGCTGGGAGACGGCTCAACTTTCCGACCATGAGCTCCACTACATTGTCCGTGTAGCCTTTCGCGTGAATACGATTCAGGTCCCAGACCCAGCGGCCTTTACCGTAGTCGAAGCTAAGCAAGCCTTCCTCTGCCAGGGTGGAAATGAACTGGATGGCGAAGAACGGATTGCCTGTGGTCTTCTCATGAATCAATTTCGCGAGCGGAGCGGCGCTTTCTGGTTCGCAGCGCAGCGAATCCACCACCAACTGACACAGATCGTCCTCGCCGAGCGGTGTCAGAACGATGTCCTCCAATGCTGCTCCGGCCTGACGGATTGCATCGAGCTTGCGCATGAGCGGATGCGTTGGGCTGACCTCGTTGTCGCGATAGGCGCCAATGAGCAATAAGTGCCGCAGATCGTCGCGCGTCAACAGATCTTCGAGTAAGTCGAGTGTCGCGGCATCCAGCCACTGCAGGTCGTCGAGAAAGAGTGCCAGTGGATGCTCCGGTCGTGCGAACACGCCAATGAACCGGCGAAAGACCAAGTGGAAACGTCGCTGCGCTTCCGACGGCGGTAGTTCGGGAACGGCTGGTTGTTCGCCAATGACATGCTTCAATTCGGGGACAAGATCGACGATCAGCAGGCCGTTTGGCTCCAGTGCCTCCCGAAGTGCGTCACGCCACTTGCGTAACTCGTCCTCGCCCTTACTGAGGAGTGGCCGGACAAGGCTTTGGAACGCCTGTGCCAACGTCGCATACGGAATGTCACGCTTGTACTGGTCGAACTTTCCAGATGCAAACAGGCCGCGGGGCGGGACAAGCGGCTTGTGAAGCTCGTTCACGACGGCGGACTTGCCAATGCCGGAGTATCCAGAGACGAGCACCAACTCTGGCCGGCCGCCGGCTACTATGCGATCAAAGGCGGTGAGCAGGGCGTCCACCTCACCGTCTCGCCCGTAAAGTCTCTCGGGGATCATGAGGCAGTCCGGGGTGTCGTGTTCCCCGAGAGGAAACACTTCGATGGATCCTCGTGACTCCCATTGCGACAGGCAATGCAGTAGATCTCGTTCAACTCCCGCGGCCGTCTGATACCGCTCCTCGGCTGTCTTTGAGAGCAGCTTCATGGTGATCGCGGAGACAGCCTCTGGAACGTTCCTTACCCGCTCGCTGGGTGCTGCGGGTTGTCTCGCGATGTGGCAATGCACCCATTCCATCGGATCGGATGCCGCGAACGGAAGGCTGCCGGTTAGCATCTCGTAAAGCGTGACGCCAAGCGAGTACAGGTCGCTGCGCGAATCAATCGAGCGATTCACCCGTCCAGTCTGCTCTGGCGCCATGTACGCGAGTGTTCCAGCGATGAACTCAGGAGGTTCGGGCGCTTGGCGCTCGCGCGGAAGGCGCGATGCGATGCCGAAGCCGGTGAGACGGACGTGACCAGTTGCGGAGTCCACAAGCACGTTTGGGGGTTTGATATCTTTGTGGATCAACCCTCGTCCATGTAGCTGACCTATTGCGCCTGCCAGCGCCACGGCAAGGCGGAGGAACTGTCCGACCTCCATCGGCTGGCGGACGAGGTGATCGAGCGGCTCACCACCCGTGTAATCAACCACGAGCATAGTCTGTCCGCGCTCGCGTACCAATTCCAGCGGCCGCAACGCCCAAGCGCTGTCCAGGTGACTCTTAAGGTCGTGTTCGTGGGTGAAACGATTAATGCTGTCCAGAGTCGGATGCTCAACGCCGGCAGGGTTGGGAATGAACGCGTGCTTTTCGCCCTGAGTGTCATTCCGCCACAGTTTGCAGAAGGCACGTCCGGAATCTCGCCACAGGACCTCTACGGAATCGTTCTCCCACCCCGCCCCGAACAAGACGGACGCCTTCATCTGTTCGGTCTCCTTCTGCCCACGGGTTCAAACCGTTCGTCTGGTTCGCGGTAGCGGACATGCGATGATTGGAAACGATGAAACCCCAGGTGGGGGATTCTAACAGATTCGTTGCACAGTCTTCGACGCCGGGCTCGCTCGCTAACCCTCGTCGGCTTTGTCGACCGCTGGCTCGAATCAAGAGCCAAACCCTACATCCACAAAGAGAAGAATCGCATATTCCATGCGCAATCCAAAGATCGGTACCGCATCGTTGCACGAGAGCACCAGAACGGAGTAGTTTGCCGATTAAGTGGACTGTTGTTTGACTCAGAACACTCACGTTATGTGCTTGAACCGAACGTAAGCCGCCAGCAACTCGCTGATTCGTCAAGCCTTGGTGCAGATTCAATGCAACTCCTCAAAGTCACCCTCGGCCTTCACACGGCAGAGGCCGTTCGAAGCTGACGCTTGCATAATTCCCTTATCTGCTGTGCGAGTTTGTGAATGATAAAGGACGTAATCATTCGCTGGGTTCAGGATTCGGGCCGCTCATCCCACTTGCGGGCCACAAGTCGGCTTCTCGAAAGTTTCACCCATAGGTAACGATAAACGCGCTTGTGGTCATTGACGAGTGGCTTGCGGACTATCGGAGGGCCGGAGAGACGGGAACTGTCGAGGCGCAATTGGACATCATCTGGCCCACAACCGGCATACCGAATAGCACGGAAGCCCCGGAAGACCGTTGTTTTTGAATGATTGGCAGTCAGTCGCCCCATGGGCGCGGAAATTACGGAGTCGAGCAATCCCATGAAAGATGCGCACACTCGTTGCACACCGAATGCGTTGCGAAAAGGGTAGGCGGCTGAAATCACGGCTTGCCGACAGTAAGCCGTTAACACCAGACTTGGTTGGAATCGATCAAACTTAATGAGATGGAATGGTACGAATCCCAGGGGACTATGGCCCCCCTGGTCTGCAACGTATCGCACGCAAGTGCTACTTCGACCGAACAGTTCGAGATGCGCGTCACGCCTAGAAAGTGGACGTTGAAGTAACATCCGAACATCTGCTGGCGAGTAAGT
The DNA here is from genome assembly GCA_963837915.1 of uncultured Acidobacteriaceae bacterium. Classification (GTDB taxonomy): domain Bacteria; phylum Acidobacteriota; class Terriglobia; order Terriglobales; family Acidobacteriaceae; genus DASRAA01. Next base: position 10,286 of record CAWIPZ010000010.1, read on the forward strand.
CTTTCCAATAGATTTTGTGGTCGCATCTCTGATTGCGCTGATACGTTCCGCTGGCAACGCAGCACCGAAGCGTAGGCGGAGAACCCGCCGTCGGAGTTATGGGATGCTGCCATTCTCGCACCCACGAATGGTCCCATCCTGCTTCGCGCCAGAGATTAGCGCAAACGACGTTGTATCCGGCGTTCATGAGCAAGTCGGCAAACGAGGACCGTTCAAAGCATGATTCCAAGTGAAGTGCCCCTACGAACATCAGAACACGGGGTTGCGGATGCGTGCGTACCAACTGGTGCAGCCGACGCCGCCAATATCGTTCCCTGACTGAATCTACAAATGGACAAACGCAGTGGATGCATCTGTCGATGCTGAATCCCCGTTCGGCCTTCCTGATTTCGGGAATGTCAATCGGTACGGGTGCGGAGGGAAGAACTCCCAACAAATGTGGGTTATCGGTGTCCGGCGTTTCGTCAGCGATGATGTCCGGACGGAATGACTGCACGATGTCACGCACTCGCTCGATGAAGCGATACCGTTGGTCAAGTTCCAACTGAGACGGCGCCACGCCTAGCCGCCACTGATACGGATGGTTCAGACCCAACAGAAAGATGTCAGCTTTAGTCATGGCACGCTTCAGAATAGCAGACGGTTTTGGGCGTAATATGGTCGGTGGGCCTTTACGTCACCCCACCTAATCGAACCAAAGTGGTGACGAACTGGTCGGGCGGGAAAGACCTTTCGCGGCCCTGCAACCCACCGACATGCGACCGCCCTACGTGGCTTCGTCAAACACTTCGCCGTACGTTGTCCTCTTTGCCGAAGGCCGCGCTCATCATTCCCATTGTTGCCGCCAGCCAAGGTATCGTCTCCGCACAGATTTCGTCGGCGAGACCGGGTGATTGTAGGTTCTTGGAAGGAAGAAACACGGGAACACCATCCTCACGCAAAACAACGTTCCACTGCGCACTGAGTGGGTCCCCGTGCGTTGCACTATTGAGGGCGTGTGTGAAACCCTTCATGGACTGCAACGCGCCCTCAGAGGGCGTACTGTTCAGATACTCGACCATCTGCTGAAGGTTTGGCCTCTTGCCGTGCTTCCAGCCCTCGTCCCAAATCTGTTGCGCATCCGGTTTCTTGAATAAGTAGACCATCGTTACTGCGCGTTCAGTCAATGGACGCACCAACACTTTGGCACCGAACAGGTAACCTTGACGAATAAGCTCTCGAATCGAAAGCGCAAGCGAAATTGTTTGAGGAACCAAGATGCAGAGAGCGCTCTGGAACGTACTCAATTGACGCCCGTGTGAAGCGGGAGCGCACTCTGAGTTCAGTTCCAAACAAGCGCTAATCAGTTTGTCGAAAGAGAGCAGCAGTTCGCGGCCCAGATAGGGTTCGTCTGACGGAGTAAAGATGACTGATGGGGCCATAACGGTTTGTGTCAACGACGAAAACCGACTGCATTTGCTTGGCGGTACTCCGAAGGGACCAATCCTAACGCGACTCCAACTCTTCCGAGTTCTTCATCAATCCCTTGAAAATTCGCTCGAATGACGAATCCGAGATTATTAGCCTCAAGGCTGTGACCATTTATCCTCAACTGGCACTCCAAGCGAACCAGTGCTTCAAATTCTCTGCCCGCTTGAGCACGGTCAACGTTGCCGGACCCCGCTACCCATCTGCTGCCTAGCCAATAGCCGCACGCCTCATAAAAGGCGCGGCGGAGTTCGTTCAGTTTTTGGGCCTCGCTGTCCGTCTGAAAGTGTCTATCCCGCTGGACTCTATCTCGCCACAGTTGGTACACAAGAAAAATAGTCCCGATGCCATAAACCGCTGTGGCACACGCTGTCACTAAGGTAGCGACTGAGTTTGAGTCCATTGCAGACCCCTCGACATTCTCACCCGGCTCCGTACTTCCGCACAAGTTGGTCGGCTTCGTCCCGGTTCACCCATGCCTCAATCGTTACATACCCTAAATCGCGGAGCACGGCGAAACTGTGCCGTCCTTCGATGAAGCATAAAGCGTCGTCTTCGTCATCTTCCCGCGTCACGGTCGTAGCCCACAGCTCAACTATCCGGCCGACGCCTATCCATTGCCTGACTCCCTCATATTGAAATCTGGTATCCGGGTCGGTGCCTCCGCCCTCTGGCACACGGTTGTATCGCCACGCTCGGTCCAGTTTCGCAACGTCCAGAGTAACGAGCACGCCTCTGTCACCCCACAAGTTTTGGCTCTGGCGTGGCGGTACGAAATGAACTTCGCTCAGTTTTGGCATCAATTTTATGGTAGCGCGACGGGTGGTACGATTTACACTGCGCAGGGCGGGGAGCAAAGAGTGACTCCCGCGCCTTAGACCTCGCCAGGGGTAGAATTTCAATCATGCCAACCATTCGAGTGCTGCCAGTCGGAAAGACGCGCATAGAGCCAGGCGAAGAAGACCTTTTCATTTCGCTTGAAGAAACGCCTGTCGTGCTGGCTGATGTCCGCACAGCACTACCGCGACTTCGGAAAACGCTGATGACTCGCTGGCCCTCGATTAACGCGGTTGAAATTGAAAATCGGCGAATAACCCGCAGACGTAATCCGCACGACCCAACGCAAGTATTCAGGGACGCAGTGTTCGGGATTGCGATTTATATCTGGTCGCGTCCGGCGCGGATTTTCCTAGATGAAGTTGCACGCGAAGCAGGCAAGAAAGTCGGCCCGGAAGTCGGAAGACAGGCGGCAGCAGCGATGAGGTACGTGCAACGATGGGTGAATCAACTGGGTGACCGGGCCTTCCCCCGGAATCGTAAACCTACTCCAAGGACCCTTACGACAAGAAAGCTAAAGAAGAAAGCGAGTCGCAACAACCCTCAGTGATTGCGTCATTCGCCGTCGATCTTGTCTTTTGGCAAAGGGCCGACCCACCATCCGTCCGCGTTAACATCCATGCCAAAGTTGAGCACTGCTTTGTATTTTTGCACCAGCGGCAAGGTCGCGTCCAACAGGTTGAATGGTGTAGAAGACGGCGTGTCACGAAAGAAAATCCATCTGTCCCTTTGTTCGTATTCGCCGAGTTGTTCCATCAGACGGACTTGTGCGTCTGCAAACACCGTGACCGATTCAGCCCCGCACAGCGATTCTGCAACCCGTTTTGAAATGATGTTGGCTTCCCTTTCAGTCGGAATATCTACGACTGTTGTCGTCGGCTCCAATCTCTTCAGGTTCTCGTAAAGCACGCCGTTCACAGCGTGTAGTCGGGCCGTCTTCTTACGTTGCACGAAGTGCTGCAACTCATGGGCGTAGCATTCCACCAGACCCGTTTTGTCGTTGCAGGTGTTTTGCCTGACGTAAATTAGAGTGTCGAAGGCAATCATCTCCCCGAAGGTCGGTGACTTGTCGCGGAGGATGAACATTTCGAGAGGGAAGAAGAAGCAATCGAACAGATACCTTGGCAGAGTGTTTCTAGATGCAACCGTAGCATGAAAACCACGGAAGTGCCGTCCGAAACGCGGGTCACCTATCAGGCACGGGTCGTCAAAGTCCGCAAAGTAACGACAAAATTCGTCCGTCGGAAGGTCGAACTCAGCTTCGACACGCTGACACAATGGCTTCAGAGTTGCCTCTAGTTCTGGTGAGCCGAAAACCCAACTTCGGTCTGTGGTTTCCCGTCGGGGGAGGTACATGAGCGGATGCTAACATGAATGCTCTGAGCGAATCAAAGGCGAAGGTGTAGAATGCGCAACTGGATGAGAGCCGCAAACGTGTCATCGGAGTGATGGCTGCGATTCTTGCCGCTCAAAAGCTGGCAGAGAGGGACGGCGGGAAGCGAGTGCCTGCACCGGTTGCTGTAATCTCCGACGCCGTTCGATGGGCGGACGAAATTATGAAGGCGATTGATGACCGCTGGCCCGACGTCAAAAGCAGGAGCGCCTGACATGGATGACGCTGACCCGAAGTGGAAGCGGTTTGAAAAGCTGGCCTACGAAATCCAGAAAGAGTTCGCGGGAAATGGAACCGTCACTCTGAACGATTCCATTCAAGGGATTGACTCGAGAGTCCTACGCCAGATTGACATCAGCGTCCGACAAAACATCGGGCAGTATCCGATTCTGGTTGTAATCGACTGCAAAGATTATAAGGAACCGCTCGACGTCAAAGATGTTGAGGAGTTCTCCGGTCTGGTGCGCGACGTTCGTGCGAACAAAGGCGCGTTAATTTCAAGCAACGACTTCTCCGAAGCAGCCATCAACGTCGCAAGAAATCACGGTATCGAGACCTTTCGACTCGTCGATACGGAGAGTGTTGTTTGGAAGACATACGTAGCTGTACCTGCACTGCTCGAAAGAACGTTCATGCAGGGTTCCCAACTTTCGCTGAGTGGAACGGGCCGGATTGTCATTCCATATGATGGCGAAGACCTTGCAAACCTGACCCTGCATTCTGCGGATGGCACGAGTCTTGGAAGCGCAAAATCAATTGTGAATACGAAATGGGACAATCTCGAAATCCCACACGAGCCTGGAATGCATGAAGTGATTGTCGGCAAGCGGTTGACAGTGAATTTTAACGACGTCATCTCGACCGTTGATGTCTCAGCGACCGTGATGGTCGGACGCGAATATTTTCTTGGTCCAATTCCAGTGTCAGTGCGAGGTCTTCAAGACGCTCAGAAGGGCGGTATCCTCACGCGACAGTTACGCACCGACATGATTGATTTCGCCTTGGTACAGCGAGGCGAACTTCCCGGGTGGACGAAGATAGATGACCCCTCGGAGCTGTCGGTGAAGGTCACGTTCCGATTAGCTTATTCCAACTTGTACTGCGACTATCCCGACGAGGAGCACCAACCCCACACCCGCTGACATCGGCCGATGGGATTGTCATGCATTCACCAAGGCGATTAGTACCCGCGGGGGATAGCCTAGTGAATCCCTCAATGGAAACTACTATCATTGTTTCAACGGGCCACGATGGCAAAGACGATGCAAGTCATTCTTCATCTTTCCGACGTTCACTTCGGGTGCGATAGATCTGAGTCCGCGCGCGCCTTGCGCCGACTCGCGCTTGATGGAATCACCTCGGTCATCTTAAAGCTGGAACCCGAGTGGCGACCGACGATTGTCTGCTTGAGTGGCGATATCGCATATCGAGGCAAGTGCTCTGAATACGAGGAGGCTGCGAGGTGGCTGGAGAGGCTGCTCAAGGAATTGTCGATACCGCCGGACCACGTCGTCACTTGTGCTGGTAATCACGATATCGATCGCGACAAGGTCACCTACGCTCGCCCCGCAGATGCCGCTGAGGCTGACAAGATTCTTTCGTTTCCGCTGGACACTAAGTATGAAGTCCCGTTTGAGGCCTATACCGGCTTTGCTAAGAAACTTGGGATTGGAGAGCTTCAGGTCGGCGGCTGTACATCTTTTCTGATGGGACATCGCGATGTGGAGGGTATCTCGTTCTGCTCTCTGAACTCCGCCTGGTTCTGCCGGGATAACACCGACAAAGAGCAGCTCTGGATTGGACGGCCCATCTTTGACGTCTTGGAGACTCACGGACAAGTACTCCATACCCAGAAACTCGCAACGGCTCCGCCCACCATATTCCTTCTCCATCACCCCAAAGACTGGTATCACGACTCGGAAGTTCACGCTCGCGGCCGGACCAATACGTTCGATGTGGTCGCTGGCCGTTGCCACCTAATGTTGACCGGACACACTCATGGCGAAAGTAGGCGGCCAGATCGCAACGGCGGCGCGGCGTACGTCATGACTGGCGGAGCCACCTACGCCGATGCGACCTATACGAACTCGTTCTCGCTGATCCAGGTTCACGATGAGAGATTCGTTTATCGAACATTTGATTTTGACCCACAGTCGGCAACGCGGGAATGGCGTCAGTCGATCGAGGCAACAGACTTATTTTTCCGTGATTCGGTTGTTCAAGGTGGACCGAGGGGCCCGGCGCACTTTTTCCCCAAGTTGCCGGATTACCGACATGCCTGCGAGAGCTATGCGCGGAACGTGATCGAGGCAAAGTCACGGGCCTTAAGACCGCACGGGACTTTACCACACACAATTCCGGCGTTTGTAACCATCGAACTGGCAAAGTTAAAGCCACAGATTGAGCAACCGGGGCATAGAAATCAAGCTCGGCAGGTTCGGCCGATCCTTCTAGGCGATGCGATGCGAACCACTCGACGGAGTCTCTTATTGGGAGATCTCGGTTCGGGGAAGAGTACCTTGGCGGCGACATTCGCTATCGAAAGCCAGGACCGTAATCAAAATGCAATCGCACTTCTTGTACCAGCGAAAATGTTGGTGCCGGGCACTCACGCGGAAAGTCTGCGCTGGCCGAGCGTCAAGGAATTCATTTCCTCTGTCTCTACGTTCGTGAATGACCAGATTCTTCCTACGGCTTCGGGTTTCGATTTACAGGCTCTTTTGAGCGCGGGTCTTGAGGCCGCAATCCTTATCGATGGCCTAGATGAAGTGTCGTTATCAGTTGCACGAGAGATCGTTGAACGCCTCGGGCAAGTCGTCGATCATTGGCCCACAGTACAGGTTCTGGCAACTGGACGTCCGATCGAACTTGCCGGGCTCGATCACGGCAGATGGCAGATCTGCGTTCCTTTCCCAATTCAAGACGATGACAGGCACGAGCTTTTCGTCGAAGAGGCTATCGCCGATGGAAAAGAACGCGACAGCGCAATCTGGGCGGCCTCACTCGCACTCGATAGGTTACGGGCTTCGCCTGAGTTGCACTTAATCGCGGATACACCGCTCTTTTGCCGCCTCCTTTTTGACGGGCTGCAGACCGGCACAGAACACGAAACGGAAACCTTGGGTGATCTTCTGTATCAGCTTCTTACGAAGAGGTTAAAAGAGTGGGCCGCCAGCGACCAAAAGGTGAGCGTCACCCCGCAATTCGATGCGGGGTATCCCGATGCCGGATCTCGGATGAAGCTTCTTTCCGATCTTGTCGGTGCACTGGATAGGGATCGGCCGATTCTCGAAGAAGAGGCTCGTTCGAGGTTAGAAGCTTTGCTGCCGACCATCTCAGGCGCAAGCAAAGCGCAATTAACAGATCAGGTGCTCCGAAGCTTTCAGTCGGCCGGGCTGGTCGTGCTCGAGGGAGGACGCTTCGAGTTATCTTTGCGCTCATTTGATGATTTTTGTAGGGGGTACGCCCTTGCGGACGCCGCAAAAACCAACCCAGCAAAGATGCTTTCAACCAATCGGGCCGTATGGCGAAGCCTCGCATTCGCAGCAACGGTGGTCCGTCGGCTGGGATGGACTGGTCAGGTTCGCCCTGCCCTCTGTGATTGCGTTAAGAATATTCTGAGCAAATCCAAACATGTTCCAGCCGCTGCGTATATTGTGGCCGAGTCCCAGGATCATGGGCTTGCACTTTGTTTCATCGAAAAAATCGCAGAATTGGGACGGAGGCCCTTGTGGTTTTCTTACGACGATCCTGTTTGGCCGCAGGCCGCACAGGCGATCGCAGAGTGCTTAAGACTAGCCTCCGAACAGGGGTTTGATTGGTTCTTTCACGAATATCTCGATCCCAAATATCCATTCGTCTTCGCCGGGAGCCAGTTGACGGTAGAGATTTTTAGCCGTTGGGCGGCTTTGCATATTCGGAAGCTGACGAGCAAACAAGAGAACGCCCTCACCTCGCTCATCTCTCCTCATGCTGCCGTCGATTCATTCCAGGCTTCGTCTCTCATTCCAGTGCTTGGCTTGCTTCTGCCACAAGCTTTCGATGTCGAAAGGCGACTCAGGTATTGCATCGGTCTGCTGGAGTCGCCTCTGTTTAGCGATGCGGCAGAAGCAGTCATCCAAGAGGAGATCGACAAGCAAGGTCGCGAACCTATTCTCAACCTCTTTCCGGCAACTGTCTCAAACTGGGACGGCGCTCAGAACGCAACTCTTCTTTACTTAAGCTTGCACAACGGGCGGCCTGCTACTCAAATAGTCCGGGCTGTAATTACTCAGAAGAGGGGACGCCGGCCCGATCGCCAGCATCGGCACACTTTGCAAAAACTGCAGGAACGTATCGGGAATGATCGTTTCCATCGCTTTTGCCGGTGGTATCTCTTCGACGCACACACAGCGCTATCCGCCGGCGCTGCCATAGAGCTTTTCGATCTCGGGGAGCGGCGGCTTGCCTTGCTGAGTGGGCCATTGATCCAAGCGCTACACGATGGCGGTTATATTCCTCAGGCCGAAGAAATCCTTGCCGAGTTGATAGCCACTGAAGGACATGAAGTCACAAGAGTCATTGCAACTTACGTCGGCGAGACCCGGCAGGATGGACTCGGAGGTCACTCGGGCTGGTGGCGTCTCTTGTTCAAATTTATTCATGATCCCAAAGTCCGAGGACCAGAGTTGCTCGTACACTGCATGCGCGGTGTCGGCGAATTCCTGTTGTCACGGTATCCGGAGATCAGGAATAGTTTTCGCGAATTGGTTCTTAGTCCGCAGTACGAGCAGTTTCGTGTTGCTCTGCATGCTGCACTCACCAACCCTGGGCCCGAGATTCGACATGGTGCGGCAATGGTCCTCATTACCAGCGACCCTGAAATGGAAGGTCAGGCGCTGGAGATCGTTGTCCGCTTCAAATCCCATCGATCTCATGGTTCTTGGTTTGAGTGGGAACGTTATTGTCTGACACTGAGGTTCGGCACGTCTGTGCTTTCGTACCTCCAGTCACGGCTGCCGTTCTTTTCTGGACCATCGCGTGTATTTGCCCTCGCTATCCTTTTCCAAAATGGCGTTGCGCTCGATGATGTTCAATTCCGGGAATTCATTGAGGGTGCACTGACGACTTTCTATGGTTCCCCGATCTCCGATTCTGTCGGTCATTCCGAACGCGTTCGGAAAGCCCTCCTCGAGATAACTGATACCGGGAGAGAGGAACCTGCCAGAAAAGCTGCGGACCTACTGCTTGGGCAAGCGAAGGAGCATCTGGACGAGGAGCACTACGTTCGCTGTAGAGTGCTCACCCTGGATGGCAGCGAATGGCGCAACCCAGAATTTGCCGTCGAATTGCAGCATATGAGGGACTATCCCGAGTACGCAGCGCTCGTCATTGAGGAAGCGAAACAGCAAGCTCAACGAGGTTTCCAACGCCCTCTAATCGATCAGATCTACGAGGCGCAGCAGAATCAGAGCTTGTGGGAGGACATCGTCTGGAAGGAGATTTGTACCCCATCTCCCGGTTCCAGGATTGAAGATAGAGGACAATGGATTTTGGAATTCATGCTGAAAGTACCAGACAGCAGACAAGCGGTCGGAAAGGCAGCACGGAAGTTTCTCTTTGACGAACGAATAGTGCAGGGATTTAATACCGATGAGTCATCCTCATGGCTTGCGTTGCTGGCTCACGAAGGAGGAGTGCTGCGCACAGAGGAACTAGGCACGATTGTCGACCGCATCGATCCAATCGACAAGAGCGCATTCGTTCCGTTGGTCAGGCGGCTCGGCCGCGCGCCTAGCAGCACTCGGCCGAGACGCCACTCCTATTCGGCTCTCCCTCAGATGAGTGAGTCAGAGCAGATCTCTCCAAAGACTGCAACGTTCGAGCGATTCCTGGAATTCGCGCGTCCCGGAGGGCAGTTCCATCCCAATTTCTGTTCGTTGATTGAGGAGTCTCTCTACAACGATCCCTTCACTGAGGACCAGTTGCAGGACCTAGCAAAGAAGGGAGAGCACGGCACGCTCGTTGCCATTGTCCTTGCATTCGCCTACGGGCGCTTTCCGGAACCCGATTGGGCTATCGCAGTGCTCGGAGTGAAGCCGCCAGGGGTCATGCAAAATGAACCGTGCCTGCGGAGCATCCTCGCTCGCTGGGAGAACATTCTTTTCGCAGCCAAGGCAGACCCTACATGGCGAGCATCCTACCTAAAGAAATTGAAAGAGGCGATCAAGCCCTCCCAGCCGCACCTCTCTGAAATTGCGAGTGAGATGCTTTCTCTGGAGCCCTCGTTGACTCCAGAACACATCGAGATTCTCTTGAGGCACCTACTCCATGTGTACTTCGACGATTACAAGCTTTGCGCTGCGCTTTCGAAACTGCTGGCAGACCCAAAAAACGAAGAGTTGCTGAAAGGCGCATTACCTTCGGTGGACAGTGCGCTTGCGGAGCTGGACCTTCAACCTTGGAACGCAGACGAGATGCAACCGAAAGACGCAGGAGCGTTTCTGATATTTCCGCTCATGCGGTGGCGAATCACGGGAGTGAGCGATATCGTGAGTCGTCGGGTATTTTTGCGCGGTCTGAAGATGGCGCTTTTACCTGCTAGAAGGCTAGAAGGAAACCTCGCAGGCTGGCCCAGTCGCTTCGTCGGCATCGAGGATGTTGCACCTCTGATGCGGACGGCAAGCAAAGCAATTATCGAGGACGTTATCCAGTATGGCTCGACGATGGAAGATGTTGAATTACGAGCTCTCTGCCGCCTCTTTCGACTGGACGACATCCATCAAGCCGGTGCAGCGCCTGTTTCTGCTGAGCCGCACGCGGGACACTAAGCACCGTATGGGCTATGTGGATCTAGGGCGCACTGCGCCACAAACTTCGAATACTTCCTCGAAGAACGGCCTGAGCGCAAGCCCGGGATCTTGGCTCGCGTCGTACATGCCATCCTTTTCGATTCGATCGACGATGCACGTGCCCAATTTCGCATTTGGACGGTCAGCCAGAACAAGACGGCGATTCTGTATGCCTTCCATTCCTGCGATCCACTTATATGGGCCGCCAATTCCGATGCGGGTGAGAAATTCCGCACACTGCTGCAGCGTCGCGGAGAAGATTCGTTCGTCCAGTTCGAGATATTGGGGAATCTGCGACAGCCACGCATCGATTACCCAGACTTCTCCCGTGTTGAAAACATAAGCCACCGAGTTCACCGTGTCCGTTCCCTGGACTGGATAGAAGCCGGCACCATCTTCGCCCCTGACAAAGCCGATCGACTGCGCTGGTCGAACTAGCGGAACAATGCCGAGTTGCAAGGCTGTCTGTTTCAAGGTCTGTGTGCTTAGCTTCTGGTTCGGTTCGGAGGAAGGAAGCACTCGCAGCCAATATGCGGGACCGTCTGCCAGTTTGATGGCTCTTGGCGCCCGGTTTTCGATCCTGTCGATCAGGTCTTCGCTAGCAATTCCAAGGGGCTTGCCGGCTGCGCGAAAACGCGCACGGCCATTCAGAGGCTGTTTTTCTGGAAACGGCGGTAATGCGGGAGGCTTCGGCAGTTGTGACAGGAACTCTTCGCTCTCCAGAATCGTTCGGAACGCTCCTTCAAAGGTCTCTGCGAGTTCGTCCCGAGCTGCGTCGCGAGCCTTGTCCGAACTCCCGTCTGGTAAGCGATACTGAATCGGACGCCGCAGATGAGCCATGTCGAATGGAAGCGAGTATGTTTTGGGGTCGCCATGAGCGATATTCATGATAGGTACAATTTGGTGATATCCCCGCGATTTGAGCGCCCAGCCATATTCGATGAGGACGTTCGGATTCGGGATCAGTTCTCCATTCGCTCGATTCGCAACAGCAGTGAGGTCAGGCACGAAGATAGCCGACCGATCAATCTTCTTGAGGATCGTGTCGAAAATCGGTGGATTGCCTGGAACTCCCTTAGTATCCTTGTCCAACTCAAGCCCCTCACGCAAAGATTCCACAAGCTCGATATTCGCACCAAGTTGTTTGATGGCAGATTTGATAGCTGACTCAATCAGATTCCGGCCTTCCTGTGGACTGCGATCGCTCTGCCACGAAAAGAAAACTGTATATGCCATACTTCCAGTGTATTAGACCCAACTTCTCGTTCACTATATCGAGGAATCCCCAGAGGCAGTGAAGGGGAAGCCTTTCATTTCGGATGACTCGATTCGGATTATCCAAGGTTACTTCCGGCAAACAGCCAGGGCACCTTTGATGCGATCGGACGCCATTGCTACGAGAAAACAGCGTGCCATGCGCTTGGTACTATAGGTGCGAGGCTAGCAGGCTCATGAGGATAGACGAGATTCCGGATTATCCGGCGCTTCAGCAACTTGGGCGGGCGCTCTGGAAGATCGGGAAGGCGCGAGGCGCGGCGATTCTTGTGGGTGCAGGATTTACAAAGAATGCCGAGCGGGTACACTCCAATACTCCTGAACCTCCTTTATGGACCGACATCGCACGAGTCATGCAGGAACGGATCTACCCCGGAGTAGTGGGCCAAAAAGACCCTCTACGCTTAGCGGAAGAGTTCAAGGTTCTTCTCGGCGAACCCGCCCTGGAGGGCCTTATTCGGGATATGGTACGGGATGAAGAGTGGCTCCCTGGAGACCTGCACAAGAAGTTGGTGAAATTACCTTGGACCGACATTCTGACGACGAACTGGGACACGCTGATCGAACGAGCAGCACTCGAAAACCTGGGACAGACTTACGAAACAGTACGTTGCGTCAGCGATATCGCGACCACTCGCCCACCGCGAGTGGTTAAACTTCACGGAAGTCTCCCATCAAACCGTCCCTTTATTGTCTCAGAAGAGGACTACCGCACCTATCCAAGGTTGTTTGCACCTTTCGTCAATCTCGTTCAGCAAACATTACTTGAAAATGAATTATGCCTATTGGGATTTTCAGGGGATGACCCGAACTTCTTGGAGTGGTCAGGATGGGTGAGAGACCAGTTAGGCGCGTCGGCTAGACGGATTCACCTCGTAGGGGCACTTGATCTCGGTGCCGCCCAGCGGATGTTGCTGGAATCAAGGAACATTTCTGTAATTGACTTGACTCCATTGGTCGGCAAGGCACAACAGCGCGCAGCCGCCACCCAGTTTTTGGACTATCTTGAGAAGGCGAAACCACGGGACCCGTGGGACTGGCCTGAGCGACGCAAATCGACAGCATCCGGTGCACCTCTTCAGGACGCCGCCGCACAACTGGCACTTACGACGGAAACCCTCCAGACATGGGAAGCCGAACGGCAGTCATATCCAGGCTGGATTGTCTGCCCGCCACATATCCGAGCCGTCGCGAAGAGTGAAACGATTAACGCACTCTATCGAATTGGTCGCGTTTTCGATCAATTGGCGCCGAGAGACCGCGGGCGTTTTCTATTCGAGTCAGCATGGAGACTAGATGCCCTTTTCATACCACTCGAAACTTCGCTTCAGCTACTGTTTCGAGGCGCTGTATCCGATGACAAATGCTGGGGCGACCCGATCGCTAGAGAGTTTGTTGCATTGCTACTGTTGCGAACGGCGCGAGAGGAGCGTAATCAACCCGGCTTCGTCGAGTGGGTTGACTATTTCAAGTGCCATGCACCCTCTGACCGGGAAACAGCTGTACAGGTCAGTTATCAACGTTGTTTGTGGGCCCGAGATGAACTCAATTTTGGAGAGCTAAGGAAGCTTCTAACCGACCTTGATGGTTCTGATCCGTTCTGGAAGTTTCGCCGTGCCGCGCTCCTGTGCGACCTCGGAGATATGAAGGCCGCCAGAGAAGCAGGCCACATTGGCTTGCGTGAGATTCGTGAAAATTTCTATAGGGACCGGGATTCCCTGTGGACAATTTCGAGACTGGCATGGGCCCAATTTCTGTCACGAGGTCTTCGCTCTTGGACCACGGTACCTCGGGACGAACCAGGTGAGGAGTCTGAAATTCTTCGATTGCGCTTTTTTGAGACCAACGCCGACCCGTGGGAATCCCTCCAGGCAATCGATATCAAAATTGAAGAAGACCTTCGGCGCGTTGCCGAAAGGCAGAGAACTAAGGAGCCGGAGTTTGAGCCGGGCGTTTATCGCGATCACTCCTCGGCTTTGCATTTTGGAACGTGGTGGCCGACTGAAGCGATCTACGAAATCGGGCGCATTGTCGATGTTGTCGGCGTCCCACCACGCGGAGATCACACTATCATAATGTCCGAACGGATGGAGCGTGCAGAGCTTTTAACAGGATATCGATACGAGGACGACCCCGATTTCCTACGAGTGCTACGTGTAGCTCATGCTGGTGGTGAGAATCTAGTTAAATCCGTTTTTGGCCGCGTCCAGGTCGCGGTCATCGGAGACGATCGCCGAATCATGCTGGGAAGAATTCTCGGCCGGGCACTCGATTATGCCCTGGAACAGCTGACAAGACGCGAAGGCTTTGGTGATGATTTCTGGAGCCGACGTGCTGCCGTGTATGCTGAAATAATCTCGCGCCTGTCCGTGCGGCTATCCAGCACGGAAGCCCTTACGCTATTCCAACGGGTACTCCTGTATGCGAAGGACCCTCGTTGGAGGGCCAGGGAGCTCCACGAACCCCTCGAACATCTGCTGGAGCGGTCGCTTTCAGCCATTCGTCCATCCGTGAAAGCCGCGTTAATTGACGACATGCTCAGTTTTCCATTGCCGGTTGAAGTTGGAATACCTTCGCCAATGGCGCAAGACTGGCCGGAAACAGCCGAACGCCTGCCGGAATCACCAATATCGCGACCCACTCCGGACACGCATTTCGCCGCTAGAGTTTCCGCTCTTATACAAAAGGTTAGCGCCGCGGACGAGGAAAACAGGAATCGTGCTGCCCGCCGGCTCGCTCGTCTATACATCGGTGGTGCGCTTAACTCCGCCGAAGCAGAGGGATTTGGTAAGGCATTATGGAGCCGCCGAAAGTCGAACAGCGATTTGCCAACTGATACTTCGTTTTATGCCCACATGTTTCTCTTGCTACCGTCTCCCGACAAGCACGCAACGCGGTCTCTATTTATGGCGCGCTCGCATGACCCATCTTCTGCGCACTATCTAGTCTCACTAGCCGGTGCTACTCGAAGACAGAAGGACGGTTCGCGTGGCCTTGAACTGACAAAGGAAGAAACACTGGAGCTGCTTAGAGCAATTCTACATTGGCACCCCAAAAACGAGCCCGAATTCGATCTTGGAAATATCCGGCGAGAGAATGAGCAGTCACGACAGGCAATCGGGGCTGTAATGGCTAACGCAGTCTTGCCGTCCTTAGCCTCCGGCGATCTGACGTCCGATGTTATATCGAACTGCTTTTCGCTCATCGAGACGAATGTCGCGCCTTCAGTGACCCAGGGATTGCCAGAGCTAGTACGCATTCAACCGTCACTACTGGAAAGAGCAACGAACGTCATTTTGCAGATGATGATCAGTAGAGACCGCGATAAGAACTCAGCTGGATTCCACGCTGTCTACAGGTGGGTGGATATAGCCAAGCAAGGGACAGGACCTGCGGTGCCAAGACGGCTCGTCGACTCAGTCGTCGATATAGTTGAGACCCGGAGAGAGCCAGGATTGTTCCACGCCTTGACGAATTCCCTGCATTTTCTCGATGAAGGTATCCTCACGCAACTGGACTGCGAACGTCTTGTTGCGGCACTCGGGTTGATATTTATCGAGACAGGCTATTCGCAGCAGAATTCAAATGAGATCGAAACGATATCGATCACCCTGGTGAGAGCTGCTGCGGTTAGGCTGGCAGGCTGCTTGAAGCGGCATGGGATGTGTGACGATCGTCTCATGCAGTTGCTCACAGACGCGGAACTGGACCCTATGCCGGAAGTGAGATTCGCGACCGCCAGTTGTGAGGAATGATTTCCCCAACTTTGCAATCCATAGAGTTTCCTCTTTGGCTCGCAAGAGAGACACACTTCTTGCACACTCCCTGACCCTCAAAGCAGGTATTGATAGGTTGAATGGCTGATCGGCCGTGAGTCAGACTTTCCGCGAGGGCAGGCTGGCTCAGTGAGCTGAAATCTGGAGAGCAACGATACACGGTAAAGTGACGGCAAGAACACCCTGCTGAAACAGAACAAACGAACAAACGGGGTCAAAAAGTCAAGTACGCGCGGCATCGAGTCGCGCTGCGGCGAGAAACTGCAATAAACGAGTCTCCTCGTGTCGTTTGTTTTTAAACCAATCTGTTGACCAGATTCTGTAGATTCGCCAGCCGTGACTCTCAAGAATCTCCTGGCGTAGCCGATCTCGGTCGCGGGCCGACTTCGCGGAGTGATAGGTCGCGCCGTCGCATTCGATGCCCGCCAAGAATCGGCCTGGGACGCTCGCATCTTTGACCCCGATATCGATGGAAAATCCTGCAACTCCTACCTGGGGCACAATGTCATACCCCGCCGACTTGAGAATATAGCCCACTGAAATCTCGAAGTCGCTGTCAGGGTCACCGCCGGCGCCCGGTATCTCAGGGATTGTGCCACTTCTTGCAAATTCCAAGTACTGTCGGAGTACCTTCACTCCCCAAGAGGCGCTGTCCGTGATTATGTTGTTTGTTTGTAGCGAGGAGAACACTTCGACGCGCTTCTTGGCGCGCGTAAACAGCACATTTAGCCGCCGATGCCCCTGTGGTCCGTTGATGGGCCCAAACCTCTGGAACTGCTTGCCATGCTCGTTCGGTCCGTACGTCGTCGAGATGAAAATCACATCTCGCTCATCGCCTTGCACATTCTCCAGATTTTTCACAAACAATGGCTCCGACTTCTCCCTCCACTCCGAGACGAAAGCCTCGGCATGAGGGTCGTTCATGATTTCCTGGTCGAGGAGGTCGTCAATTAGTTCGCGCTGTTCAAAATTCAACGCGACGACTCCGAGACTTTCTTGAGGGTGTACTCGCATGTGTTCGACAGCTGCACTAACCACCTTTTGTGCTTCAACAACATTCCTGCGATTTACAAATTGCCCATCCGGGATCTCGATGAGTTTCACTCCCAATTCGGGATGATCCGAATATGCCGACGGAAAGACGACTAGGTTCTTGTAGAACTCGTGGTTCGAAAACTCTATTAGGCTATGGTGCCGGGACCGGTAATGCCACCGCAGGCGCCTGATCGGTTGGTACACCGACGTGGCTACATCGAGAATGCTCTCGGCGTCCTCCGCGGCCGTAAGGTCATCATCGGTCTCTGCGTCCTCCATCACTCGTTCGAAGAACGTGGTTGGCGGAAGCTGCTTCGGGTCTCCAACAACAACCAATTGCCCTCCCCGAGCAATTGCGCCAAGGGCGTCTTCTGGCTTAAGTTGGGACGCCTCATCCATGACCACGAGATCGAAAACCAGCCTGCCCGGTTCTAGGTACTGCGCAACTGACAAAGGGCTCATCATGAAACACGGCTTAAGAGCTTTCAGAGCATCTCCCGACCGGTTCACGAGCTGCCGTATTGGCAAATGGCGTTTCTGTTTCGCCAACTCGTGATCGATAAGCGAGAGGTCTGTCCATTGACCTACGGGTCCAGATCGAGATCCCATAGGTACGGGACGAGTGTCCAGGACAGATGCCGTGTACTTTGCATTAAGGGACATGATTTCGCGATCAAGACCGGCGAACCTAGCCCGGACGTTCTCGTGGGCCAGTCCTTTAAACAACATGAGATCGGAATGAGCGTTAATGCAGCTTGTGGCCAGGGAGCTGTAGAAAAGATACTCGTAGATTCGGGGCAGACCGTCAGTCGTCACCGCATTGTTGAGAACCAATCGTGGCAAAGCAGGCAGTGTTGCTGTCGAGCACTCATCCCACGAGCGGAGCCAGTCGACGAACATGGGTAGGTCGTCCGGAGATTGAAGTGCTCGGCTCAATCGAACAGCAACTGCCGCAAACGGAACTTCGTAGATCGTTTGACAACCCCAGAACCCGACGACATCCAGCTGGGCAATCTTCGTCATGGATAGCAATGTTTGCAGAAGGTCTGACATCAATTCGACATAGCCGTTCAGCTCACTATGCAGCAACGGAGAATTTGCATCGAAATCTTGCAATAGCCAACGGCAAACAGCAGGCGGAAGTCCGCCAGCGTCAATATTGGAGGCGAAGTCCAGCGCTTGCCTTATTGAATCAACGTTTGTGTCTGGCCCTTCCCAGACTTTCCGTAACCCAAGCTCCTTGGACAAGCGATCAGACTCAGCAGCATGTTTACCTTCGTCGCGGCACAGTTCCTGCAGCCTTGCAGCATGAGCCAACTTGAGAAGATTTTTTATCCCACTCTGGGCAGCCAATGTGGACAGACGGGATAGTTTGCCGGCAACTCCCTGGAGATCAGCACAGAACTCTTCCAGCGAAGCACTCCACGAGCACCTCATAGATGGTGGCAGGGCATCCGTAGTCGGCTTAACGAGATCGCAAATACTGGTCTGAGCCTCGATCTCTTCGCCCTTTCCTTCGAGTTGTCGTCGTAGAACTCGAACATCAGCGGTCGGCATCATGGTCAGTACGTCCAAATGCTCTTTGCCCGCGGAACCCAAACTGAGCGCTGCGCCCGAGAGCCATTCAGCCACAGGCAGCAATGCCGCCCAAGGAGTGTTTATGCCGTCATAATGCGATCCTGCAACTTCTCTGAAACGCTTGTCAGAGCTAAAAGAGTCGAGCCGATTCTGATACTCAGCGAGCTCCCTGAGTCCCGAAATTATCTCCGAGCGATTAACGCGCGTGGGCGTTTTTAACAATCGGCGGAAGGCTCGCTTCGCATCTCGGCAATCCTTTCGAAAGAGACGGCTGACAAAGTTGCTGTCCAAAAGGTTTGCTGCATGCTCGTGCAGTTCGCCGGACGAAGGAAGCTTGCCCAATTCAAACTGTTCTGCGAGTTTTGTGCTTCTGGCTCGGATGTCATCACCTTTCTCTTGGGCCAGCCTGATCACGCTTGGCGAATATTCATGAAGAAGGCCTGAATGCCGGTAACTGAGCTCATTATCGGGAGCCGTAGCCAACACCCTGACCGCTTCTCGTAGCAAATTGAAGCCCTCGCGGCTGCTAGAGGCCGTCGGCGAGAAGGTGGAACGCACCCACGACGACAAAGCTATGCTAAGGGGGATCCGATCAAGCAGCTCTTTGACCCTTGCGGCCTGGGCGTTTATATCCGACTTCGACAACTCTCCGATGTCATTCCCATCCACCAAGGAAGAGAGTTCCCGAAGAGAAGAAGGATAGCCTTGAATGGCTGCACTTAAGTCCGCCAGTTGTGAAATCTGCATCCGGACCTTGCGCCAGCTTGATATTTGGTCACAGAAGCCGCCAATAACTCGGCGTGAATTGTCTGAATGAAGCTCAGGTAAGAGAGCAAGCTCGGGGCTCGGGCTGGCCAGCGGAAGGCTCGCTTCAGTCGCACGACACCACTCCAAGTCAACCAGAGTCCCGGCAAGCACTAATCCGCCCCGCTGGAGCTTCGCGACTGCATCAACGCAGGCGTTCGCCAAATCATTGCCGCTACGGACTAGCCTGAGTAGGTCCGCCTGTTCTGCATATCCGATGTCCGCCGATTCGACGCCGTACCAGGGATGTTCTTTCAGTACTGGCCACTTCTGGAAGATCTCGTTGGTCATCACCGCGAAAAGATCCGTGGCGTGCTTGCCGCGCTCGTAGGCAGGACGGCTAAGGCGCTCCTCATCTCGGATCATGAAAGAATCTAGGTCCGGAACATCGCCAGGGAGGGCCATTGCCGCGCGGTGCCTTGCCCATATGACGTCAAAAGTAGTGCTTCCAAAATGCGGATGGGGTAGATTCAGCAAGCGAACGTACTTGTTGAGTTGGGCTTTCGTTTCCTTTGCCTGACTCAACTTGTATTCCAGACTTGGAGCGCCCACAAAAGTGTTGCGTGCGCTCAACCTTCGTTCAAGGCCGTTTAATAATTCACGCTTCTGCGTTTTGTGACTGTGCAATTCGAGACAAAACAAGCCTAAGCCAATTGCGTCCAAACGCCGGTAGACGACCTCAAGCGCAGCCAATTTTTCAGCAATGAAGAGGACCGACTTTCCCTCCAATAATGCCGCTGCAATCAGATTTGTTATGCTCTGAGACTTTCCTGTTCCTGGCGGTCCCTCGATGACCAGATTCTTGCCATTGAGTGCATCAATCAGCGCACTGTGCTGCGAGCTATCCGCGTCATAGAACAGCCGCGGCACGGATGACTGGAGATCCTCATCATCGATTGGATACTCATCAGGAAACGTCAGACTTGATGCCTTAACGCCTTCAAACAGGTTCTTGATGACAGAATGACTGGTGATCCGCGCCTTGGCTGGCCACCGCGCAGGGTCGAGGTCAAGAAACATCAGAAGCTTCCCGAAACTCAGAAGTGCAAGGGTAAGGAAGTTCTTGACCTGCCACCCTGGCCGACTAGAGATTGCTTCACTGACCGCGCCAGCATAAGAAGACGGGTTATCCTCCTCACGGAGATAGGGTACCGCCACGCCAAAGTCTCGCTTCATTTTTTCGACGAGAGACAAGTTAGTCGCCAGATCCTCACTTGAATACTGGATTTGGTAAACCCATCCCCGATTTCGAGGAGCCTTCTCCCGCTCAATTGTGACAGGCATGATTAGAAGTGGGGCATGTGAAGGTTGAACAGCTTCCGAATCTCTCCACTCCAGGAATCCAAAGCACAAATAAAGCATATTCGCACCGGATTCCTCGATTGAAGTCCGTGCGGCAGTCGTGATCTTCTTCGCAGTCCTATCTAGATCATCTTGGTAGGCGAGAACACGCATTCGCGGTGGTTGATCGGGAGAATCCAGATCAAAGTCTGTGGTCCACTCAAGCTCAGCAGCGTAATCCTTGGCTGGAATCTGGTCTTCCTCGCCGCTTTCGGTCAATTCAAAGGGGTCGGTCGAGCCTCGTGCGCCGCCATCCGGCTCGGGAACGGGCTCGACGGGAATAGCGTTTCCCTCTATCAGGTGCTGGAAGACAGAGTCAAGAGTGGTATCAACGAATCGCAGGCTAGAGGTTTTCGGATGTCGATAATTTAAGAGCTTATTGCGGGCGGTCAGATCCAAAAGTCGCGTGCGGATCTTCTCGAGGCCAGTTTGAACGTTCCCGAGAGAGAACTCCTCACTGATCTTCGGGGCATCAAGCGTGGCGTGTTTATCTTCAGACGGCATCTTCTGGGGCGACAGCGGATATTAGCACGTAACGTAGCATCTCTAAACCGATACTCCTCGCCCGCATTTCCGGACGCTTACTGCATCGTCAAGCCCTCCGCATCACCGAAGACGCAACTTCCCCTGCCAATGATAGTTACCTGGAGAACGCTGTGCGAGTCTTCGTCAGCTGCACGATGTACGCAACCTGCGTAATAGACAGCGCTTTAGGTCGGCTAGAAAATGGACGTTCGTAGATATCAGCTTGTCCTCGCCAGGACAGACAACAGAACTAGCGAACCGTCGAACACATTTCGAGAGTTGTTTCAGTAATCTCAAGATTTGTTTGTAGTCTCTAAGGATCTACGTGAGCCATCGACGGTTCGGTCTCATCGTTAGAATCCTCGACTGGCTCAGCACCGTCAAGTAGTCCCACAGCGGTGGCTGCGTGCAGCTCCAGCGTTTCGACACCGTGCAATTTTCGATTAATGGCCCGCGTCTTGCTGCTGACAAGTTTCAAGGTGCTCTGGACTGTTCCGACCTGTTTCTCGACCCTGGCCATCAAACCGCCGAATTTCTCAAATTCACCCTTCGTCGCGGCAAGTAGCTTCCAAACCTCGCTGCCCTTTTTCTGTATTGCTAATGTACGAAAGCCCATCTGCAGGCTCGTTAGCAAGGCTGCAAATGTGGTGGGACCGGCCAAGCAGACGTGATGGGTCGTCTGCAATTCGTCGACCAGCCCAGGGCGACGTACGACCTCGGCGAATAAGCCTTCGGTCGGCAGAAACATCACTGCGAAGCTCGTGGTTACCGGAGGCACGATGTACTTCTCTTTTATTGTTTTGGCGGACGATCGAATCACCGCCTCAAGCTTATTCCCAGCGTCTTTCATCGCTAACTGGTCGCCTCGGTTTTGCGCATCTTCCAGCCGCTCCCAAGCTTCCCGCGGAAACTTTGCGTCAACCGGGAGGAGCACCGGTTCCCCATCCTCCGTACCGGGCATGCGAATCGCGTACTCGACGGACTCCTGCGACTCCTCCCGAATACGGGCGTTCGTAACGTATTGCTCCGGTGAGAGAATCTGATCCAACAGAAGACCCAACTGCACTTCGCCGAATCCCCCCCGCGTCTTAACATTCGTCAGTACTCGTTTGAGGTCGCCGACGCCGTTCGCCAAATCCTTCATTTCTCCCAGCCCGAGCTGGACCTTGCCGAGTTGCTCGGTGACAAGCCCAAAACTGTCGGTTAACCGCTTTTCGAGTGTCGTATGCAGTTTCTCATCGACGGTCTGCCGCATCTGCTCAAGCTTCTCGGTGTTGCTCTCCGTCAGCTTGTCTAGCCGCAATTCGACGACGTGCCGCAATGCATCTTGCTTCTGATCGTTCGTGGCAGAAAGCTCTTGAATTTTCCCGGTCAGGTCAGCCAAGCTGCCCTGCACCCTTCCGCTGAGGTCTTTGTTCGTCTCACGGAGTTCGGATCCCAGACGACTGAAGTTGGTCTGGACAGATTCCTTCAGCTGTTCACTTGTCTGCCCCTGGTGATTCCGGAATCCCGTAAGCTGATCGCCTACCTCCGCTTGTAAGCTGGCGAACCTCTCCTGCATGACGTCGCGCAGCTGCTGGTCAGATTCGGTTGTGGTGTTTACAAGTCGATCGATCTGAGCCGTCACACCATCTCGGAGCTGGTTGGCCGCTGACACCTGATCGCGGCGAAACTCGGAAAGGTTGTCATTCAGTTGCCCGCCTAACCGACCCAGGTGGGTGCTCATCTCCTCACGCAACGATCGCGCTTCCGCCGCGGCTTCCTGCCGGGCCTGTTTCGAATAGGTGAGGCTGTCTTCCCGCAAAGTGCGCATATCGCCAGAAATCTTGCCCTCAAATCGTTCCGCGGAGGCGTGCAGATTCGCCAGACCGGTCAGTAACTCTGGAACGGAACTCCGCAGGTCACCCCGCCCCTTCCTCAGAAAGAGGATCGCGAAGATTGCTAAGAGAACAATTTGAACGACGGCCAGAATGACGAGCAGCATGTAAGACCTCCCCGATTGATCTGAAGCTACGGATTACGCTCCAACAACTCAGTGACGCGGCGCACAACGGCAACTTTTATGATACTCTCGATGGCGAATGTAAAGCGAAACACATTTTAGGCCCGTAAACGGGTACGCTTGCCTTCTCGCACCGAATTGACGGCCTTAGGAGGCTTCTTGGGCCCTGTTTTCGGGAAGCGCTTCTGGCCGGCCATCCGGTGCGGTCGCAGACCGCGCCCTGCAAGAATCTGTTCCACTTTTATCGCGGCCTCCTCCTGCATGTGCGGCAATAGGTGCGAGTAGACATCCAGGGTGAATGCAGCACTGGCATGACCGAGCTGCTCAGCAACGACCTTGGGCGGCACGCCGGCAGATAGAGCAAGCGTCGCGGCCGTGTGGCGTAAGTCGTAAAGTCGGATCATGGGCAATCCGTTCTGGCCGAGAATTGCCTTGAACCTTTTTGCCAACTTGTCAGAGTAGATGGGGCGACCAGCCGGAGAGGTGAAGACCAACTCCGGATTGTCAGCCCCGCTACATCCGCTCCAGCGGATCGTTCTTGCCTGCAGATTCTTAAGTGTTTCGAGCACCCAATCCTGAAACTTAATAATGCGGCGGCTGCGGGCTCGTTTAGTCTCAGCAAAACGCCACCCTCCACTGACTTTCTCGAGCGTGCGCACAACGCTTACCGTTCCGCGAACCCAATCAATGTCCTGCCATTTCAACGCGAGGTATTCTGATGGGCGCATGCCGGTGGTAAGAGCGACTGCAAAAACCGGCCCGTAGTGAGTCTTGAGTGCCGCCGACAGGAATGCCCTGGACTGCTCTGCACCGAGAACCCGCATCTCCCGTCGTCGAAGCCGGGGTAGCTGGGCGCCATCGGTGGGATCCTGCGCCAGGAGTCGCCACCGGATGGCTTGGCGGATGGCAGAGCGAAGAACAGAATGGGTGTAGCGAACAGTGCGAGCCGACAGACCGCGATCGATCATTTTCTGATATGCGCTCTGCACATCAAGCGGGGTGATTGCGGACAGAATTCGTTCACCAATCGATGGTCGAACATACCGCCGGAGCAAACTCTCATAACTTCGATAGCTCTTGTCTCGCAGCTTCGGTCTGGCCGCGTTCGTCGAACCAACGATCGAGATATTCATTGAGCGTGATCTCGGATCCTTCGAGACCACGCCCGAGGTCGCGCTCGCGAAGCATCTTTGTGAGGTATTCCTGAGCGCGGCGAGCGGTACCGTGGACGGTGCGGTTGTGGTAGCGCCGGCGGCGGGTTTCGCGGTCGCGGCCGAGGAAGACGCGCACCAGCCAGCGGCGCCGGCCCCGTCCTACGATTTGTCCCGTCTTGCGAGCCAATGAAGCTTTCCTCCCCAGAAATCTGGCACACCGCTGGCACACTGCCAGCGCCGGCGATACTACGCGATCAACTACTTAGGGGAGGAGATGGGTGAGGGGCAATCAGTCATCCCATGGGGGAAAAATGGACGACGATTGCGGTTGCCCGGCTATTCTTCGTCTTCGACCAGGCCAGCCAGGCGGTTCCCAGTTCCAATTCTGTGGCGATCGGTGTCGTAGGTCGCCCCAGTCACCGAATCATAGTCAGCGATTGCTTTTCCGGTCGGTGTGTATAGCCGCTCGCGCCCGCCCGCGAGCTCGCGGATAACTCCTGTCAGCTTCCCGTGCTTATTCCGAATAAGTTCCATTTCCATCCTCCTTAGTCTAATTCCGACCCGTTGAGGTCAGTCTCTCGTCTGCTTGGGGCTTTCGTTCTCGTCTTTCGGATTCCGTCTGCGCGACCTGCCACTAGAGCAAGGACGTTCCAGGAGATGAATGGCACAATCGCTTTGGGGTTCGAGCAAGGCGCCCGGAGAAATAGTGCTGCGTTCAAAGCCGGCTCGGATCAGCGCGATTCGCGCCTGGGCGGCATCGGGAACCAGGAACACCGTCCCGGAAACCTGGTGAGGTATTGCAGCTTCGTAGAGGAGAAATTGAACACGTTTCACGCATCGATCGTGACCGGTAATTTTGGCCACTCTCGGTGAATTGCGGTGTGGAATATCGACGTCATCGAATCGATCAAAAAGCCGGCGCTCGGCCATCTCCGAGGCCTTCGGTATATCTTCCGTCTGCAAGAATTCGCTGCTCTCGGTGAGAGCCTTTGTCAAGTGCTCCAGTGTGACGGTACGCCAGGATGAACCCTCCTCTCGCATTTCGAGCTCGAACGCCCCGGTCAGCGAGAACCTTCCGAGTTGAGGATCCGTCATGAGAATCTGAAAATCGTCCGAGGCAGGAACGCTCCGGATCTGCACAGACCGCACAGAAATGCCGTTTACCAGCAGCTCAAACGGCAACTCGTCAATCCGTGTGGGCTCTTCCATCACGTCGACTCCTCCTGATACGCACCCAAAAATACAGGTCACAGACGCAAATGAGTTGGGGGACGGGGCTCGGGGGGCCGTCTAATATACCCAAAAAGGGGGCCAAATCGCTAGTTTATTGGGGAGAAAAATCCGGCCGAGTAACCACTGGGCAGGTTACTAAGGCGCCCCTAACAGACCCTGGCTGGCGCCTGCCGTTCTCGTCATCAACAGAGGGCAGACGTTTCGGGTGAGGAAAGCTCAGCGAACCGGTACTGCCTACGGAACGGCGCCGGTTCCGAAGGTTGAATCACTCAGCATCGACCTGCCCTTGTTGGTCACCTTGCGGTGGAAATCCGGTTTAGCGCCCGCACATAGGTGAGAAATTATGGCAGATTTGGATCGCAGGGCTAGGAATGTCCTCCTGTAGCAGGATACTTCTCTGCAACGTAGTCCTCAACCGTATCAAGTAGCATTCGAAATTGCTGAAGGCGGAACTCAAGATAACGTTTGATGGCTTCGGGTTTTCGGTTCTCCATGTGAGGCAAGTCCAGCATCGCGACCTCAGTATCGAAGTCCGCAAATCCGTTATCCAGCGAGTCAAGTATTCTTGTGAGGTAACGCTTGCCCTCGGGGATGGATGCAATCCGCCGCTTGGCTTCCGTAGTGCTTCTTCCTGAACAAGCGGCAGTAAAATATTCCACATACGCGGCGTCCAAAGAAGCGGTGAACGCTTCCGCCAGTCCGGGTGTTAGTTCGACATCTTTGACGTCCTCGTCTGCCCAGATCAACCAATCAACGAGTTCCTCATCGGTGAAAGCGGAAGACGATTCCATGCTTGTTCCCCGTGCTGTGACCGTGAGAGTCCCAGCAACAACTGGCTTGTGAACTGGGCTGCCCGCGGTCCAGCCTAGATAGCCGAGGCAGGGGATGCCGTCTTCATGTTTTGGGTGGAGTCCAACCTTCATCGCTTCGGCACGGATGTCGTCATTCCAACTTGTGGCGACGGCTTGGCGGTCGCCGAGTATCACGCAAATGTCAGAATCACCTTTAGCGAGTAACTCGGAAACTTTGGCGACTATGTCGGGATAGGAGTTTAAATCCCTCACCACTTGACCGCTGACGCTCATTGCGACTCCTCGCCTTCTCGTTCCCCTGCTAAGGGGGCAGGCATGTCCGCCCAATTGGGAGCCGCCCCATCTTCGCAGGCTGCATCTTCGGCAATTCCTTCTTTTTCGATGCTCTTCAACCTTCTATCGAGCAATTCCTGCTTGGCTTCCCAGTCGGAGACTTCACGCTGAAGCATGTCCGCCAGCAGATGTGGATCAATTCTTACAGTTTTTCCGAGACGAAACGCAGGAACACGGCCCTCGCGAATCCATTTTAGGGCAGTGTCTTCCGCGACTCGGAATATCCGCGCAAACTCCTTCACGTTCAACGGCTGAAGCCTGAGCCGCAGCGCCCCTATTATCGACTTTGTTTCTTGAACTGACATGTTTCCTCCACTTTCGGCTTGTTTGGGCGTGTTTCGCAGCCCCCTGTAGATGCAGTTCCGAAGTCGAGAAAATTCGCGAGCGTTCGTGAGAGGTATCGAATCTTCCAACAAAAAGCCAAAAAGGAGGGTTGATGTCACCCAGAGTTAGGGGCATTCGCAGGCAATGATGTAGTGTGGCTCCGCATCCTTCGGCAGCAAAGCTATCGCGGCCTTGCCCGCAGCCCGGATGTTGCGCTTGGCTTGGCGCTTGATCTTTGATGTCATACGGCCTCGCACTTCTTGCACGGTTGTTTCAATCCGAGGTTTACACCTCCGATTATCTGGTACGGCATACCGTGCGGACAGTAGTCAGGCACAGTGCACGAATAGCACGGACAGTCGGCGGGATGGGGATTACGACTTCCGTCAATCACGTCGCCGTCCTTGCGTAGGAAAATCCCCCGGCGTATCGATTCCCGAAATTGTGCTCTTACGCCCCATTGCGAATCTTCTCGAATTCCTGTGGATGGTCTCGCTTGACCTCGGCAAGGATTTCCCGTAGTTGGTCGTGATGGTCAAACAGGCGATGGAAAAGAACCCATTCGTTTGCGGTCAAACTTCCGGGTCCGTTCATGTACTTGTCGATGATGCGTACTTCCTCGATCCATTCGTCTTGAAAATCACTCAGATGGCTCATTGTTTGTCTCCAAATTCCCAAAAATGGGTCTTGCCTTCCTTTGTCGTGGTCAATTCCTCAACACGGCGGAACGTGCCCTCAAGGAATTGATTGGTGTCTTTCAAATCGGCTTTCTTAAGATTGCCGCTCATGATGAATTGGCACAGGTGACGCGCTTTGTTGCAGGCGTTGATGATTTCGTAGGACCAGCCCATGCGTGTCTCAGACTTCTTGATCTTCTCGAACTCGTCCAGTATCACCGTGAAATGAATGCCGTCGTAAGCCATGCGCTCGATCTTGCCAACTGTAACGATAGGCACGGGGCCGTCGTGGTATTTGTACCGCTCGATCTGATCCATCAAACGGGAGGCGTCGATCATGACGACGGGCGTATACCCGCCCCAACCCAACTCTGGTTTGCGATACCTAGTGTGTGAGTCATGAAACATCCAATCCTCGTGACGGCATACGGCTTCGCGGAATAGCGCACAGAGGAACGTGGTCTTACTCCATCCGCTGGGACCCAACAAAGCGTAGCCGCCAGTTGGGTCCTCCTGCATGATCTTGATGAGCTTGCCTTGAGTCCCCAACGGCATGTAAGACTTATCGCTCGGCTTTAGGTCGGCCAATCTCACACGGTCGGGCTCAGGCACGATGCTGTTGTAGTAATCGGATCGATAGCTCATAGTTCCATCGGCTTTCTTTTTTCCTCAATCTCGACAACGTTCTTGTCCTTGCCAGACTTCCTGCCCCTGATTTTCTTGAATTTCTCGTCACCCTCACGGTTACCCTCAATGGTCTCGAACTTGAGCGCGAAGTATTCAACGGGGTCCTGCTTGGTCATGGAGGCGAAGCACCGGGCCCAGACTTCGTTCTCCTCAAGGGCGTATTTCAGGAGACCCAACACGTAGGCAGCGGAGTGGGCTTCAAGCTTGGGCTTCAGAGCACGCTTCCAGCGTTTGGCAGTAGCGGCATCGAGGGTGGGTTTGTTCAGTAGCTCAGAGACAGAGACACATAACTCGATCAGGGATTTTGAGTCTGGTTTCTCAGACTCAGGGGGCTTGGCTTGTGGTGCTCCATCTTCGTCACCCGTAATCTGTAATGTACTGCTCTGTTTATGCTCTGTACTGCTCTGTACTGGTAAATCAACTTGTTGATTCGTTGGGATTAAAAACCCTCGTTCAACGAGCGTCTGTAGGGCGTCGTGACACCGTGGACGCTCCATAGAGCGAACGTTCGATGCCCGTATAATATGCGTGAAGCTGTTGTTGAGGTTGCGTGCAAAGCGTCCGCGCAGCCTACGGCAGCAAATTAACATGTATCTTTGGAGCACTGTAAGGTCGGCTTGATCGGCATCAAAATCTTGATCTACGTAGTCCCGAATCCATGGCTTGGGTTCGTTGCGTCTGGTGGATTGATAGCGCGACCAGTTTTTGATGGCGAGGTATTTGAACTCTGGGGTTTCGGAGGTCGGATTGTCTGGCATCACTGGCTCATCTGGCGTTTTGAGTTGACGGCTGGCGTGCTTGGAGGCTCTCACCAGCCGTCTAAAAGGTTGTGGATCAGACAACCCGCCAGTAATGTTTAATACCGCGTTTCTGGGAAAACTAGAGCGGATGGGTCAGGTGTTCTGCAAGTGCATCTCAGCCCGCTGGTCGATGTCATAGCAATCCGCATCCAGATCGGGGAACGCCCTCGTTACACTTGCCCTGCCCATCCGCGTCGGCCCCGAAGAGCCGAAATCAAAGTATTTCGGACTCTACTACCGTCATTTCCAGACCAGCGATAAGTTTGCTGTCCTCGTAGTTAGCAAGCACGGTGCCGTACCTGCTGGAGTGGTCATTGACATAAATACTGGCCCTCATATAGTCCGCATCTTCGCCCTTGAATTGATATTCTCTCCAGCCGCCTTCGCAGAAGGCACGTGCCTCTTTGAGGGTGGGAAAGCAGTAGCAATCGTCTACCGTATGGAAGCCTTTGTCCGTGGAATTTGGAAAGGTAATCTCGCCCCCATGATGGATGACGACTTGGAAATCACCTGCGGAGTTCACGCTGTTGGCGTTGCGTGGTATATCAACCCGCTTGCCGTCCTCGAATTTGTAAAACCTATCGATGCTCATTTGATTTCCCCTACTCCTCAATACTCAATTCTTCGCAATCCCGTTGGCCGTAATCGCAGTAGTCAAGCACGAGCTTGCCATCCTGTACCACGATGTCGATGAAGCAACAGGTGTCGTCCGTACGGTTGATGCTCACTTCGGTCATGGCGTCGTTAAATGCCAGTTCGAGAGTCTCGCTAATGCGTATGCTTTTCATTTTTCCTCCGTTACACTTGGCGCGACGATTAGCTTGACGGTGGTGGTCATCAATCCTCCGTCCCAGATGTTGGAACTGGCTTGCCGTCCACGTAGAACGCGCGGTCGTCATCGGAGTCGGCCTCGGCCTCATACTCTCTTTTACGCCGATCTTCCCAACAGTCACACGCACCGTACTTACCGCATTTTCCGCAGCGGTTGCAGTCCACACAGTCGGCAGCCAAGCAGCCCGCACCACCGCACGACACTTCGGGAAAAGCCGGGGTTTTGTGATCCTTATCCCTCGGTCCTCGGTATAGGCACGCATGGTGGTAGTCGTGGTGCTTCTGGCATAGCCAATGCCCGTCAAACCAGATGACGGCGGGTTGGTCGCAACTGCCGCAGGAATCGTCATGGCAGCAATCGTTAGGGTTAGGACAGTCGCACGGAAAATCGCAAATGTACGGTTTTTTCATATTGCCTCGATAACTCTAAATACCGGCTTTTTCAATTCTCCCTACCGACCTTTTCATTCCACCAGCTTGCAAACTCCCCCGCCTTGAGGGGGTCTTGGAACTCAACTGCGATCACAATCTCCCGCCCCTCATCTACTGTTACAGTTCCGCCGAAAGATTCCGCCTGATAGGTGATCGCATCCCGGCAGCGAAGCCACACGGAGTGGTCGGGCATCGGCGCACAGATTATCTTGACGGTGGTGGTCATGCTTTCACCCGCTTCACGCACGAGCGCAGGTCGTCGATCCAGATGATGAAGCGCCAATCGTCCCGCACCGAGTAGAACAGCGCATGACACCCATGCCATTTCTCGAAGACACAGGTGCGGGCCTTGCCGCCCAACGTGATCTGGTAAAGGTCGGTCTCGTTTAGCCGCTTCGCCAGAGCAATCTTGTCGGCGTCGGCGGGATCGTTGGGATCGAACCCAAACATGGGAGCCGCAAGCTCGTGCCGCCCCATTGCGATCCAGCTACTCTTGTTGTTGAACCTCTCCATAGCTACTGTACCGCCGTGGTGTTGGCTTTACGTAGCAGTCTGGTCTTGAGGGATTTGATCTGCCGCTTGACGTGGCGAATGGTCTCGCCAACGGTGTGGGTAGCGTCAACCATTTCCTGTGAGTTGCGGGTCGCCAGCCTCCACAATGCCTCTTCCAATTCCTTAATTCGTTGCTGTTTGTAGTTTTCCATTTCGCTTCCTCCTCTAATAAATGAACCACTCGGACAAGTGTCCGAGTGGTTATGCCGTCGCCGTCTTCGCCTCGTCGTTAGCGTACTCACGGATCTTGGTGAGTGCCTCGGACTCGCTGTTGCACTCGCACAGTGCCGCCGTGCCGTAAGTGGCGGTATCGGTAGCGAAGATGCCGTAAGGCTTTGCCGCCTTGCGAAACTCCCAATAGAACCCGCCATACGGTTCGCTCTTGTCGCCGACCCGCTTGGTGCCCGATGGCTTATCGAGCTTGGCACCAGCGGCGTCCAGCTTTTTCGTCTCTGACTTGTTTTCCTTGCGGAGGGCGTGCAGACTCTCTTTCAGCGATTTGTTCGCTGCCTTCAAATCTTTCTTCGCCTGCTTAAGATCAAGAATCTCTTTTTCGAGTTTCTCAATCCGCTCTTTGCGGACGCCGCACATGTGGCAGGGTTTCTTTTCCGGCTTGGGCGTCTCGGGTTGGTTGGTGGACTCGGCGACTTCGACCGTCTCCCGTGTGGTCGCCTCTTCATCACCAGCTTCGCCGATGCCAAGTTCAGGCACGGGCTGCGGGGCGGTGAGTTCGGCTCTCGCTTCTTCTTCCCGTTTCACGAAACGGTACTCGGTGTCGTACTTGAACCCGTTGTCGGAGAAGTATTTCGTGAGCAGGATGTTGGCTGCACGACCACGCCGCACCAACTCGTGGAATAGGATGATGCGGAATTCTGTGGTCAGCTTGCAGAAGCGAAACGCTCGGAAAATTTCCGAGTCGCTCATGGCAGCGAGCTTGTCACTGTCAATGGTCGGACTGAACTCGATTGAGTTCCCGTCCTTCTCTTTGACGATGACGTTGATTGGATACGTACTGACTAAGTCGTCTGGCATTGGACACTCCTACGGTTGAGATACCGTGGGTGTCCTCGACTCCACTTGCTCCCCCGAGTTTACGGGGTCGGTCTCAGGCTATTCGTTCAAGTCCCGTGCGGCTTACTGCTCGGGTCGGCGTATGGTTTCCCGACTAGCAACTATTATACCACTGGAGTCGAGAGTGTGGCTATAAAAATGCTACAGTCGGAAAATTTCCGAGTGAATGTTACTCATGTTACTTAGGTAACAATTAATAGTTAGTACCATTATGGGACGCCGACACCCGCAAGGGGCGGATAGTTTGACTTACTTGCCGAACGGATCGATCTTATTCCCCAATCCATCATCCATCTCCCTCACGGAACAACCTCGACAGTCTGACCCGCATTTCTTTCGAAAAACACCTGAGATTAGCAGGAAAGTTGTCTCGGGTTTGGGTATTAGCATTGCAGGGGTGTAGCTCAGCCTCCTCCCACGCTTTCCTGTCTCAGCTTTCTCAAACGAAACGTTGCAAGAGTTAGCGAACATGACTGGCACCTCAAAAGCGACCGCACCACCGAAGGACAGATTTCTTGCAGCAGGGCATCCACATTTTCGGCTCGATACCCACTCCCGACTCGGGCCG
This sequence comes from uncultured Acidobacteriaceae bacterium, assembly GCA_963837915.1. Taxonomy (GTDB): domain Bacteria; phylum Acidobacteriota; class Terriglobia; order Terriglobales; family Acidobacteriaceae; genus DASRAA01. Next base: position 42,623 of record CAWIPZ010000010.1, read on the forward strand.
CGTCTTGTCTATCAAACCCTTTTTGGCAGTGCAAGGAGAGCCATGCGCGCCAAGCGCTCTGATCTCGGTCGGTAGACCTGAGCCCCACCTATTGCAATTCCCTGCCAGCAATAATAAGGTTCTTACCGCGACACCAGTGAAGCGGAGAGGAAAGAGCATGTCCCGCAGAACTGGTCAGAGAGGTCACATTGAACGCAGCGGTAGATGGTGGGTTGTTCGGTGGTGGATGGATGTGCCGGAGCACGAAGAGAGAAGGCACATGCGGGAGAAAATCTGCCCGCTCTCAGGACCCGGTAGCCTGTCCAAGTCCGAACGGCAGCGTCGCGCCCGTGAAATCGTCGGTACGAGCGGAGCCGACACTGAAGAGTATTTCAAGAAGGTGGTTGAGAAGAAAGGAGGCGGTATCACCTTTCGCGAGCAGGCGAAGTGGTGGCTCAACCATGTCCAAGGTCGGAGGCGTAAACCCGTTGCACTTTCAACGTTGGAATTGTGGGAGGGTTGTCTCAACAACTGGATCAACCCAAATATCGGGGAGGTGCCCTTGTCCGAAGTCAACAACGCGGTTCTGAAGTCACTTGTTGCGAAGATGGTAGACGGT
>CAWIPZ010000011.1:0-54457 GCA_963837915.1 uncultured Acidobacteriaceae bacterium
CGGATTGCAGATCCAGCAGCGGAACTTTCATCACGGTGGCCTGTTCACCCATGCAAAAACTGTACTGCACACAGCGCCGTGCTACAAGGCCGACTGGGACGTTTGGGGCGTTTGCGTTCCTCGGATGCGCTCGTGACAAAAAGGGTCCATTTACGAAGGAATGGGCGCGAAACACAAGTTAGAAGTAAATTTACACTTCTAGGAAAGGCATTTGCTTCCTCGGAAGCACGACCCCGGAATCGGCATTGATTGCTAAGGAGTTATGGAAAAACAGGTTGGAACAGCGATTGCATCATAATGGTGCAGGGCCGGGTCTTTCGGGCCACTGAAAAGGGGTGAACTCATGGGACGATTGCTACGAATTGCCGCGATACTTGGGTTATTCGCTTGCGTCGCCGTGGGGACGGCGAAAGCCGACAGCCAGGAGCTGTCCTACTCACTCACAGGTCCCGATGGGCTGACGGCGACGTTTATACTGCCGGTGAATCCGGTGATCGCGCCGGGAAACTATAGCCTGGGCGCCGATTTTCAGGTGACTCCGATTGATTTGATCGTGAACACTATTGCCGATCCCGGCGGCGTCATTACTTTCTACAGCTACGATCCCATTCTGGGCGGGGGCGGGTTCACCGTTGACGAAGGCGACCTGATTGACTTGATGAACGCGCCGGGCTTTACCCAGGCGCTGTACACCGGGTCGGAAGCCTCGCCGACGATGTCCTACATCAGCGGAAGCATTCCGCTGGCAGATTTCATGACGAGCGCCACCGGATACACGTTGACGATCACGAAAGTTTCGACGGTGCCGGAACCTGCATCGTTGTTGTTGGTTGGCGCGGGGCTGGTTGGGCTGTTCGTGAAGCGCCGGTTGAGCATCGCTCAGTAGCCGCTTTCACACTCCGGCGGTCGCAGCGTTCTTCTAGTTAAACTTATTTCGGCCTGCCGCAAGCTGCCACGTTCCTTCCCTCCTCCGAAGTTCTTCTAATACTACGCACCCGTCTGCGAAATTCAGATGTGCGTCAGCGTGCCGGTAATTTTGGTTCGGCGCAGCGCCCACGCAAACACCAGGAACGATAACGGGATCAGGATCGCGGCGAAAATTAGCAGGGCAGCGATCGAGGGCCACAACTCGCGCCAACCCGCGCCGGCCAGCAGCGCTGCGCGCATTCCTTCCAGTGAGTAAGTGACCGGAATCAAACGCGCCAGAAATCGCAGCGGGCCCGGCAAGACGCTGACGGGGTACATCATCCCGCCGACCAGGCCGGAAATTCCCAGCACCAGCCACTTCGCGGGATTGCCGCGCTTAAAAAGAATCGCATAGCTCGCGGAAATAATTCCCAGCCCAGCAAACGCGAGCACTGACGCGAGAAGAATGGCAATGGCTCCAGGCCAATTCGCTGCGCGCGGCGTGAACCCGAAAAGCAGCGCGCCCCATGCAAGATAGACGCAGGTGCGCAGCGCAAGCGCGGTGAAGGGATAGACCGCCGAGCCCGCCAGGATCACGGGCAGCGGAGTCTGCGTCACCAGTAAGGCTTCCAGCGTGCGATTCTGCCGCGCTTCCTCGATGCTGGAATCGAAAGCGGTGAGCGATACGCTGAGATAGTCGAAAAACGCGAAGCCGACGAGCGCGAACGCAAAATAATTGCTGCCGTTGGGCAGCGCGCTGGAAAGCTCGGGGCTTGCGACGAAACGCGACAGGTAGTAGAAAGTGGCGACGCCGAAGAGGGCTTCGAGCGTTTCCAGCAACAACGCGCCACGATATCCGCGGGCGATGGCGAAATCGCGCGCGAAGAATGCGGTGATCTTTCGCAGAGTGCGCGTGAGATTCATGACCGGGACTCGACGGGCGCGGAGTGGCGCGCGAGACGCGCGATCGCGTCTTCGAGATTGGAAGCGCCGGTCTGCGCGCACAGGCCGCGCGGGGAATCGAAAGCCGTCACCCGCCCTGCTTCGAGCACAAGCACGCGGTCGGCGATTTCCGCGACTTCGCTCAAAGTGTGCGACGCGAAAAGCAGCGTGGTGCCGTGCTGGCGCACCAGATCGTCTTTCAACAGGCGGCGGAAATCCGCGGCTGCGAGCGGGTCAAGGCTGCGTGTGGGTTCATCGAGCAGCAACACCGCGGGTTGATGAAGCAGCGCGCGCGCCAGGCCCACGCGATGGGTCATCCCGGTGGAAAGAGTGCGTACTTGGCGATCGAGGTCAGCGGCGATGCCCATGCGTTCGGCGGTGAACGTGATGCGCGCGCGAGCTTCGGCGCGAGACATGTTGTTCATCGCCGCGAAGAATCTGAGGTTTTCCCGGGCGCTCAAACGAGTGTAGAAACCTTCATCGCCGCCGGTATGGTAGCCAAACTGGCGCCGCGCGCCGGCGGGCTGGCGTTCGACGTCGCAATCGGAGATTGCAGCGCGGCCATGCGTGGGAAGAATCAACGTGGCGAGAATGCGGAGGAGCGTGGACTTTCCCGCGCCATTCGGCCCGACAATTGCTACAGCCTCACCCGGCTGCACCAAAAAGGAAATTCCAGCCAGAGCCCGCTCGCTGGGGCGCGCGATGGGTTGCAGCAGCGCGCGCCAGCCGGAACGTGCGGGCGGAAAATATTTTTCAAGCGCTTCCACGGAAATAGCAGGCGAAGGCATTACAGCCGTTATAACTGATATCCCCACGGCGAATCCAGTTCCGTCGTTGCTGTTCGGGGCGAGTGACAGTAGAATGGAGGCGGTCGAGTCGATATCCGCAGGGCGTTTCTATCGAACCGGCCCTCCGTCGCCGAGTTTTCCGGCGGAAGAATTGCCCCAGCCCAATACCACGGGAGCGGCCGCAATGGACGCACCTCTCTCCTTACATACGATTGTTGTAGCTGCATCTGAACAGGTCTCGTGTCCTCTCGGCGAGGAATCGGCGATTCTGAATCTGAAGAACAGCGTGTACTACGGGATGAATCCAGTGGGTGCGCGCGTTTGGAATTTGCTGAAACAGCCGACGAGCATCACGGAGCTGCGCGACGTCCTGCTGGAAGAATATGAAGTGGATGCCACGCGCTGCGGTGACGATCTGCTGGCGCTGCTGGAGACCATGCGCAGCGAAGGGTTAATCGAAGTGCGCGGCGTGGCAGCCGGTGCGTGACGAGCGCGACTTTGTTTCGGCGAGCGGGTTCAGAACGATACTGTACGCTTCCTAAACCGGAGCGAGGCGTGAGCTGATAAGACGATCATGATGCAACGCTGGCACAGGTTTTGGCGGCTGAACGGCTATGAGCGCGGTGTCGCGTTGGAAGCCGCGGGCGGACTGCTGGCCACGTGGGTAGGATTGCGGCTCGCGGGCTTTCGCCGCTGGAAGACTGTGCTCGCTTGGCTAGCCCCTTCCCCGTGTGTAACCGCGCGACAAACGGCCGCAGCGCAAAGAGAAGCGGCGCGAACGATCGCGCGCATCTCAGCAGCGGCAGCACGGAATTTTTTCTTCGATACGAATTGCCTGGAGCAGTCGCTGGTGCTGTGGTGGCTGCTGCGGCGGCGCGGAATTGCTGCGGAGTTGCGCATCGGCGCGCGCAAGGAATTCGAGCGCTTCGAAGCACACGCGTGGGTGGAAGTGGATTCCGCGGTGTTGAACGACGCTAGCGCTGAGCACCAGCATTTCGTCCCATTCGATGGCCCGATTACGCCTCTGGAGGCGCGCACCGATTGAGCGGCATCGTGGGCATTTACGAGCGCAGTGGCGCCCCAGTGGATCGCGGGCTGTTGCAGGCGCTCGCGCATTTTCTTTCCTTTCGCGGGCCGGACGCTCGCGAAATTTGGTCGCAGGGCGCGATTGGCCTGGGGCATACCATGCTGCGCACCACGCGCGAATCGCAGATGGAGCAGCAGCCGGCAAGCCTCGACGGAAAGCTGTGGATCACCGCGGATGCGCGCATTGACTGTCGCGAAGAGTTGGAAAAGAAACTCGCGCTGCAGGGCCAAGGCGCCGCTGGCCGCGCGGCCACAGACTCCGGCCTGATTCTGCGCGCGTATGCGGCCTGGGGCGCGGAGTGCGTGCAACATTTGCGCGGGGATTTTGCGTTCGCGATCTGGGATGCGCGCAAAAAATTGCTGTTTTGCGCGCGCGACCATTTCGGCGTGAAGCCTTTTTATTATTCCGAGCTGGGCGAGCTTTTTCTTTTCAGCAATACGCTGGACTGCCTGCGCCAGCATCCCGGCGTTTCCGACGAATTAAACGACGCGGCGATCGGCGACTTTTTATTGTTTGGATTGAACTGCGATGCCGCCACCACCACTTTCCGCGACATCCGCCGTCTGCCTGCGGCGCACGCCATGACCGTCAGCTCCGACGGACTGCGCATCCAGCGCTACTGGTCGGCGCCCACGGCCGGTCGCATCCGCTACCAGCGCGCGGAAGATTACGTGGAACATTTTCAAATTCTGCTGCAAGCGGCCGTAGCGGATCGCCTGCGCGTGGATCGCGCAGGAATTTTGCTCAGCGGCGGCCTGGATTCGGCGACCGTCGCAGCCACGGCGCGTGAACTGGCCAATGGCGCCGGCGGGACAACGGATTTGCGCGCCTACACGGTGGTCTATGAGTCTTTGATTCCTGACCAAGACGGCCGCTACGCGCGCGAGGTGGCGGAATTCCTAAAGATCCCGCACCAGACTATCCCGATGGACCGGCTGCAGCCGTTCGAACGATGGGACGATCCGGGAATCGGCTCGCCAGAACCTGTTGACGATCCGTATTTTGCGGGCCTATTCGACCAGTTCCGCACCATCGCAGCCGATTGTCGGGTGGTGTTTTCCGGCGAGGGCGCTGACAACCTGATGCACTTTGAGATGTTGCCATTTGCGCGCGCCCTGATGCGCGAGCGGCAGTGGGTCAGCCTATTCCGGGAAACTTCCCGTTATTTGTCGCTCAGGGCTTCGGTCATTCCCGGGCTGAAGCGCCGCGCGCTGGGCCTTTTCGGGAAAGACCCTACTGCGCCCGTGTATCCAGGCTGGCTGGCAACCAGACTTTGCGCGCCGTCTGAACCTGCAGGACCGGTCCAGGGAATGGAGCGAGCTTCCCGCCGACCGCCCTCACCCAATTCTTCCCAAGGCACACGCATCACTCTCTTTACCGCACTGGTCTTCCATGTTCGAGCTGGAAAATGCAGGGGTGACGCGCTGCGCGGTCGAGGTGCGTCATCCTTTTTTGGATTTGCGGATCGTGAACTTCATGCTGGCGCTTCCGCCCTTCCCACTATTTTTCGAAAAGCAGCTTTTGCGCGAGGCTGTGGCGGGGCGATTGCCTGAATCCGTGCGTACGCGACGGAAGGCGCCTTTTGCCGGTAGTCCGTTAGTGGAACACTTGCGAAAATCACGACCAGACTGGATGCAGCATTTAGATTGGAGCGCGGAAATGGACGCCTACGTTAACAAATCGGAGATTGGCGGCGGTTCAAAATGAAACGCACGCCGAGAAAGCGCACTCCGCTCTTCGCCCGCTTTGTCTCAACTTTTGGTTGCAGTCAACGCGCAAGGTCCGGTATAACTTGCGTGCGGAGGTTCGCAATGCTTAAGCCCGTCAAACGGGATAATAAGAAGCCGTACTCATCTCCAATCATAACTGTCTACGGTACCGTCCAGGAATTAACCCAGAAGGTAGGGCTGCGGAGCAATGGCGATGGAGGGCACTTTCCGCGCATAAAGACGCACGCCTAGAGGCGCCGGAACCCCAGCAAGTGTCAGAAGTAATTCTTCGCGACAGATCCGGCGGCGTCCCTGGCCAGTTCGCGTTGGCCGCAGGCCAGGAGAGACGCGAGAGTTTGAATGACTTTTTGTTCTGCCAGTCACTGGATTTTGGTCATTGACCGCACTGAATTTCACTTACGCCGTTTTCGGCTTGTCGCTCCGCTGCAATCTCCCCATTCCTAATCTGACGACGGCAATTCCCGAGGAAGAACCTCGCGTCTCTCGAATCAACGAGCGATGGTACCGTCGAGATTCGCTTGAGATCTTCACCGCCCGGCGCCGCGGCAAATGCGTCCGGACCGGAAGAGCTGAGCTACGACAGTCCTTATAAAGATCAAGCGGGCAACCCGGCCCTGAGAATATGGAAGGCGGCGGGCTCGCGCTATCTGCGGCTCGCTTACTTCGACGGCACGCAATTTTGGCTGGATCGCGAGGGCACGGAAGTCTGGGCGACCTGGCCCGAGAATTTGCAGATCGAAGACGCGGCCACGTATCTTCTGGGTCCGGTTCTCGGAATATTGCTACGGCTGCGGGGCGTGACATGTTTGCACGCCAGCGCGGTGGCGTTTGGCGAAACGGCGGTGGCGTTTGTAGGCTCCGAGGGCGCGGGAAAATCGACGACCGCCGCGGCGCTGGCGCGGCACGGTCACGCCATCTTATCTGACGACGTCGTCGCGCTGGCCGAGCAGAACGGCTCGTTCTTTGTTCATCCCGCTTATCCTTATTTGTGCCTGTGGCCCGAATCGGTGGAATCGCTTTATGGTTCGCCGGATGCGTTGCCGCAGTTCAGCGCAAATTACGACAAGCGCTTCCTTTCGCTGGGAACACAGGAATTGCGTTTCGCGGAGCGAGCTTTGCCGCTGGCTGCGATTTATATTCTGAGCGATCGCCGCAGCGATCCCGCGCCCTTGGTAGAGGAACTGGCGCCCCAGAAGGCGTTCCTGGCGCTAGTGGCCAATACTTTCGCGACAAACACGCTGGATAGCGGCATGCGCGCGAAGGAATTTGAAATCCTGGCGCGCGTGGCCCCCAGAATTCCCATTCGCGCGCTCTGCGCGCACCAAGATGCGAGCCGGCTGCCCGAGCTTTGCGCTCTGCTCGATGAGGAAGCGCAAAAACTACGTACGCGGAACTCCGCGCGCGTGTAGAACAAATGATATTGAGGTGCGGTATGTACCGCTGCGAGACAGTAGCTCTTTGACTACCACGTAGTGGAATATTCGGCCATCCTGCGGTTTCCCGCTCTATGAAGCTGTGCTACCATCCACCTTCCAATGGCGTGTCCGTCCCCCACGAATCGGCGCCTTCGCCATAGAACGTGGGTAATCGCCTGTTCGCAAATTGAGGATTTTCTAAACCGTTTCCCGTCGGCCGCCACTGCCCCTTTCAGCTCACCAAATTTCATCCCAGAAAAATCAAACTGAGGAGAAACTCCATGCAGACGAAATCCCCGCTAGTAAGAATTGAATTGATGGCTGGCGTGCCCTTGGCCATCCTTGCTTTCGTTTTGTTGCTACACATGCAACGCCCCGCGCACTCATCCCAGCCGATTGTGAGCAATCATACGGCAGCCTCGATGCAGCCTGCGACGGCGCTTTCCGCCGCGCAACAGCAAAATATGACGCGCGCGTACGGCGCGCTGCCGCTCGCGTTCGAAGCCAACCAAGGGCAGACGGCCCCCGAAGTCCGCTACCTGGCGCACGGCCAGGGTTATCAATTGTTCTTGACGAACCAGGAAGCAGTCCTCAGCTTGCGTCAGCCAGCCGCCGGCGCCAACTCGGCGAAGGGAGCGTCAGTTTTGGCATTGCGCACGCATCGCAAACCAAATGCCGCGGTGAAAAATTCCGTTGTGCGCATGCACTTCGACGGCGCGAATCCGGGAGCGGAAATCGCCGGAACGAAACAACTGCCTGGAAAGACAAACTACTTCATCGGTAACGATTCCACGAAGTGGCACACCGACGTTCCTTCTTATGAGGCGGTGCGGTACCAGGGAATGTATCCCGGCGTGGACGCTCTCTTCTACGGACGCGACCGACGCCTGGAATATGACTTTGTCGTAGCGCCAGGAGCGGACTCTCGCGCCATCGCGCTGAGTATTAGCGGCGCGCGCAAAATGGAAATTGACTCGCACGGTGATGTGCTGATGAGCGTGGCGGGCGGCAAACTGGCGCTGCAGAAGCCGGTAATCTATCAGGAAGTAAACGGCGAGCGCCGGGAAATCGCGGGAAATTATGCGGTCGGCAGCGATCACCGGATCCGCTTCACGGTGGCGGAGTACGATCACACGCAGCCATTGACGATTGACCCGATTCTGGACTATTCGACCTTGCTGGGCGGCACCGGCGTATTCGGCGACTTGGCTGATGGCTTGGCGCTGGATGCCGCGGGGAACGCCTACCTGGTCGGAGCAACGACGTCGACCGATTTTCCGCAGGTGAACCCGGAGTCGAGCACGCCACCGGGAGACATCGCAGCGGAGGGAACCGCGTTTGTTGCCGAGCTGAATCCGTCCGGCACGGCGCTGCTTTATTCGACTTATCTGGGAGGATCCGGAAACGGAACTACCGGAGATTTTGGGGAAGCGATTGCAGTTGATGCGGCCAGCCCGGCTAACGTTTACGTGACGGGCGACACCTTTTCGCCGGACTTTCCTGTCAGCACGAATGCGTATATCGGGCCGCCCGGACCGGCGGGTACCAGCACGGGAGGATCGGCCTTCGTGACGAAACTGAATCCGTCGCTCACTGGCGCGGCTCAGCTGATTTATTCCACGTATTTGGGCGGCGACACATTTGATGATGGCCACGGCATTGCCGTGGACACAGCTGGCAACGTGTACGTCGTCGGAGTAACCGAATCCACGAATTTTCCGTCCGCGAACCCGCTCCCCTATTCAACCAACGCCGCTGGAACAGCTTTTTTGACGGAGATCAATCCCAGTGCCGCCACTGGACCGCTTTCACTGGCGTTCTCCACCTATCTGGGCGGGAGCGGCGTAGGCACTGCAGATCTCTTCGGGGATGATGCGTTCGGACTGGCCTTTGGCGGAAACAGCGAGGTGTTCATCGTTGGTACAACGACCTCGACCGATTTCCCGGTACACGGCACACAAGTTGACGGGTGCCGCGCCACCGGATCCGCCTTCGCCTCGGAAATCAATGTTGCTACGCCGGCAGTGACCTATTCCACCTGTCTGGGCGGCACAACTGAAGATCTGGGCCAAGCAATTGCGCTAGGTACGAACAATCTCATGTACTTGACCGGGCAAACCTTCTCTAGCAACTTTCCGACCGTGCCCGCCGGCAATACCATTCCCGCAACCGACACCAACGGAGTGGCGTTCATCTCAGTGATCAACCCCGCTACCGGCACATTGACGTACTCGACGCTGCTCGGCGGGAGCAATGGCGACTACGGCGACGCGATCGCCGTCGATTCCGCCGGGAATGCGTACGTGACTGGCTACACCGGTTCGCTGGACTTTCCCATAACCCAGGGCGCGTACCAAACGACGAATGCGAACTCTGCCGGCACGACTTTTATTACGGAAGTGAATCCGGCTGGGGTCAACGCCCAGACGCAGCTCGTCTATTCGACATTCCTAGGTGGAAGCAAGGGAGTCGGCGGGAATCCACCGGCCGCGGATATCGCACTCGGTATCGCGCTCGGGTCAGGTAACGTTTATGTAGATGGGCAGGCTGGAACGGCTGATTTTCCAACCAGCAGCGGAGCTTACCAAACCACGTTCAAAGCCATTGCTGGCGAAACCAATGCTTTTGCGGCAGAACTCACGCTAACACCGACGATCACCGTCTCACCCACCAGCCTTGACTTCGGAACGCAGCTGATTCACGTTCCTTCCGCGGAGCAGTTCGTCACGGTGACAAACAACACCGCATCTGCGATCGCCTTAACCCTTCCGCCCACGACGACGGGAACCAACGCCGCGGACTTTGCGGGAGTAGCAGATGGCACGACGCCCTGTACGGCCTCACTCGCCGGTGGCGCCTCTTGCTCTATTGGCGTGACCTTCACACCATCAGTCGCGGCGGCCGAGACCGCAACCCTGAACATCGTGGACGGCTTGGACGGCCCAAGCCATCCGATGCTTGTGGCGCTCTCCGGCAACGGCTCGGGCACCACATCCAGCATCCTGGTCACGCCCAGCAGCCTTACCCTACCGGGTGCATTGCTCACAACATCGAGCAATGGAAGCGTCTCGATCACCAACACTGGCAATACGCCGCTCAGTATCGCCTCGATCGCTGCCGCCCCTGGATTATTTACAGAAACCGACTGCAATGCTGGCGTATTCCCGATCGTGATTGCTCCGGGTGGACCGGCGTGCGTGGTCATGGTCACGTTCAGCCCGATTGCCACTACTACACCAGGTCCGGTTCCGGGCACCCTCACGATTACGCAAACCGGCGGCACCGTGACCACCGTTCCGCTGTCGGGACCGGCGTGGGACTTCTCGGTTTCCGCAGCTTCCATCACCGTTGCCCAAGGCGCTATCGGCACGTTCCCGGTGCTCGTTACCGGATTGGGCGGATTTACCGGAGCGGTATCTTTCACTTGCACTCCGGCCATGCTGATTACTTCATGCTCGGTGCCAACCACCAACGCAGCACCGGCTCCGGGCGCCACTGCAACCGGAGCCATCACCGCCGCTTCGTTCATCGTGCCGCCACAATCCTTGAAGGCTCCGCCGTCAGCGTTGCTGCGGCAGGTGCTCTTCATAATGATGGCGATTGCCCTGCTGTTTATGCTTCCGGCCGTGCGGCGATTCCGCACGCGGCTGGGAATGGCGGGAGCCATGCTGGTGTTCATTCTGGTGGCGGGTTGCAGCGGGGCGGGACACCACCGTCAAAGGCTTCCACTATCGCGATTACGCCGTCCTCGGGGAGCGTCACCAAACCCGCGATCACGGTGAACGTAACCATCACGCCATAAAACTCAGCGTAACCGCAGTTCAGGCCGCGCGCCTTGCCAGTCAAGGCGCGCGGCCTTTTTTTGTGCACGCGGCGTTCCGTTCCAAGCGCGCTTTGGCGTGGCGCTTCCCGCTTCCTTGAGCCATGAACCCCGCCCTACCTGCCCCCCTTCGTCTTCAGATGATTTTCTGGGGGCACTACACTTTGTGGGGCTTTCCATCTATCCTAGTGAGCCGCCGCGTGCCAACGTATTACCGGCCGCCCGCATCTGAAAACTCGCACAATGAAAGACGATCTGCATTCGAAGCCATTACTGGAGGACGCGGTTGATGAAGTTGATGAAAAAGGTAGCGGGAATTTTGTTGCTCGTGGCAATCTTCGGCGTGCGTGTCTCGGCGCAAGAGTTGTCTTTGTACGGTCCTTTGCCGATTAGTCCCGCGCCGGTTAGTCCGCCGCCGGAAAATCTGCTGTTCGGTATTCCAAAGCCGCATCTGTCGAAGCCGCATGTGGACAAGCCGACCCGCGCGAACTTTGAATTGGGCGGCGGATATATGTATAGGTCGCTGCTGCAAGCCGACGGCAAACGGCTGAACATGAATGGATTTTCGATGTACCTCGACTATCGTATTTTCCGCTGGTTGAGCGTGGCTAGCGATCTTTCCGGGGCTTACAACATCAACAGCACGAACGGCAACACCCAGCTCTACACGCTGATGTTTGGCGCGCGAATTTATCCGCTGGGGCACCGGCACAGGATTACTCCTTTCGGCGAATTCCTCATTGGACCGGGTTATTCCGGTTACAACCTGGAAAGCCAAGGCGGCTTCAATCCCTACAGTCATTGGGGATGGTCCACTGCCTGGATGGGCGGCGGCGGCATCAATGTGAGATTCAAAACCCGCTGGACGATTCGCCTGATCGAATTCGACTACGAGCATACCAATTTCAACCAGATTAATGCCGCTAGCTATGGCGGCACCGGCCAGGGAAATTACCGCGCCGCCGTCGGGAATCATTTACCGCTTCGGCCAGAAATAAGCACCGGTTTCCCGCCGGCCTGATACGTCGTGCGCCGTGCTGTGGTCGCAGCGAGCGGCATGCGCGCCACAAAACATGCGCGCGTGCCCACCGTAATATTTCGCAAAGGGCGTGTTGGAATTTGGCCTTGCGAAACTACCGATACTCATAGGACATTACGGCTCTGTGCAGCCATCACCTCAGGCAGTCCCAGCGCGCCTCGTGATTCTGGTGTTTGCGCTGGCAGCCGGCGCGTTGCTCAGCTACCAGGCAGCCAGGCTTTGGCTCGCTAACCATCGCATTCATTCCACGCGGCTGGAAATCATCGAGCGCGGCGCGGCGCTCGAACCCGGCGACGCCGATGCCTGGGACCTGCTGGGACGCTATCACCAACTCGATTTCGCGAACGCTGACCCGCAACAGGAACTCGCGGATTACAAACGCGCCGTGCAGGATGATCCGCTGAATGCGACTTTCTGGATGAACCTGGCCGGCGCGTATGAGGAGAATGGCGATCTAAGCGCCGCGCAAAACGCATTCGAACGCGCGCGCTCCGTGTATCCGCTCTCCGCCGAAGTTGCCTGGAACTATGGCAACTTTCTGCTGCGCCAGGGAAAAGAAGACCAGGGCTACGCCGAAATTCAGCACGCGGTGCGCTCCGATCCCAAGATGCTGACGCTGGCGATCTCGCGCGTATGGCGTTCGAGCCGCGATGTAAACGTCCTGCTGGACCAGGTGCTGCCTCCCGACGTGGACGCTTACATTCAAGCGCTTGATTTTTTCGCTTCGATCCGGCAGTCGGATCCCGCGCTGGCCGTGTGGAGACGGCTTATTTCGCTCGGCAAGGTCGTGGCTCTTCCGCGAACTTTCCCGTTTCTCGACGAACTGATCCTGGACGACCGCGCCGCCGATGCCAAGCAAGTGTGGATCGAAGCGCTCACCGCCGCGGGCCTGCCGCACGACGAACCGCTGAATCATTCGCTGGTGTGGAACGGCGGATTTGCGGAGCGACTTCAGTAATGGCGGATTGGGTTGGCGCTGGCACTCTCCCATCGGCGTGGCGGTTGATTTTGACACCGCGCCGCCTGCTTCCGGCGTGCGCGCCGTACGGCTGGATTTTGGCGGCGGCCTCAATCTGGAAATCACCGAGCCGATGCAGTACGTTCCAGTGGAGCCCGCGCACACCTACCACTTCCATGCCTTGATGCGCACCGAAGAGATCACCACCGAAAGCGGCATGCGCTTTTCGCTGGTGGATCCCGAATCACAACGATGCCGTGAATGCGCTGACCGATAATTTCACGGGCTCGCACAATTGGACGGCCCTGGACATGGATATCACCACCAGCCACGAAACGCATTTCCTGCTGGTGCGCCTGCTGCGCACGGGCAGCCGCCTGTTCGAAAACAAGCTCAGTGGCACGGTTTGGATCGCGGATGTGTCGCTGGTTCCCGAGGAATTTCAGGGGAACCCGTCACCATGAGTGTGATCCGCGGCGGGTTGCTGTTCCTGTTTGCGTTTTCCGTGCTGGCTTTCGGCGCGGTCGAAGTTTGGTCGGGTTCCGTGCTGGAGATTGGCGCGAGCCTGCTATTCATCGGTTGGGCCGCGCTCGTTTTTCTCGAATGATGGCGTGCGGATCTACTGGAATCCCCTGAATTGGCCGCTGCTGGGATTGTTCGCGAATCGGGCTCGCGCAGCTGTTGCTGCACGCCACGCCCTATCCTTTTTTGACGCGTGTCGAACTGCTGAGACTCGCCGCGTACCTGCTGATTTTTTTCCTGGCGACGCAGGTCTTTCGCGAACGCCGCGATCTGACGAACCTCGCGTGGTTCCTGATTCTCTTGTGTTTCTCGGTTTCGCTGCTGGGCATCGTGCAGCACTTCACCTCCGACGCGAAAATCTATGGATTGCGGACGCTCAGCCAGGGCGGCGATTTCTTCGGCCCGTTCGTGAACCGCAATCATTTTGCCGGCTTTGTGGAACTCACTCTTCCAGCCGGCCTGGCGCTGTTGATTTTCCGCGGATTGCGGCGCGACATGATCCCTTTGACCGGTTTGCTGACCATCGTTCCCATCGGCGCCATGATTCTTTCCGGCTCGCGCGGCGGCATCGTCAGCTTCGCGTTCGAACTCGCCGTGCTGGCAGTGCTGGCGCGCTTCCGCAAGGCTCCCGAGGGGCCGCGGCTGGTGGCCTTGGCGATCGTGGGATTCGCTGCGCTGGCTCTGGTGGCGTGGCTGGGAGTGGGGCAGGCGATCGAGCGATTTTCGACCCTGCATAAGGGCGATGTCTCGCTGGCGCGACGCGGCACCATGGTTCGCGGCGCAATGCATATTTTTTTCGATCATCCCGTCAAGGGCGCGGGATTGGGCTCGCTCGTCGCGGTTTTCCCGCGCTACGAGGTTGCCTATGACGGCCTCGTCGTGGACCATGTGCACAACGATTACGCGGAATTACTCGCCGAGATGGGCATCCTGGGCGGCTTGTGCGGCCTGGCATTCCTGTGGATTTTAATTCGCGACGCGCGCAAGTGCTTCACCGCCGAACAAGGTCATTTTTCGCGCGCGATCCATGCCGGAGCTATCGCTGCGCTCTGCGGCCTGTTGCTGCACAGCCTGGTTGATTTCAATCTGCACATTCCTTCCAACGTTTTGCTGTTTCTGCTGAATGCACACCTGGCCACCACCACGCCGCTGCCTTCTCCCAGGGCGCCCGGTGCGCACACGCAAACGTGTTCGCGAGCGTGAGCGGCTGAGAGCAACACTGCGCGCAGCGGTTTGAAACGCGCGGGTCTTGATGACGGTGCGCGTGCATGAGCAGGCAGTCATGCTGCGCGCGGCGACAGTCGATCTGTCAGCGCGGCAATCTTTCGCCAATCAGACTCTGCGATGGAAACCGCGTGCAGCGCTAGCGGCGAGCCGACAATGAGAAATCCGGCAACGCTGCCGGTGGTCAACTCGCGTGCTTGGAGGTTCACGGTTCACAAGCAAAACTGGCAGCGGTTGAACCTCAGAGCTTGCTAATCTATTTTGGCTGTCGCCGATTGCTTTTTCTACTGGATTTCGCGGGTTGACAGTAGCGCACCCGCTAAGGGATAGTGTTTGCGATGTTATCGATAGCCATGAAATTCGCCGTCCGGCGCGTTGCGGACTGGCCCCGAGCGAAGCTTATCTCATTTTTGTCTGTTCTGCTGTTGTGTGCCGTTCCGGCACTTGTACGGCCAGCAAAAAACCGAAACTCCGCAACAGACCAACGAGAAAATCCAGGAGCTCGCCGCGCAGGATCGCATCAAGCCCCACGACGTTCCGGTCGGTACCGGCGATCTGTTGCACATCGAGGTTTTCGATGTGCCGGAACTTTCCCGTGACGTCCGGGTTGGTGATGCTGGGGATATCTCGTATCCCCTCATCCCGGCGAAAATCACAGCGGCGGGTCTAACGCCATTTCAGCTCGAACAAAAAATGGAACAGCTTCTCATCGAAAATGGCTTGGTCACTCACCCGCAGGTTTCCGTCTTCGTGAAAGAGCAGAACAGCCAGCCCGTTTCGGTGGTCGGCGCGGTGATGAAGCCGATGGTCTACCAGGTGATCCGCCCCACCACGTTGCTGGAAATCCTGGCCGGAGCAGGCGGGATTACCGATGACGCCGGGAGCGTCGTAATCGTCACGCGCAGCCCCAGCACTCCGGCGGCCCGTAACGCTGCGGCCTTAATCGGTGCGCGCAAACGGTAGCGGGAGCGTCAACGTGAGTGCGGGTGCCCTTCAGCGGACGATCCGCTCGGACAAAATCCGCAAATCATCACCATTCGCTTGCAGAATCTGCTGGAATCCGGCGATTCGGCTTACAACATTCTGATCTACGGCGGCGACGTGATCTCCGTGCCGCGCGCCGGCATCGTCTATGTCACTGGCGCGGGCATCGCGCAACCGGGCGGCTACGTGTTGCAAAGCCACGGAGAGCAGATCACCGTCCTGAAGGCGGTGGCGCTGGCCCATGGTTTGACCGGCTTTGCGAAAGCGGACAACGCGGTGATCATGCGCAACAATCCGGTCACTGGGCAAAAGAGACGTGATCCCGGTGCGCATCAAGCAGATCGAAAACCAGAAGACGCGAGGATGTCGCCATGAAATCGAATGACATCCTGTACATTCCCGACAGCAAGGGCTTGAAAGTTCTGGCCACGAGGCGCGGAAGCGGCCATCAGCATCGGCAGCTCCGTCGCCATCTATCGGGCCGAACTAAGCGTTCGCAAGCGTTCGCTGAATGTGGAAGCGAAGGGGTAAATGGAAGAGCCATCCAGAATCGTGCCAAGTCGTTCGCGACCGGAAACCCGGCGAAGCACTGACGGTCATTCCCGCTCCGTCGGTGCTGCCCTGGGACCAGGTGCCGCGCGAGCCGCACCTGCTCGATTACCTGATCATTCTGCGCAAGCACCAGTGGCTGATCCTTACATTCCTGCTGACGGTGGTCACCGTCGTCACGATTGCTTCCTTCAAGATGAAGCCGGTGTATGAAGCGGCGGCGCGCGTGGAGGTGGACAAGGAAGCGCAATCCATGCAGCCTTTCCCGGACTCGAATGGCTTCGGCGAATACGAAGACACCGAAGCCTACATCGAAACACAAACCAAGATCCTGCAGAGCGAGACTCTGGCTCTGATGACCATCAAATCGCTGGACCTCGCTCGCTATCCTGAATTTGGCGGCATCCCCAAATTCCATCGCCTGGCAACACGCCGGCTCGTCTCCTACTCGACCGGCCATACTGGGCGCTTTCCTAGGGCGTTTGGTCGTCAAGCGCGTACCCAACAGCCGCTTGATTGAAGTTCAGTTCGAAGCGGAAGATCCTCAGCTTGCCGCGCAGATCGTCAATGCCCACCTGCAGAATTACGTGGAGGAAAATTTCCGCAGCAAGTATGACGCGACCACGCAGGCTTCCAACTGGCTATCGGCGGAACTGGAAGAGCTGCGCATCAAGGTGGAAAAATCGGAAGATGCGCGCATCGCCTATCAGCGCGAAAACCAAATCTGGCAGATTGACGAAAAGCAGGACATCACCTCCCAGAAGCTTGGCGATCTGAGCAAGGCGGTGACCGACGCACAGACGGACGTCGCCCAGAAAGAAGCTCTGTATCGCATGGCGATTTCCGGAAACGTGGATGCGCTTCCCGCGGCCCGCAACAACGACGTGATTTCCACTCTGCTGAAGCGCAAGTCGGATCTCGATGAAGCGTACGCCGAAGCCCTGGACCAGTACGGGCCGAATTTTCCGAAGGTTCTGCGGCTAGCCGCGCAGCAAAAGGAAGTCGAGCAAAATCTCGCGAATGCGCGAAAAACAATGGTGGAAAGCGTCGAAGAGGAATTCAACACGGCGCGCAGCCACGTGGAACTGCTGCAAGAAGCGCTGGACAAACAAAAGGCCGAGGCCAACGATCTCGCCGAAAAGCTCGTCCAGTATCACATTCTGCAGCACGATGCGGAATCGAATAAACAGCTCTACGATGGGCTGCTGCAAAAGCTGAAAGAAGCGGGCATCACCGCGGGACTGCGTTCCAGCAACATTCGCGTGGTGGATCCCGCGCTGGCTCCAGCCAGTCCGTCGCGCCCTCAAAAAGCGCGCAATATCCTGCTCGCGTTTCTGGTGGGTTTGGTCGGCGGGGTGGGCCTCGCGCTGTTCCGCGAATACCTCGACAATACCGTGAAGTCGCCCGACGACATCGAATCGCTGACCGGACTTCCTTCGCTCGCGGTCGTGCCGTCTCTGCCGGGTTTGCGCACCAGCCACAGCCGATTCTCGCGGCTGGCGCGCGAAGCAGCGCCGCAATCCGCCTCGGGGCCGCGCGTTGAATTGTTGTCCTACATTCAGCCCAAATCCCAAATTTCCGAAGCGTTCCGCGCGTTGCGCACTTCCCTGCTGCTTTCGCAAGCGGATCATCCGCCGCAAGTGATCCTGGTGACCAGCGCATTGCCGCGCGAAGGGAAAACCACGGCTGCCGTGAATCTGGCGGTCACGCTCGCGCAGCTGGGCGACCGCACGCTGCTGATGGACTCCGACTTGCGCAAGCCCGGCATTCGCCGCGCGTTGAACTTGACCATCGGAAAAGAAGTCGGCCTCAGTTCCTATCTCGCCGGCGTTTCCACTCTGGACGAAGTCACCATTCCGCACCCGACCATCAATAATCTTGCGGCGCTCACCACTGGTCCGGTTCCGCCCAGCCCCGCCGATCTGCTTTCTTCGCACCGCATGCGCGAAGCGATCGTGGAACTCCGCCACCGCTTCAAATTTATCGTCATTGACTCGCCTCCGGTAATGGCGGCCACCGATGCGGTGATTCTGTCCGCGCTCACCGACGGCGTTCTGCTCGTGGTGCGCAGCGGCGAAACGCCCAAGGAAGCCTTTACGCGCACGCGGGATTTGCTGGCGGCGGTGAAATGCCGCTTGCTCGGCGTGGTTCTGAACGCCGTCGATTCCAGCGCTCCGGATTATTACTATTCATACCGCTACTACCCGTACGCCTACGGCTACGGATATGGCGAAGATGTCGGGAAGAATCCCAGATTTCCAACGGAGTCCGGGGAATCACACGGACCGTCCACCTAGAGGTGTCATCATGCGTTACCTTATAACCGGCGGCGCCGGCTTCATCGGCTCTCATTTATCGGAAGCGTTGCTCGAATCGCGGCGACGAAGTATTTGTTCTCGACGATCTTTCCACCGGCAGCGTGGAAAATATCCGCCACCTCAAGGCCAACAGCCGCTTTCATTACATCTTCGATTCCATCATGAACAAACACTTGCTGGCCGAGCTGGTGGACGAATCCGACGTGATTTTCCACCTCGCGGCGGCCGTGGGCGTGCGCCTGATCGTCGAAAGCCCGGTGCGCACCATCGAGACCAACGTGCACGGCACGCAGAACGTGCTGGACGCGGCTTCCAAGAAGAAAAAACTGGTGTTCACCGCTTCCACTTCGGAAGTTTACGGCAAGAGCGATAAAGTCCCGTTCCACGAAGATGCCGACCTCGTTCTGGGACCCACCAGCAAAGGGCGCTGGAGTTATGCTGCTTCCAAAGCGCTCGACGAATTCCTGGCGCTCTCCTTCTGGAAAGAAAAGAAACTGCCGGTAATCGTCGCGCGTTTTTTCAATACTGTGGGCCCGCGCCAGACGGGCCGTTACGGCATGGTGTTGCCGAATTTTGTGCGCCAGGCGCTCGCCGGCGAGCCCATCACCGTGTACGGCACGGGCCAGCAATCGCGCTGCTTCTGCGACGTTCGCGACTGCGTGCAGGCAGTGCTGCGCCTGCTTGGCAATCCGACAAGGCTATCGGCGAAGTCGTCAACATCGGCAGCACCGAGGAAATCTCCATCGAAGCCCTGGCGCATCTGGTGAAGCAGCGCACCGGCAGCAATTCGCCGATCACGCATATCCCCTACGATCAGGCGTACGAACCAGGATTCGAAGACATGCCGCGGCGCGTGCCGGCTCTCGAAAAACTCGAGGGGCTCACCGGCTTCCGCCCGTCCATTCCTCTGAACGAAATTGTGGACGGCGTGATCGCCTACTTCCGCGAGAGACAGGAAGCAGGCATGGCCAAGAGCGTCACGGCCGGCGCCGCGGAAGGCCGCGCTGTCGCAGGGCTATCCGCGGATTAATATTGCGCGGTCCGGAGGCGCGCGCTTCCGGAAAATTACCCTGGCGCAAATATCACTTAGGAACCATGAGCACTACGCCCACAACAAACCAGGTCGCTGACGCCAGCCCCGGTTGGTTGCGGGCGCCTCTGTCCCATTCCGGACGCTGCGGCAAGAATCGCACCAGCACCACGCTCTCCATAATCGTCCCCGCCTACAACGAACAATATTTGATCGAGGCGAGCTTGCAGGCGTTGGCCGTCCTGGACGAATCGCCGCGTTTGCAGCGCATCACCGTGATCGTCGTGGATGATTGCTCGACCGATGGCACCGCCGAAGCCATTCGCCGTTTTCAGGCGCAACTGGAATCCAGCCAGGATTTCAAGAAATTCAATTGGGTCTGGCTGCGCCACGAAAAAAACATGGGAAAGGGCGCGGCGATTCGCAGCGCGCTCGCTCACGTGGATACGCATCTGGTGGTGATTCACGACGCCGACCTGGAATATCATCCGCGCGACCTGCTGCAAATGCTGGATCTGTTCCTTTACGAAGACGCGGACGCCGTGTTCGGCTCGCGCTTCATGCCCGGCGGCTACAAGCGCGCGCTATTTTTCCGCCACGCGCTCGGTAACAAATTGCTCACGCTCATTGTGCGATCTCGTCTGCGATCTGAATCTCACGGACATGGAAACCTGCTACAAAATGATGCGCGCGGATTTGCTCAAGAGCATTCCGCTGCAAGGCTCGACCTTCGACGTCGAGCCCGAGCTGGCCATCAAGCTGGCCAAACGCGGCAGCCGCATTTTTGAAGTGCCCATCAGCTATTCCGGACAGAACCTACGCCGAAGGCAAGAAGATCAATTGGAAAGATGGCGTGCGCGCGCTTTGGGCCATTTTCCGCTACGCCGCGTCCGATAAAATTTACGCCGCCGACGGGCATGGCGGAGAAATCCTGCTGCGTCTGAACCGCGCGCCGCGCTTTTCGCGCTGGATGGCGGACGTGATCCGGCCGTACGTGGGAAGCCGCGTCCTGGAAATCGGAGCGGGAATTGGCAATCTGACGCTGCACCTGGTTCCGCGCAAGGTCATATTGGGCCACGGACCTCAATCCCGAATATCTCGGCACTCTCGAAAGGCTGCGCACGAATCGCCCTTACCTGCGCATCGCCCACGTGGATGCCACCGACGCAGGTTCGTTTCCCGCCGAGCAATCCTTTGACACCGTGATTTTCCTGAATGTGCTCGAACATCTCGCCGATGATTCCGGCGCGTTGCGCAACGTTTACGCCGCGCTGGAAAACGGCGGCACCGCCGTGGTGCTGGTTCCTAGCGGCCCAAAGCTTTTCGGCACCCTGGACGAAGTGCTCGGGCATTGCCGGCGCTACACGGAGAGAACAGCTCATCGCAGTGGGCCAAGCCGCGGGTTTCAAATTCGAGCGCGTACTGAAATTCAATCGCACCGGCGTGGTTGCCTGGTGGTTGAACGGAAAAATCCTGCGCCGCACAACATTCGGTCTGGCCCAAATTCGATTATTGAACTTGCTGACGCCGGTCTTCCGCGTGCTCGATCCGTGGCTCCCGCTTCCGCCGCTTTCTCTGATCGCGATATTCCGGAAGGAGGATGGCTCCGCAGCGCGAGCCGGGAGCTCGCGAATGGCTATGCCGCCGATGCGCATCGCGAGTCGTAGCGCACATGCTCGAACGCAGGGGCTCACGAAATCAGCATACGGTGCAGCGGGCCGAGGAAACGCACGCTAATTTGTTCACGAATCACAAATACGAAAAGATTCTGGCGCTTATTTTCCTCTGCACGCTTCCCTTGGTCAATCCCTGGGTGCGCGGCGACGGCGTAGGCTACTACGCCTACGCGCGCGCGCTGCTAATCGAGCACCACCTCGATTTCCGGCAGGACTGGCTGCACGCCAATTCCAGTTTCCGCATGGGGCGCGTGGACGACCAGGATCGCATACTGCCGGCGGAATTCACTTCCACCGGCCATGTTGACAATCATTTCTCGATTGGTCCGGCAATTCTCTGGTCCCCTTTCTTGCTGGCGGCTCACGCCGCCGTCAAAATCAATCACCTCTTCGGCGGACATATTCCCGCGGACGGATTTTCGTTCCCGTACATATTCGCCATGGCCCTGGCCACCGCCCTGTACGGTTTCCTGGGAATCTTTCTCTCCTTTGAAATCGCCAGGAAATATTTTCCGGCGCGCTGGGCGTTCCTGGGATCTTGGGCATTTGGTTTGCGAGTTCCCTGCCGGTCTATATGTACTTCAATCCTTCGTGGTCTCACGCGCATTCCGCATTCGCGGTGGCGCTGTTCTTCTGGTATTGGGACGCACCCGCGCGGATCGCACCTGGACGCAATGGCTGGTCCTCGGCTTGATCTCCGGCCTGATGATGGACGTCTACTACATCTGCGCGGTTCTGCTGGTGGTGCCTTTGCTCGAATCTCTCGCTGGCTATTGGCAAGGAATCCGGTCCCGGCAAATGCGGCCGGTGGGACGCCTGTTCTTGCAGAATGTTCTCTTTGCGTTGACCATATTTTTGGCGTTCCTGCCCACCCTGATCGCGAAAAAAATCATTTATGGCGGCTACTGGAATTCGGCTACGCACGAGCACTGGAGGCTTCACTTCACCCGCGCTTCTGAAAGTGTGTTTCTCCTCCGAGCACGGCCTCTTCAGTTGGACGCCCGATGATTCTGCTCGCGGTCATTGGGCTGGTTGTTGCTGCAAAAGCACGATCGCGCGCTGAGTTTGTATTCGCGTGCTGGCATTCGTCACCTATCTCTACACGATCGGATGCTATGAGATTGGGCGGGAATATCTTCCTTCGGCAATCGCTTTTTTGTTTCGCTCACGCCGCTATTCATTTTGGGCTTGGCTTCGCTCTTCGACTGGCTCGCGGAGGCCTGGCAGGAGCGCCGCGCGGCTATCCTGGCTGCATCGCATCACCACTGCTTTGATCATCTGGAATATGGGGCTGGTCTTCCAGTGGGGCACGCACCTGATACCGGCCCGCGGACCGATTTCCTGGCGTGATGCCGCCTACAATCAGGTGGCCGTGGTTCCGGTGCAAGCCGCGCGCACGCTCGAAATCCTATCTGACGGGCCGGAAGCAAATGATGTGGCGCATCGAACAGCAGGACGTTGATCGTCTCAAGTCCCACGCAACCCGCCGATCCCGGGCCATCGCAATGAGCGCGACCGACGCAGCCACGGCGCTCGCGCATCCGCCGGTTCCGGTGCTGCGCATCACGCCGCCCACTCGTTGGTGGGTGGTTATCCTTCGCCGAACTATGGGAGTTTCGCGAGCTGGTCTATTTCTTCGTCTGGCGCGACATGAAAATCCGTTACAAGCAAACCGCCATCGGCGCCGCGTGGGCCGTCCTGCAGCCCTTCTTGACGATGCTCGTTTTCAGCCTGTTTTTCGGCGAGCTTGCGCAATCTCCGTTCTGAAGGTCTGCCTTATCCCATTTTTTATTACAGCGCGCTGCTGCCCTGGATGTATTTCGCCGCAGCGTTGCAGAACGCGACGAACACGATCGTCGAAAATCAGCGCCTGATCACCAAGGTATATTTCCCCCGGCTGGCTCTGCCGCTTTCTTCGGTGCTTTCGGGCTTGGTGGATTTCGGTGTTTCATTTCTGATGTTCGTCGTGCTGATGATTTACTACGGAATTCGCCCGGTGCCGGCGATCACTGTGGTTTCCTGCGTTCCTGCTTGCTGGCGGTCCTGACGGCGCTGGGCGTGGGCTGTGGCTTCGGCGCTGAACGCGATTTATCGCGACGTGCGCTACGTCTTGCCGTTTCTGGTGCAATTCTGGATGTTCGCTTCGCCCGTGGCTGTATCCCAGTTCGCTCGTGCCGGACGAAGTGGCGCTGGCTGTACGGCTTGAATCCGATGGCGGGCGTGATCGAAGGATTTCGCTGGTCGCTTACAGGACGCGGCTAAGCTCCCGGGCCATCTGCTTTTCGTCTCCTCTAGGAGTGTTATCGTGGTTCTCTTGAGCGGCGTGGCGTATTTTCAGAAAATGGAAACGACGGTGGCGGATGTGGTCTGAGCTATGAATCGCAACTGTGATCCACGCGGAAGGCCTTGGCAAACGCTATCGTGTCGGCGAACGCGAACGGTATTTGGCGCTTCGCGACGTTCTCGCGCGGGCGATCAAGGCACCGTTTGGGTTGATACAACGTCGCCGGTGCCGGATTATCTCTGGGCGCTGAGGGATGTAAGCTTGGATATACAACAAGGTGAAGTTTTGGGACTCATCGGGAGAAACGGCGCTGGCAAGACAACACTGCTGAAAATCCTTTCCCGTATCACTCGCCCGACGACTGGCTATGCCGAAATCCACGGCCGCGTCGGCAGTCTGCTGGAGGTGGGCACCGGTTTTCATCCCGAACTGACCGGGCGGGAGAATGTTTATTTAAGTGGCGCGATACTTGGCATGCGGAAATCGGAAATCAGCCGCAAATTTGATGAAATCGTTTCCTTTGCCGGCGTCGAACGGTTCATTGATACGCCTTTGAAGCATTTCAGCACCGGAATGCAAATGCGCCTTGCATTTGCCGTCGCAGCTCATCTGGAACCTGAAATCCTGCTTGTCGATGAAGTGCTCGCGGTTGGCGACATCGAATTTCAAAAGAAGTGCCTCGGCAAGATGGATGATGTGACCAAGACCGGGCGAACGATAGTCTTCGTCAGCCACCAGATGAACCAGATTCGCCGCCTGTGCCGGCGCTGCATCTGGATTGACCATGGCGGAATCCGGCTCTGCGGATCGATGCTCGAAGTCGTAAGCGCCTATGAAGCCAGCTTTTCCACCGTCACGTCATCCCGTGACGATGGCGATCCAGTTCAAGAACAGTCAACGCGCTTCTTGAGTTGGCGAATTGCGGAGCAGCCGATGGAGGTATCGAACGTACTCGATGGGTTCGGGAGCTTTACGTTTGAGTTTTCACTTGCCGTGAACCGACGTATCCGTTGCGGCGCACACGGAATAGCGCTTTTTAACTCGGATCACCAGCTCATGTGGGCGACATCTGTGAACAATCTGGAACTGAACGCTGGACTGCACGCCTTGCGTTTCAAGCTCCCTTCGCTTCCATTGCGGCCCGGTCTCTACCATTGGGATGTCAGCATCTGGGAGGACGGAAAGTGTTTCGATCGATGGTCATGTGCCCCGGACATGATTGTCGGGACGAAGCCCGTTACACATCCGCAAGAGGAATGGCAAGGCCTGCTAAACATCCCCTGGGAATTTCAAATGGAGGAGCTGCAAGTCTCGGTTGCGAGCCAGCAGAAATCGCTGGCGAGTCGCCAGGCAGATTAGTTCAGCACGTCGGTAACACATTTCTGTTGTGACATTTTGATCTACTTTTCGCCTGACTATGAAACAAACCATGCAACGCGAAACTAATCGCCTGAAGTTCGAAAAGGTGGAGGCGTGCCCGTTGTGCGCGGGGACGAAGCTGCAGCATAAATTTGAGGTGCACCACATTACGGGAGATCCGCTACATGCCTGGGCGCCGGACCAGGGTTATTCGCTTGCACCCGTTGTTACATGCAGAGATTGTGACTTTATGTTCAAGTCCCTGCGACCCGTAGCTGGCTATCTTGAGGAGCATTACGCTTGGCTTGATGAGAGTTATGTGGAGCGCGTTGCCGAGGAATTGCCGGGATTTCGCGAAGACTACGACGTTGCCCGCCGCGCGCTGCTGAAGGCGTTTCCGAAAGGCGGATCGATTCTCGACGTGGGTTGTGCCAGTGGATATTTTCTCGAATCGTTGGGCGAGAAATGGGGAAGGCATGGCCTTGAAATATTTCATGTGGCAGCTCAACGAGCCACGGCGCGCGGCGGAATCACTATTCATGAATGTGACGTTTCTTCGGCAGGATTCGGAAGTGAATCGTTCGATGTCGTGTGCAGCTTCGACGTCGTAGAACATCTAGCTGAGCCGATGTCCTTTTTCCGGGAAGCTCGGCGCGTATTGAAACCCGGCGGTTGGTTGCTCCTGGGCACCGGAGACGCCGGGTCTTTCGGCGCACAATTATCGGGAAGCCGTTGGACGTACCTGTGCATCCCCGAGCACCTGTCCTTCTTCAATCCACGTTCGCTGCGGATGGCACTGGGCGAAGCCGGTTTCTCACATCTTGACTGCAGGAGAATACATCACGGGGAAAGGAGCCGTTCCGCACGAAGTGGATGGCTGCGAGGTGTGGGAAAGCACTGGGCGATTACGCTATGTGGGGAAAAGATCACGCGCTTGAGATTGTTTCGCCAGAAAACAACCACATTCCTCATCCCGTACTTTTTTGACCACATGATTTGTATCGCCTACTGAAAAAGTCTGGGAAACAATGCATATCATCACGTGCTTCTTGAAGGTTATGCCGGCGACACTGGGATCGTCATCTATCGCTAATCGTTAAGGGAGAAAAAAAGAATGAAGATTCTGGTGACAGGCGGGCTCGGTTTTGTAGGAAGTCATCTCGTAAAGGAGCTGCGACAGCGGCGGAATGACGTCTGGTTTACGGGCGTGCACCACCATGATGACACTAAATACCTTCGATGCGACTCGTCAGAATACCGTCAAATCGCACGGATTTTCGAGAAGCACACATTTGATTGTGTCTTTCACCTCGCCGCCGAGTTTGGCCGGTGGAACGGCGAGGATTTCTACGAAACGCTTTGGAAATCGAATGTGATTGGCACGAAACACCTGATCCGTCTCCAGGAAAAGTATTCTTTTCGCATGGTGTTCTTCAGTAGCTCAGAAGTATACGGCGATTGGGATGGCGTGATGAGTGAAAATGCTATGGACGAGCACGAGATCAAACAGCTCAACGATTATGCGATGACAAAGTGGGTGAGCGAAATGCAGATTTTGAACTCCGCTCAGGCATTTAAGACTCAGACCGTTCGCGTCCGGCTGTTCAATTTGTATGGGCCCGGCGAGCCGTACAGTACGTATCGAAGCGCGCTTTGCCGCTTCATCTACTCCGCCTTGCACCACCAGCCATATACTGTGTATTCGAACCATACGCGGAGCTGGCTCTATATCAGTGATGCGGTCAGCGCGCTCGCGAATCTTTCCACCCAATTCAGGCCTGGAGAGGTCTACAACATCGCCTCCGCACAAGACGAAAGCATGAAGAACCTCTCCGACACGATTCTGCGACTCTGTTCCAGTGACGATAAGCTGGTAACGTATGAAAACGAAGAAGGCATGACAACGCGCCACAAAAAGGTAGACAACCGCAAAGCGAAAAGAGACCTCGGACTGGAGGTAAGAGTTTCACTTGAGGAAGGCCTGCAGCGTACTATCGATTGGATGCGGGAGAGATATCGAGAATGAAAGTAGTAAACGTCGTGGGCGCGCGACCGAATTTCATGAAAATCGCGCCAATCACAAGAGAGATGAACAAGTTTCCTGAAATTCACTCGCTCCTTGTGCATACCGGTCAACATTACGATTTCGAGATGTCTCAGACTTTCTTTCAGGATCTCGATTTGCCAAAGCCCGATTTTCATCTCGACGTCGGCTCTGGAAGTCACGCGGTCCAGACGGCGAAAGTAATGATGACTTTCGAAGAGGTCCTCGAGCGGGAGAAGCCCGATCTTGTTGTAGTTGTCGGCGACGTCAATTCGACGCTGGCATGTGCGCTCGTCGCCTCTAAACTTTGTATTCCTGTCGCACATGTGGAGGCCGGCCTGCGAAGCTTTGATCGCACGATGCCGGAAGAAGTTAATCGACTCTTGACCGATCAGCTTTCCGATCTACTCTTTGTTACGTCCCCGGACGCCGTCGACAACCTGCTGCGAGAGGGGATCGCGAAAGAGAAGATTCACTCCGTCGGAAATGTGATGATCGACAGTCTTTGTTTGTGCAAGGAGAAAGCGGTCGCGTCCGACGTGCGGACGCGTCTCGGTTTGGAAGATGGACCATACGTGCTGCTGACCCTTCATCGTCCATCGAATGTCGATGACCCTGTGATTCTGCGAAATATTTTAAAGTCGATTCGGCAGGTAAGCGTTCGTGCAAGAGTTCTGTTTCCCGTTCATCCGAGGACAGCCGCTCAAATTCGTACTTTGCGTGATCCTGAATCTGGGGCGAATTCAAACGGGATAACTTTCACAAATCCCCTTGGGAGGATTGATTTTTTGAATCTTCTCATGGGAGCCTCCCTCGTTATGACGGACTCCGGAGGAATCCAGGAAGAGACAACATTCCTCCAGATTCCCTGCTTGACGCTACGGAACAATACAGAACGCCCTGTTACTGTGACTTCAGGCACGAACCGCCTGGTGGGCACCGATCCGGACAAGATACTTCAGTCTGCCATCCAGGCTCTATCGGGAGAGTGGAAGCGCGGGCAGATCCCCGAACTTTGGGACGGGCATGCCGCAGATAGAATCGTCGAAGTTCTTCGGCGGGAGTTCCGCTGACAAACCTAGCTCAAGAACGGTTTCACAGCTTAGTCGCAACCCTCAAACAATCGCGCAGATAGAATTTGAGGTGCGTTGACGGCATGATCCCGAACGCACATTTATGTAATTTGGCGATTCGCACGCTACTCCGCGGGGGCAGCTGAAAATGGCACCGAAGAGGAAGTGGAAGTCCCAGCTCCGTAAGTAAACTGATGCCCCAATCGAACTAGCTTGGACTCGAAATATTTCCACGATAACTGTGCCAAGCCGAGCGTGGCGACACAAGCAGATAATGCAGTTACAGCGTCAAGCGAGTTAGCCATCGCAGGTGATCCGCGCAGAACTAACCGAAATGTGACCGATAAAACGGTTACGTGAAACAAGTACACCGCATAGGCGATTGTTCCGAGCCACCTCAACCATCTTGCGCGAAACGCATGGCTCAGCGAGCCTTGCGGCGAAATCATCGCAATCATCAATGTTGAGGTGTAGAACAATGCCAAATATGTGAAACCAAAGGTGCACATTGGCTTGGTTCCCATTCCCCATCCTTTGTACGTAAGCAGTGCGACACCGACTCCAAGCGTGACAAAGGCTGCCCTGATGACCCAGAGGTTTTTTATTAAACGCTCTTTCCACTGGCGGTCTCGCAACAGCACCGCGCAGATTACTCCTAACATAAGAGCATCCGCTCTTGAGAAAATTAAGGTGTACGCAGCTGTGCCCCAGGAAGCTCCGTAATGGAGGTATAGCAGACAGCGGGTGATAGCAGACATAAGCGCTACGGCCACCGATACCGGCAATAACGACTGTCTCGGCAGAATGCGAATAATTGCAGGTAGCAGGAGATAGAATTGCTCTTCGACTGCTAGTGACCAACTCACTGCCAGGTAGACGGAATCCCATAAATGATGCGCGAGCCAGAAATTCTGTGTGAAAGTGAGATAGACGTACCAGGGCATCGGGTTACCAAGCGTCTCTTGAAGGATCGCCTTCTGCCCGGCAGCAACACTCCAAATCAGAAGATAGAGGATTACCACCGCCATATATACGGGGAGAATCCGAAACACTCGCCGAACGTAAAATGTCCTGAAGTAGTCGCGAGACTCTTTGGCATCAATCAGTATGCCGCCAATCAAGAAACCGGACAGAACGAAAAATAGGTCTACGCCGCTCCAAGTCAGCAAGCCAGCGTGCGCAATAAAGCGGGCAATAACGCTCTCGTGTGAATCTCGCGTGATTGGGACGACTACGAAATGCCAAATCACGACGAGCGAGATCGCAACTCCTCGAATGCCATCTAGCTGCGGGATGCGACGTGCGGAATCACCCATTAGTCTTGACCCATGCTAGGGCGGGACAATATTACGTTGACGGTTTCCTCACGACCGATAACGTACACGTGCTGGGCACTGATTGCAATCGCCAGTCTGTTTTTCCCTAGGATGCAGCGTTCATCAATGTTCACAGGGCCAAACGCTGCTAGCGCAGCTGCTCTAAGAAGGCTGCTGCGATCCGGTCGGCAGCGTGATTTTCCCTCGCGGTTTCAAGTGCCTTAGCAGAGAGTGTGGCCCTCAACGTGGTATCGGTGCTCAAGCGAATCAAAGCATCGCGAAGCGAGTCCTCACTCGGCTCGTCTACCACGAGTCCGCAACTGTGCTCGCGGCAATATTTCGCCACCGTAGAGTAGGAAGGAGCATGTACCAGAATTGGGATGCCTCCCGCAAGGTATTCAGCGATCTTACTCGGAAAGGATGTTTCGACGATGTGGCGCATGTCAGGTTCGAACGAGAGGGGCAAAAATGCAACGTCTGCCTCCACGATAATGCTTGCAATGTCTTTGTGCTTCACCTCGTCCCGCCGAACATTTTTCCCAACGAGACCCAGCCGATTAAGCGCTTCTACACCCGACGAAGTGTAGAGAGTTAGGTGCATTCTTATATGCGAGTCGTCATTTCTATCCGACTCCTGGCCGAGCACGCGAATCAACCGGCGCACGGCATCCAACTGAGCGCTGTAGATTGAACCCGTGTAAACGATGTCCAGGACACGATCAGGGTCATTTGCCTTCGCGACAGTTTTCTGCTGAAAATCATCGAGGTCTACCAACGGAGGCAGGGACAAGCACTTGACGCCATAGGTCATCTCGAAATATTCGCACATGCCGTCGCTAACGCCCCAGACGCGCTCGCAGGCGCGCACCAAGCGAGGCATGAGCATGCTGTAGAGCAGCGGTTGAGAGCCATCGAGACGCCGCGCGCCGACAGGGTCGTCCATGATGTACATGAAAATTCGGACACCCGTGATTTTGTGTATGAAATAAGCTGCGACCGTGAAATGGTCCCAGGGCACGGTGAAAATTGCTTCGATCCGTTGCTTGCGCACGAGTCGGATTCCCCGCCAAACTGACCTCGGTATGAGTAGGATGTTGAGTAGCCGCGCGAGTTTGTCAAACCATCGGCGGTGAATGTGAACTTCCAGAACGGGTATCTGCCGCTCCACTGGCGGGATTGGATCTTGTGAAGCAAGGGTTCGTACGCTCTGGTGACTCGTCAGCGCCCAAAGGCGATCAGAAGGAAACTCCGCGAAGAGGCGGCGCATGAGGATTCCCGCTCCCGAATGGTTGCACGGGAGCCAGCCCCAAACGATCAGTGTCCGCGGCACTTTGGTTAATGCTTGGTTCAGCGTTCGGTCCATTCGTTCTGCAGAATCCTATTGTGCATGGTTGTGGCGGCCCGCACAATCACGACAGACCAGCGGTTTCGCCGGATTCACGACCCATCAACATTCACTTCTGAGTGTGAGCACCCCCGAGCGGAAATTCCGACGACGGCTTTCTTTCCGTGGAGTGCTGGTTTACCCTATTAGGGATGGCATCCATTGCTGGCAGGATTTCTCTGAAGCCTTCACGCGTTAAGTCCTTTTTCGAAACTAAGGGACGAAGTGCGGCCGTCTCCGCACAACTCTACTGTAATAAGCTGGTCTACGGAGTTATCCGGAGCACATGCAAAATGCCGGAACAGGGATGGCTTCAGAGCCGATGGCATTGGTATCGCTTTCCATTCTCGATGCGCAAGACTGAACTGTGGAGTCCGTTTTTGAATGCTTGGTTTTCTCCCGAAGACGAGTCAGCGATGGAATGCATGATGCGCTTGCCCGACTACGAACCGATTGACTGGGTAGCTCCGGAGACCGACGGAGTTTTTGTAGACGTCGGAGCGTACGTCGGACCATACACAATTTTGGCAGCGCAGGCAGTGGGTGTTAACGGTAAAGTTGTTGCGATGGAACCCGACATCGCGAACCGGCGACAACTCGAGCGCAACCTGATTTTAAACGGGATCACCAATTGTACGATCATTCCGAAGGCGGCTTGGTCACGGTCCGAGAGTATCGGGTGGTACAAGGGCGAACAACCGGTATGGCATGGAGTCGATGAGAGTCAAATCAGCGACACGGTGGAGGCAGTCTGTGTCGATGACATCGTTTCACAACAGTCACTAGTCCGGGTGGACTGGATCAAGATGGACATCGAAGGCGGCGAAATCGAGGCAATCAAGGGCGCCGCGAAGACGCTCGTGAGATTTGGGCCGACTCTTTTTATCGAAGTTCACGAAACTATGTCCGTGCTCCGAGGCCTGCTCACCTCACTCGACTACTACATCGAGCGGGAGTCATTTGACGAAGCGCCCGACCATCATGGGTGGGTGCTAGCGCGCCCGAAAAACAAACGAATAGGAACTGAGTGAAGTTGGTGGACAACCAGGTAAAAATTGTATTTCGCCCATTCATGGATTCTCCGGAACCACTTCGTCCGCCTGAGAGGCTCAAGAGACTGCGCCACCCTCTTTTCGCTTGGGCTCGCTTGCGCCCTATCTTCGCGCAACATACGAGGTTGGAGCACGAAGCTTTACAACGTAACGCGCGTGGTTGTCATTCCATCGTGGAAATCGGTGTGGCGGAAGGTGCCTCAGCGCTGGGCGTTCGCGAAGTCATGGCGGTCGACGGAACACTGTACCTGATTGACCCGTTTCATCTCAGCCGTTTCCGTTGGCTCAACAGTCAAAGGCGGGCAGCCGAGACCACGGTTTCTCGGTGCGCCAGGGCGAAAGTGACTTGGATCGAGCAATTCAGCTTCGATGCCGCCAAGAGCTGGAATAAACCCATTGATTTCCTTTTCGTGGACGGCGATCACACAGAAGAAGGTGTGCTAAAAGACTGGTACGAATGGCATCGCTTTCTCAGGTCCGGCGGTCGGGTTGCATTTCACGACGCTCGAATTTTCAAGGATGGATGGCCACAGGAGGGCGACGGACCGGTCAAAGTCGTTAATTCGCTTTTCCGTGAGCGGCGGGTGCCCGATTGGAGAATTATTGAAGAGGTCCATTCGCTTGTGATTGTAGAGCGAACTTGATGCCAAGGCGGATTCTCGTCCTGACTGGCGAAGACCCAAGACTACTAGGCGGTGTGGAGCACTTTGTTCGCGAGTTGACAAAAGGCCTCGAGGAGAGAGGTTTCTATACGGAGGTATTCCATCGAAACAACTCTGTTCCAACCTGGCTCCAGTCTCCAAAGACGAAAGTTACGCGATACATTGAGAGCAATTTATTGGGCTATTTTCTCGCAAGAGAGGCTAGGAAAAGAATGGGCGCCGACGTGGCCGGGGTCATCTCGAATGGCGATTTGGGATGGTGCGCCCCCGCACCGATTGCGCAGGGTGCAAAGCGCATTCACATTTACCACGGAACATATCGTGGCCAGGCCGAAGCAATCCGCCCTTTCATATCGCATCGCGGATACCTTTACCTGAAGTGGTGGTGTTCCGACGTTCTCGAGAGACTCGGTGGCCGGAAGAGAATCGTCCTCTGCAATTCGGATCAGACGCGGGAAGAGGTCTGTCGCTTTTTCGGGCACAATGGCACAGTAGTATGGCTTCCTCTAGATACTGCGCACTTCCGCCCCATCGATATGCAGAAGTGCCGGATGGACCTTGGTATTCCGAGAGATGCAAAGGTTGGGATATTCGTAGGTAGCGTCTCGCCGATGAAGAACTTCTCTGCGGTGCGTGGTTTGATCTCCGCGTTACCCGACATCCATTGGATTCTCGCAGTACGTGGCGAGATTCCCGAAGGCATCGAAACCAATTCTCGGATACTCCTGCGTCAGGACGCCAAGTGGGAGGAATTACCAATCCTCTATAACGCCGCCGATTTCTCCGTTTGCCCATCATTCTACGAGCCTTTTGGATATGTTGTCGCTGAGTCATTGGCGTGTGGGACTCCCGTAATCGCAACGCCAGGTGGGGCAAGCCGCGCATTTCTCAAAACGCCTCCGCTCGACCGCTTGTTGATATCGAATCCTTCATCGATCGACCAGTTTATAAGTGTTGCCAACGAAGTTTTACGTGTTCCCGAATTCTACAGGCAAAAGGTTGAAGAGCTCGTTAGACCAAGATTGCTTGCGTTGATGTCACCTGAAGCCTGGTGGAAACGGATTGCAGAGATATGCCATTTGGCGGGAGGAAGCCCCGAACCGCTTGACGCGAATGTGCGGCGTCGGGATATGCCATGAGTTATGCTAAGCGCATTTTGGCGAAGGGGGCGAATGATCCTATCGTCAGAAGATTCTGGAATTCAGCGGTACGCCTTCCGCTCGTCGGAAGTGTACTTCACGGGATTGCCCACCGCGTCCTTCCTCCAGGCGAGAGAGTATGGGTGTTCACACGCTACGGGGAATGCCCGCGGGTGTCGGCTTGGCACACGATCGAGCCTCGATATGAAGGGGGACACTACGGCACTCATGAGCCCCCGGTCCAGAAGCTCCTCGTTTCGTGTCTGACGCTCGGGAACTGTTTTTATGACATCGGTGCCCATACGGGGTTTTTTTCCGTCCTCGCGGCAGTTATCGTGGGAAGGAGCGGCGCTGTTGTCGCAGTCGAGCCGGATCGGAGAAACGCAAGCCTATTGCGCGAAACCGTCGCGCGCAACTCTTTGGGCCCGAATGTCGCGGTGGTCGAGCGAGCACTTTCCTCCTTCGAAGGCGCCAGCAAATTTGCCAGCGCTGTGTCCGGCCCGAATTCAAACACCGGTATGAGCAAGATGGTGGGCCAAGATTTGCCGGGGTCCTACGAAGTTTCATGCGTGACCATGGACAAGCTCGCGGAGACTTTTACGACACCGAACCTGATCAAGATGGACGTGGAAGGAGCCGAGTCTGAGGTCCTTAAGGGCGCCACACGAATCTTTGAGTCAGTCCGCCCGTTCCTGATATGCGAAGTCCACGACGAGTTGAACGCGAATTTTATTTGTTCGTGGCTCAGAGAACGAAGCTATTCTGTGAAGTGGCTAAGACATACGCAGACTTTCCCCCGTCAGCTCATCGCGTGGCCAGCCGAGCGAAAGGAATCTGGTTTCGCGACGGAACTAGAGTCCAGCGATTAATGCGCACAAGCGTAATAATTCCAACCTATTGCCGACCTGAAATGCTCCTGAATTGTGTAGCATCGATTCTTGCAGGAGTTCGTCAGCCTGATGAGATTGTCGTCGTTGGCCGAAAGGGAGACACGAGCACCGAGAGTGTTATTGCAGAAATCGTCTCAGCGCGCTACCCGAGCGTGGCAGTTCGTTCGGCGTGGGTCACCGAGCCCGGGCACGTTCCGCCGGTCGAGACAGGCGTTCGTTTAGCACAGGGCGATCTCGTCGCCATCGTGGATGATGACGTGATCGTGACGCGTGAGTGGCTATCTTCGATGATGTCGCATTTTTCCGACCCAGCGATCGGCGTCGTGGGAGGTCGGGTGCTTGTGCCGGGCATGACGCCTCCAAGACCGAAAGGAAAGCCTGGCTGCATTTCGTGGTACGGAAAAATCTGGGGCAATCTCGGCAGCGTGACGGGCCCAACCCCGATTGAAGTAGATTCGGTGATGGAAGGAAACTGCATCTGGCGGCGTGCCCTCCTCGCCGACCTGGAGTTTGATCCAATCCTGAATTTTGATGACGCTTCGATGTATGGGCTCGATCTCAGCTTGCAAGCAAAGAAGCGCGGATTCAAGGTGATCTACGATCCGCGTGCAATGGTATACCATCATCCGGCACCGCGCGCGCCGGAACTTCGCAGACAGGAACGTGGACCTAGGCTTTATTGTTACTGCCGCAACTATACTTACATAATTATGAAGCGGTGCTCCATCTGGCGCCGACTTGTGTTCCTCGGTTGGTGGTTTTTCATTGGCGAGCGAGACGCGTGGGGACTCGGATCATTGGTTTTCGACACTCTCTCCGCCGAATGGGGCAAGAATCGGCACGTGGCGCAAGCGTGGCGAGGGAAGATCGACGGTTTACGCCTGTGGTCCCGATGACGACAATATCGGCAGTCAAGAGAGAGCTCTTTTGAGCCGCCGTCTCCGAATACTGACGGTTTGTACTCATCCCGTACAGTATTCCGCACCGATGTTTCGCCACCTCGCGCAGCGCCCCGAACTTGACAGTCAGGTGGTGTATTGTCGCATGCCTGGAGAACAGCCACAGGTCGATCCCGGGTTTGGAATCGACGTGAAATGGGACGTGCCGCTTCTCGAGGGCTACACGTGGGTTTCGCTACCGAATCGTTCGCCGGTTTCGAATGCGGATTCGTTTTTCGGTCTAGTCAACCCGGGAATCTGGGAGCTAATTTCAGAGGGCAAATTCGACGCGGTCGTCCTATTCACGGGCTATGTGTGTGCAACGTTCTGGATTGCGCTCGCTGCCGCCAAATGGCACCGCATTCCCGTCCTCTTCGGCACCGACGCGCACGAGCTTGCGCCGCGTGATCACAAAGTCTGGAAGCTCTGGATTAAAAGGTGGCTCTGGCCGACACTCTTTGGGCTCGCCGACTTGGTGTTGGCACCGTCGAGCGGCACTGTGGCCTTGATGCGTTCTCTCGGAATTCCCGATGATCACATCACCATGATGCCATATTGCGTGGATAATGATTGGTGGATCGAACAGTCCGACAAGGTGGATCGTCGAGCGGTGCGCGAACGTTGGAACGTGCCAGATGACGCTGTCGCTGTCCTTTTTTGCGCGAAGCTACAGCAGTGGAAACGGCCCCAGGACCTTCTTCGTGCATTCGCGCAAGTCGCCGACGTGAATGCGTATCTGGTGTTTGTCGGTGACGGTCCGTTGCGGTCCGCTCTCGAATCTGAGGCGGGTTTGCTGGGAATTGCGGAAAAGCTTCGATTCCTCGGGTTTGTAAATCAAACCGGGCTGCCGGAGATATATACGGCTTCGGACGTGTTCGTCCTACCGTCGGAGCACGAGCCGTTCGGCGTTGTCGTGAATGAAGCGATGTTGTGCCAGTGCCCGGTGATCGTGAGCGACCGTGTCGGCGCCGGGTTTGATCTCGTCCGCGACTCAGAAACGGGTTTCGTTTTTGCCATGGGGGACGTAACGGACCTCGCCGACACGCTGCGGCGCGCTATGAGCGATCGAGTGCGCTTGCGAAGGATGGGGGAAGCATCGCGACTGAGGATGGCACATTGGTCTCCTGACGACAGCATTGCGGCTTTCGTCCAAGCATTCATAAGGGTGACGAGAATCCATGCCGAATGAACGATGGCTGGGCGTTCGTGAGCCCAGTTGATCGCAACCTTGAGATTCTCAATGATCGCGAGATCTTCTTCCGCTGAGTAGAGCATTGCTCACAGCCGGACTGGAGAAGCGCAAGACGGCAAGAATAATGGTCTGGCCGTCAATTTACGATTGCTTTCGTCCGCGCCTTTGGGGCTGCCGAACTATGAAACTGTCATTGCTGATGTATTCACACGACTGGGCTCCGTCCGTAGGGGGAGTCCAAACCGTTACGATGTCGCTGGCTCGGGGACTCGCAGGGTGGTCGAAGGTCCGGGTCGACGAGGAAGTCGAGGTCACGCTGGTGACACAGACACCGGCCGACGGTATGGATGATTCCGATCTGACATTCCGAGTAGTGCGAAAGCCGAGCGGGCGCGAACTCTTGAAGCTTGTCCGGTCTGCCGATGTGATCCACGTTGCGAATCCCGCTTTCGTGCCGCTCTTGCTTGGATGGCTGTTCCGCAAACCGACCGTGCTTGAACATGATGGTTACCAATCAATTTGTCCAAATGGGCTCTTAGTCTACGAGCCGGATCGGAGCGTTTGCCCCGGCCATTTCATGGCGAGACGATACGGAAAGTGCGTGCGTTGTAATTCGAGCAGTTCGGGATGGGTGAAGAGTTTGCGTGGTCTTTTACTCACGTTTCCGCGGCGCTGGCTGGCTCGGAGGGTCATTCGAAATGTGGCTCCGAGTGGTCATATTGGCCGGCGAGTCGCGTTGCCGCGGACGCAGATCATCTGCCATGGTGTTCGGAATTTCCCTACTTCTCCTGCTGTGGCTCCAGCCGGCCACAACAGAGGGCTGCCCTGCTTTGCGTACATAGGTCGCCTGGTCCCGGAAAAGGGACTGCCAGTGCTCCTCCGCGCCGCGAGCAGGTTATCCCAAAATGGTCATTCGTTCTTTCTGCTCATCGTAGGAGACGGAACCGAGCGCTCCGAGCTTGAGGGGCTGGTCGCCGAGCTAGGTCTCCGCGGTCGAACGGAATTCACGGGAGCTGTCTCCGCTGAGGCAGTCCCCGCATTGTTAGCAGAAGTAACGGCGATAGTTATGCCGTCGATCTGCGAAGACGTGGCGCCTCTGGCCGCCTCCGAGATGTTGATACAGGGACACCTGGTCATTGCTTCGGATATCGGAGGGCTTGGCGAAATCGTGGACGGTGTCGGGCTTAAGTTTCCAGCCGGAGATGCAGTCGCTCTGGAGTCCTGTATGCGCCAGGTGCTCGAAAACTCAGAATTGGCGAATGAGCTGAGGCTCAAGGCACGTCGACGCGGCGAAGAAATCTTCGGCGAGAAACGTATGGTGGAGGAGCATGCCCGTCTCTACCAGGCACTGGTTGAACATTAACCGGCGTTGACCTGCTCCGGGCAGTCCCACTGATATAGAATACTTCTGCGCTCAATCAGAGGAAATCTGTCGGAAAAGATGATTTGTGGGATCGAGGTGGCACAACAGTGCTGAAAAGCAGTATCTCCACAATGCGGAACCAAGAATTAATCGGCATCAGCGTGCTTTTGCTCAGTTTGTGGGCGGCCTGGCAAATTGGTAACAAGATTGCTGGCGGAGACGTGCAGTGGTTGCTCTTTGGGGCACTAGGACTTACGGCGTCCGTTGTGGCTATTGTGATCTTGCGAAATTGGCGCTCTGGATTCTATCTCTTTCTCGTCTGGCTATTGTTCGAGGATCTAGTTCGAAAGTATCTTGGCAACGGCACCGTACTCTTTTTCGGCAAAGACATTCTTGTCGGCCTCGTCTATATTTCGTTCTTCGTGGCGCTTCGCCAGAGAAAAGTAAAAGCTTTTCGGCCGCTTTTCCTTTTTCCGCTTGCTCTCTTTGTCTGGCTGGCCGCAGCACAAGTCTTTAATCCGAACTCCCCAAGCGTGCTATACGGCTTGTTGGGCTTCAAATTGTACTTCTGCTATGTCCCCCTAATGTTCGTCGGGTATGCCATTGTTAGAAACGAGGAGGACCTGCGCAAGTTGCTAGTCGCCAATGCCTTTCTTGCGGTGGTGATTTCGGTGCTGGGGATTATGCAGGCTATTTTAGGGAATAGCTTCTTGAATCCGGCGCATCTGGCCCCGGAATTGGAGGATCTGGGAAACCTTTACAAGGTGAGCCCCTTGACGGGACATCTCGTGTCGCTCCCGGACTCTGTCTTTGTCAGCGCCGGCCGTTATGGGCTGTATTTGATTTTTGTGACGATCTTCATGATCGGAGCTGCTGGCACTTTGGTTTTCTACACGAAGCGTAGCCGAGATTTCATTCTTGTCGGAATTGGGATTGTTGGGGCCGCTGTTCTCCTCAACGGCGCGCGAGGACCCGTCATGTATTCGATTGGAAGTGCAGTGGTTCTCGCGCTTGGTCTCATTTGGGGTGCTCCCTGGCGTCATCGGCAGGTCCATCGGTCGCTTAAGGCCGTCCGTCGCGCCGCAATCATGGTGACACTGGGCCTGGCCGCCATTATCCTTTTATTCCCCGACGAAGCCGCCTCGCGCATTGCGCTCTATTCTGAAACCCTCTTGCCAAGCAGCTCTGCGTATGAGGTCAGCGCACGAACTTGGGATTACCCGATCGCCAACCTTCTTGATGCATTTAACAAGCCGAACTGGTTATTGGGCAATGGGACCGGAGTCGCATCTCTGGGTACGCAGTACGTGAGTAAGCTGATTGGGCAGCGCCCGCCTAATTTGGGAGTCGAAGAGGGTTACGGTGTGATGATCGTCGAGATGGGGGTTATCGCGCCTGTCCTATGGATTCTGTGGACGGGGACGTTGGTGCTTCACGCCTGGAAGGTTGTGTCTAGGTTGCGAGGGACTCACATGTTCCCGATAGGGTTCGCGATTTGGTGGTACACGTTCTTGTTGCTTTACCCCCTGACGTACGGTGGACTCACTGCGTATCAAAACTATGTCAACAATGCATATATGTGGTTACTAGTGGGAGTGCTTTTCCGCCTGCCTGAGCTCCTAACAGCGACGCCATCGCCCTCCGTTGTACCTGGACAGAAGACGGTGGCCCCAAGTGGATTCGAGTTTTAGGAAAAAGGAGCGCGGAATGTGCGGCATTGTAGGGGTCGCGTCACAAAAAACGGAACCGCGTTTTGTGGCTTGCATCGAGCGCATGGTGACAGCCATCGCTCATCGAGGGCCCGACAGCCACGGAGTGCAGGACATAGGCTGCTGCGTCCTCGGCAATACTCGCCTCGCAATTGTAGACCTGAGTGAGCGCGGTCGCCAGCCGATGTGCAATGAAGACTCGACCGTCTGGATCACGTATAACGGCGAATGCTACAACGCAGATGATTTTCGTCCGCTTCTTCTCGGCCGCGGCCACCGGTTCCACTCGGTGACCGACACAGAGGTCATCCTGCACCTCTACGAAGAATTCGGCGAGCAATGCGCCGAGAAACTGCGCGGTATGTTTGCATTTGCGATTTGGGACTCGCGCATGCGAAAGCTGCTGTTGATACGCGACAGATTGGGAATCAAGCCGCTGTACTATGCGCTCACGACCGACGGCATCGTGTTCGGTTCTGAGATCAAAGCTCTACTCGCGTCCGATCTTGTGCCGCGAAAGCTAGACGGTGCAGGAATACGCGCATATCTGGAACTGGGACACGTCCCACCGCCATGGACCGCGATTCAGGGAATCAGTCCGCTCGCACCGGGCCACACCGGCGTGTGGCAGGAAGGGAAATGGCGAACGAAGTCGTACTGGAGACTCCCCGTTTCGACAAACGGGTTTTCACATGAATCGCCGGAGAAGATCGTCGACGACCTCCGCGAAATCCTCATCGATTCTAGCCGCAGCCAACTTATGTCGGATGTTCCGATCGCGCTTTTTTTGAGCGGAGGCGTGGATTCCGCCGTGATTGGTGCTCTGATGCGGCGCGCGGGCGCGGATCGCTTGACAGCTTTGACGATCGGATTCGAGGAAGAAGCATTCGACGAATCGGAGTCAAGTCGGCGGACTGCGGAGCTGCTCGGCATCTCGCATCGCATTATACGGATGCCAGCATGTCAGACGGTGGAATCGCTTGATCACGCGCTTTGGGCCATGGATCAACCAACGATGGACGGCCTGAACACCTATTGGATTGCGCGCGCGGCCGCGGAAGAGGGTTTCAAGGTCGCACTTTCTGGCCAAGGTGGCGACGAGCTGTTTGGAGGATATGCTTCCGTCGCTTGGTTTGATCGCTTCTCCCGCGTGGCAGATTGGCTGAAGTCGCTTCCGCAATTCGCTGGGCGCGCCCTCTTCGATCATCCAGCCCTGCCGTTTCGGTGGCGCAAACTGTCCTACTTGGTAGGCGCGGACGATCCGTTCGTTGCAGCGCAGTTAGCCGTACGAATAATGTTTCTGGAGAGAGATGCCCACGAAATTCTGAACCCTGCACTTGCTCCGGCGAGCTCTCCGTTCGAAGCCAAGGAGTTTCTCGCAGACTTGGCACAGCTCACGAAAGGCAGAGATTTGCAGGAACGGATCGCTTTCTTAGACTTTCCTGCACATCTTGAGGCCCGTCTGCTCCGCGATGGCGATGCGATGAGCATGGCAAATAGTCTCGAAGTGCGCCCGATACTTCTGGATCACGCTGTCGTTGAATATGTGCTGGCGTTACCACCCGCGATAAGGCTCCAAAACAAGAAACTTCTGCTCGATGCCGCACAGCAGTTCATGCCGGCTGAGCTTCTTCGTGAACTGATTTCACGGCCTAAGCGAACATTTACGTTCCCGTTTGCGCGTTGGCTCGGAGGACCATTGCGCCCCATGATTGAGGAAACTTTCCGTTCCGAGCGGCTCGCATCAAGCGGTGTCCTCAACGTAGATGCGGTGGCCAGACTCTGGTGTAGGTACCTTAAGGAACCAGCAGCCGTAGGTTGGTCACGACTATGGTGCGTCTTTGTACTTGCCCGGTGGTGTGAAACGATGCGGGTCGGAGTGTGACGCGTGAACGTCTCGACAATTAAGCCGCGTCTGGCAGTCGTCTCTCCGTTCCTCGATAAACAGCATGGCACCGAACGCCGTGTCGTCGAATGGGTTTCGCAACTAGCTGGAGAGTTCGATATCCACATCTATAGCCAAAGAGTCGAAGGGATCGATCCGTCGAAGTTCACTTGGCATCATGTGCCGAAACTTCCGGGACCGCATCTGATGAACTTCCTGTGGTGGTTTCTTGCCAACCGCTTATGGCGTGAATGGGATCGCTGGTTCGGGAGTCTGCGTTACGATCTCGTATTCAGCCCGGGCACAAATTGCCTAGATGCCGATGCGATTTCTGTCCATGTTGTCTTTGCCCAATATGTAAGACAAGCGAACGCCGATTCAGAGCGGGCACAAGGAATTGCATCGCGCTGGCCGCGACTTCTTCATCGCAAATTTTATTATTGGCTCATTATTTTTCTTGAGCGACGTGTCTACTCTAGTATGGACATCTCTCTGATACTCATTGCCAAAAAGACGTCCGTTGCACTTGAAGAATTTTATGGTAGGCGCGATCCGTTTCCTGTCGTGTACGTCGGCTTGGATCACCAGATCTTTAACCCGACGCGACGGGATGCGCTCCGACCAGCGGCCCGTCGAGCGTTGGAGCTTGCCGAGGAAAGGTTCGCTTTACTCTTAGTCGGCAATGATTGGCAAAACAAGGGGCTGCCGGTTTTGCTCGATGCGATGGAGCTGCTAGGTGATCTTCCGATTGACTTGCTCGTCGTTGGCAGTGACGATCCAATGCGTTATCGACCGATCTTGCGCGCCAAATCGTTGGAAGGGCGGGTACATTTCTTGCCCCCGAGAAGCGACATCGAATTCTATTATGCTGCGGCGGATGCGTACGCTGGACCCTCGCTAGAAGATACTTTTGCACAGCCTCCCGCGGAAGCGATGGCGTGCGGTTTGGCGGTCATTGTCTCAACAACAAACGGGACTTCCGAGATCATTACCGATGGCAAGGACGGCCTAATCTTATCCGATCCTACCGATGCGATCTCACTTTCCACTATGATTCGTCGACTTTTCGGGGATAAAGAATTTCGCAGCGGCCTCGGCGTGAACGCCTCGGAGACAGCACGGCAATACACCTGGGAGCGTAACGGTCGTGAGCTGGCCGCCATCTTTAGAGAGATCCTGGACCGCAAGGCGGACTCTATAACGCAAAAACGAGCACCGAAGTGTCGAACCAACGAGGAACCCAGACGAGTGGAATGAAACCGTGTCCCCCAACGGAGCGTTCGGTCTGCGTAGCTGGAAATTGTTGTGCCGTGGATCCGTCGGGACGGGCACCAGCTTCAAATTCCGATTCTGTTGCGTGGTTTAATCGGCTCATGAGTGATTTGCACGTTCACGCGCTCTGGCCCATCGTCAAATTCGCGAGAGTTTCGGTTGGCAAACGAATCGTCTATGCAGGGTGCGGTACTAGCCGCAAGCGGCGCCGCTTCCAGATACTTGGACGTCGCACTACGCGTATCGATGAAACTCACGCAATCCTCCGCTCGGTTGTCGAACGCAGGACTGCTGCAGCGCTTCTTCCCCTAGAAGCATCTCGCTTTCTCGTCCGCCGTCCAGCATACGATTCCGTCTCCGACACCCCCCCCACGCAAGACGATCTAGCGTCGCTCCAGGTCTTCGCCGGAATGATAAGAGTCATCCCGGCTCGCGGCTGCCTGGTGGCGACGGGGGTGTTCCGACGAAGGGATGCAGACATCGCGCTTCGCCAACGCTGGATCGAGCGAGCCAAATCAAGCGATGGAAAATTGATGGCGTGGTTCAGCAAAAAATGCTTAGTGATTGATCGCCTATCGGTCCGCCGCACTAAAACGCTAAGAGTGTGGAATGGTAAACCAGCGATCCCGACCTCCATGCTCCAAGTGTCGTCGCACCCACTTGCAAGGACAGCTCGCCGCATTTGTTGGGTGCTCCGGTACGTTACGGCCCTGACTTCAGCATCGGCCGATACCAAGAGCGAAAAGATCTGCATTGGCCCACTTGCTATCCGCGGCACTCTCGTTTTTCGAACATAACCGTGCGAGAATCCACACCACCCGCGAACCGAATTATCGGCCTATTTCCGGAACTTCTCGGGATCGGCGGAATCCAGTTAGCCGGGCGCATGACGGCGGTCGCTCTCGATGCAATCGCTTTCAGGCGGGGATGGTCTCAGGAGTTCCTCAGCCTCAACGATCCAACCGGCCCAGGCTCGCTTAAGCCGGCCAGCGCACAATTCCTTTCCGCGGCTTTGGGCGCCGGAAAATCCGCTTTCTTTTTGCTGGTATCGGAGCTGGGCGGCCGATTCCGAGGGGGAGCGCGGGCATCGTTCTTGCGGCCCATCCGAACCTCGCGGTGGTGTCTGGCTGGATGCAACAAACGTCCCCACATTTGCGGACCATTGTGATGGCACATGGCGTAGAGGTGTGGAAACCCCTGACCATGAGCCGGC
Organism: uncultured Acidobacteriaceae bacterium; assembly: GCA_963837915.1. Taxonomy (GTDB): domain Bacteria; phylum Acidobacteriota; class Terriglobia; order Terriglobales; family Acidobacteriaceae; genus DASRAA01. Next base: position 43,764 of record CAWIPZ010000011.1, read on the forward strand.
GCCGCGCGCTCGAACGGGCGCGGTTTGTGCTCGCTCCAAGCTGCGACACGATGCATAAACTCATCGAGGTGCAAGGCGTCCCGGCACAGAAAATTCGCATGCTGCCCTGGCCGATGAACCCAAGCTTTCTCGAATTGGCCGCTGCGTCTGGCGCCTTACCCCTGCCTAGCGCGGTCCCCAAGCGAGGACGAATCATCCTGACGGTGGGCCGCTGGGCCGCGTCTGAGCGATATAAGGGTTTGGACGAATTGATCCGTGCCATCCCACAGCTTGTTTCAAGCGTTCCGGATTTGCACTTGGTGGCGGTTGGAGGAGGCGACGATTTAGCCCGCCTTAAACGGCTTGCTATCGATCTCCGCATTGCGGGGCGTGTGCATTTTCTTGGAAACCTTTCGAACGAGGAGGTTGCGGCTTGCTACGCGCACGCCGATCTTTTCGCTCTGCCCAGCGCCGGCGAAGGATTCGGCTTAGTTTTTCTTGAAGCGATGGCCTTCTCGAAGCCCCTCGTTGGAGCTGCAATCGGCGGCACCACCGACGTAGTTGAAGATGGCATTAACGGCTTGCTGGTTCCGCCTGGTAACGCCGACGCACTGATGCAGGCTCTAAGGCGATTGCTTTGTGATGAATCGCTCCGTAGAGAGCTCGGCCGGCGCGGCGAAGAGATCGTTCGACAGAAATATCAATTCTCCGCATTCCAGTCCGCTCTTGAGAACATTCTCGACGAAGGTGACTCGGGGCTTAGAGCAGCACGAGTAACCCCAAAGGTGCGGTAGTATTGTTTCTTGAGGAGGATCGGACACTTGGATGAGTTGAGGGTAGGTTTGATCGGATCTGGATTTATCGCTAAGCAAAAGCATCTGCCGGCTTGGAAGAATGTCGAAAGAACCGCTCGGGTTGTCGCTCTGTGCGATCCCAATGTGACACAGGCGAAAGAACTGGCTCAGGCGCACGGCATTCCCAAAGTCTACAGCGATTTTCGAAAAATGCTCGAAGCCGAGCGGCTCGACGCAGTCGACATCTGTTCTCCTCCTCGAACTCACGCGGACCTCGCGGTCGGTGCGCTGAAGGCTGGTGCTCACGTACTCATCGAAAAGCCTATGGCCATCGATACGGAAGAGTGTGATTGCATTCTTGCGGCAGCTCGCGAGAGTGGGCGCAAGATTTGCGTCGCCCATTCAGACCTGTTTTATCCGTCGTTTCTCAAGGCCCGTGAAATCCTCAAAGCGGGGACTATCGGCGAATTCCGGGGTATGCGCATCTTTCTATCCACTCCCGTAGACTACATTACGTCTAAGCCCGGCCACTGGGCGCACAAGCTTCCCGGCGGCGTCATCGGTGAAACAGGACCGCACGTGATTTACATGGCCCTCGCATTCATCAATCCGATTCGCGCTGTCCACGTGGACGCACGCAAGCAATTGATTGAATTCCCGTGGTCACCCTACGAAGACTACCGCCTCGATCTGATTGGCGACCAGGCCTCCTGCAGCGTAGCGCTCACGTATACTACTAATCGCTGGGCTGTTCAAATCGATCTTTGGGGTAGCGAGGGTCACGTGAAATTCGATCTCGAGACGCAGACCGTTGTCGTTCACGGCCGGACTGATCTGAAACCTGTTACGTTAGGATTGTCCACAGTCAAGGAAGCGGGTCAAATGCTTCGTGGGACGCTCAGTACCAGTTTGAGTTACGTCGCTGGAAAATTTGAAAATACCCACGAGCGCCTGATCCGCGAATTCGTCGCCAGTCTTCGGGATGGTTCGCCCGTTCCTGTCCAACCTGAAGAAGGCCGCGAAGCCGTCCGTGTGATGGAGCTACTTGTCGGCCAATTACCACCGACGGCGGCCTGAGCGTATGTGTGGAATCTCCGGAATTGCGACAAGGCGGCTCGATCGATCCGAACTCGAGGGTTCGATTAAGAAAATGGCGCGCACGATTCGCCATCGCGGTCCAGACGGTTTTGAGTTCCGGTGCTTTGCGCCGCCCGCGATTTCCCAAAACACTCGCGGTCGCTCACAATCGACTTGCCATCATCGACATTTCTCCTGCTGGCGGCGAGCCGATGTCAAATGAAGATGGAACAGTATGGCTCGTATTCAACGGTGAGATTTATAACTTCCGGGAACTGCGCGCTCGCCTCGAATCTCGCGGTCATCGTTTCCATTCTCGCACCGATGCCGAAGTCATCGTGCATCTGTACGAGGAAGCCGGCACCGCCTGCGCGGAGCAACTCAACGGCATCTTTGCCTTTGCTATCATGGATCTCAGACACGACCTCTTGTTCCTCGCCCGCGACCCGATTGGCGTGAAGCCTCTTTTTTATGCAGCCACGCCCGATCATTTCCTGTTCGGCTCGGAAATCAAAGCACTTCTCGCCCCATCGCTCACTTACACCTGCGCCGGATTGGCAGGCCATCTCCGACTTTTTTACGTTTCTGTATGTCCCGGGTCCGCGGACAGCATTTGTTGGCATCCAACAGCTTCCTCCAGCCCACAGTCTGACACTGCGCCTGCACGACAATTCGGTTTCGCTCGCCCGCTATTGGGACGTTGCTCGTCGCGAAGATTTGGAATCCATCTCCTACGCAAAATTGAAATCGCAAATTCAAGAAGCCCTTACAGAAGCCGTGAAACGCCAGCTCGTAAGCGATGTTCCACTCGGCGTCTTTCTCAGTGGCGGAATCGATTCGACAATCGTCGCCGGCCTTGCGAAAAGACAAAAGAAAGATATTCAAACCTATACCCTGGCACTCGCCGGCGAAGAATACCGCTTCTTCGACGAAGCCAAAAAGGCGCGCAGCGTCAGCTGCCGCCTCGGAACGGAACACTTCGAACTCTCAGTCGACTTCCCAGACCTACTCGAAATCCTCAATCTCGTCGAATTATTCGACCAGCCGTTCGCCAATCCGACCTCTTATCTGATGTACTATTTGTGCCAAAAAGCGCGCGATCACATTACCGTCGCTCTGTGCGGCGCCGGCGGTGACGAACTTTTTGCAGGCTACCCTCGATCTTCCGCTGTTCGCGTGGCCCGGCGCATCGCCTGGATTCCTCAACCGCTGCTTCGTTTCGGCGCGAATGCGCTGTCGATACTCCGTGACTCCCACCAAACACCCCACCTCCGCCGAGCTCGAAAATTTCTTGGCGGTCTCGATTCCGATTTCTTCGTTCAGTATGCCAATTGGACGTATTTTCTGAACGAAGATCAGAAGCTTCGTCTCCTCCCAGGCCGCCTCCGCAGTGGTTCCGCCTGCAACAATCTACACTCATCCGCGGATGCCCTACGCTCAGCGTATGCTCAGTCGCTAGTTCATGATGAAGATAACCGAATCCTGCACATGGATCTGAAGACGTTTCTCGTCGATAACATTCTCGAATATACCGATCGAATGAGCATGGCCACAGCCCTGGAAGTCCGCGTCCCCTTTTTAGACCCCGCATTCGTCGAGATGAGTCTGAATGCTCCATTCCCTTACAAATTTCGAAACGGTGAATCAAAAGCCATCCTCATTGACGCTTTCGCAGAGTTCTTCCCAGCCGAGGCTCGTCATGCCCCTAAGCGAGGCTTCAATGCACCTCTCGCACTGTGGGCCACAAAGCTCTTTGACCCGTACTTTGATGCCAGCCTTCTTAGTTCGCACCCACTCCGAAAACGGCTGGGCGACGATGTCGGCGCTGCGTGGAATGACGGCGTTCTCGATTTGAATTTCGTTCAACAGCTTCGGCTCCAGCATCGTCACGGAAATCGCGACAACTCACACGAATTATTTGCATGTATTCTATTCGATGTCTGGTGGCGAAAATACATTAAGAACTCGCATCCAGTCGTCCAGTCGCAGATGGCCGGAAACTAGCCGTGCGCATCCTCAACGTGGCCCAGACTTATTTCCCCTACGTCGCCGAAGGCGGCCGCCCCGCAAAGGTCCGCGCGCTCTCGCGCAAACTCGCCGAGCATGGACACAGCGTCACAGTTCTTTCGGCAAACCTGGGGCTATCTGAATGGTCAAGTATCGCGTATTCGGTTCGAGAGACGGCAATGGGCTTCCAGTTCATAGAGAATGGTGTCGTCGCAATTTACCTACCCACGCTAGCGCGTTATCGCGTTCTCACAATCAATCCTCGTGTGATACGATTTTGCCGGGTCCATCTCAGACAGTTTGACCTCGTTCACTTCTACGGTCTCTACGATTTGCTTGGACCAATTATTAGCCACTATTCCAGGCGTGGAGGAATTCCCTACGTGGTCGAGCCGATGGGAATGTACCAACCAATCGATCGAAACATTACGATAAAAAAAACGTGGCATAGGACCATCGGCGGCGCCTTCTGGCGAAATGCCGCGCGGGTCATCGCCACCTCTGAACTTGAGCAAGCGGAGCTTGTGGAAGCCGGAGTACCGCCGGCGAAGGTTGCGGTTCGCCACAACGGCGTTGACCAAAACCTGAATCCGGCCAGCCATGCGCGCGGCAGATTTCGTGCCCAATGGGGAATCTCGAAGGATGAGCCACTCATTCTTTTCTTGAGCCGGCTCATCCCTCGCAAGGGAGCCGATCTGTTGATCGAAGCTTTTGCACAGGCATCCCCGATTTCTGGCCGTCTTGTGATCGCGGGACCGGAAGGTGAGTCAGGATACCGCGCGTACCTTGAAGCATGCGCGCGGAAATCCGGCGTCGGAGCACGGGTACTATTCGCGGGTCCCGTGTACGACGGAGAAAAAAGCTCGCTCCTCGCAGACGCAGATATTTTTGTGCTTCCATCGCTGTATGAGAATTTCGCAAATGTCGTTGCGGAAGCCATCGCCTACGGTGTTCCAGTGGTTATTACGCCTTTTTGCGGCATCCGTTCGCTTGTAGATGGTCGCGCTGGTTTAGTGGTTGCACCAGAGAAAGACGCTCTGACCGTCGCTCTCAAACGGTTACTCCATGACAAGTTACTCTACGCGCATCTGAAGGAAGGGTGCCGTGAGATCTCGTCGCAGTTGAGCTGGGATCACTTGACCGAGCAAATGGAAGGCTATTATAAAGGGGTTTTGGCGGCGAGTGATGCTCCCCACTGAGCACATGGTATTTTACGACGAGCATCCCTTCGATTGGACTCCATTCGATGGGACGGCGAAATCCGATCAGTATTATCACCGCCCCTTGTCGACTTTATCGAGACGCTCGATTCCAACTCTCTAATTCTTGATATAGGATGTGGTCCCGGAAGAGTCCTCGGATTTCTCGTCAAGCGCGGGCTAAGGTGTATCGGTATAGACCGAAGCCGCGTCTCTATTGAATTAGCGGTGAGCCGGTACGGCAACCCAGCTGTTGTCGCGGATAACTTATGCCTTCCGGTCGCTGACGCAATCGCTGACGTCATCATTTCCGACGGAGTAATTCATCATACCGAAGATCCCTATACCGCCTTCGTTGAAAATTTGCGCGTCCTCAAACCGGGGGCCGTATGTATTTGGCAGTCTACAAGCCTTATCGGGCGTTATCCGCGGCTTTACAGGTTTCCGGGTTCGCTGATCCGATGTGGATTGCAGCACATATGGTCCCGACCTTTCGTCACTGTTTTTGCGCAAGTGCCGTATTTCCTCGTCCATTTCATTCGTTCCGGTGGGCAAACGTACTTGGGCGGGATCGATCAATCTCTTTTTCGATTATTTCGTAACTCCAAAAGTTGCGTTCTTGGCACGGCAGGTCGTCGAGGAATGGTGCGAGATGCAACGGACTCGCATCGTCCGGTATGATGAGAACCAGCGACAAAATGTGCATTGCTTCTTTCTCGAGAAGGAACCGTCTTCGAGAAGTCAGTCGAGCGAGGTCCAAGGCGCGACGGAAGCAATGCGCTCGCAAGCGACAGAATATCGTATGACTGAAAACAACGATTGCGAAGGGCTATCAAACAACTTTGCTTTATTGCAAAGTTACTGCAAGTCGCTCGCGAAACGCCAAAAAAATGTGAGTTTGTACCCGACTGTTCAGCGCCTCAGAACCACTGGCTCTTTCGCACATTCTGGCTCACGGTCAACGGATTATTAGTCGTATCGATTTTATTCGCGATATATGCAGCGGGATGGGAGTATTCAACGCGGAGATACTTAACGGGCTTTTCCGACGCCATCGTTCCCGCCACCGCGCCAGGTGAAGAAAAGATTGAGGCCATTTTGAACTGGATGGCCCATGGCCCCGCTCGTCGAATCTCAAGCCCGGGTGGACTTATGCCGGAGCGCGATCCGACGGATACCCTAAACTACTATGCTCTCCTAAAGGTCTGCGGGACAGCGACTAATGCATTCATCAATCTTCTGAACACAGGAAATATGGAGGTGCGCAGGTTGCTTCTGTTGGATTCGCACCAATTGACTGAGCATGTTGTCGCAGAGGTCTTGGTGAACGGCCGATGGATCGTCGTAGACCCAGCTTATCGTGTTGTCATGCGCACACCAGACGGAAAGGCGCTGAGTAGCAAGGAACTGAGAGATCCCGTGATTTTAGCCGAAGCCACACAGGGAATTCCGCACTACGATCCAGCTTACACATTCAATAATACTACCCACATTCGCATGGCTCGTTTGTACTTCATCGGCACGTCGCTTCAAAGAATTCTTGACCACTTCGCGCCTGGTTGGGACTCGTTACCCGTGATGACCCTGCTCGTTGAACGCGAATCTTTCGCTGCAATGATGTCTGCAGTTTTGCTGGTAATATTCCTGATCCTCTTGAGAATTGCGGTTCGTTGGTACGGAGAGAGACTCCTAGGCATCCGGTCTACCCGAATCCGCGGGCAGCTCCGTCAAGTTACGGTGCCGCCTTTTGGATACATGTAAGTGATTTCGGAATCGAGTCGAAAATTATCAGCTCAGGCATCGCGCGCGAGATCGTAATCGAAGAGTGGATCACACCGGCGAATCGTCGCGTTTATTGCCAGTCAAATCCATTCACAGGGGTACAGATGGACTGGATTGTCCCGAACGGGATTTCATGCCCCCCTCCCGGAGACCTTCCAGCATTGACGGAGGAGGGGAAATGAGATTTCGAATGCCCTTGCGAAAGCATGACTTTGGCTCCTTCAAATCACGCCAAATCATGTTGCACCTTTGATTAGGTTCCTAGTACTTTTGTGTGTGTCCGTCGCAGGGAGCCTATGGGCGCAATCGAACCGTTCCCTGAGGTCTGCAACGGGTGAAGCGATTCAGTATGTGTCACGGAGCGGAAATGACGCCAACGACGGTCTAAGTTGGGCGTCGGCCAAGCTGACGATTTATTCTGCCTGTAACGCGCTGCCGAATGCTTCATGCAATTCTGGTTTGAGCACTTGCGGCGGAACAATCTACTTCACAAACAATGTCACTTGGGGAGGTCCAGTCACCGGACAAGGTTTACGAATCTTGGGAGCAAAAGATCCGAATCTCGCATCTCCCCCATTGGCTGGCTGGTTGAAAAACCCGTCAAAATCGAATGCGCTGGTCCGAGCAATGGGACTCGAACGAAGCGGCTCCGCATGTGTCGTTACCGGTGAGAGTGGGACTCAGCCCGCAATGTGGATTAGCGGGAATGCTATGCCGATGGAATTCGATGGGATCAAAGTTCTGAGTGGTTCCGGCTCTGTTTTAGCGAAGGATTCCAACGGATTATTTGAGAACAATGCTGGCGTCACGAATATCACCTTCCGAAATTGCGCCTTTGGGTTAAACAACACCATACGAACAAACGGGCCTGGATTCGGATCGGCCCTGATTCGTTTCAAGTCTATATTTACAAGTCGGTCGTGACGGCAATCCCAACGCTGCAGGGGGAACCGAAGCTAGGCAGGCGATTGTGTCGGACGCAGGAAGTACTTCTAACATCAATTCTGGCCTTCTTTTTCTTATAGACAGTCATCTAAATAGTGGCGGGATACAAAAATAATCCGATTGGAATGGGAAGCTACGGATCCGTCGTAATCAATCTGATATGCGAAGGCCAAACGGACAATCACGGTTGTGTTTGGATAACAACCACAACGTCGAGACGGATTGTTTACGTTTAGCAATATTATGTCGGCAGATACTTTTCCCGCGGACAGCCCTGGAGTTGAGGTAAACGGGAACGGTCCCCCAGATGCTGTGTCGGCAACGGCGGTAACTTCTCCACGGGGTCCGATGATTCTTCTTCAGCAATCGGCTTCAGCAATCCTGCGCAATACTCAGTGCCGACAAGCAGCACCAGACTGGCTTCTTGGATGGGCATGTGCTGGGGCAGACCGACGCAGCGCGGCGTGGATTTTCTGCAGTCGCAGTACGCTTCGCCAATCTAGCCAATACCTCACCATCACGATGGACAACCGGCGCTCCCGGAGTAGTGACAACAGGCGTCACGGCTCCTGACGGAACTACCGGAGCAGGCACTTGTTCAAGTTCGTTACGCAATGCGAACTGCTATTTCTATAATGCGGCACAAACCTACGCTGTCGGAGACATCGTTGTTGTAGGATCATGGGCGCGCGCGCGGAATGCCACTGGATTTAACTCCGATCAGGCTATCGGTTTTTTCACTCCCTTTTGTGACCATTGCAGGTTCGTAGACATATCTGGACAAGGCGGAGCATCTGCTACGCGGTACTTGAGTTCCGTATATTCGTGGCGATGGATCAAAGGGCAGACCTCCCGCCGAATGGGAGTGGTACTGTAAGGTGTTGAAAGTTTCAGCGACCAGCGGCGCTTCGGCTCAGACACAGTTCGTCGCTACAGTCAGCGCCACGCAACCAGCCGACTATTACGCTCCAATCTTCTTGCACATCGCAGCTAGAACGATCAGTGACAACGAAGCAATAGAGTTAGCGTTGAATTTGCAAACATACGGGTCATCCTGCTCCATCGGGACTATTTGCGGCTTGCCGGGCCAAACCGAAACACCTGCACGCCTGGGACAAATAGCTGCGAATCAGTTCGCAGGCACTGCGAAATTGTCGAACGGTACGGTTACCGTGACTTTCCCAACTCTTTACCAAAACGCTCCAATATGCGTCGCAAACGACACGAGTTCGTCCTCGAACGGGATCAAACCAACACCAGAGCCGACGAAGGTAGTGTTCTCGGGGACCGGAACCGATTCGATTGCTTACATCTGTGTAGGAAATCCGAATTAGGAAAGCTCTTTTCTAGCGACGGCACGGATTCCGGTCACATCCCTCGCGACGACCGTCAACGAAGGCTCCTCTATCCATTCTTTCCTGGCCCTAAAGCACGCAAGCGGGCAATCCTTTGAGTCAAGAATTAGTTGCACCACGCAATCCGACCTGCACTACGCTGATCACGAGCACGGATACCTGAATTGCCAGACCTGTCGGATTGAAACCCAGAGCTGGCTTATTAAGAGTTTTCGCGCTTGCGTTTCGAACTATTCAGACATTTTTGCAATCGTCAGCATCGATGCGACTGCGCGCCTCAAACGTCCGAATATATATGCGCCGCGGATCGCCAGCTCGGGCGAAAATCGCCTTCCCAAAGTCCGAAGGAGATAGGGACTATAGATTACCGATTGTGTCACGGGGATCCAGCCGGTCGCGACCAGCAGGTTTGTAATTGTTTGGAACGTCCACCCCTGAAGATGCTGATTCTTGTCGGGTTTCAGAACAGGCTTCACTCGCGTCTCAATTGGCAGCACAAGAACCAGCCGGCCACCGGGGCGCAGATATTGCCGAAAGTCCTGGAGGTCTTGATAGGGTGTGGGCGAATGTTCTAACGAGTGAGAGGAAAGCAGATAGTCGAATGCGTGATGGGGAATGTTCTGCCGATTTTCGATCAGCGCGCGACCGCGCTTCCGCAATTCATCCAGGGCGAACGAACTAAAATCAAAGCACACCGAATTGGCAAGCGCCGCTGAAACTTGGCCAACGCCGCTCCCGAAGTCGAGCACATTGCCGTCAGTCTTGAGCGAGTTGCGCACAAAAAGAAGATCCCGCCAATACAGCGACAACAGACGATAGTTCACATTGTCATTGAGTACGGAACCATATTGACCGAGGTAGTACTGATCGTCGTAGAACAGCGCAGTTTTCGGCGGGGCATGATGGTCAGAAGCCAAAGTATTTTTATACCCCAAGACTCAATGGGCTAGGGCCAAGTCATTGGAGGCGCAGATACAGAACTGGTGGCACCCCGTGTTTTTTCATCGAGACGCTAAACAGATCCAGTCAAGACAATTAGAACAATATCATATCCGCGAGCGTTCGCTTCCAGCTGCGGTGGGCGGCAGCTTCGCGGAAAGCAATTTCCATGCGTATTGTGTCTCTCATTCGTTTCCGTCTCCCGGTCGCGAATCAGTCGCGGCGCTGAGATGAACCTGCCGATGGCAAGCACTGCAAAGGGTGATGAGATTCTCCTCCACATCCCCTCCCAACTGACTGCGCGGTTGCATATGATGAACCTGCAGATCTTCGGAACTTCCGCATCGCTGGCATCGCCAACCATCGCGCTGAATAACACGCTGACAAAGTTCCCGATAGGAATCCCGGTCCAAGCGAAGCCTGGGTCGTCTTGGGATTGGTGGATTCATGAAGCGTTCGGAATCCGCAGCAAAAACTCCTGGCGCTGAGAATTCGGCAGTAGCAGGTAAATTCTACTGAGGGCCAAGAGAAGGGAATCGGTGTTGCCGGAAGCGTCCAGGTTTGCGCCGGCCAGAAAGTCCGCGCAGATCATCTCCAGACAGTAACCACGCGCCTTT
>CAWIPZ010000012.1:0-75798 GCA_963837915.1 uncultured Acidobacteriaceae bacterium
CACAACAAGTGGGCCTTCACCGGTCTCGATCGGCAACAACGGGAACTTGCCGCTCAGTATTTCCGCGATCAGTGCCGGCACCGGAGTGTTTACCGAAAGTTCTAGCACCTGCAACAATGGCAATTTCCCAATTGTAATCGCCCCAGGCGGAGCCGCCTGTATGGTCCAAGTGAGCTTCAGTCCGTCTGCAACTACAACGCCAGGGCCAGTTGCGGGTGCGCTCACGATTACCCAAACTGGCGGCAACGTCAGCAACGTCCCACTGAATGGAACCGCGTGGGATTTCTCCGTCACGGCTGTTTCTTCGGTGACGGTACCCTCAGGCATGTCCGGCATGTTCGCTGTGACCGTTACCGGATTGGGCGGATTTACCGGACCGGTAGCCTTCACGTGCACGCCCGGCAGCGCATTGATTACTTCCTGCGCGGTACCGAACATCAACGCGGCCCCGGCGCCGGGAACGACGGCGAACGGGAACCTCATGGCAGCATCCTTTGCCGTGCCGCCACAGTCCCTGAAGGTTCCGCCGTCCGCGTTGCTGCGGCAGGTGATCCTCATCATGCTGGCGATGGCCCTGCTGTTCATGATTCCCTCAGTCCAGCGTTTCCGCACGCGAATGGGGATGGCCGGAGCGATCCTGGTGTTCGTACTCGTGGCCGGCTGTTCGGGAGGTCCTCCTGCCCCCAAGACCTCATCCGTCATGATTACGCCTTCCTCGGGAGGCGTTACCAAGGCAGCCATCACGGTGAACGTAAGCATCACGCAATAGGGGTCTGACACAATCGCAGTTCAGGCCGCGCGGCCTGTCTTCATGGTCGCGCGGCCTTTTTCTTTTTTGCGCGCGCAATGGTGTGGCAGCAGCCCTGTAGGGATGGCATTCGTTTTCGGACGGCCACCTGCCGCGGAACCCCTGGCCCTCCTCTATTTTCAGATGATTTTCGGCCGGCACTACACTTTACGGGGCTTTCCATCTATCCTAATGAGCCGCCGCGTGCCAACGTATTACCGGCCGCCCGCATCTGAAAACTCTCACAATGAAAGCATCTGGACTCGAAGCCACTACTGGAGGACGCGGTTGATGAAGTTGATGAAAAAGGTAGCGGGAATTTTATTTCTGTTGGCATTCTTCGGCCTGCGCATCTCGGCGCAAGAGCTGTCTTTGTACGGTCCTTTGCCGATCAGTCCCGCACCGGTAAGTCCCCCGCCGGAAAATATGTTGTTCGGTATCCCGAAGCCGCATCTGCCCAAGCCGCATGTGGAAAAGCCGACTCGCGCGAACTTTGAATTGGGCGGCGGATATATGTACCGGTCGCTGCTGCAAGCCGACAACAAACGGCTGAACATGAATGGATTTTCGATGTACCTCGACTATCGTATTTTCCGTTGGTTGAGTTTCGCCAGCGACCTTTCCGGTGCTTACAACATCAACAGCACGAATGGCAACACCCAGCTCTATACGCTAATGTTTGGCGCGCGAATTTATCCGCTGGGTCACCGGCACAAGCTCACTCCTTTCGGCGAAGTGCTCATCGGAACGGGTTACTCCGGTTACAACCTTGAAAGCCAGGGCGGCTTCAATCCATACAGTCATTGGGGCTGGGCGAATACCTGGATGGCGGGCGGCGGCCTAAACGTGAAATTCAAAAAGCGCTGGACGATTCGCCTGATCGAAATGGACTATGAACATGGCAGTTTCGGCGCGATTAATGCCTCCAGCTACGGTGGCACTGGCCAAGGAAATTACCGCGCCGCCGTGGGGATCATTTACCGCTTCGGCCAGAAATAAGCGCTGGGTTTGCGCCAAGTGATACATCGCGCGCCATGCCGCGATCCTAACGAGCGGCAGGCGCGCTGCCAAACATGCGCGTGTACACCGTAATTTTTCGCCAAGGGCGTACTGGAATTTGGCCTTGCGAAACTACCGATAGTCATAGGACATTACGGCTCTGTGCAGCCATCACTTCAGGCAGTCCCAGCGCGCCTCGTGATTCTGGCGTTTGCGCTGGCAGCAGGCGCGTTGCTCAGCTACCAGGCCGCCAGGCTTTGGCTCGCTTACCATCGCATTCATTCCACGCGGCTGGAAATCATAGAGCGTGGCGCTGCGCTCGAACCCGGCAACGCCGACGCCTGGGACCTGCTGGGCCGGTACCACCAACTCGATTTCGCGAACGCTGACCCGCAGCAGGAACTCGCGGATTATAAACGCGCGGTGCAGGAAGACCCGCTCAACGCGACTTTCTGGATGAACCTGGCGGGAGCTTACGAAGCGAACGGAGATCTTAGCGCCGCGCAAAACGCGTTCGAGAATGCGCGCTCCGTGTACCCGCTCTCCGCCGAAGTCGCCTGGAACTACGGAAACTTCCTGCTGCGCCAGGGAAAAGAAGCCGAGGGCTACGCCGAAATTCACCACGCGGTGCAATCGGATCCCAAGCTGCTGACTCTGGCGATCTCTCGCGTATGGCGCTCGAGCCGGGATGTAGATGTGCTGCTGGACCAGGTGCTGCCTCCCGATGTGGACGCTTACATTCAGGCGCTCGATTTTTTCGCCTCTATTCGCCAAGCCGACCCAGCACTCGCCATCTGGCGGCGCCTCATTTCAATGGGCAAGCCCGTGGCGTTGCCGCGCACTTTTCCTTTCTTGGACGAACTGATCCTGGACGACCGCTCCGCCGACGCCAAACAAGTGTGGATCGAAGCGCTTACCGCCGCGGGCCTGCCTCACGGCGAACCGCCGAATCATTCGCTGGTGTGGAACGGCGGATTCTCGGACGACTTCAGCAATGGCGGACTGGGCTGGCGCTGGCACTCTCCCATCGGCGTGGCGGTGGATTTTGACACCGCGCCTCCTTCTTCCGGCGTGCGCGCCGTGCGGCTGGATTTTGGTGGCGGCCGCAACCTGGAAATCACCGAACCAATGCAGTACGTTCCGGTCGAGCCCGCCCACACCTACCACTTTCGTGCCTTGATGCGGACCGAAGAGATCACCACCGAAAGTGGAATGCGCTTTTCGTTGGTGGACCCCAATCACACCGGTGCCGTGAACGCGCTGACTGATAATTTCACGGGCTCGCACAACTGGACCGCCGTGGACATGGATGTGACCACCGGCCGCGAGACGCATTTCCTGCTGGTGCGCCTGCTGCGCACGGGCAGCCGCTTGTTCGAAAACAAGCTCAGCGGCACGGTTTGGATTGCGGATGTGTCGCTGATTCCCATGGAATTTCAGGGGAGCCCATCACCATGAATGTGATCCGCGGCGGCCTGCTGTTTCTGTTTGCGTTTGCCGTGCTGGCCTTTGGCGCCGTCGAAGTTTGGTCGGGATCCATACTGGAGATTGGCGCGAGCCTGCTGTTCATCGGCTGGGCCGCGCTCGTTTGCCTAGATGACGGCATCAAGATTTACTGGAATCCCATGAATTGGCCGCTGCTGGGATTGTTCGTAATTGGGCTCACGCAGCTGTTGCTGCACGCCACGCCCTATCTTTTTTTGACGCGCGTCGAACTGCTGAGGCTCGCCGCGTACCTGCTGATTTTTTTCCTGGCGACGCAGGTTTTTCGCGAGCGCCGCGATCTGACGACTCTCGTGTGGTACCTGATTCTCGTGTGTTTTTGCGTCTCGCTGCTGGGTATCGCGCAGCACTTTGCCTCCGCCACGAAAATCTACGGACTCCGGACGCTCACCGCGGGCGGCGATCCATTCGGCCCGTTCGTGAACCGCAATCATTTTGCAGGGTTTTTGGAACTGACTCTTCCAGCCGGTCTGTCCCTGATGATTTTCCGGGGATTGCGCCGCGACATGATCCCTATGACGGGATTGCTGACCATTGTTCCCGTCGGCGCCATGATTCTTTCCGGCTCGCGCGGCGGCATCGTCAGCTTTGGCTTTGAAGTCGGTGTTCTGGCGTCGTTGGCCCGCTTTCGCAAAGCGCCCGAAGGGCCGCGGCTGGTGGCGTTAGCGATCGTCGGATTTGCCGCTCTGGCTATGGTCGCATGGCTAGGTGCTGGAACAGCCATCGAACGATTTTCAACTCTGCACCCGGGCGATGTCACTCTTTCGCGGCGCGCCGGCATGGTTCGCGGAGCCGCGCACATTTTTTTCGATCATCCGCTCAAGGGTTCTGGATTGGGTTCGTTGGTCGCGGTGTATCCGCGCTACGAAACTCTTTACGACGGCTACGTAGTGGACCACGTGCACAACGACTACATGGAATTGCTCGCTGAAACGGGCATCCTGGGAGGCCTGTGCGGACTTGCATTCCTGTGGATTTTGGTTCGTGAGGCGCGCAAATCTTTCACTGCGGAACAAGGCCATTTTTCGCGCGCGGTCCATGCTGGAGCGATCACGGCGCTCTGCGGGCTGCTGCTCCACAGCCTCGTCGATTTCAACCTGCACATTCCCTCCAACGCCTTACTGTTTCTACTGCAAGCACACCTGGCGACAACGACGCCCCTGCCTTCCCAAGGCGCCGCAGTGCGCACACGAAAGCGTGTTCGCGAGCGAGAGGACGAGAGCGAGACGGGCTGAAATAATTCTTATGATGGCGCCTTGCGCGTGCTAACTCGTCGTTGTGCGCGCTCGGACATCGCAGCAGCGCGTCAATGTTCACCAGCTCTGGATGAAAATCCCTCACCGCGGCCGGACACAGCGAGAAGTCTAGCACTCGCTGGTGATTCGCGTGCTGAAACGATCTCGATTCCAAGCAAAAATGACATCGGTGAACTTTGAAACTCGCTGAGCTATTTCGGCTCTCTCGCGGTCATTTTCTACTGGATTTCGCGGGTTGACAGTAACGCACCGGCTAAGGGATAGTGTTTGCGATGTTATATATAGCGATGAATTCCATGGTTCGGCGCGCCGCAGATTTGCCCAGAGGGCGGCGTATATTATTTTTGACTGCGCTTGTCTTGTGCGTTGTTCCGGCATTGTATGGCCAGCAAAAGGTCGAAACTAAGCAGCAGACCAATGAGAAAATCCAGGAGCTTGCCGCGGCGGAGCGGACCAAGCCTCACGACGTTCCAATCGGAACTGGCGATTTGCTGCACATCGAAGTCTTCGACGTGCCGGAACTTTCCCGCGACGTCCGGGTTGGTGATGCTGGCGATATCTCCTATCCGCTCATACCGGGCAGGATCACGGCAGCGGGTCTAACGCCATTCCAGCTCGAAGAAAAAATGGAACAACTTCTGATCGAAAACGGATTGGTGACTCACCCGCAGGTATCCGTCTTCGTAAAGGAGCAGACCAGCCAGCCAGTTTCTGTCGTCGGCGCGGTGGCAAGGCCGATGGTGTACCAGGTCATTCGCCCTACGACGTTGCTGGAGATTCTAACGTCCGCCGGTGGGATTGCCGACGATGCTGGGAGCATTGTAATCGTCACGCGTGGCACCAGTGCACCGGCGGCCAAGAACGCTGCAGCCGTGATCGGTGCCAGCGCAAGTGGAAACGCTAGCGCGGCCGCTGTTTCTGCGGATGACCCACTCGGACAAGGGTCTCAAATTATCACGATTCGCTTGCAGGACCTGCTGGAATCGGGCGATTCGTCTTACAACATTCGCGTGTACGGCGGCGATGTGGTATCGGTGCCGCGTGCGGGAATCGTGTATGTGATGGGCGGGGGCATCTCACAACCCGGTGGCTATGTGCTGCAAAGTCACGGGGAGCAAATTACCGTCCTCAAAGCAGTGGCGCTGGCCCATGGAACTTCGGGATTTGCGAAACCGGACAATGCGGTGATCATGCGTAACAATCCAGTCACTGGGAAAAGAGACGTGATCCCCGTTCACCTCAAGGAAATCGAAAACCACAAAACAGAAGACGTGACCATGAAGTCCAATGATATCCTGTACATTCCTGACAACGTAGGCCTTAAAGTTCTGGCCAAAGGTGCGGAAGCGGCCATCACCATTGGCACGGGCGTGGCTATCTACCGGTCGTACTAGCCGCGCGTAGCTGTTCGCGGACATATGAGTGAAGGGGTAAATGGAAGAACCATCCAGAATCGGTCCAAGCGTTCGCGATCGGAAACCCGGCGAGGCACTGACGGTGATTCCTGCTCCATCGGTACTTCCCTGGGACCAGGTGCCGCGCGAGCCGCACCTCCTCGACTACCTGATCATTTTGCGCAAACACCAGTGGCTGATCCTCACCTTCCTGCTGACGGTTGTGACGGTGGTGACGATTGCTTCTTTCAAGATGAAACCGGTGTACGAGGCGGCGGCGCGGGTGGAAGTGGACAAAGAAGCGCAAGCCATCCAGGCGCCTTTCCCGGATTCAAGTAGCTACGACGACTACGAAGACACCGAAGCATACATCGAAACGCAAACCAAGATCCTACAGAGCGAGACCCTTGCTCTGATGACTATCAAATCGCTCGATCTCGCTCGCTATCCTGAATTTGGCGGCAACCCCAACTCCATCTCTTGGCAGCATGTCGGCGCGTCTTCCCAGCGCCCGGCCATTCTAGGCGCTTTCTTGGGACGTTTGGCTGTCAGGCGCGTACCTAACACCCGCTTGATTGAAGTCCATTTCGAAGCGGAAGATCCCCAGCTCGCCGCGCAGATCGTCAACGGCCATCTGCAGAATTATGTGGAGGAAAATTTCCGCAGCAAATATGACGCCACCACGCGGGCTTCCGACTGGCTATCAGCGGAACTGGAAGAGCTGCGTATGAAGGTGGAAAAATCGGAAGATGCTCGCATCGCGTATGAGCGCGAGAACCAAATCTGGCAGATTGACGAAAAACAAGATATCACCACCGAAAAACTCGGGGATCTGAGCAAGGCGGTCACTGAGGCGCAGACGGACGTTGCCGCGAAGGAAGCCCTCTATCGCATGGCAATTTCCGGAAACGTGGATGCGCTTCCGGCAGCCCGCAACAACGACGTGATTTCGTCACTGCTGAAACGCCAGTCCGACCTCGATGAACTGTACGCCGAAGCCCTCGATCAATACGGCCCGAATTTTCCGAAGGTCGTGCGCCTCGCGGCGCAGCAAAAGGAAGTGCAGCAAAATCTCGCGAATGCGCGAAAGACAATGGTGGAAAGCGTCGAAGAGGAATTTAACACAGCGCGTAGTCATGTGGAACTGCTGCAAGAAGCGCTGGACAAACAAAAAGCTGAGGCCAACGATCTCGCCGAAAAGCTCGTCCAGTACCATATTCTGCAACACGAGGCCGAATCGAATAAACAGCTCTACGATGGTCTGCTGCAAAAGCTGAAAGAAGCCGGCATCACGGCGGGACTGCGCTCCAGCAACATTCGCGTAGTGGACCCTGCGTTGACGCCGGCAAACCCTTCCCGGCCCCAGAAAGCACGCAATATCCTGCTCGCGTTTCTCGTGGGATTGGTCGGCGGGATAGGCCTGGCGTTGTTCCGCGAATACCTCGACAACACTGTGAAATCTCCCGACGACGTCGAGGCGCTCACCGGCCTTCCCTCGCTTGCTGTGGTGCCAGCTCTACCAGGTTTGCACACCAGTCACAGCCGGCTTTCGCGACTGGCGCGCGAAGTGACGCCGCAATCCTCCTCGGGGCCGCGAGTCGAACTCTTGTCCTACATTCAGCCCAAATCCCAGATTTCGGAAGCGTTTCGAGCATTGCGCACTTCCCTGCTACTCTCGCAAGCGGATCATCCGCCGCAAGTAATCCTGGTAACTAGCGCATTGCCCCGTGAAGGGAAAACCACTGCTGCCGTAAATCTGGCGGTAACGCTGGCGCAGCTCGGCGACCGCACGCTGCTGTTGGATTCCGACTTGCGCAAACCCGGCATTCGCCGTGCCTTGAACTTGACCATAGGGAAAGAACTGGGCCTCAGTTCCTATCTTGCCGGCGTCTCGACTCTGGATGAAGTCACCATTCCGCATCCGACAATCAATAATCTTGCCGCAATCACCACCGGTCCGGTGCCGCCCAGCCCTGCCGATCTGCTTTCGTCGCACCGGATGCGCGAAGCGATCGTGGAACTCCGCCATCGCTTCAAATTTATCGTCATTGACTCGCCCCCGGTGATGGCTGCTACTGACCCTGTAATTCTGTCCGCGCTCACAGACGGGGTGCTGCTGGTCGTCCGCAGCGGCGAAACGCCCAAGGAAGCATTTACGCGTACGCGGGATTTGCTCGCTGCGGTGAAATGCCGTCTACTTGGCGTGGTTTTGAACGCCGTCGATTCCAGCGCCCCGGATTATTATTATTCTTACCGCTACTATCCATACGCTTACGGGTACGGGTACGGCGAGGATGCCCGAAAAAATCCCAGATTTCCAACGGCCTCCGGAGAATCACACGGACCATCCACCTAGAGGTGTGACCATGCGCTACCTAGTAACAGGCGGTGCCGGCTTCATCGGCTCTCATTTATCAGAAGCGTTGCTGGATCGCGGCGAGGAGGTGTTCATTCTCGACGATCTTTCCACCGGCAGCGTGGAAAATATCCGTCATCTTAAGACCAACAACCGCTTTCATTACATTTTCGATTCCATCATGAACAAGCACCTGCTGGCCGAACTGGTAGATGAATGTGACGTGATTTTTCACCTAGCGGCGGCAGTCGGCGTGCGCCTGATAGTCGAAAGCCCGGTGCGCACTATCGAGACCAATGTGCACGGCACGCAAAACGTGCTGGATGCCGCTGCCAAGAAGAAAAAACTCGTGTTCTCGGCCTCGACTTCGGAAGTCTACGGCAAGAGCGATAAAGTTCCGTTCCATGAGGATGCGGACCTCGTTCTGGGATCGACCAGCAAAGGTCGCTGGAGCTACGCCGCCTCCAAGGCGCTGGACGAGTTCCTGGCGCTCTCTTTCTGGAAAGAAAAGAAACTGCCGGTAATCGTCGCACGGTTTTTCAACACCGTGGGACCGCGCCAGACGGGCCGTTACGGCATGGTGCTGCCGAGTTTTGTGCGCCAGGCGCTGGCCGGCGAGCCTATCACCGTGTATGGCACGGGCCAGCAGTCGCGTTGCTTCTGTGACGTTCGCGATTGTGTGCAGGCTGTGCTGCGTTTGCTCACCAATCCGCAAGCCGTCGGTGAAGTCGTCAACATCGGCAGCACCGAGGAAGTTTCCATCGAACACCTGGCACTTCTGGTGAAGCAGCGCACCCGTAGCAAGTCACCGATCGCGCTTATCCCCTACGACCAGGCGTACGAACCGGGATTCGAAGACATGCCGCGCCGCGTGCCGGCTCTGGAAAAACTGGAGGGGCTTACTGGCTTCCGCCCCACCACTCCGTTGAACGAAATTGTGGACGGCGTAATCGCCTATTTCCACGACAAACAAGAAGGATGTTTGGCCAAGACGGTGACGGCCACCGGCTGCCAAGGCGAAGCCGTCGGGGGACTTTCCGCGGATTGAAATCTCGCGATTCGTTTGATCGCGATTGATCCAGCCGCAGCATGCGATTGACGGTGCGTCTCGCCATCAGTTGAAGAACTTGGGGCTTACCAAATTGTCTTCCAAGGTCCGCGGACACCTGATTGGATTTTGTTATCGGGTCCAAACTACGTGCACCCAATGAGCGAATTGCCGAATCTACGAGTTGGTTTTCTGTGATGTTCGGGAAGCGGCTGTGGCGCGCGGTGGTTCGTGCCTCTAGGACACCAGAGCCGACGTGGTCGAGCAGTTTCTCGCGCTCTGTATTGCGCGTCAGCAGAAGGTTCCTATGAACATGACGCCGACGACAAACAGTCCCGGGAACCCAGGATCGGCCCCGCTTACTGGCGACATCTTTAGCCCTCGTATCGGAAAGCCCCACGAGAGCCAATCGAGTACAACACTGTCAATCATTGTGCCCGCGTACAATGAGCAGCACTTGATCGAGGCTAGCCTGAAAGGATTGTCAGTACTTGACGAATCGCCCCGTTTGGAACGGATCAAAGTGATTGTCGTCAATGACTGCTCGACAGACGCCACTGCCGCTGCCATCGAGCGTTTTCAGACCCAACTGGAATCCAGTCAAGATTTCAAAAAATTCTCGTGGGTCTGGCTGAAACACCAGAAGAACGCGGGAAAGGGCGCGGCCATTCGCACAGCACTGGAGCATGTAGACACGCAGCTTGTAGTGATCCACGACGCCGACCTGGAATATCATCCGCGGGACCTGCTGCAAATGGTGGAACTGTTCCTGTATGAAGACGCAGACGCCGTCTTCGGTTCGCGCTTTATGTCCGGCGGCTACAAACGCGCGCTGTTTTTCCGTCACGCGGTCGGCAACAAGCTGCTGACATTTCTGTGCGACCTGGTATGTGACCTCAACCTCACGGATATGGAAACCTGCTACAAGATGGTGCGAGCCGACTTGCTCAAGACTATTCCACTGCAGAGTTCCACCTTTGATGTGGAGCCCGAGCTGGCGATCAAATTAGCCAAGCGAGGCAGTCGAATATTTGAAGTGCCAATCAGCTACTCGGGGCGGACGTATCGGGAAGGGAAGAAAATCGGCTGGATGGACGGCGTTCAAGCGCTATGGGCGATTCTGTATTACGGAGCCTCCAGTCGCATCTACACCGAAGATGCACATGGCGGAGAAATATTGGAACGGCTCAACCGCGCCCCGCGCTTCACTCGCTGGATGGCGGATGTGGTTCGCCCGTACGTCGGAGAGCGCGTCCTCGAGATCGGCGCCGGCATCGGCAACATGTCCTTGCATCTCATGCCCCGCTCCGTTTATTGGGCCACCGACGTGAATCCCAACTATCTGAATTATCTGGAAACACTCCGAACGACGCGCCCTTATATGCGCGTGGGTTACACTGACGGCATGAAAGCGGAAACATTCCCGACCGGTCAGAACTTCGACACCGTTGTGTGCCTGAACGTGATCGAGCACGTTCTCGACGATCTTAGCGCTTTACGGAACATTCGCGACACGCTTTCGGACGGCGGCGTGGCTATCATCCTCGTACCGTTTGGCCCGAAAGTTTATGGAACTCTCGACGAGGTTCTGGGCCACGTCCGGCGATACACGGAGGAACGACTGGCCTCTGTTGGGCGCGACGCCGGCTTCGAGGTTGAGCAGATCCTGAAATTCAATCGCCCCGGCACCCCGGCCTGGTGGCTCAACGGCAAGATTCTGCGGCGGAAAAACTTCGGCCGAGGACAGGTCTGGCTCCTGAACCTGCTGACTCCGGTTTTTCGCCTGATAGATCCGTGGCTTCCGTTGCCCCCTCTCTCGATCATTGCGATCTTACGGAAGCGAACCGATCTTTACAGCAAGCAACGGGCGGATGCAAGAGCGTCTTCGTAGCATGAGAATGAGGAGATTCGCGGACCTGCGAACGATTGGGATCCATTCAAGGAAGGAGTCAATTGGTTAGGCTTTCCAGCTACGAAAAAATCCTTGCTCTAGTTTTCGTGCTCGCCCTCCCGCTTGTCAATCCCTGGGTTCGCGGCGACGGCGTAGGCTATTACGCCTTCGGCCGCGCGCTGCTCATCGAGCACGACCTGAAGTTCGAAAAAGACTGGCAAATGGCCAATGCTAGCTTCCGCATGGGGCGGACCGATCCCGAAGGAGAGATTTTCGCCGCGCAGTACACGCGAACCGATCACCTAGACAATCATTTTTCAATCGGCCCGGCGATCCTCTGGTCGCCGTTTCTGATTACCGTACATGTCGCTGTTTTGGCCTGGGATGCCATGGGTGGACATGTCCCCGCCGACGGCTATTCGCAGCCGTATCTCCTGGCCATGTCGCTCGGCACGGCATTGTACGGTTTTCTAGCGGTCTGGATCTCCTTTCGACTGGCTCGAAAATATGTGCGGGAAAAATGGGCATTCGTCGCGACTATGGGAGTTTGGTTCGCGAGCTCGCTGCCCGTGTACATGTATTTTAACCCGTCATGGTCGCATGCTCATTCTGCGTTCATAGTTGCACTTTTCATCTGGTATTGGGATCGCACGCGCAACGGCCGCTCGTGGTTGCAGTGGATCATTCTCGGTGCAATCGGCGGCTTGATGATGGACGTTTACTATACGAACGGAATTTTTCTCCTGTTTCCGCTGCTGGAGTCCTTGACGGGCTATTGGAAGAACATCTCTCAGCGCTGCGACAAGTCCCTCGGCCGCCTGTTTCTGAAGGATGCCCTCTTCGGATGCGCAGTGTTCGCCGTTTTCCTCCCGACCCTGATCACGAAGAGAATCATCTACGGCAGTTATTGGAATTTCGGTTACACGGAGCAGTGGCTCTGGAATTCACCGGCCCTGCTTAAAGTGTGTTTCTCAGCTGAACACGGGTTGTTCAGTTGGACGCCGATCACAATTCCATCAATCGCAGGTTTGGCTCTGCTCCGGTACCGAGACCGAATTCTGGCAGTATACTCAGCTATCGCTTTCGCGGCGTACCTGTACGTCATTGGCTGCTATCAGAACTGGCATGGTCTTTCCTCCTTCGGAAATCGATTTTTCGTCTCCTTTACTGCTGTGTTCATTCTGGGATTGTCGTCCTTGTTCGATTGGCTCGCGGGTGCCTGGTACCAGCGGGGGATCCGGGTCTTAATTCAGACCGTGACGGCAGTCCTGGTTCTGTGGAACTTCGGACTAATTTTTCAGTGGGGCACGCATCTGATCCCCTCGCGAGGCCCGATTTCCTGGCGCGAAGCTGGATATAATCAAGTGGCCGTGGTTCCATTCGTAGCGACCCGCACCTTCAGGAGTTACTTGTTTCGAAGGAAACAGTTGATGCGCGACATCGAAGAGGAGGATGTGAAACAGCTCAGATCACGCCAACCGGAACGCTCCCAATGAACGATGTTTCCACGATGATCGAGCCCGCCGCAATCGCGCGGCCTTCCGTGCTCCGCATCACGCCGCTCGGCCGGTGGTGGGCGCTTCCTTTCGCCGAGCTCTGGGAGTATCGCGAATTGCTCTATTTCTTCGTTTGGCGGGATATTAAGGTCCGGTATAAACAGACGGCGATCGGCGCCGCCTGGGCCATCGTCCAGCCGCTTCTCGCGATGCTGGTCTTCACTCTCTTCTTCGGCAAACTGGCGCACATCCCTTCGGACGGTCTGCCCTATCAGGTGTTTGTTTACGCAGGTCTCCTGCCCTGGATGTATTTTGCGGCGTCGCTGCAAAATGTCACCAACACAATCGTCGAAAATCAGCGCATCATTACCAAGGTTTACTTCCCGCGACTGGTTCTACCGTTGTCGGCAGTCCTTTCGGGCCTCGTTGATTTCAGCATTTCGTTTTTGATCTTTGCTGTCATGATGCTCCACTACCACATTCGTGTCACGATGCAGATCCTGTTGCTCCCAGCGTTCTTGCTGCTGGCCGTGCTGACGGCGTTCGGAGTGGGGCTGTGGCTCTCGGCGCTGAATGCGATTTATCGCGACGTGCGTTACGTTCTTCCCTTTCTGGTGCAGCTGTGGCTTTTCGCTTCGCCGGTGATTTATCCGCCCTCGCTTATGTCTGCAAAATGGCGATGGCTCTTCGGGTTAAATCCAATGGCGGGCGTGATCGAAGGGTTTCGGTGGTCGCTCGCTGGGCACGGAGAACCGCCGGGTCGCTTGATCCTGGTTTCATCCGGAATCGTTCTGGTGATCCTGCTGAGCGGCCTGGCATATTTTCAAAAAATGGAGACCGTAATTTCTGATGTCGTATAGGCGGGACTCCGGCAACCAAGCATGAGCGACGTTGTTATTCAAGTTCGGGGGCTCGGCAAACGCTACCGCGTCGGTGAGCGCGAGCGCTACGTCGCCCTGCGCGATGTCATCGCGAGCGCCGTGACAGCGCCCTTCCGTCGCTCGCAGCGGCCGCGGCAGGATTTCCTCTGGGCGCTGCGCGATATTTCGTTTGACGTCCAGAAGGGCGAGGTGGTCGGTTTGATCGGCCGCAACGGAGCCGGCAAGACCACTCTCCTAAAGGTGCTCTCACGCATCACGCGCCCTACGGTGGGATTTGCCGAAGTGCACGGTCGCGTCGGCACTCTGCTCGAAGTCGGCACTGGCTTTCACCCAGAGCTGACAGGCCGTGAGAACATTTTCCTGAGCGGCGCGATTCTGGGGATGTCACGACAGGAAATTTTGCGCAAGAACGATGCAATTGTGGAGTTCGCCGGGGTGAACCGTTTTCTCGATACACCGCTAAAACACTACAGCTCCGGCATGCAGATGCGGCTTGCGTTTTCTGTGGCGGCGCATCTGGAGCCCGAAATCTTATTCGTGGATGAAGTTCTCGCCGTCGGCGACCTTTCCTTCCAGAAAAAGTGTCTCAACAAGATGGAAGAAGTATCGAACAGCGGCCGCACCATAGTTTTCGTCAGCCACCAGATGAATCAAATTCGTCGCCTGTGCCACCGAGTAATCTGGTTCGAAAGTGGCGAGATTCAGAAGGTTGGTTTGCCCGGCGTGATCCTCAGTGAGTACGAAGCGGAACTGAGCTCCGGAGAATGGAAAACCAATCCGCGTGACAACGGCAATCGCACGAAGGCGCGATTCCTTCGCTGGCAAGTTGCCGAAGGCGGATCGGAGTTCCCAAATCTCTTAACCACGCTCGGAACCGTGACGGTCCATTTCACAGTCGAAGTACTTGCCCCGATTCAACATGGCCATCATGGAATTGCACTGTTCAACTCGAATCGAGAATTGATGTGGGCATGGGCGACCGATCAGGTCGAGCTCGCACCTGGCACGCACGAATTTCGCTATACGTTTCCGACTCTGCCACTGCGGCCAGGACCCTATTCCTGGCAAGTCAGCTTGTGGGAAGGCGGCCAAGTCGTCGATCTTTGGGATTGCGCTCCGGAGATGATTATTGCGACCGAAGTGCATCAGCACTCCCGCGACGAGTGGAACGGCATCTTGAACGTGCCGTGCAAGTTGGTAGTTGACAAGAGAGACTGAGCATGAATAGTCCTTCTGTTTTCGATCAGCCGCACTACAACGCGCTCAACGTGGCGCGTGAAGCCTCTGTCAGGCAATTAATCGAGTCTCTGCGCACGCACTTGAATATCAGCACCGCGGTCGATGTCGGTTGCGGGCTTGGTTACTTCGCTGGCATTCTACACGAGTTGGGATTTGGCGTCGTGGCGCTGGACGGCAGACGGGAAAATCTTATTGAGGCACAACGCCGGTATCCGGGATTGGATTTTCGCTTGGCCGATGCGGAAAACACGTCAATTCAATCCTTGGGCAAATTCGACCTCGGTTTTTGTTTTGGGCTCTTGTACCACCTTGAAAATCCGTTCGCAGCGATCCGCAATCTTTTCGCATTGACGCGGACGGTCGCCATCGTAGAGGGAATGGTTCTGCCAGGTGATGTACCGATTTTGGGCGTGCGAGATGAAGGACCGACGGAAGACCAGGGACTGCGACATGTTGCACTCTATCCAACGGAAACTGGCCTTGTGAAGCTTCTTTATCGCTCGGGCTTCGCCTACGTGTACCGACTCCGAACGATGCCGCAGCACGTGGACTACAGGACCTCTTCGGATCGAAAGCAGGTTCGGACACTGTTGGTCGCGGCCAATGTCTCTCTGTCAATCGATCTTCTGCAATTCGTTCCGGAACCGGTTGCAAATCCGGATCCATGGATAATTAGTACGAAGGCTCGAGCGCTCAGACGAAGGATTCGAAATGTATGGTCTCGTGCGTCGTGGTTCGTGCGAAAACCATGGAACGAGAAGGCTCAATCGGTCTTTTTCCGCTGGGTTCGTTTCTTCCCGCACACTCCGATCCCTGTACGACTGCCCTATGGCGGATGGTGGCTGGCGAGGAACGACTTTTTGGGAGCGGCCTTGTTCTACGGTGGATTCGAGAACACGGAGCGCTCTTTCGTCGAGAGATTTCTCGCTCCGGGCATGACGGTCCTCGACATCGGCGCGCATCATGGTTACTACACGTTGTTGGCCTCGCGGAAGGTCGGGCGACAGGGCAAAGTACTGGCTGTCGAGGCATCGCCTCGAGAACGAACTCAATTGCTCCTCCACCTTCGCATTAATCGGTGCAAGAATGTCCGCATAGAGAGTCGTGCCCTCGGCGAGGTCGACGGAACCGCTGAGCTGTTTCTGGTCCAAGGGCCAGAGTCCGGCTGCAATAGCTTGCACCGGCCTGCGACATCTGGGCAAACCGAGACCGTGCAGGTGCAGATCGAACGACTGGACCGCGTGCTGGAAGAGCAGCACATCAGCCGCGTGGACTTTATGAAGCTTGACGTCGAAGGAGCGGAGCTCTCGGTCCTCAAAGGTGCGACTCTGCTATTGTCGCGCACGCCGCGTCCCGTGATTCTGGCTGAAGTGCAGGACATCCGCACTGAACCCTGGGGTTATCCCGCGCGCGAGATTATTGACTTTCTTTCCGGCGCCGGCTACGTCTGGTTCCACCCGCTACCCGATGGCCGAATCGAGGAACTGGACATTGCGCGGCAAAAATACGACGGGAACTTTGTCGCAATTCCAGTCGAGCAAGTAGCTTCCGTCGGCCAACGGTTTGCGAAAACTAACGGTAAAAGGCTCGTTGCCTGCTGATCCGCCGTTTCAGAATCAGCACTCGCAATGTTATGTAATGAGCGGACCTCTCTAGACGACATGAGAACTTGAAATGGGCGCTTGGAAAGTCTTGATTACTGGAAGCAGTGGGCTGATTGGCTCGGAGGCGGTCGAGTATTTCGACCGGCAGGGCCATCATGTGTTCGGCGTAGACAACAACATGCGCCGGGTTTTCTTCGGAGCTGCCGGAGACACGGCCTGGAATCTCGCGCGCCTTAGATCGGTTACCGCCAGGTTCGAGCATCGCGACCTCGACGTCCGAAACCGCGATGGTATATTTGCGCTGTTCAAAGAGCATCGGTTTGACGCGATCCTCCATTGCGCCGCGCAGCCGTCTCACGACAAGGCCAGTGACATACCGCTGGTGGACTTCGAAGTCAACGCGCTGGGCACGGCCACTATTCTGGAAGCCATGCGGCAGTTCTGCCCGGACGCTCGACTAGTTTTTCTAAGTACCAACAAGGTGTATGGAGACGCCCCGAACGAATTGCCGATCAAGGAACTTCACACACGCTACGAGTATGCCGGCAGCGCCGCATGGGAGGGGATCGATGAAAAGTGTCGAATCGACCGCACGACGCATTCGATCTTCGGAGCGTCGAAGGCCGCCGCCGATCTTCTGGCGCAGGAGTATGGACGCTATTTCGCACTGAATGTAGGAGTTTTTCGCGGCGGCTGTCTTACGGGTCCGAATCATTCTGGCGTGCAACTGCACGGCTTTCTTTCTTACCTTGTAAAGGTCGCGCTTGCGGACGAGACGTACACGGTCTTCGGCTACAAGGGTAAGCAAGTGCGCGACAACATTCACAGCTTTGACGTGGTGCGTGCCGCCGAAGAGTTTTTCCGGAATCCCCGGCCGGGCGAAGTGTACAATATTGGCGGCGGCAGAGAGAACAGCACTTCGGTCCTAGAAGCTTTTGATCGCATTCGGCAGATCACAGGCAAGACGGTGAAGTGGGAGTACCGCGACGAGCCGCGAAAAGGCGACCATGTCTGCTACATCAGCGATCTCCGCAAATTTAGGGAACATTTTCCTAACTGGGGCCTGACACGCAACCTCGATCAAATTATTGTCGAAATCGCTCAGGCTGAGGAGAAGCAGCTTGGTCATGAGAGGGAGAACTGAAGCAGCATGCTGACGATTTTTTGCACTCCGAAACCATTTCGTGGCCACATCGATGTCATACAGCGCAACGCCATCAGGAGTTGGAAACTACTTCACCCAGATGTGGAGATCATCCTTTTCGGGAACGATGAAGGCGCAGCGGAGGTTTGCGAAGAGTTGGAAGTCCATCACGAACCAGAAGTGCGACGGAATGAGCATGGCACGAAACTCCTTAATTATATCTTTGAGCGTGCGCAGAACATTGCGCATCACCAACATCTCTGCTACGCCAACTGCGACATTATGTTTACGAGTGACCTCTGGCAAGCGTTCGAGCGAGTGAAGTCATGGAAAATGCCCTTCTTGATGGCTGGACAGAGATGGGACGTTGAGCTAAACGAGCCTTGGAACTTTGAAGCGCTAGATTGGGAACACAGACTGACGGTGTTACTCAATCGTTCAGGTAAGCAGCGCCCTCCGGATTGGATCGATTACTTCCTGTTTACGCGTGGACTTTACACGAACATTCCGCCTTTGGTCATCGGTCGGGTGTACTGGGACCAATGGCTAATCTGGAAAGCGCGATCCGTGAAGGCGGCAGTCGTCAATGTGTCATCAGTAGTGCGAGCGGTACATCAGAATCACGATTACTCTTATCACCCGGCGGGAGCCCAGGGTGTCTGGTCCGATGAGCAATCGATGCGCAACCGAGAGGTTGCCGGTGGCCAGTGGCATCTCTATACCTTGCAGGACGCCACGTATGCGTTGACTTCCTCGGGAGCTCGATACAAGTGGTTTCATCGCTTACCCCCTTTGAAACGAGCAATCTGGCCGGTCTGGGCTCCTATGTGGTTTGGGTTCTTGAATTTCACTCGACCCGTTCGCCGGAAACTCGGTCTGCGAAAGGGATTTATCGCTCATGCCTCCAAGTGAAGGGACGATTAGCAGTCTTAGGCTCGCGGCGAGTTCGTTACCTAATGATGAAGTCGGCAGTTGGAAAGAATAGCGAATCATAAGAGGGAGCTCCCCTAAGTACAA
The DNA here is from genome assembly GCA_963837915.1 of uncultured Acidobacteriaceae bacterium. Classification (GTDB taxonomy): domain Bacteria; phylum Acidobacteriota; class Terriglobia; order Terriglobales; family Acidobacteriaceae; genus DASRAA01. The sequence goes on from CAWIPZ010000012.1 coordinate 18,616, forward strand.
CGAGTGATTCACAAAGTGCGGTTTCCGGGCAGGATTCCAGCGCGATTCCATTTTCTTGAACCGAGTCGGATTCGGCGTCACTTGATTTGCCGAGCGGTTTTTCACTAACGCATCTTGGCGATGAAACGAGGCATTTGAAAGAACATGCGCGACGAGGTCTTCATTCTAACAACCGGACCTATCGAACGACTGGGAGGAATGGAACGGTTTCTGCAATACGTGACGAGTGGATTTCGGGAGCGAGGCTACGCGGTCCGCTTTTTTCACGCAGAAAACACGGGGCCCGAGCGTTGGCGGCGTCCAAATCCCAACGACAAGCTCAAGTTCCTGCTGGCCGGAGGACTGCATGGCTTCTACATTGGTAGGGCAGCCAAGGAGGCGCTCCATCCTGGGGTTCGTTTAGTACTCTCAAACTCAACAGTCGGCTGGTATCCGCTAGGGAGTGGAGTTAAACACGCCCAGTTCTTTCACGGCACATATCGCGGTCAGGCCGAAGCCATCCGGCCGTTCATCAAGTATCGAGGCTACTTGAAACTCAAGTGGTGGGACGCCATGCTTCTGGAGCGGCTTTCGGGAAAAAATAACATTGCGCTTTGTTGCTCAGAGTCCATTCGAGCCGAGATTCGCCGCTACTTTGGATACGACGCACAAGTGATGTGGTACCCGATCGATCTCGATCACTTCCGACAGCTCGATTTGCAGGACTGCCGCCGGCAATTGGCAATCGAATCGAAAGCGGTGGGTTTGTATGTGGGAAGTTCGCACCCCATGAAAGGATTTAGGGCGGTAGAACACGTTGCCCGCAGCTTTCCGGAATTGACTATGCTTGTCGCGGTCCGTGGTCCCGTGCCGGATAGCGTCCACGATCTTCCGAATGTTCGCGTGTTCCAGAATGCAACCTACGATCTACTGCCCATTCTCTATAACGCTGCGGACTTCTCCCTGTGCCCCTCACGATACGATCCTTTTCCATTTGTCGTCTCCGAGGCGCTAGCGAGTGGGACTCCTGTCATTGCATCACCACATGGCGCGAGCCTCACGTTTTACAGTGATCCTGCATTGAAACCGCTGCTGACGACGTCGACTGATGACCTTCCGGGTTTCGAAGCAGCGGTGCGAGAAGTAATTTCAGATCCTCTAAAATGGCGAGATATGATCCGCACGCGAATTCGTCCCCGGCTTGAAGAGATGATGGCTCCGGAAAACTGGTGGCGGCGGTTTTTGGGAGTTGTTGGTATTTAGCAGTAGGAGTGTGGCGGTTGCCAGATAAGATGACGTTGCGCGGTACGAACGAGGCTAGCGAGTCTCATGCACGCCTATTTCTCCGACATCCGGTCTTTGCGTGGCTGGGCATTCGCCCTGTGTGGGGGCAACACACCGCTGCAGAACATACTGCCTTGACAAGATGGGCGTCGAAGAGGGTCAATCTAGTCGAGATCGGAGTTGCTGAAGGTGCTTCCGCCGTTGCGCTTCATGAGGCTATGTCGCCTCGCGGAACCCTTTGGTTGGTTGACCCCTATCACCTCAGTCGCCTGCCGGGCATCAATGCCACCAAGCGCGCCGCACATCGCGCGGTCGAAGGTTGTGGAAATGGACGTGTCGTCTGGATCGAAAAGTTTAGCTTCGACGCCGCACGCGGTTGGGAGGGGCCAATCGACTTTTTGTTTCTAGATGGCGATCACTCGGAATCTGGAGTCCAACGAGATTGGGATGACTGGCATCGATTTGTAGTGAGCGGCGGGGTGGTTGCGTTCCACGACGCAGCGGTGTTTCCAGGGGGACCGCAACCGGACTGGGGACCTGTGAAACTTGTCGACAGACTCTTTCGTGGAAAGACTTTACTCGGGTGGAGAATCGTGGAACAAATCGATTCGTTGGTTGTAGTCGAACGATTTCACCCGGGCGGCGAACCCTAGAACTGACCATGGGCATGCGAGCCGCGCTATCGTATCTTTTAATTGAGGACGGGCCCCTTGTGTCTGCATTACGGCGAATTCCTGGATTCCAGCTCTGCGCAAAGAACCTTGGTGCGCTCATAGTTCCTACCGATTACCGTGAATGGTTTCAAGTCCAAGAAGGAATAGGAAAAGGGATTTGGCTAAAGCTAAATCCACGGACGGGTGCTCAGTATTATCAGGGAAAAGCGGACGCGGATCTCCAAAAAGTTCTACAGGATTATCTCAGACCCGGGATGGTCTTCTACGACCTCGGTACAAACAATGGCTTCTTTTCCCTCCTCGGTGCTCGCATTGTAGGAGCAACGGGCAGGGTCGTCGCTTTTGAGGCTGAACCAGCACTTGGAGCCGGCATACTCGAAAATATCGAACGGAATGACGCTCATAATGTGCGACTAGTTCGGGCTGCGGTTTGGTCAAATAGCGGCTCCGTCAATTTCAACCCGGCGGATCCGTCCATCTCCCCGGATTATGGTCTAGGAACGGTGACTTCCCACGCTGGCGCGAAAACGCTTGTCGTGCCATCGGTCTGCTTGGATGATTTCGTTCAATCGGAACGCGCTCCCCATTTGATCAAATGCGACGTCGAGGGAGCTGAAGTCGAAGTTTTTCGCGGTGCGAAGAAAGTGCTCACCGAACATAGGCCTTGCTTTGAGTGCGAAGTCCATTCGAGTGACAATGGCAATATACTGCAAGCTGGGTTCGTGGAATTGGATTATGACGTAAAATGGCATTCGGCGAATCACTTTCTCGCCGTACCAAGGAATCTTCAAATCCCGTCCGTCCTCGAGGAGGCCACGTAGGTGCATTAATGTCAGAACCATTCAGCAGTCAACCAGCCAAAAGAGTTGTCTCGAGGACTCAGGCCAGCCGACAATGAACGTCACAAATCCGATCACAATTCAGCCAGGGATGGTACGTGACAATGGTGAAATTCGAGTGGCCTTTTCCTATAACGATTCGCGCCGCCACATTACGGAAGCGTATTTGTCTCATGTCTTCTCTCCCAGTTGTGCGACTCACTTTGACCTTGATGCCTTTCTGCCGAATGTAAGCGTGCTAGAATTGCTTGATGACGCGCGCCGTCGCGATGAATTGCCCAATATCTTCGCGCATCTGGTGCATACTCCAGCTCTTCCACGCGACTTACACCTCTGTCCGGTACCCACAGTATCTTTGGATATCGATTCGTTCGGCTGGCTGTCATCGCGTATGCGCTGGGCTATGCTTTTCGACTATGTCTTCGTTTGGCATCCGTCATTTGTGCCTCTCTATAAGGCGGCAGGTCACCCTAGGGTATACGCCCTTCCACACGCGGTCGATCGAGACCTATTCCAGTCGAATCTGAGGAGCGGAGCCCGCCCCTTGGACTTGGGCTGGGTAGGAGGGTTCGGATACGCCCAATATATTAGGCGGAGAAGAATCGTCGAAACACTTGCAGATCGATTCAAAATGAACGATTTCAAAAGGCGCTACAGCAAGGAGGAAACTGCACAAATCTATCAGGAGAGTAAGATTGTGGTTAATGTGAGCCGCGAAGATTTCCCCACCGAAGCTAATATGCGTTGTTATGAGGCGATGGCTGGAGGCGCTCTCCTGATCACTGGAATGCCCACTGAATTGACCGAATGGGGCTTCCGTGAAGGCGAGCATTTCGTCGGCTGGCGCGACGAGGCAGGAATCCCGGATCTGGTTGAACATTATCTTCGCCATGAAGTAGAAAGAGCAGAGATCGCTCTCAGGGGTCAGGAGTTAACCATGGGCGACTTTACGTTCCAGAAGTGTAGGGACAAGATGACTGCGGTATTTGGTGAGCATCCGCGGGAATTCTTTGCACCTGCGAGAAATTGGCTGGCCGACGACGTTCACTTGATTTATCTTGAGTATTACTATCGATACCAGTTACTCGAGGCTGCTCTCGCGGAATTCACATCCCTCGGGAGTTTTAGGGCGTATTGGAGGGGTCTCCCGATGATGCTCAAAGCGATGCGCCACGGCTTTAAGGCTCTAATTTAGATCACCGTCGGCTTTGGGCTGTGCTCGGAATCATGACGGATGTCGGTAGGAAGCGTGGACTGATTTTCCGGGACTTTATTGCTGTTCACTGTTCGGGTCGCCCGGACTCACTTATCCATGCTTGGAAAGATCATCACGAAGAAGCAGGATGGTTAATGGGAGGGATCAATTCGAATGCGAGCACTAATAACAGGCGGGATCGGTTTCATCGGTACGAATCTGACAGATCGTCTTTTGCGCGACGGCCACGAAGTCGTCTTGTTCGACAATATCGGCCGCACGGGGGTGCAAGAAAACCTCAACTGGCTTCGGGAGCGCTATGAGGACCGGATAAATTTCGTTAGAGGCGACGTAAGGGATCTCAGCGCCGTTGAAAAGGTGATGCACGGCGTGGACAAGGTATTTCATCTTGCGGCCCAGGTGGCGGTGACGACTTCCGTTGCGAATCCGCAAGAGGATTTTGCAATCAACGCGCAGGGAACGCTGAATGTATTGGAAGCGGCCCGGCATCAAAGACCAATGCCCGTCGTCCTCTACACGTCGACGAACAAAGTGTACGGGGGACTCGAGCACTTGCGGTATGTCGAGGCGCCGACGCGTTACGAGTTCGAGAATCTCCCTCATGGTGTACCGGAAACTTGCCCGCTCGATTTCCACTCACCATATGGCTGTTCGAAAGGAGCTGCCGATCAGTATGTGCATGACTATCATCGAATATATGGTCTGCGTAGCATCGTGTTCCGGATGTCGTGCATCTACGGACCGCACCAATGGGGCAATGAAGACCAAGGCTGGGTCGCACATTTTGCCCTCGTCGGATTGCGGGGAGCGCGCCTCACAATATTCGGCGATGGCAAGCAAGTGCGTGATCTGCTTTATGTAGACGATCTTGTGGAATTAATGTCGCGTGCCTCCGAGAATATCGAGCAGACTGCCGGCCAAGTGTACAACGTCGGTGGTGGCCCAAATCACACAACATCCGTATGGACTGAACTCCAACATAGTTTGAAAGATGCTCTGGGCAAACTTCCTCCGATAGACTTCGGCGCATTTCGCCCCGGGGACCAGAGAATTTACGTAAGCGATATCCGAAAAACACAGCATCAACTAAATTGGAGTCCTCGCGTGGGCATTACAGAAGGGCTGCGTCGGATGGTCGAGGCGTGGAGAAAAGATAGGAAGACGGCGCTAGCGCGATAAGAGCTTTTTTGATCGCGGGTTACTACCAGGACTTTCCGCAGGCTACGGGTACAGTAAGAGAATGTCCAAGGACGCATCATCCATCATGTCTGGCACCGTCCACTCGACGCAATGGATCGCCCTGCTCGGGCGAAAAGACGCGCCGACGGACGGCGTAGAGGACTATTGTTTATTCCTGGGGGAAGCGCTTGCTGCAAAAGGAATTGGCTTGGAGCGAGAACGTATTCCGTGGACTGAGATGGGTTGGATAGGAGCACTGCGACAGCTATCGCGCGAGAGTTCTGCGTGGTGCGGAAGATGGGTTCTCCTTCAGTACACAGCCTTGATGTGGTCGCGCCGCGGCTTTCCACTGGGCGTAGTCATGGTCCTGGCTATTCTTCGGCGGTGCGATGCCCGCATAGCCATCGTGTTTCACGAACCCTGCCGCCAAGGTGGTCCACGATCTCGCTGGCTGGATCGTCTTCGCGGCGCCTGCCAGGACTGGGTCATCCATAAACTTTATCGAGGCGCGGCAAAGAGCATTTTCACTGTACCGCTCGAGACGGTTTCCTGGCTTCCCAAGGGGGAGAGCAAATCGTTTTTCATTTCAATCGGGGCAAATATTCCAGAGCGAGTAAAATGGCGCCCCGCTCCGGCGCTCGCGGACAGAGAGAAGACTGTAATTGTATTTGGAGTGACGGGCGCTCCAGTGATGACGCGAGAAGTTGAGCAAATTGCTTTCGTTATGCGGCACGCCAGTAAGGAGCTCGGAAAGATGCGGCTTGTTGCTGTTGGCCGGGGTTCCATAGAAGCGAGAGAACCATTAGTGAAAGCCCTCGAGGGGCATAACGTGGAAGTTATCGTACGGGGTATCTTGCCGGCAGAAGAGATCGCCAACGAGTTCGAATCCGCGGATGTTTTGCTTTTCGTCCGCGGTGCCGTCACACCCTACCGGGGCAGCGCAATTGCAGGAATTGCATGCGGACTTCCCATCGTCGGGTTTCGAAATGGAGAACTCGGCGACTCATTCAAGGAGGCGGGCATAGAATGGTCACCGTGGCGGGATCGTGAGAGCTTAACTCGCGGTGTCATCCGAGTTCTTACCGACCCTCATCGTTGGACGGAGCTGCACCAGCGAAATATCGCGGCTCAGAAGAAATGGTTTTCATGGGCTGCGATCGCAGAACAATTCTGCAAGGTACTAGAAGTACGCGGAGCGAGTGTTTGAATCGTGCGTGTCTAAGTACTTTCGCGTGCCCGAAATGCGGTGGGAGGCTGCGAATTGCTTCCATTGCATCAGAGGATGCGGGGACAGGTAAGATTTTCGAAGGACTTCTCGAATGCGAAGCGTGCCATGCACAAGCCCCGGTCGTGCGAAGCATCCCGCGATTTGTATCTTCCGAATCCTACGCGTCCTCGTTTGGTTTTCAGTGGAATCGGTTTGACCATCTTCAGGTCGATAGCGTGATGCACAACGACCTAAGCCGCGATCGATTTTATGCGACGACAGGCTGGTCATCGTGTCTAACGGGTGAGCGTATCCTAGAAGCGGGGTGCGGAACCGGTCGATTTACGGAACTCGCCCTTGAAACCGGCGCTGAGATATTTTCGTTCGACCTAAGCACAGCCATCGAGGCGGCTTGGCGCAATAACCATGGCAAGCCGCGAGTCACTCTGTTCCAGGCGAGCATCTACGAGATTCCTTTGCACAAGGGCGCATTCGATAAGATCTTCTGCTTAGGCGTCTTGCAGCATTGCCCGGACGTTGAGGGAGCCTTTCGCAGCATGATTCCATTTCTACGGCCGGGCGGCGAGATCGTGATCGACGTGTACGAAAAGCCAAAGGGGTTTCCCCCACTCAAGTATTTAGCGCGGCCGGTCCTGAAGCCATTGGGAACCGAAGGAATGTATCGACTGCTATCGTGGGTCATTCCGATTGCGTTTGAACTAAAAAAGACGCTGCATCGGATCCCATTCATTGGTTCGCAAATCAGCAGACTTATTCCGATAGGTCCCATCTCACACGCGCCCCGGTTGAACTACACGGATGAAGAATTGAAGCAAGTAAAAATCCTTAGCGCCCTCGACATGCTTTCTCCTTTTTATGACCAGCCGCAACGGATGGAAGACGTTCGTCGATGGTTCGAAAGGGCAGGGCTCGTTGATGTGCAAATCGAGCATGGTTATAACGGCATTAACGCTAAGGGCAAACGCCCAAACTGAAACCGGTATCGCAAAATGTTTCCAAGGTCCTTGAGAGCGTGACCGAGCGGCCGATTCGCGTGCTCTTCGTCGGCTCGAATCCGGTGCAGTACTCTGCGCCCATTTTTCGACTCATGGCGAAGGACCCGAGATTTGAGATCTTGTTGGCATATTGCAGTTTGCAGGGCGCCGAGTCACAGTTCGACCCAGGCTTTGGGATCGACGTAAAATGGGACATCCCGCTTCTGGAAGGATATCCGTGGGTCCAAGTACCAAATCGATCACCGATTTCAACGGTAGGGTCGTTCTTCCATCTGCTCAACCCGGGAATCTGGCGACTGATTTCGGACGGCAGGTTTGACGCGGTCGTCCTGCTAACGGGCTACATGTGCGCCACTTTCTGGATGGCAATCGCCGCCGCCAAGTGGAATCGGATTCCTGTGCTTTTCGGCACAGACGCTACTGTCCTGAAACCTCTCGACAACAAACGCTGGAAACTGCCCGTGAAGAGGCTTTTGCTACCTGCCATTTTTCGTCTCGCAGATGTCGTAATCGCGCCGTCCGAGGCGAGCCGTCAATTTCTCATTGGCATGGGCATTCCCGAGTCACGCATTGTCCTCACGCCATTTGTAGTGAATAATCCCTGGTGGCGGCAACGCGCCTCAGAAGTGGACCGCGCAGCAATTCGGCGCGAGTGGGGGATCCCCGCAGAATCTGTAGTGGCGTTGTTTTGCGCTAAACTGCAATCTTGGAAGAGACCGCACGACGTGCTTCGCGCTTTTGCAAAGGCAAGTCTTGACGGAACATATCTTGTATTCGCTGGGGAAGGGCCCTTGCGCGCGAACTTGGAAGCGACTGCAAAATCTCTTGGCGTTGCCGAGCGGACGCGGTTTCTCGGTTTCGTGAATCAATCCTACTTACCCTCGGTGTATACGTCCGCAGACCTATTCGTTCTTCCATCGGAATATGATGCTTGTCCGGTTGTCGTCTGTGAGGCAATGTTGTGTGGGTGTCCAGTGGTCTTGAGTGACGAGATTCGCGGGCGCTTCGATTTGGTGAAGAACGGAGAGACGGGCTTTATTTATCCTACCGGGAACGTCGACGCGCTGGCGGCGATCCTATCAGTCGCGTTGAGAGATCGCGACAAGCTGAAGGAATTGAGCCGGGCTGCGGTGACGCGCATGGAAACTTGGTCGCCGCGTGAACACCTGGAGGGAACAGCGCGGGCTGTCAAGCAAGCTTGTGACCGTGCCCGAGAGTAAGGGCGTAGATCGGAGCAAAGAGCCTCTTGATTGAAGACGAATGCGCAATAGTAGTGTTGGCTGACAGATGTGAGAATTTGGATGGCATCCCGCGCCGCGGCACATCGTCTGCGCGGTCAGAACTGTCTTTCAAGCCATGATTACTGATGATTGCGGTTCTCGGAGTGCAACGATCGGTACGACGGTATTTCAAGTGAACCGCTTCTCCAGGGAGTCATTTGAAGGTCACCGGTTCCATGATTATCGGCGCGAAACGGGGAAGCGGCTCGATGTCGCTAAGGTTTGCGGCGCGAAGCGATGCGCAAAGCACGTAGCTATGCGATACGCATCCGTTCGCACCTTCCCGTCGAGGGCCTACCAGCAACGCCGGTTCCCTTGTGACCAACATATCGTGGCACTCGAGCCGAACATGAAGCTGTGCGCCAAGATGAAGCGGAAAGAGTACGTCACGGACAGCCGCCGCCCGACTCGGCTTCGTCAAGACAGCTACACTTTCGATGGTTCCACGCGATACAATAGTTCGTCCAACCCTCACGAACCGATTTATTCGGGAACGGAATGTCTAAGGTAACAGAAACTTGCTGACTGCACGCATCCCGCTGTTGAGGAACCAAGCCTTAATTGGCGCCAGCGTGTTTCTGCTAGGTCTGTGGGTGGCATGGCAAATCGGCAACGAAATAGCTGGTGGATACGAGCGGTCGCTTCTCTTTGCGGCCCTGGGATTTGCGGCATGCGCGGGTGCAATCGCGATCTTGCGGAGTTGGCGTTCGGGCTTCTACGTGTTCCTTGTGTGGTTACTGTTCGAGGACTTGCCCCGAAAATACCTTGGTAACGGCACCGCGCTCTTTTTCGGAAAAGATATTCTCGTTGGGCTTATCTATGTTTCGTTCTTGGTGGCTCTTCGCAGTCACAAGGAAAAGGTTTTCCGTCCGCCCTTTCTTTTTTCGCTTGGACTCTTTGTTTGGCTGGCCGCAGTACAGATCTTTAATCCCAACTCTCCAAGTATCGTGTATGGTTTGTTGGGTTTTAAACTGTATTTTTACTACGTTCCCCTGATGTTCGTGGGATATGCCTTTATCCGAGGCGAGGAAGAATTGAGGAAGTTCCTGGTGATCAATGCTCTCCTCGCATGCGTGATTTCACTACTGGGGATCATTCAAGCAATTGTGGGCAATAGCTTCTTGAATCCAGCGCATCTGGCTCCCGAGCTGCAGGATCTGGGGAACCTATATAAGACAAGTCCGCTTACGGGCCACCTCGTGTCACTCCCGGATTCTGTTTTCGTGAGCGCCGGCCGCTACGGGCTGTACCTAATTTTTGCCACGATCTTCTCGATTGGAGCCGCTGGCTACATGGTTTTCTACGCGAAGAGCGGTCGGAATTTTTTCTTCGCCGTGATCGGCATTGTAGGCGCAGCCGTTTTGCTCGACGGCGCACGAGGCCCGGTGGTGTATTCGATTGCAAGCGTGCTGTTTCTCGGTGTGGGGCTTCTTTGGGGGGCCCCCTGGCGTCATCGACAGGCCCACCAGTCGCTCAAGGCCGTCCGGCGGTCGCTGATGATGGCGGTCCTGGGCCTCGCCGCCATCGTCTTGATTTTCCCCGAGGAAGCCGGATCCCGCATCGCCCTCTATACAGAAACTCTCTCCCCGAGTAGCTCTGCGTACGAGTTCGCAGATCGAGCATGGGATTACCCTATTCACAACCTCCTTCAAGCTTTCGATCAGCCTAATTGGTTACTTGGAAACGGCACCGGCGTAGCCTCTTTGGGCGTACAGTACGTCAGCAAGCTTGTGGGACAACGTCAGCCTAATCTGGGGGTTGAAGAGGGTTACGGCTCGATGATCATCGAGATGGGGATCATCGCTCCTTTCCTGTGGATTCTTTGGACGAGCGCGCTGTTGTATCACTGCTGGAAGCTTGTTAGCCGGTTGCGTGGGACACATCTCTTTCCGATTGGGTTGTCGGTTTGGTGGTATGCCTTGTTGCTACTTTTTCCGCTCACATTCAATGGACTCACCGCATATCAAAACTATCTCAACAATGCATATATGTGGCTGCTCATAGGAGTGCTTTTCCGCCTCCCTGAACTGCTCCCTCAAGTGCCCGCCGTAGGATCTATGCCCAAGATGGGGGCGCGGGGAGGACTAAAATTCTGAGTAATAGTGGGAGTAACATATTCGGCATAACTGGGATCGCATCCGAACGGGCTGATCCGCGTGTTTCACGATCTGCGCCGAGCGCACCGTGGCCGCAACTATTCATTGAGGTCCCAGCAGCCACCGCTTGAATGGCACCAGCTGCTCCGCGCTCGTCATCGATCAGCTTGTGATCGCAGACCTGAGCAAGTACGGGTGTCACCCGATGCGAAATGAAGGCTCGGCCGCCACAATCGCGTGGAGCGGCGATTGCGGCGACGCGAAACAGTTTCGGGTACTTCTTATGATAGGTAGGTACTGTTAGGCGCGGACGCGAACGACGGGAGTTCAGCGCGAAGTGCACGGCGAAGCACTGCGACTTGACGAATCTTGCGATTCGTAATCTGGACCGACATAGGTTTTTGTCCGCGAGTTGGAGCGAAGTGATGGGCATAGGAGGGTGCTGAATGGCAACGGCGACTCGAAGGCCCCGCCTCGCGGTCGTCTCTCCGTTCCTTGATAAACAGCATGGCACGGAGCGCCGCGTCGTCGAGTGGATTTCTCAGCTTGCTGCGGATTTCGAAATCCATATATATAGCCAGCGCGTCGAGGATCTCAACTTCTCCGCCGTAACGTGGCACCGCGTACCTCACCTCGCGGGACCGCATCTTATCAGCTTTCTCTGGTGGCTCGCCGCGAACCATCTCTGGCGCGCGTGGCACCGCCATGTTCGCGGACTCCGGTACGATCTTATTTACAGCCCAGGACCAAATTGCCTCGATGCTGACGCAATTTCGGTACATATTGTCTTTGCAGAGTACCAGCAGCGCATTCGGCAGGAGCTCCGCCTCTCTGGAAAACCTCCTTCGGTCTGGCCCCGCCTGATTCACAGGAGGCTCTACTACCACCTTGCAGCCCTTCTCGAACGCTTCACGTATACTCGACAGGACATCCGTCTAATTCTCATTGCTCGCCGAACCGCAGACTCTCTGGCAAACTTCTACGGCCGGCGTGAACACTTTCCAGTGATTTATGTCGGATTGGACCGCGCGACTTTCAACTCAAGTCGGCGGCTCGGCCTTCGCGCCGAAGCCAGGAAATTGCTCGCCATCGCCGAGGGCCAATTCGTTTTGCTGTTGATCGGCAACGATTTGCAAAACAAAGGTCTCCCGGTCTTGCTCGATGCGCTCGCAAGATTGCAAGGACTCCCGATTCATCTCCTCGCTGTCAGCCGCGAGGACTGCGGACCGCTCCGATCGTTGGTCGTGGAACATGGCCTCGAAAGACGCGTTCATTTCGTGCCGCCGCGCACCGACGTGATTTTCTACTACGCTGCGGCGGACGCTTACACCGGGCCGTCTTTGGAAGACACGTTTGCTCAGCCGCCGGCCGAGGCCATGTCCTGCGGTTTGCCCGTAATTGTTTCATCTCAGAACGGTGCTTTCGAAATCATGACTGATGGTACGGATGGCCTTATCCTCGCAAATCCTTTGGATTCTCAAACGCTCGCGGCGATGATTCGCCGACTGTATGAAGACTGCGAGTACCGGGATCAGCTTGGGAGGAATGCGGAAAAGACTGCGCGCCAATACACCTGGGAGCGCAACGGCCGCGAGCTGGCCGCCATCTTTAACGACATCCTGCGCCGCAAATCGCGCTCCGCTGCTCAGCCGCGCGCGCTGGAGGGGGGCGCGTGAAATTATCTCGCTGTACGATATGAAAGCTTACTCTCCCAAAGAGTACTGGCGCAGTGTAGCCATCGGCGCTGGCTCGACGGACGCAGCCGGGTTCGCGCCGATATTGCATCCGGCTGCCCCTTTCTGGTTCAATGAGCAAATTGATCAGCTTCAGTTCCGATCCGTGAGGCGCGCTTTGAGCGTCGCCCAAATCACCTCCGGAGCCAGAGTCCTTGATATCGGCTGCGGCACCGGCCGCTGGATTCGCCGCTTTCAACAGCTGGGCTTTAAAGCAACAGGTGTTGATGCAACTCCGGAGATGCTCCAGCTCGCCTTGCAACGCGGTACCAAAGCGTCTCTGCTCGGTGCTGAGGCTCATCGTCTCCCGCTTGCGGACCAAACCTTCGACTGTGTGACGGACATCACTGTCGTACAACACATAGCGCCAGGTTTGCAGCCGGTCGCGATTGCTGAAATGCTGCGTGTACTCAGACCCGGCGGGTCTCTCGTGTTGGTAGAACTGATTCGCGGCCGCGGCACCCACATTTTCCCAAGAAATCCCGACGATTGGATTCGGCAAACCACAGACAATGGCGCGCGTCTGATCGATTGGTTCGGATTGGAGTATCTAATTCCCGATCGGGCTTTCGTGACCCTCGCTCGGATGCTGCCGGGGTCCACTAGAAATGCAGGCGCAACACCGACGATTCCTGGTTCAACGAACGAGCACCTATCACCGACACGCCGCATCTTCTGGGGGATTCGTCGCGTTACAGTGCCGGTATCCGCTTGGGTGGAACCGATTGCAGCCAAGCTTTGCTACTCGGCGTTTGCGACTCACGGTGTCTTCGTTTTCCGAAAATGACTGCGGATGAAGCCGAGCTCAGATGCAAACAAGTCACGAGCCTGTATCCAGAATTGGTGGGTGACAACAGCAATTAAGTCTGACCGTTGCGGCAGTCGGCGACTTGCTGCGCGTAGCGGATATTCGGAGGGGTTCTTAAGGTTCTTAGACTGTGCTAGAGGACCGACCCTTAATTGACTGGCTGCTTGCCGCGACACGATGAATGAGCTGACGCGGAGTTAAGTCGCGTTGCCTTCGGTCCCATGTCCAAAGCTCCCGGACGAGCTCTCGCTTCAGCCAAACTAGTTGCCAGTCTAAGCAATCCCTGCGGTAGACCGGTGGAAATGAGCCAAACATTACAAACGTGTGAACGAATCAATGCATTTGAAACATGTGAGGTACGTCAGCCCGGAACGCAACTTGATGGAGAAAGGCCAAACGAACCGTGGCTACATCGGAAATGCAGCGACAATTGCGGCACGAAAAGGATGCTCCCACCGAAAAACCCCAGGAACTGCCAAAACGACATCGATTCCGTCGATGACACATGCGCTTCTCCTACTTTGGGACTCTGCACCAACCAGAGCATTCGAGTGATTGAGCCATATCTACTACTCTTGAATCGGCTGAACCCGCGCAAGGGTACTGATAGCCTATTTTGACGGGATCGCAAGTGGAGCTTCGAGAGTTGGTATCTCTTGATAGTTGGACCTGAACGAAGAGCCTCGCTGACGCAAATGGCTCTCCTTTCGAGCTGCCATTTTCTGCGGGGTTTTCTGTCTTCGCTTGGATCAATTTCCGGGGAGGACGTCAAAATCTAAAAGATGAGACGAAACAGAAGGAGGCACTACACGCGATTCTTTTAGCGAGGCCGAATCAGGGCGGGTTGATTCAGTCGGTCCAACTTAGCGTGTGTCGCGACTGATCCACCCTGATGAAGAGTCGAATCAAGGGAAGATGTTCGGCAGACTAGACTTGTCGTCGCCCAAAAGCGAACAGCCCTGAACGATGGACCATGACTTGAAGTGGCTCGAGAACGTGGTGCTAGTTGAAGTAGAAATCAAGCGTGGATACAATCCGATCAACGTCAAAGGTGAACGGCTGCGGAGTACAAGAGACATTAAGCAGGGAGCGCTATGAAAAAGGACGAAAGGTGGGAGGAGGCCCAGGAAACTGAAGTTGTGTATTGGGCGGATCTTGCGCGTCACGATTTCGAAGTCTTGCGGGTTCTGGCAGACAACTCAGCGAAAGCGTCGCTTCTTCAGCCATACCTCAAACCCAATGTTCGAATCGGCCTGGAAGTGGGCTCCGGACCTTTCGGCCTGGGTGTAATCGGATATGTTGCTGAAATTCCATTTCGAATCGCGATGGACCCGCTGCCTCCAACTCGGATGGACACGAGTGACCCTCTACGCCGCTACATCGATATTCACCGCAAACCCTTGGGCTACATCGTTGGTTGTGGGGAAGAGATTCCGGTGCGGAGTGAAAGTTTAGACCTCGTGACCTGCTGTAACGTGATTGATCACACGTCGAATCCCGATTTAATCCTGGACGAAGTCCATCGGATTCTGAAGCCGGGCGGACAATTCTTCTTGGATGTGCATACGTTCTCAGTCTTGGGACTGATTAAATGGCACTTATGGACAAAGTTTCGCCACAAGGACGAATTCCTAGTCAAGTCGCATCCTTACCGGATGTTTGAATCAGACATTCGCCGAAAAATTTCCGAGCATGGGTTTGAGCTAAGGAAACTTACGGGGCACACGCCATTGAGTATTTGCGTTGGGCAGGCGCGCACCTCTACGTTTCTCGGAGAAAAACAGAAGAAGTGATATTCCTGACTTCTGTGGAATCTGGACCAAAGTGGGATCAGTTTGCGCGGAAAGGGAAAATGCGTATCCCCTCAGGTTGGCCTGCCCCAGGCCATCATCCTCGTCGACCGACACCGAGCAACGCTGACCAGACTCAGATGCTTACGGAACAAAACTCGAGCCGACTCGAAAATTTCAGCGTCCGTGTTCGAATCCTTGGGGGCTCTCAACGTAGTTTCAACGAGTCGCCTGTTTCCTCCGACTGGTCAATGCACATCAACAATCATGTCCTAAACTCGCAAGCCGCTAATTCATGCGGTCTCATAATGCACAACGCCGCGCGTTAGCATCGGCGCTAGCGCCTTTTGCTGAGAAACCATCTCCGATCCAAATCGAGGTGAAAAAAGTGACAGTCGTTAAAAAGAATGGGGGAGAATGCCAGTCGCAGCGAAATCAGAATAACGCGCGGCACCTAGATGCCGATTTTTGTACAATGAAGAAGGTGCTTATTGCTGTGGTGCTTTTCCTGTTCACTGCACCCCGCTTCGGGCAAGGCGCACAGCGACAATGGCGCATTGTTTCCCGCAGCGATCGTCCGGTTGCCGGCGCATCAATCCGGCCATGCGAATCCGGCTCAAATCAAAGTTCAAGTTTCGTTCAACCTTGCACGATCGTGAACATGTACTCGAGTTCGCCACCTGATTCTAAACACCTTGTCACGCAACCACTCATTTCTGATGGCTTCGGGAGTTATATTCACTACGCGGTTTTCGAAAATCACTTCAAGCGAGTTTCCTTTTTACCAGACACGATAAGCCCTCTCGTTGTTCCATGCCCTACGATTTCTGCGACCACCGGATGTGAGTCATCACGAGGTCTAGCAGGGAATGCTAGCGAGCTCCAGATCAATCGCAGCGGTCATTTCGCAAGAATCGTGACGAGCGCCGTGAATGTCGGGGTGTCTAGTAATATCCCCGTCAAGCTAGCGTCAACCGACTATCTGTTTTATGTCAGCTCGAACGGAACGGATTCCAATGACGGTAAGAGTTGGGGGACCGCGTTCAAGACTCTGTACCACGCTCTCGCGGCGTGCCCATTTAACGGCGGATGCGTTTATTATTTGTCGCCCGGCGCTACGGGCTATATAACTATAGGCGGTCCTGTATCCGGGCAAGGGATTTGGCTCACAAGCAATAACGACTATTACTTCAACGGGATCACCGCCATCAGCCGATCCGGGAATGTCGTCACAGCCGCACTTAGCGCTAATGGTCATGGAACTAACTTCTGGTCAGTCGGGCAGGCCGTCGACGTATTCAATGTGACGGGTGGCAGGACATCCTTCGACGGGACAGGTTTCAAGATTACTGCTTCCGGTGGAAACGCGATCAGCTGGACACAGCCTGGCGAGAATGAATCAGGTACGGTCAGCCATTCCTCCTACCTTGTTCCCACAGGCTTCCTGTACGCGAGCAAACTTCAAGTCATTGGCACAATTGGACAGGTAGCGGGTCCTACATCGACTTGGTCGGCGCAAGTAAACCTCGTCGGAAACTCTACGACAAGAACGACACTCCCTGGAATATGGATTTCAGACAATGCGACTCCCATTCATTTTGAGAATTTACTGATTGGCGGGGCGCGTGCTTTGCAACTAGGCGTGTCATCTGCGGGCGATTCCAGCAAAGGGGACGGAGTTTCAGCTGTAACGTTCAAAAACGTTAGTTTCGTGACTAGCGGATATTCAGGTGTCGGACCAACAGTATGGATTGCCGGAAACTCGTTTGAAGACTACTTCCATGACTGTTTGGCACAAGCAAACACGAACGGCACTCCACCCGGAAGCGACGCTGCCGCCGCTATTCTCATCAAAGTACCCGCCAACGGCCTTGGACAGGGAGCGCAATCAGACTATCTCAGTTTCTGGAACATTCATTTGAATTACGGTGGGATCAAGTACTATCAGGGGGCGTCCTCTGTAGGTTCCATTTATATCGATGGGCTCGTGTCGGAGGCTTTACCGTCCGGAACACCAGCAGTGTGGTTCCCTGCTGGTGGAGCCAATGCCAGCATGATCATGCAGGGCACCGTTAAAAATGTGTTGCTTGCTGATTCTCTCGGACCAACTCCAGCTGTTGAAGTGGACATTCCACAGAACCCTAACTTGGTCACTGTCGAGGAAACACAAGGATCAGGGGTGGATGTCGTTGGGCCTCTAACCATTTTGGGAAGCCAATACCAGTTGGGAATTTCAGCTCTCGCGCCGGAATGGGCTGGACAAGTCGGAATTTGGGGGACCACGGGTTCTACACAAACGCCTCTTCTTATCGGGCGGCGTGAAGATGTTCAACGCAGTTTTTCGCCCGTCGCAGCGCGGTTCCAAAACCTAGCTTCGACAAGCTCATCGGGCTGGCTGACATCGGGAAACCCAACAATTACTTCAGGAGTTTCTGACCCGGACGGAAATGCGAATGCGTACCATGTTGCAGCGAAAAGGAATGCCTATATCCAGCCATACAGCCATAGCATTACACCGAATGTGGGAGACTGGGTATACTTCGGTGGTTGGGTCAGATCGACGACCGGTAACATTTTCCACAACGGGTATGTCAGTTGGCGTATAGACTGCACAAAAATAAATAGCTTCGAACACTTCAACAACCGGAGCATGGCAGGTGAGCCTGTCGCGCCCGTCGATTACGCGGGCACCACCGAGTGGCACTATTACTCTGGGTTCTTCAAGATTACCGCCGTCGGTAAGGGTGTCTGCACAATGACCTTATCGATGGACGTCGACGCATCGCACAGCGTTGACATTTATGCGCCCATGCTCATATATGTTCCAGCCGGTACTATGCTTTCTGACAACGAGTTGGCAACGTACTTCTCCTATCTTGCTCCATACGGCGATAAAGCTCCGGTGGGCAGCATCGCTGGGATACCAGGACAAACGTTGGCAATTACAGGCGCGACACAGTTCTACGGCCTCTTGACCCATTCCAATACGGTCAACCAAACGTACACCTTCCCGGATGCGAGCGGAACAATTGCAATCCAAAATCAACCTCTGGCCGGATCGACGTATTCCACCGCCTCGAACTGTTCTTCTTCAAGTTCCCCGGCTGTCTGCGGGTCTTCGGCTGCAGGAAGCGTTGTGATTGCGGCGGGTGCGACGAGCGTCACGGTAGAAACAAAGGCGGTTACTGCAAACAGTCAGATTTTCGTGCAGGTTGACGACACGCTCGGCGCGAAGCTGGATGTAACTTGCAATTCGACACTTTCGACGATGACGGGCGGTCTAAGTGTCACCTCGAGGACGGCCGGAATTAGCTTTCAGATCAGCAACAACGGAATCGCTCCTGCGACGAATCCATTGTGCATCAGCTATCACATTGTCAACTGAAAGCGGTGAAGCCAATGCCATTTGAAACTCGCAATCTCAGCGTGCTGCTTGCACTTCCGCTCTTCCCGCTCCAATTTCCACTAATGCCGAACACCTGCCTTCGTCACATCGCGGACTGTAGCGGAAAAGATTCGCTACGGGTGACCTCGTGTTTTCCTGTTTTCCGGATTGTCAGAATTCAGATAACAGCCGGCGGGGAATCGGAGATCGGGATAATGATGCGACCACCCCCGACGCTTTATGATTTGGAAGCTTCGTCTAGGTAACATTATTGCGAGCAGCCATTCGATAGAACCGATTCCCACGGATAGCACTAACGTTCTGCGTAATCCGGACCGCTACAGATGTGTTCTTCAGTTTTGCTATTATCAGGTCGTTCTCTGGGATAGAGTGGTATGCTTCGTCCTGTCCTCTGATACTAGTTGTGGTGATTTCGTGCGGGAGGCAAGGAAAGCTTGCTGGACACGCTGGTTCACGTTCTCCGGAATGATTTCGTGATCGGAATCTGGCTTCTTGTCGTGAGTCTTTGGCCGGCTTGGCAAATGCCCAAGGGAACTGCCTCTAATGATCTGAAGCTCCTTGCTTGCTTGGCGTCCGGAATTGTTGGCTCTTCGATTGCAGTCGTCATGCTAGGCCGTTGGCGTCCTGGCCTTTTCTCCTTCATTTGGTTCTTGTTTGAGGACCTTTTCCGTAAGTTCCTCGACAACGACGTGGCCCTACCTTTTACAAAGGAGCTTCAGGCCACCCTCATCTACTTCTCTCTACGCCGATGCCTGCCGACGGAAGGAGCAGCTCTTCCGCCCGCTTCGCGCTGCTTCCTCTCATCATCTAGTTGGCCGCCATTCGCTTCTTTAGCGCAAAGTCGACTCCTGTCCTCTGCGGGGTTCCGGGAATGAAGGGGTATTTCTCTTATGGACGTTTGATGAGCGTAGACAATTCTATAGTCCGCAATGACGAGGAGCTATGGCCCGGCTCGCAAGCTCATTCCTACCCCTCGGCGCGGCAATCCGCTGCACTCGTCGGATTTTCCTTCTGAGGTCCAGGACAGCGCCATGTGTGGCATTGCAGGCATCTTAGCCCCTGAACGCGACCCGCGTTTTATTCCTGCCGCTCAACTCATGACAGACGCCCTCCGGCATCGCGGTCCAGACAGTCGTGGCATCCAGGACCTCGGCCTCTGCCTTCTCGCGAACACTCGTCTGTCCATCGTTGATCTCAGCGAGAATGGCCACATGCCGATGTCCAACGAAGACTCTTCGGTGTGGATCACTTACAACGGCGAATGCTACAACGCCGCAGACCTTCGTACCTCGCTCCTTTCTCGCGGCCATCGTTTTCGTTCTCACACAGATACGGAAGCAGTCCTTCATCTCTATGAAGAATACGGCGATGGTTGCGTTGAAATGTTGCGCGGTATGTTTGCCTTTGCGATTTGGGACGCCAAACGAAGGCGACTGCTTCTTGCTCGTGACCGCTTAGGCATCAAGCCGCTCTATTTTTCGTGGAATTCAGGAAGACTCGTCTTTGCTTCTGAGATCAAGGCGCTGCTTGCTTCCGGTCTGATTCCACGCCGGCTGGACGTCGCGGCTGCCCAAGAGATATTGCAACTCGGTCATGTTCCGCCACCACGGACGGCAGTTAGTGGTATCTCCCCCTCTTGAGCCAGGGAACGTCGCAGTTTGGGAGAACGGCGCATTGTCGACGAAATCATATTGGAAGCTTCCCGTTTCCAGTAACGGTCGTCCACGCGATCCGTCAGCGCGTCTCGCAGGATCGCTTGGCGAAGCGCTTCTCGAATCGGCTCGCCTCCAGCTAATGTCCGATGTACCCATCGCTCTTTTCCTGAGCGGTGGCGTAGACTCCGCTATTCTCGGTGCACTGATGGCTCGGGCGGGCGCTCAAAAACTGACCGCGCTCACCATCGGCTTCGAGGAAACGCACTTCGACGAGTCCGAACCCAGCCGCCGGACGGCAAAGCTTTTGGGCTTGCCTCACCGCGTTGTTAATCTTCCTGCATCTCGAATGACGGAATCTCTTGATCACGCCTTGTGGGCCATGGATCAACCTACTGTCAATGGACTGAACTCCTATTGGATTTCGCGAGTCGCCTCGGAGGCTGGATTCAAAGTTGCTGTTTCTGGTCAAGGCGCCGATGAGTTGTTCGGCGGATATACATCGATCGCTTGGTTCGAGCGCTTCTCGCGGCTCGCAGGAGTTCTGCGTCCATTCCCGCGAAGCGTTGGCCCTGCAATTTTCGACCACGCCTCATTCCCTTTTCGCTGGCGAAAGCTATCGTATCTTGTCGGCGCGGATGATCCCTTTGTCGCCGCTCAGCTCGCAGTGCGAGTCCAATTTCTCGAAAGCGATGTTGAA
Source organism: uncultured Acidobacteriaceae bacterium (assembly GCA_963837915.1). GTDB lineage: Bacteria > Acidobacteriota > Terriglobia > Terriglobales > Acidobacteriaceae > DASRAA01. The sequence goes on from CAWIPZ010000012.1 coordinate 39,475, forward strand.
TCTCTCCTCCATCCCTCGCTAGGTGCATTAGATGCTCCGCCTGAAACTGCGACTCGCATCGCCGAATGGGCTTCTCCCGTTCGCTCGCGTGATTTGGCCGAGCGCATCTCGTATCTTGATATTCCAGCTCATCTCGAAGCTCGCCTCCTTCGCGACGGTGACGCGATGAGCATGGCGCACAGCCTAGAACTTAGACCTGTCTTTCTTGATCATTCAATCGTCGAATTCGTGCTTTCGCTTCCTTCCGACCTGCGCCTCGGGAACAAGCGGTTGCTTTTGGAAGCGACTCGCGCCACAATGCCCGAAACGTTGTTTCAGGAAATCGCCGCGCGCCCTAAGCGCACATTCACTTTTCCTTTTTCACATTGGATCGCTCGTGACCTCCGCTCGGTGATCGAGGAGACTTTCACGCCTTCGCGCCTCGCTGCTGGAGGCGTTTTGAACCCGCCCGTTGTATCCTCCCTTTGGAAGAGATATCTGGCCGATCCAGGGGCCGTGGGCTGGTCTCGTATCTGGACGCTGTTTGTCCTCGTCCGCTGGTGCGAAATAATGCAGGTCGGTCCTTGAGTATGCTTCTCTCTGTGCGCAAGCCTGACCTTCCTTTTGTTTCTCCTTTTCTCGGCAAACACCACGGCACCGAGCGCCGCGGCGTGGAATGGATCTCGCTGCGTGTTCGCACGTACGAAATTCACGCGTGCAGCCTGCGCAAGGAAGATGTGGCTCTCTCGAGCATCACCTCGCACGGTATCGTACAGCTTCCCGGGCCTCATCTCTTCAGTTACGTCTCACGGGTCACTGCCAATCGCCGCTGGAGCGCCTTAGATTCCGCTTCGGGAATTTCAGCTCACGCACGAATTCTCGATGTGGGTCGCGGCGCTGACCGTGGGGTCCGCCGATACCGGATACTTAGATATTGCGCAATCGACATCGATTTAACTCCCGCGGTGTTTCGCATGCTGCACAAGTGTGGAACCGCTGCACCCCTCGAGGTGGGAAAAAGATGTCGCTTTCCGATTGCTTTAGGGAACCGAAGTTCCGCGAGTTCGAGCCCAATTCCCCAAGTGTTCTCGTGCCGGCATTCCACGAACGCCTCGCCAGATTTATTGGGTGGCTCCGGCATATTACGTTTCCGATTTCAGCAGGGCCGATTCGGTGACCGAAATTATCCGTTCGGTACGGCTCGCTAACTGCGGAGATTTCCGAAAGTAATTGTGCAAATATTAAAACAACGCGCGAAACGGATCATCGGCCTATTTCCAGGACTGCTCGGCGTCGGCGGCATCCAGGAAGCGGGGCGCCTGACTGCGACTGCCCTCGGCGAGATCGCGTTCCGACGGGGGTGGTTCGCGGAGTTCATCAGTCTTAACGACCCACCCGGCCCGTCTGCACTTGAAGCCGGCGCGTGCACAATCCCTTTCCGCGGCTTCGGGCGCCGAAAAATCCGCTTTCTTGTCGCCAGCGTTGGAGCAGGGCGGCCGTTTTCAACGAAGAGCGCGAGCATCGTTATCGCCGCCCATCCGAACCTAGCTGTGGTGTCCGCGTGCATGCGGCGAATGTCCCCACATCTGCAGACAATTGTGATGGCCCACGGCGTAGAAGTATGGAAGCCCATGGGCCCGTTCCGGCGTAGCGCCCTTATTCAAGCGCAGTTGGTGCTCGCTCCGAGCAGTGACACCGTAAAGAAGCTAGTTGGGGTACAAGGAGTCTCTCCCGATAAAATCCGGAAACTACCCTGGGCGATGAATCCGAGCTTCCTCCGGTTCGCCAGTGAGTCTAGTGGCCTATCCTTACCCCTGGGGTTCCCGAAGCAGGCCCGCGTAATCCTGACGGTAGGCCGCTGGGCCGCGTCCGAGCGATATAAGGGCGCGGATGAATTGATTCATGCCGTCCGACAACTTGTTACAATCGTCCCTGGTTTGCACCTAGTGGCAGTTGGAGGGGGCGACGATCTGCCGCGTCTTCAACGACTTGCTGCTGACCTACGTGTTTCCGAACGCGTGCATTTCCTTGGAAACCTGTCGAACGAGGAAGTTGCAGCTTGCTATGCACACGCGGATCTTTTCGCTTTGCCCAGCACGGGTGAAGGGTTCGGATTGGTTTTTCTGGAAGCGATGGCCTTCTCGAAGCCCGTGGTCGGGGCCGCCAGCGGAGGAACTACCGACGTGGTCGAGGAGGGTATCAATGGCTTGCTCGTTCCGCCCAATAACGTAGGCGCGCTCGCACAGGCTCTTAGTCGATTGCTTTGCGACGAGTCCCTCCGCGCGGAGCTAGGCCGGCGTGGCGAAGAAATTGTTCGGCGGAAATATCAATTTGCCGCTTTCCAGTCCGCGCTCGAGAGAATCCTCGACGAAAGTGATTCGGGACTTGGTGAGCCGCGATTAGACTGAGAGGTTCTGTAGTATTGTCTCTTGTGGAGGATCGGAAATTTGGATGGACTCAGGGTGGGTTTGATCGGTTCGGGATTTATCGCCAAGCAAAAGCATCTGCCAGCTTGGAGGAAGGTCCGGGGAACCGCTAAGGTGGTCGCTCTGTGCGATCCCAATGTGGTTCAGGCGGAGGAACTTGCCCGAGTACACGGGATTCCCAAGGTCTATAAGGATTTTCGACAGATGCTTGAGGTCGAGCAACTCGACGCTGTGGACATCTGTTCACCGCCCCGGACTCACGCTGAGCTCGCGGTGTGCTCGCTCAAAGCTGGCGCCCACGCACTTATCGAAAAGCCCATGGCCATCAACACCGACGAGTGCGACTGCATTCTTGCGGCAGCCCGCGAGAGCGAGCGCAAGATTTGCGTCGCGCATTCGGACCTGTTTTATCCAGCGTTCCTCAAGGCCCGTGAAATCCTCAAGGCGGGGACCATCGGCGATTTCCGCGGTATGCGCATCTTTCTAGCTACCCCAATGGATTACATCACATCCAAGCCGGAGCATTGGGCCCACAAGCTCCCCGGTGGCGTCATCGGAGAGACAGGCCCGCATGTGATTTACATGACTCTGGCTTTCATCAATCCCATTCGTTCTGTCCGCGTCGACGCGCACAAACAAATGCCGCAATTTCCTTGGTCGCCTTACGAAGACTACCGCCTGGATTTGATTGGTGACAAGGCTTCCTGCAGCGTAGCCCTTACTTACGCCACCAATCGTTGGGCTGTTCAGATCGATCTTTGGGGCAGTGAGGGCCACATGAAATTTGATCTCGAAACCCAGACCGTCGTCGTTCACGGCCGAGCTGATCTGAAGCCCATCACACTCGGACTTTCTGCTGTCAAAGAAGTCGGCCAAATTCTTCGCGGCACCATTGGTACCAGCTTGAGCTATGTCACTGGACAATTTGAAAGTACCCATGAACGCCTTGTCCGCGAATTTGTTGACAGTATTCGAAACGGTTCGCGGACTCCTGTTCCGCCCGAAGAAGGGAGAGAAGCCGTTCGTGTGATGGGGCTGCTTGTCAGCCAGTTACCATCCGTAACGGCCTGAGCGTATGTGCGGAATCTCCGGAATCGCGACTCAGCACCTCGACCGGGCCGAACTTCAGGATCCGATCGAGCGAATGGCCCGCGCGATTCGGCATCGAGGCCCAGATGGTCTTAACTTCCGCTACTTCGCGCCGCCCGTCATTTCTCAAAACGTCGCGCTCGCCCACAATCGACTTGCCATCATCGACATATCGCCCGCTGGCAGCGAACCGATGTGTAATGAAGACGGAACGGTTTGGATGGTGTTCAATGGTGAGATTTATAACTTCCAGGAATTGCGCCTGCGCCTCGAATCTCGCGATCATCGCTTCCATTCCCGTACCGACGCCGAAGTCATCGTACATCTGTACGAGGACGTCGGCACGGCCTGCGTGGAGGAACTCAACGGCATCTTTGCCTTTGCGATTCTAGATTTAAGACGAGACCTATTGTTCCTCGCCCGCGATCCCATCGGCGTGAAGCCTCTTTTTTACGCGGCTGGCTCAAATTTCTTTCTATTTGGATCGGAAATCAAAGCTCTTCTCGCCTCAAAACTCCTGACACCTGCGCCAGATTGGCAGGCCATCTCGGACTTCTTTACATTCCTGTACGTCCCTGGACCGCGGACTGCCTTCAATGGCGTCCAGCAGATTCCTCCAGCCCACAGTCTTACACTGCACCTAAAAGACAATTCGATTTCACTGACTCGCTATTGGGATGTTGCTCGCCGCGAGGATCTGGAGTCTGCTCCGTACGCGAAATTGAAGTCCCAAATCCAGCAAACCCTCGCGGAAGCTGTGCATCGACAGCTCGTCAGCGACGTTCCGCTTGGCGTCTTTCTCAGTGGCGGGATCGATTCAACAATCGTCGCCGGCCTTGCGAAACGAGAGAAGAAAGATATTCAAACGTACACTGTGGCTCTCGCCGGAGAGGAATACCGGTTCTTCGATGAGGCCGAAAAGGCCCGTGGCGTCAGTCGCCATCTCGGGACCGAACACTTCGAACTGTCGGTGGAGTTCCCCGATCTTTTTGAATTCCTGAATGTCGTCGAGTTATTCGATCAGCCGTTCGCCAATCCGACTTCTTATCTCATGCATCAGTTGTCCCAAAAAGCGCGCGAGCACATTACCGTCGCTCTGTGTGGTGCCGGAGGCGACGAGCTCTTTGCAGGGTACCCTCGATCTTCCGCGGTTCGCATGGCCCGCCGCATCGGGTGGATCCCCCGGCCACTGCTGCGCTTCGGTGCAATTGCAACGTCGTTGCTGCGCGATTCCCATCAAACACCGCACCTTCGACGAGCACGAAAATTTCTCGGCGGCCTTGATTCCGATTTCTTTATTCAGTATGCCAATTGGACTTATTTTTTGAACGAGGATCAAAAGCACCGCCTTTTCCATCGTCGGCTCGGCGGAGCTTCCCCGTGCAACGACCTGCACTCGTCAGCCGACGCCCTACGCTCGGCCTATGCCCAATCTCGACTGCAGGATGAGGACAATCGGATCCTGCAAATGGATCTGAAGACTTTCCTTGTCGATAACATTCTCGAATACACCGATCGGATGAGTATGGCCACGGCTCTCGAAGTCCGTGTACCTCTTCTTGATACCGCGTTCGTCGAGATGAGTCTCAACGCTCCCTTCGCCTACAAATATCGAAGCGGTGAATCGAAAGCCATTCTCGTTGACGCCTTCGCGGAATTCTTCCCGCCCGGGGCTCGCCATGCTCCCAAGAGGGGCTTCAATGCGCCTCTCGCGCTGTGGACTGAAAAGCTCTTTGACCCCTATTTTGATGCCAGCCTGCTCGGTTCGCACCCTCTCCGAAAACGGCTAGGGGATGATATCGGCGCGGCGTGGAATGATGGCATTCTCGATTTGAGTTTCATCCAACAGCTTCGGCTTCAACATCGTTACGGAAAGCGGGACAACTCGCACGAATTATTTGCCTGCATTCTCTTCGATGTCTGGTGGCGAAAATATATTATGAAATCGCATCCGTCGGTCCCATCGCAGATGGCCCTAGAATAGCCATGCACATCCTCAACGTGGCCCAGACCTATTTCCCCTACGTAGCCGAAGGCGGTCGCCCCGCGAAGGTCCGCGCCCTCTCACGCAAGCTCGCCGAGCATGGACACAGCATCACGGTCCTCTCGGCGAACCTGGGGCTATCTGAATGGTCAAGTGTCACGTGCTCAGTCCAACAGACGGAGATGGGTCTGCAGTGCACAGACAATGGTGTCGTCGCGATTTATTTGCCCACGCTAGCGCGTTATCGCGTTCTCACAATTAATCCCCGTGTGATACGATTCTGCCGGGTCCATCTCAGCCAGTTCAACCTCGTTCACTTTTACGGTCTCTACGATTTACTCGGGCCAGTTATCAGCCACTACTCCAGGCTTAAGGGGATTCCCTACGTGATCGAGCCGATGGGAATGTACAGACCGATCGATCGAAGTATCGCGATGAAAAAAATGTGGCACAAAACCATCGGTGCCGCGTTCTGGCGGAACGCCGCGCGGGTTATCGCCACCTCTGAACTTGAGCAAAAAGAACTTGTGGACGCCGGGGTACCACAGGCGAAGATTGCGATTCGTCACAACGGAATTGACAATGATTTGAGTATGACTGCCTATCCACGCGGTAGATTTCGTTCCCTGTGGGGGATGTCTGAGGACGAGCCGCTCATCCTATTTTTAAGCCGCCTCATCCCTCGCAAGGGAGCCGATCTATTGATTGAAGCTTTTGCACAGGCCTCCCCGATTTCTGGCCGTCTTGTGATCGCGGGACCGGAAGGTGAGTCCGGATACCGGGCGCACCTTGAAACATGCGCGCGGAAATCCGGCGTTGGAGCACGGGTACTGTTCACGGGTCCGGTATACGACGAAGAAAAAAGCTCGCTCCTCGCAGATGCAGACATTTTTGCCCTGCCGTCGCGGTATGAGAATTTTGCAAATGTTGCCGCGGAAGCCATCGCCTACGGTGTTCCGGTAATCATTACACCGTTTTGCGGCATCCGTTCGCTTGTCGACGGCCGCGCTGGTTTGGTAGTTGTCCCAGAGAAAGAAGCTTTGACCGTCGCCCTCCAACGGTTACTCCATGACAAGCCGCTCTACGCGCGCTTGAAGGAAGGCTGTCGCGAGGTGACGTCGGAATTGAGCTGGGATAACTTGAGTCAGAAAATGGAATCTCATTATAAAGCAGTTGTGGTAGGGAGCGCTGGTGCCCACTGAGCGAACGACATTTTATGACGAGCACCCATTCGATTGGACTCCGATCGATGGTACTGCAAGAATCCAATCAGTGGTATCACGTCCGCTTGTCGACTTGATCGATTCACTCGATTCAAACTCTCTCGTCATTGATGTTGGCTGTGGCCCTGGAAGAGTCCTCGGATTTCTCGTCGAACGCGGCCTCCATTGTATAGGTATGGACCGCAGCCGCGTCGCTGTCAACCTTGCCAGCAGCCGATATGGCTGCCCGGGTGTTGTCGCGGACAACCTTTGCCTCCCGCTCCCGGACGGGATTGCCGATATCATCATTTCCGACGGTGTGATTCATCACACTGAGGATCCTCGCGGCGCCTTCGCTGAAAACTTGCGCGTTCTGAAACCAGGGGGCCGCATGTATCTTGGCGTTTACAAGCCTTTTGGTCGCTATCCACTGCTTTACAAGTTTCCGGGTTCCCTGATCCGTCGTGGCCTGCTGCACGGATGGTGCCGACCTTTGGTGGTCGCTTTTGCGCAGGTCCCCTATTTCCTCATACATTTTATTCGCTCTCGTGGAAAGCGTACTTGGGCCGGCTCCATCAATCTGTTTTACGATTATTTCGTCACCCCGCGAGTCGCCTTCCTGAGTCGTGAGGTCATCGAGGAGTGGTGCGGGAATCAAACGGCGCGCATAGTGCACTACAACAAGAATCAAGGACAAAATGTTCACTCCTTTCTTCTCAAGAAGGAGCCTCGGCCGCCAGGTCAGAGCAATTTAGTCGACCCTGTCGCGGAAGAAACGCTGTTTGTTGAACGAAGGGTATCCCATGGGTAAGACCGTCCCAACCGTTCCTCGAGCGCCGGTACTTGCGGCGGGGCAACAACAAAATGCTTTTGACGAGAACAATAGTCACATGCCTCCTCTTGGCAATCGGCAGCTTCTAGCTCATCGGCTCTTTCGTGCAATATGGCTCGCAGTAAATGGATTATTGGTCTTATCATTGTTTTTTGCGATGTATGCCGCGGCGTGGGAGTATTCGACCCGCAGATACTTGGCGGGGTTCTCCGACGCGATCGTTCCTGCCACGGCGCCCGGTGATGAAAAGATCCAGGCCATCTTAAACTGGATGGCCCATGGCCCCGCGCGTTACCCGTCAATGCCTAGCGATCTCATCCCGGACCGCGATCCCACCGATACGCTCAATTATTATGCTCTGCTACAAGTTTGCGGGACGGCAACAAACGCGTTCATTAACCTGATGGATGCGGGCCATATGAAGGTTCGCAGGCTATTACTGCTAGACAACCGCAACCTGACCAAGCATGTAGTCGCGGAGGTTCTAGTCAACGGCCACTGGATCATCGTTGATCCAGCGTTCCGTGTGGTTCCGCGTTCGGCAGATGGTAGGACACTCACGAGAGAAGAGCTAAGCAATCCCGCAACATTTATAGCCGCCACTCACGGCATCCCGCGCTACGATCCACGCTATACCTATGACCATACGGCCCACATTCGAATCGGCCGCCTGGGCTATCTCGGAACCCCGGTTCAGAAAATCCTTGATCATCTCGTACCTGATTGGGATGGTTCGACATTAATGACCATCTTCGTCGAGCGGGAATCATATGCGGCTATGATTTCAGCCTTTTTGCTCTTTGTGTTTCTTCTGCTTGCGAGGATTTCACTCCTCTGGTATGGACAGACGCGGTTGGGAATTCGGCCCATTCGGATCCGGGCAAGTTTTTCTCGGGCATATGCCAAACTCATGAATGCGCATCATTAACGCAGCTCGCTCGGAATCTGTAGCCCCTAGGCGATTCGACGCAAGCCCGTTTTACCGCTAATATCATTGTTTACGAACCTTGGTGGGGACAAAATGGGCGAAGATTCGGAGGCCCGAATTCTGCTTCGTAAGCAGCCAAATTCGCGTATCCCCGAACTTGACGGCATACGCGGCATTGCCATTCTGCTGGTTCTCCTCTACCACTACGTTAGTATCCCCCCTGGTGGACCGCCTGCGCCTCTGCTCCAGAGACTCTTCGCGGTCGGCTGGTGCGGTGTGGATCTGTTCTTTGTTCTTTCAGGCTTCCTGATTGGGGGGATTCTGATGGATGTCCGAGAGTCCCGCCATTACTTCAAGACATTCTATGGGCGCAGATTTTATCGAATCATGCCTTTGTACTACTTGTGGATTGGCATCTATTTCGTCACCGTGTCATTCTGGTCGAATCCGGAAACATGGCGTGCCATTCCAATCTACGTGTTGTTCCTGCAAAACTCTGCAAAGACCAATCATTCCGCTTTGGGGACGGCGTGGCTCGGGGCTCTGTGGTCACTCGCAGTTGAAGAGCAATTTTACCTGATAATCCCGTCGGTGATTCGCTTCTTTTCTAGGTCCTGGGTTCTCTTGATGCTTATCGGCGCGATCATTGGCGCCCCAGTCCTTCGCATGTTTCTGCATGAACGATTGCTAGCCCATCCAGCCGCCCCGTATATGTTGACTCCCTGTCGGGCTGACGCGCTTGCAATGGGCGTCCTGTTGGCGTTCGGCTGGAGAAGTGACAGATGGAAAGCAGCCTTCCAAAGATATCAGGCACCTATATATGGCACGTGCTTTCTGCTTCTCTGTGCGTTCCTATATTTAGCGATCTGGAGGCCGTCGCAGTACTCCCTTGTGATGTACTGCTGGGGCTTCTCAGCGGTGGATGCCCTGTTCGCGAGTCTGCTGGCAATAGCTGTCATGGTGCCAAACAGCCTATGGTCCGCATTTTGCCGTTTGCCTTTTCTTGCTGAAATGGGCCGCGTTTCGTACTGTCTGTATGTGATTCATGCAGCAGTGAATCTCGCGTGTCACCATCTCTTTTTTCACCAACTGCCTAGATTCGACGGTTGGAGAACAGCCCTGGTATCAGCGATTGCGGCGGCATTGAGCTATGGTCTGGCGGCGCTCTCTTGGAGATTCTTCGAACATCCGCTGCTGCGCAGAGGTCATGCGTTGAAGTATTGACGTCGCATTTTGCTGTCAAGTTCCCGACCACCGGGAAGTTTTGCATCGTCTTGTATGAGAAAAAGCGTCGCCCGCAATTCCTTGCGCCACGTGACGTGGGAGACGTGACGCCCAGGAGTAACTAGAAGTGGAAGTAGGTCGTGACAACGCTACGCCAGCTCAAACTAAAAAAAGCTAAGGATAGGACCGCATCAGGTTATCCCGGGCCCCGTAGCGCGTGGTGACAACGCGTTCGGGAAATTAGGAAATTTCCCATGAAATCGCGGCAGAGCAAGCTGCGGAACTACGCACGAGGAATTTGTAGTTGATTCACGCTTCCGCGATTCCGACATCTCGACCTATCCCGATCTAAGACTTGTCGACAAAGTTTGACGTAGACTTCTGGCTTCCATTTGACTCGCGGGTGCTCATAGAACCGCCGATGCGCTCTGTCGACGTCGCGGCAAGGTATCGCTTCCAACCAGATTCGATTCTCGTTAGTTCACGATTATGACCCCGTAAGAGATGTGGCCTTGGTCTCTTGCAACAGAGTATTTCGCCGCGTTACTCCGGATCGCAACTCCTCCATCGGACGCTTACTTCGAATGGCTTGATTTCGCGCTGGGATAACAACCCAAAAAATCCTGGGATGTACTGCATGATGGCGCGATTGCCGTTCGACCTGCTCTTAGATCTTTCCATATCCCTGTGGATGTACTCGATGCCAATCCCAAGCGCTGCGGACGATATTATCAATAGATGGATAGTCAGGGCGCCACCGGAGCTCGCGGCGAATTTTCTCGGAGATGGCTACAAGGATGGGCGGGTCGCCACGGCGCCGTGCAGCTTCCTGCACTGGGATTGCGTGACCTATGATGTCGCGCGCGGCTTGGATCACCTCCCGGACACTGAATCCTTTGTCGTTGCCTAAGTTGTAGATGTAATCGCGAATGCAGGTCCCATCGGGCGTTGGATAGTCCGTGCTAAAAATGGAGATGGCCCGTCGCGTTCCCAAGGCAACTTGAAGGATTAAGGGAATCAGATGCGATTCGGGTTCATGGTGTTCGCCATGGCAGCCCCATGCGCCGGCTGCATTGAAATAGCGGAGCACGCATACCGAATGCCGTTGATTTTCTAATGCCAAGCAAGAATGCGCTCGATCTGAAGCTTTGATTCACCATAATGATTCAGGGGATTTTTCGGTGCGGACTCACCGATGCTGGAACGCTGGGGGAGGCTTCGCAGCTGAATGTGATGGACCTGCAGATCTTGGGAAATTCCGCAACGTTGGCATCGCCAGCTATCGCGCTGGAGTACTTGCTGACAAAGCCCCTGATCGGAATCCGGGTCCAAGCGCAGCCTGGGTTGTCTTGAGACGCGTGAATTCGTGACGCCTCCGGTATCCGCGACAAGAATTCCTGTCGCCATGCGTTCGCCAGCAGGCAAATTCGACTGAGCGCTTATAGAAACAACTCGGCATTGCCATAGGTGTCCGGGCTTGCGCCAAAGAGAAAATCCGCGCAGATTATCTCCAAGCAATATCCCCAGGATGTTTGAGAGCAGCGCTGTCGGGAATGTCCGGCGAACTCTTTGGAATTCAAGTTCCTTAGCGATGGAACGAGAGAAACCGCTCTGTTGCAAAAAAAAGAGCAGTCGTGCTTTGGCGCGTGAATTGCCGTATGCTCGGTTGGGACACGACGTCAGCATGGGACCAAATCACCTTGACTGCGACCCGAAACGTCGATACACCGTACGCTGAAAGCACCGACCGTGAAGACAACTAATCTGAGGGCTAAGCTCCTAATTGCTCTAATACATATTCCATCTTTTGTGGGACTTTCGAGCAACAGCTGGCCGTGCACTGCCGGCCAAGCTGCCGTTACGGTGAATTCGCTGGCGAGTAGTCGAATGGAAGATTTACGCTGTTCCTCGTATATTGCCGCCTATGGCGCTTCCATAGCGGAATATCAGCGAATAGAAAAGAATTGGAAGACGTTTCCGAGCATCTGCCCTGCCCCTTCGCCAGCAAGTCTCGATTTCACTGTAATTTTTACCCACGATACCGACTACTATAAAGACACGTTGCCAGGCCCCGTACATACGGATAGCTCAGGTTTTTCCGATTGGTCAGCTATCGTTACATTGGATAACACCCAACCGCCAGAAAAGTACAAACGCGAGTATGTGTGGGTTTTTCGATTCAAAAGAGGCAGCTTCGTACCGGGGCATTTTTCGCCAAATGCGAAGCCTGATTACTCAGAGGTCGAATCTGGAGCTCACAATAGCGATCGAGCAGTGGACGCCGCTTTCAAGTTCATTGCCAGTCAGAAGGAATAGATCCGCCGAAATTTGTGAGCGCGATTGAAAGAAATTGGTACTTCTTATGGCCTCATTTCTTTCCCGTCCTGTGCGCTCAGCCGGAAAAAAGCGTCCGACAATTCTGCGTTAAAGTTTTTCATGACAGGAAAAACATGGAGTGATCAGGTCTCCCGTGTCGTCGTCATCGAGCGCACTCCGACAACGGAGATGATGAGCCTGCAGTTCACTCGTTCTTCCACAATTCTGGCATTTTCAGCTCACTTCGCGGGCGATGCGCCCGTTCCCCGTGCTATTGCCCGAAACGACAGCACTCTCCGCGTCCACAGCTCAACCGAAGTAGAATGCTGGTATCGTTTTACTAAGTTCCGGGCGGGGGTCATGTTTATCCTGAGACGGATTTTGATCATGGTGGCACTCAGTTTCCAACCTTGCGGTCAGCGATACTAAAATCGTGTGGCCGATGGGACGAACCAGATCGACTTGGTGAAAAATAGACCAAACGCGCTCGTTTCGACTCGAAAGCGCCAAGACCTTCTCATCAATCCCTCCATGCTTCATCTGGTTCGCCAAACAACGGGCGGGCCAGTACAACAGCAAAAATCTGTTCCAGACGATCCGAGCAAGCCAAGGCAGTAAAGCAGACGAAGTGGCGACAAACAAAAAACGCCACATCGCTCAGATCAGAGGAGTAAGCGTCATCGAACACCTTCACCGCCAGCCTCTTCCGGAGTTCTTGCCGCCGCAGGCATGGCACCGGGGCATCTTTTTCCCGTCACTTGTAACAAGAATGTTAAAATGTAAATTACTAGTTGCATAAGTGTCCCGACCGGCGTATGAAGGAAGTTCTGTATCTCTCATGACTAGGCCCAACCCTAACGGATCAGCGGGGTATCAAAATGGGAAGTTTGGCCAAAGTCTTCATATTGTGTGTAAACCGCTTGTTGCGGGAATCAATTGCGAGGATTTTGATTAAGAGGACGGATTTTGAGGTTGATGCAGCGCAGGCGGATCATTCCACGTTCTGCGGCCAAGTCCGCGATTCCGGCGCAGACGTCCTTGTTCTCGACTCATTGGACTTTCTGCCCGATGACTTCGGATTGCCATCCGCAGCTGGCAGACATCCGCAGACTGTCAAGAGCGTACTCATTGGCATGACAGATGATCGGAGTTCCTTCCTGACGGCGATACGTCGAGGTGCGCGGGGTTACGTCCTGCAAAATGCCTCCGCCGTAGATGTCGTATCGGCGGTCCGGACGGTCGCGGAGGGACACGCGGTATGCCCTCCTTACTACACCGAGGTTCTCTTTGACTATGTGGCGACGCAGACCGCTGAGTTGCCGAATAGCCAGAAGCACGCGCAATGGGGATTGACACGGCGCGAACAACAGCTTATCCCCTTGATCGGTCGCGGTCTTAGCAATAAAGAAATCGCAAATCAGTTCAGTATTTCCGAGCAAACGGTGAAAAACCACGTTCACCGGATCCTACGAAAAGTGGGTGTAGTGGATCGGTTAAGCATATACGGAGTTTTTCAGAATAAGGAGATTGCGCCAATTACTACGCACGCCGGCCATTCGACTTAACCCAAACCCCCGCCGGGAATTGAAGATGCTGTTAGCCGCACCTGCGCTAATGGTAAGGTTACGACAGGATTTCAGCAGAACTACGGCGACGAAGCACGTGGGTAAATCACAAGCGGGGGAATGCGAGTCTCGGCGGTTGACGACCTAGTGGACAATTTTTCTTGGGTGGCGGGCGACGTCGCCCCTCTCCGAATCCCCGATCGCTTTGCATCATAAGAACAACTTTTCTCCTTTCAGTCCGATGAACCGGCCGATGCTACTCTTATGGCAGTGGCGCCATTGCCTGGCGACGCCCGTCGAATAGAAGATCGATGGCCATTCATCGCTCGAAGTACCGCCTGAGAGAGCGCCATCCTAAATTCGCAGCTTAGCAGGTTAAAATCTACGAGCAGCGGACGCTCCACGTGTATGCGCAGCAGAGAAAAGCACCCCAATCGATGATGTGGGTCGGTGTTGAGTTCCAATCTCAGCTCCCAGTTGGATTCGCTCTTTCCCGCATCCTCCCAGAACATCTGTAATTCTCCGTCTGTCGTCCTTTGCATCGGAGAGAACGGAGTTCCTGAAAATGCCTCCCCCATGTTGCGTCCCAGGCGGAATCCATCAAATCCAATTGAAGGAAGGGTGTTCTGGAGAATCGCGCACATCTTGAGGAAGTCCGTGCAAGAATTCAGAGCTTCAACGGCACGTCGCACCTCGACATTGTTGGCGATGACACGCTTCCGCTCGGCCGTTCTACGCAAAACGTCCTGTAACTCCGAAAACTCAACATATCCAAGATATTGCACACCCAGGACAATGCCTATTCCTATTATTGTAAGGACCAGCGCGATCATCGCCGCGTCGTGCAAAAGGACAAGACTTAAGAGCGCAAAGCAGGAAGTGACGCCGTACAGAACCAGCACGGCGCCCCGCTGCGACAGGCCGCGATTCAGAAGCTTATGGTGAATATGATCCCGATCCCCTCGAAACAAAGGTTTGCCGCTCACGAAGCGGCGCGAAATTGCCAGCGCGACGTCCACTATCGGAAAACCGAAGGCAACCACAGGGATTGCCACCGCAATCATCGTGGGCGCTTTTTCTGACCCGGCCAGCGCCAAAGCAGCCAGCATGAAGCCTATAAACATGCTGCCCGAGTCGCCCAGGAAAATAGACGCGGGATGAAAATTGAAGCGCAAGAAGCCGAGTATCGCTCCGGCCAGCGCAATCGCTAACAGAGTCACCATCGCGTTAGGCGTAAACAACGACAAAGCGAATAATACGATCGTCGAAAAGAATGCGGATCCGGCAGCCAAACCATCCAGACCGTCGATCAAGTTGAACGCATTGGTGATCAGGAGCACCCAAAACACAGTCAACGGCAGGCCCGCGACGGTTCCCAATGTCCGGCCTGACGAAACAAGATCAATTCGATGAACACCCACACCACCGATGTAGAGGAGCACCGCGGCTAGGGTTTGAATGCCAAATTTCCAGTAGGGGCCTACGTAACGCACGTCGTCATAAAGACCGAGCAGGAATATTGTGAGGGCAGAACCAAAAATGCAGAAGGCCGTTCGCGCGGGCAAAACCAGCGGAACTCCCGTGACTTTCTGTAGTAACACGGCAAGAGCTGCCACCGCGGCGAACGATCCAAATATGGCCACACCTCCGAGCCGCGGCACCGACTCCGTGTGCACGTGCCGATCCAACTTCGGCGGAGCAACCCATCCGCGCGCATTTGCGAAGTCTCGCAGCCGGCCGGTAAAGGCCAGGGAGAGTACGATGCTGCACACAAACACAAGCAAGTAGCAGCTAATGATCACAGGTGTCTCCAGTGCGGTTCTTTACGCCGCCGCAACGCGCAAAGAACGAATTGTTATTGCTCAGTGCTGCTGCCCTACTTTTATGGTTTAGCTTTGTTCTGCGAGCTCGTGCGGTTGAGTCGGCGCATTGATCAATGCTACTAACGCCGATTGCCGAGCAGAGATCAGTCCTCTTTCATGACGATGCGCGAAGATACAATCCACAGCGTGCTGCACCGAGAAAGTCTGTTCCAATAGTTGGCGTGCCTTCCAGTCCATCCGGGCTCTCAATTTCGCGTCATCCGCCAGCCGCGACGCTGTCTGCGCCAGATTCTCACGTCTCCATTCACTAGGCAGGACCCGGCGTCGCCTCGTGGAGCAGCGCAATCAAATCATTCCCCGGGTTGACGCTGGCTAAAGCCAGCCGCTGTTAGCTCGACGCTGGCGCTGCACTCATCTTTCGCGCTCGGCTCAAGACATCGATAATACGGGCCGCAGCGTGCCCGTCCCAATACAGCGGAAGTTTTCTCTTCGGCGCAGAGTTCAACTGTTGGCGGATTGTCATTTTGATCCCTTCCTTGCTCGTGCCAGCAATGATGTTGGTTCCACTCTCCACCGTAACGGGCCTCTCGGTGTTTTCCCGCACCGTAACGCAAGGGACGCCCAAGCACGTTGTCTCTTCCTGAATCCCGCCTGAATCCGTCACAACAATCGCGGCGTGTTTCATCAGGCAAAGAAAATCTAGGTAGCCCAAGGGCGCGGTCAGTACGATTCCACGCGGCGGACGGCGTGAGCCGCCAACTTGGGCCGAATGGTCGCTGCGAGGAACCTTCAATTCAAATTCCTCGATTCTCTTGCGCGTGCGCGGATGCACAGGAAAGACAATCGGACATTCCGCGGCCAGTTCCTCAAGACCTGCGAGAATTTCACGAAAAGCCTCGCGACGGTCGACATTGCCCGGGCGATGCATGGTGACGAGGCCATATCGCACGGTTCCGGCCTTCTCTCCATTGCTCTCGATCCGCGTTCGAAGGCCCAATCGGTCCAACAATGTGGAGGAGTTCGCTTTTGCCTGAAACTTCAACAGCGAATCGATCATCGTATTTCCGACGAAGTGAATCTTGTCTGCGAGTATCCCTTCGTTTAGCAAATTCTTGGCAGCACTCTCTTCGGTCACGAAGAGAAAATCAGCCACGTGATCCGTAAGGATTCGATTGATCTCTTCCGGCATGCTCCGATCAAACGAGCGCAATCCCGACTCTACATGAGCGATCAATGGTCGCGATCCCGAACAATCAAATGAGACTTTTGCGACGACTAAGGCACACGCGAGTGTCGAATTCACGTCTCCCACAACCACCACGATCTCAGGTCGTTCGGTCAAAACTATTTCCTCAAAACGACGCATGATCTCAGCGGTTTGCGCCGCGTGTGATCCAAAATCCACGCCCATAAAGATGTCCGGTTGCGGAAGCTCCAGATCATTGAAGAAGCGATCTGACATCAACTCGCCGGAATGTTGGCCGGTATGAAGAAGAAGGCGCTGAATGAATTCCTGCGGTCGTTCTCCGTCGCCGCGAAAACCGCTCGAAAGCTTTCGATTGTGCTCGTCAATCGCAGCCAACACCGGCGCAATCTTCATGAAATTCGGACGCGCACCGACAACGCAGAGTATTTTCATTCTTGTGTGCCTACACTTTTCGCTTACGACTGGGTTCTCACAGGATTGCATCCAAAAGTTTGAGGGAACGGTGAGACGTTCGAAACTGGAAATTCTTTATCCTCAAAACGTGGCCGCCCGCAGCGAAGGATTTCGGGCTTGTACCGTCGCTGGTGCCTCGACAAGCGACTCGGGCTGCTGAAAAAGCTTCATGATTTGACGCACAGCTCGGTCGGCCGTAAACAATTGTTCCAGGAGCTTGCGCGAATTGTTGCCCATGCGCTCGCGAAGTTCAGGATTATTCGCAAGCGTCAACGCTGCAGTCCGTAAGCCCTCGTCATCGCCATTTGTAAGACAGAAGCCTGCTTGATCCTTCCCCAGTATCTCGAATAAGTCGTTCCCAGGATTGACACTCGCCAGGACGGGTTTTCCGCAGTCCATATAACCGAGCAATTTGCCTGGCACGCTGTGAGTCCTAAGCCGTCGATCCAGTGAAATCAGTCCCACGTCGGCTTCGGAGAGAATGGACATGTAATGCTGCTGATCAACGGACGACAAAATGTGGATGTTCACCAGGTGCTTTTCGGCAATCACCTGTTCTAACCTCAGGACCTCGCTCCCCTCACCGACCAGCAAGAAATGGATTTGTGTGTAGATGGACAGGCTCTCCGCAAGGCGAACGAAGTTATCCAGGTCCTGGACAACGCCAAGGTTACCTCCATACAAGAAGACAACTTTCCGCTGCAAGTGGAGGTGTTCGCGATACCCGGTTGTACGCACATCTCGTCGCTCGGGTTTTGCCCAGTTATATAGGACCTGTACACGGTAGGGGTTTTGCGGAAACTCTCGCGCAAAGTATTTAAGATTGGCAGGCGATTCAACGCCGATTAAATCGGCGGCACCGTACTGTTCGATTTCTTTGCTTCGGAAGTATCGCCAGACAAGGTCCTTGCGCAAGATTCCTATGTCCACAGCCCACTGTGGGAATATGTCACGCAGGATCAAGTATGCAGGGCAGTTCCAGTGTGACTTCAAACGCTGTACCAGGCCGCCGAAGAATATTGTCGGGGAATAAAAAATAATCAAATCGGCGGGATTTGCAAGCAGGAAGCTGCGAGCGTGTCTCCATAGCGTGTCTGAGAGACGAGCTTCGCGAATTGCTCGGAACACTTTCTTTGCGCCTTTAATAGCTTTTGTTTTGACCCGTGCGACACGCAGGCCGTCTTCAGTACTTAGCTGAAGCGGTTGGCTGATCGTGTCGCTGACGGTGAGCACCGTCACCTCGTGGCCCTGACGCCAGAATTCCACACCCAAATCGTGGACCAGCGTGGCGCCGGACTTAATGCTGGGCAGGTAGCAATCAACAATGATTAAAATTCGCAACTTGAGTCTCTGAGCTGGGAGTAAAAGTTGCGGGGTTCAAGCACGAGATCAACGGCCATCGACGGGGCGTATAATCACACTTTCAAAGCAGAACTAATTCGTTGCGCGGACATCATCTAATGCGATCGGGGCTAGTCCGCAGCCACCGCCATGGCATGCAAGTTGTATACGCTTCGCATCCACTCCGCGGTTAGGCGCATGCCTTCCTCGAGGTCGTAACTGTTCTGGTGCTTCAGGTCGCGGACCGACTTGGATATGTCGACCTTCTTGCATCGCGTCGTCAAGATCTCCGAGTCGCGATATTGCACAAGCCTCGGTGAAGCTCCAGTGACCTTGATTATGACGTCCGAGAGTTCCTCTATCGTGTGCAGGTCGTTGCCGCCGATGTTGTAGGTCTCACCCGGCTTGAAGTTGTCTGTGATGTTTGCCAGGGTCTTTACTGTGTCGGCCAAGTAGGTCGAAGTGCGCGAATGGCCGCGAAACACCGTCCATGGGGTGTTTGTGAGCGCGGCATAAAGGAACCGACAGTTGACACTCCGGTAGGGACTATAGTATTCGCCAGGCCCGTAGGTATTAAAAAGCCTCACTACTACGGTTTCCGTGCCATGTTGTTCGGCCGAGTTGCGGATTTGCATCTCGTTCACCCATTTGCTCATAGCGTAATCATTCAACTGTTTGACCTCGTTTTCATCCATCACGCTCTCGACCATCAAGTCGGGCCAATCGCCGTACACCTCGGAAGACGAAAAGTGGATTAACCTGAACCGCAGTCGTTCCTGCAAACGGATCATGTTTTTCGTCCCCACCGTGTTTGTTCGCCAGAGTAACTCGTAGAAATCTTCTCCATTCCATCGGCCGAACTCTGCAGCGCAGTGGTAAACGATGTCGAATGGCCCCATCAGTTCTAGCACGCGCTGGATCTGGCGAAATTCCCCTACATCGCAGCGAGCGTACAATGGCGCCGCGATGTCAGCACGCACCGAAAACCCGATTTCGTCGGGCTGATGCATCAGGTCGCACGAGACGATGTGATGGCCACGCTCGCGAAGCTGGCTGACCAGTCCCGCGCCAACTGTTCCGCATCCCCCCGTCACCAGAATTCGCATACACGTCCTCCCATCGTATGAGTTGAAGTCTTTCCAATGCTTCAGGCGTGCTGTACTTTGTGCTCCGAAGAATGTGCGCGGATCCGTGCAACGCAGGCTTCCTTCAGTGACGGAGGCGAGGTTCTAGGCGCATCTCTGGATCAAATCCCAGGTAGTTCGCGCCGTTTGCTCCCAGTCGTAAAGCAGCGAGCGCTCTCTCGCTCTATAGGACATTTCCCGCTGGCGGTCCGGATCATCGATGACCGAGACCAGCTTGGCCGCTAGTTCGTTCGGCGATGATGGATCGAAATAAATCGCCGCGTCGCCCCCAAATTCTGGCATCGGTTCGCGACACGACGCCAAGAGTGGTCGCCCGGAAGCGAGCGCTTCCAGCATAATGTTCGGGCAGTTCTCGCACTCCGAGGCGAAGATGTTGATCAGCGCGTGGCGGTAAAGGGCGGGCAAATCGTTGTGCGACACCGGTCCCGTCAGCACAACGTCGTCTCGCAAGCCCAGCCGGTCAATCTCGTCCCGAACTTTGCGCGCGTAGTGCGACCGCTCCGGCCCCGTCAGCACCAGTTTTTCAGGCGTAGGTCGCCTCGCTTTCAGCAACGCGAACGCACGGACCACTTCCA
Organism: uncultured Acidobacteriaceae bacterium; assembly: GCA_963837915.1. GTDB lineage: Bacteria > Acidobacteriota > Terriglobia > Terriglobales > Acidobacteriaceae > DASRAA01. The sequence goes on from CAWIPZ010000012.1 coordinate 59,564, forward strand.
ATTGCGCCTTATACACATCAAGGATGGACACGTACAGAATGTAGTCCCCCACCGGCAACCATGCCGGCCGCGGCTGATGATTCTCCCGAAAAATGGGATTGATGCCGTGCGGGATCACGATCGTCTTCCCCGGCAGCCCGCTTACTTTCTGCTCGATCACTCGCCGCGCAAATTCCGATATGCAAATCACGCGATCCGCCTTCGCCATACTTCGCGACAGTGCGCATTCCAGCAGCCAGTTGCGTACTCGCATGTACCCTAGGCCATACCGTTGCCGCTGCATCAGATTGAAGGGGATCATATTCCGGAACATCGTCACCGTTTTGCAGCTTTCCGGAACGCGCCCGCCAATAATTCCGCCCGGGCAAAAAAGAACATCCGCATCGAGCCGTGTCAGTAGTTTAGGTAGATATAACCACTCCCAGATCGCACGCGTGAATGGATTCTCTACCGGCCACTTCACCTGAATTTTCGTGAAGTTCTGTTTGCTCAACGGCAGCGCGAGCGAGTCCGGCGCCAGGATGAAGATTTCGGCCGCGAATCGCGCTGGGAACGATTGCAGCAAATTGATCACGTAGGTTTGCCCCCCGCCTTCCCGAGCAGAGAGGGCGTTCACAACAATTCTCACGATGCCTTTTGATTTAAGTGCCATGCTGCAAACGGCTCGGAATCAATTCTTCGTCCGCACTCGGCAATCCGTTGACATACTCCAGGAAAATCAGTCCGGCCCATAAAAGTGGATGCGCCCGCCTTGCCCCCGAATGATGGATGCCTAAAAGTTTGCGAAAGGAATCCTGGACGAGCGGAATGTCCTGGAAGCTCTCCGAGTCATTGAATCCTGCATTCGCCCATGGCTGCAGCGGACCGTTCAGCCAGTTAGCAATCGGCACTTCAAACCCTTGTTTCGGTCTCTCCACAATTTTTCGCGGAATGTAACGGTATGCAAGCTTGCGCAGCAAATATTTGGTCTGACCGCCGCGCAATTTCCATTTCAAAGGAAGCCTCATCGCCCATTCAACCAAGTCTTGGTCCAGCAGCGGCTCCCGCGACTCCAGTGAAAAAGCCATGCTCGCCACATCCACCTTTTGCAGATAGTCGTCTGGAAGCGTGTAAAATGCGTCGAGTCTCATGGCAATTTCAGGAGCGGTCAGATCAGCCGGACAAGGCTTCGCAGCTTCCCTAAAAAGTTCCTGCAGGCTCACGGTTCTTCGCAACACCTCAGGCGCCAGCACAGCGTCGAAATCCTTGGAGATGCTCCGGGCGAAGCAGAACGCCTCAGTTACATTTCCTTGGCGCATCGCCGCCGATAAAAGCTTCAGCCGGTGGCTTGATGCGATTCCAATCCCAGACGCCAAGAAGCTACGGGCAGCCGTCGGCAATCCATATATAAGACCGAGCCCTCGAGTCAACTCATAGTACGGATAACCTCCAAAAAGTTCGTCCCCGCCGTCTCCACTCAGCGAGACGGTGACATGTCGTCGCGCCAATCGCGATACAGCCATCGTCGGAAACGCCGAGCTGTCGAAAAATGGCTCGTCGAACTCGCGCGAAAAAGTCGGCTTCAGCTCCAGCAGATCATCGATCTTCATCTCCTCGCAGAAATGCTCCGTGCCCAGGCGCCGAGCAACCGCCGCCGCGTGACGGCTCTCATCGTAAGCCTTATTTTCAAATCCAATCGTGAACGTCTTGACCCGTTCCGACGAGAATTTCGCCATCGCCGCGACCACGATCGAGCTGTCGATTCCACCCGAAAGGAACGCTCCCAACGGCACGTCGCTAACCATCCGAGAGTGCACGCTGCGCGAAAGGATCTCATCGAGTTCGTCTAACAAATCATCTTCGCGCCGCTGCTCCCATGAATGTTCCGTCGCAATCTGCCGATAATCCCAGTAGCGTTTTACGTGCAATCCCGATTCGTTCAACAAGAGCCAATGCGCGGGCGGCAATTTGCGCATCGCACGAAGCACTGAATACGGCGCAGGGACGTAGCCACTCTCGAAATAAAAACGTATCGCTTGTTCGTCCAACGGATCTGACCACGACGGATTCAGAGCCAGCAGCGCCCGCGGTCGAGAAGCGAACGCGAAGCAATCGGAAGAATAATGGTAATAGAGTGGCTTCACGCCCATGCGATCCCGCGCCGCATACATTACCCGGGCCTGGAGATCCCAAATGGCAAACGCAAACATCCCATGAAGATGCTCGACGCAACCCGGCCCCCATCTGGCGTATGCCTCTAAAATCACTTCCGTGTCGCTCTGGCTGCGCCAGCGTCTGCCGCTCCCGTCAAGCAGCTGGCGAATTTCACGGAAATTGTAAATCTCCCCGTTGTAAACGAGCACATATCGCCCGTCTGCCGACAACATCGGCTGGTGCCCCGTTGGCGACACATCAATGACCGACAATCGCCGGTGCCCCAATCCAACATTCTCGCTCGCCCACACCCCCGCATCATCCGGCCCACGCAAGCGCAAAGTCGCCGCCGCTTCGCGTAGCATTTCCGGATCGACGTTCGACTGAAAATTAACGATGCCGACGATGCCGCACATTTAAGTAGTGGATCCGTTCCTCGATCGCAACGCTATTGAGGCCGGCGGCCTTTGGCAACGATGCCGTTAGGGCCCGGGCGGACAGAAATATCCATGAAACCCACTTCCTCGAACCATTTTTTCACGGTCTGCTGGGTCTGCGGATGATCGTGCGCGGGGGCGTACATGTCAAAAGTATCGAGAATGGCCCACTCTTCATTTACTTCAGGTGTTAAACCTAAGTGTGAATACTCGACTATTGGAATCAATCGCGCGCCGGCTCGCCCAGCCACCCTCCTCATTTTTTTTGCTGTAGGAAGAAGCAGCGGCACGACGTTCGAAACAACCTCGTACAGCTTGCGTTGCTCCATTCGCGTGGTTAGTGGACGTAGAATATATTTCCACTGCAGCAGTGCCAGGGCACTTTTCCCGTATACATCGACGACGAGTTCCCCTCCGGGACGAACCATTTCCGCTAAACAACTGAAGCATTCGTCAGGCTCCGGCGTATGCTGGAGCACTCCCAAGCACATCACCTTATCGAACGCGGCGCGTTGCAGCGGAATGCTTCGCATGTCCGCCTGAAACAGGAACAGGTGCTCGGACGAGCCGTTGTTGCGAGCATTCGCATCCACTGCGGATGAATAGTCGAACGAGTAAACCGTTGCTCCCGTCTTGAGCAGGCATTCGGTAAAACGGCCTGCACCGGAGCCGGCTTCTAGAATGACCTGTCGGGACATGTCCGTCGGCCATCCGGTCACATCGAGCAAACGCTTTTCTGAAATCGGTCTCCCGGTATAGCTGTCCAGCTGCGTCTTTTCGTGTGTGTTCCATTGAAGACCGAAAGATTGCGAATAGTTGTCTCCGCGCACGAATCGCGGAATTCCGTCAACGATCTGATAAACGGCCGAACAATTCTGGCACCTCAGAGATTCACGAATGAATTCCCGGTCTACACGCTTGTCGGAATGATAAGTCATTGCTTCGTGGTCGCACGAAATGCAGCGATAATATGAAAGCGTCGCGGCCTTCCTCCAGCGGTTCTCGACCCTATCAATGAGATGCTTCATACACTTTCCGGCGCTACGATTCGCTCGGACGTCGTCAGAGGGGAGGTCAATGTTCATCAGCAGTTGTGCGGATATCGCTTAATCGCGAGATTGTAAAGTTCTAGATACTGATCCGCGATCGAATTTATAGTGAAACCAGACACTCTCGCGTACGCCAATTTAGCCTTAGCATTGGCTGCTTCAGGATTGCGCAAGACTTCGAGGATGCCTCGAGCGATTTCAGTCGGCGCATCGCAAGGTACAAAGTAAGCCGAATCATCGCCTACTAGCGCCCGGTGTTCCGGGATATCGGACAGAACAAGTGGACAACCTGCCGCGGCAGCTTCGCCGACAACATTCGGACTGCCCTCAAAGAGACTGACTGAAACGAAAGCTCTGGCCCACTTCATCCATCCCCAGAGTTGCTGGGTGTAGCCCAATATTTTCACCCGGCCTTCCATGTGATGGCGCTTCACTTGATCGACGAGCTCGCTTTCCAGGGGGCCCGATCCAACGAAGAGCGCCATCGCCGCAGGTCTTTCGGAAAGAACGAGGAATAGTGCGTCTAAAAGGATCAAGACGTTCTTCTGAGCGCAATAGCGGCCCGCGAAAAGCAGGATTTCTTTGTTCTCTACAGCGCCGGAAGCCTCTGGGTGAGGCGCCAATGCCTGGCGGACGTCTTCGACCGGTACCGCGTTGGGTACAATTCTTACAGAGTTGGCGGGTTTCCTTCCCAACCAATATTCCATTCCACCTTGGGAATTCGCAACTACCAACGCAGCCCGCGCGCCGATCCAGGAGCGTAGCTTTACTTTCCACATTCCGGAATAGGCCGCTGCGACGACTCTCTCGGTCGTCAAGTAAGGCGTTCCCGTCATCAGTGCCGCTAGCCCTCCCAAGACATCCATCTGCAATAGCCACGTTTGGATCAAATCGGGCTGGAGCCTGCGGGTAATTTTGAAGAGTCGCCAAAGCAATAAGGGATCATGGTTGCCGTGGCTCGTCAGCTCGTGAAAGGTGACGCTGGATTCCAGAATCTTGCTGACCCGTCCCCCTCGTATATGGTACGCGACATGGACGTCCACTCCTTTTCGTTCAAGTGCTCTGGCTAGATAACAAAGCTGACGCTCTGCGCCGCCGCCATCCAGAGCTGGAATGCAATGAAGAATCCGTAGTCCCTTTGTGTCCATTTATTTCGCTGTCCGCGATTGGCCGACCGCAATGAGCAGCAAAGTCAAGCACAGCTCTATATATCTGCGTTTGTATCCACGTCTTATCGAGCAATCGATAAAGGGCAACCACATGACTAGCCACTGTCCGCAAATGTTCGCCGCAGCGCCTATCTCTGCGGTCGAATCCTCATCAAATGGCCTCAGAGCTGCAAATCTTGCCAACCGATGAACGAAAGTCGCTGCGAAGACCCAGGGGACACAAACAAAGAGGCGAGCCACCTCTTCTTCTTTGTAAGTGAGCTCCAGTGCAAAGAAAAGCCCCACCACCACGATAAAAATCAAATCGATGGCGACAGCAGTCAGCGTACGCTCTGGAAACTGGGCCCAAACCGCCGCAAAGGCCAGATGAGCAGAGAATCCCAAGATATACGAGAGCTCCGTAGTGCCTCTCGCTTTGCTTTGGATCCGAATCGGGGAGCGTATAAGAAAGCAAAAAAACCAGGTATATCAGGACGTAGAAAATTCGCAGGTAAGGAAGCACCGCAGGAAAATAAGACATGAGGCCAACCACAACGATCACAAAAATACCTTTCTTCAAGGCCTCGTGCTTTCGTGCGATGCTTCTTTCGATCACGCTGATTTCGTATGTCATTCTCTTTTGCGCGAAGTTCGCGCCAAATGCGGAATTGCCGGCGCACTCCCTTACATATTTTGGCGCTGTTCTCCGTTACTCATTTGCCTTGGCCAACAGCCACTTGACGATCCGCATGCTTACTTCTATACCAGGAAACAAACTTCTTTAGGCCTTCGCGTAGCGGCGTGCGCGGTTGGTAGTTGATAAGACGTGCGGCTTTCGATATGTCGGCCCAAGTGAGCGGGACATCTCCGGGTTGCGCGGGCTGCGGATCTCGGATCGCTTGTCGACCCATGATCGTTCCCAATAGATCCACCAGTTCGTTCAACTTGACTGGCTGCGAGTTGCCCAAGTTCAGTACGTCAAAGCGTGCACCGTTGGCCAGCGGAGGTTCATACTTGAGAGAAGCAATGATCCCAGCCACTATGTCGTCAACGTAAGTGTAATCTCGCCCAGAATTGCCATCTCCAAACACTGGTATGGGCTTTCCGGCGTCGATTAGAGCTGTGAATCTGTGTATGGCTAGGTCAGGGCGCTGCCGAGGTCCGTAGACTGTAAAAAAACGGAGACATACGCTTGCAATACCGAAGAGATGGGAATACGTAAAAGCCAGCATTTCGCCAGTCAGTTTCGTCGCTGCATAAGGGGAAATCGGGCGTAACGCCACCTGCTGCTCGCAAAATGGAGCCCGGCTAGCTGCTCCGTACACCGAGCTCGATGACCCAAAGATAAATTTTGGCAACTTGAATTCACGGCTCAGCTCAAGTAGGTTAAGCGTGCCCAGGACATTGGTGCGCTCGCACAGAACGGGTTGTTCAATCGAGGGACGCACACCGGCGCATGCGGCGAGGTGAATGACGATGCCGGGATTTGCCTGTACAAACGCCCGACGAAGAGAAACCGCATCGCAGATATCTGCCTCGATAAACTCAAAATCGCCGCTCTCTCGGATCTCGCTTAAGTTCGCTATCTTCCAGGCGGGAGGATAAAAATCGCTGAGATTATCCACGATCGTGATTTGCTTGCCTGCGCGAACCAATGTCTCGACCAGATGAGAGCCGATAAACCCCGCTCCACCGGTAACAAGTATCCTTTGCCCAACGGGTTTCATTTAAGTTCTTTTGAACGATCTGCGATTGACGCGAAGACAGCGCCAGAACTTTAGCGGCTTCGATTGGCTATCAAATAGGAGATCGAAGACGCGGGGTCTGTACCGCCATGCATATTTTTATCGTCAAGACCAGTAGCGGACACAGCGTCTTAATGACGCAAAGTTGCACAAAGCCCAAGGCGTTCAGCCCCGCCTCCGTGCAGGCTTGGAATGCAGTGAAGTATCCGCATTCTACGTGCGCTCACGATTTCACGTTGCCACAAGGGTAAAATCGATCGCGCCGTTTATTGAACATTTCGCAATTCATGCGGAGGCGGTTACGCAGGCCGTAAAACCGCACGACACGGCGCGATAGCAGCGATTGCGGTCGGCCTTTCTCCAGCAGCGTAGCCGAGCCCCAACACCACGTAAAACATCGGAAACCCGAGCAGAGGATGTGCCATCCCTGCAAGGAGTGATACCACCATGCTGATGATACAGGCCAGGTAAAATCCCTTGTTTTTATCGTCTCGATTCGCCACTGCGCCCATCGTTCTTTTGAAAAATGTCCGCATCACCCAAACGAAGAGAATAAATCCCGGCCAGCCGGCTTCGGCGATCAGCGTGATTAAGATGTTGTGCGAAACGATGATGACCCCATAGGAGTCCTCCACGCGTAGCCCGAGACTGTCGTACCCAATTCCCAACACGGGATGCTCCAGAAAGGAATCCCAGCCTGTTCGCAACATCACCAGTCTCTCGATGTCCGCGGCTGCTTCATCGTCTGTTGATGTCAGGACCGCACGGCTAAACCCGTCTTCGATCAGCGGTCGCGTTACCGGCAAGTACCAAGCGCAACCAATTAAAACCAGCACCAATACGGCGTACTTCAGCGCGTCTGCACCGAAGCGGCGTAGACTCCCACGATGCAAATACAAATCTGCGACCAAGCAAAAGACCGCCAGCAGGTATCCCGCTCGCGATTCAGATACCGCGATGAGGAAGATAGCCAGGAGGAGCTCCCAGCGCGCCCGCTTGTCTCCTCGTCGCACCAGGCAGAGAATGAAGGGCAGGGACGCGAGTAACCATAGTGCGCCGGCGTTTGCGGTCGCGCCGATGCTAGCGGCCGTATCCAGGTCGTATGGTCTGATGGCCCCGAATCTCAGGCCCAAGTAAATATATGTTATCGCCACCGCATAAGGCACGTAGCGAAACGACTGCATGACTTCGTTCTCGTCACAATTGCTTTTCAACAGAAAGAACAGTGCCCATACAACCAAGAATATCGAGTCGACCGCAACCGTCTCAAGAGTCTGACGAGGGTATTCAGACCAAAATGCTGTCAAGCTCAGATAGGCGAAGAAGACCAGCAAGGGACGCGCGTGACGTGACAATCCCGGATTCTTCATATATCCGGCCCAAACAAGAAACAGACTGAGACAAAACGCCAGAGCTATCAAAATGTAGAAGATGCGGTAGTACGAAAGGATTGCAAAAAAATAGGAGACTAAAGCAATCGAAGCAGCGAGATAATTCAGCCTTCGCAAAATCAACTCCTCATTAATTTAACGGAATCTATCATCGTCGTTGCCGAACACGGAGCTGCTTGGTCAGCTCGAGGGTCACGTGCTCAATTTTGTACACGACGCATTGTTTCTGTTTGGAGTCGTGATCCTTCTTGTCATTTTCAACATCAAAAGAGGGCAAAGCGGTCCAACTTCAAACGGTTGAAGGAGTCCCAACACATTCAACGTAAGCGACACGACGCGTGCCACCGGAGCGGACCACTTCTTCTCGAAGTTGATGATCCAGGGTGACAGTCGCCCGCTGCGGAAAGCGCTTACGTCCCCGACCATGTCAGCTGGAACCAAACGAAGCAATTCCGTTCGATTCATGATGTCAAGATTGTGGATTCCCAGGTTCTCAGGATCAAAGTACTGTTGGATCCGGCCGTAGAGGCCGCCATAATTAGGAACTGAGATCAGCACAAGCCCGCCGGGTTTCGCCATGGTCAAGTGCCTTTCAATAGCGGGTTTGGGGTTGCGGAAATGCTCAACCACCCCGAGGCTATATACCAGATCAAATGACCGCTCCGGGAACGTGCTGGAGAATAAGTCTTCACAACGAAACTCAGCCTCCAGGCCCAGTCTTCGAAACAACTCTCGCGAATTCGCGATACCCGGCTCGGAATAATCGAGCCCGCAAACTTTAGCCCCCCGTATCTTTGCGAGATAAGCCAGGTGTTTGCCCGGAGCGCAGCCAATTTCCAGAACGCGCATGTCTGGCTCCACGTGGCTGCTGAGCACGCGCAGTGCATCGCCCACTGCGACGTTGAGCTTCGATGGCAGCCGCCAACGTGGTCGCGTGTGCGTGTGTTCCCAATAGACCCGTGATATTTTTTCGTTGGCCGTGGAGTTCACTGCAGCGCCGGTCGACTTACTGCTTCTTCAGTATTCCCAACTTGTCCAATGTATACCGCGAAGGGAGCCCCTCGGATTCCGTGAACTCCGTGTACGCCTGCAGGGCGCCGTCGAATTGATTCGCTGGCTTGCAATCATCTACCACGATCATTCCTCCGGGCGACAACATCGGCCAGACCTTCCTGAGAGCCGAAATTGTGGGCTGGTACAGATCAACGTCCAGTAGGCAAAAACTGATCCGCCGCCGGAATTCGTACTGTCGCACGTCGGATTGGACGCAGAACGTCCGGCGGCAGGAATTTTGCTCGAGTGTGTACTCGAACCGCTTAAGGTTATTGTTGCGGAAGCCGATAAAGTCGGCGCGCTTTTTTCCTCGCTTCTCGATCTCGAAGGCAACGTCCGCAGTCGTAAACCCACCGAACGTGTCAATACAGTAGTAATCCTTGGCGATTCCAGCCGTTTGCAAATGCCGGTTAAGAAAACAGGTGGTATGCCCGGTGGCGCAACCTAGCTCGAAGATGTCACCGTGGACGTCCCGGGTTTCATTGATGCACTGCACGAAGAACGTAAGCTGTTCGGGCGTGAAGTTATATGCATACCGGTAGTACATAAAGCGTCTGAAGGGTGTATACCAGAGCAGAGCGCGTGCCACGTTGGAAATCATGCTTCTAGAATCAAGCGAGATTGGTCGCATCTCGGAATGCACAACTTCGGGGCTAGGACTGCAATACGATTGCTCTATCATCTCGATGTACCCGCTGCATCCCTTGTTTCACTAAATCTCCCAGTTGTTTCATTCGTGAACCGAACCGATGATCCTCCATCACGCGACGGTAGCCGTTCAAAGCCACGCGCTCTCGTTCGGCCTCGTGACTGAGGTAATAGCGAATCTTGTCAATCAGTTCGTCTGCGTTTCGGTAACCGATAATCTCTTCATCTACTTTGAAGAAACGGTCCAGATATTGTCCGCCGTCCGAAATCTGCATTACGCCATTCCCGGGAAGGTCGAAGAGACGATAGCCCCCGACCGTGTACTCGCCGCGGTTGTGTACGTTAATTCCGATCTTGGCGCGCTGATATAACGGGACGTACTCCTCAAATCTTGCCGCCCGGACCCATCCAGGAAATCGGTACATCACGTTGAAGTAGACGTTCTTCTTCACATTGGTGAGCCCAAGCAGCCGAAAGCGTCTGCCGAGCGCCTTTTTCACTTTGGCCAACGTCGGCATTTTTCCAGGGAAAAGGGCGCCGATGAAAATCACGTCAATGTCGCGTTCTCCCGCAAGGATCGTTCCCTCAGTCTTGCTAGGATCAAATGCGGCGTCGAACAGGGCATGCGGCCAGAAGTCGAAATTACGAGCCCCGCAGTAGTGCAGCTTGGACGGCATGTCCAATTCGGGACTATAGGCTGGGCTGTGGTAAAGGATCTGATCGTATGCGTGCAAATACGCCAAATCCCGGTCGTATGCAACCAGGGGACCGTCCGCAATCCGCAAGACTTTGTGAACGGAGATATTTCTGAGGTAGTCCGGATGATAGGGAGCTGCGTTGTCCACGACTACGGCAGCAGCTCGCGTTTCTCTCGAAAGGCGCTCAAACTCTGAGTACAGTCTCAACAGGTTGGGATTTTTGGCAAAAAAGAGATTGTCGAGAAGCTGTGCTCGCCCACAAAGATTCGGATCAACGTAGAGCCCATGGTTGAAAGGGATAAACTTGTATTCAGACCCGGACGCAGCTGCTATTTCGGAGGTCCAGTACCGCGCTTCAAAACCCGTCTTATTGAACGAATATAAAATGTTCATTGTCGGTGCATCTCTAAGCCGGCGATATGCTGCAAGGATCGGTCATTCGGGAAGTGCGGACTCCAGCACAAAATTTTGACTACCATTCCAATCCTTGTTTCTGTACACAGAAATCACCCGGAAGAACTGCGACATTCGTCGTACCAAATCGCTAATTCGATATCCTCGCATCCCGACTTCCCAAAAATGTTGTTTGGCCATGTAACGGGGCGTAACGCCATCCGGCTTGATCAGAGGATTAAAGAAATCCAAAATCAGCGAACGGTCGATTCCTTTGAATCCAGGCACCACGCGAAGATGAAAGTGCCGACCGTGTACGGGCAAATAAACCAACGCATATCGAGATACACGCGCCAGTTCGCGCAAGCTTTGATCGAGATAGGGCTCCGGTAAATGTTCCAGTACGTGAGATGCAATCACGGCATCAAACTCTTTGTTGCTGAATCTGCCGAGGTCGTGAACGCTGCCGATATGATCCGCCAGAAAGGCGTCATCGATATCGATTGTGGTGACACGATAGCCACGCCACCGCAGGACTTGAGTGTCCAGACCTTGGCCGGGCCCGACAATTAAAACGCTCTTGCAATTCGCAAGCGATTGCAGGTCGCGGTATTGATAATACGAGTTAACGAAATTGGAAAGGTTCAGCTCATGGAACCATTTTTCTCGATCCACGGGCATGCGCGCCGGCTCGGGATGGTTTAGTTTTGCCGCGGAGGTCATGTGCCTAGAACCTCGCGGCCACTCGGTTCGCAAAGTGCCACCTCGGCGTGCGGAACTCCACGCGCTTCTGGAAAACGATTCCAGGCAAGCACATTTATTGAGTAGCTCATTTGATCATCTTCAGCGGGCAGCACCGCCCGAATGGATTCCAGATCAGGATATTCCGAGCAAGTCTTGGCATCCCAAAACCGATAACCCAATTCGTTCAGCAGCGACAGCGGATTTTCCTCCGCTCGACGAAAGTGCCATGCTCCGACTTCCATTATGATCAGCGGGCGATATCGTCGAAGGAGCTGCTCGGCGCCCTTCAGCGCCGGCCACTCGTCGCCATCAACGTCGACTTTTATGCAATCGATTCTCCCAACCCCATTTTCCGCGCACCAATCGTCTAGGCGCACAACGTCCACCACGCCAGCGCCGGACACATTTCGTCCATCCGTTCGCCAGCTAGACCTGTAGTTTAGTGCCTGCCTAGTTTGATTGCGATTCGACACGGCAACCTGAAATGCCTCCGTCGAATCCAGCTGATCGAGCGCTATATTTCTCAGAAGCTTTCTGTAGGCGTACTCTGTTGGCTCGAAAGCGTACACTTTACCGCCGGAGCCGGCAACTTTGCCAAATCTCAAAGTGTGCGCTCCGATGTTCGCACCGACATCCAGAATCGTCCAGCCGGGCTGGCAGAACGATTCGATAATCCTTGTAACGTCTGGCTCAAACGTTCCCATCAACAAGCTCGTATCAATGACCTCTCCGAGATCTAAATCGAAAGTCATTCCATCAATGTTCGCAATTATTGTTTTCTTCCTCACAAGGAACAAGAAAGCTTTCCAAAGCCTGTCGCGCAGCGGTCGGAACACCGCGAACTGCGCCACTGAAACTTTCAAAGCTCTCAAGGCCGCTACCAATAACTGCGATTCGTGACCGGATCCAGATAGCGCGTTCTGCGAACCCGGGTGTGTCGCTGTCGCGCGATCTCTTACCGCCGAGCCTGAGGGACGGCCGGTTGGCTCAAGCCCGATTCGATACACAAGGCCGCCGATAATCAGCAGAGCCATACTCCAAGCCGCCGCGTACCCGAACGCAACTCCACTTGCTCCATGCGTGGGGATTAGCAAATACGCAAGAATTAGAATGAGCGCGTCTCGCGGAACCGCGACAGCTAAAAAGGAGAGCCACATCTTGGCTTGGCTCTGGATAATTTGATACAGCGCGACGGCCAATCCCTGCGGTACGGCCGCAGCCAGCAATATCAGCAGTGTGGTGTATCCATTTTTAAAGTTCTTGCCAAAAAGACGGAGCAGCTCCGGGCCCAATAAAGCCGCTGCGACGGCGCCGCTCACCACGATTGCGAGTGTGACCGCAAGATTGATCCAAAATATCTGCCGATATTCCAGGCTGTTGCCGGCACCTTTGCGGTGATTAATCAGCGACGTCCCTACGTTATTGGCGATACTAGGAAGTAGCAGAACAGCTGCCATTAAGCTAAATGATGCGCTAAAAATCGCCATTTGCGAAAAACCGTCTGGCTGACGCACGAGGAGTGCGCTCGCCAGCCACAGCGCCGGTGCGGAAGTAAAACCGCTCAACGCGCCAGGGACGGCGAACTTCACAATTATCGGCCACTCGACCGCCGCCCTACGGTAGTTAATTCTAATTCCTTGCCGCAAACACTCATTCCGCAGTGCTCCCGTCAGCATGACGAACAGAACGCAGCCACTGATCGCTTGACCGCCTATCGCTCCATTCAGCGCTCCTCGCCAGGCAAAACCCGAACACACTATGAGATAGGTCGTACCGCCCCAGACGAGCACCTTAGCAAGCACTCGGTAGCACTCTAAACCGGACAGCGCTCCAATTAGAAAGCCATTCAGCACTGCAAATAGAAGCACAGCCGATCCAATTGAAAGTGTCGGACCGAGTGTGGGGGCCTTCAGCACCGACGCGGCGAGCCATCGCGAGAGGAACAGCAAAGTAAGAGATGCGATTCCGGCGAGCGTTACCGAAAACCCGTACAGCATGCCTAAAATACGTCCCGCCCGTTCCCGGTCGGTCGAGCGGAACTCTGCGACGTACTTCGTGGCCACGTAACCAATTCCCAGTTGTACGAACACGGAGACAGCAACCAGGGTGTTCTGCACTATGGCGTATTCGCCAAAGATCTGGCGCCCGAGCAAATTCGCAACCACGATGTTGACCACAAAGGTGCTGCCTTGGTTGAAGACTGTGCCGATCAAATTGAAAGCGACACCCGTCTGAAAGCGTGAATGAACGCTGGATCGCGGCGCTGCTGGTGTCAGAGTCTTAGTCAAAATATTCGCGGAACCACGTCTCAAGGAAGAGTAATTCCCAAAGCCTGCTGCTCCAGTCCCTTTGCCCGTCAAGATGGTCGTGCACCATTCGTTTGAGAAACTCTTGTTTGAATAGTCCCCGTTTCGCCGACTTATCATCCAGGAGCGTGCCCCGCAGAGTTTCCCTCAGCTCGGTGCGAAACCATTTTGCCAACGGCACACCGAATCCTGTTTTTGCTTTGCGGAGCACTTCCTGCGGCAGCAGCGCCTGAACTGCGCGCCTCAATATGGCCTTTCCGCCTTGGCGATCCCGTTTTAGAGCGCTCGGAATGCTAGCGGCGAACTCCACGAGATGATGGTCCAGGAACGGGCTTCGCACCTCCAGACTGTTAGCCATCGAAGCGACGTCCGTCTTCACCATCAGACAATCAGGCAAGTAATAATGTTGATCGTGCCGGGACATCCAGTCCCAATCATCCATGGATTCATCCCAGGGCAAGTCAGTAAGGTGCCCAGATCCGTTATGCCCGTTCAGCAGAGATCGGAAGTAAGGCGTATAAGCGGCGCGTTTTTCTTCGTCCTTAAGAATCGAGAGTTGCAGCGCGTAGCGGCCCGGAAGCTGCGACCCGAACATGCGCCATCCGCGCACCATCCTCGCTTCCAGGTTGCCGTACGGTAAGCGCTCCAAGCCACTCCGAATCACATTAGAGACCTGCCGCCGGATCGGATGCGGGATAAAGTCGGCCTTGCGCCAGCGTTCCGTATCGCGGTAATGATCGTAGCCTAGGAAGTTCTCATCAGCGCCGTCGCCACTTAACGCTACCGTGATGTGCGCTCTTGCAGCTCGCGAAACGTAGTACGTGGGGATCGCGGAAGAATCCGCAAACGGCTCATTGTAGTACTCGACCAACAGAGGAAGAATATCGATCGCGGACGGCTTGACGACAATCTCGTGGTGCTCCAAGCCATATCTTTCAGCCACCAGCCGCGCGAACGGAAACTCATCGGATCCGTCCTCTCCAAACCCTATCGTAAAAGACTTCACGGGTTCGGAACTCTCCATCGCCATCAATGCTGCAATCGTGCCGGAGTCAACACCACCACTCAGGAACACTCCGAGTGGCACATCCGAGTTCAGACGAAGGCGAACAGACTCCTTCAGCAATCGCACCAGTTCGGTTTCGAGTTCCTGCTCAGATGCTACAGTCCGGCGTTCGCTGTGCGGTGACCAATATCGCTCAATCTTTAAATTGCCACTTGTATCGCACAGCACGTAATGTGCCGGCGGTAGTTTGCAGATCCCCGTAAAGGCCGTCAGCGGGCTGGGAACGTACTGGTGAGTTAAATAGCTGTCGATTGCATCAAAATTCGGCGACGAACTGGTGTCCGGATCTGCCCGGATCACATTAATCGAAGATCCAAATTGAAATGCCTGCGGCGTCTTGCGGTAGACAAATGGCTTCTTGCCCAACCGATCGCGCGCCCCAAAGAACAATCGCCTCTTGGAGTCCCAAATTCCGAATGCGAACATTCCTCGCAAATGCTCGACGCACTGCACACCATGCTTCTCATAGAGGTGGAGAATTACTTCGGTGTCGCCTTGCGTGCGAAAGCGATGGCCCTCGTTAACGAGCGTCGCGCGCAGTTCACGAAAATTGTAAATCTCTCCATTGAATACAATCCAAATTGTCGCATCTTCATTCGTAAGAGGTGGGTTTGCCCGCTCCGCCAGATCAATGATCGAAAGTCGTCGCTCCCCCAGCCCGATGTAAGGATCCGAATGCGTCCCTCCCGCGTCTGGGCCACGATGCACAACGGGAGCGCACATCTGCAAAATCAGGGATTCCGGCACAACCGCTCCGCTGAAATCAATCTTGCCAGCTATTCCGCACATTTTTTTAAACGCCGTCGCTGCAACTGAACCCCGTCGGCAAGTTACTTCCGAAAATCCTCATCGCTCTTGCAATGCCGGCGTGGCAGTTCCATGCAGCCCCAAGCTCGTTCTTGTATCCGATGATGGCGTAGGAAGGGCTTGTAAGTATCAGGATATCCTGCGTCTCGTCCGCGTCAACATACTCGCGAATTTCCTAAACCCGATTCATCCGCCGCAACAGCAAGATAATTGCCGCGACACGCGAGCCGTACTCCGCAAATCGCCGCAACCAACGCAACGATTCAGATCACTCCCACATCAGCCGAATCCACTTCAATCATCGCTGATTGCCGAATCAGATCGATAGACAACACCAGACGCACCCGGCCTTTTTTGCGGATCAGCACGCCTTCCAATCCCTCCAACGCTCCTCGCGTTATCCGCATTCTCCGGCCAACGCTGAGGTACGGATGTGGCTCGGAGTGCAGTCCGCGCACCAGCACACTTCGCAGCGCCTCGATTTCTTCATCGGGAAGTGCCACCGGACGATTGTCGAAGCCGACCAGACGAACCACACCGGGTGCCAGCAACACGCGCATGCGCTCTTGCAGCGGAATCCGCACAAATATGTAACCTGGGAATAGCGGAAACTGGAC
>CAWIPZ010000013.1:0-22748 GCA_963837915.1 uncultured Acidobacteriaceae bacterium
TTACTAGTTGCATAAGTATCCCCACTGGCGTATGAAGGAGGTTCTGTATCTCTCATGACTAGGCCCAACCCTAACGGATCAGCGGGGTATAAGAATGGGAAGTTTGGCCAAAGTCTTCATATTGTGTGTGAACCGCTTGTTGCGGGAATCAATTGCGAGGATTTTGATTAAGAGGACGGATTTTGAGGTTGATGCAGCGCAGGCGGATCATTCCACGTTCTGCGGCCAAGTCCGCGATTCCGGCGCAGACGTCCTTGTGCTCGACTCATTGGACTTTCTGCCCGATGACTTCGGATTGCCATCCGCAGCTGGCAGACATAACCAGACTGTCAAGAGCGTGCTCATTGGCATGACAGATGATCGGAGTTCCTTCCTGACGGCGATACGTCGAGGTGCGCGGGGTTACGTCCTGCAAAATGCCTCCGCCGTAGATGTTGTATCGGCGGTCCGGACGGTCGCGGAGGGACACGCGGTATGCCCACCTTACTACACCGAGGTTCTCTTTGACTATGTGGCAACGCAGACCGCTGAGTTGCCGAATAGCCAGAAGCACGCGCAATGGGGATTAACACGGCGCGAACAACAGCTTATCCCCTTGATTGGTCGCGGTCTTAGCAATAAAGAAATCGCAAATCAGTTCAGTATTTCCGAGCAAACGGTGAAAAACCACGTTCACCGGATCCTACGAAAAGTGGGTGTAGTGGATCGGTTAAGCATATACGGGGTTTTTCAGAATAAGGATATTGCGCCAATTACTACGACGCGCGCCGGCCATTCGGCTTAACCCAAACCCCCCGCCGGGAATTGAAGACGCTGTTAGCCGCACCTGCGCTGACGGTAGGGTTACGACAGGATTTCAGCAGATCTGCGAGGACGGGACAGGCGGGTAAATCACAATGGGGCTATGCAGATCGTAGCGGATAACAAATTGCTCGGCAATTATTCTAAGGCACGGGCGACGCCGCCCTTTCGCGGATCCCCGATGTCCTTGAATCGTGCGCAGGGCGAACAACAGTTTTTCTTCTTTTAATCCGATGAACTTGCGGATGCCACTTTTGCGGCGGCAGCGACGTGGTTGCCTGCCGCTGCGCGCCGCACCGGGGAGCGATGACCATTCACCGAGCGCACCACTGCCGCGGAAAGCGCCTGCCGGAATTCGCAACTCAACAGGTTGAAGTCCACCAGCAGCGGCCGATCCACGCGCATGCGCACGAGGGAAAAACGGCCCAAGCGATAATGCGAGTCAGCGTACAATTCCAATCGCAACTCGCATATGGATTCGTGTTTTCCGCCGTCGTCCCAGAATAATTGCAATTCACCGTCCTGCGTGCGTTGTAGCGGCAGCAGCGGCGTTCCCGAGAATCTTTCCGCCAGGTTGCGTTCCAGGCGGAATCCATCGAAGCCGATCGAATGCAGAGAGTTCCGCAGAATCGCGCACATCATCTGCACATCCGCGCATTTATCCAGCGCTTCTACCGCGCGACGAACCTCCACGTTGTTCGCAATCGCGCGCTTGCGCTCGGCGGTTCGGCGCCACACCTCCTGCAACTCCGAAAACTCCACGTAACCCAGGTATTGCACTCCGAGCGCGACGCCGATTCCGATCACCGCTAGAACCAGCGCGATCATCGCCGCATCGTGCAGCAGCACCAGGCTCAGAAGCGCGAAGCACGCCGTAACTCCGTAGAGCACCAGCACTGCGCCGCGCTGTGTCAGCCCTCGCTTCAGGAGCTTGTGGTGGATGTGGTCGCGATCGCCGCGGAACAACGGTTTGCCACTCAGAAAGCGCCGCGACACAGCCAGCGCGACGTCCAGTATCGGGAAGCCGAAGGAAACCACCGGAATCGCTACCGCAATCATCGTCGGCGCTTTTTCTGATCCGGCCAGGGCTAGCGCCGCCAGCATGAATCCTATGAACATGCTTCCGGAATCGCCCAGAAAAATGGACGCGGGGTGAAAATTGAAGCGCAAGAAACCGAGAATCGCGCCAGCCAACGCGATCGCCAGCAAGGTGGTAGTCGCGTTCGGCGCCAGCAGCGAGGTGACGAACACTACGACGGTCGAAAAGAACGCGGATCCGGCCGCCAACCCATCAAGGCCATCAATCAGGTTGAATGCATTGGTGATCAGTAGCACCCAAAGCACCGTCAACGGCAGACCCACCGCGGTTCGCAGCGCCTGCCCGACGGAAAGTAGGTCCAGGCGATGAATTCCCACGCCGCCGGTATAGAGCAACGCTGCGGCGACAGCTTGAATTCCGAATTTCCAGTAAGGGCCTACGAATCGAACATCATCATAGAGACCAAGCAAGAAAATAATGAACGCAGCCCCCAAGATGCTGAACATGGTGCGCTCCGGCATCGCCAGTGTGATTCCCGTCCACCTGGGAAGCAACATCGCCAGGCCCGTCACCACCATGAACGAAACGAAAATCGCCACCCCGCCGATCCGCGGCACCGAAGTGGTGTGGACGTGCCGGTCTAATCCGGGTGCGGCTACCCATCCATGCGCTGTGGCGAAGTTTCGCACACAACGGGTAAAGACCAGAGACAGTACAACGCTGCTTAGGAAAACCAGCAAATAGCAGCTGACGATCACAATTGCCTCCCACTCGGTTCTCTGCGCAGTTGTGCACAGCAACCGGTGCGGTTGCGCCGCATTCAGCCGGCGCGCGATTTATGATTTAGAGTTTTTCTGCGAGTTCTGGTGGGTGAATCCGAAAATCCGTTGTGATTCTCGATTTTGATTTGCTCGACGAAGCGACAGGATCTGCCGCGCCGAGATGGCCGAAGATTTGACCAACGGCGTGCTCGACCGAGAAATCCCGCTGCATTAGTTGGCGCGCATTCCTTCCGATGGAGGCTCTAAGATTGGCATCATTCGCCAGTCGCAATGCAGCCAGGGCGAAATTTTCATCGTCTCCATTCAACACACACAACCCTGCACTATTCTTTTCCAGTATTTCGAAAAGATCATTTCCAGGATTGATGCTCGCCAGAGTGGGCTTGCTCCAGTACATGTACCCGAGTAGTTTTCCCGGGACGTTGTGGGTTTTCAAACGCCGGTCCAGCGAGAGCAAGCCCACGTCAAACTCCGAGAGCATCGCGAGATATTCCCGATGGCTGACCGCCGGCAGGACTTGCACCGTATCAAGGCCATTCTCCGCGAGAGACCTTTTGAGCCGAGCCGCCTCGCTGCCATCGCCTACGAGAAGGAAACGTATGTGGTCTTCGCCGGAAAGGCGCGCCGCCAAACGGACAATGTTGTCAACGTCCTGTGCCACACCTAAGTTGCCGCCGTAGAGGAAGACCACTTTGCCGTCTAGCCCTAGCTGCTTTCGGTAATTGGTGGCTGGCAAATCTTCCTCGTGCAGGCTCGCCCAATTGTGGAGCACCTCAACAGGGTAGCGTCGCGATGCGAACTCCCGCGCGAAGTAGCTCAGGTTCGCGGGCGACTGAACCGCGATACGATCAGCGACTTCATACTGCTGAATTTCTCTTCGCCGAAAGAAGCTATAGACTAGTCCTTTTCGCAGCACGCCAGCATCCACCGCCCATGCTGGGAAAATGTCCCTCAAAATCAGATACGCGGGGCATTTCCAGAGCGCCTTCAGGCGCTTTACCAACGCGCCCCAAAAAATTGTCGGAGAATAGAACACGATCAAATCCGCGGGATGCACTAGCAAGAAACGCCTGGCGCGGCGCCAAGTCAGACTGGAAAGCCTCATCTCTTCGACGGCGCGGAATATCTTCGATGCACCTTTGATTTTCTTGCTTCTTACGCGAATGACCTGCAGTCCTGCTTCCGTTGCGATTTCGAGATTCGTCGATATTCTGTCGCTGGGAGTCAGAACTGTGACCTCATGATCTTGCCGGCGGAACTCCAGCGCCAGGTCATGCATTTGCGTCGCGCTTGACTTCGTATTCGGCAAGTAGCAGTCGACGAGAAGTAGGATTCGCATTCCCCAGTCTCAATCAATCGCAGTAACGGCTCAGATTCCTGACGCGGCTTGAGCCAATGGGTAGGCCACACGGCCGTACGCTTCGCGCACAAACCGGTTTTCATTCAGCGCGTCGAAACTGCGCGACTTTGTAAAATAGCCGGATCGAATCCGGCTCAGCAGATCTCCGTAGATTCGCTCGCTGGGACTCCCGCCCATCGGGTTCAAGATATTGCGGTCCCAGACGGGCGCCATTTGCATCGCGCGGCGCGCATTCGCGCACAACGAATCCTCGGCCAGAATGCTGGCGCCCGCTGCGATTGTTTCCGGCCGTTCCGTCGAACGACGCGTCACCACGCACGGCACGCCAAGGATCAACGCTTCCTCCTGCACCGTGCCGCTGTCCGTGACGATCACGCGCGCCTCTTTCTCCAGCTTGAGAAACTCGAGAAATCCTAGCGGTTCCGTTACCGTAATCCTCGAACTCTTCAGGATTGTGCCAAATTTAAATTTCCGGAGGCGCGCCTTCAGCCGCGGCATGATGGGAAGAACGACCGGAAGAACCTGGGAGAGGTGTCGAAGACCTGTCAATTTCTCAAGCAGAACGTCGTGGGAATCAATATTTTCTTCGCGATGCAGCGTGCAGAGAGCATATTCTCTGGCGCTGAGTCCCAGACGATTCAAGATCGGACTCTTGCCTGCGACAGGAAGGAAACTCGCCAAAGCGTCCACGATGATGTTGCCCACGGTGACTACGCGAAATTCTGGAATCCCTTCGCTCACCAGCAGCTGCTTATAGCGGTCAAGGTAGCAGTAGATCAGGTCCGACATGTGATCGACAATGATCCGATTTTTCTCTTCGGGCATGCGCCAATCGAAGCTGCGGCCGCCGCCTTCAATGTGAACCACGGGGATATTGCGCTTGGCGACGATGAGCGCGGAGAGAACGGTGTTCGTGTCGCCCAGGTACAGCACCGCATCGGGCCGCAGCCGCTCGAGCATCTCGGCTGTCTTTTGAAAGAGCAAAGCGCTCTGATGTACGTGGCTCGTCTTGCCGGTTTTTTTTAACGTTCGCCCCATTCTGAGATTCACTTTCGGAAGCCTGACGTTCAGTTGCCTGTGAAAGACTCCATCCAGCTCGTAATCGAAGTGCTGCCCGGAGTGCGCGTAGGTGTGCCGGTAGCCGTGCCGCGTCTGGCCTTGGTCCAGAAGGCCCAAAAGCTTGTGCATGCGAATGATGTCGGGTCGAATGCCCAGAAACGTGACGAGCTTGAAGGGTTTCTTCATCTTTTTCAGTTGGCGATTGCGTCCAGCATCTCGTCAAATGAGGGCACGTGTAACTTCGGGTTTAGTTCTTTCACCGTCGTCATCGTGCGATTCAGCTTGTTCTCGGTGTCCGCCTTGATCGTGCACGGAATGCTAAATTTGCGTTGAAAGGCCAGCAGCATCTCGTATTTCGACACGACGGTCGAATAAACGTGGTAGACGCCGCGGCGCGGGTATACCTCGGGCGACTCCATGATTTGATTGCACAACTTTCCGAACTGCTGGGTGGTGATGCCATTCCAATAGTGCTCTGCGAAACCTGTAATCGTTTTTCCTCGCTGCTGTAAAAACCATTCCAGTAAACCGGTGTGACCATCCAGTTCACGCCCGATAATCGAAGTGCGAATGGTCAGGCAGCTTGCGGGCTCACCCATGCATTTCGAAAGGCCATAAAGGTCCGTGGGAGACTTCGGAGAATTTTCGTCATACGGAAAACTGTCCTTGCCGTTGTAAACGCAGTCGGTCGTGATATGGATCAGCCTTTCTCCGAAACGCTCGGCCAAAATATGAGGCAGTGCGCCATTCACGAAGAAAGTCATCGCAGGATCGCGCAGCGCGAAGGGAATGGTCACGCCGACGGCGTTGATCACACGATCCACCTCGCCGACTTGATGCATGAACTGCGCCATGTATTCGCTCGGGAATCCCTTTTTGGCGGCGTGTTCTTGATAGATTAGCGCTGCGTCAAAAGGGACAATCTTCGCCCGGTCTGCCTCGCCGAAGCGCTTCTTGAGCAGAGCCGCTTTCTCGAGGTTCCGGATTCCAATGACGAGATCGTACTTTTTGTTGAGTACGCCATAGACGGCGCTCCCGAGCATGCCCGTAGCGCCCAGCAGCAGGACTTTTTTCACTGGGTTATCCATTCCGTAGTTGAAGTAAAGCATTCATCAGCGTCGAGCGACAGCGCGAGTTCACTTAAGCAACGCACGCCCATGTAGAAGAAACTACAAACGGGATATGGGTTCTTTAGGGGTAGTAACTCCAGTAGCCGGAAAAGCCCCGCCTGGTGTACGCACCCGTGCTTGGATGTTGCAGCGGATGATCTTGATGCTCGGAATACGGGCCGATGTAGTATCCGCCAAGAGGAAGTCCGGTTCCCGCTCCGATCAATCCGGGCGGCTTTTGATCAAAGGTTTCCTGCCACCATTTCTCGGAAAAGAATAACGCGCAGTAGTTCAGGCCCACGCATTCGTCAGTGAAGATATACCCGTGCGGCACCAGTAGCGGCCAGATGTTTCGTACACATGTTTCCAGGCTCGCTTCCAGATCCACATCCAGAAAGGCGAGAAGGATCGGTCGATTCAACTTTGGCAAGGTGTCTGAGAACCACCCGCGATTAAACTCGCAACACCCGATGGCGCCATAGCGCGTGAGATTCGCTTCAACCTCTTCCAGAGTGCCGCTGTAGTCGCCCTTCTTATAGAACTTGGCTTCGTTGTCCCGCGGATCCCCTTCGGGAAGCCCCTCAAACGAATCGCAGATAACAAGTTTTCGTCCCACCAGCTTGCAAACTAACGACAAATTTGCGGCGGATCCGCCTTTCCAAGTGCCGCACTCGACGACGTCCCCTTCCGTTTCCGGAGGGGTTTCCAGGATCTTGAGCGCCATCGCGAGATGGGCCTTGAACGACGTACCGGTCGGAATTCGCCGATTGTTCAACAGCATCTTCAGCCCGAGTTTCAGTCTTCTCACCAGCGTCATGCGGTAGGCAGGATGCATTTTCGTCGAGCTAAGAATAAAAAAGATGCTGATCGGAGCCATCGCAATCGCATGTAACTTCATTAGGAATCGCATTTTAGATCCCCATGGGGACTACACATCCGCTGCCGGCACCTCGCAAAGATCAACGCTGCAGCCGAGGATATGGTCAAACGGCCTCTGGATACGCTTCGTTCAGCGATGCTCTACGTCCCATATGTCTTTTCCCCAGTGGTCATAAGGGAATCGGAAATCGTCTTTGCCGGATTCCTCCAGCGTCGCGCTGGAGAAAAACATAATTCTCGTTCCAGTTTCGATTGCGCGGAAACCGTTTGCGTATCCCGCCGGCACGTGCAAAATCTGCGGTTGCCGGTCGGTGAGCACAAAGCGATGTGGCTTCGCGTTTCGATTCGGATTCGCAGGATCGCCGAACTGCACGGCGGCTACGATGATTGCGCCTTGCACCACCAATACGAACTTTTCCTCCTTCATGTGTCCGTGAAACGCCCGTACGACTTCGGTTGTAAAGTTTTCCACCATGTAAAATCGCCGGACGGCTTCGAACCCAAAGCCATTCACGAACGAAAGCTGGCCGCGGTCGTCCACCGCGAATCCGCCGAGGATCAGCGTGGGTTCTTTAGGCGAACTGGCCATTGGCCTTGAGCCTTTCTGCGTGCCGCACGTTGAAGTAAACTTCATTGTCGGTCTGCTTGATGCGCCCCAAACCTACCAGCTCGGCAATTTCCCGCACGCCGTCCTGCACCGTGCGCATCGTGTTCGGGTTGTAGACTCCGTCGCGCAGCGCTTTTTTGGTGCCCACGTGATAATTGCGCTGGTCCTGAAATCGCTGATCCGTGAACTTCACTCTGCAACCGGTCATTTTGCCGACGATGGCTGCAAGATCCTTGATCTGCAAGTTTTCCGCGGCCAGGTTGTAAATTCCGCGCACCGGACGCTCCAGGTTCGCCACAATTGCCTGCGCAATGTCTTTCACGTGCACCAGCGGCCGCCACTGCGTGCCGCCGAAAACAAACAGTTCGCCTTTGGTCAAGGCGTTCGTAGTCATGTAATTCACCACCAGATCCATGCGCGGACGCGAATACGTGTCGGAGACGCCGAACGCTGTTCCCAGCCGGAAGATCAGGCTGTTCTCGGCCGGGAGCAGGGCTTCCGCAGCCAATTTCGTCTTGGCGTACAGAGAGAGCGGCTGCACCGGAGCATCTTCGTCAACCTCGCTGTCATACTGCCCGTACACGGAACATGTCGAGGTGAACACGATTCTTCCGTGGTAGTTTTCCGCCAGCCACCCGACGGCACGCTGATTGACCCCCACCGTTAGTTCCGGACTCACTTCGCAGGCGGCGTCGCCCACGATGGCGGCCAGCCAAATCACGTGCGTATAGTTCGCGAGCAGCGCCTTCAGCCTTGCCGTGTCGCGCACGTCGCCGCACACGAAATCCACTTTCTTCAAGTAATGCGGCTCGTACACCAGGCTGTCGTAGACGGAAAAAGGAATTTTCTCCGTGCTCAGCAACTCCGTAACTGCTCCGCCGATATACCCGGCCCCGCCTACCACTAATACTTTTGCCACAGTGCGCCTCCGAAGAATGCGTAACTTAAAACCGCAATAGATCGGCCGATGTTCGCTTATGCGCGTGCTCGGGCACTGGCCGTTCCCTCGCGCTGCTCGTTTTTTTAGAAAATTGCGGTTGGTTATTTCTACGCGCAGTCTTGAATCAATTCCCACGTGCGTTGTGCGGCTCGCGACCCATCGTAGAGCAGCGAGCGTTCTAGCGCCTTGCCGGATAGCTCCGCCATGCGAACAGGATCGTCAATGATGGATTGCAGTTTCTCAGCCAATTCCTGGGGCGAGGATGGATCGAAGTAAACCGCGGCATCGCCGCCAAATTCCGGCATTGGCTCGCGGCAGGACGCAAGAAGAGGCCGGCCCGACGCCAGCGCTTCCAGCATTATGTTGGGACAATTCTCGCACTCGGACGCGAAAATATTAATTAAGGCGTTGCGATAGAGCGACGGCAGCGCGTCGTGCGCCACCGGCCCGGTCAACAGAACATCATTGCGCAGCCCCAGCCGTTCGATTTCGTCTTGCACCGCGCGCGCATACCGCGAACGGTCTGGCCCCGCAAGAATTAGCTTTTCTGTTGTGGAACGCCGCGCTTTCAACAGCGCGAACGCGCGCACCACCTCGAGTTGCGCTTTATACACATCAAGAATTGATACGTACAAAATATACTTTTCCGTGGGCAACC
Organism: uncultured Acidobacteriaceae bacterium; assembly: GCA_963837915.1. Taxonomy (GTDB): domain Bacteria; phylum Acidobacteriota; class Terriglobia; order Terriglobales; family Acidobacteriaceae; genus DASRAA01. The sequence continues at coordinate 9,235 of CAWIPZ010000013.1, forward strand.
AATACGGCCTTGGCTCGTGGTTGTTGCGAAACACTGGATTGACGCCGTGCGGGATAATGACGGTCTTCCCCGGCAGCCGCGGCACTCTTTTCTCCACCACACGGCGCGCGAATTCAGAGATGAAAATCACGCAGTCCGCCTTAGCCATGCTGCGCGTTATCGCGCGTTCCAACAGCCAATTACGAAGGCGCATGTAACCGAGCCCATACCGCCGCCGCTGCTGTGGGCTGAATGGAATCATGTTGCGAAACATGGTCACGGTCTTGCATCCCGCAGGAACGCGTGCACCCACGATTCCACCGGGACAAAAAAGCACGTGCGCGCCCACGCGCCTCAAGAGCGGTGCCAAGCACAGCTTTTCCCACATCGCTCGAACGTACGGATTCTCCACGGGCCAAGTCACCGGAATTCTCTGAAGATTTCTTTTGCCACGCGGCAGGGACAACGAATCCGGAGCCAAGATGTAAATTTCTGCGTCGAGCTGCTCCGGAAGAGACTCGAGCAAATTCAGCACGTAGGTTTGTCCTCCGCCGAGACGAGCCGACAGAGCATTCATGACGATTCTCGTAACGCCTTTCCTGCTAGACCCCATGTTGCACTCGACTTGGAACGAATTCTTCATGTGGGGCCGGCAAACCGCCCAGGAAATCCAAGAAAACCAGTCCCGCCCACAAAAGCGGATGCGCGCGCCGTTTCCCCGAATCGTGAATGTTCAATAATTTGCGAAGAGAATCTTGCATCAGTGGACTTTTTTCGAAACTCTCCGAGTTATTCACCTCGGCATTTGCCCATTGGCACAGCGGCCCCTTAAGCCACTCGGCGATAGGCACTTCAAACCCCTGTTTGGGCCTATCCAGAATTTTCCGAGAAACATAGCGGTAGCCAAGTTTACGCAGCAAATATTTGTTTTGCCCGCCGCGCAATTTCCATTTCAAAGGAAGCCTCATGGCCCATTCAACCAAGTCCTGGTCCAGCAACGGCTCGCGTGACTCCAGTGAAAAAGCCATGCTGGCAACATCCACTTTTTGCAGATAGTCGTCTGGAAGCGTGTAAAAGCTATCGAGCCTCATGGCAATCTCAGGCGCGCTTAGACCAGCGGCACACGACTTGGCGGTATCCGCAAAGAGTTCCTGTAGGCTGACGGTTCTTCGCAACACCGCAGGCGGCAGCACCGCATCGAAATCCTTCGCCACACTTCTGGCAAAGCAGAACGCCTCCGTTGAGTTTCGTTGGCGCATTGCCGCCGACAACAGCTTCATCCGGTGATCCGGCACCGTTGCGATCGCCGACGCCAGGACCGCGCGAGCGCCAGCAGGCAGTTTGTAGACAAGACCGAGCCGCCGAGTGAGCTGATAGTACGGATATCCTCCAAAAAGCTCGTCTCCGCCATCGCCACTGAGCGAAACAGTGACATGCCTGCGGGCCAAACGCGAAACAGCCATCGTCGGAAAAGCCGAACTGTCGAAGAAAGGCTCGTCGAACTCGCGAGTAAACTCCGGCTTCAGATCCAGCAAGTCGTCTATCTTCAGATCCTCGCAGAAATGCTCGGTCCCTAAGTGTCGCGCAACCAATTGCGCGTGATGGCTCTCGTCGTAGCTCTTGTTTTCGAATCCGATCGTGAACGTCTTAACCCTTTCCGGGGAGAATCTCGCCATCATCGCAACGACGATCGAACTATCAATTCCACCCGACAGAAACGCTCCCAGTGGCACGTCGCTAATCATCCGCGAGCGCACACTGCGCAACAGAATTTCGTCGAGCTCATCGAGGAGATCCTCTTCGCGCCGGTCATTCCACGATTCTTCCGTCGCAATTTGCCGATAATCCCAGTAGCGTTCTACCTGCAATTCCGATTCGCTCAACAAGAGCCAATGCGCCGGCGGCAGTTTGCGCATCGCACGAAACACTGAATACGGCGCCGGGACGTAGCCGCTCTCGAAATAAAAACGAATCGCTTGTTCGTCGAGCGGATTTGACCACTCGGGATTCAGAGCCAGCAGGGCCCGCGGGCGAGACGCGAACGCAAAGCAGTCGGAGGAATGGTGGTAGTAGAACGGCTTTACTCCCATGCGGTCGCGCGCGGCATACATCACCCTGGTCTGGCGATCCCAAATCGCGAGCGCGAACATGCCGTGAAAATGCTCGACGCAACCGGGTCCCCATCTGGCGTACGCCTCGAGAATCACTTCTGTGTCACTCTCGCTTCGCCACCGTGTGTTGCTTCCACCCAGCAGCTCGCGCATTTCGCGGAAGTTGTAAATCTCGCCGTTGTAAACGATCACATATCGCCCGTCCGCCGAGAACATTGGCTGGTGCCCGGCTGGCGACACGTCAATGATCGACAAGCGCCGGTGCCCCAGCCCAACATTCTCGCTGACCCAGACTCCCGCATCGTCCGGTCCTCGCAAGCGCAAAGTCGCCGCCGCTGCGCGGAGCCTCTCCAGATCAACGCTGGAATGAAAATTAACTATGCCGACAATTCCGCACATATTGAGGAGTCGAACGGGTCCTTTTTCGCGATTCTATCGGGGCCGGCGCCCTTTGCCCACCAAACCGTTTGGACCCGGCCCAACAGTTACATCCTTAAATCCCGCTTGTTCGAACCATCGCTGCAGCGACCGCCGGGTTTGGGGCTGATCGTCAGCGGGGGAGTACATGTCAAACGTGTCCAGAATAGCCCACTGCGTATTCAGCTCCGGTGATAAACCCAAATGTGAGTACTCCACGATGGGAATCAATGAGCGCCCGTTCGCCCGGCTATTCGCCTCATTTTTCTTGCCACCGGGATTAGTGACGGCACCACGCGAGAGAGAACCCCGTACAATTTGCGCTTGTCTACTCGCGTGGTAATTGGGCGCAGAACATATTTCCATTGCAGCATCGCCACGGCACTTTTTCTATAAACGTCAACCACAAGTTCTCCGCCAGGACGAACCATCTCTGCCAAACGACCGAAACACTCCTCAGGCGCCGGTGTGTGTTGCAGCACTCCAAGACACATCACCTGGTCAAACGCGGCTCGCCGCAGTGGGATGTCTCGCATGTCGGCCTGAAACAGAAAGAGGCGCTCGGACGAGCCGTTGTTGCGCGCATTCGCATCCACCGCGGATGAATAGTCAAACGAGAAAACCGTCGCTCCAGTCTTCAAGAGGCATTCGGTAAATCGGCCGGCGCCCGAGCCGGCTTCTAGAATGAGCTGTCCGGACATGTCCTTCGGCCATCCGGTCACATCGAACAAACGCCTTTCAGAAATCGGTCTCCCCGTATAGCTGTCGAGCTGCGTCTTCTCGTGTGTGTTCCATTGAAACCCGAACGAGCCCGCATAATTGTCGTCCGCGACGAAACGGGGAATTCCATCGACGATCGGATAAACGGCGGAACAATTCTGGCACCTTAACGATTCGCGCGTGGATTCCCGGTCTATACGCTTGTCGGAATCATAAGTCATTGCTTGGTGGTCGCACGAGATGCAGCGATAGTAGGAAAGAGTTGCCGCCTTCATCCTGCGGTTCTCGACCTCACGAATTGGATTCCTCATAGACTTGCCCGCGCTACGATTCGCTCGGACGTCGTCAGAGTGGAGGTCTATGCTCATCGGGAGTGATGCGGTTACCGCTTGATCGCGAGATTGTAGAGTTCCAGGTACTGATCCGCGATCGAATTCACACTAAAACCAGACACTCTCGCGTACGCCAATTCAGCCTTACCGTTGGCTTCTTCAGGATTGCGCAAGACGTCGAGAATGCCTCGAGCGATTTCTGCCGGCGCATGGCAAGGTACAAAGTATGCCGAATTATCGCCTACCAGCGCCCGGTGTTCCGCTATATCGGACAGAACAAGTGGACAACCTGCCGCGGCAGCTTCGCCGACAACATTCGGACTGCCCTCAAAAAGACTGACTGAAACGAAAGCTCTGGCCCTCTTCATCCATCCCCAGAGTTGCTCGGTATAGCCCAATATCTTCACCCGGTCTTCCATATGATGGCGCTTCACTTGATCGACGAGCTCGCTCTCCAGGGGGCCCGATCCAACGAAAACCGCCATCGCCGCAGGCCTTTCGGAAAGAACGAGGAATAGCGCGTCTAAAAGACTCAAAACGTTCTTCTGAGCGCAATAGCGGCCCGCGAAAAGCAGGATTTCTTTGTTCGCTACAGCGCCGCAAGTCTCCGGATCTGGCGCCAATGCGTGGCGGACGTCTTCGACCGGCACTGCATTGGGAACAATTCTTACGAAGTCGGGAGGCTTCCTTCCCAACCAATATTCTCTTCCGCCTTGGGAATTCGCAACCACCAACGCAGCTCGCGCGCCGATCCAGGAGCGTAGCTTTACTTTCCACATTCCGCTATAGCCCGCTGCGACGACTCGCTCGGTCGTCAAGTAAGGCGTTCGAGTAACCAGGGCCGCGAGGCCTCCCAGGACGTCCATCTGCAAAAGCCACGTTTGGATCAAATCGGGCTTGAGCCTGCGAGTAATTTTGAAGAGTTGCCAAAGCAACGAGGGATCGTGGTTGCCGTGGCTCGTCAGCTCGTGGAAGGTGACGCTGGATTCGGGAATCTTGCTGGCCCGCGCCCCCCGCAAATGGTACGCCACATGGACATCCACTCCTTTTTTTCCAAGTGCTCTGGCGAGATAAGAAAGCTGGCGTTCTGCGCCGCCGCCATCCAAACCAGGAATGCAATGAAGAATCCGTAGTCTCTCTGTGTCCATTTATTTCAGTCGGCTGCTAGCTGCAATTCTTCGATTTGAGGAGCTTATCCGTTTCCCGGAGTATCATGCAGCGTTCAACGGAGCATGTGAGATCAGTACTCGGGCAGACTCTCTTCTCGGGAAAGCTGATGCATAGCCTATACCCAGGACTACGTAGAAAACGGGGAGCTCCAAAAGAGGAAAGGCCATTCCAGTGAGCAGACCTGCAATCAAGCTTATCTGGCACGCGGCATAAAATCCTCTGGATTCAATTGCCCGGTGTGCTCTAGCCCAACTTGTTCTTCTGAAGAACTCCCCAATCAGCAAACAGAAGAGAATTAATGCTGGCCATCCACACTCTGCGATAAGGGTGAGAAGAATGTTATGAGATTCAATCTCTCGGGAAAAGACTTCACCGATTCGTTCGCCCAAGTTGTGATAGCCAATCCCCAACCACGGTCTCTCTGTAAACGCTTCCCACCCCACCAGGAGCATGGCTTGTCTCTCGATGTCATAGCCCGTCTCATCGTCGCTGTTGGTGAGGGCAACGCGTTGAAACCCATCGGTAACCAGGGGGCGCGTGGCCGGCAGGAACCACGCCGACGCTACCAGCAACACTAGAATGACTGCGAATTTGACACTCTCCATTAAGAAATGGCGGAGGTTCTTGCCATAAACATATGCTTCTGCAACAACGAGGAACAGGACAAGTACGTACGCTGTCCGTGATTGGGCGACCGCAATGAGAAACAGAGTCAAAGACAGCTCGATATACCTGCGTTTGTCTCCTCGTCTTATCAACCAATAGATGAAGGGCAACGACATTACCAGCCACTGTCCGCAAATGTTCGCTGTCGCTCCTATCTGCGCGATCGAGTCTTCATCGAACGGCCTCAAAGCTCCAAATCTTGCCAATAGATAAACGAAAGTCGCTGCGACGACCCACGGAACATAAACAAAGAGGCGAGCAATCTCTTCCTCCGTGTAAGTAAGCTCCAGTGCAAAGAAAAGCCCCCAAACCAGGATAAAAATCAAATCGACGGCGACAGCAATCAGCGTACGGTCCGGAAACTGGGCCCAAACCGCCGTAAGGGCCAGATAGGCAAAGAATCCCAAGATGTATCGGGCGCTCCGTAATGCTTCTCGCTTTGCGTTGGATCCAAATCGGAGAGCGTATAAGAAAGCCAAAAAAACCAGGAATATTAAGACGTAGAAAATTCGCAAGTAAGAAAAGATCGCCGGAAAGTAAGACATCAGAGCAATCACCACGATCGCGAAGATGCCTTTCTTCAAGGACTCGTCCTTTCGTGCGATGGTTCTTCCGGTCACGCTGATTTTGTGCGCCACTTTCTTCGGCACGAGGTTCGCGCCAAAGGCTGAACTGCCGGCGTACTCCCTTACATATATCGCTGCTGTCCTTCGTTACTCACTTGCATTGGCCGAGAAAGTCATTTGACGATACGCGTGCGTGCCTCTATACCAGGAAACAAACTTCTTAAGGCCTTCACGCAGCGGGGTGCGCGGTTGGTAACCGATGAGGCGCGTGGCTTTCGATATGTCTGCCCAGGTGAGCGGAACATCTCCGGGCTGCGCGGGTTGCGGATCGCGGATCGGTTTCCGGCCCATGATCGTTCCCAATAGGTCCACCAGTTCGTTTAACTTGACGGGCTGCGAGTTGCCCAAGTTCAGTACGTCAAAGCGCGCACCGCCGGCCAGCGGAGGATCGTACTCGAGCGAAGCAACAATCCCAGCCACTATGTCATCAACGTACGTGTAATCTCGCCCAGAATTGCCATCTCCAAAAAGTGGTATCGGTTTCCCGACGTCAATCAGAGCCGTGAATTTGTGTATGGCCAGGTCAGGACGCTGCCGGGGCCCGTAAACTGTAAAGAAACGGAGGCATATGCTTGCGATACCGAAGAGATGGGAATAGGTAAAAGCCAGCATTTCGCCGGTCAGTTTCGTCGCTGCATAAGGGGAAATCGGGCGTAACTCCACCTGCTCCTCGCAAAATGGAGCCCGGCGAGCTGCCCCGTACACCGAGCTTGATGACCCAAAGATAAACTTAGGCAACTTAAATTCACGGCTCAGCTCGAATAGGTTAAGCGTACCCTGGATATTCGTACGCTCGCACAGAACGGGTTGTTCAATCGAGGGACGCACACCTGCGCATGCGGCGAGGTGAATAACGATTTCGGGATTTGCCCGTACAAACGCCTGACGCAGAGAAACAGCATCGCAGATATCTGCCTCGATAAACTCAAAATCACCGCTCTCTCGGATTTCGTTCAAATTTGCGATTTTCCTGGCCGGAGGATAAAAATCACTGAGATTATCCACGATCGTGATTTGCTTGCCTGTGCGAAGCAATGCCTCGACCAGGTGGGAGCCAATAAACCCCGCCCCACCGGTAACAAGTATCCTTTGCATAACGCTCTTCATTTAAGTTCTCTTGGACGATCGGCGAGCGACGCGAAAACAAGGCCAAAACATCAGCGGCTACGAGTGGCTTCCAAATCAGGCGATCGCAGACACGGTGTCTGTGTCGGCGTGCATTTTTTCATCGTCAAAACCAGCAGTGGACACAGCGGCCCGATGTCGAAAGGCTGAATAAGCCCCAAAGCATTCAGCGCGAGCGTAGTAAGCTTCGCGAGGGCCGCGGGCCATTTTTTCTCGAAATTGATGATCCACGGAGACATTCGTCCGCTCCGTCGAGCCAGCGGCTCACACGCCGTGTGCTCAGGTGCGAGCCGCACCAGAGCCCGGCAACTCATGATCTTAAGATTATGAATATTCAAGAGCTCTGGGCAAAAATAGCGTTCGAGGCGGCCGTACACGCCCCCGAAGTTCGGAATGCTGATCACTACTCGCCCACCTGGTTTCGTTAGAAAAAGATGCTTCTCGACGATGCTTCGGGCGTCCTCGAAATGTTCGATGACCCCCAAGCTATACACCAGGTCAAAGGAGGCCTCGGGAAGTGTCGTGGTGAAAATGTCTTCACATCGGAATTCGCCCGGTAAGTTGAGCTTTGAAAAGAGTCTTCGCGACATTTTGATGCCAGGTTCTGAATAGTCTAGCCCGCACACATTCGCGCCTCGAACCTTGGCGAAATAGGCAAGATGTTTGCCGGGTGCGCAACCGATTTCTAATACTCGCATTCGCGGCCGTATATGACTTCCAACTATTCGTAATAGATCCCGTGCACTGACGTTCAATTTAGAGGGTAGCCGCCAACGCGGCTGCGAATGAGTGCTTTGCCAGTAATCCAGCGATACCAGTTCGTTCGGTGACACAATTTTCTCGACAGAAATGCTAGTAAGACATCTCTCGAACCAGCCGTTCGTTGCGAGGAGCCGATTCAAATCCGAGGCGAAACACGATAATCGCGGTGGCTAACAATCCGACCGTCCACCCCGTCGCGTACGCGATGGCGAGTCCTCGCGCCCCGTATGCCGGGATAAGTAAGTACGCCAGGAAAAGGATCAACGTGTCTCGGGGTACTGCGACAACCAGGAAAAACCGCCAGAGCTTGCTGTGGGTCTGAACGATCTGAGTCATGGCCAATGCCAGCCCTTGCGGCACGGTCGACAAAAGCAGGATGAGCAAAACTGAGTAACCATCGCTGAAACTTTTTCCGAAAAGGCGTAAAAGTTGGGGGCCGAGAAGTGCAAACAGGCCCGCGCCGCACACGATAGTCGCCGCGGTCACCGCAAGATTGGCCCAGAATGCTCGCTTAAATTCCGTCCGGTTGTCGGCGCCCTTGTGGTAATTGATAATGGAAGTTCCGACGGCATTGGCGATTCCGGGCAGGAACAATACGACCGCCATCAAGCTAAAAGATGCGCCGTAGATCGCCATTTGCGAATAGCCGTTTGGTTGGCGGATGAGGAAAGCACTTGGCAGCCAGAGCGCCGGCCCTGAAGTGAAGCCGATTAGGCCCGCGGGCAAAGTGAATTTCAAAATGACCTTTCGTTCCTGCGCAAAACTGTCGTATCGCGTTTTTATCCTCTGCAATAAACATTCCCGTCGCAGAGCAGCAGCCAACAAAATGAATTGGATCATGCCGCTGAGCGCGAGGCCGACAATCGCTCCATTCAAGCCAGCCAGCCACGCAAGTGCGCTACAGACGACAAGGTAGGAAACTCCGCTCCAGGCAAACGCTCCTGCGAGCGCGCGATAGCTTTCCAACCCCGACAACGCCCCCGTCAGGAAGCCATTCAACGCGGTAATAAGCAGAACCGTGGATGCAATTACCAGTGCCGTAACGATCGAGGGAGTTCCAAGAACGGACTTGGCAAGCCAGGGAGACAGAACGAGAAACGCCAAACTGACGATTCCCGCGACTATAACCGACAAAATCGACAGCATCCCCAGGATGCGACCGGCTCGCTCAGGATCCTGCGCGCGAAACTCTGCCAGGTACTTCGTCGTGGTATAGGGAATTGCAAATTGTGCAATCAGCGCCAAGGAAACCACCGTACTTTGCACCATCGCATATTCGCCGAACGTCTGCCTTCCCAATAGATTGGCCGCGATTACACTGAAAGCGAGCGTGCTGCCCTGATTAAAAACGGCTCCGATTAAATTGAACACAACTCCGGTCTGAAAACGAGATCGTAGTCCCGTGACGGGCGTGTCCAGCATGACCGGCTCAATCGAGGCATTCACGAAAGCGCGTCTCCCCCGAACAACAACGCCAAAAGTCCGTTGTTCGAATCTCTTTGCGCGCCAAATTGTTTCTTCACTGTTCGTCTCAGGAATGTTTCGACCTACTGCGCGCATCTTGTGAACACGAATTCATTGTTGCCGTGGCCGCGGGGAAGCGTCTTCATTTTTGTGAGTGCGAAGCGCCTGTTTTTGAGATGTTCGAAAACGGCGGCAGGCGTCGCTACTTCGTAGGGGTAACCGCCCAGCCAATCTACGACGTCCCGAATAAACGACATACCCCTGGGAGACCGGTGCTTTGTGTACCGCACCACAGGACTGGTTCGCCTCACCAGAACATCGACCAGCACACCCCGCAAGAATAACCAGGAAAAAAATGCAAACGATATGATTGACCGCTGTACGAATCCTCGGTTGTACGATCTCTTCACCCACCTCCATGCCTGAGAAATCGGCCCTTGGTCGTTATAGATCGCGATAAAAAGCCTGCTGCCAACCCCAGCCAGTATCGAAATATTGTCGAGTGCGCGCCACATCTGTCCGGTGTGATGCAGAACGCCCCAAGAATACACAATGTCAAATGTACCCAGCCCTTGCAGAAAGCCCTCATCGAGCACGCTACCTTCTTCTACAACCCAGTTCGCTGAATTCGGGTAATGCCGCCGCCGCAACTCTCTGGTGCAAGCGACGCTGTCAGGGTCAAAGTCAAAAGAATAGACGCGCGTGGCCCCGAGCCGCATGGCCGCGAGGGACGAAAGTCCACTCCCGGACCCGGCGTCAACGAAAGTCATGCCCTCAAGGTTCGCTACTTCCAGCATCTCTCGGAGGGCCTCCTCTGAAGCGGCAATGCGTGAATCATCCAGAGTCTCCAGAAACTTCTGCCAGTTGTGCCCGAACTTGAAGCGCTCTCTTCTCTCGATTTCAATCGCCCACGTGCCCACGTATTCGTTCTCCTCAACCTAAGATTTCAACTTCTGCAGCCCCACGTTGTTCGCGCCGGCGATGTTCTCCGTCCTTCCTGGCGTCGCCATAGATTCAATCGACATATTCGCGAAACCACGTTTCGAGAAAGAGTAATTCCCACAACCTGCTGCTCCAGTCTCTTTGCCCATCTATATGTTCATTGACCATTCGCTTCAGAAACTTTTGCTCGAATAATCCTCGTTTCGCCGATTTATCGTCCAACAGCGTGCCCCGCAGAGTTTCGCGCAGATCCGTCCGAAACCATTTTGCCAACGGCACACCGAATCCTGTTTTTGCCTTGCGGATCACTTCCTGCGGCAGCAGGCTCTCAACTGCTCGCCGTAAGACCGCCTTGCCGCCCTGGCGATCTCGCTTCAGCGAGCTCGGAATAGTAGCGGCAAATTCCACGAGATGATGATCCAGAAACGGGCTGCGCACCTCGAGACTGTTAGCCATAGAGGCGACGTCGGTCTTCACCATCAAACAGTCAGGCAAATAATAGTTTTGATCGTGCCGCGCCATCCAGTCCCAATCATCCATCGATTCGTCCCAAGGCAAGTCAGTCAGGCGCGCAGCTCCGTTATGCCCATTCAGCAGAGATCGGAGATACGGCGTATAAGCGGCGCGTTTTTCTTCGTCCTTCAGGATCGAGGTTTGCAATGCATAGCGGTCGGGAAGCAAAGAACCAAACATACGCCAGCCGCGCACGATTTTTGCTTCTGCGTTCCCGTAAGGAAAGCGCTCCAGACCGCTCCGCATCACATTAGCAACCTGGCGCCGGATCGGATACGGAATGAAGTCGGCCTTGCGCCAGCGTTCCGTATCACGGTAATGGTCGTAGCCTAGGAAATTCTCGTCGCCGCCGTCGCCACTTAGTGCCACCGTGATGTGCGCTCTCGCAGCGCGTGAAACGTAGTACGTCGGTATCGCGGAAGAATCCGCAAACGGTTCGTTGTAGTGCTGCACCAGCAGCGGGAGTATGTCGGCTGCGGAGGGCTTGACGATAATCTCATGGTGCTCCAAGCCGTATTTTGTCGCGACCAGGCGCGCGAACGGCAGCTCATCGAACCCCTGGTCCTCAAAACCTATAGAAAAAGACTTTACGGGTGCGGAACTCTCCATCGCCATTAGCGCCGCAATCGTTCCAGAGTCGATGCCGCCGCTGAGGAACACTCCGAGCGGCACATCAGAGTTCAAACGCAGACGAACAGACTCCCTCAGCAATCGCACCAGTTCGGTTTCGATTTCCTGCTTTGATGCTCCAGTCCGGCGTTCGCTGTGCGCTGACCAGTAACGCTCAATCGTAAGATTGCCATTTGTATCGCAAAGCAGATAATGTGCCGGCGGCAGCTTGGAGATCCCCGAAAAGGCCGTCAACGGGCTCGGCACGTACTGGTGAGTCAAATAGCTGTCAATCGCGTCAAAATTCGGTGACGAACTCGTATCCGAATCCGCCCGAACTACATTAATCGACGATCCAAATAAGAATGCCTGCGGCGTCTTGCGGTACACAAATGGCTTCTTCCCCAGCCGGTCGCGTGCTCCGAAGAACAATCGCTTCTTGGAATCCCAAATTCCGAAGGCGAACATTCCGCGCAAGTGTTCGATGCAGCGCACACCGTGCTTCTCATAAAGATGCAGGACTACTTCGGTGTCCCCTTGCGTGCGGAATTGATGGCCTTCTCTGATGAGGGTGGCGCGCAATTCACGGAAGTTGTAGATCTCCCCATTGAATACGATCCAAATCGTCGCATCCTCATTTGTAAGAGGCGGGTTTGCCCGCTCCGCCAGATCAATGATCGAAAGTCGCCGCTCCCCAAGCCCGATGTAAGGAGCCGAATGCGTCCCACCCGCGTCCGGACCACGGTGGACAACGGTCGCGCACATCCGCGAAATCACGGATTCCGGCACAACCGCACCGCTGAAGTCAATTTTGCCTGCTATTCCGCACATTATTTAGACACGATCAAATCGCTGTAGATATTTCGCGGCCGGGAAGCTAGTTCTGCAATTCCTCAGGCCTTTTGCAATGCTAGAATGGCGGTTCCATGCGGACCCAAGCTCTTTTCGATCGCTATTACTACTCCAGAGCCGCGTATATAGGGGGCACCGAACTCTTTCACCAACTGTGCAGGTCGCGCCTTGCGAATGGCGGACGCATTCTGGAAATTGGCGCCGGCCCCGCAAATCCCACGACGGCATTTCTGGCCTCGCTTGGCCCCGTCACTGGATTGGATGTGTCCGCGGAAGTGCTAGTCAATCCCAGTCTCACCGAAGCCCGCGTCTATGACGGAATTAAAATGCCTCTTCCCGGCGAAGCGTTCGATCTTTGCGTCGCAAATTACGTCCTGGAACACGTCGCAGATCCCGCGTCTCACTTTCAGGAAGTGTTTCGCGTTCTGAAGCCCGAAGCCGCTTACTGCTTCCGTACTCCGAATCGTTGGCATTACGTCACCATGGCCGCGAGCCTGGTGCCGCATTCAATTCATCTGCGGCTGGCGAACAAACTGCGCGCGCTCGATGCGGGCGCCCACGATCCGTGGGCAACCATGTACCGCGCTAACACTCGAAGGACGCTGCTCCGCTGGGCCCGCAGTTCCGGCCTCTTGCCGGAAGAACTCAAGATGATCGAAGCCGAGCCGAGCTACGGCGCCGCGCATCCTCTCCTCTTCTATCCGATGATGGCCTACGAACGAGTCGTGAATAGCAGCGATCTCTTCAGTCAGTTCCGCGTCAACATTCTGGGGACATTTCGCAAACCTGGTGCAGCCGCCGCTCCAGCCTGAGAATTTCCGCGGCGCGACCCGATCTGCCACTCGCAATCCTCCAATTCCCGCAATCAACCATTCAGATCATCCCAACATCGCCGGAATCCACTTCGATCATCGCGGATTGGCGAATCAGATCGATCGACAACACCAGACGCACCCGGCCTTTCTTGCGTACCAGCACGCCCTCCATTCCCGCCAATGCTCCCCGCGTGATCCGTACCTTCCGCCCAACGCGAAGGTACGGATGTGGCTCGGAGTGAATTCCGTGCACCATCACACTTCGCAGCGCCTCGATTTCTTCGTCAGGAAGCGCCGCCGGCCGATTGTCGAACCCCACCAAACGAACCACGCCCGGCGTCAGCAACACGCGCAATCGCTCTTGGAGCGAAATACGTACGAATAAGTAGCCTGGGAAAAGCGGAAACTCGA
>CAWIPZ010000014.1:0-38080 GCA_963837915.1 uncultured Acidobacteriaceae bacterium
ACAAGGGATGCTGGTGCGCCAGTTGCTGCTCACCCGCCTGAGACGCAGGCGATGCGAATGTGTCAGGGCCTTTCATCTGCAATTCACTAAGCCTCACCTCATCGACGGCCTGACTGATCTGCTCGGCCGAAAGTAGGCCATCCAGCGAATTCATATAGGGAGAAATGGCGGTAGGGGAACGCCGCGCAGGTCGAAACAGAAACTCACGAAAGAACACGATTGCAGAGATCAATACCAGCGCTCGCAACATCAGGACCCCTTCCCACCGCAGACGATGGATTGCGACGCAATTGCAGAAGGCCGACGCCGCTCGCCATCATCAGAACCTATCGGCAACTGTGGTCGAGAGTTTAGTAAGCTGGAAGTACGATTCGGCGAAAGGGAAGACTTGCCTCATAGCGCAAAGAGCCGCGATGACACATTGGTGATTGTCCTGTCGGTGATGCTTGTAGCGGGGATGGCGATTGCGGTGGCGCTGTTTCTGCTATGGCGAAACCACGCGGCGGCCATGATACAGGGTGTTGCGTATCACGCAGCTGTGATGGTGTGTCCACCATTCATCCTCGTGAGTGCGGTCGGCAGCGCCGGCGACAGCACACTGGCGGTCGTGCTCACCGGAGGCACAATCGTCTTTGCCAACGGTGCCCTCTATGCTGGGTTGGCTGCGTTCGTGTATTGGGCAGTTGTGACGTTCTTGCCTCGAAGCAAGAGGTAGGCAGCCTGCCGATTAACCGGCGGGCTGTTGCTGCGTCATGCAATGCAGCGTGCCGAGACCCAGAACAAAATCACCACAATAGATTCCGACCACTGTATGTCTGGGCAAAGCGTCGGCAACGATATTGAGCGCGAGCCGATCATTGGGGTCGTTGAACACGGGAACCATCACCAACCGATTCGCAATATAGAAATTCGAATAACTGGCGGGGAGCCGCTGCCCGTCAAAGTAGATCGGAGCCGGCATGGGAAGCTTGATCACATGCAGTGGCTTTCCCGACTGGTCGGTGGTTCTCTTCAGTTGGCGATAGTTCTCGCGCAGCGGTTCGTGGTTCGCTTCGCTGCTGTCGGGTTCGTACGCGGTTATCACTACATTCGGCGCGACAAAGCGACAGATGTCATCGACATGACCGTGAGTGTCGTCGCCGGCGATGCCACGCCCTAGCCAGATCACCTTTGTGATGCCAAGGTAGTCGGCGAGGAGTTGCTCTAATTGGTCGCGGCTGACGCCGGGATTTCGTTGCTGCACGTCGCTCAGCAGGCATTCTTCTGTGGTGAGCAATGTTCCGCGACCGTTTACGTCGATGCTGCCGCCTTCGAGGACCACTCGCCGCAATTTGCCATTGACGTCGACTTCCGGCTGCCAGATTGGTAGGTTCAAACGGCGTCCCAGTTCAGCCGAGACGGGCGCGTCGAGCTTCCAGTCGTTGTACTTGGCCCACGCATTGAAACGCCATGACACCGCGGCCACGGAGGGCAAATTCGTCTTGGGGCGAGCGTTGCGGCGGACGAAGGTTGGGCCGGTATCGCGCAGCCATCCGCGGTTGGTTGGGATGTGCCAGAACTTCACGTTGCCGCTACTTGAGCCGGGATCCGAAGACCTCTTCGGCAGCACTTCGGCCGTTACCAGCACCTCGCGGGCAATAGCCTCTGCTGCCTCGTGGTTAACCAGGATATTTACCAGCTCAACGTGCGCCAGGTTACGCACGATTTCTGCGTAAACCCAAGGGATAGGCGCAAACTTGCCAGGCCAGTCGGTGCGGTTGTGGGGCCACGCGATCCACGTCGCCGCGTGCGGTTCCCATTCGCCCGGCATGCGATAGCCCAATGAGGCGGGCGTCTGTGAGAGAAGCATCGCTGTCTTGGCCAAGGCTTACACCAGGAACCGTTGGGTGATGGGAGCGTAGGCATCGATGCGGCGGTCGCGCCAGAAGGGCCAATTGCGGCGGACATCTTCGATCCGATGCAAATCGATTTCGGCGATAAGGATGGCCTCTTTGTCATGCGGGGCCTCTGCTACAACCTGACCGAAGGGATCAGCGATAAACGAACCGCCCCAGAACTCAAGGCCTTTGCCGGGCGCCTCGTTGCCGCGAATGTTGCCGGTTTCAAAACCCACGCGATTCACGGCCGCGACATACACCCCGTTTGCGATAGCGTGCGAACGCTGAATGGTGCGCCACGCGTCGTACTGCGCCTCGCCGTACTGCGCCTTCTCATCCGGATGCCATCCAATGGCCGTCGGATAAAACAAAACGTTGGCGCCTTGCGCCGCCGTGAGCCGAGCGCCCTCCGGATACCACTGGTCCCAGCAGACCAGCGTGCCAAACTTGCCGAAGTCGCCCTGGAACGTTTTGAAGCCCAGATCGCCAGGTGTGAAATAAAACTTTTCGTAGTAGAGCGGATCATCGGGAATGTGCATCTTGCGGTAGATTCCAGCGAGGTCGCCGCTTGGGTCGAGGATCGCTGCCGTGTTGTGATACACGCCGGGCGCGCGCCGCTCAAACAGAGAAGCGATGAGGGTGACCTTGAGCTCGCGGGTCGCCTCGCCGAGGCGTTTCGTTGCCGGCCCGGGAATCGGCTCAGCAAGCTCGAATAACGCAACGTCTTCGCGCTGGCAAAAGTATTGGGTCTGAAACAATTCAGGGAGACAGATGAGTTCGGCACCCTGTTTCGCGGCCTCGCGAACACGGGCTATTGCGCGATCCAGGTTCCGTTCCGGATCGGACGTACACGACATCTGTACGATTCCAATGGTGAAATTGCGTTCTGCCAATGCTGCACTCCGTGAGTAGCGGACGAAGAAAAGAATAGCATTTCATTTCATCGGGGATAGCGTGCAGGCTGGCGAATGTTAATCGTCGATGAAAACGGGACAGCAGTGAAGCTCTCCGAAGCCGCTGACGATTGACGCGAGATGCGGCAAGCCTGTAGCTTCGATACTTCGGCGTCGTCTTCCCATTGTTCATCTCGGCGTCGGAGAATCCATTCCCATCGCTCTCATGAGGTGCCTGTGACCGATCATTCCGCGCAACGCGAAGACGGCAAGGAACGTAACCTGCATGACCCAATCAGCGACAAATTGGTGCCGCTTGCTCCGCTAGACCTTTCCAAAATTAAGAGCGTCGACGACTTGGTTGGGGCAATGGGGAACACCGCCTTCACCGGTCGGCAGGTGGGCGAAGCCGCCGACGTGCTGGAAGCGATGGCGCGCGACAAAGCCTGCTTCGTGGTGATGACACTGGCCGGAGCAATGACCGTCGCCAAGCAGGGCCTGATTGTCACCGACTTGATCGATGCGGGCATAGTCAAAGCCGTGATTTCCACCGGCGCGCTGATGGCGCACGGATTGGTGGAGGCCGCCGGCCGCTCTCATTTCCGTTATGACCCGCGTATGGACGATACCGAGTTGTATGACGCCGGTTATAACCGCGTGTATGACACGCTAGAGCCAGAGACCAACCTCGACTTTGTCGAGACCATCGTGGCCCGCATTCTAAAAGGTTGGGACCACAACGAGCCGCTCTGTTCCTACAAGTTGAATCGCGATATTGGCAAGTATCTCAGCGAGAATGTGAAGGAGCGCGGAATTCTCAAGTCCGCGTATGAGAAGGGCGTGCCGGTTTTCGTACCGGCCTTCAGTGATTCGGAGATCGGTCTCGACTTTGCCGTCCACAATCGCGTCCGCCGCAGAAATAACATTCCTCCGCTGCGCTACGATCCCTTCGAGGACCTCGAGTACTATGCTGAGACTCTACTCAAGCAAACCAGGCTGGGTATCTTCACGATTGGCGGCGGAGTTCCACGCAACTGGGCACAGCAATTCGGCCCGTACATTGATTTGCGCCACCGGCGCGGGGGCGAAGAGCTGATCCTGAAACGCTTCCATTATGGTGTCCGCATCTGTCCCGAACCCGTCAACTGGGGCGGGTTATCGGGCTGCACCTACAGCGAGGCCGTGTCGTGGGGAAAGTTCGTGCCTGCCGAGGAAGGCGGAAAGTTTGCCGAAGTACTGCTCGATGCGACCGTTGGCCTGCCCCTGATTGCCGGCGCGGTCTTGGAGCGGATTAAGAAGTAGTTCCTATACAGAAGCGTCGGTCCAGCCACCGGCTCCGGTTCAGGCCCGGCGAGCTCTAAACTCCGGAGCCGGCTTCGGCTTCCGCGGAACTTTGGCGAGTACTCGATTGGCGGCTCTTTGCGCGGCCGCCAACTTCGCGGAACGTCATGTTCATCGCCTTCCGTTTGTATTTACGCTTCCAGTCGAAGAAAAGTTCAGCGTACGATTTCGTGATGTAACTTGAGGGTACAAGGCCGAGCGCTTTGGCGGTTTGATCGATCCAGCGTGCTGGACCTTCGATCTCGGCTATGTTACCGATCGGCGTATGATCCAGCACGACGTGGCCCTTGCCGTCGCTCCATTCGGAACGGAATTTCTCGTAGGTGAAGACGGGTTGATAGCCGAGGGCTCGCAGCAAAAGGTCGGTCTGCGGACCGTCAGCCACCCCAGTTTCCAACTCCGCTCGCGATTTATATTTGCCGGTTTTAGCTCGTGCCTTGTGCGTCAGCCTCCAGCTATCGCCATATTTTCGCAGGCGCAATAACTCCCCCTTGCGACGCAGTTTCTGTCCCGGAAGGTCGTACAGTGTATTCACCTCATGGGTTGACGGCGTGACGCATTGAAAGCCAATGCCAGTGAGCTGCCGTTCTAAGAACTTGAGGTCTGGTATGAGGAATTTAATTTCGATTTCTTGCGGGGCCGCCATGTGAGGAAGTGTAAATCAGCGAGTCCCGCGTGATCGAAGAGCTAACTCTGCCGCTCGACCACAAACTCCGGAACCCAGAGCAGCACTCGCTTGATCTCGGAATCAGGGAACGTGCAAATCGCCTCGCGTGCGGCGGCGGTGAACTCGGCAGCTCGTGCGTAGGCCGCATCGATGGAACCGTGACGACTTAGAATCGCAACGATGTCGGCAGGCGTGATGCCGTTAAATCCACCATTGCCCAATACTGACTCAATGGTCGTCCGCTCTTCGGGCGTACAACGTTCCAGCGCATGCAAGACGGCTAGCGTTGCCTTACCTTCGCGCAGATCGCTGGCCACCGGCTTACCCAAGACTTCTTCCGATGCCGTGAGGTCGAGCACGTCATCCACGATCTGGAAAGCCATTCCGAGGTTGCGCCCGTAGTCGGCCAGACGCTGCTGATCGGCATCGCTGGCATTGGCGAGAATTCCCCCCATTTTCATGCACACCGAGAACAAACATGCGGTCTTGCGAAAGATCAACTCGAAATGCTCGTCGATGGTGATGGCTCTGCCGAGCCGCTCAATCTGCAGGAGTTCGCCTTCCACCATCGCCTGGGTAAGGTCGATAAGCGCGTCGAGGATATGGAAGTTGCGCTCTTGCACGGCAATCTTGAACGCCTGCATGTAGAGCCAGTCGCCGGCCAGCACGCATTTGGAGTTGCCCCACTGGGTGTTGGCCGCTGGACGTCCGCGCCGAGTCTTCGCTTCGTCAATGATGTCGTCGTGGACCAGCGTCGCAGTGTGGATGATCTCGACCACAGCGCCCAGCTTGATCGCGCCCTGACCGGTGTAGTTCATCAGCTTGCAGGAGAGCAGTAACAAGGCAGGACGCAACCGCTTACCGCCGCCGGCACGGAGATACTCGCCGATCTCCGTGATGGCGCGCACGCCCGAGACCGTGTCGCGGCCGAACTCACGCTCGATGGCGGCGAGGTCGTCGTGCAACAGGTCAAACACTTCTTTGGCGTTGCGGGTTACGGTCGTATTCAAGTCGGGCAACCCTGTCAGTTCGATCGGTAATTTGTAAACTGCATGTCGATACCGAAGTCAGATTGCTTAATGAGCGCGATGATTTGCTGCAACGTGTCGCGGTCCTTGCCGCTCACCCGCACAAAATCTCCCTGGATCGAGGCCTGTACCTTGAGCTTCGAATTCTTCACCAGCTTCACGATTTCGCGTGCCTTTTCGATCGCGATGCCTTGCTGCAACTCGACCTTTTGCCGCACGGACGAGCCCGCCGCGGGTTCGATCGCTCCATACGTCAGGGACTTCAGCGACACTCCGCGCTTGACCAGTTTGCTCTGCAATACATCATTGACGGCCTTCAACTTGTACTCATCGGCCGAACTCAAAACCAAGGCTTGCTTATCGTCCAAATGAATATCGGACTTCGAATCCTTCAGGTCGTAGCGAGTATGGATCTCCTTCAGGGCCTGTTGCAGCGCATTGGAGACTTCCTGCATGTCTACCTTGCTGACGATGTCAAACGAGTTCTCAGCCATAAACAACTAGTGTAACAAGTCGAGGCGTCTTGCGGGCGTCTGAGCCCGCAGCCGAGACCCTGAGCGAGCGGAGCGAGTCGAAGGGGCTGCTGGTCTTGAAGGCGTCTCGCGCGTGTCGGCCCATCTCAGGGCTGTGGCCGGTCTTGGCGCTGCTGAAAGAAACGATAGAAATTCTCCGTCGTCACCCCCCCAATCTCTTCTGCCGAGACACCCCGCAAGCGCCCGATCTCTCGCGCCACTTCGACGATGTAGGCCGGTTCATTTCGCTTGCCACGATGCGGAACCGGCGCCAGGTAGGGCGAGTCGGTCTCGATAAACATTGAATCCAGCGGCACGAGGCTTGCTGCATCGCGTATGTTCTGCGCTTTGGGGTAAGTAATGTTACCGGCAAACGAAATGACAAAGCCGAGATCGAGCGAATCCCGCGCATTCTCCACCGTTCCGGTGAAACAGTGCATGACGCCGCGGAGGCCGGTGGCCTGCCAGTGTTCGCGCAGAAGTTGCAACAAGTCATCCCACGCGTTTTCGCTGTTCTCCGAAGGACGGCAGTGAATGATGATCGGCAACTTGGCAGCCTTCGCCAATTCCAATTGCTGCATGAAAACGCTCTGCTGCACATCACGCGGGGAGTGATCATAGAAGTAGTCGAGTCCGATCTCGCCCCATCCGACTACCTTCGGGTTCCGCGATAGAGTTATCAGTTCGTCAAAATCTTCCTGCTTGGCGAGTGCTGCCTCGTGAGGGTGAATTCCCACGGTGGCGTAAACCCCGTCATATTGCTCGGCAAGCTTAATCGCGCAATCGAAAGTTCCAGTGCCCGGGCCATCACCGTTGCCGATAGCCAACATTGTGGTGACGCCAGCCGCTTGGGCACGAGCAAAAATCTCCGGCCGATCGGCATCGAAGCGTTTGTTCTCCGGATGGCAGTGCGAGTCGGTGTACATGAGCGGAGAATAAGCTACTTCAGGCGCGCTCCTACAGGGACGTCTTCCAGGAAGCCAGCCAGCACCGGCACGCCCTCATCGCCCAATGACGCAGCGACGATCATGCCTTGCGATTCCAGCCCACGCAGTTTGCGCGGCGCGAGATTAGCGACGATCACCACCTTGCGTCCCACGAGTTTGTCGGGATCGTAGGCCTTGGCAATCCCTGCGACAATCTGCCGCTTCTCGGTGCCCAGATCGACTTCCAGACGTAACAACTTGTCAGCGCCTTTGACCTTTTCAGCAACGAGCACTTGGGCGACCCGCAATTCCACCTTTGCAAAGTCATCAATGGTGATGGTGTTGTTTGCAGGCGCTGCCGCCGGCGGCGCGGCAACCGCTAGTGCAGGAAGCGGCCCGCTTTCGACTGGTTTGGCGTCTAGATTCGATTCGACGATCGCCGGCTGTGCAGCTTGTGCAGACTGTTCCTGTTCCATCTGCTGCATCCTTTCGACGGTGCTTTTATCGGCGCGCGGGAACACCGCCTCAACTTTGCCGAGTTTGGTATGTAGTGGCAGCTGTCCCCATGCCAGATTGCGCAGATCAAGCTTGGTGATGTCGCCCAGCCCAAGCTGCTCCCAAATGCGCGCAGTGGATTCGGGAATAACCGGATGCACCAGCGCCGTTACGATGCGCAGCGCTTCGGCCGAAGTGTGCAGAATGGTTGCTAACCGAGCGCGGGAGTCCTGATCTTCCTTCTCCGCCACTGCCCACGGCTCGTTCTCGACGATGTACTTGTTGACCGCAGCCACCAGCCCCCAAGCCGTCTCCAGCGCGCGAGAAAACTGGAATTGTTCAAATTGCGCGTGGTAGTCGGTAATCGTTCGCTGTGCCAGTTCGGCGATAGCGTCATCGGCAGCAGTTCGCGCCCCGGGCGACGGGTAGGGTATTTCTCCCTCGAAATAGCGCGCGATCATGCTCAGCGTTCGGCTGGACAGATTTCCCAAGCCGTTTGCTAGGTCGGCATTGAACCGTTGCACCAGCGCATCGAAGCTGAACGAGCCGTCGCTGCCAAAGACGATTTCACGCAGCAAGAAATAACGCAGAGTGTCGGCGCCCAGTGTGTCGAGAATTGTTTCGGTGCGCACGATGTTACCGCGCGACTTCGACATCTTGCTCTCTTCGAACAGCAGCCAGCCGTGAGCGATGATCGACTTCGGCAGCGGCAACCCCGCCGCCAATAAAAACGCTGGCCAGTACACGCAATGGAAGCGCACGATCTCTTTCCCGATCATGTGAACGTCGGCAGGCCAATAGCGTTTTAATTTCGCCTGATCTTTCGGATCGTCGGAACCGAACCCAATCGCTGTGATGTAATTCGCCAGGGCATCGAGCCAGACGTAAATGACGTGCTTCTCGTCTCCTGGCACCGGAATACCCCAGGTGAAAGTCGTCCGGCTGACCGAGAGATCGCGCAGCCCGCTGCGCACAAACGAAATCACTTCGTTCCGTCGCGTTTCGGGGCGGATGAAGTCTGGATGCTCGGCGTAGAGCTTCAGCAGCGGCTCTCCCATGGCCGAGAGCTTGAAGAAGTAATTTTCTTCCTGAACAGTTTCCGTCGGACGGCCGCACTCGGGGCAGGGAGCACCCGGCTCCGTGACATCCACATATAGCTCGTCGAACACGCAATACTGTCCGCTGTATGAGCCTTTGTAGATGTACCCGCGCTCCTGCAACCGCTTGAACAGCGCCTGCACGCCGCGCACGTGACGCGGTTCCGTAGTCCGGATGAAGTCGTCGTAGGTCAGCTTCATCCGGTCCCATAGTTGGCGAAATTCGCCCGAGACGCGATCCGCAAATTCCTTAGGCGAGCAACCAGCAGCGATCGCGGAGCGCTCAATCTTCTGACCGTGCTCATCGGTTCCGGTAAGAAACCAGGTATCGAAGCCCATCATGCGCTGGCGCCGCGCCACGGTGTCGCATACCACCGTGGTATAGGCATGACCGATGTGCGGGCGTGCGTTCACGTAGTAGATCGGCGTCGTGATGTAGAACTTTCCAGGGTTATCCATTCTTCTTGTCCAGATACAGCCGGAGCGCCTCTTGCATAACCTGCTTCAGCGCCACTTGATGCTTCGCGGCAATGCTCCGGCAATCCTCATATTCGGGCGCGAATTGCGAATCCTTATCGCCCATACTTCCGATCTTAATGCGTACCGCTCCCCATTGGGTCTGCACGCTCTCATGACGCCGCGTGAGAACGTGACGCTGTTCGCGACGGCTGCGCACACCCAGCGTGCTGCTCTCTCGAAACAACAGGCCGCGCAGCCTCGGTTCGTTCTGTGGCTTGGCGAGTATCGTCAGCAGCGTTCCAGGCCGTCCCTTCTTCATCTGAACAGCAGTCGTGAACACGTCCAGGGCACCCTCCGCCAGAACCTGGTCCGCGATGTAGCCAATAATCTGGGGACTGAGGTCGTCCAGGTTGGCCTCGAGTACGACAATCTCTTCGTCCGTCCCTTCACAATGGTCACCGGTCTCCCCCGTCGTGATTCGGAGCACGTTCGAGTGTCGCGGAAAATCGCGGGATCCGGCGCCATACCCGATTTGTTCGGCAGTCATGGCTGGCCGCGAGCCGAATTCGGCAGCCAACACTTTCACGAGTGCTGCTCCGGTTGGCGTCACGAGTTCCTTTTGCACTTCGCCCGAATAAATCGGAATTCCTTTTAGCAACTCCAGCGTGGCCGGAGCCGGAACCGGCATTACGCCGTGAGCGCACTGAATGGTTCCACTACCGACATTCAGGGGCGACGCCAGAATGCGTTCGACCCGCAACGCCTCCGCACCGGCCGCCGCGCAGACGATGTCAACGATCGCATCCGCCGCGCCGACTTCGTGGAAGTGCACTGCTTCGACCGGAACGCCGTGCACCTTCGCCTCGGC
Organism: uncultured Acidobacteriaceae bacterium; assembly: GCA_963837915.1. Taxonomy (GTDB): domain Bacteria; phylum Acidobacteriota; class Terriglobia; order Terriglobales; family Acidobacteriaceae; genus DASRAA01. Next base: position 10,164 of record CAWIPZ010000014.1, read on the forward strand.
TTCTCCCAGGGCCGTGAAGATGGCGCTAGCCGTTTGCCTGGCTCTGTCGCTGATAGGGGCGGCGGCAATAACCTTCAGAATCTCATTCAGGTGCCGGCTGTGCGGCGGATGGCTGTGCTTCTCACCGTGGATGTGATCGTGGCTATGCTGTTCGCTTTCCGCTGCCCAGAATTCTTCCCGCGGCTTGTCCTTTTGGCCATTCACAATCACGTCGATTTTTGCGGCCGATATCCCATTACGATCAACCCACGACAGCTCCAGCGTGGCACCTACGTGTAACGCAGCGACAGTCTGCCGCAGCAGCTCGAACGGAACTCCGGCATCCACCACCGCGCCCAGAAACATGTCGCCGCTGATGCCGGAAAAACAGTCGAGGTAAGCAATGCGCATGGAAGCCGTCCGCTGGTGCACCACACCAGCGCTTCGCCGGATGCGTGGTGGGAACTTTCATCATAGGTAACGCTGCTAGTAGCGTCAAACCGGGAACACGTAAACTGTTTGCTATAATCGCCTTTTTCCTCAGCTATTTGCGAGCCAACGTCCCGTCACGCATTGCCCGCGACGAACAGCCTCAGAGCTATAGGAAAGACCGAGAGCCATCGTGTACCTGAAGAGACAGAAGCAACTGGCGAGCCACGTCCGCGAATTCCTCCGCACGAAGTACCAGCTTGACTTGCCCAAAATCGCCATCGACCAGCCACCCAAGGTCGAAATGGGCGAATTTGCCATGCCGTTCCCGTTCGAACTGGCAAAGCAGCTTCGCAAAGCGCCTCGCAAAATTGCGGAAGAAATTGTCGCCGAGATGCCCGTGCCCGAGGGCTTCGAGAGGTTCGAAGTCGCCGGAGGCGGCTACATCAACGCCAGGCTGCAACGAGCGACGGCCGCGCAGGAGCTTGCGACCGAACTCGCTATCGACATCGCCGACCACGCTGGCGAGGGAGCAGCCGACGTCAAGGGAAAGATTCTGGTCGAGCACACCAGCATCAATCCCAACAAGGCAGCGCACATAGGCCATCTGCGCAACGCCATCCTGGGCGACACGTTCGTGCGCCTACTGCGCGCTGCCGGACACACCGTCGACATCCAGAACTACATCGACAACACCGGCGTGCAGGTGGCTGACGTGGTTGTCGGATTCACGCATCTGGAGAAGCAGAGCAAGGCACAGATCGAGGCCTTAATCGCCGCAACTCCGCGCTTCGACTATATTTGCTGGGACCTCTACGCCCGCGTCTCGCAGTGGTACGAGCAGGACAAAGACAATCTTAAAGTAAGACTTAAAGCTTTACACGCTATAGAGCAGGGCAATAATGAGATGGCGGAAATTGCTAACCTGGTATCAACGGCTGTCCTGAAGCGGCATCTGGAGACCATGGATCGCCTCGACATCGAATACGACTTCCTGCCGCGGGAGAGCGAGATCCTCCGGCTGCACTTCTGGGACCTGGCCTTCCAGCAGCTCAAAGAGAAGGGTGTTCTGTATTTCGAAGCCGAGGGCAAGAACAAGGGATGCTGGGTCATGACGCGACCGGCGTCGTCAACTAAAGCCAATGCCGCCAAGAGCGCCGAGGAGCCGTCCGAATCCGACGAAAACATCGGCCCGGACGAAGACGCCAAGGTGATCGTCCGCTCCAACGGAACCGTCGGCTACGTCGGCAAGGACATTGCCTATCACCTGTGGAAGTTCGGCCTGCTGGGTCGCGACTTCGGATATCAAAAGTTCTTCCGCTATGCCGACAGCCACGAGTGCTGGATTTCCGCCGAGCACGGCGAGGCCGATCATCCCCACTTCGGCAACGTCGAGGCTATCTATAACGTCATCGATTCTCGCCAGAGCGATCCGCAAAACACCGTCGTCGAAGCAATACGGCTGCTCGGCTATCCCGACAAGGCGGCGCACTATACCCATTTTTCGTACGAAATGGTGGCGCTCACCCCTCGTTGCGCAATGGAACTGGGCTACGAAGTGACACCCGAAGACCAGGCTAAGTCCTACATTGAGGTGTCGGGCCGCAAGGGCTTCGGAGTTAAGGCGGACGATCTGCTTGACTCGCTCATTGCAGCAGCCCAAAAAGAAGTGGACAGCCGTCACGCTGAACTTGACGACGCCGGGCGGCGCGCTATCAGCGAACAAATCGCCATCGGAGCGCTGCGCTACTTCATGCTGAAGTTCACCAAGCAGTCCGTGATTGCCTTCGACTTCAAAGAGGCGTTGGCCTTCGAGGGTGAAACCGGCCCCTATGCTCAATACGCTGTGGTGCGCGCCAGCAACATTCTTCGCAAGGCGGGCGTCGAGCCTGACCAAGCCCTAGCCTCCGAGGTCGACTACGCGCGATTCTTCGGTGACGACAGCGGCACCGAAATCTGGGAGCTGTGGCTCCTGGCAGGGAAGACCTCAGCCGCGATGGAGCAGTGTATTGGGACGACCGAGCCGGCCTACGCCGCCAAGCACGCATTTCAGTTGGCACAACAGTTCAACAACTTCTATCACCGGCATCACGTCCTGACCGAAGCGGATGAAGGCCGCAAGAAATTCCTGCTGGCCACCGCAGCCGTTGTCCGTCGCGAACTGACCGCATTGCTGGCGGTAATGGGCATCACGGTTCCGCCGGTGATGTAGGGTAGTGGAGATATGTTTACTGCACGTCCAATCGGATACGTACACAGTCCCTACTCGGCGACCAGCGAGATTCCCAAAGGCCTCGGAGCCAAACACGTCGTCGAAGGCGAGCTCGAAATCCTTCCCGAGTTCGAAGCCGGATTGCTGGACATCGAAGGCTTTTCGCATCTGTTTGTCATTTGGGCTTTTGATCGGTCCGAGGGGTATCGACCTGACCGGCAAACCGCCTACTGATGACCGTCCGCACGGCGTCTTTGCCACTCGCTCTCCGCGGCGTCCCAACCCAATCGCGCTCAGCGTGGTCGAACTTCTAGGCCGCGAAGGCCGTCGGTTGCGCGTGCAAGGCGTCGATATGCTCGACGGCACACCCATCCTCGACATCAAGCCCTACCTGTCGAGTATTCCTGAAGAGAAGCTGCGCCGAGGTTGGCTGACCGAAGCAGAAGCGCGTAAAAATCAAAGATGACACTACCACGTGCTATACGCCGTGCCCTCGCTCGACGTCTGGTCGCTGCCGCTATGCACGTCAATAATGCCGGCCTGTGACTGGTCGGGCGACATGATGCTGTCGTCGGTCACAGGCACCCAACTATCGCGCGTATTCGTGAAGGGGTCCCGAGGAAGCTGCTTGATGTATCCGGCATCCACCAGTTCCTGCAGCGATTGCGGCGCCTTCTGCTTGTCGAGCGTGTACTGGTCAATCACCGAGCGCAGGGTATAAAGGTCGTCGCGCAGTACGGTTTCGCGAGCCCGCAGGATCGACGCCTGGTAGCGGGGAATGGCCACCGACATCAAAATGACGATGATGCTGATCACCACCATCAGTTCGATCAGCGTGAATCCGCGTTGTCGCGAGCGGCGGTTCATAGTCTCAATCTGCGGTTTAAACCACAAAACTACCACGTCTTATATTTCGATCCGTCAAGCGCCGTGCCCTCCGACTTGGTATAGACGTCAAAGACACTCTGTCCGCCCCACGAATCAGAATCAATATCATCCTGCATCGAGCGTAAGCCCCACTCAGTTCTTGCCGGTCATCGGATCGACGGGAATACGCCGCAGGAAGCGAATCTTCTTCCCGTTGGTGTCCACACCTTTGACCAGCGTCTCCAGGTCTGGCGGATAGCCCTGGCTATCGACCTTGACCTGAAATGCGCCGCGATCGGCAGCGTCTTTGTAGCGATCGATGGCGTCACGCATTTCCCACAAATCGCGCCGCAGCTCGCGCTCCTTGTTGCGTTGGATCGTGACCCTCACGATGGGCACCGCGACCGCCGTCAGAATCATGAGGATCGTCATGGCGACGATCAACTCGACAACAGTAAATCCTCTGCGGTGTGAGCGGCGCTCTGCGAGAACGTCCATCCTGGCCTGAGGAGACTTCACTCCTTCAATCTTATTCCTCGGCTCCGTGTTCGCAGCGACGATCTCCGTCCGCCGTGTCGAACACAAATTGAAACGTAGTGGCATAACTGCGGAATCTGGACCGCGCGGATCAGTGGATCGTAATGATGGCCTGCGAGCCACTCGCCGGAATGCTTTGCATACTGGCATTCTTCAGCATGGCGCGATTGATGCTTAGCGTTGCTTGGCCCGGGGCCTTGGCTTGGAACGTCAAGGTAAACACCTGTCCATCGCCGCTGATTCCGTTGCTTCCTGGCGGCCGCGAAGCGGTAACCTGCAGGATCCCCATCATGCTGTCATCGCGGTTCACCAGCGCCACCGCCTGCCCGTCCTGCGAAAGCATCGGCCCGTTAGATACATTCACCAGCTGCAACACGTTCGGGTTGTAAAGAATCTGGAGCGGCACCGAATACACGTTTTGCCCGCCTGCCAGATTTACGTTCATCGTGAACGTTGTGCCGACGGCCTGGCTCAACGAGGGTGGATCGAAGCTGAGAATCGCGCTCCCGGCAGGTGCGGTTGCTGCCGACTGGTCGCGCGGAACCAGCGCCGGGTTGCGCCCCGAAGACGGGCTGGTTCCCTGGTGCCGCAGCAGGCTGTTCCGGCGCAGTTGCATTCGAACGATGTAACGAGATCGCATTCGCCGTACCCACGTCGATGGCGCGAGTGTTGGAGTCGAAAACGTCCTGCGCGCGAACAATGTGCGGAATCAACATGAACACCAGTTCGTTGTCTTGCCGCTGCTTGTTTTCGGTGGAGAAGAAATATCGGAAGAACGGGATCGAAGCCAGTCCCGGAATTCCGTTGATCGACTTGCTCTCCGTCTCTTCCAGGATTCCGCCCATGATGTTGGCTTCGCCTTCGCGCATGCGGATCTCGTGCTCGATTTTGCGCTGTCCGATTACCGGCTGCTGAATTCCGCCAATGTTCTGGTAAGAATCAACCGCCGAGATGTCCATGGCGAGCTTCAATGTCACTTCATCAGTACCGTGCACCCGCGGCGTCACATCGATGTTTACGCCCACGTCGATGTAATTGAACTGAGTATTGACCAACGGGTTGATGCCGACTCCACCAATGCCAGGCTGGAACGAACCAGTGGCCACCGGAACTCGTTGCCCGATCTTCAGCGACGCCTTTTGTCCGTCGAACGCACGAATTTGCGGCTGTTGCAGAATCTTTGTCGTGCTGTCGTTGTACAGGAACGACGCAGTCGCGGGAGGAATCGTCACCTGAAAATTCGTCGCATTGATGTGCGCAAGGCTGTTCAGGTTAATCGTGCCCGCCGTACTGCCGGTTGTCGTCGTAGCCGACCCGTTGCCGGTACCGATGTTGCTTCCCGAAGTCGTAGTCGTCGAAGTAGTGTTGTCGATCAGTGCCACCGATATATTGGTCGGCGGCGTAATTCCCAAATCTCGCAGCTTGTTGCGCTGCACCTGCATGATCACCACATCCACCACAACTTCTGGGCGCGACTTATCGAGGTCATCGATCAGTTTCTCAGCCAGCGCAATCTGGTCGGGCGTGCCGCGCACGACAATCGCCTGCTGAGAAGGGAACTGCTGCAGCCGCTGCGTGTCGAGCAGGGTGCGAAGGATATTGACCAGGTCCTGCAGCTCGTTCGGCTGTGATAGGTTGGTCAGGTAGAACGTACGGATAACGCTCTGCTCCAACTCTTTGCGCTTTGCCGGTGTGTCGGCGGCGATGAAAATTGTGTTGGGCGTTACCGGACGCCAGAATGTTTTCGACTCCAGGGCCGCAATCTCCAGCGCCTCCTGCAGCGTTACGCCATTTAGTTCGACGCGAATGACGCGCGACGTGTAATCGGGATCGAACAGAACGTTGATTCCCGCCAGTTTCCCAATCGTCTCGTAAATTGTCTTGGAATCCGCGCTCATCTTGAGCGTAATGGGAGTGTTGGCGATCGTCGCCAGCTCGACCGGACCGCCGGCCTCTTCCATACGCTTATGCAGGGCTGATTGCGCCGTTGAACTGGGAGTAGGCTGGGTCGGTTGTGCCGCTTCGTTCAGTTCCCGGGTGATTTTATTGACTTGCTGCTGCGCAATAAAACTCGAGGGGTCGATGGCCATCGCCCGCTCAAACTCGGTCAAGGCCTCCTGCAACTTGCCGGCCTTCTCCAGCAGTTCCCCTTTATGCACGTGGGCTGCCGACGCCAGGAATCGAACCCGTTCGAACGACGCGCGATATTGAATATCGTCCGGCTTGAGTTGATATGCCTGGTGATAGTCGTTGTACGCTGTTTCGTAGTCTCCGCGGACTTCAGCGTCGAGACCCTGTTTGTAAAACGTCTTGGCTTTGTCGGCGGCTACTGCGGGCAGTGAGGCAAATATGAGGAGCAGCGCCAGGAGACGGGGAAGCCGTTTCATCAGTTTCCTTAAGACCGGTTTTGCCGGAGCACCCTGCAACTGGCCAGAAACGGGCTCCGGTACGCAGTTCTGACTTCCGCGACAGGAAAACGTAAGCGCCCGATGTTCGCCAGAACCGGGAATCTTCGTATTCATCGCAGCCGCCAGGATTGGCGCGATTATAGCATCTCGCTCGCCGCGTATATGTGATGTAACCGTGTGTTAGCATACGAGTTTCGTACCCCGCGTGAGTTTCTCGCCATGCCCCGTCCGCCGCAGTCCACAGCCCGTCCAGAAAAGGAAAACAAGCCGGGTCGGCGCGATCCTACAGCCAGCGGATTGCGCGACGCAGCGGTCAATCGCTCCGCTTCGCATAATTACTTCCTGCTCGAGAAATTCGAGGCTGGAATCGCTCTGCGCGGCACGGAAGTGAAGTCCATCCGCAACGGTCGCGCCAACCTCAAAGACGCCTACGGCTTGGTAAAGGACGGCGAACTCTGGCTCATCAACGCGCACATTGGCGAGTATGACCACGGCAACATCTTCAATCACGAACCGTTACGTACACGAAAGCTGCTGGTCCATCGCAGTGAACTGAACAAGCTGATCGGCAAAGCCCAACAAAAAGGACTGACGCTTATCCCCACGCGTCTGTATTTCCGGAACGGCAGGGTGAAAGTGGAGATAGCGTTGGCTAAGGGCAAACAAATGTGGGATAAGCGCGAAACCGAACGCCGCAAAACCGCCGACAAAGAAGCCCGCGAAGCTATTGCGAGAAGCAGAAAATCCTAGGGAGTACCGGACGACATCATGAATATCAAACTTAGCACCACTGTTCCTTCTCAAATCGATACCGAATGCCTCGTGGTCGCCGTCATCGACGCTTCTGAAAAGAACGGCAATGGCACCGACGACAAACCTAAGCCCCAACTCCTGACCGACAATACAGCAGTTCAAGCCGCGGCTGCCGACCTGATCGCATCCGGCGAGGTTACCGGTAAAGCTCTGGAAACCACGCTGCTGCACAAGCCTACTGGTCTCAAAGCTAAGCGCCTGCTGCTGATTGGCGGCGGAAAGGCCAAGAAGTTTTCAATCTCCGAGCTGCGCAAAATTGCTGGTGCTGCTGTCCGGTCCGTTAAAGGAAAGGACTTGAAGAGCTTCGCCATCGTAGCGCCAACGGCTGACGGACTTACCGCAGCTGATGCCGTGAAGGTCATCGTCGAAGGTGCCTACGTCGGTAGCTTCGATGCCGACTACTACAAGAGTGACCGCAAAGTGCAGATAATCGACGAACTAACGATCGTCGCTCCTGCGAAGTCAGACGCCAAAGCGCTGCAGGCGGCCGTCGACCAGGGAACCATCATTGGCGAAGCCCAGAACTTCACTCGCGACCTGGTCAACGAGCCCAGCAACCGCATGACACCGACCATTCTCGCCGACCGCGCTAAAAATATGTCTGACGAAGTAGGACTACAGTGTGAGATCTATGGCCCCGACAAAATTAAAGAGCTGAAGATGGGAGCGTTCTGGAGTGTCGCCCAGGGTTCACAAGAAGAGCCTGCGCGCCTCATCGTGATGCGCTATGAGCCGAAGGGTGCTCCTGAGAAGCCCGTTCTCGGCCTGGTCGGCAAGGGAATCACCTTCGACAGTGGCGGTATCTCGATCAAGCCGTCCGACGGCATGGAAAAGATGAAATACGACATGGCCGGAGGCGCGGCCATGATCGGCGCTATGCGCGCCATCGCGCAACTGAAGCCCAACGTCCGCGTTATTGGCATCGTCTGCGCGACCGAAAACATGCCCTCCGGCACCGCGCAAAAGCCTGGCGACGTGCAGATTGCCATGTCAGGAAAATCGATCGAGATCATCAACACCGACGCCGAAGGCCGCCTGGTACTGGCCGACGGCTTGCACTACGCCAAGCAGTTAGGCGCGACTCACCTGATCGACGCCGCCACTCTCACAGGTGCGGTAGTCGTTGCCCTCGGCATGATCAATGTGGGCATTTTCTCCAACGACGACGAGTTCTATGAGCGCTTCAACGCCTCGCTGAAAGCGTCTGGCGAGAAGATGTGGCGCTTGCCTGTCGACGATGAGTACCGTGAGATGATCAAGTCCAACATTGCCGACATCGTAAACAGCGGAGGTCGCTGGGGCGGAGCCGTGACGGCTGCCATGTTCCTGAAGGAGTTCGTCGGCGATACTCCGTGGATCCACCTCGACATCGCCGGCGTCGCTTGGATGGAAGACGCCAAGCCGTGGATCGCCAAAGGGCCGTCCGGAGTTCCTGTGCGGTCGCTAGTCGAATTTGTGCGGAGCCTAGAGCGCGTAATCGTATTTCCCCCTTGTCACATATTCTTCATGCACATTTCACGATGCGTTGACACATTCACCGCGCTGCCCAGCTAAAGTAGCCGCAATAGCAAACCTGATCGGAGAGAGTGGGGAGACGGTCAAACAGCCGCTCCCCGATTTTCTTGCCCGCTGCTCCCACAATCAAGTACCACAGCTATTTCGGTCGGCGTGGCCCACATGTCCCTGACGTCGGGAAATGCGGGGTTCTATGCGGTTGTTCTATCCACTATCCACCACCCACTATCCACAGCCTTTACATTTGCACTCTCTCGTTGCTCCCACTAACATTCTTGGGTTATGCCTGTAGCGACGGACTCATCTACAACCTACGTTCCAATCAAGGCGCCACGCGGCAACCAGCTCTCCTGCAAAGGATGGGCGCAGGAAGCCGCCATGCGCATGCTGATGAATAACCTCGACGAAGAGGTAGCCGAACGGCCACAGGACCTCGTCGTCTATGGTGGAACCGGTCGCGCTGCCCGCAACTGGGAGTGCTACCACGCCATCGTCCGCTCACTCCGCGAACTCGATAACGACGAGACACTGCTGGTGCAGTCAGGAAAACCCGTCGCCGTCTTTCGCACGCACGAATACGCGCCGCGCGTGCTCATTTGCAACTCCAACCTCGTAGGCCACTGGTCCAACTGGGAAAAATTCAACGAGCTGGAAAAAGCCGGACTGATGATGTACGGCCAGATGACGGCCGGCTCGTGGATTTACATCGGCTCGCAGGGCATCATCCAGGGCACATACGAGACGTTCTCCGCTGCGGGCGAGAAGCATCTTGGCGGCGACCTCGCGGGCAAGCTCATCGTTTCCGGCGGCATGGGTGGCATGAGCGGCGCTCAACCACTTGCGGCTACGATGGCGGGCGCGTGCTATCTGGGAATTGAAGTCGATCCCGAGCGCATCAAGAAGCGCCTTCGCACAGGCTACTGCGACTTCATGGTCAATTCGCTCGATGAGGCACTGCGCATCCTGAAGAATGCCGTGCGCAAGAAAGAAAACATCTCCGTCGGACTGCTTGGCAACTGCGGCGACATCATTCCCGAGCTTGCCGGACGCGGCGTCGTGCCTGACATTCTCACCGATCAGACTTCGGCGCACGATCCGCTCAACGGTTACGTGCCGAACGGCATGACCTTGGAAGCCGCCAATGAGTTGCGAAAGTCCGATCCCAAGGCCTACCTCGAGAAGTCGCTCGACACCATGGCCCGCCACGTCGAAGGCATGCTCAAGCTCCAGAAGATGGGTTCCGTCACCTTCGACTACGGTAACAACATTCGCAAATTTGCTTTTGATCACGGTGTCAAAGACGCCTTCGATTTCCCCGGATTCGTGCCCGCCTACATTCGTCCTCTCTTCTGCGAAGGCCGCGGTCCGTTCCGCTGGGCGGCACTCTCCGGCGATCCCGCCGACATCCACGCCACCGACGACCTCATCCTGCAGATGTTCCCGCAAGACCGCGTCCTCAGCCGCTGGATCGACCTCGCCCGCAAGCGCATCAAGTTCCAGGGATTCCCCTCGCGCATCTGCTGGCTCGGCTACGGCGAGCGCGCCGAGTTCGGACTCGCCATGAACGACATGGTGAAGAACGGCAAGCTGAAGTCGCCAATCGTCATGGGCCGCGACCATTTGGATACGGGCTCCGTCGCCTCGCCTTACCGCGAAACCGAATCGATGAAGGACGGCAGTGACGCTATTGCCGACTGGCCGCTGCTGAACGCGTTGCTGAATACGGCAAGCGGCGCGTCGTGGGTCTCGATTCACAACGGCGGAGGCGTGGGCATCGGCTACTCGCAGCATGCCGGACAAGTCACCGTCGCCGACGGTACCGACGAAATGGCCAAGCGCATCGAGCGCGTCCTCACCAACGATCCAGGCATCGGCGTCGCCCGCCACGTCGATGCAGGCTACGACGAGGCCAAGCACTTCGCACAAGGAGAAGGGAATCAAGATCCCGATGGCGAGCGAATAGCGCACACGGCGTCCGCCCGCATGTGGCACCGTTGCACGCGAACGACCAGTCGAGCAACACTAGCCCAGCCGGAGGAGATCGGTGTCTTTCGCCGCGGCGGCGGCATAGGCGAGCCAGATAAGTGTGCAGATCAGGTAGGCTGCGCCGTTCGCTCCGCTCAATGTCGCTCTGCTCAATGTCGCTCTGTTCAGAAACGTTCTATTCGAAAATAGGACCATCGTAAACAAATTGACCATGGCAACAAATCCAAATCCAACTGCTATGCCAAAAATGAGGCTGCGTTTCGAAATGAGCACGGAGCTCCCGAACATCACCATGAAAAACGCCAGTGCAAATTGCGTCACGCGGACGGCTCTGTTCCGCTAAAAAGATTCCGTTCGTCACATTGTCAACGACGGTGGAGGGGAGCGGCCACATTCCGATGACCACCATAGCCGCTAGCGCACACCAGCAGAACAGCGGGATATTCCAATGCCGCGAGGTCTTGGTTCCGTCAACGACTTTCTGCACGAGTTCAACCACGACGGCGAAACTGAAAAGAATACTCAGCGCCTTGAAGACCCAATAAGCGTAGAAATAGTTGCTCCAATTGCGAAGCGGAAATTCGACCCCGAAAGCAGCAATCTGAAAGACAAGGTAGTTAAAGAAGAGCAGGGAACTCGCGATGAAGCCTACCGCGCTGCATATACGCGGCGACGGCGATCATCACCACCGCGGAAGAGCCACCAGAAAGCATAATCAACCAGGTGCGCTGCGCATAGGGTGATGAATCGTAGCGCTCAACTCCCCACACAACAAGCACTAATCTCGCAAAGTGGATCCCACTTCGCTTCGTTGGGACAGAGGAGTGTTGCGCGGGTGGCACACATATCCCGTCTTTTGGGATATGTGGGGTTATTTCCGCCGCGCGCCTCATCCCGCATTCTTCCCATTTCGGGAACAAATCAGGTTACCTTCGTAACGTTGCGGACAATTTTTTTCTCGAACCACTCCATCACCCGCCCTACTCTGATCGAATGACCTTGATTATCCGTATCTGTCGCCGAATCCTGCCCTACGGCCGCCATTGCCGGGGCCGCGGTTCACGGACGCGCCTGCTGTCGCCACCACCTCGACGCCTGGACTCGCCTGCACAATATGGCCCGCGCCCGCCGCCTCGCCTGCATCCCTCGGCTTCGCGTGCCCACGAGCCTGCGCGACCTCGCCTTGAACCGTGCTGAGATCCTCCGCGTCGTGGGCACCGGAAATCTCGATTTCGACTCTGCCCGGACGATGCTCTGGGCATTGCAACTCTCTGCTATTGTACTCCGCTCCAAACGGCAGACCCGCTCTGCGAACTGCTAAATCTAATAGAATCTATCACGTACCTCTAAGCCCTTCATTTTCGCAAGGCTATACACGAAACCCTCCGCAAGTGACTGAAAATACGGGCTTGGAAAAAGGGTACGAGCACACATCTCATCCCGACGACCGGTTTGGAAGCTCAACACGAGAACGTGTAGGCTTCCTCCAGCCCCGGAGGGGTGACAGATCTAAGCCCGGGCGGCTTTAGCTGTGGTGTGTCAAGAGGTTGTTGACATCGAGACCGGATCGGGTGATGGGTGGTTTCTGGTTTATTCCAGCATGAGGTCGATGCCAGTTGTACTCATGGATCCAAGGCGCGAGTTGGCGGAGTCGATCGGCGGAATTCTGATAAAGCCGTACATAGGCCCACTCGCGGATAGCCGTCTGGATGAAGCGCTCAGCTTTGCCGTTGGTGCGCGGAGTGTAGATACGGGTGCGGATGGATTGAATCTGCAGGTCGCGGCAGGCCTGGGCAAACAGCCGTGAACAGAAACACGGACCGTTGTCGGTCATGACGCGACGGACGCGGATGCCCAGGCGGGCGAAGTAAGCGACAGCCTGACGCAGGAAGTTGCTAGAGGAGACCGCCTTTTCGTTGGGGAGCATGGCGGTGAAGGCGATGCGGGAGTGGTCGTCGATGGCGACGTAGAGGAACTCCCAGCCTGCGCCCCGGGTCTCGTCCTGGGGGTTGCCGGTGAGGCGATGGCCGGGTTTATGGATACGGGCCAACTTCTTGATGTCGATATGCAGCAGGTCGCCGGGAGCGGGGTATTCGTAGCGCACGATGGGAACAGCGGGTTCGAGCATTCGTAGTTTATTCAGTTTCAACCGGGTCAGGATGCGGCTCACAGTAGCGCGGCTCAAGCCTGTGGCCTGGGCGATGCGCACGCCGGTCCAGCGTTCACGCCGCAAGCAGACCACGCGTTCCACCAGCGGTGGGTTGATGAGGCGGGGCGAATGACGCGGACGCGAGGTGCGATCCCGCAACCCGTCCCGGCCAGACTGGCGGAAACGCGCCACCCACTTGGCGGCGCTCTGCCGACTGAGCTTGAAGGAGGCCGCGGCCTCCTTCAAGCTCAACTGTCCCTGAATCACGGCTTGCGCAAGTTCCTCTCGACGATGAATCGTAAGTCGAGCATGATGGTGATAGTCCATTCGGCCTCCTGGCTCGCTGTTGCTTCACACCATCAGCTTCCCAGTTCTCGGTCGAATGGACAACAACCTATTGAAACTTCACATTTAGCGCTGGGGAAGCGTGTAGGAAGATAAGTCCCGGCAGGGACGGCATATGAAAAAGAGCCCCACCATCCTGACGCACGCCGCGCAACTCCTCACGCTGCGCGGCTCCGCGCCTCGTCGTGGTGCCACCATGGGCGACCTCGGGATCATCGAAGATGGTGCGGTCCTCATCGCGGACGGCAAAATTGCCGCCGTTGGCACCACAGACGAACTCCGCGAGAAATCAAAGAACGTCGACGAAATCGATTGCCGCCACAAGGTCGTTCTCCCCGGCTTCGTCGACTCCCACACTCATCCCGCATTCGCTCTCCCCCGCCTCATCGACTTCGAGAAGCGCATCGCCGGAGCCAACTACGAAGAAATCGCTGCCGCGGGAGGCGGCGTTCGCGCCAGCATCCGCGGCGTACGCGAATCGTCGGCCGAAGATCTTGCTGTGCACGTCCTCAGCGCTCTCCGCGAAATGCAATCCTCGGGTACGACGACTGTCGAGGCCAAATCCGGGTATGGGCTTGATCTGGCCAGCGAGCTTAAATCTCTCGATGCGATTCGAACGGCTGCGCAGCAGTGGCGGGGAACTGTCATCTCTACGCTGCTGGGCGCGCACGTCGTCCCCCCGGAATTTCGCGAAAATTCCGACGAATACGTGCGGATCGGTCTGCGAGGAAATGATTCCCAGTGCAGCACAGCGCAAACTCGCTGAATATGTGGACGTCTTTTGTGAACGCGGAGCCTTCACCGCAGAGCAATCCGATCCGCATCTTGCGCGCGGCGGTCGCCAACAGGCCTCAAAACCCGCGTCCATGTCGGCCAACTTACGCACACAGCACTGGAGCTTTTCTCCGAATTCGGCTCCGCCAGCTTCGACCACCTCGACCACCTCACCGATGCCGACATTGCCTGGCTCGCCAAGACCGATACCGTCGCCACGTCTGTTCCCGCCGCCAACTACTTTCTTGGCTTTCGACACTTTCCCGCCCGCTCGTAAGCTCATCGACTCTGGAGTCGCAGTCGCGCTGGCCACCGATTACAACCCCGGCACCTCGCCCACAACCTCGATGCCGTTCGTGCTGTCCGTCGCCTGCACTCACATGAAGATGTCGCCGGCCGAGAGCGATTACTGCGGCGACAATCAACGGCGCCTGCGCTTTGAATTTGCAAAATCGCAAAGGCAGTCTCGAAGTCGGCAAGGATGCCGACATCGCGATCTTCAACGCCGAAGACTACCGCGAGCTGCCGTACTGGTTTGGAGTGAATCGCTGTTGGATGACATTTCTGCGAGGTGCCGTCGGCGGCACTCAAGGATCATGACTGAAAATGCAGACAATTATTGTTGCAGCGGTGTGTCCTGGTTTGCGGGACACTGTTTATCAGTCTCGGGACTGTGGTTCACACCGCAGACGCCGAAGGGATATTTCGAGAGATCGGAAGGCTGAGGAGTACCCGCTGAGTTGGGAATAATGCGGTCCCACCAAATTGCCCCCGCGCTGATGGTAAACCCGCGCCAATTGCCCCAAACATCGTCGAGGCTTGCGGTCTTGATGGCGCAACGGACGCCGTCAGTGAACACCGAGTCATACCCTGCGAGCAATGAAGTCTTGGTCTTGAAAACGGTCGCTTTGCCGTTGCGATAGGAGTGCAGCGGATAGCGAATCATGCCGACGACTTCCTGCTTCTGGTCTGCATCGACCGCCTGCTGGAACTTCTGGAAGAAGGCTCTTGGCTTGGTCGCAATCGGGAAGGATGCACGCTGGCTTTTCCTGCGCGAGTGTGGCCGACGACATCGCGAGCGAGAACCAAACGCAAAGGTGTTGGAGACGCGAAATATGGCGTGCGAGTAAGCGCGGGAACATGGCGTAGCAGTTTAGCGCGCTAAGCCACAGGTTGTCACAACGCGACGAGACGCAATGCCGCAAGGGCTGTACCATTCAGCAGCCCCATTCAGCTTGGCCGGGACGAGCATACCAGCGGCGTGAGTCGTCGCGCTGGTTGGACTCGAGTTCAAGCAGGGCCAATCGCGCGGCAGCGACCATGCGCTCACGCTCGATCTCAGGCATGTCTTGCCAGGATGCTGGATTCAGGTCGGCAGGATCCTTGGGGTTCAAAGTCAATGCTTCCTGGTAATGGATGAATAGCTTGGCAAACTGCTGAACGAATACTTCCTGGGTTGACATCCTTTTCATCACCTCGTGCGTCTCTTGCGCACACGTTCATTGGACGCCGGGCGCGATAAGCCACGAATAAGTGGAACGTAAACAATTTATAAGGCCTAGTAACCGATGCAGATGCCTTCGGTTAGCGGAGAGTGGCTGCAGGGAAGAGGTAGCCCGACAGCATGCGCTTCATTTCGGCAATGATGCGGTCACGTTCATCGCGAGTGGGTTGCTCATAGGCGAAGGCGATCAGTCGTTCTCCGGCTTCGCTGACCACGCGAAGGATCAAATCCAGTTCAGGCGCGTTGGGAATTCCTAGCCGCTCGAGCATGAAGTTCTTTAACAGTGCCGGCAGTCCAACATTGGGAGACGCTTCCCGTTCTTTGGTGGCAGCACTGATGTGGCGCCCAAACGAGATGGCGCGGAAGTCAGGATGTCCATCGAGGTACAAGACGTAGGCGTCAACGACATCATTGAGAAGCGTTGCCGGGCTGAAACTGGAGAGATCGGCCAAGTCGCGCTCCAGCTTCTGGATGACGGTGTGTTCCAGGGAATCGCGAAACTGCTCGACATGGCGCACGGCGATTGCATCGATGATGGACTGCTTGTCGGGGAAGAAACGATAAAGAGCCCCAATCGATAATCCGGCCCCGGAGGCAATCCGCGTAGTGGTGAGATCGTCGAGCGGCATCTGGTCGAGGAGAGCGCTGGCGGCATCCAGCACGCGCTGGACGGTCTGGTGGCTCCGAGACTGGACAGGGACGCGGCGCGAGGCGGTGGTAACGAGTGTAGCGCTATCTGATTGATTTAACAGGGTCATAAGTGGATCACGGTTCCGGATGCCATTGACATGATGACACAAATAGTATAAAAGCGAAAGAGAGTTCGCGTTCGTATTCTTTCATTCAAGGAATCTGTCGCATGGGTGTTCCGATCTCGCAGATGTGGACGGTGGCCAGCTACGTCCTGAAACAAAAGATCAAGGGACGGAGGCGATATCCGCTCGTGTTAATGCTGGAGCCGCTCTTCCGCTGCAACCTGGCGTGCGCTGGTTGTGGGAAGATCCAGTACCCGGCCCATGTGTTGAAGCAGAACCTCACGCCGGAGGAGTGCTTCCGTGCGGTGGAAGAGTGCGGCGCGCCGATGGTTTCGATACCGGGCGGCGAACCGCTGATGCATCCGCAGATTGCGGAGATTGTCGAAGGTCTGGTCGCGCGGAAAAAGTACATCTACCTCTGCACCAACGCGCTGCTGCTCAAGGAAAAGATTGACCTGTTTAAGCCCAGCAAGTACCTGACGTTCTCAGTGCACGTGGACGGGCAGCGCGAGCATCATGACTTTTCGGTGTGCCGCGAGGGCGGATACGACATCGCACTCGACGGGATGCGTGAGGCGGTGCGGCGCGGTTTCCGGGTGACAACGAACACGACGCTATTCGACGGCGCCGATCCCAACAGCGTGCGCGCGTTCTTCGACGAGATGATGGACCTGGGCGTGGAAGGCATGATGCTTTCGCCGGGATATTCGTATGACAAGGCGCCGGATCAAAGTCATTTTCTGGGACGCGCTCGCACACGGCGGCTCTTCCTCGCCATGCTGTCGAACCGCAGCAAGCGGTGGGTGTTTAACCAGTCGCCGCTTTTTCTCGAGTTCCTGATGGGGAAGCGCGATTATCCGTGCACGCCGTGGGGTATGCCGACGTTCAACCTGTTCGGCTGGCAGAAACCGTGTTATCTGCTGCAGGACGGATACGCTGATACGTTTGAAGAATTGATGCAGGCGACGGAATGGGAGAAGTACGGCACCGAGTCGGGGAATCCCAAGTGCGCGAATTGCATGGTGCACAGTGGTTACGAGGCGTCGGCGGTGCACGACACGTTTGGATCGTTGAGCGGCTTCTGGGCGACTGTGCGGGCGACGTTCGCGACTAGCTACAGAGACGATGAGGCCGCCGCAATGTTGAAAGAAGAGGTTCGGCCGGTGCACTCGTATAACCCGCTCGTGCAGATTGCTGCGGATTCGAACCGGCTGGAGGAGACGCACGCATGAGCGAACCGCAGCGCAATCTGACAGTCGATGAGTTAGAAGTCGTCGAAGGGCAGGACCATCACAAGGTCGAAGGTTGGGTTCCCGGGCTTGCTACAGAAAATGACCTCCGAGCCGCGCTGGAAGAGGCATTCGATTACCGCGGCGATGTGACCATCACGACGAAGGCTGGGACGCGGGTCGAAGGGTACATCTTTGATCGACGTAGCGGCACGTCGTTGGCGGAGTCTATTGTTCGAGTGATTCCGCAGAATTCGCGCGAAAGGGTGGCAATCCGATATTCCGACATTGCCGGTCTTGAATTTAGCGGCCGCGATACAGCCGCGGGTAAGAGTTGGGAAGCCTGGGTACGAAAGTATTGGGAGAAAAAAGCCGCCGGCGAGAAGGGAATCGCGATCGAGCCGGAAGTGCTGGAATAGCGACCTCAGGTGCGGCAGACGGACGCGGCTGTTCAATCAAGAAGCAAAGCGCAAAGGCGAAAATGGCCGCAGATCGAAGTCAGTCGTGCAGTTCGCTGTGATCAACTGCGTCATCACATGAGCGGTGATGGGCGCGAGCATGATGCCATCGCGATAGTGTCCGGTTGCCGCGTAATAACCCGGCAACGAGGTCTCTCCCAGTATTGGCAGGTTGTCGGGAGTTCCGGGTCGCAATCCCGCCCACGCGTCGTGGATCTTCAGGGACGCAAGTGACGGCGCGGCGCTGACGCCGGTACGGTAGAGTCGCTGAATGGTGTCCGGATCGACACTCTTGTCGAATCCAGCTTCTTCGATAGTAGCGCCCAGCAGAATGCGGCCGTCCGAGCGCGGAATGATGTAAATCTCCGGCGTGCGTACCACATGTTTGATCAGAGGCGCGGTATGCTGAGCGCCATCTTCCGCCACAAGGCAGACCATCTGGCCCTTAACCGGGCGGGTCGGAATAGGAAGTGGTGGCAGTTGTGCTGCCCACGCACCGGCGCAGTTGACGACGATCCCGGCCGGATAGGTCGAGTGGGAAGTTTTCACCCCGGCCGCGTGTCCATCGGCTACCAGCACTTCGGTGACTGGCGACCCGGTGACGAAGTCGACGCCTCGACGCTTGTTGGCCTTGAGCAGCGCACGGCCTAACCCGCGGGGATCGACGGAGGGTTCTGGCAGGAACCACGCAGGTGCTGCGATTCGCAGCGAAGGCTCGATCTGAGATACTTCGATCGGCGTTACGACGCGAGCGCTCGTGCAGGGTGGCTCGGCGATGTCATCAAAGTACGCTATGGTTCCGGCATCGCGGAAATCGACCGATTCTCCGGATTCGACCTCGAGTTCGCTTACGAAGTCGGGATATATCTCTGCACTGGCACGGGCCAGGGGAAGAAGGACGTTCGGAGTGTGGGGATCGCAGTGGGCAATCATGCCGCCCGCGGCAGCAGAGGCTTCGCTTGCGGGTTCGCGCTTTTCGACAACCAGGATGGACGTTCCGGCGGACTTTAATCGCCACGCCAGCGACAGGCCGATCACGCCTCCGCCGACGATGACAACATCCCAAGTCTTCACCTTGCGATTGTAGAGCAGCGCGGCTGCGCGCAAGGGGCGATCAGAAGGGGTAGATGCAACTCAAGACGCCATTTGGGGTTTGTAACAATTTATAATGGCTGCATTGGCAAACTGCTTATTTCCCGCCGCATTGCGGAAGAACTAGCGTGCAAAGGTGACAGAAGTTAGGATTTGAAGTCCTGCACGCAGCGCCGCTTGAAAGTTTTCAGACTCCCGGTCGAAGCAAGTACCAGTTTCTCCTAATTTTTGATCAGCAACGAAAGGGACAACGGATGTACGAAGAAGATTTGACGAACCAAGTAGAAACTCACCCGCAGGCAAGCGGGGCGGACCACGGCGCGATCGTGCGATATGTGCTGTTGGGGGTAGCGCTGATCTATGTGTTGGCCTCACTGTACTTCATGTACACGCTGAAGGGCCGGCTTGATCTGCTGGATCAGAAGCAGCAGACAATGGAAGCCGCCCAGACCGAATTGACAGCCCGGATACACAGCACGCGGTCAGAATTAAAAGAAGCGCTGACTACTGAAGTGGGTTCGACCAAGCAGGAAATCGCCAAGCGCGCTGCGGAGCTGGAACAGGAACAGAAGAGCGCAGCAGCGCAACTAAAAGCTGCGCAGAGCCAGCAAGGACAACAGATTGCCGCCGTCAGCGGCGAGGTCAGTGGCGTGAAGACTGAAGTTGGAGCGACCAAGACCGATATCGCCAAAACGCAGGCAGACCTGCAAGCGACAAACACAAAGCTGGAGCACACTATTGGCGACTTGGGTGTACAGAGCGGGTTGATCGCCCACACCTCGTCAGAGCTGGACGTCCTGAAACACAAGGGTGACCGCAACTACTACGAGTTCACACTGAAGAAGGGCGCGAGGACCCCGATTTCGACGGTCAGTCTCGAGCTAAAGAAGGTTGATGCTAAGAAAAGCCGGTTTACTCTGAACGTAATTGCCGACGACAAGACCATCGAAAAGAAAGACCGCAACGTCGGCGAACCGCTGCAGTTCTACACCGGACGCGACCACCTGTTGTACGAAATCGTGGCATTCTCGGCTGACAAGAACAGCATTACGGGTTATTTGAGCACGCCGAAGAACGCTCCCAAGCCAGTGACTCCGTAAACGCCACGTTATACGATTTGCGAACGAAAGCCAGAGCAAGCGCTCTGGCTTTTATTTCGGAACCAATAATCGGCGCTCGGTTACTTTGCGGGCGGGCTGGTCTTTTCGTGCAGCACGATCGACTTCTGATCGTAAGGGTAGATGGTGACGCTCAGGTCCTTGCGGGCGTAGAACTGATCCTTCGTGATGGGAAAGGCAGCCATCACGCTGCCTTTGACTTCTCCGCCGGGCAGAATCTTCGTTTCGACCTTCAGCGGGTCAGTCGCATACATCTGCAAGTCCGGAAACGCCTGCAAATAGCGGCCGTAATCTACAGCGGAGGCAGCGTCGTCGTTGGACTCGCCTTGATCGGTCACGATCGTAGCCTTGATTTCCTTGACGAAGAGCGGCTTGTCGCCGATGTTGCGTAGCGTTACCTGCATCAAAACCATGGAGTAGGAATTGCCTTCCTGCTGCATGGCGAATGCGCGATCGATCTGTCCCTGGGCTACCGGCTTGGAGCGAAAGACGTACGCGACTCCAATGATGAACACCACGACCACGACAAGTGCTGCAATGAGAGGAGCGGCGGCAGGAAGGCTGCGCTTCGCGCTGTCGAATTCCTCGGTGATAGGAACGTGCCCGGCGTCAAAACCGGCGCCAGGTTTAGGGAAGTTTGTGTCGGGCATAAGGCGCCTCCTGGTTGGAGCTGCAACTCCAGCTTACGCTCCAGGGACATGGCTTTCACTTAATTTGATGGCCAGTGGTGTTTGATGGCGCCGCGAAATTCTTTTTCGGGAAGCGTGTTGAGGACGTCTTTCGGCGTCAGCCACGCGCGACGAGCCTGCAGAATTCCGTACTTGATTTTTTCGAAGTGCGAGGTGTGATGGGCGTCGGTATTGATCACGATCTTGACGCCGCGGTCGCGCGCAAGGCGAAGATGTACATCATTTAAATCGAGGCGATCAGGGTAGGCATTCAATTCCATAGCGACCTGTTTATCACGGGCCATCTTCAAGATGGCCTCGAAGTCAAACGGATAGGCTTCGCGGCGTAACTGCAGGCGTCCTGTGGGATGGCCGAGAATGGCCACATTCTTGTCGCTGATCGCACGTAGGAGGCGATCGGTCATTTGGTCTTTTTCCTGATTAAACGCGGAATGAACGCTGGCAACCACCACATCCATTTGTTCGAGGACGGAGTCTGACAGGTCAAGCGAGCCATCAGCCAGGATATCAACTTCTATTCCGGACATGATAGTGATGCCTTCGATCCGCTCGTTCGCGGCATTGATTCGCGCAATGTGCTGCAGCGCACGTTTATCGTCGAGTCCGTTTGCCATGGCGAGGTTCTTGGAGTGGTCAGTGATAGCGATGTATTTGTAGCCGCACTGTTTGGCCGCGTCGGCCATTTCTTCGATGGTGCAGCGGCCGTCGGTCTCGACGGTGTGCATGTGCACTTCGCCCTGGATGTCCTTTATGGTGATGAGGTCGGGCAGTTGGTGTTTTTCCGCGGCCTCGATTTCGCCGGTATTTTCGCGGAGCTCAGGGGGTATCCAATCAAGCTTGAGGGTGTGGTAGACGTCTTCTTCGGTCTTACTGGCCACGCACTTGTTGTCGCTCACCTGGCACAAGCCGTACTCGTTGAGGGTTAGCCCCATTTTGAGAGCGCGCTGGCGAAGCGCAACAGAGTGACTCTTCGATCCGGTGAAGTACTGAAGGCCGGCGCCGTAAGAGTCGGGGGGTAAAGTACGAACATCGACCTGTAGCCCGTTGCGAAGTTTGAAACTGACTTTGTTGTCACCCTTGGCGAGGAGTTGGTCGATCCCGGGGAAGCGAACGATCTCTTCAATCAGTTCCAAGCGTGTGTTGTCGGCGGCGCAACAAGGACCGGTGATGAGGACATCGAGATCGCCGACAGTCTCGCGGCCGCGCCTCAAGGAGCCGGCGGGGGTGATCGCGTCGATGCCGTTTATGTGCTTGAGGTGTTCGACAAGCCGCTCCGCTGTGCGGTCGGCTTCGTCGATGAGAAAGCGGCCCGAGATGCGGCGATAATCATCAATGGCCTTGAGGATCTTCTGCTCGGTCTTGTCGCTCATGCGAGGCAGTGTTTGTAGCTTGCCTTCCCTGGCCAACGCCTCAACCCCATTCAAGTCGCTGACTTGAAATGCGCTGAAGATCAGGGCAATCGTCTTTGGCCCGAGGCCCTGAATCTTCATCAGCTCCAGCATGGAGGGCCGGTATTTCTGCAGAAGCTCCTGGTTGAGCTGGAGCTTGCCAGTTAGAGTCAGTTGCTGGATGTTGGCGGCCATTCCTTTGCCGATACCGGGAATTTCGAGCAGCTTTCTTACGTCGTCGGCGAGGGAAGCGATCTGTCCCGGGAAGCTCTCGATAGCCTCGGCAGCGCGGCGATAGGAGCGAATGCGGAAGGGATCGTCGCCATTGACCTCCATGAGGTCGGCCGTCTCGTAAAAAACATTCGCGATAGTTTTGTTGTCCAACCGTTGCGCTCCGGAGGAATTGTATCGCGAGGAAACCAAACAACCCGGAAGGTAAGGTCGTTGGCGGCGGAGGGGATGCGCAATGAAGTACCCAGCCTTTGGGGCTGGGCGCCTTGTAATCGGGGTGGTTTCTACTGAACTTTCGTCACGTTCGCGGCCTGGGGACCTTTCTGCCCGTCGACAATCTCGAACTCGACCGCATCGCCCTCCTGCAAGCTTTTGTAGCCGTCCGCAATCAGAGCACTGTAGTGTACGAAGACATCAGGTCCGTCATCGCGCCCGATAAATCCAAACCCCTTGGCGTTGTTGAACCACTTTACGGTTCCTTTCAATTTCACGTTCCAATCCTCCCGGGGGGCGGCCCCAACCCACAGGCACATGTGCGGGCGCAGTCGCTGATTAGCGTTAAGCAGGTCATAACGATTCAGCCAGCATCCGGTCGGAAGTTCCTTTATTGGCGCGGGCGGATCGAAATCTGCCTGTTCAACGGCGTGGAATGATTGTTTAGGAATTTCGTGGTGTTGTCAATAGAGTATACAGGGGTCATTTGTACACGAGAACAGCCGATAGTAGTGTCACTTAATGCGGAATTAATGGTCTCGAAGGTGGAATATGCAACACCCTATAACAAAATCTTGCCGCCAAGGCGGCGTGTAACATCACGATCTTTGTGACTCAACAAACCACAGAACGCTGGCGATGGTCTTTCCATCGCGAACTCGGCCCGACATAATCTGCCGTACAACCTCAGACAGGGGTACCAAGCGGTACTCGATGCGCTCGTCGGATTCCGGTTGGGCGATTCCGGGTTTGAGGCCGCGCGCCAGAAAAACCGTCATTGTTTCTTCCAGAAAGCCGGGACTCGGGTAGAAGAAGAGCGCTCGCTTCCAGCGGCGTGCGGTATATCCGGTTTCTTCCAGCAACTCGCGTTTGCCCGCTTTGAGCGCATTCTCGCCGGGATCAATTCGACCGGCAGGAAGCTCGAACATATAAATTTGCGCGGCATACCGATATTGCGTCTCCATGAGAACGCGCGGCTCTTCGGCGGAATCGTCTACTGCGAGGACAACTACCGAGCCGGAATGCCGAATTACTTCGCGGACTGCGGTGACGCCGTTGGGCTCGCGTACCCGATCGCGAGTGACTTCGAAAACGCGTCCGCGGAAGACGGTTTTGGACGACAGCTTTTTGAGCGGAAGCGATTTGGGCTTCTTGGCGGTGCGCGCTTTTGATGGGCGTCGATTGATCTGGAGTTGGCATAGCCTTTCAATATAGAACAGCTCAGCGAGCATGCGGTCGAGTTAGTACGCCTGGCTCTGCTATGCTGCCGCCATGGCGCGTGCGCGAGCGAATCGGTTGAGCGTGTCAATCGTGGGTCCAGGTCGACTGGGAACCGCGCTCGCGCTCAATCTTCGGCAGGCGGGGTGGAAAGTCGAGTGCGTCGTGGTCCGGCCAAGGGGGCGTGTGCGGCAGGCAACGACGAAACTGGCTCGGATGCTGAACGCCCAGGTGATGCGATTGGGGGACGGGATGCTTCCTTCTAGCCTGGTATGGATTACAGTTCCCGATGATCGCGATCGCTTCCGTCGCTTCTCAATTGGCGCAAGGCGCAGAGTTGGAAGAAAGTAACGGTTTTTCATTCCAGCGGGGCGCTAACCAGCGACGTACTTTCGCCGTTGGGCGACCGGGGAGCGCACGTGGCATCCGTGCATCCTGGAATGACGTTTGTTCACAAGGTCATGCCGAGCTTTATCGGCGTGCCGTTCGGAGTGGAGGGAGATGCCGCCGCACTACGCTTGGCAAGAAAGATGGTGGCCGATCTCGGCGGTACGGCGTACACGATCCCCAGAGAGAACAAAGTTCTTTATCACGCCTTCGGCACTTTTGCGTCGCCACTCCTGATCGGGCTCATGGCTGCCTTGGAACAAGTTGGCAAGGAGGCGGGCATCTGAAAAGTCGCAGGTCAGCGAAGATGGCGGGCCCGCTGCTTCGCCAGACGATCAACAACTATCTGGAACACGGAGCTGCGGCGGCATTCAGTGGGGCGTTGATTCGGGGAGACGTGGCGACAGTGCGCAGACATCTGGACGCGCTAAAGAAGATTCCGAAGGCGCGCGACGCGTACCGGGCGGTCGCCAGGGTTGCGATTGAGCAGTTGCCAGTAAAGAATCGCGCGGCGCTCAGGAAGGCACTCCGTTAGTGAATGCTTGGCGGGGAAGCGGAGCGCCTACAAGCTGGTGAACAGATGTCCCATGCGATCTTTTTTGGTCTGCAGGTACTTTTCAGCGTGTTCGTAGGGCTCGACTTCAGCGGGTACGCGTTCGACCACCTCAATTCCAGCATTTTCCAGAGCGGCGACCTTGTCGGGATTGTTTGAGATGAGGCGCACCGCCCGGACTCCCAATTGCTTGAGCATCTCGGCAGGCAGCGTGTACTGGCGGTAATCGGCATCGAAGCCAAGCTTTTCATTGGCCTCGATGGTGTCGAGTCCTCTGTCCTGCAATTCGTAGGCCTGGATTTTTGCCATCAAGCCAATTCCGCGGCCTTCCTGCTGCTCGTAGATCAGAACTCCAGCACCGGCATCGGCGATCATGGAGAGGGCCAGTTCGAGTTGCTGGCGGCAATCACAACGCATGGATGCGAACACGTCGCCGGTCAGGCACTGGGAGTGAATGCGTACCAACGCGGGGGTAGATTGGATATCGCCCATGACCAAAGCGACTGCTTCTTCCTTCCGGCGGTCAAGCTTGCCTGCTCGCGCCAGTTGGTCAGCTTCACTCGCAGGCAGGCCGTCGGGGAGAGACTCGAGTTCTCCTTCGAAGCCGTAAATGCGGAAGTGCCCCCAACGAGTGGGGAAGTTGGCCTCGGCGACCTTCTTGATCTGATGAGTGGTCACGTTTCGATTATAAGGGCTATCGAGATTTGCATTTGTGACGGCGGGCACAGGAGTCAAGGCGCGGGCCGGGACTGTCCAGCGAACGCCGCAATGCAACATGCTTGCGTGATCGCGATTGTTTAGAATCAATGGCTTAGGAGGAAATTGTTCGTAAGTGATTGAAAGCAATGCTGGTTACAGCTATCCATATGATGCGACTGCACTTAGCCCAGTCGATTTTCGCCGATTGTTCGATTTTGGCGGCCACAATAGTATGACAAGTATGATTTGTATGACCAACACAATACATACAAATCATACAAGTATGTGTGCCATGTTCGATCTGCTGTCTTTTCATAGCGTTAGAGGATTTCTGCAAGCTCAGGGCTCGCTCATAGGCAACTTGTCAAAGAGCCATCAGGCCAGCGCGCTGGACGCAGGCCGGCAAAAGGAACACTCATCCCTCGCCTCACATTCGTGTTTTACGCAGCCGCACGGAGGGTGTGAAAGGGCATGGGTCACATGGACAGAGTGATCGGTTGGCGGCTGTCCATATTTCGGACGCGTCAGGACCTTGTGCGATGCGAACCAAAAGACCCACATAGCCAAATGAGGGTTGTGTGAGGACGCCCCGCGCCGCTTTGGCCGCTATGGGTGCGACATTTGCCGGAGCCGAAATAAAACGGGCGGCCGAGAGGGCCGCCCATTGCACTCGATCAGTGCCAAAAGTCATTACCGACGCATGGCCTCCGCTATGACCTCCCGAAGAGGAAGACCTTCCACTGCCGCCGCTGCTCGAGGAATGTCCGCCATTGCTTCCTGTCGAATAGTGCGGGGCGGAGGGTGCAGAGTAGTGCGGAGCGGCGGGTGCAGTGGCACGTGCGGTGTAAGTGGGAGCTGCGTTGTAAGTGCCGGGCGACCGATAGGCAGTCGTCGGAGCTCCGTAGGAGCCACGGCTTGGCGCATAAGGTGACGACGAGGCGCCGTAGCTGCTGGGGTTGCTGCCGTTCGAGCCGTTACGTCCGGTATAGGAGGAGGCGCTGTAGGCCGGCGTTGCGTGATAGCCGTAACTGCCCGGCGGCCGTGGGACGTTGGCCGATGCCATTCCCGAACCAGACTTGGGCTGTTCCTTTGGTTTGCTCTCCTTCTCCTTGGAATTACCCGACGGCGTGCTGTGGTTTGACGACGCCGGCGGCTGCGAAGCGTGCGAAGGCTGTTGTTGTGCCGGAGCGGTGTGCCCGTAAGGCGCAGCAGAGGTGTTGTGCTGCTCCGCGGCGGTGTTGGTTCGGGGAGCCGGACTGCCTGCATAAGGCGGCTTCGGAACCGTGTGCGATCCGGCATGCGAGTTGTACGTGGAGGCTGACGGTGTCGCAACTGAGCTGTTGCGCTCCGGCGGCCGCGGCACATTGCGTGACGCAGTTGTGCTCTCGCCAGATGGGTTGTGAACTCCCAATGAGGCAGGCGATTGCGGAACGTTGTGCGCTTCCATGTTTTGCGACGCTGTCCGCGCCGGGGGCGTGGCCTGGGTCACGACCTGGCGATCAATCGCGGACCGCGGGGGAACAGCCGACCCGGTCGCCATATGTCCACCCAACATTGCTGCTTTGGTGGGAGTGACGTCGACGCCGCGCATTACCTGTCCCTTGGCCAGATCCGACTGCGGAACGGCCATACCGACCTTGGCGATGTTCTGTCCGTTCGCCAGAGCAGACTTGGGCGCGGCAGTAACGGCGCCTGCAACCGACCGGTTCGCGTAATGCGTATTGTCGACTGAGTTGTTGTAGTAGTTGTTGGTTACGTTCGTAATGTTCGTGATGTGCGTGTTGGTGATGTTGACGTTGCGGATGTACGCCTGGCTGACGTAGCCTCCGCGATACCCGTGGTACCAGGGATAGTAAGCTTCACCCCATCCCAACGGGAACCAGCCGCAGCCTCCGCCAACGCCGAAGCCGACGCCGAAGGAAATGCCAAAGCCCCAACCCGCGCCGCCAACCCAGCCCACCAAGGCAGGAGCATAGTAAGGACGCCAGCCGACGTAAACGGGACCGGGGGCCCAGCCCCAGTAGCCGCCGAAAGATACCCAGCGGCCATAGTGGAACGGAGCGAAGCCCCAAGGCGCGTCATCGACCCAAGTCCAGCCCCAAGGCGCGACCCACACCCAGTGGCCGTAGCGATAAGGGGCCCAGCCAGCGGGCACGCTGGTGGGAACCCAAACAGCGCCGTATTGTGGGACGACCTGCCAGCGGCCGTAATAATCGAGGTCCTGATATCCGATGGTTCCGGGGGCAACATAGCGCGCGGATTGTGAGCCATCGAGCCGCTTGTCGCGAACCTGGGCCCAGTCTTCGAAGCCGTCAGGTGCAGGAGCAGCGTAGGCTTCGTGCTGCAGTGAATTTTGTCCGGTGAAACGA
>CAWIPZ010000015.1:0-107971 GCA_963837915.1 uncultured Acidobacteriaceae bacterium
GGCGGGGTCGACGGGACTCGAACCCGCGGCCTCTGCCGTGACAGGGCAGCGTTCTAACCAACTGAACTACGACCCCGCTTGCGCGGATGGCGACATGCATCGCCGGTGCCCGGCCTTCCGGGCGCATCACCATTATAAATGTTCGGTGACGGATCTGGTGGGCAGTGCAGGACTCGAACCTGCGACCTTCTCGGTGTAAGCGAGACGCTCTAACCAACTGAGCTAACCGCCCGTCGCACGTGCCTCGGCGACGAGTGCTCGAGCGGATGCAACCCTTCGAGTTTACAAGAGTAGACGTTACGGGTCAATTGCGCTCGATCCGATTGGTCGCTCGCTATTGCGGCCATATTTGAGGTGGTGCGGCTCCGGCAGTTAAGTACTGCGCCCCAGAGCCGTCACCTTAAGTTTGTCGCTGACTGGAGTTCGCTCGCTTCGTCAGCGTGCGTGAGCGGTTCATCCCGCCGCTGAGTTACAAAATGTCAAGACGCGCGAAATCCCGCAGCGCACCCCTGAAACGCTTATGTTCACAATAGAAATTTCCAATGTGTGTTCCCACACATTATGGAGCCATTGGTGCTTCTTTGGCGAGTGTGAACGCGTCTAATTGAACAACACCGAAATACCTGCGCAGGTAGATCGAAAACGAAAACGCGATAGGGAAGTGCGAATCGCAGTAGCGGGGCAGCCGACACAACCGGTCGCATTTAGCCTATACCACACCAGGAGCACACAGATGAAACGTCTTTCGAGTTTGCTGATTCTTTCAACCATAATTTCAGTCGCAGCATTCGCGGCTGATGGAGGTTCCGGAAAACTTCACCTCGACAACGCCGTGAAAGTTGGCTCGACCGAACTCCCTGCGGGGGACTATAAAGTGACGTGGACGGGTTCGGGCGACAATGCCCAGGTCACCCTGAAGCAGGGAAAGACTGAGGCTACTACGTCCGCTCAACTGGTTGACGTGCGCCGGAAGAACGACGCAATCGCCACCAAGACCGAGAATGGATCGAGCGTTCTTACCGAGATCCAATTTCGCGACAAAACCTTGGTGCTTCACGAACCTGCAAGTCAGGCCGCGGGACGGTAATCTGGTAGACTCGCAGCCTGGGCCGCGCCCGGGCTGCGGGAATCTATTTCTGAAAGTGAGCAACAACGAGTGTCGAAGGTCCTTGCGTTTCTGAGCACCGGCTTATTACTTCTCGCAGTTTCGGCCACGGCCGAAGTGCAGACTTGGCAAATTGACCCGAACCACACCGCAGCCCAATTCTCGGTGCGGCACATGGGTATATCGACGGTCCGAGGGGCCTTTACGAAGGTCAGCGGATCTGCTCAATACGACCCGGCGGACCCATCCAAGACCGCAGTCGAAGCAACGATCGACGCCGCCTCGGTGGATACTCGCGTGTCAATGCGCGATGATGATTTGCGCAGCCCTAACTATTTCGAAGTCGCGAAATATCCGACGATCACCTTTAAGTCGAAGTCCGTGCAGGCCGCTGGCACCGGAAAACTGAAGATTGTAGGCGACCTGACCATTCATGGCGTCACCAAAGAAGTCGCGCTGGACGTTGACGGCCCGAGCGCTCCGGTGACAGATCCCCGAGGGAATAATCACGTCGGTGCTTCCGCTAGCACCACGATCAAGCGTACCGACTTTGGCGTCGGCACTTCGAATCCCATGATCGGCGAAGACATCACGATTACAATCGATGTGGAACTTGTTCGCAAGGCGTCAGGCAAATAAGTTGAGTGATTCTGGCGGACTTGTCGCTAACACGGGCCGCAGCCGCGGCCCTTTTTTCTTGCTTGTTAGACTGAAGCAGTGCGCAGACTGATCGTCAACGCCGATGACCTAGGTATGACCGCCGGTATTAACCGTGCAATCGTCGAAGGCTGTGAAAAGGGAATTATTACGTCCACGACGCTGATGGCTACAGCACGCGCATTCGAAGATGCAGTCGCACGGGCACGAGATCTCAGTCAGAGTCACCCGCGGCTGAGCATCGGATGCCACATTGTGCTGCTCGACGGCGTACCAGTGCTGTCCCCGGAGCGATTGAGCAGCCTTATGGAACGGCCTCCGCACAACGGCAAAGCTGAGTTGCGCATTTCGCTCAATGGATTCGCGCGTTCTGCACTCACGGGCAGGTTGCGGCCCGAGGAGATTGAGGCCGAGGCCACGGCCCAGATCGCCCGCATTCAAAACGCCGGAGTTGCGCCGTCGCATTTCGACTGTCATAAGCATGCGCATATGTTTCCAGCAGTGCTCAAGCCACTTCTAAGAGCTGCACGCCAACGCGGGATTCCGGCAGTGCGAAATCCGTTTGGAGCGCAGTTTCAGACGCCTTTCAACCGAATGATTCGAAGCCCGAAGTTGTGGCGGCGGGCGGCTGAATTGAGTGTATTGCGGAGCTTTGCGGCGACCTTCCAGAGGGAAGTCAAGGCGCACGGGCTTCGAACGACCGATGGCAGCGTAGGGGTGGCAGTAACTGGCACACTCGATCTGAACGGCTTTCTTAAGTTGATGGAGGCTCTTCCCGAAGGCACGTGGGAATTCGTTTGCCATCCTGGGTACAACGATGCCGATCTTGATTGCGTGCGCACCCGGCTGCGACAATCGCGCGCACAGGAGTTAGCGATCCTTACATCGCCCGAAGCGAGGGCCGCTCTGCAGCGCCGGGGCATCGACTTAATCAGCTATCACGACCTCTAGTTGCGACAGCTTCTCGGCCCGCGACACGCTACAATGGCTGTCCTGCCAAATCGATCTGGACACGAACTAGATGAACCCACTTATTCTTCCGACTGAGGAATATCGCGTCGCCTTCGAGCGAGTTACACAGCTAGCTCTCGGGCTACTGAAGGACATAGATCAGAGACCCTGCTTTCCGAATATCACGGGCGCTGAGTCAGTCAGCTTGTTTGCCCAGCCCCTGCCCGAGCAAGGCATGGGCGCAGCGGCGCTCGACGCTTTGGAAAACGTGATCGAGGCCTCGCGCACGCCAAACCCGAGATTTTTCGGTTACGTTCTTGGTTCCGGAGAGCCCATCGCGGCAGCTGCTGACTTACTGGCCAGCGTGCTCAACCAGAACGCGACCGCCTGGCGTTCAGGACCGGCCGCGGCCGTCATTGAGCAACTGGTGACTGAGTGGATGGCGCAAGCCATCTCATGCCCAAAGCTGAGCGGAATACTGACCGGCGGTGGCTCCTCTGCCAACTTGACGGCCCTCGCTATGGCACGTGAGGCTCGATTGCCAGCCAACGAAGGAGGAATTCGAGAACTCGGTACGGTCTACGCTTCAGAGCAGGTTCACATGTCGATCCCCAAGGCAATTGCGCTGCTAGGCATCGGACGTGAACAGCTGCGGCTGGTTCCTTGTGACGCCGAATTTCGGATGCGAGTCGACTTACTGCGTCAGTCAGTCGAAGTAGATGTCCGGGCGGGGAAAACCCCGATCGCTATTGTTGGCACAGCGGGAAGTGTCGCCACCGGGAGCATAGATTCGTTGGCGGAAATCGCCGCGGTAGCGAAGGATTCGGGCGCGTGGTTCCACATCGATGGTGCCTACGGAGCACTTGCCGCAATCGCACGGCCGGCGCTCTTTGCTGGCATGGAACAGGCAGACTCTATCGCTCTTGATCCCCATAAGTGGCTCTACCAGCCGCTTGACGTTGGTTGTCTGTTGTTCCGCGATCGGGCGCAGGCGCGCCGCACGTTTTCATTCACCGGAGATTACGCCAAGTCGCTTCTGGAAACGCCGGTAGAGAGCTTCGCGTTCTTCGAGCACTCGGTAGAACTGTCCCGTCGATTCCGAGCGTTGAAGTTATGGCTGTCCCTGAGGTATCACGGCATGGCTAATTTTCGGGAGCAGATTGAAAACGATTTGGACCGCGCGCAGCAGCTTGCCAACCTCGTCGAGTCGAACCCGGAGCTAGAATTGCTTGCCCCTGTTCCGCTGAGCGCTATCTGTTTTCGCTACGTGCCCCAGTCGCAAAATATCGGCGATTCCCAACTAGATGAGCTGAACCTCCGAGTTCTCACTAGTGTTCAACGTCGCGGACGGGTCTATATCTCTAACGCGACCATTCACGAACGTTTTGCCCTGCGAGCGTGCATCGTGAACCATCGGACGACTCCTGCGGACGTGGAGGCAGTCGTCCAAGAGGTTGTAGAAGTTGGTAGAGAACTTCGTTCAGGGACCTAGTCTAAGAATGCCCATCAAAACTTCGATTACATTGCCGACAAGCACCGACCAGATTTTTGCTCAAGCTCCATGCCGCGCCGATTTGGCCGGTTCCACATTGGATTTATGGCCACTATATCTCTTCCACCCGGGTTCGGTCACGGTGAACATGGCGGTGAGCATCCTCACCACCTGCAAGATCACACCCCGGCGCGGGAAGGGAATTCATCTGAAATCGCTCGACACCGGTCGCGAAGACCGATTCGCCAATCTCAACGGATTGATGAAGGCGAAAAAGTACCAGCACGCGCTCGCCGCATACTTGGTTCGTTTCTTCCAGCCGAAGCAGGGATTCCTCCTCGAATCGCATTCCGAATCGCCTGCGGGCGCGGGGATTTCAGGATCATCGGCGATGATGATTTGCACAACAGCTGCGCTGGCGAAGTTCGTCGGGCGCGAAGTCGATATCGAGCAGATTCGAGTTATCGCACAAAACATCGAAGCGCAACTGATTCGCGTACCCACCGGTTGCCAGGACTACTACCCAGCTATGTACGGCGGGGTCAACGCGATTCATCTCGATCCCGACGGTATCCACTGCGAGCCAATCGCAATTCCGGCTGAAGAAATGAATCGCCGCTTCGTGCTGTTTTACACCGGAGCGCCCCGGCAGTCTGGCATCAACAACTGGGAAGTATTCAAGCAACACATTAACGGTGACCGCCATGTGGTCCACAATTTCGAGGAGATTTCGCGCATCGCGCAGGCAATGCGGATCGCTCTGCAACAGGCGAACTGGGATGACGTCGAACGACTGTTGCATGAGGAGTGGAGGCTCCGTCGTACTAACGCTCCTGGCATCACCACGCCGTTGATCGATAGACTGATCGCGGCAGCCCGCAAGCAAGGTGCGCTCGCGGCCAAGGTATGTGGAGCGGGAGGCGGAGGTTGTGTCATTGCCCTCGTTGAGGAAGGCGCCCGCGACAGCGTCCAGGAGGCCATCCGCAGAAACGGCGGTCAGCCGTTGGATTTTGAGGTCGCACGCTTTGGACTTCGATTTCACCCACCTGCCCGAGTAGGAACACGAGCGTGATCGCGTTTACCTGGAGCGACGGGCGGCTGCGTCCTATATGGGCATTTGTTCTTTCCGCGCTTCTGTCATGTGGTGCGTTTGTTGTCGTCGGATTCGTCGCTGCCATGCTCACCGGCGACCACGTACTGCGGTTTGAAGCGATTTTCCGACCCCTGTTGGCCGCTCTACTGCTGACAGTCTTCAGCTGGTTGCTTACGGTCGGAAATCATGTGGAATCGCACCGGATTGCCGCGCAGGGACTGCCACCCTTGCCGGGTTGGGGCGGGCAGTTTGCCGCAGGCTGCGGTTTGGGTTGCGTTCTGGTTCTCGTTGCCGTCCTGCCTGTTGCGGTTCTGGGACACTTGAGCTTTCACGGCATTCTGAACGCCTATGGCATGCGACGGGTGTTGATCGTCTGCATCATCCTCATCACGGGTTCGCTGGCGGAAGAGCTTATGTTTCGCGGATATCCGTTTCAACGTTTGGTTGAGGCGATCGGGCCCTCCGGCGCGATCATGGTTTTTGCGGTGATGTTTGGGCTGGTGCACCTGTCGAACCCAGGTTCCAACGTGTGGGGACTGCTGAACACCGTGGCCATCGGAGTCTTCCTGTCCTTGGCCTTCCTGCAAACTCGGGCATTGTGGCTGCCTTGGGGGTTGCACTTCGGTTGGAACGCGACGATGGGCCTGCTGCTAGGGTTACCCGTTAGCGGTCTGCGGCTGTTCAATGTAGCGGTCCGCGCCACGGCTGCCGGCCCCAAGTGGC
This sequence comes from uncultured Acidobacteriaceae bacterium, assembly GCA_963837915.1. GTDB lineage: Bacteria > Acidobacteriota > Terriglobia > Terriglobales > Acidobacteriaceae > DASRAA01. The sequence continues at coordinate 6,022 of CAWIPZ010000015.1, forward strand.
TTACCGGCGGTAATTACGGAATCGAGGCGAGCGTCTCTGGGGCATTGGCAATTGTCGCTGGACTCCTCATCATCTGGCGCTTCCCCTTCAAGCCTTTGCCCGGCGCTACAGCATTTTTGCCTCCTCCTGAGCAGCAAGTGCCAGATTTGTCAAAACTGTCTGCCTGACTTAGAAATTGTGGGAGTATGGGCTTATAATCTGGCCAACGGGGTTCCGGATGAAGGGCCAACGCTTTCCGCGGTTCGTGTTTGCAGGTTTGCTGCTTTCTGTGGCGTGTGTCTTCGCCGTCCCCCTTTTCTCGCAAGCTCCTAAGCCGTCCAATTCCAGCCAGCCGGAAAAGATGACGCCGCAGACCCGGATGATGGTGATCCGTAGTTTGCAATCAGAGCGAGTTTTCGCCCGGATCCTCTTCCCACAGGGTGACAAGGGAATCAAGATCAAGAACGGCGTCGTCAGCCCCAACGATATGGTTATCGCCCAGCAAGTTGCCGAGTATGGTGCTGCCGCCAAGGCGGGCGACCGGTGCGTGATTACCGACGTGAAGGTTACCGAAAAGGAAATACTCCTTGATCTGAACGGCGGTTCGAAGAAGCACCAGAAGTGGTACCAGCATATCGAGGTAGTCGGCATGGGCGGCGGTTCAACTCCGCTCCCCGGCGGTCCGAGTCCGCAAAGCCTCGACGCTCACGGCACCACCGTCACCCTCGAGTTCGATAAGTACGTACCTGAGCTCACGGGCGATCAGGTGCGCGCGCTGCTGGCGCCAGTCATAGACTTTAAGGCGCTGACGCCGGCCGAGGCATATCAGAAGACACTTCCGCCTAAAGTGCGAGAGGCCATCAAGGACCACCAAATCCTGGTTGGGATGGACAAGGAGATGGTCCAGTACGCCAAGGGCCGGCCGGAACAGCGTATCCGCGACAAGGATGAGCAGGGCAACGATTATGAAGAATGGATCTACGGCAAGCCTCCTGAGGAGGTCGACTTCGTACGCTTCAAAGGCAATGAAGTGGCGCGGCTCGAAGTTATGACGGTGGATGGTCAAAAGATCGTGCGCACCGAGAAGGAAGTCGACTTGCAATCGAAGGAGACCGAGGTCGCAGAACAGAAGGCGCCTGCTAAACCTTCGCAGCCCGCGCCAACATTACGGCGTCCGGGCGAGGAACCCGAATTTCCGACAACGACGTCTGATCACCGCACCTCGCGGCCGCAGGACCAGAACGCGCCTGCCGACGGTGGGGCCTACCCAGATCCGACGGGGACGAACCCGCCAGGAAGTACTCCTACCACTCCCACTGGTGGTCCACCATTGTCCCCCACCGGCACGCCTCCGCATGCCCTACCAGCCTCGTGAGGTCCAGATAGGGAACGCGCAACACAGTGCCTCATTTGGCGTGAGTGTAACCGCACCGTTACACTACTAGGGTGAGGATCGCACTCGCGCAAATCAATCCAACAGTTGGCGATTTCCAGGGCAATTCCGCGAAAATCATTGATTACGCGGTGCGTGCCAGGAGCGGCGGCGCCGACCTCGTATTGTTTCCCGAGCTCAGTGTCTGCGGGTATCCACCGCGAGACTTGGTAGAGCGCCCGTGGTTCGTAGAACGTAATCGGCAAACCGCAGAACGGATTGCGGAAAAGACGCTCGGGATTTCTGTAATCTGTGGGCTAGTCACACCGGCGAAGTCGACTACCGGCAAAGCCGTGATGAACTCCGCCGCGCTGCTTCAGGACGGAACAATAGCTGCGATTCAGTCGAAGCGGTTGCTGCCGACGTATGACGTTTTCGATGAAGTACGAAATTTCGCACCTGCCGACAAACAATCACTACTTACTCTTGGCGACACTCCGTGTGCGCTGACCATTTGCGAAGACGCGTGGAATGACAAGAATTTCTGGGACCGTCGCCTCTACGGCGTAGATCCGGTCGAGGAACTTATCGGAGCTGGCGGCAAGATACTGCTGAATATCTCGGCTTCGCCATTCTATCTACGCAAGCGCGAGTTGCGACAGGATATGCTCTCGGCCATCGCCCGGCATTATCGTGTCCCGGTGGCCATGGTGAATCAGGTCGGTGGGAACGACAGCCTGGTGTTCGACGGTTCAAGTCTTGCGCTCGGTCCCGACGGCGAGGTCATAGCACAAGCGAAGTCTTTCGAGGAAGATTTAGTCTGCTTCGATACCGTCACGCTGGCGGGCGATAAGCACAATCGCGACGAAGGCCTTGAAGCCAGCGCCTACGCGGCACTGGTGCTGGGTACCCGTGATTACGTGCACAAATGCAGCTTTCATAAGGTGGTGCTCGGCCTCAGCGGCGGCATCGATTCTGCACTTACGGCTGCCATTGCAGTCGATGCAGTAGGACGAGAGAACGTGATCGGAGTTGGTATGCCCGGTCCCTACTCGTCGCAAGGCAGCGTAGACGACGCAGCTACGCTGGCAAGGAACCTCGGCATCCGCTTTGAGCTGGTTAGGATCGGGGAAGTCTTTGGCACCTACTTGCAGGCGCTGCGTCCGATCTTCGCCGATCTACCGCCCGATGTCACCGAGGAGAATGTCCAAGCCCGCATCCGCGGCTCATTGCTGATGGCGCTCTCGAACAAGTTTGGTGCGCTGGTTCTGAGCACGGGAAATAAGTCGGAGATCGGAGTGGGGTACTGCACGCTCTACGGAGACATGTGCGGCGGTCTCGCCGTTATCTCCGACGTGCCCAAAACGCTGGTTTACCGCCTGGCCCGCTACGTTAATTCACGTGCGCCCGTTATTCCCGAGTCCACCCTCGAAAAGCCGCCTTCTGCTGAGCTGCGGCCTGATCAAAAGGACAGCGATTCGCTGCCCCCGTACGACGTTCTCGATACAATTCTGGAATCCTATGTGGAGGACAATCAGTCGCCCGAAGCTATCGCCTCGCAGAACGGATTTGACCCGGCACTCGTGCGACAGGTGACGCGGATGGTGGACCGTAGTGAGTACAAGCGGCAGCAGGCTGCCCCGGGATTGAAAGTTTCGCCGAAGGCATTCGGTTTCGGACGCCGCTACCCGATCGCAGCCAAGCTGGATTTCTGACCCAAACGTAAGACATGACAAATCGGCCAACTATGAAAGGATTAAATGAGGTTTCATCGTAAAACACTTAACATTGCGCTACTTATCGGATTTGCTGATTCCGTTTGGCATGGCTCAGACCAAAACGCCTTCGGGCAGTTCGAGCGCGACTTCGCCGCCGCTAGCGGACTTCCCAGCGAAGCCACGGTCGAGGGTTTCCTGAAGCAGATGTTTGGCTGGAACCAGGACCTCACGTGGAAGATTGCCGAGATCAAGCCGGCCGAAGATCACGGATTTGCGGAAGTCACCGCGATTTTCAATACTCCGCAGGGTCAACAAGTTTTCCGCATTTATGTAACTCCTGACCAGAAGTTTGCGCTTACTGGCGACATGGTTCCGTTTGGCGCTGATCCATTTTCTGCCGCCCGCGTTGATCTCAAGGCGGCCAACGGCCCATCGCACGGCCCAGCGGATGCGCCGGTGACCATTGTGGAATTTGGCGACCTCGAATGCCCTGCGTGCAAAGCGGCGCAACCTAACGTCAACAAACTTGTGGAAGAGGAGCCCAAGGCGCGGCTGATCTTCGAGAACTTTCCCCTCGAGACGATCCACAGATGGGCGATGCTTGGGGCCAAGTACGTTGAATGTGTCAATAGCGTCAACCATGACGCCCTTTGGAAGTTCATCAGCACCGTATACGAGCACCAGGCGGAAATCACCCCTGAGAACGCCGATACCATGCTGAAGGGTTACGCCAAGGAGGTGGGAGCGAATCCGGATGCGGTTTTGGCATGCACGGCGAAGCCAGAAACGGAGAAGCGGATCCGAGAGTCGATTGCTTTGGGAGACAAACTCGGCGTTACCAGCACTCCGACTTTCTTTATCAATGGACGAAAGGTGATTGGGTTCGGAAACAACACTCCCTACGAAGTGGTGAAGGCAATCGTGGAGTTCAATCTGAACGCGCCGGCGAAGTAAGCGCGCCCATTTTACAGTCAAGAGCTGGGGCATCGCGCCCCGGCTTTTATTTGTCTTGTTCAGTGCGATTCAGTGCCCCACTGGCAGTTGGACCGCAAAGCCTTCGGACGGCGCCATACGCACGATATGGGGCGTCATCACTACCAGCAGTTCGTCATTGTTCACATTTTTGCTGTGCAGGCTGGAAGCATAGCTGAGCCCCGGCACGCGGCTGAGGAAAGGATAGCCCGCCAGGCTATTGGCATCTGACTTCGAAATCAGTCCCGCCACAACCCCCGATTCCTCGTTCTTCAAAGTGATGCTCCCGACGTACTCCTGGTTGAGGATGATGGGAATGCCGTTGACGGTTTGATCGCCCAGTGTGCGAATGTTCAGGTCGATCTTGAGGCTCACGTCGGCGTTGGAATGGATGATAGGAGTGGCTTTTAGGTTGAGTCCGAGGTCTTCGAAATTAAACGACGGAAACGGAGCAACGTATGTGTTGTTACCCAGGACCTGGGAGATCGAAGAACTGTTGTAAATGGGTGCGAACGTGGCATTGACGATAGGGTAGCGCTCGCCGATTCGCATCAGCGCCGGGGTGTTTTGCGACGCCAACAGTTCTACATGTTCCAGGCTTTTTACGTCCGACTCGTTGACTTGGAGGTTCGCGGTGATGGGCGGCGTTCCGGACACACCCGTCAGAGTTAGGCCTCCGCCAAACGTCGCGAACGGAGTTGAGAAGATGGGGTTCTGCGTCGACTGCGACAGCTGAGCAAGCAAAGCCTGTATCCCCTGGGAGTTCGCCTGATTGATGCCGCCGGACGCGATGAGCTGGTTGATCAGGTCCTGCGCTCCAACGCCTAGCGAGGCAATCAATGAGGGACTGATGTTGAAGATATTGAACTGGCTGGGCAGCTGCATCCCGAGCTGTCGTACCAGGCTGGAACTGATTTGGTAGACACGGACATCGAGCATCACCTCCGGACGGCCGCCAACCAGGCTCTCGATCATCTGACTGGCCGCGTCCACCGCGGGTAGCGGAGCACGGATCGTGATCGTCGATTCCGAGGCATCCTGTAATACAAACTTTATGTCGAGAATCACGCGCAGTGCATTGACGATTTCCGTCAACTCTTGAGGCGTCATGATGTCGGGCAGGTAAAACGTTCGAATCGCCAGGCGCTCAAAGTTTCGTCGATTTTCTGGTGTGTCCGAGACGAGATACATCTGCGATCCGGAAAGCGCTATCCAGAACGTCTTGGTAACCTGCGAGGCCGCCCCCATTGCTTCGGCAAATGTCACGTGTTCTATGTCAAACCGGACGGGACGCGTCTGTACCGAATCGTCAATGGTTGCGGTAATGCCATAGGCCCGCGCAACTTGCGTGAGTAAGGTGCGCGAATCTCCACGGAAGTGAAAGTCCTTGGGTGTGGCGTCAGGGGACAAGGCCACTTCGATTGACTTTTGGACTACTTGCAATTTGCGGCTTGGGGCAGGGCTCTGCTCCCAGATCGCGTCGTGTAACCGCTGGCGGGCAAAATCGTTCGTCGGGTCGAATTCCAGTGCCTGCTGAAACTCGGCTACGGCGGCAACTTCGTTATTGGCCAGAAGAGCCTTGTTACCACGATCGATTGCCGCCATCACCAGTCGTTGCCGGGTGAATTCGCGCGCAGTCGCGTATTCGACATTCCGGGGGCTTAATTGCGATGCCTGCTTGAACCTGTCAAACGCAGCTTCCGTCTGTCCGGCGGATTCCAGATGCTTTCCGGCAGCGAATTCCTTCTTTGCCTTGGCAAGATCGCTAGCACTCGGCGGCGCAGGGACGATTACCGCACTCGAATTCGTCGGCCGGGCCGGCGATAAAGCCGTCGTTGACGGCTCAGGATTCGTTCCAGCCGGAACATTCGACGTGGAATCCTGTGCCCATAAAAGCGGCAACAGCGTCAATGCGACGAAGATCCCGGCGGCGATTCGCATAAGCAATCAAATTCTATGCCACCGCAATGCCAGCTGTCCTTTTGGGGTGTCACCTGAGTTGAAGAACAAGATAAAGAATCACTGTGCTAAACTGCTGCCAAGCTAGGAGTGAGGATGAATCAATTCGTTCGCAAGATGCTGTTCGTCGACCTGGTTAAGGGACTGGGAGTGACGTTTCGCAATCAGTCTCCCAAAGAACTGATAACCGAACAGTATCCTTTGCAGCGTCCACAGGTTGCCGAACGGTTCCGCGGCGCGCCCCGGCTCGGCGTAAATCCGGAAACCAACGAGTCCCTGTGTATTGCCTGCGATCTTTGTGCAGTTGCCTGTCCGGAGCACTTGATTATCGTCGGCAGTGAAAGAAACCCCGTAACCCGCCGCAAAGAACTCACCGAATTCACTTACGACTTGAGCCGCTGCATGTTCTGCGGGTTGTGTGAGGATGCTTGCCCGACCGATGCCCTGGAACTGACCCAGGACTTTGAAATGGCACAGTACAGCCGCGAAGGACTTATCTGGAACCGGGAAACTCTCGAAAAGGGACCCGAGCCGCACGTATACAAACGCTGAACATAGCTCGCTCCAAAAATTAGAGGGACGCGACACCGGCGCGCCCCTTCTTTGCTCCGGTGGAATGTAGCAGTTATTCGAAGATCAGAATCGCGGCGGCGATCACTGTAGTCCAGAGGCCCCGTTTGTCCCCTACCGCGGTTTGGGTCGTGTTCATGGTGCGGACGATCTTGTTCGATAGCCGATATACTTCTTTCTTTTCGTCCCACGACTTGTCTGCGTCGAACTCCACGTCGAGTGTGGTGGCCAGCATTTCCGCCGCCAACTCTTCTGCGTAATCTCCGGCAACGTCTTCCTTTTCACCAAACGAATGGTGTTCGCTCAAGTAGCCGTACGTGGTGCGATCGGCTGGAATGGCGAGTCCGATACTCGATGCGACCAGGCGATGCGGTTCGCGAGTTGAGTTCTCTGCGACCACGGCGAACACGACTTCACCGGGATAAAGGTACGTCAGGCCTTCCTTGCGCGGGATGAGTTTGCAATGAGGCGGAAAGATTGACGAAACACGAACCAGATTTTGCGCAGCGATTCCTGCGTCTCGCAGTGCCAACTCGAATGAAGTAAGTCGTTCCTTGTGTTTTCCTACACCCTTGGTTAGGAAAATCCGCTTAGGAACCATGCTTTTGCCCAATTTGAGCGCCTCCGAATCGGAAACCAACGGGTCTCCGGATGGATTGAAAATAACATGCGCTGCAGGTGAGCGCAAAAACTAACTAGTCGAAACCAATCGTGCGTTGCAATTTTGACTACGAAGTGCGCGCAATGCCCGAGGGGCCCCCGGTCTTTAATTTCACTGCAATCTCGATGAACGCCAGCGCGGCACGACTGAGCGCCTTGTCAGTGCGAAACACCAGCGCCAAGTCACGCTGTAGCACCGCATCGGAGAGCTTGAGCGCCGACAGCGACTTAGCTTTCAGATCTTCGGCAACATTGGACCTCGGAATAAAGCTGATACCAACATCGGCGGCGACGAATCGTTTAGTAAGTTCGCTGGAGTCCAGTTCCATAGAAATGATCGGCTTTAATCGGCGTTCATGAAACAGCGTCTCCAGAGCGTCACGAGTGCGTCCCAATTTGGGCAGAAGTAGGGGATACTGGGCTACTTCCGCCAGCGACGCTTCAGAGCGGTTGGCCAGCGGATGTTTGGGAGGCGTAATCACCACCAACTCGTCGCGGTGGATGGGAACTACCGTATAGCGCTTGTCTTTGATCGGCATCGAGACAACGCCAAAATCGCAGGAGTTCTCGATGATGGCCTCCAGAATTTTCTGGTGCTCCGAACGCTTCACACTGACGGCAACACTCGGATATTGCCGCTTGAATTCGGAGAACACTTCCGGAAGGATATGCAGGCAGGTGCCCTCGTTGGCGGATACTACAATCTCACCGCGAGGTATGCGATGCATTTCTGCCAATGCGATGAGCATGACCCGCCGCTGCTCGATGGTCTCCTCGGCATACTTCTGAAAGACCTTGCCTGCCGCGGTCACGGCTACCCTCCCGCCGCTTCGGTCGAGCAGTTTTGCGCCGACTTCTTCCTCCAGCGAGCGGATTTGTGACGAGATGGCCGGCTGCGTCCGAAAGCGCCGCTCCGCAGCTCGCGAGAAACTGCTGAGCCTCGCGACCTCCAGGAACGTCTCGATTTGATCGAAGTCCATAGGCGGTCAGCCGTCTTGGTTACATAATACGAAATTATTCAGCTAATAAAATCATTGTATGCCCTGCGCCCAAAGCAGCAGCGTATGCTGTCGAGTGGTCCTGGAGGGATCTCGTTATGACCGCGCCAAAGGTTGATCCGAAAACTGCACTTGAGTTTGCCAAACACAACAATGTCCAGATGCTCGATCTGCGGTTCACCGATTTGCCTGGACTCTGGCACCATGTTTCTTATCCCATTGACCAACTCACTGAGCAGTCCTTCGAAGAAGGTTTCGGTATGGATGGCTCCTCGATCCGCGGTTGGGCAGCAATTCACGAAAGCGACATGCTGCTGATGCCTGATCCGGCGCGCTATTTCCTCGATCCGTTCACCGAGGTTCCGACGCTGGTCATGGTTTGTGACGTGATTGACCCGGTCACCAAGCAGCGATACGACCGTGATCCGCGCTATATTGCTACCAAGGCCGAGATTTACCTCACGTCAACTGCGATCGCTGATACCGCATACTTCGGTGCAGAAGCGGAATTTTTTATTTTCGATAATGTCCGATTCGACCAGAATGAACACGAGGGTTACTACTTCATCGACGCTGAAGAAGGCCGATGGAATTCCGGCCGGCTAGAATCGAATCTCGGCTACCGTCCCCGCTATAAAGAAGGATATTTCCCCGTCCCTCCTACCGACCATTATCAGGACTTGCGCACCGAGATGGTGCTCGCCTTGCAGAGCTGCGGCGTTGCAGTAGAGTGCCATCATCACGAGGTTGCTACCGGAGGTCAGACGGAGATTGACCTGCGCTTCGACTCCATGCTGCGCTCTGCCGACAACATGATGTTGTACAAGTACGTGGTCAAGAACGTGGCGAATCAGGCCGGTAAGACCGTCACCTTTATGCCGAAGCCGCTGTTTCAGGACAACGGCAGCGGAATGCACACCCACCAGTCTCTATGGAAGGACGGCAACCCTTTGTTTGCCGGTGACGGATACGCCGGGCTGTCACAATTGGCACTCTGGTATATCGGAGGGTTGATCAAGCATGGCCCCGCGCTTTCTGCGCTGATTGCGCCCACCACGAATTCATACAAACGGCTTGTACCTGGCTTCGAGGCTCCCGTGAACCTGGCGTACTCACGGCGCAATCGCTCGGCAGCGATTCGCATCCCCATGTATTCTGCTTCACCGAAAGCCAAGCGCGCCGAGTTCCGTCCACCCGATCCCAGTTGCAATCCGTATCTGGCATTTGCCGCGATGCTGATGGCAGGAATCGATGGTGTCGAAAACAGGATTGATCCCGGTCTGCCACTCGACAAGGACATCTACGATCTCGGACCCGATGAGTTGACCAAGGTGCAATCAATGCCGGGGTCCCTCGAATCGGCCTTGGACGAGCTTTCGCGCGACTGCCAATTCCTGATGAAAGGCGACGTATTTACCGAGGAAATGCTCAACACCTACATCGATTACAAACGGGAAAAAGAGGTGGACGCGCTTCGTCTCCGCCCGCATCCGTATGAGTTCCTCATGTACTACGACGTCTAATTCGCGCGGAACAGCGAGTTCAGTGGGCTTGCAGATCGAGGTCTTTGATGGGCAGGTCCCAGTGTGCGTCCAATATCTCAAACCGCCGCTGCTCTTCTTTCTTGTAGGTTTCCTGGTCGGGATAGAGCTGTTTGATAAGGGCCTTTTCGTCGAAGTTCCCGTCGTTCGCAACCGCAGCATTCTTGAATACGATGGTCACGCGGTAATCCCAGCGGCCATCCTCAGTCGCGTGGTACCGAGGAACAACTGCTGTAACTGAAAGCATGCGTCCCATCTCGACTTGCTTCTTGAGCAGGGGGTAATGGTTCTTCCTAAACAACGTAATGAATTCGTCCGCATAACCCCACTTTACTTTGTAGTAGTACTCAACGACGAACGGCGCGCCAGATGCCGCGCTTGCGCCTTCTTGAGCCGCCGCGATTCTCGGTACTGCCAAGCTGCAGAAGATTATCGAGACAGCCAGAACGATGCCAATCCGATGAGTGTTAGGCGTCAATTGACTCATGAACTCCTCCGAGATAAAGCCAAAGCTTTTAATGCGATAGAAGAATTAGCGGAGTAACAGATTAGGTTTGTGACGGCGCAAAGCCCGGCAGGTACTTAACCAGCAGCACCTCATTCCCCTTTTCGCCGTAGATGAGTTCGTCTACCAGGTTCCGGGCCAACATGACTCCATAACCTCCTGGACGCATGCCTTCCTGGTTGCGGCGAATCACGTGCGCAAGCGGATCATTCGGCGGGTTGCCAATTGCTGCATGACGCACCTCTTCCAGCGTGAAGCCGTCTCCCGGGTCCTTAATGCGGGCCATCACCATGTGACGCGCGCGCACATAGCAGACATCAACGTATTTGTTGGGATCAAAGTGACCGCCGTGCTCCATGGCGTTCAGCAGCATTTCTCTGAAAGCCATTCCGGCGTCGCGGCATTCTTCCTCCGGCAGGTCGGTTATCTCAGCCATGAACTGCAACAACCGGTCCGCCGTCACCATCTGGCAACGGACCGCCAAGTTCAGCAACTGGGGAGTCGCAGATATAATTTCGATTCCATCGTCCCAGGCAGGAGCATCCAGTACGTTTCGTACAGTGTCCGCGAGCGATTCGGCAGAAAACCCCTTCGAGAGATAGCCGAAGGCGTGCTGTCGCATTGAAGCAATCACGTCCTCGGGTGTGCTTTCGCCTGTGAGAATAATGACTCGGGTGTGGGGCTTGATTCGCCGAACTCGGCGGAGGAACTCTACATCTTCCTTGCCTGACGTCTTGCGACTGGTAATGATGAGGTCGTAGGGATGCTTGGGCGCCAGCGCCAATGCTTCGGCCTGGTCGCTGCTTTGATCCAGAGTCCAGCCTTCGGGCGCAAGAATTGCCGAAAGTGCAGATTTGACTTCCGGATCCTCACCGATCAGCAGGGCTGCCCGAGCTTCTTGGACAGGTGCGGATTCCTTTGCTGTAGCACGATTTGTGTCGTTCATAATTCGGCACCAGATTTACAAACGGGATACTAGCCATTGTATGGGTGCGTCTTGTCCTTTTGCTCGCGAATTCTCCGCAAATTTACAGGACAATTTACAGGACATGGTTATGTATAATCCGCGTCTTATGCGGAATCCGAATTGATGTTCTCCCGCCGCACAGCCTGGGACCTCATCTCCAACCGCTACACCCGCGCCTTGGAGCAGCATCGGCATTCTGGACGCGAGTTGCTTGACCTGACTGCCTCGAATCCCACGACCGTTGGCCTCGCTTATCGCGAGACAGAGATTCTGCAGCCATTGACCCGACCCGAAGCGCTGACGTATCAGCCCTTACCCAGGGGCCTCGAGTCAGCGCGACAAGTTATCTCTGAATACTACGTAGAGAAAGGAAGCCATCTTCAGCTCGACGACCTCATTCTGACCACCAGCACCAGCGAGGCTTACTCGTTCATATTCCGACTGCTTTGCGATCCCGGCGACGCTGTTCTGGTGCCCGCACCCAGCTATCCTCTTTTCGACTTTCTGGCAGATCTCAACGATGTGAAGCTCGTGCCATACGAACTGGTATACGACCATGGTTGGCAAATCGACTTCGAGTCTCTGCGCGGATCGATCGAGCGATCAAAGATTGCAGGCTCGAAGTGCCGCGCTGTTCTGGTCGTGCATCCGAACAACCCTACCGGCTCGTATGTGAAGCGTCGCGAAATTGCCGAACTAAATCAGCTGTGCGCCGTCGGAGCGATGGCCATCATTTCCGACGAAGTGTTCTTGGATTACTCATTAGGCGACGAACCACCGCCCACCTTCTCGTCCAACAGTGAAGTCTTGACTTTCACGCTGTCCGGATTGTCCAAGATATCTGCGCTTCCACAAATGAAAGTGGCATGGCTCGCGACCAGCGGCCCTGCCGACACCAAAACTGAGGCACTCGCTAGGCTGGATGTAATTGCCGACACGTATCTGTCGATGAGTGCTCCGGTCCAATTGGCGGTTCCGGCAATGCTGGCCGAGCGCCAGAATATTCAATATCAGCTCTTGGAACGGATCCGCGCAAACTTGACCGCACTCGATGTGGATCTCGCGGCTCAAACCTTGTGCCGGCGGCTTACAGTGGAGGGAGGCTGGTACGCCATTTTGCGCGTTCCGGTGTTGGGAGCCGACGAAGACCTCGCCATTGCCCTCCTACGCGAAACAGGAGTCCTCCTCCAGCCCGGTCATTTCTACAATTTTCCTGGCGAGGGCCACTTAATCGCGAGTTTGATCACGCCTTGCAACGATTTTCGTGAGGGGGTGGGCCGTGTTCTACGATATATCGCAAGCCGTTGAGATTGCAGCGGCTACATATAGCTTCCTGCAACACCGTGCTCGGGCTGAAAGCCGTTACACTTCACCTTTCGGACTTCTACAATCCCCACGCCAACAAGCCAAACACGCGCAAATTGCGCCATTTGCCGACCGTCACTAAAGAGGAGCCCTCTGGCCCAAAATTCCCAAATTGGGCGGCGCCGGACGGTATAATTAACATACCGTGCTCAAGTACTCAATTGTTGTTCCTTTCCACAACGAAGAACAGAACGTAACCGAGCTCTACGACCGGCTGAAAGTGGTGATGGAATCCACCCAGGAGCCTTTCGAACTGGTCTTTGTCGACGATGGTAGCTTGGACCACACGTTCCTGCTCCTGCAGCAAATCGCCGCCGTCGACCGCCGCGTCGTCGTCGTCAAGCTGCGGAGGAACTTTGGTCAGACCTCGGCCCTGGCCGCTGGCTTCGATCATTGTCAGGGCGAGTATGTCCTCGCCATGGACGGCGACTTGCAGCATGATCCCGACGATATCCCTCTGTTCCTCGAACAATTGCGGGCGGGCTACGATATCGTCAGCGGCTGGCGCAAAGAGCGCATTGACAATTTCGTGATGCGCCGAATTCCGTCGAAAATCGCTAACTGGCTCATGGCCAAGCTAAGCGGCGTCGATATCCATGATTTTGGCACGACGTTTAAAGCGTATCGCCGCGAAGTCTTACAGGAAGTCCCGCTTTATGGGGAGTTGCACCGTTTCATTCCGGCCTTGGCATCGGCTTATGGTGCAACGATTTGCGAAATTCCCATCCGCAACATTAATCGCGAACGTGGTGAATCGCATTACGGTATCGGACGCACCTTCCGCGTGTTTTTTGACCTGATCACGATTCGCTTCTTGCTGAAATACATGTCGCGGCCATTGCACTTCTTTGGTGGATTCGGGGCAGTCAGCTCCTTGACGGGACTGCTCATCGCCTTCTGGATGGTCATCGAGAAGTTCGTTCGCCACGTCGACGTCATGGACGAGCACGGGCCGATGATGGTTTTCGGTGCGGTGCTGATCGTTGCCGGCGTACAGTTGGTCGCTCTGGGGCTGCTGGGCGAGTTACAGGTGCGGCACTTCCACGAGCCTTCGAAGCGCGCTCCGTACACCGTAGACCGGGTTCTGCGTACTTCCCACAGCGAATCGGCGTTGGCCGACTAGTATGCCGCAGTCCAAGGTTATTGTCTTTACGCAACAGGACTGTCCTCCATGCAGTTGGGTCAAGAGTTTCCTCGCGCAACGCGGCGTGGAGTTCGAGGAACGCAGCATCGATTCCGGCTCTGGAGTAGTCCGCGAAATGACCCAGAAGTACAAGAGTCAATCGACGCCTACCGTGGTTGTCGGTGACGAAGTCCTCATCGGGTACGATCCTGAACGCCTCATCCAACTTCTCGGCCAGTAGATCGCATTCTGTCCGCGGCTACCTCTACATCGCCGCGGCCACGTTCTTCTGGGGACTATCCGCCGCCATGGGACGGGCGGTATTCACCAGTCGTATCACCGTTGGCGACCATTATCTCGGCAAAATTGAACCGTTAGTGCTCGCCCAGAGCCGCACTACGATTTCCCTTCTCGTACTCGCGCCAATTCTCTTGCTGAAGAACCGCACGGCGCTGCGCGTCCGTGGAAGCCACCTGGCTCAATTCTTTCTTCTTGGAATCGCCGGCTTGGCAGCTTCCAACTACTTTTACTATCTGGCAATCGAACGAACGTCGGTCGCGACGGCTATTGTCCTGCAATATGTAGCGCCGGTGTGGGTGCTCCTGTACATGCTGGCGAGACGACTGCAGCGACCCACTTTGCAACGAATCCTGGGAGTAATGCTGGCCGTCGCTGGCTGTGCTTTTGCGGTGGGCGAGATTTCCGCACACAGTGGTTTTCCTTGGCTAGGTCTGTCGGGCGTCCGGTTCAGCACCGTCGGGGTAATCGCAGCGGAGCTGGCAGCGATTTCCTTCGCTTTCTACAACGTCTACGCGCAGCACCTACTGCAGGCTTACGACCGCTGGACGGTTTTGGTCTATGCCCTTTTCGGTGCTGCCACTTTCTGGATTGTCTTGAACCCGCCCTGGAAGATCGCCGCCCATCATTACTCTGCAGGCCAGTGGGCATTTATGGCAGTCTTCTCGATGACCTCAATGCTGGTGCCGTTTTCGTTCTACTTCACCGGACTCCAGCATCTCGACCCGACGCGCGCCATCGTGACCAGCTGCCTGGAGCCTGTCTTCGCGATCCTGTTGACAGCCCTACTGCTCGGAGAGTTCGTCTCGCCCATTCAGGTGCTAGGGATGGTCATCGTCCTGGCCGCGACCGTGCTGGTCCAACGACCAGATCGGGCCCACATCGAGCCGACGATCGCAGTCGAGCCCATCGAATAACGCAAACACTGCGGCAGGAAGTCGTTGCTATCTTCTCATTTTCTCTGTGGGCTGCTCGACCTTCTCGTGATGATGCTCTTCGGCGTAAATCGCCTCAATTTGTCTGTGATAGCGCTGCTCCAGGTGACGCCGTCGCAGCTTCATGCTCGGCGTGAGAGTGCCGTCGGCGATGCTGAGTTCTTCCGGCAGCACTAGCACTTTCTTCAGCTTCTCGAATTGCGCCAGGTTTTCATTCAGTTCGTCCACCACGCCCTGGTACAGCGAACGCACCTGGGACGAGCGCACAAGGTCCTTGCGGGAGGAGGTAGAGATGCCATGCGCGGTTGCCCACTGTTCCAAAACGGGGAAATTAGGCACAATCAGCACCGCAGGAAAGCGTCTTTTGTCGCCTACAACCGCAGCCTCTCCGACAAACACGTTGGCTTTCAGCGAGTTCTCAATCGGCTGCGGCGCAATGAACTTGCCGCCTGATGTCTTAATCAGGTCTTTCTTGCGGTCGGTGATGGACAGATATCCATCTTCGTCCAATTGCCCAATGTCACCGGTCTTGAACCAGTCATCTTCAAACGCTCCAGCTGTTTCCTCGGGCATGTTCCAGTAGCCTTTGAATACCGACGGCCCTCGCACGAGGACCTCGCCGTCGGTGGCAATTCGCACTTCAAGGTTGGCCAGGACTTTTCCAACCGTACCCATACGGTGCTGACTTGGAACGTTCACCGCTATCACCGGAGAGGTCTCGGTCAGCCCATAGCCTTCGTCAATCCGAATGCCGATGTCGGCGTACCACGCAGCCAACTCACGTCCCAGTGGCGCGCCGCCCGAGATGAACAACCGCGCGCGTCCGCCCATGCCCTCGCGAATTTTCGAAAACACCAGCTTGTTAGCCAGCTTCCATGACAGCGAGCTGGGCATCTTATCATTCAATATCTGCTCGCGGTACTTCTGCCCCACGGCAACTGCCCAGTGAAAAATCTTGCGCTTGGTGCCATGCATCTTGAGCAAGACCTGGTTGTGGATCTTTTCGTACACGCGAGGCACGCCGATAAAAAGAGTCGGCCGCACTTCCTGCAACGTTCGCGGCAAATCATCAAAATTAGGACAGTATGCAATCGAGACGCCCCGGCAGAACAGGAGGTAATCCACATGGCGGGCTGTAATGTGAGATAGCGGCAGAAAGGAAATTCCAACATCTTCGGGGCCGATGTCGACCAGAGATGCTGATTGGCTCAGGTTCGACGCGATGTTGCCATGTGTCAGGATGACGCCCTTGGGAGTGCCGGTTGTCCCCGACGTATAGATGAGGGTCGCAACATCATCCGGCTTTACCTCATGGGCAAAGGCCTCGATCACCGCGTCATCCAGATCGTTGGCTCCGCTTAAGATGTAGCGCATCTGCGGAACGTCGGGTAGGTCGTCAACCTCATCCATTACGACCACGCGCTCCAGCTTCGACCCAGATCGGACTGACTCCATCTTTTCATACTGTTTCCGCGAAGATACGAAAGCGACCTTTGCTTCCGAGTGTTGTAGGACGTAAAGGACCTGCTCGGGCGTCTGCGTGGCATAAATCGGCACCACGATGCCGCCAAGGAGAAGGGTAGCGAAGTCGACGATCGCCCATTCCGGACGGTTCTCGCTCAGAATCACCACCCGATCGCCTTGCCCGATTCCCCATGCCTGCAACTGCCGTGCAGTCGCGGTAACCCAGCGATGGAGTTGCGCTGCGGAAATCGGCGTCCACTCGCCATTCCGTCGCGTGAGCATCACGCGGTCGTGATCGCGTCCCACGACGGTAAAGAAAACATCATTAAGGGTGAGAATTTCCATAAGAGCCACTCATGTCCGTTGCGGGGAAGACCGCATACCGCTGAGCAGAATGTCCAATACCGAATCGGCAACGTGAGCCAACGGATACTCCTTTTCGCTTAATACCCACGAGGTGACCATTTCATCGATCGCGCCAAAGAAACAGTTGGCGGCTATCTTGTCCGGTAGATCGGAGCGAAACTCTCCGCTCGCCTTGCCATCGCAGATGGCCTCGCGCACCAGCCTCAGGTACTCCACCAAGTGCTCGTGCGAAAACTTCGACAGAAACCTCGTGCTCTGCCGTAGCTCCATCTGGAAAACCACCGCCAGGTTCCGGTTCGCCCCAAGTGCTTCAAGATGAAGGCAAGCCAACCGGCGCAGTCGTTCGGTCGGACTCGGCAGTTTTTTTAACTCCGCGCGCGCGGTGCTCATGAAACCATCGAATGCGGTGTTGATTGCGGTCGCCAGGATTTCATCTTTGTTCTTGAAATACAGGTAGACCGTGCCGTCGGCCACATCGGCCCGGTCGGCGATGTCCGAAATGCGCGAGATAAAAAAGCCTTTCTCCGCGAACACTGCAACCGCTGCGTCGAGAATTCGCTGATACTTCTCGGCGTTCCGGGTCACATTGACCGGCGAGTTGGCAGGCGATGGTTCCGATGGGCTAGATTCGCGTTTCAGCAAGGACTAATCACCCTAAACCTAGCGGAATGTTTACGATGGCGACCAGCACGGCGGCTTGGGAGTAGCCCGCCCGAGCTCCGGGTCGGCCAAATGCACCGAATGAATACTCATTCAATGTATTCCTTGGAGCGGTACTCCCGCAATCAAGTGGATCACAGGCCGGCCGTCTTTCCGGTTTTGGAACTCTTCCCAAAATAGGCTTTCCTGCTTCTTCGTGGCAGAATGTCAAGACCGGATCGGGCTTCGTTCAGTTGCCGGAAGCGCCCCGGAGGAGAGTGTATATGAGTCGGGTTATAACTTTCGTTATAACGGCTGTTTTGGTGGTTGGTGTCTTCGTGCCAGCCATGCGAGCAGCAGACAAACCTGCGGAGACACCGCCTCCCGCCATTAAGGTCGGAGACGTCGCGCCAGATTTCACACTGACCGACCAAAACGGTAACAAAGTTTCACTGCACGATTACAAAGGGAAGAAGAACGTCGCGCTTGCGTTCTACATCTTCGCCTTCACCGGCGGTTGAACCAAGCAAATGCAGAATTTCCAGCAGAACCTTTCCAAGCTGGAGGCTGCCGATACCCAGGTTCTGGGTGTAAGTATGGATTCTTCCTTCTCGAACAAAGCATGGGCGCAACAAATTGGCGTAACTTTCCCGCTGCTGAGTGACTGGGGCGGCGACGTCACCAAAGAGTATGGACTCTACAATCCGAAATACAAGGCCGCCCGGCGCGTGAATTACCTCATCGATAAAGACGGCAAAGTGGTGGAGATGCAGCTCGACTCCGATGCAATCGACCCCACTAAGACCGTAGAGGCGTGCCAGGCCAAAAAGTTGAACCGGTAGGATTCGGGTGACCAAGCCTTCGGTCAGTCCCATCATAGATGAAACGCCGGGAGAAGCGCCGGTGCGGGGCACGCTGCACCGCGCCGCCGGTCCTTCCGGCGACTTCCTAGTACTGACCCATGGTGCCGGCGGAAATTCCAATGCTGCGCTGCTGGTTGCCGTGGCCGAAGAGTTTGTCGCTGCTGAAGTCAGCGTCTTGCGCTGCGACCTGCCTTATCGTCAGCGGCGTCCGCACGGGCCTCCGTCGCCCGCGACTGCAAAAGAGGATCAGCAAGGGTTGCGCCGCGCCGTAGCGTTCATGAAAGAGCAATTTCCGGGACGAGCTTTCCTAGGTGGCAGTTCATACGGAGGCCGCCAAGCCACGCTTTTGCTGGCGTCAAACCCGGGGTTGGCCGAAGGTCTTCTGTTGCTCTCCTATCCGCTCCATCCGCCAGGAAAACTTACTCAGTTACGTACCGCTCACTTTTCAGAATTGCGAACGCCATCGCTTTTCGTCAGCGGAACGAAAGATGCTTTTGGGACCATCGACGAATTACAAGCTGCAATACGGCTAATACCGGCGCGCACCGAGCTCGTGCAAATCGATGGCGGCACACATGGTCTCTCCAAGTCAGGTACAACGAAGGTCGTAGCCGACATCGTCCGCCAAGAATTCCTTAAGTTCTTTGCTTGAGAAAAGCTCATGCCTCTCATAAAAAGAAAAGATGGGTGAGGGACCCGTCCATCTTGTTAGACTGAATGTTTCATTCTCAGTTCACGATTCGAGGCCATGCAAAACCTGGAAAAGCCAGCCGTAAAGGTCTTCGTCGCCACTACGGTGATGCTGACCTTCATCTCGTTTTGGCGTGCCGCGGCTATTGTCTTGTCCGACCTGGCATCGTCTGCTTACTACGTCGGCGGTGACGCTGAAAAGGTGATCGGAAAGTCCGCGCCGTGGTTTGTGCTTGCGGTAATGCTGTTCAGCTATGCGGTGCGTTCGATTTACATCGAATCGAGCAGCATGTTCGTTCGCGGCGGCGTGTACAAAGTCGTCAAAGAGGCCATGGGCGGACAGTTAGCCAAACTGTCGGTTTCGGCCCTCCTCTTCGATTACGTGCTGACCGGACCAATCAGTGCAGTGTCGGCGGGCCAATATCTGGCGGGTTTTGTTGTCGACCTGTCGACCCGATATCACCATCCGATCCAGATGACTGATGCGCAAGGAAACTATTTTGCCGCGGCGTTTGGGGTGGTGGTCACCATTTACTTCTGGTGGAAGAACACCCAGGGCATTCACGAATCAAGCGAGCAGGCGCTGCGCATCATGCAAATCACGACCGTGATGGTCGTAGTGCTGATCGCTTGGTGCCTGCTCACTCTTTTCTTGCATCCATCGCCGCTTCCGCCGCTACCTAACAGCGCGAATATCACCAAGAGCCATGAATCTTTGGGATGGCTGTATCACAGTTGGTTGGCGAACCTGACCTGGGTGCTAGTACTGGTCGGCTTCGGGCACTCCGTGCTGGCCATGAGCGGCGAAGAGTCGCTGGCGCAGGTGAACCGCGAGATCGAACATCCCAAGCTGAAGAACCTGGAGAAGACCGGGCTGGTCATCTTCGTTTATAGCCTGCTCTTCACTTCGTTGGTATCGTTTTTCGCGGTGATGATCATCCCGGACAAAATCCGTCCGGACTACTTCGCCAATCTCATCAGCGGTCTGGCGATGAACGTCGTGGGACCTTTCACGCTGAAACTATTTTTCCAGGGCTTTGTGGTGCTGGTGGGCGTCCTGATTCTGTCGGGTGCCGTGAACACAGCCATCGTTGGCGCCAACGGTGTTCTGAACCGCATCAGCGAAGACGGCGTAATGCCGACGTGGTTTCGCAAGCCGCACACGAAATACGGGACCAGCTTCCGCATCATCAACCTGATCACGTTTTTGCAGATTTTCACCATCATTGCCAGCCGTGGCAACGTTTACCTGCTGGCATCGCTGTACGCCTTCGGCGTCATCTGGAGCTTCGCCTTTAAGTCGCTGGCGGTCCTTGTCCTGCGTTTCACCGAGCCAGAAAACCGGCAATGGAAGGTTCCGGGAAATATTCATATCGGCAAAGTCGAGATACCAATTGGACTGAGCCTGATTTCACTTCTGCTATTTGCAACCGCCATCGTCAATCTCTTCACCAAGCAATTGGCGACGATTTCTGGCGTTGCCTTCAGTGCTGTTCTGTTCGGAGTGTTTACGGTTTCCGAGCACCTCAATCGCAAGAGCCATGCTGGGGCCAACCATGAGTTGGAGCAGTTCCGCGTCAATGCCAGCGAGGAACTGACTGCCGAGGAGATGGAAGTTCGTCCGGGCAACGTCCTGGTGGCGGTACGCGACCCCGGAAACCTGGCGTACTTGCGTGAAGTACTGGCGAAGACTGATACCGTGAAACAGGACGTCGTGGTGATGACCGCCCGCGTTTACCACCGCGAACACTCCTTCAGCGGGAATACGAACTTGGATTCGGGGGAAGTTTTCGAGCAATACGAACAGGAGCTATTTACCGCGGTCGTCAATCTTGCGGAAAAGGAAGGCAAGCACGTCTCGCTGTTGGTCACTCCAACCAATGACGTTTTCGAAGCGATCGTGGCCACAGGGCAACGGCTGAATTCCAGTCTGATTGTGTGCGGACTCTCCAACAAGCTTAGCCCGGAGGAGCAGGGAAGGCTCACCGGCGACGCATGGGAGCGCCTGCCAGAACCCAAGCCACGGATGCGCATGCAGGTGGTCGCCCCTGATGGCCGCAAGTGGGAGTACACTCTAGGGCCGCACGCCCCGCGCTTCCGTCCTCAGGACCTTAAGCTGATGCATGACATCTGGCTTGAATTGACCCACGATCCCGATTACTGCCACCTGCACCATTACCACGTGGTGTCGGTAGCTCTGCGCGAGTTGCAATCGCGGCTGCATGGCTCTGACCGAGATCAGGCGTTGACCGACTTGCAGGATGAGCTTGATCGCGACGAGGACACCTAGGCGGACGGCCGGTCATTCAGGTAGAGGCGAGAAGCTGATCGCCTTTAGCTTAGCGCGCAATTCCTTAGTAGTCGGCGCGACGATCGCCAGGATGCCCTCAGCCTCAGCGGCTTGGACATTAGTTTCTCGGTCATCAATAAATAGCGCCTGATGAGGGTTTAACTGTAAACACTTCAAGCAATGCTTGAATATCTTAGCATCGGGCTTGGCGACGCCAATGGCCGAGGACAATGTGAGGCAGTCGAAATCCCTAGCCCACGCGCTGTCCGTCGTAGATGTTGCACCATATCGTCGTGCATGTTGGAAAGAAGAGCGGTTTTCAAACCTGCCGCCCGCAATTCTCGAACCCAACGCAGTACTGACTCATTCAGACGGCTCCACATCGAGACGTCCATTCGACGGAGCTCGACGATCTGGTCAACGCTGAGTTCAATGCCGGCCGTTCCGGCGATGCTCGTCCAATACTCGGCAGCGGTCAGCGTTCCGCGATCGTAATCCAAACGAAACTCACCGTAGAGCCGGCGAAAGCGTTCCAGAGGAAGCTGAAAGACGCTCGCCATCGCGGCAATCACGGCAGGATCGGCCGGGTGGGAGATAACGTCACCGTAGTCGAGAATTACGCCGCGAACTGCGGAGCGATCTGATTGCACGAAATTTTAGTCCTGTTCGGTGGCGGTCTAAGCGCGCGTCGCCGTCGAACAATAGTAGTCCAATGCGATGGGGGTCATGTGCGCGGCGAGGAGATGGCGCGCCCTGAGAGATTCGAACTCCCGGCCTTCTGGTTCGTAGCCAGACGCTCTATCCAGCTGAGCTAAGGGCGCGCAGTAGCGCGGCTCAACGATTATAACAAATTCTTCCCCTGCTTCTCGGTCCGCGCCGTAGGCGAGGGATTCCCGCCACGGGCATCTCATGCAAGTTATAACTCCCAAGTTGTTTATTGCGAATCCAGCGATTGCGATAGAGCGTTTACTCCCAGGTCACCGACCCAAACGAACCGTTGCACTTTGCCCTGCGCACGTGTAGAGTTCACTCGCCCGCGACCAGCGGCGCCAAGGAGGGGTTAAGAATGGGTTTCCTGGTATGGATTATCGTTGGACTCATCGCAGGTTGGCTTGCGGGACAGGTGATGAAGGGCGGAGGCTACGGTGTCCTGATGGACATCATCCTCGGCATGCTCGGCGGCCTTCTCGGCGGCTGGATCTTTAACATGCTCGGCATCTGGCAGGGCCGTGGGATGATCGGCTCAATCATCGTGGCATTTATCGGAGCAGTGATTCTGGTGTGGATCACCCGATTGATCAAGAGGGCCTGATCGAGCCGTTTTCGATTTCGAAATAAACAGGCGTGTCGCCGCGCGACAACGCATGGTATCGGCGGTCAGCGACGCGCTCGATAGATAAAAGCATCGCTGCTGCTGCGGTCAGGACCTCACTGCTCGATGACCGGCAACGCCGACGCTAATTGCAGGTCGATCATCAACTGGATACGGCGGTCCACCTGGTAAAACAGGGCCGTACTCTTGGCCGACAGGACGGCACGAAACAGCGGCACATATTTCAGTCGCAACTGCGCAACCGACTCATCCACATGGATCCATTGCTTCACCGCTGCGTCGGCCTGCGCATCGGTCAAATTGCCCTGCTGCTGCACGTACTGCTTGATCAGGTCGTACTTGACGTTGTTGTTCTTGACCAATTCCGCAATGTATTGGTCATAGATGGGCCAGAACTTCTCCGCCTCAGCGGGGGTCAGCTGCATATTGGCGGCGACCACCTGTTTGCGCTCTGAGCGCAAGTTGGTGCGCAACATCTGGATGTCAGCATCAGAAATGGGCTGGCTTGGCTGGTCTGAACTGACCGGGGCAGCGGGGGTAACAGCTTTGTCCTGTGCCACCGCACCACTTGCGCAAATAAGCAACACGGTCAGGCTGAGGAAGGAGATTGCGGAGCCGATGGTCCGAATGGCTGCCATAGTTTCACCTCTGTAGATTTGTATCGGGCGAGCGGGCTTTCGCTATTGTCCTGCTGTCCGCTTCGGCGCGCAACTCGTATGCTGCCCGCCGCGGCTGGGAAGGAATTACGCCGTGTATCCCATCCCGGCCAGCACTCCGCGCATGTAAGCGAAGCTTTTGACCATGCCGGGCATCGGGTCATCTTCGTGGATCTCGTATTCCAGGTCTACATAGCCGGGATATCGAATGGCGATCAGGGCAGCGAAGATCTTTTCCACAGGCAGGCTTCCATCGCCCACTGCTACCTGGCTTTCTTTGCTGGTGGCGTTCGCCAGGTCCTTCATGTGGACGTCGTACAGCCGAGGTCCCACGGTTTTGATAGCGCTGGGGACGTCGGTTCCTGTTCGGGCGGTGTGCCCTACGTCAATGCATATTCCCATTCTGGAATCCATATTTTGGACTGCCTTCAACGCGTCCATCGGAGAAGGGAAGTACTTGTCCTCCGGCCCGTGGTTATGGATGGCGATCTTCATGTCGTATTGCTTGGCAAATTTTTCCAGCCGCGGCAGCACCTCGGGCGTGGGCCCGGCGACGATCAGCGGAATGCCGGCAATCTTGCAGTAGTCGAACTTGCGGCGCATGTCGTCATCGTCGTCCTTGGTGAAATAGATCGTTCCCGCCGCGGTCAACTGGATTCCTGACGCCCGAAACTCGTCGCTGGCCTGCTTGATTTCCGCAGAGGAGCCTACAGGCAAGTGAACGTCCTTAACGTTCAGGTACGGAGTATCGAGTTCCTTCATGAACTTGATGACGTCGGTGCGGCCGAACTTCCGGAACGAGTAGCTGGCCACCCCTAGCCGAATCGGCGACTGCGGAGCTGTTTCTCCCCCAAGCTCCCTGGGCAATGCTGCTGCTGCAGCCAGAGTTGCGCCTCCCAACAGCAACTTGCGCCGGGTAATATCAGGTACAACAAGCACGGTAACGCTCCTTTTACACTTCAGTGGTACGGTAAGGATTGCCGTGTTACCGGAAAGTTTTACATGTATTTTTTTCACTCACAGCCTTAAGCCTTTTAGAATCAGTTGCACTTGTTTGGCAACTGGACTGCTCTACACCAAGCAGACGAAGTGGCGCATAAGGGTCATTAGTAAAGAGGTTTTCGGCCAGAGTCCTCTTCGCTGGTGACCCTTTTTAGTTTCGTCGCAAAGTTAGTTTTCCTTAAGCCCTCCCCAGTAGTACCGCCGACGGCATCCCGATCCTGCCCGTCGGTCAGCTCGACCGCACAAACGGCGAAGTGCACGTGACCTGCACTTCGCCGTTTCTCTTGCATCGCAATATTGATCACTTACACCAGTGCAAGCTTTTCTGTGATGTCGAAGCCTGCCGCGCGCAGCAGTCCCTCGACTTTGGCTTCCGTCAGCCGAGTAGCATCGTATTCCACCCGAATTGTCCGCTCAGGTTCGTGCAGCCGCATCTTGCGGATGCCGTAGACATCACTCAATTGACCGTACGCGCTCATGACATTCTCGGTCGGCGCGGCGCCGTACCGAAACAACACTTCGACTGCGGTCATCGAAAAATCCTCTCTGGCATGCAATGATTAGAAGGGTAGCAACCGGCTGGGCCGCTGCAATAATTCCGCCATTACTATATGGCACGCAAGCGCGGCCGACCAAGCCCGAAATCGCGATCACCGAGGGAGCGCAGGCGCAGACTGAATGAGTGAGACCGACAAAGTACCGGTCAACGAGTCCCCACAGCTGAAGCTGACCGCGACAGACCCGGTCTGCGGCATGACGGTCGACCCCGCGACTGCCCGTGGCGTTGCGCAGTACCAGGGCGACACTTATTGTTTTTGCTCACCCGCGTGCATGCATCGCTTCCTCTCCGAGCCGGCCCGCTATCTCGCGCCCAATTACCTTCCCACCCAGGCCGCGGCCGATCTTCCTTACGTTCCATTCGCACCTATCCGCCCAGTCCAGAGGGACCCGGTATGCGGAATGACCGTCGATCCGTCGAAAGCGGCGACTTCTGTGTCCTACGACGGGACGCTCTATCACTTCTGCTGCAAAGGGTGCGCAGAGAAGTTCAAGGCCGACCCGGCGAAATACCTCGCCGTGAGCATTAAGCCTGGTGGCATGCAGCAGGTGGTCCAGCCCGGCGGAGTCCAAACGCCTCCCAACTTGAAGCGATCTCCGGTCGCGCAATCAGCTACGCCGCCGGAGAACTCGGTGAAAGCCGCTAAGTACATCTGTCCCATGGACCCCGAGGTGCGGCAATCCGGGCCTGGAGCTTGTCCGAAATGCGGGATGGCGCTGGAGCCCGAGACTCCCGTTGCCGCAACCACAACCAAATGGACTTGCCCGATGCATCCCGAGATCGTGCGGGATGGGCCGGGCGCGTGTCCGATCTGCGGCATGGCGCTTGAGCCGATGACCGTCGCGGCAGAAGACGAAAATCCCGAGCTTCGCGACATGACGCGGCGCTTCGGATGGAGCTTGCTACTCGGCGTGCCGCTCATCGCCATCGCGATGGCCCACATAGTCGGACCGTGGGCGCACGCCATCTCTCCGCGCATAGCCGCCTGGATCGAGTTCGCCTTGGCAACGCCGATCGTGTTGTGGGCAGGCTGGCCGTTCTTCCAGCGTGGCTGGACCTCGGTGAAGTTCCGCAGCCCCAACATGTTCACGCTGATTGCGATGGGCGTCGGCGTCGCTTATGTGTACAGCGCTGTCGCTACCATTGCGCCCCAAATATTTCCTGACACCCTGCGCGGCCCACACGGCCAGCCCGGCGTGTATTTCGAAGCCGCGGCGGCCATTATCGTTCTCGTGCTGCTGGGTCAGGTGCTGGAACTCAAGGCGCGCAGCCGCACCAGCAGCGCCATCCGCGCCTTACTCGACCTCTCGCCGAAAATGGCGCGGCTGATGCGCGACGACGGCAGCGAATACGACGTCCCGCTCGAGCAGGTGACTGTCGGCGACAAGCTGCGCGTACGGCCCGGCGAAAAGATTCCCACTGACGGCACTGTCGTAGACGGCCTCAGCTCCGTCGATGAGTCCATGATTACGGGCGAGTCGATCCCGGTCGAGAAGCGCTCGGGCGACAAAGTAATCGGCGCCACGGTCAACGGCACCGGATGGCTGCTGGTGCGTGCCGAACGCGTTGGCAGCGAAACCGTACTTGCCCAGATCGTTCAGATGGTCAGCAACGCGCAGCGCAGCCGAGCGCCCATCCAACGCCTGGCCGATAAAGTCGCTGCCTATTTTGTTCCCGCGGTACTCGCGGTTGCGGTCATCACTTTCATCGTGTGGTTGACCGTCGGTCCCGAACCGCGCCTCGCCAACGCCGTGGTGAATGCAGTCGCGGTTCTCATCATCGCCTGCCCGTGCGCCCTGGGTCTGGCGACTCCTATGGCGATCATGGTGGGCACCGGTCGCGGCGCGCGCGCCGGCATCCTTATCAAGAACGCGGAAGCGCTCGAGACGTTTCAGAAGGTCGATACCATAGTTCTGGATAAGACAGGAACTCTTACCCAGGGCCGTCCCGAGTTGATGTCCGTCACCGCTATCGGGGGAGAAACTGACGAGCGCATCGTCCGTCTCGCCGCCAGCCTCGAGCGAGGCAGCGAACATCCTATGGCCGCAGCCATCGTCGAAGCCGCGGCAGCAAATCAGCTGCAATTGATCCAGCCCGATGGTTTCCGTTCGCTCACAGGTCGAGGCGTGGTCGGGACCGTGGCCGGACACGAGATTGCCGTCGGAAATGAACGGTTGTTCGAAGAGCTCGAGATCAGCGCCGCCGGCCTTGTCGAACAGGCAGAGCCGATGCGCCGCGATGGCCAGACAGTTGTTTTCGTCGCGGTTGACGGACGCGGCGCAGGACTTCTTGGCATCGCCGATCCCATCAGGCCCGAAGCTGCGGACGCCGTGCGCAGCCTCCAGGTCCAAGGCCTGCGCGTCGTGATGCTCACCGGCGACAGCGAAAGCACCGCCGCGGCCGTGGCGCGCAAGCTTGGCATCGGTGACTTCGAGGCTGGGGTCCTCCCCGAGCATAAAGTCGACGTCGTGAAAAAACTTCAAGAGCAGGGAAGTACGGTCGCCATGGCCGGCGATGGCATCAACGACGCACCCGCTCTGGCCCAGGCCAATGTCGGCGTCGCCATGGGCACCGGTACTGACGTCGCTATGGAAAGTGCCGGCATCACTTTGCTGAAGGGCGATTTGTCGGCCCTGGTGCGCGCTCGCCGCCTCAGCAAGCTGGTGATGCGCAATATCAAGCAGAACCTGTTTTTCGCATTCGTCTACAACGCGATCGGAGTTCCCATCGCCGCCGGTATCCTCTACCCCAGATTCGGACTGTTGCTCAGCCCCATCATCGCTGCGGCCGCCATGAGCTTCAGCAGCGTCTCGGTGATCACTAATGCGCTCCGCCTGCGGCAAGTGAAGCTGTAAGGGCCATCGCACTCACTTGACTGCACTCACTCTTAGCGCCGTCACCTGCCGCACCCATCGTGCGGGACGCTTGTCCCCCGGATCCACGATACGGAACGGACCTTCCTTCGCATCCAGCGGCTTGCCATCACGCTTGTCTGCGAGGATGATTTCGCGGGTCGCAAACACGGGATCGATTTCCGCCAAAGCGAAGACAACCTGGTAATGATCGGCGGCTTCCACCATGAGAACTTCGGTCAAGCGAGGTCCGCGCAACTTGTCACCCAACTGAACGCCAGCGCCCGCAAGTAATGTTGCTAATGGCACTCCTTCGAATTGGGTAACGACATCATGGTCTTTCACACTTACCGTGACGTGTGGAGAACTGGCGAGTTGCGCTGCTGTCAGCGTCGTGGAGAGACCGTCCGCGGTGACGATTTGCAGGGTTTGCGCAGCCAGTCCGGCGGCAAAATACAGAAAACAACAAGCTACGCAAGTAAGCCGATATCGTCGCTGCGCCATACCGTCCTCACAGTAAAAAATTGGAATTGCCATCGTCTCACGAGACGGATATTCTCGACCGGAACTGACATCCTCCCATGGCGAAGCTCTACACCCCGCATGATGCTGCCCAGGTATTAGGAATCAGCTACTCCACGCTTAAACAATGGATTTACCAGGGCAAGCTCAAGAGCAGCCGGACCGCCGGCGGCCACCACCGCATTCCCGAAGCGGAAATTGACCGCCTGCTGCCGCGTGTCACTGCGGCCGGCGCTGTCGAAAAACGTCGCAGGACTTTTCGCCGCATCAGCGGACGCAATCAACTGGTTGGCCGAATCACCGACATCAAGCTCAGCGGACTGCTCGCACAAGTCACACTCTCCATCGGCGAGCAGCACATCACCTCCATCATCACCGCTGACGCCGTCCGCGAACTGCGCCTGAAGAAAGGGCAAATCGCCGCCGCGCTCATCAAGTCCACCGAGGTCATGATCATCATACCGGAGTAAACCGATTGACAATGTCGATTTGATTCGATTAAATCGACTAGGTCTGATGGGACATTGGGCGCGCGTTTCGGGGGAGGCGCGCGCCCGTCCCGTAAACGTGCGCCTTCGAGCGCCGCTGTCGGGTCGCGTTCACTTTTCAGAATTGCTCACAACTGGGACCGTCAACTTGCCGTACCGCTAACGGCAAAGAGGAGTCAAAAAGTGCTGACCAGGCGTCTGTGGATTGCGACATTTTCCCTGATTACTTTCTTCAGCTCTCTGCCTGCATGGGCGCAGGTCTCCGCTGTGCTCTCCGGCCGAGTTACCGACCAGAGCGGGGCGGTGGTTTCAGGAGCTACGGTAACCGCGACGGACCAGGAAACCGGCCTGAAGCATACCGCGACGAGCGACAAGTCGGGAATGTACGAACTGCCGGGCTTGCCGATCGGCCAGTATCAGTTGAAAGCCACCGAGGCGGGTTTCGCCGAAGAAACGCGCACAGGGATCAGCTTGGCGGATGGCCAGAACGCCACGGTCGACATTAAGATGCAGCGGAGCACCCCCGACGCCTGCGCGAGCGGCCATGAGTTCCTCACCACCGATTGCACGCTGACCTGGCACGGCATCACGCTGTACGGTGCGTTTGACGTCGGCCTCGGCTGGGTCAGCCATGGCTTACCGGAAAATGGCTATAACTACGAAGGCGAATCTCTGGTGAACCGAAACGGCTATCAAAGTCGATGGCTCGTCGCACCGAACAACCTGCAGCAGACGGGTCTCGGGATCAGGGGCAAGGAAGAGTTCCTGCATGGCTGGTTCGTTGTGTTCAACCTTTCAACTGGCATCAATCCGCAGTCCGGCCTGCTAGCCAACGCGTCGGCCACCCAGACCGTTAACAACGGCCTTCCCAGGGCCAGCTATACGTACGCCATCGACGGCGCGCGCGCGGGCCAACCCTTCAATGACGAAATTTATGGCGGGATATCGTCCACGCTTTTCGGCTCGCTGACCTTCGGTCGGCAGCGCTCTCTCGGTACCGATGCGATGCTCGTCTACGATCCGGCCAACGGCGCCTATGCCTTCTCGTACATCGGGTATAACGGCACGATGGCTGGCGGCGGCGACACCGAGGACAGCCGTTGGGACGACGCGCTGAAGTATCGCCTCACCTATGGGCCGGTCCATTTCGGCGTGATGTATAAATTCGCCGACGGCACTGGCGGATGCTACTCGGCCTCCTCAACCTGGACTGCCGCCAACTGTACGCCGGAATCGGCGCATAACAACGCCTTTGGGTTCGACCTCGGCGGAGGCTACGGCAAGTTCTCCGCCGACATCGTCTACCAACACTACAACCAGGCGATCAGTGTGTTGAACCCCTTGCTGGGGCCTCAGAGTCCGACCCAGCCATATCAGTCAACGACCAACAGCATCAATACGAACCCCATCACCGGGGCCAATGTGATCCCAACGACCAACACCGTATATGGCATCGTGACCGACAACAACGCCATTATGGGCGCTGCCAAATATACGTGGAAGCCTTTCAAGTTCTATGCCGGCTACGAATACATTTGGCAGAATAACCCGTCGAACTCGTTGGGAGTGGGCGCCTCGGACCAGGGCGGTTATCTCATGAGCGGAGTCGAAGACAAAAATCTTGATTCTGAGAAATTGGTGCAGATCTGGTGGACGGGCGTGAAATACGCTTTCGACAGCAAGACCGACATCACTTTCGCCTGGTATCAACAGCGGCAGAACACCTTCCGTGTTCCGCCGACCTGCTCGCCGGAAGCCGGTTTCCGAAGTTCCTGCGCGGGCACCCTCAACGAGGTGTCGCTCTACGCGGATCATCACTTTACCCCGCGTTTCGATGCTTTTGGCGGACTTGCGTATTCCTACGTGACCGGCGGTCTGGCCATCGCTATTCCCCACGGCCCCGGTGTCCCCTATTACCACAACAACAACTTTGCTCCGTTAATCGGTGTACGTTTCGCTTTCTGATTCTGATCATTTCCGCGGCGGGCTCAGTCGAGAGCCCACATGGGTCGTGGTTCATCAAAGCATCGCGGCGGGTTCGAAATCGCCACGCGTGAGCGCCTCAAGCCGGGCTAATTTCAACACACCGAACCTCATCACCTCTACGCCTGCGGGAGTGTCGGGCACCGCGGGAGCCATCACCAGCACGTCCACCACAGCGCGCCAGGTGCAGTTCGGGTTGAAACTCATCTGGTAGGCAAGGGCATTCAGTCTTTCTGGAGCATCACTTCGGTCGACTTGATCACGACCTTGACGGCATCTCCTTTCTTGAGTGCCATGGCTTCGGCGCTTCTCCGGGTGATGACGCTCTCAATGAGGTTCTCCCCTACGCGCACCACGACGTGTGCCATTACGCCGCCGAGCTGAAGCTCCTCGACGGTACCTGCGAGCTGATTGCGAGCAGAAAGTGTCATTCCGAAAGAGTAGTTCAATGAGCGTTGCGCTGTGAAGGGGGGCAGGCAGGTATCACGAGGTTAACTGCGACGCTGCCGCCACTGATCGGTCTAAAGCTTGTTGAGGTAATCCACGATTTCGGGGCTCGTCCAGTCTGTGGCGCCGATGAACTTGCGGCGGATGACTCCATCCTTGTCGATAATGTACGTCTCGGGAAACTTAAACGTCCCGTACAGAATGTTGGTCGATTCTTTCGGATCGCGAACCGTCAGCAAGTCGATATTGTGGTCTTGCACGAACTGGCGATAAGCCTTGTCATCGGCGTCTTCACTGACGGCCAGAATGGTGACCTTGTCTCCCATGATTTTCTGCAACTGAACCAGCGAGGGCATCTCTTCCACGCACGGAGCGCACCACGAAGCCCAGAAATTCAAGACCAGCGGCTTGCCGCGCAATTGATCGAGGGAGACGGTTCGCTGCGAGTCGGTGACAGTGAAATTCGGCGCGGGCTCACCAATGCGCGGCGGTCGCCCGCTGTTGCAGGCGGCCAGAACAAAGAGACACAGCCAGGCCAGAATCGGGAGCGAACGCTTCACATCTCTATAATAACGGAGAACACGCCGCGCTTCGGCCGGTCGTCTATGAGCGATGTGGCAGAACAACCCGAGGTTTCGGTCATCGTGCCCGCGCGCAATGAAGAAGCCACCTTGGCCAACTGCCTGGGTTCGCTGGTTGGCCAGTCGGGCACGAGCTACGAAATCATCGTGGTGGACGATCACTCTACCGATCGCACACGGCAGATAGCCGAGAGTTTCGCAGTGAGAGTCGCCGCCGCCGATCCGCTGCCTGCCGGATGGAGTGGCAAGTGCAACGCCTGCTGGAGCGGCGCGAAAGTTTCAAAAGGGAAGTGGCTGCTGTTCACCGACGCCGACACGAAACACTCGGCGAGCTCGATCGGCGACGGACTGAGCGAGGCGAAGCAGAATAGCGCGGCAATGTTGTCGTATTCGCCCAGACAGGAAGTGCACGGTCTTGCCGAACGCGCATTGATGCCGGTCATCTTCGCTGAGTTGGCAGCGACCTATCAGCCGAAGGACGTCAGCGATCCGAAGTCACCGACCGCGGCAGCGAACGGGCAGTATCTGCTGATCCGGCGAGATGCTTACGATGCCGTTGGCGGCCACGCAGCCGTAGCTCAAGCGATCCTTGAAGATGTAGGGTTGGCAAAGCGCATGAAACGAGCGGAGTACAAGCTGCAATTCCGCACGTCGGACACCGTAAGCACCCGAATGTATCTCAGCTTCGTCCAAATGTGGGAAGGATGGACGAAAAACCTTGCGCTGCTGTTTCCGAATCCAAGGTGGTTGGCGGTAAAACGCGCCGGAGAGTTTGCGCTGATCGTTCTGTGCTGCACCGGTGTGGTGATTGCACTGGCGGATCATAACTGGATCGAAGGCGCAATCATCGGAACACTTGGAATCACGTTGCTCTTTTTCTTCTATCGACGTATTCGGCGGGCGCATTTTGATTGGAAATCAAATCTCGTCGCGCTGCTTGGATTGCCGCTGTTCGCGCTACTTTTGGTCAATTCATACATCTCACACAAGAACGGTGTTGTCCGCTGGAAAGGCCGTCTGTATACGGTGAATGGCATCGCGGACGATGTGGAACCTACCGGTCGGTCTCCGGTCGTGACTGCTATTGCGGACCGCCAATCCGAACATTCGTTATAGTTCAGAGGAACATGATTTATCTAACGCGTAAGTGTGAGTTCTCCGCATCGCACTATTACTACAATCCGCAATGGACGGACGAAGAGAACCGTCGCGTCTTCGGTAAGTGCGCGAACCTCAATGGGCATGGCCACAACTACACGCTCGAGGTCACGGTAAAAGGCAACATCGATCCGACTACCGGCTTCGTGGTCGACCTCAAGGAGCTGAAGGACATCCTGAATCGCGAAGTCGTGGATGCCATGGACCATCGCCACCTGAATAAAGAGGTGCCGGAGTTCGCGAACAAACTTCCGACTACCGAGAACATCGCGATCGCGATCTGGAAGCGGCTCGAGCAGAAGTTGCAGGTCGCACGACTGCATCGCGTACGGCTCTACGAACTGCCGGATCTGTTCGTCGATTTCTACGGAGAAGCATGAAAGCCCACCTCACACGGCGCTATTTGTTCTCGGCTTCGCATCGTCTGCATGCGGACGCGCTGACCGACGAGCAAAACCGAGCGACTTATGGCAAGTGCAATAATCCGTACGGTCATGGGCATAACTATTCGCTGGAAGTGACCGTCAGCGGCCCGGTCAATTCCGAAACTGGCATGGTTTGTGATCTGGTCGATCTCGACGCAGTGGTGCACGAGATGGTCCTCGATCGGTTCGACCATCAGAATTTGAACCAGTTGAAAGATTTCGCGGTGTTGGTGCCTACTACGGAAAACCTCACCGAGATCATCTACAAGATTCTGAAGCAAAGTTTTCGCGGCGCTCATCTGGACAAAGTACGCATAGAAGAGACGCTAATGAACAGCTTCGAATATGCTGGTGGCGGCGAAGCCCGCCACTAAGCAGCAGGTGACGGAACAATACAGGAGAACCATGAAGGACCTCGCTGAACGCCAGACCACTCTTACCAGCGCCAGCCTGGAGGAACTGACGCGCGAGCTGCTGGTTCGCCTCGGCGAAGACCCAACGCGCGAAGGGCTGCTGCGGACGCCGGAACGGACTGCCAATGCGTACCGGTACCTCACCAAGGGATACGGCGAGGATCCCGTCGAGGTGTTGAACGGTGCGCTGTTCAGCGTCGATTACGACGAGATGGTGATCGTGAAGGACATCGAGATGTTCAGCCTTTGCGAGCACCATATGCTGCCGTTTTTCGGCAAGGTGCACATCGCCTACATTCCCAAAGGCAAGGTGCTGGGCCTGAGCAAGCTGCCGCGGCTGGTGGAAGTATTTGCCCGCCGCTTGCAGGTGCAGGAGCGGCTGACGGTCGAAATCGCCGAGTCGATTCAGAATGCCATTCACCCACTGGGAGTGGGAGTTGTCATTGAGGCCCGTCATCTTTGCATGATGATGCGCGGGGTCGAAAAGCAACATTCTGCCACCGTCACCTCCTCGATGATCGGCGCTTTTCGCGCGCAGCAGACGCGGCAGGAATTCCTCTCTTTAATCCGCGACAAGAACACCAACGGGATTTAGCCGATGGCTGGCAAGAAGCGGCGATCCACTCCCAAGAAACAGTTGGCAGAAGAGCGCTCGATGGCTACATCGGCGTCCCAAGGCAGTCGCCTTGCCGGTAAGGTTGCCGTTATCACCGGCGGAAACCGCGGAATCGGACTGGCCATCGCCCGCGCCCTGCTGGTCGAGGGATGCAGCGTCGTCATTACGGGCCGCGATCGCGAGGCCCTGGGCAACGCAAAAGCCGAACTGGATGGCTTGCGGACGAAACTGGATAGCGAGCCTGAAGTATTTGCCAAACGCTGTGATGTTAGCGACCCAAAGTCGGTGGCGTCTGTGTTTGACTTGGTGAAGCAGCGCTGGGGACGTCTCGACGTGCTGATCAACAACGCCGGAATTTCGCAGGCAATGGTGCCTATAGAGGCAACTCCAGTCGATGTATGGAAGTCGGTGATCGACACCAACCTGACAGGCACTTTCTTGTGCTCTCGTGCTGCCATACCGTTGATGCAACGCGGCGCGACGATGGTCAACAATCTGTCCCTTGCTGTGAAGTCAACTTTCGTCAACTTTGCGGCCTACACCGCTTCGAAGCATGGCGCATTCGGCTTGACGCTGACTTTGCGGGCGGAACTCATACCCAAAGGCATTCGAGTTGTCGCGATCATACTGGGAGCCACCGACACGGGAATATGGGATCAGTTTTGGCCGGATGCTCCTCGCCAGAAAATGGTCACGACGGAAAGTCTGGCCGAAGCGGTCTTGTATGCGGTGTTGTTACCGTCGGCAGCGAACCTGACAGAGTTGGTCTTGGAGCCGCTAGAAGGTGTGTTGTAGGCACCGGCGGCCTAGAACGCGCCGTATTGGTAACGCCGGGTGCGGGCAGGGAAGAGCTTTACCAGCGCCATGCCTGCTAGGAATCCTCCAACGTGCGCCCACACGGCCACTCCGCCCGCGCTACCGCCGCGCACCGCGATCGACGATGCTGCACCAAGCAGGAATTGGCCTACAAAGAAGTAACCCAGTACGATCCATGCCGGCAGCCACATAAACCACATAAAGAAGAACGGAACGATGGTGAGCACCTTGGCGCGCGGATACAGGAGAAAGTACGCGCCCATCACTCCTGCGATAGCGCCGCTTGCGCCCACCGTCGGCACGGTGGAGTTCAGGTTGAAGATGGTGTGCACCGCCATGGCGGCTACGCCACTGACCAGGTAGAGCACGATGTAGCGAAAGTGTCCTAGGTAGTCCTCGACGTTGTCGCCGAAGATCCACAGCGACAGCATGTTGAAGATCAGGTGCATCCATGAGCCGTGCAGGAACATGGACGTAAACACCGGCAGAAAAGCCGCCACCGGCGGTATATAGCGCGTGCCCATCTGGTACACCAGGTCCCAGGGAACGTATCCCTGGTTGAACAAAACGATAGGAAATCGCGCGGGAACGACGCCGAATTGCTGGAGAAACAGGTCAAATTGGCGCAGGTTCCCGTGTCCCACCCATAGCTCGATCAGGAACATGACGGTGTTTACTGCGATGAGGAAATAGGTGACGTACGGGGTGCCAACTCGCGGGGCGTCATCTTTCAGCGGGATCATAGGGGCGGCTTACGCGGGCTGGCGCGGAAGGGAAGCGAATTCCCTTTCAATTTCAATTTTTCCGCGTCAATTTGACCAATCAACGCCTCAACGTACACGATACCAGAAGGATGCCGCTCAATGGTGTGATGGTGGTCGACAAACCGGCTGGATGGACCTCGCATGACGTAGTGGCCAAAATGCGGCACATCCTACGCGAGCGATCCATTGGTCACCTGGGAACCCTAGACCCAATGGCGACGGGTGTCTTGCCGCTGGTCATCGGGAAAATGACCCGCCTGAGTCAGTTCTACGAGGATTCGGAAAAGTCCTACGAAGGAACGATCCGGTTCGGTTTCGCTACCGACACCTATGACGCAGATGGAGATCCAGTCGGCTCCGCTCAGGATGTTCAAGTAACACTTGAGGAAATAACAGCGATCCTGCCGGGGTTTGTGGGCATCATCCTCCAGACCCCGCCCGCGTTCTCGGCCAAGAAGATCAAAGGAGTACCGGCCTACAAGTTGGCCCGTAAGAAGCAAGAAGTAGAACTGAAAGCGGTTCAGGTCGAGGTGAAAGAATTCGCCCTCACCGGTTTGAACGGTGACTTGGCAGCGTTTCGGTGCCGGGTATCGTCCGGAACGTACGTTCGCAGCATTGCGCACGAAATCGGCCAGAAACTAGGATGTGGGGCGCAC
Organism: uncultured Acidobacteriaceae bacterium; assembly: GCA_963837915.1. Lineage (GTDB taxonomy): Bacteria > Acidobacteriota > Terriglobia > Terriglobales > Acidobacteriaceae > DASRAA01. The sequence continues at coordinate 42,566 of CAWIPZ010000015.1, forward strand.
TTGGCCAGCCTGAGGCGTACAGCCGTGGCTGAGTTTGGGCTGGAAGACTCCCGGACACTTGAGCAGATCGCGGAGGCCTCCACGCACGGACGCACCAGCGAGCTGATGGTTCATCCGCGCAGGGTGCTGCCGAAGGTACCGTGCGTTACGGCCGACGAGGAGACCGTTGGCAAGATTCGGCACGGCCGGGCAGTCAATCTGGCCGATTTCTCTGGATCGAAGTGGGTGAAGGTATTCGCAGGGCAGTCGGAGCTAATTTGCCTGGCGAGCCGCGTCGCGGGGAGTCTGTTTCATCCCAAGGTTGTTTTGCTGGGCTAGGTTCTGTTATTAGCAATGTCCGATAACAGATATTATGTTAAGTAACCTGAAAGCCCTGGTAAATCGGCGTGCCGACCTCCCCGTCATCCGGACATTCGCTGAATTCCGCCGTGTCTCAAGACTTCCCTCAGGTATCCCGAAGGCGCCGTAGAGCCGCTTTGGAGGTTACACAACAGCTCCGAGGAGCTTTTCAAGGTCGTCGCGGAATCGGGCCAAGGCTTCCAGTCGATCAGGCGTGGCTTCGATTATTTCGGATTTGGATTGAAAGACCCGTCGCCCAGCGCGTTCCAACAGCACTCCCATCAGCTCGCCCATGCGCCAACCCGGAGTGCCGAGCATCTCAAGTCCGGAGGGCGTGGCCCGCAGCAAGGCGATACACCCGTCACGTAGAACTCCTATGCTGTTCGGGTAACGCTCGAAGGTCTGCAGCTCAAAGCCAGCCATATAAAGCTGTTGCAGCTGTTCAGGGGGATCCGGCATGGCTACATCTTGTAGCGGCCAAGGTCATCGTCTCCCAGGTTTTCCAGCCACTTGCGGAGGTCCTCTGCCGACACCTGACCGCCTGCGGCGCCGGGCTGGTCCGTAGTGGCCTGTTTGCTGCTCTTCAGGACTTCGTCTTCGACAAAGATCGGACAATCCATGCGAAGCGCCAGCGCCAGGGCGTCGGATGGCCGGGAGTCGATGCTGATAATCTCGCCTCCGCGCTCCAGCCAGATGACGGCATAAAAAGTATCTTCCCGCAGCTCGGTGACAACGACTTTGCGGACGGTGGTCTCCAGTCCAACTAGGAGGTTCTTGAGCAGGTCGTGGGTCATGGGTCGGGGAGTCGCGACTTTCTCGATCTCGAGCAGGATCGCATTGGCCTCGTAAACGCCGACCCAGATGGGCAGCACGGTCTCAGAGTCCGATTCCTTGAGAAGCACGATGGGCATATTGGTAACTGGGTCGGTCATCAACCCGCGAATTTTCATCTCGACTTCCATCGTGGTCCCTCCTGTTTCCCGTGCACTCCGGTCCCGTACATGGTAGCGCGAGATCGCTACTCGTCGTAAAACCATCGGCGACAGCTCTGCAGCAAACCGCCCGACGCTTCGGCGCGGCCGGTGAGTCTTTCACGGACGACCAACACCGACAAAGCCAACACAAGCGTCAAGCGTACAGCGATCAACAACCGGTCGGCGGTGGTGGAAAAGGCCTCATGACCGGGCATGGCCGCAAAGCTTAACACGAGCAGGGTCGCAACAAAGACGATCCAGCCTCCCAGCTTCGCACGCCCGGCGGCTTTTGCCTGTTGCGACATCGAGTACCGCTCCGAACGTCAGCTTACCAGTTCGCCCAAAAGGCTGTTAGGAAAAGCCTGCGTTACCAGCACCGACACGTACTCTCCCGTTCGAGGCTCGCGACCGTTCTGCACAGCGAAGTTCAGGGTCTTGTTTTGCGAAGTGCGGCCGATCATCTGCCCGCGGGCTGAGTTCTTCCCTTCCACCATGACCTCGAGCACCTGGCCGACGTGACGGCGATAGCTAACACGCTGAATCTCCCGTTGGTGCTCCTGCAGGATTTGCAGTCGCCGAGATTTCTCGGCATCCGCAATCGAATCGGAGTACTGCAAGGCCGGAGTGTTGGGGCGCGGCGAATACTTGAATGAGAAGACGCCGTCATAGCCGACTTCGGTGAGCAGGCTGAGGGTCTCGCGGAATTCCTCTTCTGTCTCGCCGGGGAATCCGACGATGGTGTCGGTGGTAATGCTGATCTCGCGGCGCGCGGCTTTCATCCATGCAATGCGCTGGAGGTATTCTTCGCGGCTGTAATCGCGGAACATGGCATCAAGCACACGCGAAGAGCCGCTCTGGACGGGCAGGTGCACGTGATCGCACAGCGTAGGCACGGCATCAATGGCCTCCACGATGTCCTTGGTGAAGTCGCGCGGATGTGAGGTGGTAAATCTCACACGGCGGATCCCGGCGATTTCGCCGACCGCAGCCAGCAACCCGGCGAAACTCTTCTTATGCGACGGGTCGGCGTAGGAATTGACGTTCTGGCCAAGAAGTTGAACGTCGGTGAATCCGGCGTCGGCCATGCGCCGGGCTTCAGCCAGGACTGAGTCGGACGTCCGGCTGCGCTCCTTGCCCCGCGTGTACGGAACCACGCAATACGCGCAGAATTTGTCGCAGCCCTCAATGATGGTGATGTAGCCGCGATGAGGATTGCTGCGGGCAGTGAATTCCGTATCGAACGTCTGGTCGGTCTGGCGGTCGTCCAGGCCCGTGACCCGCGTGGCTCCTTCGGCGAGCTGCACGAGCATATTCGGCAGATTGCGATACGATGCCGACCCGGCAACCAGCGAGACGTACGGCGCGCGCTCGAAAATCTTCTCGCCTTCCTGCTGGGCGACGCAGCCAAGCACGGCGAAGCGCTTCCCTGCCTTGTGCAGCTTTTTCACGTCGTTCAGGCGATTGAAAACCTTCTGCTCCGCCTTGTCGCGAATCGAGCAGGTGTTGTACACGATGAGGTCGGCGTCCTCTTCGCGTTCGACCTGCTGGTAGCCCTCAGAAATGAGCGTACCCACGACTTTTTCGGAGTCGTGGAAGTTCATTTGGCAACCAAAGGTCTCGATGTAAAAAGTCTTCTGGCTGGTACTCACGCCAATCCTCTAGAGCTAAGTATATCGCGGCAGAAGCGGATAGCCTTCGCTATTCGCCGTTCGCTTTTCGCCAGAAGTGAGGGCCGCCAGCCTCTGGCGAAAGGCGATGAGCGAATGGCGAAAAGCGATCTTCATTTCGCCAGTTCGCGCTCAACGTCGGCGGTGATCTTTTCTGGCGTCGTGGTGGGGGCAAAGCGCTCAATGACATTACCCTGCTTGTCGACCAGGAACTTGGTGAAGTTCCACTTTATGGCATCGCCGAGCATGCCGCCTTTTTCGTCCTTGAGGAATTTATAAAGCGGATGAGCGCTGCTGCCGTTCACCTCAATTTTCGAAAACAACGGAAAATTGACGCCATAATTTACTTCGCAGAAAGAGGCGATTTCTGCATCGGAGCCCGGCTCCTGGTGGCCGAACTGGTCACAAGGGAAGCCGAGCACTTCCAGGCCGCGCTCGTGATACTTGGCATAGAGCTCCTGCAGGCCCTTGTATTGCGGAGTGAACCCGCACTGGCTGGCGGTGTTGACGATGAGCAGGACCTTGCCTTTATAGGCGGCGAGGGATTGGTCGGAGCCGTTGTTGAGTTTGGCGGAAAAATCGTAAATGGACATGAAGCTCCTTAAGAATTCAAAGCGTTATTTCGCGCCATTCTCCACTAGCTTGAGAAACTCAGCGTGGACGCGCGGATCGTCGGAAAGCTCGGGATGGAAAGTCGCCGCCATGACACTTCCCTTCCGCACCAGCACTGGATATCCGTCCCGTTCGGCCAGAACTTCGACACCTTCACCGATCTGCTGGATACGCGGAGCGCGAATGAAAACCATCTCCAGCGGTTCGTCGCCGAGCTTCGTCTTGGCTTCGAGGATGGTGGAGTCGATCTGACGGCCGTAGGCGTTGCGCTCGACGGTGATGTCGAGGGCATTCAGGCCGGGCTGGTCGGGATTGGTGACGTGCTTGGCCAGCATGATGGCTCCGGCGCAGGTTCCGAAGGTCGGCTTGGTGTGGACGAAGGCGCGGAGCTTGTCGAAGACGTTCTTGGGCAGCAGTTTCAGAAACGTCGTGGATTCGCCGCCCGGAATCACCAGACCGTCGATGCCGTCGAAGTCTTCGGCTTTGCGGACGAGGGCGACCGTCGCTCCGAGTTTTTCGAGGCGGCGGCGGTGGGCATCGAAATCGCCCTGGAGTGCTAAGACACCAATGTTCATCGGGAGCTATCGGGTCGTCGGCAAATATCGACTAAGTTATAGATTAACGCGAAGCTCGAATTGACTCGACGCCAAAAAGGAATGGGCGCGACTCATATCGCGCCCTGACTGATAGCTGAACGCTGACGGATAAGTTACCATCCCCGAGTTTGCAGTAAATCTTTCTCTTCAATCGCGGAAACCGCAAGCCCCTTCATCGCGCCGGGCACTTGGGCGCTCACTTCGGCCAAGACCTTAGGATCGTTGAAGTGGGTGGTAGCGATGACGATGGCTTTGGCGCGGGCTTCGGCTTCTTCGCGCTCGTTGGTGCTCGTTAGGTCGAGCGGAGTGACGCCGCCCTTCATGAAGATGCCTGAGCCGACGAACACCGCTTCGGCGCCAAGCTGCATCATCAGCGACGCGTCGGCGGGCGTGGCAATTCCTCCAGCAGAGAAATTCGGTACCGGCAGCTTCCCTGCTTTCGCGACCATCTTGATCAATTCGTACGGCGCCTGATGGTTCTTGGCCGCGGCGAAGAGTTCTTCTTCGCTCATCACGGTGAGTTGGCGCATCTCTTTCACGATCTGACGCATGTGTTTGACCGCGTGGATCACGTCGCCAGTACCGGCCTCGCCCTTGGTGCGAATCATGGCAGCGCCTTCGGCGATGCGGCGGAGGGCTTCCCCCAAATTGCGCGCGCCGCAGACGAACGGCGTCTTGAAGGCGTGCTTATCGACGTGGTGCTCTTCGTCGGCGGGCGTGAGGACTTCGGACTCATCGATGTAATCGACGCCGATTTCCTGCAGGATTTGCGCTTCGGCGAAATGGCCGATACGGCACTTAGCCATGACCGGAATCGACACCGTGCTCATGATCTGCTTGATCAGCTTGGGGTTGGCCATGCGCGAGACGCCGCCCTCGGCGCGGATGATGGCGGGCACGCGCTCCAGGGCCATGACGGCGCAGGCGCCAGCTTTCTCGGCGACTTCGGCCTGCGCGACGCTCATCACGTCCATGATGACGCCGCCCTTGAGCATTTCGGCCAAGCCGACCTTCAAACGCAAACTGGTATTGCTGCCGTTGTTTTCGGACATAAGAACCTTCTTCCCGGAATCGCCGCGAGAGAGAGCGCTGCGCTGCCTTTATTTTACCTTGGGACGGGCGAAATGACGTTTCTCTTACGTCGCGTCGTCCTGGCTTTCTTTGAGGAACTTGGCGAACATGCGGCTCGGGTCGATCTCGATGAACGTCCCTGTACTCGTGGCCAGTACTTCACCTTTGGCGTTGCGGATCTCGGCGGCGCGGAAGTGCTCGCGGCCGTTGACGCCGACTTCCCAGCCCTCAGTAGTCAGCGGTGTCGACAATGGCACCGGCCGGATGTAGTTCACCTGCATGGTTTGGGTCACGGCGATGATGCTGCGCAGCTTGCTGACCTTGCCCATAGCTTCGTCGAGGATTGTTGCAATGATGCCTCCGTGGGCGTGTGAAGGCGGCCCTTCGAACCGCAGTGGCAATTCGAAATTGCAGACGAAACGCTTATGGTCCTCGTTGAGATGAAACTCTAGGTGCAGTCCGCTTTCGTTGGCGGGGCCACAGCCGAAGCAATTATGGCCGTAAACACGCTGTTTGACCTCGTGTCCGGGAACAGCCTTGTGGCGAGTCATGTCACCAAGATGAACGACGGAGCGGCCTCGGCGCAAGTACCTGCACAGTATGAAGAATTCGGTCTAGTAGAGCGAAGGATTGTTCGGATTCCCAGAGTCGATATTGATCTGCATGTCTTTCTGGCGTTTGGCGTACCAGCAGGGCTTTTCCCAGAATTGCGGCAACAGGCTGTTGGGACACTCGACGGCTTGCTGACCGCCATAGCTGAATTCGGTCTTGCCATTCTTGAGTTTGACCGAGTAATACACGTCGCGAGTCACGCTTCCGAAGGCGTTTCGGTTGGTCGCCATCCGGAAGCGCAACCACAGGAAGTCGCCACCGTACACGACGAGAACCAGCAGCACGACGACAATCAGGGCGCGCTTCACAGCTTCGGAGCTTATCTCCGCCCCATCCGATGTGCAACTTTGCCGGCCGCCAAACGGCCGGGGCGGCGCTGGGTTGAAAAGTTGTAACCGCACGCGCATCATGACCACAGTCTGTTGCGACGTGGGGAAAACCGGGAATTGCGATTCATGCGTGACTTGGAGGCGGCATAGCCGCTCCGCGCCTCAAACAGCCGTAACACAGAACGAGTATGCCTTACTCGAATCCCAAATCACGGGTGCCTACTCCGAAGCCAGCGTCCGGTGGAGGTGGCCGGCGGCCCACCGACCATTGGCCTACTGGCGGTGACGGCGGAGGTGGCCGTGGCGGAGGCGATGATGTTCCCAGTTACCGCGAACGCCTGCGACGCTATCGCCTGCTGATTGCCTTCGGACTCAGCTCGGTGGTGATGATCTTCGTCTCGTTCACCACAGCGTTCCTTGTGCGGAAGGCTGGTTCAGTGTGGGACCCTGCCCGTAACGAATACGTGAGCAATTGGGTGCCGACGACGCTGCCGGTGCGCATCCTGCTGGTGAATACGCTGGTGCTTTTGCTAAGCAGCTTGACGCTTGAAATGGCCCGTCGCCGCGCGGCCGAAGACGTCGTGCTGGCACCGATCGCCGACATTCCGGGAATTCACATCAGCGACAATCGTTCCCTCCCCTGGTTGTGGACGACGATTGTGCTTGGCCTGGCGTTTCTCGGCGGACAGTATCTCGCCTGGCATCAACTGCGTCTTAGCCACATCGACATCGAAACCAACGTCAGCACGTCGTTTTTCTTCATGCTCACTGGTGTGCATGCAGTACATCTGCTGGGCGGGATTTTAGCCCTGCTCTATGCCGGTATGACATGGTGGCTGCATCGGCCTCCCGAGACGCGACGCATCGTGATCGACGTGACCGCCTGGTATTGGCACTTCATGGCAGTGCTGTGGATCTACGTGTTCGGACTGCTGTACTTCGGCCGCTGACCTTTACCGCTTCAGGCTCAAGAACGAAAAGGGCGGCTTCCGTAGCCGCCCTTTAGAACTACAGTTCCGAGGTGCTTAAAACAGTTTGCGACGTAGCATTCCGGCCAGGCCGAGAATGCCGGTGCCGAGCATCAGGAAAGTGCTGGGTTCTGGGCTCACCGCGAAGTCGGCCCCCCAGTAGCCGTTGCTCACGTCGTTAATCAGAAACGTTCCGTTGAAGTTCAATCCGTTTCCCAAAATCCAGTTGTTGCCCAAGATGGTGATGGGCAGATAGACCGTGAAGCCCGGGTCGTTCCAGGTATATGGGTCGAGATTGCTGACACCTTCGATCACATAGGTCTGTCCCGCATAGATCCAGAACGGTGCCACGGCGTTATAGGCAAAGTTGCCGGTGGGTGGGTTGACGTTGAGTGAAGGCTGGAAGAAGTCGGTGACATTTGAGGCGTTGGTGATGTCGGTGGAAGATAAGAGATTTCCCGACGCGTCAAACATCCCAACTGGATGGTCACTCGCGAAGCCTCCGACCCCGTTTGCGGCATAGTAGCCCAAATAGGTGACTTCGAGATTGCGGTTCGGCACGAAGACTTCGCCGAACGTCCAGTTGCCATTCGTGTAGTTAATTGAAGGGTAAGCGAAGTTCCAGGCCTCCCTCGTGTTGGGAATGATTTGCGCAAGACTCGTGGCGGGCAGAAGCAGCGCCACAGCCAGCGCGAGAGCAAGCATTCCGAGAGTTCTCTTGGTCATATTCCTCCTTGCGTGTACTACGAGACACGGATCCCTTATGGGTTGGTGATGAAAGGCGTACGCGTCAGCCGTAGCGCTGCGAGCGATGGAGGAGGGATGGATAATCGCTCACAGGCAAAGTGTGGGCTTAGCAAGCCGCATCCGCAAGAAGATACGTCCTTATTTTGGGGGTCAGTCCCATTTCGGGAGTGCGACAGACTCAAGTCACTCCCGAGTGCCGACGAAACGAGAGCTGTGGGATCGGCCACGTCGACTGCCGCAGGGCCCGTGCCGCTCTCCGCGCCACGTTATAATAAGAAGTTTCAGCACTCGATTCCGAGGCCGTCTGTGGGGGCGGGCTTAATTTCCGATCGGGTGCCGCAGTTCGGGGCTCATGTCGAACGACAACATCGTGGTTCGGGGCGCGCGCGTCCACAACCTCAAGAACGTCGACCTGGAAATACCGCACAACACTCTTACGGTGGTGACCGGGGTTTCCGGATCGGGCAAGTCCTCGCTGGCCTTCGATACGATTTATGCCGAAGGGCAACGCCGATATGTAGAGTCGCTGTCGGCTTACGCTCGGCAGTTTCTCGAGCGCATCGAAAAACCGGACGCGGACGCCATCGAGGGCATTGCGCCCGCTGTCGCCATTCGCCAGAAAAATACCACCCGGAACCCTCGTTCGACGGTAGCGACCGCTACCGAAATTTACGATTACCTACGGCTGCTGTACGCGCGAGTAGGCCGCACTTATTGCGGTGTCTGTGGCCAGGAAGTGAAGAAAGACACGGTCGATGAAGTTGCCGACCGCATGCTCGCTTTCCCAGAAGGTACACGCCTCCAAGTTTTATTTCCGCTGCAGCATCCGCCTGCACCTTCAGAGCCGGGGAAGGTCAAAGGCCGCCGCACGACGAAAAAAAAGATAGCTAAGTCGAGTGATGATACCGCCCTCAAAGAACGGCTGTTTGAACTGCGCAAGCGGGGGTTTGTGCGGCTCTTCCAGAATGGTCAAATCATCGACTTCTCTACTCCGGAGTCGTTGCTGGATGTCAATTTTGCCGAGCCAGTCTGCGTGGTAGTGGACCGAATCGTGATCGTACCCGATGTCCGCTCGCGTCTGGTCGATGCCGTCGAGCAGGGATATCGGGAAGCCGGCGAGGTAATTTTCGAGACGTCACCTCGTGACGGTGAAGCGGTCAAGCGCTTTCGATTTTCGCAGCGCTTCGAATGCAAGAACGACGGCACGCGTTATGAAGAGCCCGAGCCGCGCTTATTCTCATTCAACAACCCTTACGGCGCGTGTCCCAAGTGCCAGGGCTTCGGAAACACCATCGACTTTGACCTGAACCTGGTAATTCCCGATAAGTCGCTGTCGCTTGCCGAGGGCGCGATAGAGCCCTGGACCAAGCCCAAGTACAGACCCCTCGCGACGGAGATGAAACGGTACGCGCGGGCGGCAGGCATTCCCATGGATGTGCCGTGGAAGGACTTGACGAAGGCACAGCAGAACTACATCCTGACGGGCGAAGACAAGTGGCGGGGAGTCCGCGGCTTCTTCGACTACCTCGAGCGCAAGAAATACAAGCTTCACGTGAGGGTATTTCTCAGTCGCTACCGAGGCTATTCGGTCTGTCCGGATTGCGGCGGCCAGCGCCTGCGCCGTGAGGCGCGGCAGGTTAAGGTCGGAGGCAAAGACATCTGCCAGGTGTCGGCGATGACCGTTGAAGAAGCGACTCGGTTCTTCAACGAGCTAAAACTCACCCGCGAAGAGGCGGATATCGCCGACCGTTTGCTGATCGAGATCCGTGACCGGCTTCGCTTTCTCAACGATGTCGGGCTGGAGTATCTCAGCCTCAACCGATTGGCGTCGACACTGTCGGGAGGCGAAGCGCAGCGCATTCAACTCGCTACCTCGCTGGGTTCGCGCCTCGTCGGGACGCTCTATGTTTTGGACGAGCCTTCGATCGGCCTGCACAGCCGAGATACCGAGCGCCTGATCAAAATCTTGCACAGCCTGCGCGACTTGGGGAATACAGTGCTCGTTGTGGAGCACGACGCGGAAATCATGCGCAACGCTGACCATATCCTTGATCTGGGACCTGGCGCTGGTGAAAACGGCGGCCGCTTGATTGCGGCCGGAACCTACGACGAGATCGTACACAATCCTGCATCACTCACCGGACGTTATTTAAATCACGAGTTGCGAATTCAGATGCCGGTCACCCGCCGCAGCGGAAACGGAAGATCCATCAGCCTGCGGGGTGCTCGGGCACATAACCTGAAGGATGTGGACGTCACCATTCCGCTGGGCATGCTGGTGGCAATCACAGGCGTGTCGGGGTCGGGAAAGTCAACGCTGGTCCACGATGTGCTCTACAACGCGCTGGCGGCCGAGAAAGGCCAAGTGTCGGGCGGACCGCGCGCGGAAGTGGACGAAATGGACGGCGGGGACTGGATCGACGAAGTGGTGCTGGTGGATCAATCGCCTATCGGACGCACTCCGCGCTCGAACCCTGTGACCTATATCAAGGCCTTCGATGCGATTCGCGAACTGTTTGCCAGTCAGGCAGAGAGCCAGAAGCGCGGGTATACGGCGGGACACTTCTCGTTCAATATTCCCGGCGGACGATGCGAGGTTTGCCAGGGCGACGGCACGGTGACAGTTGAAATGCAATTCCTGGCGGATGTGGAGCTAGTCTGCGAGGAGTGCAAGGGTATGCGCTACAAACCGGAGGTGCTGGAAGTGCGCTACCGCGGGAAAAACATCCATGAGGTGCTGGAGCTTACCGTCAAGAGCGCGCTCCACTTCTTTTCCGGCGTGCCCAAGATCGTGGAAAAACTTCGCGTTCTGGAGGAAGTGGGGCTCGGCTATCTTCGCCTTGGCCAATCGGCGACGACGCTATCGGGAGGAGAGGCGCAGCGCATGAAGCTGGCAGCGCATCTGCAGCCCAAGCAGCGCGACTTCGCTCGCACGCAGGCCGAACGGAATAGACGTCATCCCAGGATTCTCTACATCTTTGACGAACCGACCACCGGCCTGCATTTCGATGACGTGAGCAAACTGCTGGCCGCCTTTCGCCGCCTGATCGAAGCGGGTGGCAGCATTGTCGTCATCGAACACAACCTAGATGTGATCAAAACCGCCGACTGGGTCATTGATCTCGGTCCAGAAGGCGGGTGGCGCGGGGGCGAAGTCGTTGCCGTGGGAACCCCCGAGGAAATCGCAGAGACGGCGGATTCCTACACCGGCCAGTGGCTCTCGCGCATCCTATCGACTAACGGCAATACCCAAGCCCATGAACAGTAGCTCGCGAATCACGACCGGCTTCTTGCTTGTGGTGCTGGCCGCGCCGGCGACTCCCCTTCCTGCGCAACAGCAGGGCACAACGGTTCGGCACCACAAGGTCGAGGAACCGGTCGAGGACCCCGTCGCCGCTCAACTGGACCTCGCCGAAGCAGCCATGCAACAGCAGGATTACGACAAGGCCGAAACCATCCTGATGAAGGCGGTCGGAGACGACCCTAAATCGTATCGTGGCTGGTTTGATCTGGGCTTTGTGTACAACGCCACCAAACGCTCGCCGGACGCGGTCAACGCCTATCGAAAGTCAGTGGCCGCCAAGCCCGACGTTTTCGAGTCGAACCTGAACCTGGGAATTGTGCTGGCCCGGCAGGGAGATTTGGACGAAGCTGCGAAATACTTGAAAGCCGCGACCCAGCTTAAACCGACGGCGAACCCCGACGAAGGAGTGGCGCGCGCGTGGTTATCGCTGGGAATGGTCGAGGCGGGTCGGGACCCTCAGCAAGCGCTTGCCGATTTTGCCGAAGCGTCGAAGTTGACTCCGTTTGACCCAGAGCCGCACCTCTCCGCCGGCCTTCTGCTGGAGAAGCAGGACAAGTTGGAGGAAGCGGTGCATGAGTATCAAATTGCCGCCACCGTAGACGAGAAATCCACTGAAGCGCTCGCTGGACTAGCAAACGTTTACTCGAAACAGAAGAAGTATCCCGAGGCGGAAGCCGCGTTACGCAAGATTCTCGTGCTGGATCCCACGAACGAAAACGCCCGTGCTCAGCTGGGACGCGTGCTCACTGCGGAAGGCAAGAAGGACGACTCCGTGGCAGTTGCAGACGGCATCGACCCAGGGAGCGGCGATCCGCACGCTGCGCTCGAGTTGGGAAGCGCTTATCTGAAGGAAGGCAACACCGCTGGTGCCGAAGAGCAATTCCGCATCGCCGTCCAGGGAATGCCCCAGGACGCGGAGGCCCATTTCGCCCTCGGCACAGCCCTAATGCAGGAAAAGAACTACTCTGAATCGCAAGAGGAGTTGTTGCTAGCGGTCAAACTGAAGCCCACGGCGTCGGAGATCTACGGCAATCTGGCCGTCGTTGCCGCGGCCAATAAGAACTACTCCTTGGCGATTCGGGCGCTCGACGAACGCGCGAAATATTTGCCCGAGATTCCCGCGACCTACTTCCTGCGGGCCACTTCGTACGACAACTTGAAAGTAAAGGCCAAGGCAGTGGAGAATTACCGTCAGTTCCTGGCAACCGATGGCGGCAAAATGCCGGACCAGGAATGGCAGGCGCGCCACCGTTTGATGGCGATCGATCCGGGCAACGCGAGCAAGTACGCCGAGAAAAAATAGCATGCGCAGCGTGACGCCAGCCTTGGTTTGTATTCTGCTGACCAGCCTGCTCGTGCTCGCCGCGGACCAGGCTCCGACCGATCTGAAGGCCCGCGCCGATTCAGCCCAGGGCAGCGAGCGCGTGGTTCTCTCGCTCGAGTACGCGCATCGAGAACTCGAACATGCCAACACGCTGTACACCGATGGCGACGTGGAGAAAGCCGAGGCAGCCATCCAGGAGGTGGTGACCTACTCGCGGACCGCTACCGAGACTGCAACCGGTGCTAACAAAAGGCTGAAACAGACGGAAATCGAACTTCGCAAACTGCAGCATCGAATGCGCGACATTGGCGAGTCACTGAATATCGATGACCGTCCTCCGGTCGAGAAAGCAGTGCAGGAGATCGAGCAGCTTCGGGCCAACCTGCTGGCCAAAATGTTCGGCGAAAAAGCCGAGCCCAAGAGCAAGTCATGATGAAAACAATGGTTTGGCCGATGGCCGCCCTGTCGCTTCTGATGTGCGCGGCGCCGTTAGCGATGGCCCAGAAAAACACGCGCGATCCGATGACCGACGCAGAGGTTGACCAGATGCGCGAGTCTGCCGACTATCCCAACAAACGGCTGGAATTGATGGTCAAGTTCGCGAAGGAACGCATCTCGATGATCGACCTGGTGCGTACGGATACCGATAGCGCAGCCACGCGTCCTAAACAGATCCACGACCTGCTGCAGGATTTCATCACGCTGCTTGACGAGACCGACGACAACATCGACATGTATGAGTCTCACTCCACGGACATGCGCAAGGGGCTGAAGCTGGTGATCGAAGCCGACAGCGAGTGGCAACTGAAGCTGCGCCAACTTAGGGAGCAGACCCCGCCGGAAGAATTGCAGCAGTTCTCGTTCGTTCTCGCGAATGCCGTGGATACTGTGGCCGACAGTGCCAAGAGTGCGCGCGAAACTCTCGAGGAGCAGAACAAACTCGCGGCAGAAAAAAAGCTCAACAAGGATTATTCGGAGCGTAAGGACTGAAATTTCCTCCGCCGGCCGTGGTAGCTTAGAAAAATCTTGCAGGCCACGTTAGTTGAGGAAATCTTCCATCTAGCCTATCGGGAGCTGCGCCCGCGCGTGCCAGCGCCGGAGATGTGCATCGCCTTTTACCCGTTTACCAATGTGAACAACACCATCCGCATGCGTGACGGCCGGCTCCACGTGCGCCTGTCGGACCTGCTGGAGGGTGCACCGGAGAGCGTGATCGAGGCGATCGCCCACATCCTGCTGGCCAAGATTTACCGCAAACCGATTGCGCCCGCGCAGGCTGCCCGCTACCGGCGATACGTCTCCAGTCACGACATTAGCGCCAAGGCCCACCTGGTGCGGCAAATACGTGGACGCAAGCGCATCGCGTCTGCTAAGGGACACGTGTATCACCTGGAAGAACTTTTCGACGCGCTGAATCAGCAGTTTTTCCACGGCCTGCTGGCTCGGCCGCGCATGACATGGAGTCAATCGCACTCGCGGCGCAGTCTGGCCCACTACGATCCGGCGCACAACGCCATCGTAGTGAGCCGCATCTTCGATCACCCGCTCGTTCCCCGCTGTGCTGTCGAGTACATCGTGTATCACGAAATGCTCCATCTCAAGCATCCGGTGAAGCTACGCGGCAGCCGTCGCTGTGTTCACGGCAAGGAATTCCAGGCGGAAGAGAAGCTCTTCCCTCACCTGAACCAGGCGAAAGCGTTTCTGAAGACGCTGTAAATGGCCAATCGACTAGAATTGAACCACCGTTTCTAAAAGGTGCGGTTCTTACGATGGACCAGTGGTTGCCCAAGTCTGTCCTCTGCCTGAGGGACTATAGCGTTCAGGATTTCTTTGCCGACCTCGCCGCAGGCATCACCGTCGGACTGGTCGCCCTTCCCTTGGCCATGGCCTTCGCGATTGCGTCGGGGCTTTCTCCCCAGGCGGGCATCTATTGCGCGGTCGTCACCGGGTTCCTGATTTCACTTTTAGGCGGTTCGCGCGTTCAGATCGGCGGACCGACCGGCGCGTTCGTCGTGGTGGTCGCAGCAATCATCGCGAAACACGGGGTTGACGGCCTCTTCATGTGCACCATGATGGCCGGAGTCCTGCTGTTTATCATGGGCGCTACCGGCCTCGGCGCAGCGGTGAAGTTCATTCCCCGGCCGGTCGTGCTCGGTTTCACCAACGGCATCGCAGTTCTCATTGCCAGCACGCAAATTAAAGATTTCTTCGGCTTGCGCATCGACAACGTTCCGGGCGACTTCATCGGACGCATGCGTGCAATCGCCGACAGCTTTTCTACCTTCTCATGGGAGGCCACGCTCCTCGGCGTGGGGTCGACAGCGGTAATCCTGATCACCTCCAAACTAGTGAAGCGGCTGCCGGGATACATCGTTGCGCTGGTGCTGGGCACGATTGTCGTCGTGCTGCTCAAGCTGCCAGTCGAGACCATCGGCACGCGGTTTGGCGGAATTCCTTCCGGCCCGCCGCATCTGCACGTTCCGCAGTTTCACTGGAACATGGTGCACGGCCTGATCTCGCCGGCAATCACGGTTGCCATGTTAGGTGCGATTGAATCGTTGATGTCGGCAGTCGTGGCCGATCGCATGTGTGGCGACAAACACAATCCGAATGTCGAACTGATCGCTCAGGGCATCGCCAACATCGCATCGCCCATGTTCGGCGGACTGCCCGCTACAGGCGCCATCGCCCGGACTGCTACCAACATCCGCTCCGGCGCGCGCACGCCGGTTGCCGGCATGATCCACTCCCTCACGCTACTGGCGATCCTGCTATTTGCTGCGCCTCTGGCCTCTCATGTGCCGCTGGCGGTGCTGGCGGGAATCCTGATGGTGGTGTCCTACAACATGGGCGAATGGGCCGAGACGGGCAAGATTTTGCGGCTCTCAAAGTCGGACATCTCCGTCTGGCTGGCGACGTTTGCTCTGACTGTGTTCGCCGACCTTACAGTGGCTGTTGAATTCGGCATGATTCTCGCCGCGCTGCTGTTCATCCGCAAGGTGACGGCGACGACTACGGTCTCCGAAGTCACCGACGACTACGTCGAAGCTGGCCGCGCGCACATTTTGCAGGACAAAGACATTCCCGACTACGTGACGGTATTCCGCATACACGGGCCGTTCCTGTTCGGCGCAACCGATAAGCTCGACATGGTGAGCGAGCAACTTGAGAATCTGCCCCCAGTGGTGATCGTCCGGCTACGCAACATGACCGCCATCGACGCCACAGGGCTGAAGGTGCTGGAGGACTTGACCGACAAATTGCGTGCCTCGGGTCGGGCGCTATTGTTCTGTGGAGCGTTACCACAGCCCAGAAAACTCATGCAGCAGTCAGGCTTCGATAGCCACGTTGGGGCGGAAAATATTTGCCCCAATATCGAAGCAGCACTGCATCGCGCTAGCGACTGTGTGCGCGAGATGCAGGTAGGAGCCAGCTGATACCTGATCACCGTTTATCGCGCGCGCAGAGCTGTCCCGTCGTTGTTTTGGAATCCGCCTGGAGATCTCGAGCGATCCAATCAAAAGCATAGCTGCAACGACAGCGGCCGATGCGTCGTACCGCAATCGCTCATCGATAATGCCACGGTGACCCATGCAGATTTCATCGGAAAACCTGATTCCCAGCCAACCGGCATCGGGATCGGTGTCGCAGTTGGCATGCATCACGGCGTGGTAAGTGAAGTCTGTGGTCCCTAATATCCCGATGCCAATGGCCAGAAGCAGCAAAACCCCCGCTGCAAGCTTTTTGGCTTTGCGATGGGACCGGCGATGAGAATGGCGCGAAGTTTGCGCCCCATTCAATTCCAGGGAGATCGGACCGCCAGCTGAGGTAGTCATGGCAGACTAAACGCCTAATTACCTTTAAATCAACTCAATACAGCCTAAAGTTAACCTCGACGTTGATCTGTACGGCGACCGGGCGGCCGTCCTTCATCGCGGGCTCGAAGCGCCACCTGTTTACCGCCTCAATTGCCTTTTGATCCAAGCCCATTCCCAGCGGGCGGCTCACGCGAATGTCACGCGGCTTGCCATCCGGGCCGACGATCAGCCACAGAACTACGGTCCCCTGATATTTGGCTTTGCGGGCTTCTTCCGAATACTCAGGATCAGGCGTCTCCAGGGCGCGCGGAGCCGAAACTCCATTGCCAACGTGGAACGCTCCACCTCCGTAGCCGCCTCCGTGACCCGGACCAACACCAGGGCCGCTGCCCGAGCCTACGCCACCACCGCTACCGGAACCGATGCCTCCACCGCTTCCCGTTCCGTTCGACAACGGGCCATCCGGGATCTTCGACAATGGATCGCCCAAATTCGGCATATTATTCGCCAGCTTGATCTCGGGTGGCACAACCACGGTGGGCTCAACCGCCAACTTGGGATTGTCGTTCCGAATCACAACCGCTGGAGGAGTGATTTGCTCCATCGACAGCTTGGGCAATTTGCCCTTGGTTGCGGCCAGCTTGTCGCGATCACCACCACCACCGCCGCCGCCCATTTTGTCGCCCTTCTTCGCGGTCATCGGGAGATCCGGGGGCACATCATCGCTGATCGAAATGGCGTTTTGATTCGGCGTGTTCAGCTTTACCGTCCGGCTGCTCAGGATCGACAAGCCGATCAACCCGGCGATCATCAGCACGTGAACTGCAAGCGAAACCCCAGCGCCTTCCTGCTTGTAATCGTACGAGCCCCAGATGCTGCGCACCCGGATGGGCTTTGAGCTGACCTGCAACGGCGGTAGTTTTTCAGGGAAAAACGTGGACTTGAGGTTATCGCGTAGCGAGCCCCACAGCGATTGCTCAACGTTGGTCTGCCGGTCAAAGCCACTGTTCGCAATCGGCTTCGACGTAAGCTGCAATGGCGGCAACTTCTCGGGCGAAAACTTGTCCTTCAGATTCTGTTTCAGCGACCTCCAAAGCGAATCGTCCATCCCCGAGTTGGGCAGGATGAGGCTGTCGTCTTCGACCGGTTTGGAGGTCAGCTGCAGCGGTGGAAGCTTCTCAGGATGGAGCAGGCCGCGAATGTTCTGCACCAGCGAGCTCCACGTAGACTCTTCGAGCTCCGCTGGAGGCAGAAAATTGAGTTTGCCGCTAAATTTTTCGTTCCCCGTCTGGCTGGGAAGGGGCAAAGGTTGCTCGGCCATAAACGCGATTCATTTCCTCACAAGCTGCTGGGTAACAACGGTGGTCGGTTTACACTTCGCGCCAAGACACGCATCCGTGCATCTACCCTGAAAACCCAATTGGCGTAACAAGGTTGCGGTCAACATCTTGCAGAGCGAAAAGGTGAAACCTCAAGGCGCTGACATCTAGATGCGCGACCACCCTCACCGTCGTCAGTTTCTTCAACATTACGCGAGAAGAACCTCCCGAGTAAAGCCCGGCGGAGCATCGCAAGCCACTGTTGGACGGAGGTTTGCACGCTCCCTATAATGAAGACATAGCCTGAGCGCGTTGTAATACTCTGTCACAGGCCTGAAGGAGCAAACCTGGAGTGTCGCTCGACCTTAAGTCCACGTTGAATCTGCCCAAAACCGACTTCCCCATGAAGGCGAACCTGCCGCAGCGCGAGCCCGCACGGCTCGAAAAGTGGGAGGCGATGCGGCTGTATGAGCGCATCCGCGAGGCCCATACGGGCGAGCCGATTTATGTGCTGCACGACGGGCCGCCCTACGCCAACGGGCCAATTCACCTGGGCACGGCGCTCAACAAGGTTCTGAAGGACTTGGTCGTCAAGTGCCGCACCATGAGCGGCTTCGACGCGCCGTACGTTCCCGGCTGGGATTGCCACGGCTTGCCCATAGAAATCAAGGTGGACGACGAGCTAGGACGCAAGAAGCTGGAAATGGACCCGCTCCAGGTGCGGGAGGCCTGCCGACGTTACGCGGAGAAATATCTCGACCTGCAGCGCGAACAGTTCAAGCGCATCGGCGTTTTTGGGCGCTGGGATGATCCCTACTCCACCATGTCACCGCAATACGAGAGCGTCGTGATGGAGACGTTCTACTCGTTTTACGAGCAGGGCATGGTCTACAAGGGCCTGAAATCGGTTTACTGGTGCATCCACGATAAGACCGCTCTGGCAGAAGCCGAAGTGGAGTACGGAATGGATTCCAGCCCGAGCGTGTGGGTGCGTTACCCGCTGACCAGTGACCCCGGCAAGGTCGATCCAGTGCTGGCGGGCAAGAAGAATGTCGCGACCATTATCTGGACGACGACTCCGTGGACGCTACCTGCGTCGATGGCTGTAACGTTTGCCTCCGACGCCGAATACGTCGCCCTAGATACTGGCGAGTGGATCTACATCGTTGCCAAGGCACTTGCGCAGCAGACCATCGAGAAGTGCGCTCTGGGCGAAGCAAGAGAGATCGCCAGTTTTCCCGGCGCGAAGCTCGAGTACGCTACGTTCAAGCATCCGTTTCTGGACCGCACCATTCTCGGCGTGCTGGGCGACTATGTCACCATGGACACCGGCACCGGCGCGGTGCACACCGCCCCCGCGCACGGTGCCGACGACTTCCAGACAGGCGTGAAGTATGGCATCGACCTGACCTGCGACGTGGATGAAGGCGGAATCCTGCGCAACGGCCTGCCAGAATACAAGGGACAGCAGGTATTCAAAGCCAATCCCCTGATCGTCGAACTGTTGAGGAGCCGAGGCGTATTGCTCGGCTTCGAAAAAATCGAGCACTCGTATCCGCATTGCTGGCGCTGCCATAACCCGATCATCTTCCGCGCCACCGAGCAGTGGTTCATCTCCATGGAAGGGAAAATACCGGGCGGAACACTGCGTAGCCGCGCGCTGGAAGAAATCGGCAAGGTGAAGTGGGATCCCGCGTGGGGCGAGGAGCGCATCTCGAACATGATCGCCGCGCGTCCTGACTGGTGCATTTCGCGCCAGCGCATCTGGGGAGTGCCCATCGCTGTCTTTCAGTGCGAAGGCTGCAACGAATTTCTGAACGATAAGGCAGTCAATCGCGCTGTCGTCGAGCTTTTTGCCCGCGAAGGCGCCGACGCTTGGTACAAGTATGCGGCAGAAGAGATCCTGCCCGCGGAAACTAAGTGCGCGAAGTGCGGCAGCACGAAATTCCGCAAGGAAATGGACATCATCGACGTATGGTTCGAATCCGGCTCCAGCCACGCAGCGGTGCTGGGTCATGAGCCCGGGCTTCCCTGGCCAGCTGACCTTTACCTCGAGGGAGGAGACCAGCATCGCGGCTGGTTCCACTCTTCCCTGCTGTGCGCGGTTGGCACAAAGGGCGCAGCGCCCTACCGTGGCGTCGCCACCGTAGGATGGACCCTCGACCCGCAGGGGCGCGCCATGCACAAGTCGCTGGGGAATGCCGTTGATCCGATCGAAATCGCCGACAAGCTCGGAGCAGAAATCGTTCGGCTGTGGGTTGCGTCTGTGGATTTCCGTGAAGATGTGATGGCTTCGGACGAGTTGATGAAGCGCGTGGCCGACAGCTACCGAAAGGTCCGCAACACGTTTCGCTACATCCTGTCGAACCTCGACGGCTTCGATCCTCGGCACGACAGCGTGGAGTTTTCCGGCATGGAGCCACTCGACCAGTACATCCTGCTGCGCGCGGCGGAGCTGACCGCCGACGTTCGCGGGCACTACGACACGTTTACGTTTCACAAGGCATATCAGCGGCTGAAAGACTTCTGCATCGTCGACCTGAGCTCCATTTACTTCGACGTGCTGAAGGACCGCCTATACACTTCAGCGCCCAAGTCTGTGGCGCGGCGGGCGGCACAAACCGCGCTCTATCGGCTCGTCAATGCCCTGGTGCGTCTGATGGCCCCCACCATGAGCTTCACCGCCGACGAAGTCTGGGAATTTCTTCCCAAAATCGAGGGGCGTCCGGCAAGCGTGCACCTGACGCTCTTCCCCGAGGCGCTCGATTTGACGGGCGAACTACCGGCAGGATTCGACGCCGATGGACTGGTGGCGGAATGGTCTTCGCTGCTGGGCGTTCGCGACGAGGCTCTCAAAGTGTTGGAGGTTGCGCGCACGAACAAAGAAATCGGTGGCAGCCTCGAAGCGCAATTACTCTTAGCTGCGCCGGCGCCGCTTTACTCGCTGCTCAAGCGCCATCGCGATCAATTGCGCTACTTGTTTATCGTTTCGGACGTCCTGCTGGAAAAAACCGCGGCCACCAATGGTGACACGGCATTGCAGGTCAAGGTGAACAAGGCGCCAGGCACGAAGTGTGAGCGATGCTGGAACTATTCGACTCACGTGGGCGAAGACAAAGCGTATCCCACCGTCTGCGAGCGCTGTAGCGCCGTGTTGGCGGAGATCGAAGCCACGACGGGAACCGCTAGCAGATAGCAATCACGGGCGATTCCTTATGGAGTCGCCAAGCGTCTAACATAAGCATGATTCAGGAGCGACGATTCAAGGTTTTTGATTTCGGCGCGCAACGTCCGCAGCCAGTAATTGATTCCATGCGCAAATATTTCTTTCTGATCGCATTGTCCGTCATTGTGCTCGACCGGCTCACCAAGTGGGCGGTGGCAACGTATATCCCCCTGCACGAAAGCCTGCCCATCATTCCCGGCCTGTTCCACATTACGCACGTCGAGAACCGAGGCGCGGCGTTCGGACTGTTCGCAGATTCGACATTCCCCTGGAAGATCGGCGCGCTGGTTGGGTTTTCGCTTATTGCGCTCATTATCGTGTCAGTCTTGCTTTGGAAGAACAGTCACATCATGAACACCACCACCATCGGACTGTCGCTGATTCTGGGCGGCGCCGCCGGCAACCTGTGGGACCGCGTGCTCGACGGCCGGGTGGTGGACTTCCTGCACTTCTACCTGGGCAGCTACAGTTGGCCAGACTTCAACGTCGCCGATAGCGCCATTGTGATTGGTGCAATTCTGCTTGTGTCAGAGATTCTGTTCGCCAAACCGAGTCGCGAAACCGTGAAGAGCAGCTCGTAAGTCGGCTTCCCTTCGCGCACTAATTCTGTCTGATTCTTCCGGCGCGTACACTGTTGCTGCCAATTCATTCTTCAGTTCACTTGCATGAATACTTTTCGTGCCACCGCTCTGTCGTGTTCATTGATTGCTGCTTTACACTTGTTCGCTCAGACGCCAGTAAAGTCCGATTCGATCATCAGTTACGCTCGAACCGCTGATGGCGTCGACCTGCAGACTCATCGAGGCGAGCTGCAGGTGCGAGTGTGCACCGAATCGATGATCCACGTGGTGTTTCGCGTGGCAAATTCAGCGCAACATCCCCAGCCATGGATCGCTCGGACGAGTTGGGCTCCGGGCGAGTTCAACGTCGCTGAGGATGCCCACCACAACATCGTCGTCGGCACCAAAGACGCAAGGATCGTCGTCGAGCGCGACTCGTCGGCCATTGTGTTCCAAGATGCGCACGGAAAGATTCTGGCTCGCGAATCGGCCTCGCCCCGCCCACGCGATCTCACCCCGGCGGTCGTCGACGGCGAGAGCACGTTTCGCGCCAGTGTCTATTTCGATCTCACGCAAGACGAAGCGCTTTATGGATTAGGCCAGCACCAGAGCGGCCTGTTGAATCAGCGTGGAACCGACGTCCTTCTAGTGCAGGACAACACCAACATCACGATTCCCTTCTTTCTTTCGAGCCGCGGCTATGGGCTGCTATGGAACTCCGCGTCTCTCGGGCGCTACGAGAACCACTTTCAGCCCAAGCTGGCGCTGCGTGCCGACGTCGCCGACGCCGTGGATTACTACTTCATGTACGGCCCCGACTTTGACCGGATCATCGCCACCTATCGTGACTTGACCGGCCCAGCGCCCTTGCTGCCGCTCTGGGCTTACGGATTCTGGCAATCGCGCTTTCAGTACCACACGCAGCAGGAAATGCTCGACGTCGCGACAAAATATCGCGAACTGAAGATACCGCTCGACAACCTTGTGCTGGACTTCGACTGGATGCAGCGCATGGGCTCTGATCAATTCGCTAGTAGCTTTCCTGATCCTCCGGCGATGTTTCGCCAATTGCACGACATGCACGTCCACACCATGATTTCCGTGTGGCCGTTTTTCACGCCGCCTAGCGCAAACTTCGACGAAATGCTTAACCACAACTACTTCGTCACCGGCGGACGCACGCAAGTCCCAAGTTATTACCCTGGCAGCCGCCTCTTGGACGCCTTCAATCCCGACGCGCGCAAACTGTTTTGGCAACGGCTCAAGACATCGCTCTTCGACAAAGGGGTCGACGCTTGGTGGCTGGACTCGTCGGAGCCGCTCGATTTTTACGGCGAGGAGCAGGGACCGATGCTGGAGGGTGCCTACACAGCGCTGGGCAGCGGCACACGCTACGCGAACATGTATCCGCTGATGGAGACGCAAGCTGTGTATGACGGCCAGCGCGCCGCGACCGACAAGCAGCGCGTGTTCGTACTCACCCGCTCGGCGTTTCTCGGCCAGCAGCGCAACGCCGCGACATCGTGGTCAGGCGATATCGCCCCCACATTCGACTCGCTTCGGCGACAGATCCCCGCCGGACTGAACTACTCCATGTCGGGTCTTCCTTACTGGACCACCGACATTGGCGGCTTTCAGGGCGGTGATCCCAACGATCCCGCCTATCAGGAAATCTATGTGCGGTGGTTTGAGTACGGAACGTTCTGCCCGATTTTCCGCACCCACGGCGCGCGCCCTGCCAATGAGCTATGGTCCTACGGTTCGCGCGCCCAGCAAATCCTGACCAGCTACGACAAGCTCCGCTACCGACTGCTGCCCTACATTTACTCGCTGGCGTGGAAGGTCACGTCGGAGGGCTATACACCGATGCGTGCGCTGTCGATGGACTTCACTCCCGACCGGATGGCGCTCGATATCTCCGACGAATTTATGTTCGGCCCGGCGCTACTAGTAAACCCGGTAACGCAACCGGGGGTGACCTCGCGCAGTGTCTATCTGGCAACCGCAACGACTTGGTTTGACTTCTGGACTGGGGCATCATTCAAAGGCGGACAGACAATCACCGCTGCAGCGCCATTGGAAACCACGCCCCTGTATGCGCGGGCCGGATCAATTCTGCCCATGGGACCGGAGTTGCAATACACAAACGAAAAACCGGCCGACCCCATCGAACTTCGAATATACCGGGGAGCCGATGGACAGTTCACGCTTTACGAAGATGACGGAGGGACCTACGACTACGAAAAGGGCGCCAACAGCAGAATCGATCTCCGATGGAACCAAGCCAGACGTCGGCTAACGATAGGCGCTCGCCACGGCGCCTTTCCCGGAATGTTGCAGGAGCGCACATTTAATGTCGTGCTGGTCGGTCCCATGCACGGGGTTGGTGAAAGCATTAACCCGCCAGATCGAGAAGTGCACTACAACGGCGCAGCAGTAATTCTTGACTTTCCGCAATGACTAAGCGCCGAGGAACGCGTTCCTGTAGTTTCTTCGAGAAACTCTTGCTTACGGTGACTTGTAAACGCGCTTGTACACTTCGGCATTGCGCACGATGGCCTGCACATACTCGCGCGTCTCGGTGAACGGAATCGACTCCACGAACTCCTCGATGTCGCGGTAACTGCCAGATGACCGCCAAGACTCTACGCGGGAAGAACCCGCATTGTAGGCGGCAAGCGCGTATTCCACCTGTCCGCCGAAATGATCAACCATCTCGCGGAAGTACTTCGTCCCCAGCTCGATATTAATGGTGGGATCGAGCAGTGAATCGGTCTTGTAGTTGTGCAGTCCAACTTGCTTGGCAGTTCCCTTCCCGGTGGATGGAAGGAGCTGCATCAATCCGTAGGCATTGGCGTGCGATACGACTCCTGGATTGAATTCCGACTCCTGTCGAATCAACGACGCAACCAGGTACGGGTCAAGGCCGTTTTCGTCGGAATAATGCCGCAGCGCATCCCAGTATGGCCGGGGAAACAAGCCTTCCCAGTACGGCTGGGGAAGAGCGTTTAAGTCCATCGCAAAGTAGCCATTGATGGCATGCTTGAGCGCTTGCAATGCGCGGTAGTACTCTCCGGCGTCGGTGTACATGCGCGCTACTTCCACCATCTCCCAAGACGGCCCCGATGTTGTTCCGGCCTGCAATTCGCGCACCGCGAGATCGACCGCCCCGGCATTCTCGAGCAGCCGGGCGCGGTTGTAATGCAAATCATCGGCTGGAGGCGACGTTTCCAGCGACTCGGGCTCGATCTTGGTGAGCCCGGGAATACTCTGCAGGCTGGCAACCGTAACCGCCGGCGCGTCGGGCATGGTGGCCAGCCGCTTACGCGCAGCCACACCGTAGTAATAATTACGATAACGGTCAGTCAACTTCAGGTAGTAGGCGCGAGCCAATCCATAATTGTGCTCATCCTCGGCCATGCGCCCGCGCCAATAGATCGCGTTGGGAACCTCGTTGGACGCATGATAAAACTCGATCTGCTGCTCGAAATACTTCCTCGCCTGCTCAAGCCGATTCTGGCGATAAATCAGCCACGCACACTTCCAATGCGCGTAGGACGCCTTGCTGCTGTTGGGAAATCGGTCGTGAATCTCTTTGTAGTAATCGATCGCGCGGTCGTAATCCTGCCGCAGCAGGTACATATTGCCGGCCGTAAACAAAGCCGACTCCAACCACGGAGAGTTGGGCGTTGTCGCGCGCATGTGCTGAAGGACAGTCGTAAGCTGCGCATCATCATCGGTATTGCGTGCGATTTCCGCGCTCTGATACCACTTCTCAGCGCTGGCCTCGCTGCCGTCATCGGGGATGCGCGCAAGCACATCTTTCGCTTGGCGATTGTCGCCCAACTTCATCAGCGCATTGGCCAGTTGGATGTTCACCTGCGACTGCTCAGCGGCAGGCGCTATACTCGCCATCGCTTTATACTCTTCCGCAGCCGGCGTCCAGCGACGACCTTTGTACAAGCCATTTGCACGATGCTCGCGTTCGGTGAATGTAGCGGAAGGTAACGACGCGGCCTCGGGAATCTTCTTCAGGTCGTTCTCCGCTGAATCTGCCTGTGAGGATGTTGGGTAGTTGTAATAAACACGCCGTAGTACTTCTGCTCCGGAGCGGCCCTGTCCGTTCTGGACGTACGCCTTGCCCAACAAGTATTCCGCCTCGGCCCCACTGCCTGCGTGGTGCGACAGCACTTGCACCGCCTCGGCTGAGCGGCTTGTCGCCAGCAAGGCCCTCGCATACGCCAGCATAGCGTCATTGGCATATACCGAATCGGGATAGCGCGTACCGAAGTCACGCAAGTAAGTCAGCGCCGACTCCGGGTTGTTGCTGAGGACATACGAGTTGCCGATGAAGTACGAGGTGTAGTCCTTCAACTCACCGATATACGACTGCGATTTCTGCAGCTCAGCGATGGCGGCCGGGTATTGCGCGTCCAGGTAATGCGCATATCCACTAGCGAACCATGCCAACGCTCCGGGCTCGGTTCCGGCGTGCTTCGCTGCGTATCCCTCAACCCCGGCGTAGGCGGCAGGAGTGCGATATTCAATCAGCTGCCGCGCCATCGGTCGAAGGTCACTAGAGGCCACGAAAGTCTTATGCAGATTGATCGTTCGTGCCGCAGTGGACTTCTTTCTGGGCGCATGCCCCTTCTTCGCCGTCGGCTTCTTTTGACTCGTTGCAGCCGACGAGCCCTTCTTTCTTGTGGTGGTCTTACTGGCTGACGAAGTCGTGCCAGACGACGAATTCTGCGTGGACGAAGAGGTTTGGGCCGGTAATCCACTACCTTGCAGCAGTAAAAGAGCGGCCAGAGCGGTCGCGGTAAGTCTGGTCACAAACATCGGTGATTCAGTTTAACCCGCGTTGCCGCCCCCGGAGCCGAGATTTCGGTTATTCATTTCGATACCGTGCAACGACTAGGAGCAGTGCCAAGCGTCTGTATAATATCCAATGGCTGGCGAGTACACGTACGTTAAAATCCTGAATCTGCAAACACATGGCTACCATCCAACCAAAAGTAGAAGAACCAGCAGGCGATGAACTCCGGCTGGTTCACGCGGCC
This sequence comes from uncultured Acidobacteriaceae bacterium, assembly GCA_963837915.1. Classification (GTDB taxonomy): domain Bacteria; phylum Acidobacteriota; class Terriglobia; order Terriglobales; family Acidobacteriaceae; genus DASRAA01. The sequence goes on from CAWIPZ010000015.1 coordinate 69,092, forward strand.
AAAGCTGGTGACATCAGCGCTTTTGAAGAGCTGGTTCGCCGCTACGACCGCAATGTGTTTCGTATCGCTCAGCACATCACGCAAAACCGCGAAGATGCGGAAGACGTGGTGCAGGACGCGTTTTTAAAGGCGTACCAGAACCTGGCGAATTTCCAGGAGCAGTCCAAGTTTTATACCTGGCTGGTGCGCATCGCGGTCAACGAGGCGCTGATGCGCCTTCGGCGGCGCCGTCCGGAGCGAATGGTGTCCTTAGATGAGGACATCAAAACGGAAGAGGATTCCATGCCGCGTGAAGTCGCGGACTGGTCTCCGAACCCGGAGCAGTTATATAGTCAAGGCGAGCTCAAAGAAATTCTAAGCAAGACAATCCAGGGGCTGCCGCCGAGTTTTCGCACGGTTTTTGTGCTGCGCGATGTCGAGGGTCTCTCCACCGAAGAGACTGCCGACGCCTTGGATTTAAGTATTCCGGCCGTGAAGTCACGTCTGCTTCGCGCCCGGTTACAACTGCGCGAACGTTTGAGCAAGTACTTTAAAAATCGTGTTGGTGGAGATGGTAAACAGTGACCTGCTCTGAATTCCTTAAAGAGCTAACCGACTACCTTGACGGGGCGATGGACGCCCAGACAAAGGCCGAACTGGAAGACCATTTGCAGTGGTGCCATAACTGCTATGTCGTCTGCAATACCACCAAGATGACGATCGAGATCTACCGCGAATCGCATCTTTATGAATTGCCCGACGACCTCAGGGGTCGGCTCAGAAGCGCGATCGTTAACAAGTGCAAGAGCCACGCGTCGAGTGGGACATCGGCCTCGAAACACGCTCCCGGCACCTCGAAGTAGTTGAGTCCGGGAGAGATCGATTCAACGGTGCTGGCTCCGAGCCCGTACCGATTTGGCACTTCTTTTTCCATCCCCGAGCACCTTTCTCCCTTGCTATCGAATCCAAGTAACTAACGCTGGGCTTGCATAGGCAGCTAGCGGCACCTGCGCTGAGCTTGGTCAGGTTGGTTCGCGCTCAAGCCATTTCGTCAACTTGCAGCAAAGCGGCATGGAGGCGAGATATGAGTTTGCTCAATGTGCTGTTCGGTTGTACTCACAAAAAACTGAGCTTCCCCATCACCGTTCGTGGCGCCCTGCGGCGTAACAGTGCGGCGGCGGCGACCACCGGAACCTACGTCGTGTGTCTTGATTGCGGACAGGAGTTTCCTTACGACTGGAGACAAATGAAGGTTGTGCGAAGCACGCGGGACTCCTCGGGTCGGCCTGTTATTGCTAGCGAACCCCGTCGCGTGGCGTGAACTGCAGCTTGCCATCCTGGGATTGAGTAACGTCGAGCGCAAACAGTACCGGCGGCCTTGGCCGCCGGCATGCATATTTCGCTGGTTCGAAACTAGTCGTCGCGTCGCGATAGAGTCGGACGGTCATCCGCCGGCTGTTGCGTCGTTCCATTCGGATTGCTATCTGCCGTAGTTCGCCGCAACGTGGGCTTGTTGGGATCGGCGCTTGGCATCACCTTCTTGCGGTTTTGCAGCGACGCAAGGCGCGCCTTTATGGAGTCAAACTCTGACGTGGTGACCACATACTGGGGCTCGGCCGGCAGAATTCGCTTAATCTCTGCCTGCGCCTTTTCGATCCGGTCCGGAGTCGGCGGATGCGACGCAAACGCCCGCGCCAGCGTTCCCGGCTTCTGCTTGTCCTTCGCTTCTATCTTCTCGAAGAACGACACAAACGCCTGGGGATCGTACCCTGCCTTGTACATGTACTGGAGTCCAAGATAATCGGCTTCGCTCTCGAAGTTGCGCGAGAACTTCAGGAACGTGATGGGCAGCGCCAGATTGATGGCCAGGCTCGCCGCTTCGTAGATCCCCCAGCTGCCCACGAACATCAGCGGAATCGTAGCCAGGCTGGCGTATTGCATGCGCGTCATCTGCTGCATCGCGTGGCGAGCCGCGACGTGGGCAATCTCGTGCGCCATCACGCCCGCAAGTTCCGCTTCTTCATCTGCCGCCAGAATCAATCCGCTATTCACGTAGAAGAAACCGCCCGGCAGCGCAAAGGCATTGATCTCGTCCGAGTCGATGACCTTAATGGTGAACGGCACCTTGGCGTCCGAGTTCCGCACCAGGTTCTGGCCAATCCGGTTCACGTACTCGTTGATCACCGGGTCCTGCACCATCTTCGCGGTCTGCTCGACCATCATGGCGTACTGCTTGCCCATCTTGATTTCGGTGTCGGTCGAATACCAATCACCTAAACCGCGGCCGCCGACCTTGCGAGTGCCGATAGCGTCCACGTCGTTCTTGCTGCCGGGTTTTACGCTCGGAGGGGTGCTGGGATTGGCGGCGGCGGCGCTGTCCGAAGACGGAGAGCTCGTCGAGTCAGCCGATGGGTTCGGGTTGGTCGTGGAATCGGTCGCTGCCGGAGGAGTCGTCACTGCAGGCGTTTGCGCGGTCGATTGTGCCATGGCTGGCACAGTCAAACAGAAACACAGCAGCCATGCGATTGAAGCTGAACCAGCGCGTGCCTTCATGGGAACCCCCGTTCCGGAGCGCATCCTCACCTTTGGCGGCTGTCATCTCGCGGCAGGCGACCCACTTCCGACCCGCGTCGCTCTTGCGCTTGCACGGAAGCTCCGGTCGCTGAAGAGCCACTTCGTTGGGCTCATTATATGCCCAATCCTGAATGTCAAACGAAGTTCGTTCTTCCCCGGCATAACTTCAACCCCGTCCTACCTACACCTTCAAACCCCATCCAGCCTGTAAGTTGCTGCATCATTCCGCCCTTGTCAGCCCGAACTCACGCACGCGTCGACCTTCCGCATGGCGCTCTTTACACTGCTCTTTCCGCTATGCCATCATGCGCGGGGCGGTTGGCACAGCATAATCAGCCGTCCCGGAACCCAGGGAGGCACGGATTGGATACGATTCAAACTACCGCGGCGGATGTGCGCAAAGTATCAATTCAGGAGCTTGTAAACAATTTGCAAAAACTCCAGGAGCGCGATTTTCTCGCCGTTCAAGCCCCTTTGGAAGTCCTCCGCGCCAATCCAGTTGACGAAGACGTCGCTCCAACCTTTCCTCGTGTGGAACCCCCAGCATTACACCCGCAACCTCATCGACAAAACCGACCTCTACGAGTTGCTGGCCATCTGCTGGGAGGTCGGCATGGGCTCGTCCATCCACAATCACAAGGGACAGAACTGCTGGATGGCGGCCGCCATGGGTCGATTGGCCGTGCACAACTACCGAGTGCTCGAGGAAGACCTCGCCGGTCAGCACTGCGATATCGTGCCGACCGACGTGGTGGAGATCACTCCATCCAATCCAGTCGCGGTTGATCCCTTAAACCCGGTTCACGACGTCCGCAATCCTCGGGAGTTCGGCCAGCGCGCGGTGAGCTTGCACGTCTATTCGCGTCCATTCGATTCCTGCATTGTGTATTCGGTGGAGCAGCACACCTGTGGCGAGATCGGACTTCATTACACCTCGATGTACGGCAAACTGGTTGAGGGTCGGCCGTCGAGTTCCGCAACGTAGCGACGGGCTCTACTTCCCTCCCACCACCGCCTTCGCATATCGATAGTAAAAAACCACTCCGTTGTAATACGACTCGATCGGCAAACGCTCGTCGCGGCCGTGCGAACGGTCATCATCGACGTCAATGGCCAGTCCGCAAACTCCGTAAGTCGGAATGCCGGCCGGGTTTGTGTATACGCCATCGCTCGCGCCCGTCCCCATCTCCGGCACCACGGGTGCGCCTGGCCACATCTCGCTCGAGATCTTTTGCAGCGGATCTATCACCTCCGGCAGTAGCTTCACCGGCGGCAGAGCCACTTTCTCGCGGTCACCCATGATGACCTTCATCCCGTTGTTGACGTAGGTAACGGAAACCTTAGGATCGTCGAAGATCTTGGTCAAGTCGCCCAATATCTCATCACGCGAATGGCCGGGCAGTATGCGGCAATTCACGTTGGCCGTCGCTCGCTGCGGCAGAGCGTTGTTCGCATGACCGGCTTCCAGGCGGGTGGCCACGCACGTGGTGTGCATGGTCGAGTTGTAAAACGGGTCCTTCGACAGCCGTTCGATGGCCGCCTGGTCCGGAGAAGTCTTCGTAACGGCGAGCATGTCGGCAGCAGTCTGTCCGGTTTGCACCTTTGACGTCTGCGCAAAAAACTCGCGTGTCACGTCATTCAACTCAAAGGGAAATTTGTAATTTTGTAGCTTCACCACTGCGTCGGAGAGCCCGTAGATCGCGTTATCGGGTCGCGGCAGTGAACTGTGTCCACCCCGATTGGTTACTTCGAGTTGGTAATCCGCGTACAGCTTTTCGCTGGCGCCCATCGCAACCACGAAGGGCTTGCCTTTCGCGGTCACTACGCCTCCCGCGTCGGCATTGAGTGCGAATTCAGCATCGATCAATTCGCGATGGTTCTTCAGCAGCCAATCCACTCCGTTCGACTTCCCGCCTTCTTCGTCAGCCGTCAGAGCCAGAATGATGTCGCGGTCCGGCTTGTAGCCTTCCTCTTTCAGTCGCATCATCGTGAGCACGTAGATGGCATCTGACGCCTTCATGTCTTCGGTACCGCGGGCGTAGAAGTATCCGTCCTTCTCCACTAACTGAAACGGGTCGCTGGTCCAGTCTTCGCGGTGCGCCTCCACCACGTCGAGATGACCGATCATCAGCACGGGCTTCTTTGCACCGGTTCCCCGCAGCCGCACCACGAGGTTTTTCTTCCTGTCAGTCGGTCCGCCGATGAAGATGTCGCTATCCGCATACCCCGCTGAGCGCAGGCGTTTGGCCATAGCCTCCGAAGCCGTGGTTACATTGCCCACCGAATCGGTGGTGTTGATCTCGATGAGTTCCTTCAGGATTTCGTGCGCCAGTTGCCGGTTGGCCTGGTCCAGTTGTGCCCATGACGGCACAGTCAACAGCAATCCCAACGCGCAGATGAATAGACACCTGATCTTCAATCGATTGTCTCCAGAAATGAGAGTGGCTCAAGCGGACCGAGTTGAATAAGGCGCTGAGTAAGCGATCTCAGGTAGAGCTGGCCTTTAGGCCAGCGTCCAAGCCGTCTTCTTTTGTCATCCCGAGCGGACTTTAGTCCGCGAGGGATATGCTTTCTCGACTTTTTCAGCAGCCTCTCAAGCCGACCGAGTTGAAGTCGAGACTACCAGACCACACGGCACTTGTCAGACCCGCGACGAACTGGCGTAAACTCGGCGATGATCATGAAACCGAATCGCCGATTGGCCTCTACTTTTGCGTCAGCGTCGATCGTCATTTCCCTTATTACCGCAACGAACCTGTATGCGGAGGACTCGATGAAACCCAAGCCAACCGAGCAGATCGCCTTCGACGTCATCGGCATCGAAGTGCGCACCAACAATGCGCAGGAAGCCACATCCGGTGGCGCTATCCCGCAACAATGGCAGCGGCTCTATATGCAGGGTGTCCTCGACCAGATACCGGATCGGCTCGACCAGTCAGTCGTGGCTGTTTACACCAAGTACGCCAGCGACTGGAATGGCGACTACAACTACATCCTCGGCGCGAGGGTAAAGCCGGGGACGAAACCTCCGGCAGGAATGGTCCTGGTAAGCGTGCCCGCAGGTAAATATATGGAGTTCACATCAGCCCGGGGACCCGCTCCCCAGGTCGTCCCCAACCTGTGGAAAGAAATCTGGACCTACTTCCACGAACCCGGCAACCCAGTCCGCGCCTACCGGGCAGACTTCGAAGTTTACGACGAAATATCGAACCCGAATAGCATCCAGATGAAGATTTACGTCGGCGTGAAACCGTAGGAGTTTCCGAACAAACTAAATCAAAAGGCGCGGAGCGCCGACGAGCTTCTAGGCGTGGCCGTAAGGCCGCGCTCCGCGTCCTCTCCATGTCCCCGGGCCGCGGAGCGGCGTAGGAACTTCGGATGCACGAACAACCCGTTGCCACACCGCGGTGTTTGGCCCGAGCCACTCCCAGTGTTTCCCGATTCGGGAATGTTAAGTATTTTCCTCTGATCGCCCGCCGATTTCTCTGGCACGCATCGCCCCAATCCGTTACAAGTGCTTTGTGTGAGGCTCAGGGTGTAGTGTGTCTACCCGTCCGGTGCCTAGGCGCGAGGCAAATGGCTCTTTGACAATTCCCATTTTGGGACTCTAACCACACGGAAGTGCTGTATGTTAAGTATGTAAAGTATGTGTTTTGGCGGTATGAATAGTATGTAAAGTATGTGCCGAGGCAGTATGTAGAGTCATACAAGTCATACAGGAAACCGGCCTGAATACCGCCGAAAATCGCCTTAAGTGGCTTTAGAATGACATGGATAGCTATAACTAGCTTATTATTCAATCGCTTGCGAACAATTTTCCCCTAACCCATTGATTCCACAGAAGCGCATACCTTGGGTGCGTCTCTCTTGCGATCAGACGCAGGTTTTTGGGCAATACCACGGACAACTCGACCCCGGGACACTTTCTGGGCTGAGTTCCCTATCGCTGATTGACAAGCTGGATCGTTTGGAGAACGACGTCCCCCACGATCTGAAGCGACTTCGGACTGAGCTTGTCCATCGTGTCCTGGGTGGTGTGGTGGTAGGAGTTCATGTATCCGTAGTCGATATCGATGATGTCCACCACCGGCACGCCGATCTTGGCGAAGGGAATGTGGTCATCCTCGAGGGCGGTCGTTTGCTGGTAGAAGTGCGACTGGTAGCCCAACGTGGTCGCCGCCTGGTACACGAGGTTGGTCAGCCAAACGGTTGAGTTGGTATCGCGCTGGATGTCGAGGTCGGCGTCGCCAATCATGTCGAGCAGGAGGAATGCCTTGATTTTTTGAGCGGTACCGTCCTGCTGCCACTTCTGCGCCAGGTGCTTGGTGCCGTAGAGGCTGTCTTTTTCGCTCCAGGTAACGAATGCCTCTTCGTCGTCGTCCCAAAGCAGCCAAATACTGTAGCCGTCGAGCTGCTTGCCGCGAAACTGGTTGGCAAGCTCGAGCAAAAGGCCAGTAGTCGAACCCCCATCGTTCGCGCCGACGAATGCATTGGGTAGCGGATAGTTCGTCTCGTAGTGTCCGGCAATGACGATGATGCCATCTTTCTTGCCGGGAAACTTGGCGATGATGTTTTTGCCGGGAAACTTCCCTACTGGAGTGTTCGCGGTGAACGAATCGACTTCGACATTGTCGCCCGAGAGGTGGGAGAGGATGAATTGCTCGGCTTTCGCATGTCCAGGGCTTCCCGGCTTGCGGGAACCGATAGAGACAAACTCCTTGACGTACTGAAAGGCGCGAGTGGAGTTGACGTGCTGAACGGGCCCCGCTGGGGCTGCGGCCGTCTGCGATTGTTCGGGAGCAGGACCCTCCGGCGGAGCCGGGGCGGCCTTCGCTTCAATGGCGCTCGGAGGGGCCGGAGTCTCGCTTTTGTTGCAAGCAAGAAGTCCAATGCAGAAAAGGAGCAGGAACGCGAAGGCAAGTCGATGAGATTTCCGCGGGAGAGAAGTCATGCTCGGAACATTGTAACTGGCGATGCAGATGCGGCCGATTCGTCAGGGTTACGGTGCAAAAAACTGCGGCCGCCCTTGCGAGCGGCCGATCCGGGGCTAAAGCCCCTGGCAAATTTTTTAAGCAGCATAAGGCTGGCCTAAAGGCCGGCTCTTCCACCGCTACCCCGCGACCTCTTCCAACTGCTTCTGGTCGATGTCGAAGTTGGAGTAGACGTGTTGCACGTCATCGGAGTCTTCGAGGGCCTCAAGCAAGCGGATCATAGTATTCGCCTGTTGGCCTTCAAGCTTGGTGTAAGTCTGCGGGATCATGCCGACTTCGGCAACGTCGGGCTTGATGCCGGCCTTCTTGACGGCTTCGAGGACGGTTTCGTACGAGGACGGATCTGTCAGGATTTCCCAGCTTTCGCCGTCATCCTTCAGGTCCTCTGCGCCGGTTTCGAGAACGAGATTCATCAGGTCGTCTTCCTTGGCCGCGGACTTGGGAATGACGATGTCGCCCTTCTTATGGAACATGTAGGCGACCGAACCGGCTGCACCCAAGTTTCCGCCGTTCTTGGAGAAACAGTGGCGAATTTCGCTGACCGTCCGATTGCGGTTGTCGGTCGAAACTTCCACCAGAATGGCCACGCCGCCCGGGCCATATCCCTCGAAGGTGATTTCTTCGTACGAAACGCCGGGCAACTCGCCGGTGCCGCGCTGGATGGCGCGCTTGATGTTGTCGGCCGGCATGTTCTCGGCCTTAGCAGCGGCTACAGCGGTGCGGAGACGGGGATTCTTTTCAACATCTCCGCCGCTTTTGGCGGCCATGCTGATTTCTTTGATGAGACGGGTGAAAATCTTACCGCGCTTCGCATCGAGCGCGCCTTTTTTGTGCTTGATTGTCGCCCATTTGGAATGGCCGGACATAAACGGACCTCGTTAGGTAGATGATTACAGGATGCCCATCGCGCCGACTTCAGAGCATGACAATACGTCCGCGTCGGAGGGGCACGGACGTGCTGGGCAAGCTGTAATTATAGCACCGCGATGGAGGGTTTCGTGCGACAGTTGGGAGCACGATATCTTCCGATATCGTCGCGAAAAACAAGGAGAAACCATGGCCGAAGTCGCGTATGTGTCGAACGTGCACATTGACCGGATCAAGGGCCCGCTGCGCAAAGCGATTCTTCCCGGTGAGCCGCAACCGGTGATGTTCAGCGTGCATGGTGGCATTGCAAAGCACTACGGGATCGACGAGAGCCGGTTGCCCGAGCCGCATGCTGCCACCCTTGATTATGTAGTTGCGGCATTGGGCGGTTGAATGCTCGGCACATTTGCCGGCGCGCTGGATGCGCGCAAAATCAATGCCCGCGATGGCCGATTGAGCTGCGAAGTTCGAGGCGAAGTCGAAAACGAAGGCGGCGTGCTGGTGATCAACCGAGTGCACGTTACGCATAACCTGCAGGCTGATGATCCAGGCGCCATACGGGAAACAGTGGAACGGGTGCATGGAGTCTATGCCCAAAGTTGCCCGGTGTACCGATCACTGAGTCCGGCATTTCAGATTACGTCGAGCGTCGAGATTGTGCCGGTGGAGAGTGCGCCGCGGGGTTAGCGGGGTGACTTCTTCTTCCGTGCGACTGATGCCGCGACTGCATTTCGCCAAGCGGCTTCGACTGCCGGTTGTAGCATCGCCTTGCGTGCCTTCGGAAGACAAACGATGGTCGAGCCTTGGCGGCCCCAGGCTCCGTTGGCTGGCCGGAATACTTCGGGGTAGTCGTGAACGAACTCCGCCTGTTGCTCAGGAGTGAGCTTAACCATGGCCCATGTGTCATCGGGATAACCCAACGTGGCGAAGATCTTCCCGCGCACGCGGAAGTCGGGATGGTGTTGGTGAGCGCTCTCTTCGCTTTCCGAGAAGCTCAGCACTAGCTTTCGAAATTGTTCGGCGGTCATAGGTTGGTCGCTACTTCAAGAATGAATGCCGTCAAAATTGTGTCGGTCCTTAATGAGTCAGTGTGAGAACTCTGTCGTCCCCGGGGGACTCGGAACTTTTTCCCACTCCACCCAGCACTCCGTCCGCCGCGGCGGACTACGTGCTGGGCTATCTTGTTCCCGCCCCCTTCGGGGCTGGTTTCTGCATGGTTGTTCCACCGTAGCAACACGTACCTTCGGTACCAACACGGACTCTCAATGTGCCGCGGAGCTTCTGCCCCGCCCTCGTACCCGTTTCATGGCAAAAGCGATTGGGGCGCAAAGCAGGCACAGGAACGCGAGATAGCGAAAGTCGTCCAGATAGGACAACAAGGCAGCTTGCTGGTCGAGCGAACGCTCAAACATCTTATATGCCTGTAGTCCGGCAGTCTCGACGTTGGTATGTTGTGCAAGAAAAGCCGTGAGCGCCTGGTATTGGTCCTGGAAAGCGTGACTCACGCCGTCGATCGAATGCACCAGATAGCTGCGATGCACCTGCTCGTGGCGGACCAGCAAGGTGTTCACGACAGCGATTCCGATGCTGCCCCCTACGTTGCGCATCAGGTTGTAGAGTCCGCTGGCATTGCCGATTTCTTCGTTGGGCAAAGTGCCCATAGTAGTGGCGGCGAGAGGGACGAAGATCAGGCTCATGGATGCTCCGCTGAACACAATCGGCCAAAGCAGCGACCACTGGGAGATATCCAGATCAGCCCGTCCCAGCGCGAAGCTGCAGAGCGCAGTAAAGACGAAGCCGGCAAACACCAGGAAGCGGTTGTCGAAGCGGTCGGTAAGAATGCCGATCAGCGGCATAAAGAACAGCGATCCCAGCCCTCGCGGAGCGACGGCCAAACCCGCTGCCAACGCTGTATAGCCGAGCAACTCCTGGAAGAACAGAGGCAGTAACGTGACGAGCGCGTAGACCACAGCCCCGAAAAGGAAGATGAGCAAGCACCCAGCAGCAAAATTCCGGTTCTTAAAGACGGCGAGCCGCACCAGGGGCTTGTCGTGTGTGAATTCGCGAACCAGGAATAGTACGAACGCTACCACCAGAATTACAACCGCCCAGCGGATCCAGACGGCGCCAAACCAGTCGTCTTCCTGCCCCTTATCGAGGATAATCTGCAATGCGCCCAGCCAAACGGCCAGCAGCCCGAGGCCGATGCCATCGAACTTTCCTGCTATCGCGTTCTTGATGTAGGGCGGGTCTTCGACGAAACGCGCAATCATAATGACAGCGAAGATCCCGACAGGAATGTTGATGTAAAACGCCCAGCGCCACGAGTAGGTTTCCGTCAGCCATCCACCAAGGGTAGGTCCTAACACAGGGGCGACGACCACACCCAGCGCAAAGACCGACATCGCGAGTCCCCGCTTTTCCGGCGGAAAGCTCTCCAGCAGGATGGCCTGTGACAAAGGCTGCAGTGCACCGCCACCGGCTCCTTGCAGGGCGCGGGCCAGCAAAATGAACCCCAAGCTCGTCGCCGCTCCGCAGAAGAAGGATGAAACGGTGAAGATCGCGATGCAGGTGATGAGGAAGCGCTTGCGTCCGAACTTGATCGAAAACCAGCCGGAAGCCGGCAGCACGATGGCGTTCGCAACGAGGTAGCTAGTCAGTACCCAAGTGGCCTCGTCGTTCGTGGCCGACACACTGCCTGCTATGTAAGGCAGTGCCACTGCTGCGATGGAGGTGTCAAGCACCTCCATAAATGTGGCGAGCATCACCGCTACCGCGATCATCCAGGGGCTGGTTTGCGGGCGCGATACGGTGACTCCGCTTACTGGTTGAGCTGTGGCTGCCAAGTCTCCTCGATGCGAACGGATTCTGCGTGCCGTTATGCGGGAGAATCTTTGTCGAAATCCTGACTGACGTCAACTCGTTCGCGGTGGAAGGGACAATTGCCTCGTGACCGGCGATTTTTAAACAGATGCAGGGCGGAGCAATCGGAGCGGCGAATCGGTACAAGACTTATTTCAGGATGTGGAAGGCGCGAAGTGTGGGAAGCGTATCGGGGAGCAGATCAGTGGCGGCATGAATGAGGACCAAAACGAAGAAATTACGGGTTCGCGCCCACAAGACTCCGAGAAAGAATCCAGCGACGGAGGTAATGACGATCGAATACCCAACCGCCATCAGGAGCGACGGATGCGCAGACAAGCCCTCTTGAGTGGCGCTAGTGCGGAGATAAAGACCGGGCGTGTGGACCAATCCAAAAATGAGGGACATCAAAACGATCCCGCCCAACTCGGAGCGCAACGCCGCGGTGAGGCGCGATTGCAAGAGAACGCGAAAGAAGAACTCCTCGACTACTCCGACTTCGAGCACCAACCAAAGGAATACCAGTGGTATGCCGAGCAGAAGTTTGTCGCCTGGAACATGTGCGTCCGCGATGTCGCGCAATCCTTTTCCTGCTACGGACTGAAAGATCAGCAACACGAGTGACATCCCCAGGACGACGAGTAAGTGACTGATCGTCAGTGACAGTGGCGCCAAGTCCGCAAGCTTGTAGCCGAAGCGGGAGATCATGATCCACGCGGGAATGACTACAAAGACCGCCAGCTTGGCGACGAGTATGGCAATCGAGTCGGCCGGCTCGCTCGGAATTGCCCGATGGATGACGGAAAATCCGTAGGCAATAAAAGCGGCGAGCGGAACAAGGTAGACAAGCAGTGTTGCCGATTCTTTTCGCGGCTCAAGCACTCGGTACGGTAGAGGCTTAACGCCAATCGTGAGGAGCCATGCTGCGAAGGAGAACCCGACGCCGAGGACAGCAAAAACACCAAGGGACTCAGCTGCGTCGAACTTTCCGAAGCGGACCATCGCCAACAAGGTCGCTGCGTATATCGCGACATAAGCGGCCAGCAAGGAAACGCCGACGACTTTCCCGTGGCGTTGCTGCGTTGGTCTCTCGATGGCGAAGCTCGACATGTCTCTGTGGAGTACGCAGGCATCGAAAGATTTGTTCCAAAGCGCTGATACGGTACATTTCTGTCATGCAATTATTTGTGAATGGCGATGCGAAGGACTGTCCTGAATCGATAACGCTGGCCCAGTTCGTTGAGCAACTGGGAATGAAAGGTGACCGCGTGGCGGTTGAACTCAACCGCGAAATTGTGCCGCGCGGGCAGTGGTCGGAGACGCGATTACACGAAGCCGATCGGTTGGAAATCGTGCATTTTGTTGGCGGCGGGACGGACGCGCGCTGGATTTTCTGACGCTTGCTTTTCTCTATGCGCAAACCAGCTAGAGGTTTTCAACGGCTGCATGAAAGCTGCGTGAATGCTGCGCGCGCGTTGGTTGACATGAGCGGTAACGCAAAATAAACTCAAGGAGTTACCCGCCTCAGTAGCACGGCGAATCTGAAGTGTAAGCGCAATCATGCCGGATTCTTATTTCGCACGATATCTGCCGCTGCTGATCCACGTCGTGCTGGCCGGAGGGCTGGCCACGGCGATGGTCGCTCTGTCCTGGTTTATCGGCCAACACAAGTTCAACAAAGTCAAAATGTCGCAGTACGAATGCGGCATGCAGCCGGTGGGTGATGCCCGCCAGCGCTTCTCGGTGAAGTTCTACCTGGTGGCCATGTTGTTCATCCTGTTCGACGTTGAGGCGGTTTTCCTCTATCCGTGGGCGATTCTCCTTAAAGAGCTCAAGATGTTCGGCTTCTGGGAGATGCTGGTGTATATCGGCATTGTGCTTGCCGGTTACTGGTACATCTGGAAGAAGGGCGTGATCGACTGGAACAAGCAAGGCGCGGCGGAGAGGATCTGACGATGGCGCTGGAGCCGGCGGTAACCGACCTTGAACAACTGAAGAGCCACGCCGAAGTGGCCTGTCTGTTGGCGTGGAATGCAGGCGCTATCGAAGGCGCCAAGTTCGATCGCAAGGAACTGTCGATTTACGTGGAGCGGACCTCACTCCGCGGGGCATGTAACACGCTCAGGGATGATTCGGCACTTCGCTATGACTCGCTGTCCGACGTTACTTGTGTGGACTGGACGCCCAGCGATCCCCGATTCGAAGTCATTTACCATTTATTTTCCACGGTTACGAAGAAGCGCGTGCGCCTGAAGGTGCGCCTCTCGGGCGATGACGCGCGAGTGGATTCCCTCACGCCACTATGGCCCGGTGCCGACTACTTTGAGCGCGAAGTCTTCGACCTGTTCGGCGTGCGCTTCCAGGAACACCCCAACTTGAAGCGCATCATGATGCCCGACAACTGGGAAGGACATCCGTTGCGCAAAGATTACCCCGTCGAGGGCTATCGATAGACCATGGCCGAAATGACTCCAACCCCTGTTCTGGATGCGGCAACGGATCAGACCCTGGTCATCAACATGGGGCCACAGCATCCGTCGACGCACGGGGTACTGCGCCTGCTGTTGGAGATCGACGGCGAAACCATTGTGCGGATCATGCCCGACATCGGGTATCTGCATACCGGCATCGAGAAGACCTGCGAGGCCAAGTTCTATCAGCAGGTCGTGCCGATGACCGACCGCATCGATTATCTCTGCCCGATGACCAACAACCTGGCGTATTGCCTGGCGGTGGAGAAATTGTTGGGGCTGGAGATTCCTCCGCGGGCGCAATGGTTGCGGGTGATGCTGAATGAGCTGACCCGCATCAACTCGCATTTGGTGTGGCTGGGTACGCACGCCATGGACATCGGCGCAATGACGGTGTTCCTGTATTGCTTCCGCGAGCGTGAAGAGATCCTTCGGTTGTTCGAAGCGGTGTCGGGCCAGCGCATGATGACCTCGTACTTCCGCATTGGCGGAGTTGCGATCGAACCGCCCCTGGACTTCTTTGGACGGGTGAAGAAGTTTATCGACGCGTTCCCGGAACACATCGACGAATACGAGAACCTGCTGACCCAGAATCCTATTTTCGTGATGCGCACGAAGGGAGTTGCGTACATCAGCGGTGAAGACGCCCTTGCCTTGGCCGCCACAGGTCCGACGTTGCGCGCTAGCGGTATCGATGTCGATTTACGGCGGGACGATCCGTATACCGGCTACGAGAACTTCCAGTTCAAAGTACCGGTTTCGAACGATGGCGATGTGTACGCGCGATACCTGGTCCGTGTCGCCGAGTTGCGTGAGTCGCAAAAGATTGTCGCGCAGGCACTGGCTGGCATTCCCGAAGGGCCGGTGAAGGCGGATGCACCGAAGGTCGTGTTGCCGGATCGCGAGAAGATGAAGACCCAAATGGAGGCCCTCATCTACCACTTCAAGATCGTAACCGAAGGATTCACCGTGCCTGCCGGAGAGGTGTACCAGGCGATTGAATCACCGCGTGGCGAAATGGGCTATTACGTGGTGAGCGATGGCACGGCCAAACCGTACCGTGTACATATGCGTTCGCCTTCGTTCGCCAATTTGCAGAGCCTGCGGAAGATGTGCGAAGGACGATTGATTGCCGATGTAGTCGCTGCAATCGGAAGCATTGATATTGTTTTAGGGGATTGCGATCGGTAAATAGTAACCGGCTCTACGCGGTTTCGATCAAGAAGTCATTCATACGCTTTACGTTCCATAGATTGTACTCATAGTTGAAAGCTCATAGCTCAAATGAAATTTTCTGACCAACTGGAAAAACGCTTCACCGAGATGATTACGCACTATCCGACCAAGCGGTCGGTGCTGGTGCCGATTCTGCTCTATGCGCAGGACGAATTGGGGTCCATTACCGACGAAGCAATCGCCGAGCTGGCGCGGCGTGTCGATCTCACCGAGCTCGAGGTGCGCAACGTCATCAGCTATTACTCGATGATGCGGACGCATCCAATTGGCAAGTACAACTTCCAGGTTTGCACCAACGTGAGCTGCATGCTACGCGGTGGCGAAGAAATTCTGGATCATTGCAAGAAGAAGCTAGGCATTGGCAATAAGCAGTCGACACCGGATGGGCTGTTTCACGTGGAGGAAGTAGAGTGCATCGGCGCGTGCTCATGGGCACCGGCGATGCAGGTCAACTACGACTATCACGAGAACCTGACGCCGGAAAAGATAGACGAATTGATCGACGGAATCAAGAAGAAGGAACAGCAGTAGGCGATGGCTTGCCTGGTCTCACATCCCGATGAAGTGAAGGTCGTCTCCAAGCGTTTCGGCATGGGCGCGACCAACCTTGACCGCTACCTCGAATTGGACGGATACAAGGCGCTGCAGAAGGCGCTGCAAATGGAGCCAGACGCCATCATCAATGAGGTGAAGACGTCGAACCTGCGCGGCCGCGGCGGAGCTGGCTTTCCCACCGGGCTGAAATGGTCGTTCGTTCCCAAGCAATCGCCGAAGCCCAAGTATGTCTTGTGTAACGGAGACGAAAGCGAACCGGGCACCTGTAAGGACCGCTTGATTTTCGAACATGATCCGCACTCGGTAATTGAAGGCGTCATGATTGCCTCGCTGGCTATCGGTGCGAAAACAGGTTACATCTACTTGCGCGGCGAGTACCGATACCTCGTCGTCATCATGGAAAAGGCTGTGGCGGACGCCTACGCCCGCGGCTTCATCGGCAAGAATGTTTTCGGTTCGGGGCGCGACCTCGACGTCTACATCCACTCCGGCGCGGGTGCCTATGAGGTCGGGGAAGAATCTGCGCTGATGGAATCGCTCGAGGGCAAACGGGGTGTACCCCGGATTAAGCCGCCGTTCCCTGCTGTGGTGGGACTCTGGGGCTGCCCAACCGTGATTAATAATGTCGAGACCCTAGCGAGTGTGCCCCACATCATTCTCGGCGGCGGACAGTGGTTTGCGGACCTGGGCACTCCCAAGAACGGCGGCACCCACCTGGTGAGCGTCAGCGGCAACGTGGAAAAGCCGGGCGTGTATGAGCTGCCCCTCGGCTACAACTTCAAGAAGCTGATTTACGAGGTGGCTGGGGGCATCCAGGGCGGACGCAAACTAAAGGCTGTTGTGCCGGGCGGTTCGTCGGTACCGATTCTGTTGCCAGATGAGATTGACTATCCTTTCGATTACGACGGAATGGCCAAGGCCGGCTCGATGATGGGATCGAGTGCAGTCATTGTCCTCGACGAGACCATGTGCATCGTGCGTTTCGCGCTGCGGGTCATCAAGTTCTACCAGCACGAGAGCTGTGGATGGTGCATCCCGTGTCGTGAAGGCACCGACTGGCTGAAGAAGACGCTCACCCGTTTTCACGCAGGGCACGGTGTGGCCAAGGACATCGATAACATCAAGTACCTCGCGGAAAACATGCTGGGCCGGACGTTCTGTCCCTTGGGCGACGCGGCAGCGATGCCCATCATTTCTTACGTACAGAAATTTCGCAAAGAATTTGAGGACCACCTGGACGGAAGACCGTGTCCCTTTGAAAAGGTCGCGGAACCGGCATTGGTCTAAGGAAAACTGTGGCTGACGTGACCCTCACTGTTGATGGCAAGAAGCTCACCGTTCCTGCAGGAACGCTGCTGATTGAAGCCTGCAAGAGCACCGGCATCGAGGTACCCTCGTTTTGTTATTACCCAGGGCTCTCGCTGCAAGGCGCATGCCGCATGTGCCTGGTGGAAATCGAGAAAATGCCCAAGCTGCAGACCGCCTGTACGACTCCGGTCACTGAGGGCATGGTCGTTACCACCGAGAACGAGAAGATCAAGCAGGCCCGCAAATCGATGCTGGAACTGCTGCTCGCGAACCATCCGCTGGATTGCCCGGTGTGCGATGCGGGCGGCGAATGCGAATTGCAGGACATGACCTTTAAGTACGGCGCTGCCGAATCGAAGTTCATGGACATCAAGAACCACCGCGACGAACAGCAGTGGTCTCCAGTGGTGTTCTTCGATCGGCCGCGCTGCATCCTTTGCTACCGCTGCATTCGCGTCTGCGGCGAAGGCATGGACGTGTGGGCGCTAGGCATTCAGAACCGGGGCTCCAGTTCGATTATTGCGCCCAACAAAGAAGACCACCTGGAGTGCGAAGAATGTGGGATGTGTATCGACATCTGCCCCGTCGGTGCGCTGACCTCGGGAGCCTATCGCTATAAAACGCGCCCCTGGGAGATGAAGCACGTCGGTACGGTGTGCACGCACTGCGGCGACGGCTGCAAAACCACCCTCGGTGTGCGCCGCGCCGATGTCGGCATGGAAATTGTGCGTGGCGATAATCGCGACAAGAGTGGCGTCAACGGCGATTTTCTCTGCATCAAAGGCCGCTACGCATTCGACTTCGCCAACAACACCGAGCGACTGAGCCAGCCGCTGATCAAGCGCGATGGCAAATTTGTTCCCGTGAAGTGGGACGAGGCGTTTGACCTCATCGCCTCCAAGTTCAAAGGCGCGCTGGCGACATCCGGCGCATCGTCCGTCGGCGTAATCGGTTCGAACCGCACCACGAACGAAGAAAACTACTTGCTGCAGAAGTTCGCGCGCCTGGTGTTAGGTACGAACAACATCGACCACCATCGCACGGCCGACTTCCCTGCCTTCGCTTCGGCGCTGGCGGGAAAGTCGAATGCCACGGCGTCAATGCGCGACGTTGCGAATGCGCCCGCGGTTTTGCTGATTGGAAATGATCCTACTGAGCAGCATCCGCTGCTGGCTTGGCAGATCCGCTCGAATGTGCGCCTGCATCGGGCCAAGCTTTATGTAGTGAATTCTGCGGCAATCAAGCTGAAGCATCAGGCGACCGCATTTGCGCAGATCGCACCTGGCGCGGAACCTGGCTTTGTGAAGTTCCTGGGCGGCAACGATTCAGTCGCTGAATCTGTTGTGTCGGCCCAGCTCACGCGCGAGGCGCTCAACGAGTTGCGCGACAAAGTGAAGGCCGAACAGGGTTTGGTCGTTGTCTTTGGATCGGAGCTGCGCGGAGCCGACGTCACTGCGCTAGTCGAGTTCGGTCTGGCGCAGGGAGCGAAGTTTATTTGCCTTGGCGACTACGCCAACTCCCGCGGCGCAGCTGACATGGGACTGTATCCAGACATGTTGCCCGGGTATGCTCCGGTCGATAGTGCTACGAAGTTTCACGTGAATTGGCTCGACGAGATCCCCAAGACTGTGGGACTGAACCTGCTCCAGATGGGGGAGGCGGCGAAGGAAGGCAAGTTGAAGGCGCTGTACGTTGTCGGCTCGAACCCGATCGCGCGCTACAACCTTGACCCGTTCGCGTTTTCGCAGACATTCGTCGTGGTGCAGGACATGTTCCTGACTGAAACGGCCACTATAGCGGACGTGGTGTTGCCGGTGGCCAATGCCTACGAAAAGGGCGGCAGCTTCACCAACACCGCGGGCGACCTCCAACTGCTCAAGAAAGCTGGTGATTTCGCCGGCGCGCGCAGTGATTTCGAGTGCATCGTCAAGATCGCGCAGGCCATGGGATACGACGTGGGCAAGCTGGTGTCATTTGTGGGCGGCGGTGTTCGCGCCGACATGGGACAGAGCCGAGGAGTGCAGTCGGGCGAGTCTGACCAGCAAGCCGTTTGGTTGGCGGCCCAGAACCTCGAGCCCAAGATGAGCCCATTCGATCCCACGGCGACGCTGGATGAGATTCAGCGGCTTGTCCCAGGCTACGACATTTCGCGCCTGAACTTATTGGCCGGCCAAGACGAGCACACACAACTGGTACAAATTGCGGCAGCGACGGGCGCTGGCGATCCAACACTCGTGCTACCCGCAAAAGATACGCTCTTTACTTCGGGGACGTTGGGGCGCTTCTCAGCCACACTGAACTCAGTGATGGAGCGCAATCGATTCACACCGGCCAATCAGGAAGTCGCGGCCGACTAGTTTCTGGCGCTGCTGTCGAGCGCAGGTTCTTTGCAGGTAGCTGTAGTGTCACCTAACGCGGCCCGCCGCGCGAAACGAAACAGCGAGAACGCATTCATTCGATGACTATCGGAACCTACATCCTCGTATCGCTCGTTAAGATCGTGATCGCCATGTTCGTTCTGCTGACCGGCGTTGCGTACACTACGCTCGCTGAGCGCAAGGTGGTGGCGCGCATCCAGAACCGCTGGGGCCCTTCCCGAGTGGGGCCGTTCGGGATCTGGCAGCCACTCGCCGACGGATTAAAGTTTATCTTCAAGGAAGACATCACACCTCCTTTCGCCAACAGACCCTTATACTTGCTGGCGCCGATCCTTTCCCTGACCATGGCGCTGACCGCGATTGCGGTGATTCCGATTGGCCCATGGGTCACGATCGGTTCCATTCACACGCCCTTACAGATTGCCGACGTCAACATTGGGCTCCTGATCGTTCTGGGCCTGACCTCGATCGGCGTGTACGGAGTCGCGCTGGCTGGGTGGTCGTCGAACAGCAAGTATTCATTGCTGGGCAGTCTGCGGGCAACCGCACAAATGGTGAGCTACGAAATTGCTCTCGGCCTGTCGCTGATTGGTGTGCTCATCTATGCCGGCAGCTTCAGTTTGCGCGACATTGTGAACTCCCAGTCAGGTACGTTCCTCGGCTTTATCCCCAAGTGGAACATCTTCACGGGACAATTTGTAGCGTTCTTCATTTACATCATGGCCGCGTATGCCGAGACCAACCGTATTCCGTTCGATCTGGCGGAGGCCGAAACGGAGATCGTCGCCGGCTACCACACTGAATACAGTTCGATGAAGTTTGCCATGTTCTTCATGGCTGAATACGCCAATATGTTCACCGTCGCCTGTCTGGCGACGGTGCTGTTTTTCGGGGGATGGTCAGGTCCGGTATTTGGACCGCGGATTTTGCAGGCCGTCTTGCCGGTTTTCTGGTTCGTCGCAAAAGTGCTGGCTTTTATCTTTATCTACATCTGGGTCCGAGGTACGCTTCCCCGCTTCCGTTATGACCAGTTGATGGCTTTTGGCTGGAAGTTTCTTTTGCCGCTGGCAATCGCAAACATTCTTGTCACGGCCTTGGTCGTGGCGCTGAAGTAGCGAAGGAACTCGGAGGATTCCTCCCGGTGCGTAAATCAGTACCGGGAATGTGAAAATCATGCACCTTGTCTTGTTCTTCATTTTCGGTGCGGTATGCGTAGGCGCGGCGATCAACCTGCTCGTGCAGAAGCATCCCATTAACAGCGCGCTGTCGCTAATCGTGGTGATGGGTTCGCTCGCACTGTTGTACCTGCTGCTGGGGGCTGAATTTGTTGCGGCGGTCCAAGTAATCGTTTATGCCGGCGCAGTAATGGTGCTCTTCGTCTTTGTCATTATGCTATTGAACGCGGGCGCAGAAGAGGTCCTTCCGCATACCAGCCGTGTTGCGTTCATGCTGGGAGTTCCTGGCCTTATTGTGGGGTTGACGATTGGTGTTTGGGTGATCAGCCACTACGCCGGACTCGACCGCATTTCCATCGGCGGACCGCAGATCATGAGCGGCAGCGAAAGTTTTGGTAATCCACGGTCGGTTGCTCAATTGCTTTTCCGCGACTACCTGCTTCCCTTCGAGGTGACCTCCATCCTTATCCTGATCGCGATTCTGGGCGCCGTCGTGCTGGCCCGGAGGGAGGAGTAGATGGTTCCCCTCTCTTACTACCTGATTCTCAGCGCGCTGCTCTTTGCCTGCGGCGTTGCGGGCTTCCTGATTAAGCGCAACATCATCACCATCTTTATGTCGATCGAGTTGATGCTGAACGCTGTGAACCTGACTTTCGTCGCGTTCGCTGCAGAATTAAGGATGCTCAGCGGGCACGTGTTCGTGTTTTTCGTGATGGTGGTGGCCGCGGCCGAAGCCGCGGTAGGCCTGGCAATCATAATTTCGGTCTTCCGCACGCGCGAGACGCTGAATGTTGATCGCGTGAACCTCCTCAAACTATGAGCCTTCATCTCTGGATCATTCCGTTGTTACCGCTCACCGGCGCCGCCATCAATGGCCTGCTGGGTAAGCGTTTTCCCAAGCCGGTGGTCAACGCCATCGCCTTGGGATCGACGGCTGCGGCCTTTGCGTACGCACTCTGGGTCGCGGTGCAATTCGCGGGCCTGCCGGCCGATCAGATCCCCCATATCGAGCGTTACGCCACCTGGATGACGGCGGGCACATTCTCGGCCGAATACGGCATTTACCTCGACCAGCTTTCTTTGGTGATGCTGCTGATCGTCACCGGCGTCGGCTTCCTGATTCATGTTTACTCAGTCGGCTACATGGAGCATGAGGGCGGATACTACCGCTATTTCGCCTACCTCAACATCTTCATGTTCTTCATGCTGACGCTCATCCTGGCTAACAATTATCTGTTGATGTTTGTTGGATGGGAGGGTGTCGGTCTCGCGTCTTACTTGCTGATCGGTTTCTGGTTCCTGAAAGACTCGGCGGCGAATGCCGGCAAGAAGGCTTTCATCACCAACCGCGTGGGCGATTTTGGCTTCCTGATCGCGCTGTTTCTGTTGATTAAGCACTTTGGAAGCTTGCAGTACGAAACAGTATTCAAGGCGGTTGCGGCTTATCCTGTCGAAGCTTCCGCAGGGTTGTTAACGGCGATCGGCTTGCTGATGATGGTTGGAGCAAGCGGCAAGTCTGCCCAGATTCCTCTCTATGTTTGGCTGCCGGACGCGATGGAAGGCCCGACTCCCGTCTCGGCATTGATCCACGCCGCGACGATGGTAACGGCGGGGGTGTATATGGTGGCGCGCTCGAATGCGGTGTTCAATCGAGCGCCGATCGCGCTGGCCGTAGTTGCCATAATCGGCACACTGACGGCGATCTTCGCGGCCTCAATCGGCATCGTGCAGACCGACATCAAGAAGGTGCTGGCGTACTCCACGATCTCGCAACTTGGATACATGTTCATGGGCTGCGGCGTTGCAGCTTATGGAGCAGGCATCTTCCACCTGATGACGCACGCCTTCTTTAAGGCGCTGCTGTTCCTCTCGGCCGGAGCCATCATCCACGGATTGGGCGGCGAGCAGGATATGCGTCACATGGGGGGCCTACGCAAATACATGCCCAAAACGTTCTGGTGCATGACGATTGCGACCTTTACCATCGCCGGCTTCCCTCCCCTGGCGGCCTTCTTCTCCAAGGATGAAATTCTTTGGGCGACCTGGGCGAGCGGCAATCATCTCCTGTGGCTTATTGGGCTCATCGCCGCCGCGATGACCTCGTTCTACATGTTCAGGCTATGGTTCATGACGTTCTTCGGCGACTACCGCGGTGCTCAGGCGCAGGATGCCCAACACGGGCATGACAGCCACGACGCGCACGGCAGCCACGGAACGCCGCACGAGAGTCCCATGGTCATGATTATTCCGCTGATGATCCTGGCGCTGCTCTCGTTCGTTGGCGGATGGGTTGGCGTTCCGGCTGCACTGGGTGGTTCTGACCACTTCGATCATTTTCTTAATCCGGTATTCACCACGTACGCCCCGGCGACTCTCGCTGCCGAATCTGCGGTCGCCAGCCACGAAGACGAACGAGGCACCGAGATCGCCTTCATGTTGATCTCTGTTGGAGCTGCCGCCCTTGGCTTCCTCGGAGCCTGGTACCTCTATTACAAACGTACTGACCTTCCTGCGAAGATGGCGGCAAGCGCTGGCGGTCTCTATACCTTTGTTCTCGACAAGTACAAAGTCGACGAATTCTACGGGGCTGCGATCATCCGGCCCATCATCTTGCTCTCCACCAACATTCTGTGGAAAGGTGTCGATGCCACTCTGATTGATGGTGCTGTCAACGAAAGCGCGGTGGGAGCGCAGGATGTCTCAGACGGTGTGCGACAGATGCAATCCGGCAACATACGTTCCTATGCCGGATGGGTCGCGTTCGGCGCGGCTGTCGTAATCGCCTTCATGGTGTGGAAGGGTGTGCGATGAATTACATCAACCACAACATCCTTACCATCGTTACGTTCTTACCGCTGCTTGGGGCACTCTTACTCGTCATTTTCCCGCGCCGTGATCGTGACATCCGCTGGTTCGCGCTCGGAATATCGCTAGTCACTCTGCTTGCCTCTCTGCATTTGCCGTGGTATTTCCAGCGCGGACAGACCGGTTTTCAGTTTGAACAAAATGTCCCGTGGATTTCCCATCCCAGCATCAACTACCACCTCGGCATTGACGGCATTTCGCTGTGGCTTGTCGTGCTCACCACATTCCTCACGCCGCTCTGCGTCCTGATCTCGTGGAAGTCCATCCACGACCGGGTGAAGGAATTCTTCATCCTGATGCTGGTGCTCGAGACAGCGATGATCGGCGTGTTCGTCGCGCTTGACCTGTTCCTCTTCTATTTCTACTGGGAAGCCACGCTCATCCCGATGGCACTCATCATCGGGATTTTCGGTCACGGTCGGCGCATCTACGCTGCCGTGAAGTTCTTCCTCTTCACTATGATCGGCTCCGTGTTCATGCTGGCAGCGGCGATCTGGCTCTACGTGCACACTGGAAGTTTCGATTTCGTCACCATACAAAGCGCAATCCAAAGCGGACAGATCGAAGGCTTCTCCGCGGCGGCGAGGTGGCTCTTCCTCGGGTTCTTTGTGGCCTTTGCCGTGAAGGTACCGCTGTTCCCGCTCCACACCTGGCTACCGGATGCCCACGTGGAAGCTCCGACCGCCGGCTCCGTGTTGCTGGCAGGCGTGCTGCTGAAAATGGGAACTTACGGCCTGCTTCGCTTCAACGTCGGGCTCTTCCCTGACGAGGCTCGGCGCAACGCACCCTGGATTATCATCTTGGCGCTCATCAGTATCATTTCCGGCGCCCTGGTCGCGATGGTGCAGCCCAATATAAAGAGGCTGGTCGCTTACACCTCGGTCAGCCATCTTGGCTTCGTGGTGCTTGGCATTTTCAGCTTTACCCAGATTGGCGTCGACGGCGCGGTGTATCAGATGCTGAGTCACGGTGTGTCTACCGGCGCACTCTTCATGCTGCTGGGCATGATTTACGATCGCCGCCATACGTATGACATCTCTGAGTACGGTGGCATCGCGACGCCGATGCCGGTGTATGCAACGTTCTTCACGTTCATCATGCTGTCGTCGGTTGGCCTGCCGCTGCTCAACGGGTTCGTCGGAGAGTTTCTGATTCTTAGCGGTGCCTTCCAGGCGCGCCAAGTGTACGGAATTCTCGCTGCTACCGGAGTTATCTGGAGCGCGTGCTACCTGCTTTGGATGTATCAGCGCGTCTTCTACGGACAGGTCAATAATCCAGCAAATAAGAACCTCACTGACATGGACGCGCGCGAACGCGTCTCAATGTGGCCATTGGCGGTCGCCGCCCTGGTCATGGGAGTAGCTCCCAACCTCTGGCTTCATTTCATTGACCCTTCGGTTTCCTACTCGCTCAAGCAGTTTGCCAGCGGATTTCAGGCGGCTGCGCCCGCGACTACGCATATTACTCAAGCCCTTATGCAGGTGATCGGACGATGATTCCGACCGTTGATTACATCCGGATCCTTCCTGAGCTGGTGCTCAGCATCTTTGGCATTCTGGCCATGGTGGTGGATCCGCTTATCCCGACCCAGAGCTCAAAGAAGCCTCTCGGGTACATTGCCCTCGTAGGCGTACTCGCCGGTCTCGCCGCGACTGCGTACCAGACCCAGTTCTACGGCAACGCATTCTTCAACATGGTGCGGGTCGATAGCTTCAGCATCTTCTTTCATTTTGTCGTTTTGCTGGTTGCGCTGGTCGTTATTCTCAGCTCGTTGGACTATCTCGAGGTGCAGAGGATCAACGCAGGCGAGTATTACCCGCTGATGCTCTTTGCTACGGTCGGCATGATGCTGATGTCCTCGGCCGTGGAGTTGGTCCTCATCTTCATCGCGCTCGAAATCTCGTCGATCTCCAGCTACATTCTCGCCGGATTCCGCCGTCGGGCCGCCGAAAGCGCTGAGTCGTCGCTGAAATACTTCCTGCTGGGTTCGTTCGCAACCGCCTTCTTTTTGTACGGCGTCGCGATGATCTTTGGAGCAACTGGAACGACGAACGTCTATGTAATTGCCGAGATATTGAAGACCCATCAGTCGGTGCTGATCTATCTCGCCGTTGCACTGATGTTCGTGGGCCTGGGATTCAAGGTCGCGTCAGCTCCGTTCCACGTTTGGACACCGGACGTGTACGAAGGAGCACCGGCTCCCGTCACTGGATTCATGTCGACTGGTCCGAAGGCGGCGGCGTTTGCGGTGCTTCTGCGTGTTCTGTTTGCCACGGGCGCTCCGGGATGGTTCTGGCTGGTGTGGGTTTCAGCCGCCCTGTCGATGACGATCGGGAACATCGGGGCGCTGGTGCAGAACAACGTTAAGCGGCTTCTGGCGTATTCGTCGATCGCGCACGCTGGATACCTTCTGGTCGCATTCGCGGCCGCCCAGACCACTGGCATATCGGCCGCGATTTTCTATACCGCCACGTACGCCGCCATGAACGTGGGAGCGTTCGCCATCGTCGCTCACCTGTCTGGCAAGGGTGAACGCTATGTGACCCTTGACGACTATTCGGGGTTAGGACGGCGCTCTCCCGTTCTTGCTGCAATACTCACCATCTTTCTCATCTCTCTGATTGGGATTCCGATCACCGGCGGCTTCTTCGCCAAGTTCTACGTCTTCTCAGCTGCCTTGCAATCGAACTTGGTGGGACTGACCATCATCGGTGTTATCAACAGTGCGATCGCGGCTTATTATTACCTGCGCATCATCGTGTACATGTACATGCGCGACGAGCGGATCGAGGCTCCGGTGGCACGCATTCCCGCGGGTCTTGGTGCCGCGATGGCTATTAGCCTGATAGTGACGATCTACCTCGGGGTGCTCCCGAACCGAGTGCTGAATGACGCCATTCGTGCAGCGCAGGATCTCGTCAGGTAGAAGTCACCGAAACAACTAGCATCCAGAAAAGAAAAACGCCCTGTCCGAAGACAGGGCGTTTGATTTTGCCGAAGCCGAAACTAGACGACCTTGGCGAAGATGATAACCAGCGTGAACAGCACCAGCGACTCGATGAACGCCAGTCCGAGAATCAGCGCGAGCTGAATTCCAGGGCGTGCGCCCGGATTGCGCGCCATGCCCTCGCAGGC
Organism: uncultured Acidobacteriaceae bacterium; assembly: GCA_963837915.1. Taxonomy (GTDB): domain Bacteria; phylum Acidobacteriota; class Terriglobia; order Terriglobales; family Acidobacteriaceae; genus DASRAA01. The sequence goes on from CAWIPZ010000015.1 coordinate 95,488, forward strand.
AGCAGCGCCGACTTTGCCCTGCCCCAGAGCGGCCAGGCCGGCGGCGATCGCCATGCCGAAGCCCGAGGCTAGCGCAACCCAGTTCGTAGCGGGTGCAGGAGCGGCTGCTCCCTGCGCGTACGCCGGCATGGCCATCATCAGGATGGCCAGCAGCGAGAAGATTCCAATCGTTAGTTTCCGCATCGTTTTTCTCCTTATGAAATGCTGCCAGTGGGTGGTTGACGTCATACCGTGCAGACGCCCTCACGCTCGCAGCAAACTCTTTTAGTGCTCGTGCGCCACTGCCTCGCCGATATACACCGTCGCCAGCAGCACGAAAATATACGTCTGAATGAACGAGACGCCAACGTGCAGCAGCATGAACAGCACGGGAATGACGATTGGGAAGAGCGAGAAGAACACCAGCGTCACCATATCCCCGGCGAACATGTTGGCAAATAGACGGACGGTGAGCGAAAGAATGCGCGCCAGATGACTCGCCACTTCAATCACGAACATGAGCGGCGCCAGCCACCACACCGGACCCAGGAAATGTTTGACGTATCCAGGTCCATTCTCGCGAATTCCGTAAAAGTGGTAGTAAATCCACGTCACCACGGCACAGCCGAGCGGGACCGAGGGCACAGCCGTCGGCGCTTCGAATCCGGGTATCAAGCCAATCAGGTTACAGGTCAGGATAAAGATCCCCAGCGTCACCAGGTAATTGGTGTAGCGCTCGTAGCCATGGCCGATGACCTCATGACTCTGCTGGCTGATCATGCTGTTGATGCTCTCGAACATGTGCTGCAGGTAGCCGGGGTTCTCCACCGAGAGCCGTGAACGCACCATCACGAAGACCAGCACCAGGAACACGAAAACCACGATCTGCATGGCTACGTAATTGGGAATGGGCGCTTCCGGATGGGGCGAATGCAGGTGAAAAATACCTAGAATCGCGTTTGCTACGCCAGCGAAGTACTTGTTAAGGAGTGCAGTAATCCACAGTTGCTCAGGCATAAAAGTCGTGGTCTCAAGAAGTTATGATTACCGGGCTCTTGCTCAGGCGTCGGATATTAGTCCGGCCGCATGTTATTCAATTGATTAGGAAATCAAAATCCGCGCCGCAGCGCGCCGTACAGTTCCACCGCAGTCTCACAGGCCATTGCAGCTATCGTGAGGCAAATACCCGCCAGAAAGCCGTAAAGTGCTGCCTGGGAAACTTTAAATATAACATATGCCCCCACCGCGATTACCGCATAGCGCAGGACGGCTCGCACCACGACGGTGCCTCCCCGCTCCCTGCTCTGGCCGGTCGTGACACGCTCACCCAAGGCCGTGACAACCCGCTCCAGCGAGGTGTGGTTCACATAAGAAATGAATGCGCCCAGGAAAAAACCAGCGGCCACCGCCCTGCCGAATCTGAACGCGCAAATAACGATGCCGACCGCGCCAAGAATGAGAATGAACCGGCGGATCCGTCCCAACGCAGCATCATAAAACTTGTCGGCTGGACTTACGGGGACGGGAGGACCGCTCGATGACATAGGTCGAGATCACTATAACGTAGGAGCCGTCACCTACAGCTGCGACTTCACGGGGACTTAATTTTCGCCATACTGACTTGCTGGGCCACCTCATCGATAGTCAGGTTCGAATTGGCGGCTACGGCATACGCCACGGAAAGTACTCCTTGACCCGACGCGATGCCCCCCGGGGCGAACTGCACCCACCCGTAGCGTATCTTCTGGTCCTTGAGTCCAGCTGGCATGCGAAAGCGCTTCAGCGCCGGCTCACCAGCTGGCTTTTCAGTCTCGACCTCGAACACCAGAACGTCGCCGCCGGTCACGGGCCGCTGCTCAGCCTGGTTCACCCGAACACTAAGATATTGTTCGGTTACCTCCGATGATCCGCCCGTGTCCCGCATACGGTAGTCGTCGAATAACTGCGACGCATAGAACCAGACTGGATTGCCCTCGCCCTCTTTCAAATCCCATAGCTTCGGGGGCTTGTTGCCCTTCCCAAGATCCTTCGAGGCGCGCTCTGTGTAGACGATTGGCAATGGAAACTCGGCTGACGACATTCCGGCCGCGGCTTCCCTACTCGGGCCATGCTCGCCGCCGAAGAATTTCGCAATGTCACCGACCTTTCGCATCCCGGCCTGCTGGCTGATCTGGAGCAGGGCCCCTGTGCTTGAGTCGTAAAAGACATCGGACCCGAACTGCGCCGAAGCGAACTGCTTCGCGGGCTGCCAGTTGCCCGGCAATGAGAGGTCCGCAAACGTACTTTGGATTTGTTGGGCCCTCAGGCCAGCGCTGACACTGACGACGAGGAAAGCCAAGAACGCTTGAGCCCAGACACGGCGCATAGCTGCACTCCTTAGAACGAGTTCAACTCGATTCACGTTTCATAGCTGCTCGCTGGAGGCACCACACCGCTGATTGTTCCACGTGGAACTTCCCATTTTGGGAATATCCGGCGCCCCACGAGGTTCAAAAAAGGAAAGCTCAATCCTTAGCCCGCGTGACCATACGAATCATCTGCACAAAGCCCACCACGGCGCCGAAGATGATGCCGCCCAAGAACAACCAGTGCGTGTGAAACACGTAATCCAACAGCTTGCCGAGCAGTAATCCAACAACAACCGCAGCAGGAATGATGAACGCGATTTCAGAATACCGCGCCCAAATCACCGCCGGATTATCCGACTTGCTGTCCCTCGGCTGTTCCGTCATGTAGTCAGCCTATCATTCGGCGCAAGTGCAGCCGCAGAATCGTGGCGGCGTGTTTGACCGGATGTTGACATGTTTGTATTATCGAAATGCGGGGTGGAGCAGTCTGGTAGCTCGTTGGGCTCATAACCCAAAGGTCGGTGGTTCAAATCCACCCCCCGCAACCAAACAAGTTTATGACGATGAACGCCTTCCGCTTCCGGAGGGCGTTTTTGCTGTTCACTTGGCTTCCAGCGGCCCCTTGATTGCAACCAGATACTCGATGATCTGCTGCTGATCTGCGGGGGTGATCGGCGCACCGTAGACATCCACCATTTTCTTCACTTCTTTCTCCCATACAGTGCGCGAAAATCGGGGCTGCGTGGTGACATAGCGGGCGGAGTGACACAGCAGACAGTGACTCTGAAAAACCTCTAAATTAGGTCCGGGCGGCATCTGAGGCGGATATTGCGGCAAGGTAATTTCCTGGAGGGAGTTCGCCGTCGATTTCGCAGCTGCGCCGCTGCCAGGCTGTTGCGCGTCCGCACTCAACGTCATGAATATTGCAAGGAAAGCCAGGGAAACCATTGAGCCGACATGGGTGTGAGCCTTCATTGTTTTGCTCACGCTACCGTGACATCTACGTGCTCGATCGTATCGCGTTGGTAGCCACCGCGGTTCCATTGCGAAGTAGCTTGATGTTGGCCGTCGTTAGCAATGGCACGAACCAGCAGGTGATAGCTGCCGGCTGTCGAGGGCGTCCACGGCGCATGCCACCGACGCCAAGAGTACGGGCCGAGATCGTCGCCCAATATCGCATCGCTCCAGGTTTTCCCGTCGTCAGTCGAGACCTCCACCTTGCGGATGCCGGATCCTCCGTCGTTGGCCACGCCTTCCAACGTGTAACTTTGAGCGACTCGTAACTGTTCGTTGGGCGCGGGCTTCACAAAGATCGAGTGCACCGACATGCGAGAAATCGGCACCGTGTCCCCTGCGAGATGCTGGGGACTCTCTTCCGCACCTGGATTGTTGGGAATGCGGTATGCAGTGTCCATCCAAAAAGTCTTGAGTGGCTCGTCCAGCACGCTGATTGCCGACAGCGACTTAACCCAGTAAGTCGCGTACCAGCCCGGAACGACAAGTCGCAAGGGAAAGCCGTTCAGCATGGGAAGCGGCGCCCCGTTCATTTCGTAGGCAATGAGCACCTCGCCTTCGAGAGCGCGCTCAATCGACAACGACTTCTCGAAGCGCGGCATCTGCGGTAACGGTGCGACATCGAGTCCGTGGAAACCCACCTGCACACTGCCGGCGCGGACGCCAGCAGCGCCGAGCACATCTTTCAAGCGCACTCCGCGCCAACTGGCGTTGCTCATCGCTCCGTTGCCCCACTGGCCGCCTGGAACTCGCGGCTCAAACAAACTGCGCCCGTTTCCCGCGCACTGGCACAAAGCCACCACGGATACCGGATGGAACTTGGTGCGCAGATCTCGCAACGAAAGGCTCAGCGGCTTGCTAACGTTCCCCGAGACTTCGAGACGGAACGCTTTGCTGTCAACGGAAGTGGGAATTCCGGACAGATGCCACCGTACGAAAAACGCGTCGTTCGGGGTGAGATCAGTTTGGAAATACTGCAGCGGGGTTTCTAACTGCGGAGGGCGGTCCGTCAGGAGAATCAGGCCGGTCTTCTGGGGATAACTCACCAGCTCCGGTGAACTGCTCAGCTCGGCGGCGTGCACCGACGAGTTGCCTAACGAAAAGGGATCAAGCCCGATAATCCGACTGCCAGCGGCAAGTGCGGCCAGTGACGCCAGTTGCGACAAAACGCGTCTTCGATCCAAATTAAGATTCCGCATGCAGGATGCACCCCGAGGTTCGCGACAACTCGTCGATTGCGAACATGTTCCCATCAATTGTCAAATCGGGCAAGTGCAAGGACTATCGGAGTCTCATCCCCAACGAACTCCTATACTGATCGACGCAATGTCCGAGTTCGGCTGCGAAATGAGTTGATTGCGGGTAGCTTCCGCGCCAATTGAGAGTGTTATCTTTTGTCAGGCTCGTCGCCTACGGGGTTACCTTTGCCAAATGCCTTACCTGACGAACTCTGTTACCATCTGTGCACTTGCACAGTCACAGGTTGCCTAGGGTGAGTGCCACGCATTGAAAACAGAATTCAAGAGCGCTGGAACCGCGGTTTCAGGGACAGACAGCCTTATGGCAACTGTCACATTGCCTCATCTCGACGTCCTGGAAGCCGAGAGCATTAATATCATGCGCGAGGTGGTGGCGGAGTCTTCGCGGCCCGCGATGTTGTACTCCATCGGCAAGGACTCTTCGGTGATGTTGCGGCTTGCGCAGAAGGCCTTCTATCCGGGGCGAATCGCCTTCCCTCTCATACACGTCGATACCGGATTTAAGTTTCGCGAGATGATCGAATTCCGTGACCGCACCGCACAAGAACTCGGACTTCAATTGATCGTTCAGACGAACCTGGAAGCCAAGAATGCGGGGGCGAATCCCTTTCAGTTGGGAACCTCAAAATGTTGCGGCCTGCTGAAGACCAAGGCGCTGTTGGACGTGCTGGCGGCACATCACATCGATGCGGCCATCGGCGGAGCGCGTCGGGACGAGGAAAAGTCGCGAGCGAAGGAGCGAGTATTTTCCCTGCGCGATTCTCTGGGCCAGTGGAACCCCAAGAATCAGCGGCCGGAATTCTGGAACCTCTACAATGGCCGGGTCGAACCTGGACAAAGCATGCGTGTGTTTCCGCTATCGAACTGGACTGAGCTCGATGTGTGGGAGTACATCCGGCGCGAGGAAATTCCGATTGTGCCGCTATATTTCGCCAAAGAACGCGAGATGCTGGTGCGAGGCGACTACCTGATTCCACTCGACCACCCGATTGACCTGATGCCGGGCGAGAAACCGCAGCGTGTGATGTGCCGGATGCGTTCGCTTGGCTGCACGTACTGCACCGGCGCGATTCGATCGACCGCTTCGACAGTCGCCGAGATTGTAGAGGAGCTGAAGTTCTTCCGCCGCTCTGAGCGCGAAAATCGCGTGATCGACCACGATCAGGAAGGCTCGATGGAGCTAAAGAAGCGGGAGGGTTATTTTTGAGCACTTCGGCCCCCGAGCGCGACCTGCTCCGTTTCTTGACTGCCGGCAGCGTTGACGATGGCAAATCGACCCTCATCGGAAGATTGCTGTACGACGCGAACGGTGTGTATGACGATCAACTTTCCTCGGTTCGGAAGGCGTCGGCCGCAAAGAATGTCACGCTTGACCTGTCGCTACTGACGGACGGGTTAAGGGCTGAACGCGAGCAAGGCATCACGATCGACGTCGCGTATCGCTACTTCTCAACGCCGCGACGGAAATTCATCATTGCCGATGCACCCGGGCACGAGCAGTACACCCGCAACATGGCGACCGGGGCATCGACTGCCGAGTTGGCGATCATTTTGGTTGACGCGCGCAAGGGCGTCTTGCGGCAAACTCGGCGCCACACCCTAATCGCATCATTAATGGGCATCCGCCAGATGATTGTGGCCATCAACAAAATGGACCTGGTGGATTTTGATCAACAGGTATTTGATTCGATTTGCAGTCAGTTCCAAGACTTTGCGAAAGAGATACCAAGGGTCGCTTTTCACTTTGTGCCATTGAGTGCGCTCGAAGGCGACAACGTCATTCAGTCCAGCGATCGCATGGCGTGGTACCGAGGGACCTCTCTTTTGGACCTACTAGAGACTTTGTCTCCAACGCCCAATGGCGATGAAGCGTTTCGCTTCCCGGTGCAAAACGTAGTACGCCCCAATCAGGACTTTCGTGGTTACGCCGGTCAGGTGGGTTCAGGCTGGGCCAAACCGGGGCAAGCAGTTGTGGCCCTGCCATCGGGGCAGCGAACTAAAATCAAGGACATTTTCCTGCACACGAAAACTCTCGATGGGGCAGAGCAAGGTCGGTCAGTTGTGCTGACTACGACGGACCACATCGATCTGGGCCGTGGTGACATGTTAGTAGACGCTGAGAATGTTCCCACGTCATCTGCCAGGGTCATGGCCCACTTGATTTGGCTCGCACACACCCCGTTGCGTAAGAATGCGCGTTACCTGGTGAAGCATACGACGAGGGTATTGTGCGGCAAGGTCAGTCAACTGAACCACAAGATCGAAATCAACACATTCGAGAAGCAGGAAGCTGACAGTTTGCAGTTCAATGAAATCGGAGAAGTACAACTCGACCTGCATAGTCCAATCTTCTGCGATCCCTATCTCGAAAATCGGAGTACGGGAAGCTTCATCCTTATTGATCCGTTCAACAATGACACAGTTGCTGCCGGAATGATTACAGAGGCCATTCCAGACAAGCCTGGTCAGCTGAACGATGGCGCCGCCGGCGGATCGGACGTTACGCGGCAACGAGGATTGACCGTCTGGTTTACGGGGTTGAGCGGCGCAGGCAAGACAACCATCTGCAAAGCGGCTGCTACCGAACTTCTGGCCCATGGGCTGCAAGTCGAAGTCATCGACGGCGACGTTATTCGCAACTACCTTTGCAAGGATTTGGGGTTCAGTAAGCACGACCGTGACGAAAACATCCGGCGTATCGCGTTTGTGTCGCAGCTCCTTACCCGAAATGGCGCGATTGTCCTGGTGTCAGCGATCTCTCCCTACCGTGCGGCGCGTGAAGCGGCACGACACTCGATTGGAGATTTTATGGAAGTGTACGTCAACACCCCTCTTTCGGTGTGCGAGGTACGCGATCCCAAAGAACTCTATAAAAAGGCGCGTGCAGGCAAGATAACCGGATTTACCGGCATTGACGATCCCTATGAGGCCCCGCTGACGCCAGAAATCATTTGCGATACCGACCAGGAGAGCACTCGCGAGAGTTCGTCAAAGGTAGTGGCTGCGGTGCTTCGCTATTTAGATCCAAACAACCCGTAGCGCGATGTGTTCAGGATTCGGTCTTTCATCATGACCCACGCGGAGATGTAGTGGACTTAGGCGCTATCGCCGGAAGAGTGGCTGTCGGGTTGGTGGTCGGCACCCTTGTCGGACTTACTGGACTCGGCGGCGGCATGGTTCTGCTGCCGGTTTTGATCTCGGTCCTCGGAGTTCCACCGATCGTGGCGGTTGGCTCGGATGCGGTCATCAACTGCATCACCAAGATTGGCGCGGGTGGACTCCACTGGCGCCAGGGGAACGTAAGTTGGCCGCTAGTACTAAGCCTCGCTTACGGCAGCATCCCGGGCGCAATTATCGGAGTGGTGCTGCTGGCATCGATTCGTGCGTCCTACGGAAACAGCGTCAATGACTTCCTGCGTGTAGCCATCGGCATTTTGTTAGTCATCATTCCGATTGGATATTTGTTCAATGTCCGGTCGTCTGGGGCGCCGGTTTCACTCTTGACCCTACAGGAACACAAGTATCGCTTCGGTGTGACGGTCATCGGGTTCTTCGCCGGCATTCTGGTCGGACTGACTTCTATCGGCTCAGGTAGCGTGATCCTCATGTTGTTGCTGGTGTTTTACGGTTTTCCTCCCGCGATGATGGTGGGAACCGACATCCTCCACGCGGTTTTGCTCGCTGGGTTGACCGGATTATTGCAATTCAAGCTGGGAAATGTGGATTTCGTGCTCGTCCTTTGTGTGCTCGCTGGATCGGTGCCGGGAGGACTTTTGGGCGCGTATCTCACGAATCACGTGTCGGCTCCGCGACTAAAACAGATACTCTGTGCTCTGCTGATGGCGGTGGGTGCAAGAATGCTCTGGGGATCTCTGCTGCATGCTAACTGAGTCGGCGCAACGGAGTTATCTAGCGCGTATCGAGCGTGCTCTTGCAGCGGCCAGCGAGGTCGCCGCTCGGTTCGCGCCCGGCAGCTTCGAGGTTCGCGACGATGGCGGCAGGAACGTGGTCACGGAAGTCGATCGTCGAATCAGCCACGCGCTACGTGCTGAACTTCTGGCTGAAGGCGAGGGATGGCTGTCAGAAGAAGATCCTGATGACCGTTCGCGGCTTGCCTACGACGTTGTTTGGATCGTCGATCCGCTCGACGGAACCCGCGAGTTCGTGGACGGAATTCCTGAATGGAGCATTTCCGTGGGACTAGTCGTAGAAGGAGTGGCCGTTGCGGGCGGCACGTGCAATCCCTCCACGAAGGAGCTATTTTTGGGCGCTTTGGATTGCGGAGTGACTTATAATGGCCAGCCGGCGTTTATATCGCCTCGAAGTGACCTAGCAGGCGCGGTTGTTCTCGCCAGCCGACAGGAGCACAAACGTGGAGAATGGCAACGTTTTGACGGTTTTGGGATCCACATTCGACCGATGGGGTCAGTCGCCTACAAACTCTCTCGAGTAGCTGCGGGCCTTGCCGATGCAACCTGGACTGTGTCGCCCAAGCACGAATGGGACGTTGCGGCCGGAGTTGCACTGGTGAATTCTGCGGGAGGAATTTGTGGCGCGGTCGCGGACGCGAACTTGCGATTTAATCGGAGAGAGCCCAGTTTACCCGGGCTGGCAGCAACTGCGCCCGGCATCTGGTCAGAGGCACTTAGGCTCATCGGCGAAACAAGCTTGGCACAATCGTGACTACCGTGCGAAGTGAGTAGTTGCATAACTCTTAAACCTTGGGCTTCTCCTCCGCAATCGGCCCGAATATTCAGCTCGTGCCGATCCCAATACTCCTGCTGGCGACGTTAGCTCACCTGTGCCAAGTCTTCCTGCACCTCGGTGGAATTGACTTAGGTCGAATCCGCCGCCATAGTCGAAGAACCTAACCAAGTTCCACAACCAGGGGCGCTTTGCAATGTCGCGCCCTCTGAATTAATCGCCACTTACGTGGCCCCACTGAATATCTCGGTTGGAAAGTTCGCCGATTTTCACGCGGCCATTGCACGAAGTTTGAAGAAAGAGTCCCAAGGGTGCTGCAGCAAGTTGACTTCGCCCCGCAACTGATTGTCGACCGGAAACGGAAGATAGTGGTGCGGGTTGTAGCAACCGTTACTCTCTTCGCTGCTCTTGCCACAGTACTCGCCTGGACCGCTTGCTCCTCCAAAAGCAAGGTGAAAAAACAGTCGGGGGAGATGACCGGCGCCACGCTGGCGGAGTTCTCGGCGCTCGAGCCCATCGACACGCACACTCACATCGGAGAAACCAGTCCTGCCTTTGTCGCGATGCTGCAGCGCCTTCACATGCATGTTCTCGACATTCTGTTTGTCGATGACCATAAACCTTACAACGTGTCAATGGGGCCACAGCAGCAGAACGCCCTTAGTTTCATCGAATCGACTGGCGGCCGCGCGTGGCTCTGTACTACGTTCGATCCATTCCAGTTGAACAGCCCCGATTTCTCCCGCAATGCAATCGATGGTCTCAATCAGGACTTTGCGAACGGAGCAGTAGCGGCGAAAATCTGGAAGAACGTCGGAATGGAAATTAAGAACGCGTCCGGGCAGTACGTCATGCTGGACGATCCGCGCTTTGAACCAATCTATCGCGACATCGCTGCGCAAAAAAAGACGCTGATCATTCATGCCGCCGATCCAGATTCCGCTTGGACCGCACAATACCTCACCACCGCATCTGCGAGTTACTACGCGGCGAATCCTGAGTGGGACATGTCGAAGCGACCCGACGCGCCGCGCAAGCAGACGATCCTCGACGCTCGAGACCACGTCCTCGCTTTGAATCCCGACCTTCGCGTCATTGGCGCCCATCTGGGAAGCATGGAAAATGACTTAAACGGCCTCGGCGAGCGTTTGGATCGCTATCCGAACTTCGCGGTTGATGTGGCAGCTCGAGTTGCACGACTCACCCGCGAACCACGAGAACAGGTGCGGGCCTTCTTCCTGAAATACCAAGACCGAATCCTGTACGGCACCGATCTGTCCTTCGACCCACAAACGCGCCACAAGGAACTCTCGCCTGAAATCTGGGAACTGCGCTACGCAGACGATTGGCGTTACTTCTCGACCGGTGACGTCTTCCAATATGGAGATCATCAGGTCCAAGGGCTCGATCTTCCGCGCGCGGTGCTCAAGAAGCTCTATCACGACAATGCAGTTCGCTGGATTCCGGGCATCGACACCAGCTCACGTTGAGATTTCCGGAAAGAAAAACAACTTTCGCTTTAGAGATTATTGGGATTGCCTTCAGCCAACCGGTCCGGCAGCTCGGGCGAAGGAACGCGATGGTAGCGCGATTCCAACTTTCGTCCTTGGGCGCTGAACATTTTGAAATGCGCCATGCCCATTTTCTCCAGGCGGTACTTGAGGCTAGTGGCAAGCACACCGAGGCCGTAGGTCACACTGCGCCGGAAATTGATCGATGACGCTTCTTCGAAGTACTTCATCGGACAGGAACTTCGCCGATGCGAAAACCAAAAAAGATGCACTGCGACAGCATCTGGTTGTCGAAGACAAATAATCGGAATTCCCAGCAACGGTACAGTGCCAGCACCTCGCGGCTGAAGGCGCGATAGCCAGAGTGATACTCCGACAACTTGGCGCCCAGCAAAACGTTCTGGAACAGTGTGAGCGCGCGATTGAACACGTACTTATAGCGTGGCATGCCGCCTGCGAGTGCGCCGCCTCCGATGATGCGTGACCCGAGCACGACATCGTAGACGCCGTAGGCAATCATGCTGGCCATCGCGGTTACCAGCAAGGGCGTGTACTGATAGTCGGGATGGACCATGACCACAATGTCTGCGCCGCCAGCGAGGGCTTCGCGATAACAGGTTTGCTGGTTTCGACCATACCCGTAATTGCTTTCGTGGACATGGACATCCAGTCCCAGTTCCCGAGCGACTGCCACCGTGGCGTCGGAGCTGCCGTCGTCGACCAGGATGCGGTGGTCAACGATGTCGGGCAGATCAGCAACGGTGGCGCGCAGAGTCTTCTCGGCGTTATATGCCGGCAGCACCACCGCGATTTTCTTGCCGCCAATCACCATTACCTCCTGTAGAGAGGACATCGCACGGATTTCCCGCCGAGACCGCTCCGATGATAAGCGCTGATGCCCCTAATGGATATCTATCGCGCGTTGCAGCAGGTTGGTGTACCCCCCACCCCCTCCCCTATGCAGAATCAATGAGTTAGGATCGGGATTCGTTGCAAAGTTTGCACAAACAAAGAAGTTATATGTACATGATTGTAAATAAAGAAGTTACGTCGTCTTCCTAAGAGGTTTGGCGCGGGAATTTCGCTGCCCTTGAGCAACTCCCTGCAAGCTCTTAGAAACAAACGGTTTACATGTAAAGTACTGTTATAAAAGAACTTAGCTGGCAGGCTTCTCCCGGTGAGGAAAAGCTTCGCCTGGGCGTGTACTCGACCCGCGAGAATCAGAAATACAGCAGCGGGTGTGGGGGAGCCAAGGGAAATCGGCATGAGTATGTGACGAAAGTAACCGAATTTTCCCAAATCCGGGATGGATGGCAGGACGACTTCAACACCGCCGGCTGGAGAGTTGCGTGTGGTATAAACGCTCTACGTTCGGTTCGCCTATATGGATCACGTCACACTCGCCCGGCCGACGAACGCCAACGACTCCCTGATAGGGCGCTATTTTGAGCGGTTCCTCGCAGTTTGGCAGGACTCGAATGCGCTAACGCCGGCGCGCCTAATGATTTTGTTCTTTTGCGGTTTGTCGGTGATCTGCGGACTGGCCGCCTTGATTGGCGCTGTGCCCACAAGAATTTATGGGCATGACATATTTATTTATCTAGGAAATGGGTGGCGTGTCATTAACGGCCAACGTCCACACGTGGACTTCACAAGTCCATGGGGGCCG
>CAWIPZ010000016.1:0-28541 GCA_963837915.1 uncultured Acidobacteriaceae bacterium
ACCAATTTGCTTCAAACAAAAATACTTAAGTCCTACTTCCCGTACCAATTGGCACTTCCGTACCAATTGAAAGTGCGACACCCTCCATTGCCGCACGCTGCGTCTCGGGAATTGCGTGAGCGTACACGCGCAACGTGGTCTTCACGTCCGCGTGGCGCAACTGCTGTTGGAGAACCGTTAGAGGTACGGATGCCTCGGCCAGTTCCGTCGCAAGCCCGTGCCTGAACGCATGAAGCCCGGCATCTTTGTCAGGGATTCCGAGCTTACGGAGCAGCGGCTTTAGACCATATAGCACCACAGATTCGCGCTTGCGTGGTCGCGTGCCCTCGCGATTCGGAAACAGTAACCCTAACAGATTTTTCTGCCAGTGGTGCTCGATGTAATTCCGCAGCGTTACCTCAAGCGCCGATGGCATTGGGAGCGTCGCCACGGAGCTCCGTGTCTTGGGTTGCCGGATTTCACGCGTTCTGTCATCCGATGATTTATTGACGCGGATTGTCTTTTTCTCGAAGTTGAGGTCCTCACGATTGAGCGCAAGGATTTCTCCCGCGCGCATCCCCGTATTCCACGCGACATCAAAAATTGTTTTGTACGGCTCCTTTGCCGCCACAACAATCCGTGTGGCTTGCGCGCGGGTGAAGAACGGAACGGTCACGCTGCCCGCATCCGTCCCGAGTTCAAGGTCTTTGAATCTGACTTGGGGAACACGGATACCGCACCGTCCGGCGTAATCCAGTATCGTGAACATCGTCCCGAGAACATTCAGAACAGTTTTTCGTGAGACTGATTTCCGCAGGTCGGTGGCGAATTGTTGGAGTTCGTTGACGCCAAGTGACTGAACAGCGGCTCTGGCGAATCGCGGGAATACATGAACGCGCAGGTAAGATTCTCGCTGTCGCACAGTTGAAGGTGAGAGGTTGGGAGCAATAGCCCGGCGCCAAAGCTCCGTGACTTCGGCAAAGGACTGGCCCAGATATGCGGGTGCCACGCTGCCGCGCCTGCGATTCACATCTTGCATGATACAGTCGTGCTCCCGGCGTGCAGCTCGTTCGGACATCTGTCCCCGCTTACCAATGAATTGTTTTACCCGTTTTGATTGGCCGTCTGAATCAATGTAAAACATTGAATACATCCGACCATCTGGTTCTGTCACAAAACATCCTTTCTGATATCGTCGCTTTGCCACAGGTCCTCGTTTCCGACCCGTGGTTAGCGGCGTTGCGACGCTGATGCTACCGCTGCTAGCAGGAGACCGCAATCCAGCAAGATGCACTGGATATTCTTTTTCGGTAGGTTTGAACTGCGGGGAGCTTCCTGAATGAAAAGCTACATCGTTGGATTTCCTGACGTGTCCATCCTGCATGTCCTCGCTTTGTTGCGGTCAAAATTTTAGACGCCTAGGACCCGCGAACAAATCCCTTGCGCCGCGTCGTTGAACGACGCGCGTCCGTCTCGTCGTGCTGGTGGAACATCGCCCGGCGGCACGAGATTTCCGTGTGCGAGCTGTCAGACGTTCCGTACATACGCGTACATGTTGGATTATACAGATTCCAACTTTTGTTCCGGGACCTCTGACCGTTCTGAGCTTGAGACCCCGTGAAAAAAGCCCTCCTCAATTGGTCAATTTTTGCTCTGCGAGTCCATGGATTCGTCGAGGTCATTCACCCGTAGCGACAACTTCATAATCGATGTTCCGTCTTCAATCCTCGCCAGACCCGTTAATCCGTGAACCCTTCACGGTCGGATGCAACCCCGTCACCGCCCGGTCGTGCAAGCGACCGCAAACGCTCCGACTCGAACAGCACTTCGAACCCGTTCTGATTCTCAGGGTCAGGAAAATTGAAAGTTGCGGGGTCAATATCTTCGCCCATGTACCATCGCGTCATTGCCTGATACCAGCGCCCGAACAATCCGTAATTCAGCAGGCAGATAGTCGGGTCGAGGGCGGAAAGCGTCATTCGCGGATTTCTTCTTGGTTCGAAAAGCACGATTTTTGTAATCGCATTCACTGGAACTGTGCCCTTGAAGCAAACGTTCCCAAGATTCTCAAGCGACAGCATCCAGTTCTCGCGGTAGTCCTCGATGTGTCGAATGATGTAGCGAATGCGTTTCTTAATATCCCTGGAAGCTCCGAGCTTCTGGTCCCGCAATGCCTCTGCGATAAAATCTTCATCTGGATAGAGCCGGGTCTGGTCGAGCGAATCCCAATGGAGTTGAATGATTGCGGCCCTTTCGTAGTCACGGCGCCTAGTTGAAAGAGCATAGTAGGGAGCGTATGTGGTCGTCAGGTACACCATGCTGGGATTGGACGAGACCGTGTGCTTCCAGTTCCCGTCTTCGCCCGACGCCCTACGAGGCAGGATTCCCTGTTTCAGCGCTCGTCGAGCTGCGCTTTCGCTCGTGCCATGATAAAGTTTCAACGCGTTCTCCTTGTATTAAGTGTATAGTTACGTCACTATGACGGAACTATGTGGCATCAATCTCCAAGAACAATTTCCTGCCGCAGCTTGTCCAGAAGCTGCTCGACAGCTTTGTTGTGGTCTTCCTCTCGTAGGTTTCGCCGTCCGCCAACTGCATTCCGAGCCGAATCCCTCGCCTGACGACGAAACTGTATTGCTTTGCACTCGGGTCATTCGCATAGCTGCGGCATTTCACCGGGAATTCTCTCCAAGAACTTTTCTTGCACCACTCGCTTCTACGATTCCGTGAACCTCCTCTCCGCTGATGCGTGTCTTAACGAGCAGCAACGCAGCCACATCTTTCACAGCTTTCCAGACACGGTCGTCGCTGAACAGCTGGACGAGTCGGTCGGCCGTCTTTTCTACTATGGCACTGACCTGCTCTTTAGCAAGGCTGAGGTGATTTGCATACGCATGCAGCTGAGCACTGTCTCCGGCCATGGCTTCGTAGTTTTCACATTCAGTAAAAATGCACTCAGCCAATGACCCCGCACATATGGTCAAACACTCCCGCTCAAAATCTTCGAGCGTTTCCAAAGTCCTGTGCTCGCAACGGGGTTGCGTGAACCCAGTACTGATAGCGTCGTAGGAGACGCCATTTCTAGTGAGATGGTTCTTCAATCGTTTTTTCTCTATCGTCACGTATTCGACGCCGTCCAAAAACAACTCGTCTATGACGGCATGACCCGCCTCGTGAATAGCAGACAGACCCAATTCCTCCATGGCTTCTCGCTGAACCTGTGCCTCGCGATACTGTTGTTGCGTTGCGCGTCGTTTCTTGAGTGTGCTTCTACGTTCGGTCATGGCCTCTCACGCCTCCATTATGAAATTCTTGCTGCTCGCTGCACTATCTGCTGCTGCCACCCCTCGGCGCTGCGATTGAATTCAACTCTTACCCGTACCTGCTTCTGACCTTGTCGCGTCGGCGACGAGGCCAGTTTGTGCACCTTCATTTGACCTCCTAACTTTTCTTGGAATTTCCCCTGGTCCGACTGTGCTGATTGTCCAAGATGCGGAGTGCTCCGTCGTGGAACAAAATTTGCGACAGCTGTAGTGCAGGAATTAATTTTGAATCGGTTTTTCTTGCGGCAGTTAGTCAGGGAGTGGATGGTAGCTGTATGGTCTTACAAAGCGGAGGCGCGGGCGCCTCCGAATCCGACGCAGGGCGGTCTTGACGCGGGATGGTGCGTATGGCTCACCAAACGCGGCACCAAAGGCACGGGAAATGATGCGGTGATAATCAACAGGCCGAAGCTTCGTACCCTTGGCTGTCCTGAATTTGTCGAGGAGTCGCTTACATTCACCGATGAACCAATAATCTAGAGGGTATACACCCTTCACCGGATAAACACCCTCAGCCTTGCCTTCAAACTCGCCAGTTTTTATGGCGATTGCGGCTTCTCTAGGGGTTCGCAGACCTGGATGGACTTCTGCGGCGCTGAGTCGCTCCCAGGTTTCGGCTGTCTGCATCCCTCCGCGAATCTTCGTGACTATTTCGTCGTAATCAAATTCGTCCGGAGGGAAGTCGTCAAACAATTCACCGAGACTTTCCTTTGATTGCTCAACCTCTCGCAGTGCACGTGCAAGATGCCGTCTCATGGACGCGTATTGCGCTCTACACCGCCGTGATTCTGGGACGCCCTCTCGCGCAACATTCTTCCAGAACTCGAATCTCGCCTTAACCCTGGCGAGATTAAAAAGACTTCTCAACAGCATTTCTTCTTGTTCGGGGCGCACGTTGCGGAGGGGCGCAGGAGCCGCCAACATCCCGGTCTTGAAGCGTCGGAAAGACTTGGTTTTATCGGCGGCCATTGCCTTCACCGAAAAACTGGTAGGGCGATTGGCAGACTCTACGCGAAGCAGACCCCAAGTTCAATCAGACATGACGGACGAGGGGGGCCGTATGTCGCTGGATGAGTTGTTGTCGTGCTGCGATGAGCGATTAGCACACCAATTGCTTCGGTCGGGTGTCCCGCTGCCTATTGGTCTATTCCTGCCAGACTAGTTGTGGGGCAGTGATTCAGTTGATGAAATTATTTGAATACGCGGCCCGACGTATTTCTGTCAGGCCAACGGGCGTCAGAAATATTTATTTCATTTGGTGCAAGCTATACCCCGTTTTCCATTTGCTTTAGTCGCGCCTTGATGTCGTCTGGCAACTGCGTCCCGTATACTCTTTCGGATTCGAGCATGCACGCCGCCAACATCACAGCTTGTCTGAGGCCGCCCTGGTCCTCCCGATTCATCGAGGACGTGGTGTTTGCCAGTGCCAGCATCGCTTCGCGGTCTGGGCTAACGCCGAGGTCTGTCAGAAATCGGTATGCGAGGTAACCGTCAACTTCTACAGCGGCGCGAAATGAATCCACGGCGGCGGGTACGATTGAAAACAGTCGTTCCCGTTGCTCCTTAATAACGCTCTGAAAGTCCGGGGTCTGGATGACCTTCCCGACTGTGTTTCTGGACACGCGCAACTCTCGTGCAACCTGGCGTTGCGATTCTCCTTGCAGCAATCGCCCCTGAACCTGCAATAATTTCCCCGGAGAGATGCGAATCGGCTTTGCCTCCGCAGCTCTGATTAGGCCAGTTTTGGCCTCGCACGGCTTTCCGCGGTTCACGCTGGCCGATTGAACACGATTCGGGTTCTTCGGCTTGTTGCCGGTTCCCCGTCGTGCCGTGGACTCACGACCCGCTGCATCTTCTCCCCGATTGGACTTACACGTAGACCTCTCCATCATGTTCTTCATGATTCCTCTTTAGTTCCGCGCGTTGTCAGCGGAAGGGATACCTATGGTCACCTTTACTAGTCGGTGTGCTCCATCTCAGGGCCCTGCGCTTTCCCCGTCCTATCACATGCAGGGTCGATTTCACTCTGCATGGGTACTCCGCCGTCCTTTTCTTGGGGACAGGCCTCACAAGATGGGCTTGACGGTCACAGGGTCACAGGGTTCACAGGGTTTCCGTAATTTATTCTTCCCACACTTCCTCCCCTACCCCCAATTCCGAAGGGTATTTTGATAAAAGAAAGAAGAACCCTGTGAACCCTGTGACCCTTGTGCTTAATCATCACTGTGCTGTGTTCCAAGTCCTTTGCCGTCAACCAGTTCGATGCCGAGCCAAACGTGCTTCTTCATTCCTGCAACCTTGCGCTGACCATCCTTAATTCCCGGTATCAAGCGTTTTACGGCCAAGCTCAGGGCGGTTTGAGTGATAGGGGGACGTCCCTCCCTGCGAGCGTCTATGTTGTAGGCCTCGAAGAGCGTCCCCTTTGCCACCATGGCGTTGGGGTCCTTGCTGGTCATTGCATCAAGCCAGACGGCGATAGGGTCCGTTAGCCGCATGAACTCCCGCCCAGCGCTGGAAACTGACTTAGCTTCGGTCAAGCCACGGCGTTGGCGGATTGCTCCGAGCGCGACAACTGCCTTATTCATCAAGCCGCTCAGTTCGGAAGGCGCTGCAAGTCGTGCATCCAGGACCTCACGCGGGGTTTGCTCGCTATCATCAAAAGTACGGGTAAAGGGGACAATCAGCCAGCGGCGGAAGTAAGCGTGCGACGCATCGTTGCTGCGTGGCAGGAAATTACCAGAGAAGACAAGGCGGGAGTACGGCTGAAACTCGAAGGGCTGCTTGAATTTGTACTCCGCAGTGATGCAATCTCCTCCTGTAATCGCCTTAAACACCGATGAGCCAGACAGGGAAGAACTCGGCAGGTCGGGGCAGATATTGGCGAGCTTCCCAACGAGTTGGGCCACAGCGAAGCGGTCGGACTCCAAGCGGTGGAGACTTTCTGCGGCTGCATTCGCGCGGCCAAGAAATGCCCGGAGGGCGCTCAAGTACACCGATTTGCCGTTCGCGCCCTCGCCTAATAGAAGTAAGGCCTTTTGAATGGAGATGTCCGGCGTCATGAGCCATGCGGGAACTTCCCATGCCAGTCCCTGTGCATCGTCAGGAAAGACCTCCGAAACGAATTTTTCCCACGCCGGACATGTGGCCGTTGGGTCATAGCTCACGGGCAACTGAACGGGGGAAAAGAAATCGCTGCTATGTGGTTTCAATTTCCCTGTCGCTACGTCTAGGAGCCCGTTCGCCACGTTCACGGTGTCGAGCGGCGGCCGTTCCCAGATGAAAGGTGAATCAACGCGCAGATACTCGACGACCTCATTCGCTCGGCTCGAACTCCATTTCTTCGTTTGGCTCCAAGATTCCAAGAAAAATTTCACCATGCGCTTGATGCGCTCCTCCCCGTCAGGCTTGTAGACGCCGTTCGCGTATCGGTAAAGCCAGCCCCCACGGTCCTGAGCGAATTTATCTTCCGATGAGATGGCATCAGCCAGTTCTTTAATCAGACCCGGGTCCGTGTTACCTCCGCTGCTGCCGTTAGGGGGAGAGACGGCTGGGCTCCAGACCTCGTGTGTACCATCAACAGCCGTCTCAATTGTGAGCTGACCGTAGGTACGTCCATCCGAACTGCGGCGCTCATCCCACTTCGGGCGGAAGAGCTTGCTCAGACGGAAGAGTGAATCGATGCGGTCGGCATCCCTCCCCGTCCAGAACGAAAGCATCATGCAGAGCGCCAAGTCAGCTTCGGAGGGAGAAGCGTAGCCGTTGGAATCGCCGCTCCACAGGCGGCCAAATTTGTCTCCATTTCTTGCGTTGCTGGCGCGGTTGATTAATTCGTCGTCGGACAGGGAGTTCGCTGCTGGGACAGCGCCAGCCGTTGTGGCACCCGAGGACTGCTCCGTCCCGAAGATTTGAGCGTGGAGGTCGGTTAATTCTGTCTGGCGTTCCTCAACGGTCTTCGGCGTTCCATCAAGATGCAAGCCCGTCACGGTGAAATACCGTCCGGTGCAGTACATCTCGATGTGCCCTTTCTTCCTTCCGCCGGGAGGAAGGCTCCCCTTAACCCAGATGTGCACGCCGCACCCGCTCGGGCTCACCTCCGTATAGCTGTCAAGACTAGCGATGATTTGCTGGGCCCATGGCTCTATATCACCGGTCCTTGGGTCGCGGCATCCATCCAAATCTACACCGGCGTATGGGCTGCCAAGCTGAAAGCCAATTCCATCAACGGTATCGCAGTTGAAACGCGCCAAAGCATCGGCGTACGTGCCCCACGTTTCCGGGTCGTTGCACGATGCGGGTAGCCAGGTGTTTGGGTCCACAGGAACCTTCGTGGACTCACCATCACGCTCTACGAACTGCCAATTCACCCACCGCTCAAGCGCCTTCAGCTCTGCAGGAATGGCTGCGAAATTGTTGTCGGGGGTCAGTTCGCCTGGTGACGCGGCTGCTGATGGTGTTGTATACGATTGTTGACGATTAGCGTGGTTGCCCTTCACGGGCGAAGTGTGTGTTTTCATTTTTATTCAATGTATCCATCTGGGTTTGTCCTCCGTTTAGCATCCTTTTCAATTTCAATAGCTCAAAGCTGAATTGCCGGGCAGGAATCAGCGCTCCCGACATGAAGCCTGCAACGTCGGTGAGAAGTTCGGGGGTTTGAGCAAATTCAAATGACACCCGGCGCCCATTGCGAACGAGGTCGGTTATGTCGTGACCTGCACAAACCAGAAATGCCACAAGGTATAAGTGCTGGCTGGAAAAGGT
This sequence comes from uncultured Acidobacteriaceae bacterium, assembly GCA_963837915.1. Taxonomy (GTDB): domain Bacteria; phylum Acidobacteriota; class Terriglobia; order Terriglobales; family Acidobacteriaceae; genus DASRAA01. The sequence goes on from CAWIPZ010000016.1 coordinate 8,061, forward strand.
CGAGGTCGAATTTTGCACCACTGTTTCCACTGTCATCCTCCCAACGCCCGGCTGCGAAATCTGGAATGCCGGTCGCTTCACATCAATAGTATTGATAGAGCCGAAAAGGCCCTACGTCTTACCGTAGCTTTTTCCCGTGGGTGAGGACGTGCGCAGGCGTGAACAATTCGCGGGATTTGTAATTTGCAATTCACGCTGGCAGGGCCAGCTTCTGAGGGATACTGAAGCGTTGCCGTCGGCGGGAATGGCGCAACCAGAGATTCAGGAGCAACCGCACCTGCATCGCTTCGCACGTTAGACAGCCGATTGACACTGGCGAAATCTCCGACGTCTGAGGGAAAAATGAGAGAACTCAGTGAAAAGCTGTTGTCCTTGGTCGAGGCAGCAGAGCCAAGGCTTCGCGAAATCAGTGAGAAGGAAAGTATTCAGCCGATATTGCCGGGCGGCTGGTCACGCAAGCAAGTCGTCGGGCATCTAATCGATTCGGCCTCGAACAACCACCAGCGATTCGTTCGAGCGGCGCTTCAAACATCTCTGGATTTCCCTGGTTACGACCAGGGCGGAAGCGTACGGGTGCAAGCCGTTCAAGGCGCTGATTGGAATCTCCTGGTCTCGCTGTGGGCTGCGTACAATCGCTACCTCGCTCATGTAATAGGCCAGTTCCCAGCCGCTAAACTCGAAACGGTTTGCCGCATCGGCTCGGGAGATGCGGTCACTCTTGGTTTTCTGGCGACGGACTATGTTACACATCTGGTCCATCATCTCAACCAACTGGGTGCTGCAGACCTGAACTAGCACACGGCCGGTTCAACGATTGAGGTCGTGTTGGGAGAACAGCGGTCATCCAGCTCTGCTTGTTTAAATAGGCGAAGAGAGGGTACTGGACAATTCGTACTATTGGGGTTGGTCGCTAGTCACTATAGAGTCGCCGGGCAAGACGGGCGTTGGGGGTGCCCCTCGGGGAAGAGGAGCGCCCCTTTTTTGCGCACGAAACTCGGGAGGACGGCATGCATGCCCGCATTTGGCAACTCCAAATTCGCACGGGTAAGCTGCGAGATTTCCAGACAATTCTCTCTTCCGTTATCGAGTTGGCACGCGAGCAAGAGGGATATCGTGGTGTTTTCGCTTGGGCCTCCGGAAAACTGGAATCACCGGAGGTGACGCTGGTTGCTCTCTGGGATTCGTTACAGGCGATTCGCGCCAGCGAAAACAAACTATTTCTCACGCAGGCCATCTCGCGCTTCCTGGCCTGCTGTGAAGGTTTGCCACACATCACGGAGCGGGAATTCCTTGCGAGCGACTTTATCGCAGCTAGCGCCCGAGCCAAAGCGTGATTGCTTCTTTCTAGACGGCAAGAAAATTCCACCCACCCGAACGCTATCACCCGCGACATGCATTCACTTCAACTTCGCGTATTCCGCTTTCGCAGCGATGAGCACAGGAATATCGGGGTCGGCGTCTTTCCAGAGCGTAAGAAAATCCTGATACGCCGCCGTGGCCCGGCGGTATTGCCCTTGCTGCAGCAATCTCTTCATGTTTGTGCAACGACCAACGGAGGCAACAAATCACGAGCTAAGGTAAATCGTCAGTGCCAACAGGACTGCGAAACCAGAGAACGCCCAGAAAACTATTATGATGATTAGGTCAGGTTTCCACTTGCGCGGGACTCGCCAATAGCGGCCCCGTTCTATCTGCAAGGTCCCGGGTTGGTCTTGGCGTCGCACGAAAGGTTTTGCGGACCGTCGTAACCGAATCAGACATCTACACAATCGCTGGGCGATTACGCGAGTCGCCCCTCTCTGCCAGACTAATGATTTCAGTGCCAGCTAGCAGGAAAGCTGATTCCCTCTTACGTTTCGCGTCTTGCAATCCATGGCCATGCCTCGCGCGAAATCAACCCTCCAGCTAGCTGACCACTCGATGCTGGCATACGTCGTTAACGAAGTCTGTCCAATATCGCACACCCTTCGTCAGCCTTAGTTGCCTAGGCTGCTCCAAACACAGCTCAGGCGCCAAACCGAGCAAAAGCCGGGTACGCTTCAATTAGCGATGTTTTGGCAGTTCGCTGCGGCCTAATCTCCAGACCTGCACCTACACCACCACCGAGCTTCTCGATAATTCGGTAGTAGGAAATGGTCTGACCAATCATATGTGGAAAGCCTTTAATTGAGGCGGATGTTAGGCTGCGTCATGAAGCAAGTCAATCGTGGCTGGTTGCAGTCGGTGAGAAGAAACCCAGCGGAATTCTGTTTCACAACCAGGTTTTATTTCTGGCTCAGAAGATACAGGTCGGCGTGACCGCCGGGACGCGCATAGACGATGGTGGAAAGGTCCCTTGAAAAATCGTAGGCGTTACCGTCAGCGTACTCTAGAGGAAAAGCAAAGGGAACCTTTAACGCAATCTGGGGTGCTCCGATGCTTTTACCGTCCTTCCAGGGCTGACGGTAAATCGTAACTTCACCACGGGAAGCAACCGAGTATAAGAACGACTTGCCATCGCGCGCAAAAGTCGCAGTGAACGTTGCTCTGCCGGGAACCAATGGAATGCATTTCCTATCGGAGATAGACACCTCGTAAATTCCAGTCTTTTCTCCGCCCTGCACGACGCCAAGCAGGTAATTCCCGCCAGGGTCGGCAGCCCATGCGTCGCAGCAGTTGTCCACGAACTTTTCCAGATTCGAACCGTCCACCTTCCATTTCCAGACGGTCGGCGTCGCGCCCAAAGCCTGCTTCTCCAAGCCACTCACGTAAACCGATTTCTGGTCGGGGCTCCATACCGCATTGTAGACAAGGTCTCCCGTCCATGGGAGCTGACGAAGACCGCTGCCATCGGCCCCGACGATGTAGACTTTGGCCCTCGCGCCGACACCTGACTCATCAAAAGACAGGTGAAAATTGTCCGGCGCCCAATTATCCGTCCCCAGGTCTTCTCCGGTGGCAAGTTTCACTCTATTGCCGCCATCGATGTCCGAGACCCAGAGCTCCGACCTCTTGGGCGCGGGGAGCATGATGTACATCACGCGCATGCCATCCGGCGAGATGACGGGCTGACTTGCGTTCTCCGACGCGATGTCCGTGGATTCCTTTGAATGGATGTGGTAGGCGGTCAGGAACCCGGAGGATTTTCCGTTCACATAGTAAATCCCTTTTCCTCCCGGGTCTGGCATAGGAGAGAAGTCCGGCCCCGCTCCGAAAGTAATCTGCGTCTGACTTCGGTCCTGCAAACTGTAACTCCAGATGTTTGTTAGCCCGTTTACGTTCCGGCTGAATAGCACGGTATTCCCTGGCTCGCTCCACTCGACGTCACGCCAATTCCCGGACGCCTCGCCTAAATCAGCTGCCTCATGGCTGGTCACGTTTATTTTGTAAAAATGGAAATTTCGCAAATTCGCTTGACCGCCATTAGCGAGCAGGTCGTTGCCGCCCGGAAATAACAGAAGCGGGATGAAGCGCAGATTAGTGCCTTCGGGTTTGTACACTAATTCTTCGTTCACTCCGGATTTTTCCGCACGAAAAATCCCGGCCCTGTCAGACTTCCGATAATAGATGTATGTTCCGTCCGGCGAGGGAACCGCATTGAAGCCAGACATCACACGGCGGGGAGCCCCACCGAGGGTAGGCACCGCCCAGACTTCGTCACTGCCGAAAGACCTCCCGTAATAAATTTCTTTCCCGTCGGGCGAAAAAGTGTCCACAACCTTGTCGCCTTCGTCATTCGTGAGTTGAAGTGGTTCGCCACCAGAAGTGAGCATCAGAAACACCTGCGCGATGCCACCGACCGGTGAGACAAACGCCACAGCGTGGCCGTCGGGCGAAAGGTGGGCGCTGTTCATCGGCTTGTTCCACTGGCTGATTTGCGTAATCTTTGCGGAGCCGCTTGAAGTGTTCGAGCGAGGCCAAAAGTGATATGCCGCAAAGCCTGCTGCCAGGAGAACGACGCAAGCGCCCACGAAGACATACTTCTTGCTCGCAGGTTTCAGCGAAGGTTGAACAGCGACAGCGGAGGCTGGGCTGCTCGGAGTTTCTGGAGCAACACCCCGAGACGCCGCACTCCCGGATGACGAGATTCGTCCCGAATCCGTATCCCTTCGCAGGCGCTTTAGGTCAGAGCGCATTTCCGAGGCGTGCTGGTAGCGCAAGTCACGGTCTTTCTCCAGAGCTTTGTTGATGATGCGCTCCAGGTCTGGAGATATCTCAGGATTCACTCGCGCCAGTGGGGTCGGCGCTCGGTTCAGAATTGCCTCGTGAATGATTGCCGAGGTGTTGCCGGAAAATGCCATCCGGCCAGCGGCCATTTCGTACAAGACGGTGCCGAAAGAGAACAGGTCTGTTCGCGCATCCAGCTCCTCCCCGCGTGCCTGTTCCGGTGACATATAGGCCACGGTTCCGATTGCAACGCCAGGGCTGGTCAGCAGTTCCTCCGACGTGACCGTTGGCATTGCAGAAGCACCGACACCCGTGGCCACAGGAGTGAGCTTGGCAAGTCCAAAATCCAGAATCTTGGCGTGGCCGCGCCTGGTAACAAAGATGTTCGCTGGTTTGATGTCCCGGTGCACGATGCCCCGTCCATGCGCGGCGTCCAACGCATCGGCAATCTGAATCCCCAATTCCAACACTTGTTCCGACGGAAGTGGCCTACCGCTGATGAGATGCTTCAGCGTTTCACCATCCAGAAATTGCATAGCGATGAATCGCTGGCCGTCGTGTTCACTAATTTCGTAAATGGTGCAGATGTTCGGATGGTCTAGCGCGGAAGCAGCCTGCGCCTCGCGCTCGAAGCGTTCCAGGGCCTGATGGTCTCTGGCGACATCGTCTGGTAGGAATTTCAGAGCGACAAAACGATGGAGGCGTGTGTCTTCGGCTTTGTACACCACACCCATGCCTCCCCCACCGAGCTTCTCTATGATTCGGTAGTGCGAGACGGTCCGGCCGATTGGAGATTGAGACTCAGCCATTTACCGAGATATTAGGTTGCGTACTCCGGCAAGTCAACGTGAAGAGATAATCCCTCCCACAGTCGGCAGGGCGGTTGCGCTGGGTAGAATTCTGCTATAGACATATGTATGCCTATCTGCTACCATGTTGGCTCATGAAAAGAACAGCCTTGTTCCTGAAGGAACAGCAATTGGCAAAGCTCCTAAAGCTATCCGAGAAAACTGGCGCACCCGTCGCAGAACTGATTCGTCGCGCGATTGACGCGTACTTGCATTCGAGGAAAAAGGAATTGCGATGAAGAAACGTGCAGTACTGTATTGCAGAATTTCGACTGGAGACCAGCATCTGGAAACACAATTGCTCGACCTCCGCGAAATGGCGAAACAGCGCGGATGCGAAATCGTGCAGGAGTTCACAGACGTAATTTCCGGCTCTAAATCACGGCGACCAGGACTTGACCAACTTATGGCGGATGCTCGGCGACACCGCTTTGATATCGTGCTCGTTGCTGCGTTTGACCGCATCGCACGAAATGTCCGACATTTCTTGGACGTGTTGGACGAACTGAATCATCTCGGCATCGAATTTGTTAGCAAGCGAGAAAACGTTGATACGTCAGGACCGCTTGGACGCGCCATGCTGACAATCATTAGTGCGATTGCCGAGCTTGAAAAAAGTTTAATCGTCGAGCGCGTTCGAGCTGGAATGCGCCGTGCAAAAGCGGAAGGAAGAAGAATCGGTCGTGCGCCGCTCGACATTGACCGGCAGCAGGTCGTTGTAGACCGCCGTTCGGGAATGTCGCTCAGTCAAGTGGCGCAGAAACACAGAATTTCGCGAGCGAGCGTCTGCCGTTTGGTCAATGAAGCTCGCGGACTGAAGTCGCACGGTGGTAATCAAGAAAAAGCAGTTCCTCTCGCCGGAGAAAATAATTGGCAGGCTGCTGCCTAACTTGTGGGTCCACTGTGGTCAGTCACACGAGCTTAGTGTCGAGCGCAACTAACCTAGCGATGCAAGACGTGCAGAACTATTACCAGTAGACCGAGAAAGAGCAGGATTCCAAGCAGAAACCACTCGCCCGCTCCTTGCTTCAATTCGCTGCGGTTCATGGACGCACTCGCTTGCGGGCACAACGTCACCGCGGGGAAAGGTGGGGCAGGGGCACTAACCCTACTCTTCATACCCGTGCAAAGTCAACTTACCGGGCATTCACGGCTAGTTTCTGGTTAGAGCGTTTATCGGGACTTGACAGAATTGGTGAGCCGTTTTCGCTTCGGTCTAGCTAATTTCCCAAGTTCCACGAAGGTCGGGAGTCGAGTAAGGACCTTTGTAAGTGACTCCGATGCATTCGGGATGCAACCCTCGAAATACGTCAACTAGCCAATCACCGCCGATGGTAATTGAAGATTCATGAGACGCGTAGACAATCCAGTCCGCGCGTTCAGAAGTTGAATATTGCTCTCCGCCATCACGATAACCCGGCTCAAAAACCGCCAATTCGACTTCGTACTCTGGGTCGCCAAACTCGTGAAGCAGCAAGACGGTTGTGACACCGCGTCTTTCCAAAGCATCTCGGAGGATGTGCTGACCGTTGATGCGCTCAAAATAGTCGGTGTGAAAAGCCAAAACATTCGGCGGCATCGCTCCTTCTTTAAGGGGGAACCAGTTGTCATCCGCGATGCTCCAAGTCTTCCTGAGGCCGTTCCAGAACCGCTCGCTCTCTTCTTTGCTTAGAACACGCCTGTAGGGAAGAGCCTCGACTTGCGCCAAATCTATCACCGTCAATGCTTCAACGTAGACCCTGAAGTCCTCCGCTTCTTCGCGAATGACAGTGTGGGCCACCTCGTTTTTGAGTTCGGTTTTAAGCTCGTTCTCGGCTTTGGCTGAGGCAGCGATGATAAGCTTTCTCATTTCAGGGAGGCTGATTCTAGAGTCAACGCGCAGTCGCTCAATTTCAATTCGAGTATTCTTGGCTACCCTATAGCGCGGAAAAGTCCTATAAGCTTCTTGTGAGTAATCCCATCCGGGCTTCAGTCGATTCTGGACTTGCCAATTCTCTTTACGTTGCAGGTCTTCGTAGAGTTGGAACCATTCGGAAAATCTTTCCTCGCAATATCTACGGGCCGCAGTGTGGAGAGCTGTTGTTTCGTCCATGTCGTTCGTCACGTGGGAACACGTTACTACTGGAACCAACTCAATGAATACCATAGCGAGGACAGCTGTGCCCGATTAGTCGCGTAACCGGAAACTACGAAATTCCACTTCTCTGGTAACAGCGTTAATCGGGACTTGAGTGATTACTTCTGTCTTGCCGACTTCTCTGGGCTCACAAGTAAAGAAACGCTTGCGCAAGAAACCGCCGGCCGGGTCAACGGCGGCGAATGCAAGGACCTGGCTAAGCTGTCACCAACAATCCTCCCGTGAGGCAGTGCCAGCTCCTGCCATTTCAACTCCGCTAGAAGCGGCATATTCGGGCTTCAGCATGTAGTATCCGTTCGCCAGTATTTTTCCATCTACTGAATGCACGTTGTATCCGCGTATCTTCCCAAAGTCGCTGAATGTGTTGTATTCGACCGTCACAGACTGGCCGTTCTTTGATAACAAAAGGTCATGGAGTTCTTTTGAGTTGAAGGCATCGAAGCAAACAACGCCGTTACGCCCGTTGCGGTAGAGGGCAACCGCATCCGGCCCGTCAAACGGCGGGCCAGTCAAGCCCGACGGACCTTTGCCATCCACGGCAACATTCATCCGATAGCTTTTAGTGGCGGCTCTGTCTATGAAGCGCCTGTTGACCAAGAAACTCCCGAATACGAGGCTGAAAGAAATAATCCAAGGTGTGAAATTGGGAGCTGAGGTCTTCCGAATCGTGAATATAATCAGTGCGAGCGCAATAAAAAGACAGAGTAGTTGAGCCGCATATAACCAAAAAATAGGGCTCCACTCTACATGCTGTCTGTACGGGGGCAGAAACAACGGGGCCATCATTACGGCAATTCCCAGGACTGGAAGCGCGCCGAACCTAGAACCCAACGAAGGTCGCCACATCCAAACGAAACCGGAAACTGTCCACAGGATTACGCAGCTCAGATACCAGTAGCTCCAGCCCGCGAGCACCATCGCGCACATGAACATGCCTGAGAGGGTGAAAAAGATAGCTGCAGCAATCCTCCACATGGACCCAGAGTAGCACCTGCCGCGCATGTCAGGATTCGGCAGCGCTTATCGGTAACCAGATTTCGATTGGAAGGCAGTTGTATCTAGTGTCGTTTCCCGCACGCCGCCTTTGAACTCCCGAGAACGATTCGCGCAGGTAAGGATGTAACTCCTGAGAACTCGCGTAACCGGAACTAGGAAAATTCGCCTTACCGGTTGAGCTGGCAGCGTTAATCGGGAGTTGGGCGACCCACCGATAGGAAGTCCGTTTCCAGAGCGAACTCCGAGACAATTTTGAACGACGTTATGCGCTTCTAGCTGCGAAAGAGCGGACCGATAAAGATGGGGAACGCAAATAAATAAAGCCATGCGAATAACATCGAATGAAACAACAGATTCATATTGAACGAGGGATTTCCCTTGCGACTGCGCGCGAACAGCATCCATAACGATACAATCCACACCACGTTTACCGCACAAACTAAGTAGATGTATCTGGGGCCTTCCGCCGAGACCTCTTTTTTCCACCAAAAGATAAACCAGGCGGCAGTCAGAAAAGTCGTAACCATCAAAAGAACATGTGACCGCTTCGGCACCGGAGCATGACCTTGAAACAGTCCTGGATTCCAGACGAAGAACAAGAGGGGGAACGCCACCGCTAATATCCAGCGGAGACGTGAGAGCCCCAATACGAATACATAAACTGGAATGATGTAAAGTCCTTTTTGTTTTTCTGCCGCAAAAAGGAGCCGGGCCAAGACCCATAGGCTCATTCCAGCCAGCAAGGTTAGGACGGCACTTTTCTTAAGCATCTCAGAAACTTACTTCACGGAACAAACACGTGGAAGCGTCCAGCTAGAAACTCGACCGTGTCAGTGGACGTGTAGGCGCGTTACCGGAAACTAACCTTCGCCCCCTTCCTCGCCCGGCTCGACGGCGCAGATGTGCCAGGTCTCATCCTCGGCATGGACGGCTTTATCGAACGCGCGCAAAGCACCTCGCCCGACTGCACGCTTTTGCGAAAACGCGCCTCCGATAGAGCACCAACGTTAATCGGGACCTAGCAGTGTTAGCGCTGATAAGCCCACTCCGTCCGCAGGAACGCCACGAGGTTTGGGCGACCGGCGGGTTCTAAATTGAGTACATCGTCTGCGCCGCGGTCATCACCGTAACCACGGGGTGATTGAAGCCAAGGAACAAAACGAATGTCGTTTCCGCTGACAGTCGAGCATCCGGGACCGCCCGGACCGGCAGGGCAGCCCCAATAATTTTCGGTCGCATCAATACTGCCAGTGCACACCGTGGCTTTGTCAAAGGCGCAAACGTCGGCGACGCCAATTTTGCGGCCTCCCAGGTCATTGAGGTGGATGTCGACTTCGGCCGGAGTGTTTACGGCAATATCCACATCTTCGTCACGAATGACGTTATACGAAATCAGGGTGCCGTAAACAGGAGAGCCACCACCTCCGCTGTTGATGTTAATTCCCACGCTGCCGGGTGTGGCCGTATCCGCTGTGTCGGCTAGATTTTTAGCAATGAAGTTACCAATAATAATGTTCCCATCCATGTTATCTGCGGGCAGTCCGAAGGCTGGACCCACGTGTGTGTGCAGGCTGACGCCCCCAAGCCCGTTGCCTATCAGTTTATTCTGTATGACCAAATTCCCGGCGACGCGACCGGGACCATTGCCGTCGGAAAAAAGACCTACTCCGGAACCTCCGACTTGCACGCCATTGCCCGTTGAGGTGTTCTCGGCGACGGTATTGTGGTCAACGCCAAAATGAGGAGCAAAGGGGGGAGAAACGTGTCCCGTTGGAGGATGGGACGCAAGAACGATGCCGCATTCCAGCGGATTGTCTTGAAACGTGTTGCCGAGAACAACATTGTCGTAACTCTCCGCGGTCTCGTCGCTAATAAGGAGCCCATCGGCGTTGCCGGACACAAAATTGTCCGAGACAGTCGAATGGCTCGTACCTATTAAATGGATGGCGCCGCCGCAGTCACCGCTTTCATCGTTCTCATAAATGCCATTGCCGGGCTGGTCTGGGCAACCCATGGTGGCACCGGTGAATTCCAGGCCTGGAGAGGTGTCGTTGTTATTGATGTGATTGTCGCGGATGGTGACATTCGAGGCGCTCACAACCAAAATGCCTTCGAACATAGCGTTCTCCACGGTGAATCCTGCAATGGTGACATTGGTGAGGCCGGGATTGTCGAATCCGTCGACAAAGAAGCCATGGGCTTTGCCCCCGGCGTCGACGACGGTCGCCTCGGCGTGTGCACCGATAATGGAAAGTGGAATGCCAATGGTCACGTACTCTTTGTAAGTACCAGGGGCAACCTTAATCACGTCGTTGGCAGAGGCATGATTGACGGCCAACTGTATTTTTGAATAACACGGGTAGGAACCACCGGGATTCACGCAGAGGGTCTTAGCCGCGACACTCTGCGAAAATACCGCGAACAGAACGGCGCAAAAAGCAATCAGCCATGGACGATATCGAATTGGATACATAGCCATTCTCCTTTTTACTAATCCATAGTCACTCGGAAGCATCGAAATCGATGACCTGGGGAGTGGAACCCACTTCAAAAATGTCTGCCGAGGGACTGTGCCGCTTTAGGGGCCTATTCGACCGGAAGCTACGCCCTCGTTCCTGTGGAAATCAAGCAGAAAGGTACGGGGCACGTTGGAGAAAAGTCAGCTTCGGGTGAGGGCGTTTAATCAGGACTTGAGAGCCGTCAGTCGGGACCGGCAACCGGCGGTGCGCAGCTAGGCATCCAACCAGGTGAACGGCAATCCCAGCCCTGGAGCTCCCGGGACTTCTTCCCGAGAGGAGCGCGATTATCTTCCGCGCTCACCTATCGGCTGCTGGTACCCCCGAGTGTTCCAGCCGCCGTTACGGACCGTCGCGATTACCTTGGCGATGTTGCGTCTAGTTGTACCTGTACGGCTTCTTGATTTCTGGGCCGCAGCGGGATGTTGCAACATATCCCCTCCTCGTGCGGGCAGTATACACCTGGCAGTTGCCATGGAGTGCCGGCAGAAGGTTGCTGCGTAGCGTTCGAATTGGATTGACCCAAATCATGATGTCCGAAAATCGTTGCATCATGATTCGCGCGTCTAGCTCCCGGTTACCGGGTCTATCGAGAGTTGAGTCACGCAGAAGAGGTTGCATTAAGACGTCTGCGAACCAAGTCCTCGTTGTCGAAGAATTTTCGCCATTCAGGCGTGTCTGGTGGAAGGAAAGTCGGCGAGAGTAAACCACCTTGGCGAAACCACTCGAACGCTGCAGGCCCGACATACCCCGAGAGAGTGCCGGTCGGGTTCTTATAGAAAGCCTTTCGGACGTGGCGAGTAATTTCCTCATACCAAAGCAAGAAATCTTCACTTTTGTTCTCGAAAACACCGTAAATCCTTCCTTGGGTAAGCGAAGGTCTACCGCACCACCGTCCCCAGAATGAGGTTCCAAACTCCAGAACAGGTTGAGCAGGCACATCGATGCGGTAGTGGTCTCGCGCTGTGGCACCAGAAATCCGTTTCCTCTGGAGTTGCGGCAATAATTCTTGGTTCCAAAGAATGAGGCTGTCGTTTCCTTTTGTGGGCACGGTTGACAGCGGCTCAGCAGTCGCAGAATCGGGGTCACTTCGTTTCACCACGACGACGGGGTGGCGACTCTTGATGTGGGCAATCAATTCCTCGACGTCTTTCGGGAGCACGGTGAGGAGGATTTGGCGGCGCATCTAATCCGCTCCATAATCCAGACTCTATGTGTTTTCGGGGACGACTTCAAATAATTCTCGAATGCGGCATCCCAGAGCAGAGTGCCAACTCCTGTCTATTTGCGTAACCGCATTAATGCGCTGGTGGTTCGGAAGGGGTAATTCCTCACGGTTCGCAAACCGCTGATTCCACTGATGTGAATCTGGCTGCCTGTGGTGGTCCGCAGGGTACAGGTTATTGACCAACACCTCACACGGCTCAAAAAATATTGCTGCGCATCCTTTTTGTCAGCCTAGATTTGCCACTGTGGCTGACGTTTCGAAGCACATCTCACCATCTTTGAGCGCGACGAGTTGGTCGTACGGCGTTCTGGAGGTCGGGTACGAGTAGTCCGGGATTCCGGCGAGTGTGCGTTGCTGACGGCAGTAGGCGAATAACGCATTGGCGGCGAAAATGTACGCGCTGACATTCCGTGCGGTCATGCGGGGTTGCAGCTTTCCACTGTGAGCGATACTGTTGCGGAAACGGTAGAGTTCCTTTACAACGGGCACCCAATCCTTAAATATTCCAGCCGGGTTAAATCTTGCAGCCTCTTGCAGACCGAGCTTCTGGGGCCAATCCTGTAGCTTCTCACCAAACTTGTCCCAGTCTCCTTCCTTCGTGATGAACTCGCGCTTCTTCGGAGTATCTGGTGGTGTCCGGGACACATTCAAAAGGAGCTGCGTTATTTCAATTTCCGCGGCCACCCCAAGCTCCAAGAGAGCTTTCATCTCATCGGCCGCAACGACGCTAATGAGCGCATCGCAAAACACAGACTCAGACATCGGAACCTGTGCTCTGCTGGTCATCTCGTTGCGAATGCTAAGCCACAACTGCTCATCGAGGGGGCGAACTGTCATGGTCCGACCGTAGCTGACAAAATTCTGATGTGTGGTCCTTTTCCCTTCTTGCCACATGTTAGAACCACGATACAGAGCACCGAAGCCTGCTTCCCCTTGGAGAAGCCAATAGTGCCGTCCCTTTATACGAATCCAACCAAGCAGCGCCTCAACAAGTGGCCAAGTCTCCGCGGGTTTCAGATAGCCCGCATTCGGGTCGTGTTTGCAACCAACCCGAACGATTGAGCAGAAAGCATCGGGCGTCTCGTTCCCAATCCGGTCAGGTGGCTCGTAGGGCTGAAAAACCCGAGTCGGTTTCGTGATGAATACTGGCCTGCCGCCGACCTCGCATTCCAACATCGCCCACTGTCGGTCGTCAACAATGTGCATCGGAAACGGCAGTAAGAATTCGATTAGTTGCCCATCTTCAGCAAGCCTAAAGCTGGGCTTGGCAGGAGGTGTGGTGAGTCTGATTGGACCATTCGAAAGAGGAACGTGTTGAGAATTATCCCAGCGCGTGTCTTGCATAATTACCAATTATAACGCTTAGATGCTGGCAGAAGATGTAGGCCGGGTGGCAACACCGCTCATTCCCAAGCGTTTCCCATTCCCGCCGCCATCGAGAATTGTGTGCGAGTGCCGCACCGCTTCCGGCGGGTCCGCCATGTATCGAGCCGCTTTTCCATAGCGAATCAACTGTTCGTCAGGCAGTCTCTGAATGCGCTTGCTGAACCCTTCAACAGTGAAATTGGTTTCGGCAATCATCTATACCTTCGATTTCCGTTTCCGAGTGCGTTCCCGATTCGCCGCCATCGCCTGGGCCATCACCAGTAACAGCTTGCGGTCGGATTCACTCGCTCGACCAAACAGGCGGCGGAATTTGTCGAATGTTCGAGCGTCGCGGCCAGAACCGCCCCAGCCATCTTTCACACCCGGAATTCTGGGAGGGGGAGGATTCTCGCCATCGTAGAAAAGCTGGTACATCGGGATTTCCAACGCCCGCGCCATCTTTTCGAGCGTCTCAATCGCTGGCACAGTGTGACCGTTCTCAACGCGGGAAATATAAACGCGGAGGAGACCCGTGCGCTTTTCGATGTCGCCTTGGGACATCTTTTTCTGTTCGCGCAACGCCTTCAATCGTTCACCGATGACCATCACGACCTCCTTCAAATTGCTTAGTACCTATAAATCAATCCGTTTGTTCATCTGCGCCCAGAGTTTCCGAAAAGATTCAACGGTGGCGGGAGCGTGGCCAGCGTAGTGATTGTTCACATAAACAAACGTGCTTACACCGCGTCGTGTTGTGCGCTCACAAACATCCACCCAGCTACGTAACTCCTTAGAGCGGTCCACAATCACTTTGTCCCACACCTTGGTTTTTTGCTCGATGCCTTTGCGGTCCCCAAGCAGCCGAATGTAAGTGAAATCGGCGGTGATGGGGTCAAATCTCTCGAATATCTCGCTGGCGCGTGGCATCCACGCTTGGTCAATGAGTGCGTAGGCCACTTTGTGTTCGCGCAACAGGTCGAAGAACTGGGCAGTCAGCCACTGTTTGTTGCGAATTTCCAACGCAAACTTGTAACCCTTAGGCAGTGTTTTCAAAAAGGGCTTGAGACGCGCCAGAAACTCATCGCCGCTCTTGAATGCCTTCTTGTTGAAATATCCGAATTGAAAAAGTAACGGCCCGAGTTTGTCGGCCATCAAATCCATCGTTTCGAGAAAGTATTTCAGGTCTTCGTCGCAGTCCTGCAAAACCTTTTCGTGGGTAATTGTCTGCGGAACCTTGGCGGCGAGAATGAATCCCTTGGGCGTCTTGCGCTCCCATCCGTTCACTGTGGCCGCGGAGGGCGTGCGGTAGAACGTGGAATCAACTTCAACCGTGTCGAATTTCGTTGCGTAGTAACTCAGGTAGTCGGCGGGCTTCATTCCCTCGGGATAGAACGAGCCTTCCCAGCCAGCAGCAGTAAATGCGGACGTTCCCAAGTGAATTTTGTTCATCGTCGCTCGCAATCATTGTTTAGTTCGTTCTCCTAGCCAAATATATATTACAAATCCGATGACCACCGCGACCGCTGCTATCAGCATTAGAATCTTGTCAGCGACGGGATGTTTCTGGCCCCACGCATGAAATTCAAAGTATCGTATCAGCGCCCATTCGAGGAGTAACCGCAAAACGACGAGGGCGACCACGAACAGAGCAATTCCCAGTGCGATTTCAAATCCTAATTCCACTCCACGCATACGTTATCGCCAGCCGAGCGTTAACTGAGTTGACGAATTGCCCCGCCTGTCGGCAGTGGGGGAGTCCACGTTTTCTCGGCTTCCGCTCTAATTTCTGAGATAGATAGTTTCTGCTCGGTGTGGGGCATAACCAACAAATCTTCCGAGGCAATGAGCTTCAGCGTTGCGCTAATCGCGCTCCCACCGCCTCCACCCGCCGGAGATGCATTGCGAACCGGGACTTTAGGAGAGACGTTCACCTCCGTGTGGGGTTGTTGGATTGCGGCGTCGTGATGAGGAAGAACTGTTTCGGCGGCGAGAGCAGCCGCTACAACAATTGCCGGAATTTTCTTGTCCATGACTCATCGTAGCACGGAGTCCGTTCGTCAATTTTCTAATTAGGCATCAGCGGGCAGCGTCCCGACGGAGTGGAAATCGTTGCACTTCGGTTCGTCTCGCGCAACCAAGCTGCTACTCTGCCAATGTCTGTGGGAACCAGAGTCATGGTCGCGCGGGCTTTTGAGCGCAGGCTGAAGCCTTTCTTTGCTCCCGCGACCTGGCAGCCGCCGAGCGACGGTAAGTAACTGTGTATATATGGGTAGAGTTTTTTTTGGGCCGTGGAGTCCATTCGACGAAGTTAATTCGACTTTGGGTGCTGTCCTAATCTGAGACCTTGATACGTGAGCCAGTCTCGAATAAGTTAGAGATTGGAATAGAAATTGCTTAGTAGCACAATTTCCCTCCGTATATGAACATCCGCGTTAGGTCATGTCTGCAAAAAATCGGCGCTGGGCTGCTATGTGTTGGAGGGATATTTATTTTCATTGTCAGTAGTATCGGAAACATTCAAGTTATAAAAGAGCTTTGGGTGTCTTTCTCCAAAGAGTTTCCTACTTTTTCTTCCGCGCTTTTTCCTATTTACACTCGCCATTGGGTCATAGGATTAGCAATCGCAATCGTGGGAGGTCTGCTTTATTTCGCTGTGCCGAACGAACAGCCAGAAGTGACGAGGGCTGAACCTGCGACTGGGAAGCCGCAAATTTCTTTAATAGGGTGGGGACCACCAAAAGAGGCAGCCTTTCCAGCTACGATGCTTCGTGGTTTTTATCTTTTGAATCATGGGACGACCGCACTTGAAATAACGGTCGAGCAATTCAAGATTGGGAGCTATTCCGCGTATGGGGAAACTTTGCCGGAGATAGCCGCTGAAAAAGAAGGATTCGCGCCGATACTCATAGAAAGAAAAGGCCCATTCTTCAAACATGCGCTGGACCAAACCCTAGAGCATGAAGTTGACGCAAAAATTAACAGGTCCGAATTGGCCTACCTACAGGCGTTAAAAATCCCCGTTTCGGTTGTCTATAGGAGTTTTGAAAACACCTGGTACAGAACATCGTGCGATTTGATTTACCGAAAAGGGCAAATAGCTTTTTCGGCGGCTAATCAAACTGTTCTGACCGCGAAGCCAGCGACGGTTTAGACGGCATTGTGTTCTTCGAAGGGGAGAGCCGATGGCAGAGATTGACGAGTCGAACGAAAGGGACTTTCACGAATGGATGGTCACCAAAGCGCTTGCCGCCCATTTGGGGACAAAAGGCAACGAGGACCCTCAGCGAATGGCGTGGCTGTTTGACCTTGAGGCGAGTACCCCGAGTGGTGCTGCCAAACTCAGCAACCTGTGTGGGTTTGAGTGGGAGGCTGGAGAAATTCTTGGAGGAGCGGAACTGACGTTCAAGGATGCCGACCGAGGGAATCTCTCATCTTATGACTTCGAGAAGTATCTCGCGATTACTCCGGACTTTCGATACTGGACTAAAAAGGAAGGCAAACAACAGCTAATTATCGAAGCAAAGGGGACAACTAAACCAATCGGAAGGCGAGACCACGTTCAAGCAGAACGCTATTTTACGTACCTTCGGGATTCTGGCCACAATGGAGCGGTCGTCTACTTCGCACCAAATCCCAAAGCTTGGCTCAGTTGGCTGACAAATATTCCAAAGCACGATGGGTGTCCCTTCGGCGTTGTGGATTTGACGGCGCAGGTGGTACCAAAGGTCGCCAATGAATTACTCCATGTAGTTGCGGAAACACTGGTACAGACCGCTGATTTGTTGAAAGAGGCCCTGCGTTTCTCAAAGACCTCATAATCTCGATGGCTCCGCCCCTCACCAGATTTTACGGCAGGCTGGTCACAAAAGCTCTCGCATTACCCCGAACAACCAGCTATAGGTCGTGCCCTGCTGGCCGAATTCGTTGTGTCCAGGGCAAGAGAAGCATACGATGCACAAATCCGAATTATACATTCCAGATTAAACGGAGAATCACGGACCAGCAGGAGGAACTCATGTCCAAGGAACGTCGTGTTGCTCCCCGGAAGGTTTATACAGTGCCTGTTCGATTTCGAGTGCGGACGGATGTGTTTGCGCCCCCGCGGCCGCAGAGGGCATATGCGCGCGGCGAGCGGGCTGCTGCGACTCGCCCTTCCGATGCGCTATTAGACGGCGAAACGGTCAATATCTCGTCGCGGGGAATCTACTTCACGTCGAGTGAGCACGTCGCCTGCGGTGAAGAACTCGAAATGTCCTTCAGACTCCCCGGCGAACTGACGGGACGCAGTGCAGAGGACGTTCGGTGCAACGCCCGCGTAGTTCACGTGAATGCGAGCATTGACGGCAAAGGTACTTCGGGAATCGGCGTGGCGATTGGTCGCTTCGCGATGGGTTCATCCTGAGAAAGCTCGCGCGCTATTCAATTTGATTCGCAATCGGGCGATATCCCCGCGACCCGACACGTAGCTTCATATTGAGGGGGACCTCACTTGCACTAGTTTTGCCGCGCTCGCTCCTTTAACAACGCTCAAGCTTCCATAGGAAACGGCCCACCGATTATTTCGGCGGTAGTCATCACCAAAAAACGCCTGCCACACTTCAAGCAGTCAATGAATTGGGTTGGCATTGCCGCAGAACCACTACTGGCGCGGACGTGAACGTTCTGTTTGTGGTTGCAGTCGGGATGTGTACACGTAACGGACTTCAGAACGTAACGGGCTGGTTGGGCAGATTCCATAAAGCACCCCTGAGAGCGAGTCTATCACGCCTAACGTTGGTATGATTCCGCCGCAGCGCTCGCTCCGATGACTTGGACTGCTACTTCATTGTGTTGCAGGAGCATCCGTCACCCCAAGGAAAGGTGTTTAAATTGAGGGATTCTGGGTTGCAACCACAGGCGAACGGGAGCCTGCAATCGCAAAACCAGACCGCTCGTGAGATGATATTGAGCCTTTTCGTCTAAGGTATCGGCGGAAGCGGACTCACAATGTTGTCAGCGAACCAGAGGAGAGCATCTTGGATACAGGAAGAATCGTTGCGGAACTTAAACTGGAAAGAGACCGACTCAGTCAAGCGATAGCAGCACTGGAAGGTCAGTCATCAAAAGCCGCTGCAAGGGCGAGTGCCGTTTCCAATCGAGCCACTCGCAGCAAAAAGAAGGGTGACCATCTCACCCCGGCGGGAAGAAAGCGGTTGTCGGACATGATGAAGAAGCGGTGGGCGGAGAAAAGGAAGAAAGGTTCCAAGGGACGTAAATAAGACACGACGGTTACTAGGAAGATTTCGCCGGAGCGAATCCGTAGGTTGCGCGACTCATGCTAGCGCAACGGCGCAGACTTACTTCTTGTCGAGAGCTTTCAATGCAGTCCACGGCACGTTTGGAACGACAGGCCCAGTTCCATCCAGCAATCTGATATTTGCCGTCTGCATGAGCGTGTTGACAAAAACAACTTCGAAAACGCCTCCGTGCTGAGTGCTTCTCACATGCTCACCTTTCTTAGGACTGATGAGTTGTGTTCCAGTTGACATATTCTCCTCCGGTTATCCGTTCTGACTTGCGAAGGGAGCTTGACAGGATACAGGCACCATCGCAACGGTCAAACAGGCTGGTGCCTCATCGGTCATCGCTTGAATGCGCCGCCGGAAATCTCCCCCCCGCGAATTTGATTTCGGCAATCATGTGCGAAATCCATTTTACGCACGGGCGCCGACGCTCAGAATGAAGCCGCCGGGCGCTGTGCTGTAAGCCGGGTCAGAAACTGTTGCGACTTCAATACCAAAGACTCGTAGCGCATCCCGCAGGGCTTCAGCACCGGGAGGCAGGCTGCCTTCTTCGTTTACCACAAACGCCAATCCCGAGGATTGTCTGTTCAAGGACTCGGAGGGCGCACCAGCATTCACCTTCCAACCAATCACCGTGAACACCGTGAGGAAATCTTGCGCGTAATCCCGCGCGTCGCTCGCTAGCGGATGATAGGTGACGCCGACCTGCTGGTCGGGAAACGCGAGGAGCACCTGAATCAGGACCGCCTTCTGGTCTGTGGTTAGCTTTCGAGGAATCGGCTGCATCGCTCTGCCATCCAATCTTGCAATTAGCGCGTTGCCCTCAGCGTATCAGGTTCAATCTTTCGGGCCACGATACTGGGCCACGCGACCCGTGAGGCGGTCGCTCACCGTTGCTGAATAGACTGCACGAGCAAGACAATGAATCCAAGCAGACTCAGAAAGGTGCGGACGGCGTGAAGCCGTGCCCACTTGGTGAGCAATCTGAACGCCTCTTCGTCCTTCGGCGGCGAAGTGGCATCGAGGAGCAAGCGGTTGGTTGACTTTGCGAAGGCGAGTGTGAAGGGGACCACCGCGCCAACCAACGCGCCACCTGCGAGCCATGCCCATCGGCCCGTCAACCACCAGACGGCCGCACTGCAAAGAAAACAAATGACCGCCAGTGACGCCTGCAAAGGCGCTGCTCGCTTGTAATTGGGCCTGAATTCCTGCAAAGCGATTAAAGCTCCTTGGGAAATCCGTGCTGGATGTTGGACGGCTGTCATATAAAGGGCTGCCCCAGCAAACAGACCGGAACTCAGCAGGGCAATGACCTTGAGAAGGGTTTCCATCCAGCGATACTAATCCTCGCGCGACGTGAACGCTACATTGCTCAGGCGGTCGCGCCGAAGAATTCGTCGAGACTCCGCGACATGGCCACACCCGCACCAAAGCTCTGCGAACGATTCTCAAAGCGGATAACCACATCAGTCCTCTGCGCGATTCGCTTCGGAAGTCTGTCGCACAATTGTTTGGCCCGACAGCACGAGAGGATATGGCGATTGATAGCAGAGGAGAAAGAATGAACGCGCCCGCAAAAATAATTTTGGCTCACCGCTATCTTTACTTCGTGCTGACCGAGCCTGTAATTTCTGACGCTGAATATGACGAATTAGAGAAGTCGCTATCGTCAGAGGAGCGAGAAAGTCTGGGCGTAGGAAGTTCGCTTGAAAGTAGTTACAGCGACGAAATCAAAGCGTTGGCGGCAAGCATTCAAAAGCGCCGCTAATCAACTGCTCATTAATTAGCGCCCCGACCCGCGGCGATTTGCGCCGACAAGAGCCGCTACGCTCACCTCAGCGATTTGTCCCGGCTCGTTTGCCGTAGAGAGTCGTCTTTCCGTCAACCACGTTCGCCACGTAGCGGTTCTCGCTCAAAAATTGCATCACCTTCTTGCCAGTTCGTGCCATTCGTGCCCACCTGG
>CAWIPZ010000017.1:0-104353 GCA_963837915.1 uncultured Acidobacteriaceae bacterium
GCCGCCTACAGTTCCGTAAACCCGCGCTGGGCGTTGGCCCCGGTAACACACCGGTGTATCTGGAGAAATCGGCCGACCTCGATATGGCGGTGGTGGACATCATCACCTCGAAGACTTCGACAACGGCACCATCTGCGCCTCCGAGCAGATGGTCGTGATCGACGACGAGGTCTACGATAGCGTGCTGAGAAAGTTTGCGGAGTTGGGCGCACACATTTGCAATGAGAAAGAGACGGAGCTGCTGGGGCGCACCGTCATCGATCCCACAACGGGGTACATGCAGCCGATGGCGGTGGGGCAGCACGCGACGACCATCGCCAAGTTCGTCGGCATCGCGGTGAAACCGGAGACCAAGCTGCTGATCACGCCCATTAAAGGCGTCGGCCGCGAATATCCCCTGTCGGTCGAGAAGCTGTTCCCGGTGTTGGCGGTTTACCGCGCGCACTCCGCGGACGAAGCGCTGCAGGTCTGCTCCGAGGTCAATCACCTTGGCGGCCTGGGGCACACGGCCGTCGTGTTCTCGAATAATGAAGAAGTGATCCACCGGTTCGGCGAACGGATCAACGCCGGCCGCATCATCGTGAACTCGCCGGGATCGATCGGGGCGCTGGGCGGCGTGTACAACGATATGGTGCCCACGTTTTCATTCGGCTGCGGCACCGGCGGCGGCAACAGCACCACTGACAACGTCAACGTCTATCACTATCTCAACATCAAGCGCCTGGCGCGAAGGACACAAGCGCATATGTGGTTCCGCGTTCCCAACCAGATTTACTTCAACATGAAGGCGGTCGAGAACCTGCGCAAGTTCCCCTCGCGTTCGACCATCATTCTGACCAATCCGGCGCTGGAACAGATCGGTCAGTGGATGTCGTCAAGCGGCGCTGCCGCCGGAGACGCGGGTTCGGGTCACGATCATTCCCGATGCCGAGCCCGACATCAAGATCATCGAGCAGGGAGTGGAGGCGCTGAACTTCTACAAAGCCGACCAAATCGTCGCGCTGGGCGGCGGTCGGTCATCGATGCGGCGAAGCTCATGAAGTTGAAGTACGAGTCGCCCGAGGCCGACCTGGAAGAACTGGCCACGCCCTTCCTCGACTTCCGCAAACGCGTGGTGCAGTACCCGACGGAGAAGATGAACCAGTCGCGGATCATTGCCATCCCGACGACGAGTGGAACCGGCAGCGAGGTGACGCCTTTCGCTGTGATGACGGACAAGGAGCGCGGGATCAAGGTCACGCTGGCCGACTATTCGCTTACCCCGGATGTGGCGATTGTCGATCCGCAGTTTGTGATGTCCATGCCGAAAGGCCTGACCGTCGACACCGGCGTCGATTGCCTCACCCACGCGCTGGAAGCAGGTGTTTCCCTGTTCGCGTCGCCCTACACGGATTCGAATGCCAGAGGCGATTCGGCTGGTCTTCAAGTATCTTCCCGAGGCGTACGCAAATCCAGGGATGAAGAAGCGCGCACCATGATGCACAACGCCGCGTGCATCGCGGGCATAGCGTTCTCCAATGCGTCGGTGGGAGTCAGTCACGCGCTGGCGCACCCGTTCGGCGCGCACTTCGGCGTCGCCCATGGACGCGCGAACGCGCTCATGCTGCCGCACGTGATCGCCTACAACGCCTCGGTGCCGACGAAGTTCATGCCGTCGCCCAACCAGCGGACGTACGTCGCGCACAAGAAATACGCCATGATGGCCGACCAGCTTGGCCTGGGAGGTCAAACGGTCCGAGAGAAAGTCCAACGCCTGATCACCGCCGTCGAACAACTGCTCGACCGGCTGGGCGTGCCGCGCTCGATTGCCGAGCTGGGCATCAGCAAAGCAGAGTTCGAGCGGGCGCTGCCCAACCTGGCCAACAATGCGTTCGACGACCCCTCGTGGAGATCGAATCCCCGCATGCCGCTGATCAGCGAGCTCGTCGAACTTTTCTGGAGTGCGTATAACGGACGCGGAACGAAAACTGTGGCGAAGAACGCAGGCAAGAAATCAGCGCAAGAGATGGTGACGGTATGACGATGATCGCGGATGTGTACAAGGTGGATAGCGAGCGGGTGGCGCAAGCGCTGGCAGAGGCGCGCGAGAACCTCAACAGTACCGAGAGCGAAGTGACGCTGGACTTTTCCGGTGTGCGGCGAATCGATCGCGAAGGCTTGGGAGCGATGGAGGACATCGCAGCCGCGGCTGACTGTGCAAAGTCAGTCAAAATTGTGCTGCGCGGCGTCAACGTTGATGTTTACAAGGTGCTGAAGCTGGCGAAGGTGGCGCCAACGCATCATGATTCAGAACTAGCGCTGGTTCCTGAGCCACCGCATTCGTTCGCGCGGCTACGAACTGCATGGAAACACGAGCCTGGCGATCGATCGCGCAGGCTCATTTCTTCTTTAGGTCTAACCTGTTGGCTTGCCACTGTGAGGAGCTGGCGCTCTGTGCGGCTGGGGTGCTGCATGCGGCGGAAACTCCTGGTCGCGCATTGGTCCCGGGGGTTTACCTGATGCGTAGGTTCTGCTTCTGCTGCGGCTCGAGTGGCCGTCCCGGGTGCTCCTCCATCGCCGGGAAGTCTTCCGCCAATACGGCATCTTCTCCGTGGTGGAGGAGTGCGTGCGACCAGCGGCGGCCGAGTTGTAGGTGGACCCGCGCGGTTGGCCTCGCTGTTGGTGGCGGTTCAGATGCGGGCCGCTCGGTTGGTGGTGTCGGATTTCGCGCTGCGCTTTCGTTTACCGGAGCGCGTCCTGGCGCGACGGCTGCGTGTTGCACGATCGTTGGCCGGGCGGCTGACACAGGAGGATGGGTAGCCGCGGTTCCCGCGCTGATAGCGCGCGCAGTGGAATTCGATTTCTGGGGTGAGGAATGACCTGCGCTCGCGCGAACTGCTGCGGATCGACCCGCACGATATTGCGTTCTACGGGTTCAGAGTTACGAAACGCGTTGGCAGAGACCGCGGTGGCAGCGACCGACTGATAGCGGTAGTGCACGTTGTTGATGTTCGTGACGTTGATGTTGGCCATGTTGATGTTGCGAACGTTGGTAACGTTAATCTGCCTGAAAGACACATCGCTGTGGTGATACCAGGGATAGTAAGGCTTCCCCTAAAAGAAGGGTAAATGAAGCCGCGACTCCGCCAGCCCCGAATCCGACGGAGAAGCCGGCGCCGCCTACGAACGCGACGAATGCAGGCGCATAGACCGGCGCGACGACAATCGGCCCGGGCAGCCAGCCCCAGCGCGGTCCGATTTGTACCCAGCGTCCGTAGTGATACGGTGCGAATCCCAAGCCTCTTGACCGAGCCAGGTCCGACCCCGACGGCTCGACCCAGACCCAACGTCCGTAGCGATAGGGACACCAGCCACCCGGCAAACCCGCGGGATACCAGACGGGGCCGTAGTCGGCCGCTACCTCCCAGCTTCCGTAAGGATCGAGGTCGTAGTATCCGGGGACATACGTGCTCACGTACTGCCGTGACTTGGCGTTCAGGTATTTCTGGTCGCGGTGGGAATACCATCCGTCGAAACGGTCGGGGGCCGGAAGGGCAACGGAATCGAAGGCTACCGGATTTGTGCCAGTCAGTTTGAAGGCCTGGCCGCTCGATACCGTCTGATTCAATCCGTTGCCGGTGATTTGCAACTCGCCCTGGTTCACCGTCACGATGGTCACGTTCTGGTCAGCGAAGGTGTCGACGCGATAATCTCCCGGATGCACGATAGTCAGCGCGGCGTTGGGAGTGTCGATCTCAATTTCGTGCTCCGCCTGCATGTCGAAGGAGCGGACGCGTGGGTGTCCCCGCGCAAGTCCGAGTTGAATCAGTTGGTCGGCGAGACTGGTTGTAGTGAGATCAGTTTGGGCCGACATGCGAATGGCGACGTTCCCGGTTTCCAACTCGGCGCGAGCGTCTTTGTCGGTCCACAGGCGATCGCCCGAGGTGAGTGGATAGTTCGGCGCGGCCTGACTCCAGTCGTTTTCGCCGGCTGGTTCTAAAGACACCGCGCCCTCGATATAGCTGAGGCGCGCGGTGCGATCGGGCGGGTCGCCGCTTTGAGGCTGCGTCTGGGCGAACACCAGCAACCTAACCAGCAAACAAACGAAGGATGCGGCGAGAACGATCCGTGCAGGCACGCGCATGACTTCCGTCTTCCCGCGCTGAGCTAGGCCGTTTTCTTGTGGCGACGGCCGGCATAGCGCTTTGCCGTTTCGGCAAGAATAGCCTCGCGTTCAAACCCGTGTCGCTGGAATGAGTTGCTTTTTCGAGCTTGGATTCAGGGATTGGCTCTCCCTCGGGAACATGCAGTCGCTGATGCAGCTTGCCAGGATGCTTACTGAATGCTTTCGCCATCCATTTACGCTTGGTTGCGGTTTTCGCGGCCTTCTTCTTCGTCTTCATCGTTCCTCCGGGTCGTACCTAAAGCATGTGATGTCAGTCGGAGGCGAGGCGATGCCTGAAGTGGGAGGCATTTATGGGACGCGAGCGAATGAACGCGTCGGTGTCACTGACAAACGGACGCTGGCGGTGTTCCAATCAGCTTGTTGAGATTCCAAGTCACTTGCTCGAACGAAGGGAGCAGGACGATGCAACTCCATCTAGAAACAAACGAACTCAATCTGCTGGCGAACCTGCTGATGGAGCGGGGCGCAGCACAGTCATCAGCCACGACCGACGATCTACTGGAGATGGTGCTGGCCCGTAACCTCAACTTTGATACTGATGAGTTTGAGTGGCTCGCCGACATTCTTGCCGCGGAAGAGCGAAGACTGAAGGAAGAAATCTCGCGCCAGCCAAGCGGCCCCCAGAAGGCTGGAATGGAAGAAACACTGGCGCTGCTAGAGCGGCTGTTGGAAAAGGTAGACGAGGCTTGTGTGATGTTCTGACGCGCCGGGTGGGCCGAGCGTGAACCCGAGGCCTATCCCGGATAGTTGCGTCCTTGCTGGATCCAAGCCTTGATTTGGTCATCCGTGGCGCCCGCTTCGTGCAAATGGGCCCGCAGCTCGTCTTCCGTCATGGTTCTAGAAGTGCTCTTGATGATGTGTTCGCCGAAATCGACCCCTATTACGATGAACCCTTCCGGTTCCGAACCTTTCACCTTGATCACTCGGTATCTTGTCGACATGTTTCTCCTAGGATGACGTGCGCAATGCGGTTTCAGATTAGCAGATTCAGTTTTTCCAGAGTTCCAGGCTGCCGGCGAGACCCGGATTTGCCAGTCAGGTCGGCGAAGCGGATTGCTGACCATGCGGTGTTCGAGAGTCGTCACCGGTTGAATGAATTTCACGTAACATTAACTTCGACTTCATAAGGCAAGCTCTACAACTGCTGTATTCGGAAGTCTTGGCCTCATTTGCCCATGCGCTTGCCAGTTAGCGCTTAGCAGGAGCTGGACATCCCGCACAGGTTTGACGTGGCTGGACGACAACACTCTGAAGCACTTTCTCCAATAGTGAGGTTTGCATGAGCGACGGACGCTGGGTTCTGCTGATTGCCAGCGAAGTAGGGGGCACTGAGTCTGTCTCCGATCGGGCGATGGAACGGTTGTGCGAGGCAATCCAGGAAGAGGGATATCGGGTCATTCGCACGTCCACTCCCGAGGATGGACTTGCCCTGGTGAAATCGGACCCGTCGTTCAGTGCGGTCCTGCTCGATTGGGACCTGACCGAAAATGTTCAGTTCGATGAGCGCGCGGCGCTGAGAATCATGCGAGCCGTGAGACGGCGCAACGGCAAGGTGCCGATTTTTCTCATCGCTGACAGGACGCTGGTCAGTGAGCTGCCGCTCGAGGTGATGAAGCAGGTGCACGAGTACATTCACCTGTTCGGCGACACGCCCGCCTTCATTGCCAACCGGGTAGACTTCGCAGCCGTGCGGTATCACGACCAGCTACTGCCGCCGTATTTTCGTGAGCTGAAGAAATACACCGACCAGGGTGCGTATTCCTGGGATGCGCCTGGACATATGGGAGGTGTGGCGTATTTGAAGCACCCGGTAGGCATAGCCTTTCACCAGTTCTTCGGCGAAAACCTGCTGCGCTCGGACCTGGGGATTTCGACCGCGGAACTGGGGTCATTGCTCGACCACATTGGGCCGCCGGCTGAGTCGGAACGAAATGCTGCCCGCATCTTTGGGGCGGACTGGACGTTCTACGTCCTGAACGGCTCTTCGACGTCGAACCAGATTGTTGGCCACGCCGTCATCGCGCGTGATGAGATGGTGCTAGTCGACCTGAACTGCCACAAGTCGATTTGCCATTCCTTGACGTTGACGGGTGCGCGTCCGGCGTACCTCAAGCCGACGCGAAATGGCTATGGCATGATCGGGCTGGTGCCGCTGGCACGCTTCCGAGCAGAACCAATCAAGGAGTTGATCGAGCGCAGCCCGTTTTCCGCCGGCGCAGTAAGCAAACAGCCGAGTTACGCGGTGGTGACAAACTCAACCTACGACGGGTTCTGCTACGACGCTGAGGCAGTGGTGAAGGAGTTGGCGAACTCAGTGCCGCGGGTGCATTTCGATGAAGCGTGGTACGCGTATGCCAAGTTTCATCCGCTGTTTCGCGGGCGCTTCGGCATGGACGTGCCGCAGGACATGCCCAACCGGCCGCTCATTTTTGCTGTGCAATCGACCCACAAGATGCTGGCGGCATTTTCCATGGCGTCGATGATTCACGTGAAGCTCAGTCCGCGCGCGCCGCTGGAGTTCGACCAGTTCAACGAATCGTTCATGATGCACGGCACGACCTCGCCGTTCTATCCCATGATCGCATCGATCGATGTGGCAACCGCGATGATGGACGAACCCGCGGGCCAAACGCTTATGACGGAGACGATCCAGGACGCCATCAATTTCCGCAAAGCCATGGCCTCAGTCGCGCATCGGCTAAAGTCGGCGGAAAATGGCGACGCCAGCGGATGGTTCTTCGGCATGTTTCAGCCTGACTACGTGAAGGATGTTGCCAACGACGAAGTATTTCGCCTTGAAGAGGCACCGGACTCGCTTTTGACGCAGTCGGCGTCGTGTTGGGCGTTGAAACCCGGCGAGGAGTGGCATGGTTTCAACGATGCGGACATTGCCGACGATTACTGTTTGCTCGATCCCACCAAGGTCACGATCCTGACGCCGGGCATCAACGCAAAGGGAGAGTTGGCAGAGTGGGGTATACCGGCGGCAATCCTCACGGCGTTTCTGGACTCGCGGCGGGTGGAAATCGCCCGCGCCGGCGACTACACGCTGCTGGCGCTGTTCTCGGTGGGTACCAGCAAAGGGAAATGGGGAAGCCTGCTGGAGACATTGTTCGAGTTCAAACGGCTTTACGATCGAAACGCCCCGCTGGCAGAATCGCTGCCGGACTTGGCCGCGAAGTTTCCCGACCGCTACGGCGCGCTGACCCTGCGGCAACTCAGCGACGAGATGCACACCGCCATGAAGAACCTGCGGCTTCCCGCCTTGCTGCAGGAGGCTTGCGACGTCGAACCTGAGCCGCTGCTGACGCCGGCATCGACCTATCAGAAGCTGGTGCGTGACGGCACAGAGAAGGTCAAGCTGACGGAGATGGCCGGTCGGATTACCGCCGTCATGCTGGTTCCGTATCCGCCGGGAATCCCTATCCGCATGCCTGGCGAACGGCTGGGCGATGCGAACAGTCCAACCATACGTTTTCTGCTGGCGCTGGAGGAATTCAGTAAGAAGTTCCCGGGCTTCGAACGCGAAGTGCATGGCATCGAAGTGGACAGCCAGGGTGAGTTCTGGGTGAGGGGTGTGATCGAGGTTTCGGCAGAACCGACCCAGCCCCCGAAACCCAAACCACGTACGCGGCCTTCAACGCGTGCCTCAAAGCGGCGAGGATAAGTTGGGCGTTGACCAGCCGACATTGATGAAGAACGGCGACGGGTTTGGCGAATCACCGATCGCGTTTCAGGCTGCTGACAGACCTGTCCAGTTTCGGTGGATTCAAGATGGTGAGGTACTCGCGCCAGTTCCGCAGTACCACGAAGGTACCGAGAGCGAGTGAAGCAAAAACAAAGGTACAGACAATTACGACCATGAAGTAGTGGCCGAATGCGCCGCCACTCTCGCCCTCGAAAAAGAATCGACCAAACTCGCGACCGAAGTTCATTCCAAAGAAGCCGGTCAGCACTGCGCCGCCGCCGAAGATCAGGCTAAGCATGGCAAGGCGATTGACAGCATCTGTGGTGCGCAGCTGGTAGAAGTTGTACACGAACTCGGTCATGTGCCTGAGTTCGCTGGCAAGCACGGTTTTCATGTCATCAATTCGGTACTCTTCACATTGCCGACGAAAGACGTCATTGTCGGCCTGTTTACAAGACAAGTCGTCAAAGTGCCAGTAGCCGCTGAAATTCAGAAACTGAATGCGGAACTCGTTCACCATGCGAATGCCGGCGAGGGTTTGTCGTCCAGTTTGCTGATCGTGCAGCAAACGTCGGGCGACCAAGGCGCTTCGTTCGCTGAAGTCGAGCAATACGGCCCGATAGAAACAAGCCACCACGGTCATCAGGTAGTAGCTGGTGTGAAACATTCGGCGGTCATCCAGATTTTCGCGCCAAACCATGGCGCCCGGTCCGCACAGGTGGTCCCGGCGCCGCACGTTGGATTCAGAAGTGGACTTCATCCGCAAAATCGAGCAGCTATGGCCAGTGAAGCCGATTAGCGTGGTTGCGGTGGGAGAGGAGAAACCCATGGCTTCGGAATGTTTGTGGCGAAGGAAGAGAAATTCTTCCGCTGCCGAGGAGATCTCGGGGTCGGAGAAGTTGGTGGTGTCGAGTTCCCCGAACGTATAAACCATCATGTTCTCATCGAACACCGGTTCGTACTCTTCCTGCGCATAGTCAGCGAAGTACAGCAGGCTCTTAACGGTGTTGGGCAGCGGGGGATAGAAGCCAACCATCTGTACGCTGTCGAACCGCTCCTCGCAGAGAGTGTCGAGTTGCCCGCCTTCTTCCAGCCGGATAGCCAACCAGTTCGGCGTGTGACCGTCGTGCAATCCTTCGGCAGTGACGGGATATAGCTTTCGCAGACGGCGATTGATCCACTGAGCTTGGGTGGCATCGAGGGAACCAGCGGTAACTCCAACCGACAGAACACCAATGCCCTCTGCCGAAAGGTAGAGCCTGAGATCCCGCACCTCCACACGTGCGCCCCGTCCGAGCGCGTCGGCGCCTTCAAACCACAAGCGCGACGAACCACCCACGCTGATGGTGTAGCAGCGCAGTTGGTTTTCCTGGTCGTCCGGGCTCCGCCCGATGCTGGTGTCAAAGAAAACATGCCGGACGATGGAATTAAAAAACAGCAGGTCCGTGTAGGCCGGGGAGTCCAAATCGAATTGGGAGTAAGTAGCTCGCTTCCAAGGGCCGAGGCGGGCCACGAGTTGGGAAGCGCGGCGTCCGCTTTCCCCCGCGATCCAGGTATCGAGGCCGTCAATCCAACGGGTGTCGGCAGGCCATGCCTGAGCATGGTCTTCCCGTATAGCTTCCTTGTCGAGGGCAAACGGGAACAGGAAGTAAGTGTCGACACAGTCAAAGGTGAGAGAAATAGCCATGTGAGTCTTGGAGCCATCCTGTCTGGGAGTGGAATGCGCCGATTCGCATTAGAAGCTGCGGGTCCTAATCAAAGCAAGTGCGACGCATCGTTTGATGGAGGGCGGGCGGGATTGTTCATCGAAAATTCACATAACTGGAAGCGAGTCGATGCGCCGCCGTCTGCAACAGTGTGGCTTTGCGTAAAGCAGGAACGTGGAATAGGTCTGTCTTCCACTGAATGCGGTGGCGTTGCTGAAGCCTGCCGTGTTCTCGCCGACTGGGACGCGGTGGTGTCGATGTAATGCGTGCCGTTATTGACTTCGGAGTGTTTCCCGCTCTTTAGGAGAGCACATCGATCCCACCACATCCATTAAGCTTTTGTCTTAAACTCTCTCTTTGCTCCTAGCGGAGGCTCATTTGGCACGTGTTTCCAAGATCTCACCGGCACTCAAGAAGCGCGCTGCGCAAATCGAAGTGCTACTCATGGACGTGGACGGCACCATGACGGACGGCAGTGTTACTCTGCTCTCGCAACACGACGGCACTGCTCTCGAAATCAAGACCTTTGACGCACACGACGGCCAGGGCCTGACACTGGCTCAAACCGCTGGCCTTCGTACGGGATGCATTACGGGCCGCGAAAGTGCTGCACTCTTACGCCGCGCCCATGAAATGAATATGGAATTCATCTATATGAAGCAGCCGCTGAAAATGCCGGCGTATGAAGAAATCCTGCGGAAGTCCGGCGTGTCCGATAGCGCTGTCGCTTATGTTGGCGATGATCTTCCGGACATTCCGTTGATGCGGCGTGCGGGTCTCGCTGTTGCCGTAGGCGATGCGGTCGCCGAGGTAAAAAAGGCTGCGCACTACACGACAAAAGCCCTCGCAGGCCATGGCGCGATTCGCGAAACCGTCGAGCTGATTCTGAAATCAAAGGATATCTGGGCAGAAATGATCGATAAAGCGAGAGCCTGACGGGCACTGAGATTCTCTACGCTGGAGTTCACGATGTCGATTCGACCAGTTAAGCGGTTAATCAAATCGAAGCCGACTCTCGAAGGTGCGGGCGTGCATCTTCGCCGCGCGTTCGGCTTTGGAAACACAAGAGACTTCGATCCCTTTCTCCTGTTGGATGATTTCCGCAATGATGTTCCAGAGGACTACCTAGCAGGATTCCCTTGGCATCCCCACCGCGGAATCGAGACCATCACCTATGTACTTGCCGGGACGGTGGCGCATGGCGACAGCATCGGGAACAGCGGCGTCATCTCGTCCGGCGATGTGCAGTGGATGACCGCGGGCAGCGGCATCATTCACCAGGAGATGCCGAAGGGCGACCATGCAGGACGGATGCATGGCTTTCAGTTATGGGGCAACCTTCCGTCGTCGCTCAAAATGACGGAGCCCCGGTATCAGGAAGTGAAGGGCGCCGAGATACCTGAAATCACTGATGACGACGGTACTCATGTGCGGGTCGTCTGCGGAAGTTTCTGGGGAAAGACCGGCCCGGTTGCAGGAGTAGCTGCCGATCCTATTTATCTGGACGTGTCCATCTCCCCCGGCAAACGAAAGACGCTTCCCGTGGAGACCGTTCGACACGCTTTCGCCTATGTTTTTGCGGGTGGCGGAAAATTCTGCAACGCATCGGGCCCGCTTGCAGTGCCAACGGAATCGATCAAGTGGCTTGACACCGCTCCTCCAGTGGACGCGGATAATCGTTCGCTGGTTTTGTTTGACAGCGGCGACGAAGTCTCAGTGCAAGCCGGGGACGATGGAATCCGATTCTTGTTGGTCTCAGGAAAGCCGCTCGAGGAACCTGTGGCCTGGTATGGTCCGATCGTGATGAATACGCAGGAGCAGCTTCGGCAGGCATTCACCGAGCTGCAAGAAGGGACTTTCCTGAAAGAGGGGCGGCGCAAGTAAGAAGCGCCAAAAGACTCCCCTACTGCTCTGTCACATTGTTGAGGGTGAAGACCGATTCCACCGGCACGAATTGCGCGACCGAATGGGATTTTCGCTATCTAACGAAATCAACGACAGAACTTAAGCGCGCGCAATTATCTCTTTTTTCGGAAGCCGAGAGTAAGCATGGCCAAGCCAATATTGCTAAGCGTGGATGACGATTCGGACGTCTTGCGGGCAATCGAACGCGACCTTCGTTCGCAGTACGGCGCTGAATACCGGGTTATCGGAAGCGACTCACCTGAAGGTGCGCTTGATCTTCTGAAACAGTTGAAGGTCCGTAATGACAGCGTGGCTTTACTGCTTGCCGACCAGCGCATGCCGCGCATGGATGGGGTGGAATTTTTGCAGCAGGCGATGGGAATCTTTCCCAGCGCGAAGCGGGCTTTGCTCACGGCTTATGCCGATACCAATGCCGCCATCAGTGCTATCAATCAAGCCAGCATCAACTATTTCTTCTTAAAGCCGTGGGATCCTCCCGCAGAGCACTTGTATCCGCAATTGGACGACTTGCTCGATGACTGGCAGGCTTCATTTCGTCCAACATTTGAAGGAATTCGTGTGCTAGGCACTCGCTGGTCGCCTCGCTCCTACGAGTTGCGGGATTTTCTCGCTCGCAACCATGTGCCGTACCAGTGGACGGACGTTGAGCTTTCTGCGAACGATCCGGAAACCAAGCGCCTGTTGGAGGCTCTGGGTCCGGAGGCGAACGATCTGCCCGTGGTCCTCTTCCCAGATGGCACCAAGCTGCTTGAGGGTGTTCCCGCCGATGTCGCACAAAAGGTTGGGCTGCGAACTCGCGCACAAACCAGTTTCTATGATTTGGCGATTGTGGGTGGCGGGCCGGCTGGGTTGGCCGCTGCCGTTTACGGAGCCTCTGAAGGCCTGCATACTGTGATGATTGAGCGCGAAGCGCCCGGCGGTCAGGCGGGCATGAGCTCTCGCATCGAGAACTATCTTGGCTTTCCCACCGGGCTAAGCGGAGCCGATCTGGCCCGGCGCGCCGTGGTGCAAGCCCAGCGTTTCGGAGTGGAAATTCTGTCGCAGGAAGCTGTTGGAGCCCGTGCGGAAGGGCCATACCGAATCATTAAGCTAGCCGATGGGAACGAAATTTCATGCCACGCGCTGATGATTGCAACTGGAGTGCAGTGGCGACGCCTCGACGCTCCCGGCATAGACCGGTTGCAGGGAGCGGGGATTTACTATGGCGGCGGCGCCACGGAAGCCCTTTCCTGTAAGGGTGAGATCATTTACGTAGTAGGTGGCGCGAATTCAGCGGGTCAAGCGGCTATGAACTTCGCAAAATTCGCAGAGCGCGTCATTATTCTTGTCCGCGGAGGATCCCTTTCCAGCACTATGTCGAAGTACTTGATCGACCAGATTCAAGAAACGCCTAACATTCAGCTGTGGACCCATGCTGGTGTGGTCGAGGCACATGGCGAAACGCATCTGGAAGAGATTTCGGTACTTTGTTCTGACACCGGCAAGACGGAGCGCGTTCCGGCAAATGCGATGTTTATCTTCATTGGAGCATTGCCACGCACGGATTGGCTGGCCGGTCTGATCGAGCGGGACGACCGCGGATTCCTTTTGACCGGTCCCGACGTTATTCGAGACGGACAACACCCGAAAGGGTGGACGCTCGACCGCGACCCGTTCCTGCTTGAGACCAACGTCCCCGGCATCTTTGCCGTCGGCGATGTGCGCCATGGTTCCATAAAGCGGGTGGCTTCCGGAGTCGGTGAAGGATCGGTAGCCGTGCAGTTCATCCATCAGTATCTGAGCAAGGTCTAAATGATCGACAAATCTGAACTCCTTCGCCTTTCCGTATTCGCTGATTTGCCAGACGATCAGCTCGACTGGTTCATCAGCCAATCGCAAGAGATGACGCTCAAGGCGGGTGAGGTCTACTCACGCCAAGGTGCCCCAGCTGACGCGATGTTCGTGATTCTTGAGGGGCAGGTTCAATGGCGGGGTGAGCGCGGAGGGGAGACCTTTGTCTTTGATGTTGAGGCCGGCGACGTTACCGGAGTACTTCCGTTTTCAAGGATGAAGCAGTTCGGGGTGAACGGACGCGCCGTGGCGGACACGCGCGCCCTGCGATTTCCTGCGTCGAGATTTCCAGAGCTTGTACAGAAAATGCCAGAACTCACAGCGCGTCTCGTGGGCCTGATGTCCGACCGGATCCGCGAAACCACCCGCCTCGAACAACAGCGGGATCGCTTGGCGTCTTTGGGAAAGCTCTCGGCAGGACTCGCACATGAACTTAACAACCCAGCTTCTGCTGCGAAACGTGCAGCCAGTCAATTGCGCGACATTTTAAAGAAGGTAAAGAACGCGAGCCTCGAACTGGGAAGACGCGATCTCACTCCTGTGCAGAAGTCAGAGATCGAACGATTGGAAGCTTTGTTCACACAGCCGGACGTAATTCCGCCCGACCCGCTGACCGTCAGCGACCTGGAAGATCAGATCGATTCTCTGTTGCGCAGTCATGGACAGGCCGACTTGTGGCTTTTGGCAGCGGGTCTCGCCCGGCGAAACATCAAGCCGGAGGTGGTCGAATCCTTGTTCGCAACCCTTGATGGGGATACCGCTCGAGCCGCTCTGGTCAGGATTGCCGCTTCCGAAGAGATTGCGAACCTGTTGCACGAAATCGAGAGCAGCACGTCGCGAATATCGGACCTAGTCTGCGCGATCAAGGAATACACCCACATGGACCAGGCGCCGGTGCAGAACGTGGACGTTGTAAAGAGCTTGGAAACTACGCTTACAATCATGAACCACAAGCTGAAACAAGGCGTGGTCGTGCGGCGCGATTATCAGCCCGGCCCCCTCCTGGTGAATTCGTTCGGCAGCGAACTCAACCAGGTTTGGACGAACCTGATCGACAACGCAATTGATGCGATGCACGGAAAGGGTGAGCTTCGTGTCCGGACCTACCGCGATGACGGTTGTGCGGTAGTTGTGATTGGTGATAACGGTCCTGGCATTCCCGGTGACGTGCAGCCCCATATCTTTGAGCCCTTTTTTACGACCAAAGGAGTTGGGGAAGGTACCGGCCTCGGCCTCGACACTGTCCAGCGAATTGTCAAGAAGCACCGAGGAAATATTGACGTGAATTCCAGCCCCGGTGACACGCGCTTTCAAGTGTGGCTCCCGCTGGCAGGGATCCCAACCTAGGGCGATATCGACTCTCTTTGCGAACCGCGTGCAATCGCGCCGGATGGACCCCTTTTAGAATGCTGAACCCGACCTCTAACCCGACAGATGTTATTGAAAATATTGGTCGGGGAGAGAGGATTTGAACCTCCGACCCCCTGGTCCCGAACCAGGTGCTCTACCAGGCTGAGCCACTCCCCGACACTTGGTTTAGGCAGACTCGGCACGCCGCTCACTGGCGTGAGCTTTCGGGAACGCGCCAACCGCAGTATAGCAGAGTTAGCACCTCTAATTTGAGTTGGGCGATTTCGCCTGAAGCCGTAAACTCATTCTTCCAATCAGGTAACGTGACCGCGCGCTGAATCGATATCGCGTTGCCATTCATGCGAGGTCTCACATTGTCGGTCGTTCTACTGGCGCGACGCTTTCTCACCCCGCTGTATGAGGTCCAAGATGCAGCCCTGGTGATGGAGGACGGCATCATCACCGCTGTCGGCACGAGGGAAGAGGTTCGCGTAGCGGGCAACGCGCGAGTGTTCGATTTTGGCGATGCCGTGCTGGCTCCAGGGCTAATTGACATTCACATTCACGGAGGCGCGGGACACGACGTCATGGAGGGCTCCGAGGAGAGTCTTGCCGGAATTGAACGCTCGATGGCGGCTCACGGGGTCACGAGCTACTGTCCGACTACAGTAACTGCGCCGGTTGACGCCACCCTGCGCTCGCTCAGCGCGCTTGGCAAAGCGGTGAAGCGCGCAGCGAGTGGGTTAGGTGATGGATCGCGCGCGCGGCCCTTGGGAATCCACCTCGAGGGGCCGTTCCTGAGTCATGCGAGGTGCGGAGTGCATCCCCCGGCGCTGCTACAGCCAGCATCACGAGAGCTGTTTGAGCGGATGTGGGAAGCGGCCGACAGCCAAGTCAGCGTGATGACTATTGCTCCGGAGATTGAAGGAGCGATCGATCTGATCGGCGAAGCTGCGGCGCGGGGTATATGCGTGAGCATCGGCCACACGGACGCCGGATTATCGCAAACGCAATCGGCGATCGAAGCTGGGGCGCGGCATGCGACGCATACGTTTAACGCAATGCGTTCGCTGGACCATCGCAACCCTGGAGTATTGGGTGCGGTGCTGACCAATCGCCAACTGACTGCGGACATTATTGTGGATGGAATCCACGTCGATCCCACAGTGGTGGATTTATTCATGCGCGCTAAGGGACCCGACGAGGCGGTTCTGATCACCGACGCCATCAGCGCTACTGGGATGCCTGACGGAACCTACACACTCGGGGAACTTAAGGTGCAGGTGAACAACGGCCGCTGCGAGTCGAATGGCAGGTTGGCGGGTAGCGTCTTGACCCTCGACCGCGCGCTTCGTAACACTATGGAGTTCGCCGATATCGACTTGCAGACTGCGATCCGAATGGCGACCATCAATCCGGCGCGCGTACTTGGCATTGAGAAATGCAAGGGAACGCTCGCTGCGGGAGCAGATGCTGATATGACCGTATTCACTCCTCGAGGCGAAGTGATACGCACCATTATCGGCGGCATTGTCAGCTGATGTCACCCGCTACGTCGGACATTGTTATCACCCACTACTGTGATGCCGCATCACAGGGCAAGTGACTCGAATCACTGCTCTTCCTGTCCAAAAGCGCGAAGGTCTAAAGGGAGAGCGAAATGCTCCACTGTCAGCCTCGGCAGGAAGGGCCCTGGTCTGCGTTCGCCGGTGCGAAAACCATTGCTCTGCGGGTTTCCTGCGGATCCGGGGTATTACTGCTGAATTCGATGTCGCTGTTGGGCGCGAGTAAGAGCCGAGCTGCCCTGGCCGCATCGCGCATCTTCCGAGCTGATTTCGCGCTCTGGTGTCTCTTGTTGCTCGTTATCGTGGGTGCCTCATGGATTCGCATCGGGACGGGCAAACGACAACTGCGCAAGGCCCGCGAACTTGCAGACTATCGCGAGTACGAGCGCAACCTCGCTCAACAGGAGTTGGTGCGACGCCTGGAAGAAGAGCGAGAGCTGGCCAAAGAAAAGCTTCAATTCGATTCGCAGTTGGCCGAGTACGAGAAGTACGCATCACTGGCGCAACTCGCGTTGGGTGCGGCGCACGAGATCAACAATCCACTGTTAGGGATCATGTCGCACCTCGAACTGGAGTTGCGGTATACCTCCGGAGAGCAGCGCATGGAAGTCGAACAGTGTATCGCCTGCGCGAAACGAATCTCCTCGGCGATCAAGGGCCTTCTGGATTACGCGCGTCCCGGACCGTTGCTGCTGGGCAGGTTGAACTTGTTCAAGCTGGTTGCCGAGACCCTGAAGTTCGTCGAGCATCAACCGATGTTTCGCCACTTAACACTCTCGAATCGCGTTCCACTCGACCTGCCCGCAATTACCGCCGACGTGAACCAGTTGTCGCAGATTCTGATGAACCTGCTACTGAACGCGGCGCAGGCCACTCCCGCAGGCGGCAGTATCACCATCACGGCTGACAAAGAACGTTCCGCAGATCTTGTGGAGTTGAGTATTAGCGACTCCGGCAGTGGCATACCGGCCGACATTCTTCCGCACGTCTTCGATCCGTTCTTCACTACTAAGCGGGGCAAAGGCACGGGACTGGGACTCAGCATCAGCCAAAGCTACATTCGCAAACACGGTGGAGATATTCACGTTGAAAGTACGCTGGCGAAGGGTACTACCGTCCGGGTAACGCTGCCAGTCCACCAGCAGGACAATGGTGTCACGGAGTGCCAGGGGGTTATCGCATAGCCATGCCGTACTCCGTCCTGATCGTGGATGACGAGGCCCTGACGCTGCGCACGTTGGGGCGAGCGCTCGGGGACGAGGGTTTCGAAGTATTTCTTGCCATGAGCGGAGAAGAGGCGTTGAAGGTCTTCGCCGAGGAAAAGCCCGACTTTGCTTTGTTGGATGTTGTGTTGCCGGGCGTCAACGGGATTGAAGTGCTGCGCGAGGCGAAAGTCAGTTCACCCGCGACCATCTTCCTCATGATGAGCGCGTACCACATGGTGGATCGCGCGGTTGAAGCGATGAAGCTGGGCGCTTATGACTACCTGATCAAGCCATTCCACATCGCCGACATGGTAAACACGCTGCGCCGTGCTGGTGAAATGCTCGCCTTACGCGTGCGTGTGCATGACACCGTCCAAAGCGCCAAGGGGCTATACGATTTCGGCCGCATCGTAACCATGAGTCCGGTGATGATCGAAGTGCTGCAGATGGCGCGTCGAGCCGCCGAGAGCGAGCGCACCACCATCCTCATCCAAGGTGAAAGCGGTACGGGCAAGGAAGTGCTGGCCAAGGCGGTTCACTACAACAGTCCCCGGGCGCAGATGCCCATGATCAGCCTGAATTGCGCGGCGTTACCTGACACGCTGCTGGAAAGCGAACTTTTCGGATACGAACCGGGGGCGTTTACCGACGCGCGCCGCCGCAAGGAAGGTCTGATCGAGAAAGCCCGAGGCGGTACCCTGTTCCTCGACGAGATTGGCAACACTTCACCCAGCCTGCAGGCAAAATTGCTACGTGTGCTCGAGGAAGGCACTTTTACGCGTCTGGGTGGTACGAAGGTCATCCAGGCGGACGTTCGCATCATCGCCGCCACTAACAAGCTGTTGAAGGACTCGGTGGCGCAAGGCGAATTTCGCGAAGACCTTTATTACCGGCTGAACGTGCTGCCGCTTTTCATTCCACCGCTGCGAGATCGTAAAGAAGATATCGTTCCGCTTGCCCTCGACATCATGGGGCACTTCAATACCGAGTTGAAGAAGAGCTTTGTGGGATTTACGCCGGCTGCGGCTGAGCTCCTGAAGGACTACCCGTGGCCCGGCAATATACGTGAACTCCGCAACGTAATCGAACGCACGATGATTCTCTGCAAGGAATCGGAGATCGAGGAAGCCGACCTCCCCGAGGAACTGCGCGATTACAAACCGGCGCTTCCTCGAGCCGAGCCGCTCTCGAGCTACGATGTCTCGCCGACAGGCGACCAGTTTGTCACGCTGGCTGAATTAGAAGACCACTATATCCAAGACGTCCTTCATGCCACGGGGCAGAACAAAACGCATGCCGCTCGCATCCTTGGCATTCATCCGACCTCGCTCATGCGCCGCCTCAAGAAGCTGCAAGAAGTCATCTAGCTCGATTCCTGCTACTGCAAAATGCACCACCACTCCTGCGTAATGCAGTGATTTCCCATTTTGACGTCGGCTGCGCCAACTAAGAGCGCTTTCTAATCAGCAAATCTCGTCACTCACGATATTGCACTCCACGTGCACTAGCAACAGCGGAGCACGACAGTATGAACATCGCACTTATCATCGCGAGCGGCATCGGCCAGACTCTTCAGAACATTCCCGCCGCGCGCTCCGGTTTGTCCTGTCTGGTTGAATCGTTTGCTCTGTAATCGAGGAGGCTTTATGTCGATCCTATTCGTACTACTTACCTTCCTCTTAATCCTCTCGATCATGTATTTCCGGCGTCCAGAAGTGCCGGCCGTGGCTGTTCAGCCGGTGACGTTCCAGAAAGTGAGTGTGCCAAAAATGATCAAGACAGCAGGCTTAGAAGTCCCTGAGAGCTACAGCTTTCATCCCGGTCACACCTGGGTGCATGACGAAGGTCACCAGAACGCGCGAGTGGGCATCGACTCGTTTGCCAGCAACTTGTTTGGCCAGATCGATGGCATCGAACTCGCTAATTTAAACCGCTGGGTACGGCAAGGCCAGAAACTTTGCACGCTGAAGCACGGTGATCAGTCGGTGGACATGCTCTCTCCTGTGGAGGGCGTTCTGGTTTCGATCAACCACGAGGTCTTGAAAACGCCGAACCTGACGACGGAGGATCCGTACAAAAGCGGTTGGCTCTGTGTAATCAAGGCTCCTGAGCTCTCGATCAATACCAAGAACTTATTGCAGGGACCGATTGTTCCGGCCTGGATGCAGAACAGCATTGCCCGTCTTGGCGGAATGATGCAACAACTCAGCCCTGCGCTGGCACAAGATGGCGGCCTTCCCGTGAAGGGGATGCTATTTCAGGTCGATGACAGTGTGCGGCATCAACTGGTCAAAGAATTCTTCCTGACCTAGCCAACAGCGCCAACGGAGAACAAGGAGAACGCACATGCCCAAGCAAAAAGCCATGTTGATCGATATCAAGCGCTGCATCGGCTGCGGTAGTTGCGAGACCGCCTGCAAAAAGTTGCACGGCTTCAATACGGAACTGGAACCGTCCCTGTCCGACACGGCATTTACCGTAATCGAATCCCGCGGGGACAAGTTTGTACGGAAAGTCTGCATGCACTGCAACGATCCGGCTTGCGCCTCGGCCTGCCCTGTCGGTGCGATCAAGAAGACGGCGCTGGGGCCGGTGGTTTACGACGCCGACAAGTGTATTGGGTGCCGCTATTGCATGTTGGCGTGTCCTTACCAGGTGCCGCGGTACCAGTGGAGCAAGTTGGCTCCTTTCGTGAAGAAGTGCGATATGTGTTCCGAACGGGTAAAGTCCGGCAATCAGCCCGCTTGTACCGAAGCTTGCCCAGTGCAGGCCAGCATTTTCGGCGACCGCGACGAACTGATCGCCGACGCGTGGAACCGCATTCGTGCCGACTCGAGCTACGTTCCACGGATTCATGGCACGACCGAAGCGGGCGGAGGGTCGGTGCTATTCGTCTCCGATGTGGAGTTTGAGAAGCTCGGTTTCAAGCCGCTACCTACGGGCAACCAACCGGTGCCTACTCTTACAGAGGCCGCAATGGGCGACTCGCCCAAGGTCGTGATCATGGGCGGGACGATCCTGTCCGCGTTGTACTGGATCACGCAGCGCCGACGCGAAGTCGCTCTCGCCGAGGCTGAAGAGAAGGTTGCCGTCAATCGAATCAAAGGAGAAAGGAGCTAGCCATGACAGCGCGAATTAGTTCAAAAATCACTCTCTGGCGCGTCATCGTAGCCATCATTTTCGTCACTGGAATTTACGCGACGTATGTACGTTTTTTTGAGGGCTTCCGCGCCAGCACCAATCTTTCCGACAAGATGCCCTGGGGGCTCTGGGTCGGTCTGGGTACGCTGTGCGGCATTGGATTGTCAGCGGCCGGCTTCGGCATCAGCGCTGCAGTGTACCTGCTCGGTATGGAGCGCTATCGCCCCATCCTGCGTGCGTCGATCCTGATTTCGTTCCTCGGTTACTGCACGGTGATGGTCGGCTACCTCTACGAGATCGGACTGCCGTGGCGCTTCTGGCATCCTATCGTGATGTGGAACAGCCGCTCGGTGCTGTTCGACGTGTGCGTCTGCATCATGACGTACTTCACCGTCCTGACCTTTGAGTTTGCGCCTGCCGTGATCGAGAAACTGCCCTGGAAAGGATTCCGCGAAACCATATTGCGGTATCACCATCGGATCCTGACTGGCGTGGTGCTCGCAGGAGTCTTGCTGTCGTCCATGCATCAGTCATTCCTGGGCGGCCTGTACCTCATTGCCGAAGGCAAAGTGCATCCGTTGTGGTACTCGCCCTACATGCACGCCATGTTTTACATGTCTGCGATTCCCGCGGGACTGGCGCTCACGGTGATGGCGGTGTACCTCAGCATGCGTTCGTTGAATGTGCGCGTCGATTTCACCATCCTCAGCGATTGCGGCCGTATGATCCAGCTGCTGCTGATCGTCTTTGTTTTTTTCCGCATGCTCGATCTGGTGGCGAACCACGCTTTGCATTATGCCTTCCAATTCACTCCCGAGGCCGGATACTTCTGGCTCGAAGTCGGATTGTTCATGGTTGCTCCCATCGTATTGTTGAGTTCGGCTAAAATCCGCGACAACCCGGATGGGCTGTACTGGACTTGCGCACTGGTGGTGGCTGGGCTCATCGTCAACCGTCTCAATGTTTCCATCAACGCTTTGCAGACCGCCATGGGCACGCATTACGTACCGAAGTGGACAGAACTGGCGTCTAGCGTCCTGGTCATCGCGGCGGCTGTGATGGCCTTCCGCTACGCGGTCATTTACCTCGACATCCTGCCTAAAGCGAAGGCAGAGTTGCCACCTCGGTGGATGGCGAACAACGGACTCGCCGCGCAGGCGTAAGAGCAAACGCCTGATCTCCTTGCGGCACAGAGGGCCTCGCCAAACTGCGAGGCCCTCAATCTTTCTCAGGGCCCTTCAGGGTGTAGCACCAGCACCTGTATTCCCGACGGTGCCTTTTGCGAGCGGTACACGCGCTCGGTGGCTGGCTTGAAGTCGGACGGCTTGGCGTCGGGAATGTTCACGAACGTCTGCGGGTTCAGGTCGGTGAGCGGGAACCACGAGCTCTGCACCTGCACCATAATGCGATGTCCGCGGCGGAAGGTGTGATTGATGTCGGGCATCTCGAAGCTCACTTCTTCCATCTTGCCCGGTACAAACGGCTCGGGTTTCTCAAAGCTCTTGCGGAACTTGCCGCGCATCGGCTCTCCGCGAACCAGCTGTTCGAAGCCCGCCATCTTTTCGACCGGTGGGCCAACATCTATGCGCGGAGCCTCGGGCTTGCCGGCATCCGGTTCTGGATAATACGACGGATAGACGTCGATCAGTTTGACGACCCAGTCGGAATCAGTTCCGCTGGTCGAGACAAACAGTTTCGGCGAAACCGGACCCGCGATGGTGAGGTCTTCCTGTAGTTCGTCGGTCTGATACGTGAGTACGTCCGAGCGTGTGGCCGCGAAGCGCTGGTCCGAGACCATGTACTCCTGCGGAACAGCCAGTGCGGCATATCCGACGAACGGCACAGGTTTGGCCGGATCGCTCACGTACTGGTCGAAAACCTCGCCTGTCGCGGCGGGTGGATCAAAGGTCAGTCGGCCCTTGTCGTTCAGGTAAAGCGTTTTCGACTCAGCGTTCTTCGGTGGCCATGTGTCGTATTGCCGCCAAACGTTGGTTCCGGTCTCGAAGACGTATGCCTTGGGAAGTTTCGCGTTGCCGTCGCCCTTCAGGTAGGCCTCGAAGAAAGGGAACTGAATCTTCTCGCGAAAATAATCGCCGGTGTCGGAGGCGAAATCTACGTAACCCAACCGCCGGCCTTCATAGTGCGACCATCCGCCATGCACCCAGGGGCCTTCGACCACCGCGTTGAAGATCCCGGGATTGTGCTGATCGATAGCGTGAAAGGTGCGCATCGGCCCAGAGAGATCTTCGGCATCGAACCAGCCCCCGACGGTCAGCACCGCGCAGTGGATGTTCTTCATGTGCAGGGCGAGATTGCGGGCCTGCCAATAATCATCGTAGGTGTCATGTTGCACCTGGTCGTTCCACAAGAAGGTCTGCCCATGGAAATACAGAGTGTTGGCATTCGAGAGTGGGCCCATGGCGCGGAAGAAGTCGTAGCCACTGGAAGTGCCGTAGTCGAACGGCTGACGCTCTTTGGGCGGA
This sequence comes from uncultured Acidobacteriaceae bacterium, assembly GCA_963837915.1. Taxonomy (GTDB): domain Bacteria; phylum Acidobacteriota; class Terriglobia; order Terriglobales; family Acidobacteriaceae; genus DASRAA01. Next base: position 23,060 of record CAWIPZ010000017.1, read on the forward strand.
AGTGATGGGTTGTTTTGCGGCTTGAACGATGAGTAAAAGCCGAAGTTCGCGGCCAACATGAACGCGCCGCCGTGGTAGGCATCGTCACCCATAAACAGGTCGGTCATGGGCGCCTGCGGAGAAGCTGCCTTCAGCGCCGGGTGCGAGTCAATAATGCTGGCCGAGGTGAAGAAACCTGGATAGGAAATTCCCCAGATGCCCACTCGGCCATTATTGTTAGGGACATTTTTCAGCAACCACTCGATGGTGTCGTAAGTATCAGTGCTCTCGTCCACATCGCTGTTCGAGGTCGGGTGATCGATGTGCGGCCGCATCTCGACAAACGTTCCTTCCGACATATAGCGGCCGCGCACATCCTGATAGACGAAGATGTAGCCCGATTTCTCGAATGACTCCGACGGCCCGATGGCGGTCTTGTAGTTGTCAACGCCGTAGGGCGAAACGCTGTAAGGCGTGCGGTCCATCAGGAAGGGATAGGAGCGCGAACTGTCCTTGGGGACGTAAATCGAGGTGAACAGCTTCTTCCCATCACGCATGGGAATGGAGTATTCGTATTTCGTGTAGTGCGCGCGGACATCGAACGGTTGAGGCGCTTCAGGTTTGCTCTGAGCAAATGTCTGGACGAACGAAATCGTGGCTAGCAGCGTGATTGCCGGTAAAATTCTACGAAGCATTCCTGCATACCCTCGCCGACAAAGCGGCAAATACTGCATTGAATCACAACAAGCCCAACAATCAAATGCCCGACCGCCCTAGCGAGCAGTCGGGTTTAATACATCCGCGCGCTTGTCAACGCTATTGCGCTGTGAAAGTAACGTACTTCTTGCCGAGATATAGCTTCGCGGTCCCACCGTCCATTACGATTTTCAATGGCTGCGGCCGTGCGAGCTTGTCATCGACTTTAATGTCGGCGACCAGCAGCTCGTTACCAGTGACATCCAAAATGTGGAACTTGCCGTCAGCCGTGTATCCCATGCCGTATTGGCCGGGCGCCAGGGTCCCTCCGCCATCGAATGAAAGTTTTTTCTCGGTGATGAAGAAGCCGTTGTACTTGGCTTTTACGTCAGACGAGTAGCCCGAGGTGTCCACCAGGCCGACGATGACGTAGAAATCGTCCGGATAGTGAATCGCGGAAGAGTTGCGCAGCTGGGTGGTCGCGCTCAAGCCCCGGAAGAAATAGGAGTCAGGCACGACCTTCTTCAGGTCCGACGACGGGACAACTGTCGGGGCCGAAGGCGCGTTCTGCGCTGCCGCTGAAACAATGAGCGAAAATACAAATGCTGCTAGTAAGACTTTGCGAACCATAGTGCCTCCGTGAATATCGATGTGACCTGAGCGTCTCACAACAATGCTAGCGGTCATCATCATCACTTTCCTCTGAATGGTAATGAAAAAAGTTTACACCCGCCCGAATGGGGTGACCCGTGGTTCACGCCAGGTTGACCGAATCCAGGCGCTCTTGCTCCGCTGCAATAGCGGTTTCGGTGTACTATCGAGCTACTCAGGCCGTTGTGGGCACACCGGAAAGACCTAAGGATTTGCGTAGTGAACGTACTCCTCCTCTCCATGCCCGATTCGTTCGAGCACATGCCAACCGTAGCGGTCCGCATGCCGAACGGAGGCCTGACGTCGCTTGCGGGCAACGTCGATTCCCATCATAAAGTCGCGGTCGCCGACCTGATCCTCGTGCAGCAGAGTGTCCGCCAGACTATCGGGCAACTGATGCGTGAGCACGATCCCGAAGTCGTCGGATTGTCGGTCATGACCTTCCAGCGCAAGACGGCTTTTCAGGTGATCGAGCTGGTGCGCGCGTTGAAGCCGGATGTGAAAGTCGTCGTTGGTGGATACGATCCCAGTCTCGCCTCTGATGCCTATCGCCACGAAGGAAATGGTGTGGACTTCATCGTGCGCGGCGAGGGCGAACTGACTTTTCGCGAACTCCTTCGCGCCATCGAGAATCGACAGAGCTATGGCTGCATCGCTGGTCTCACCTATCGTGATGGGGCATCGTGGCATGAGAACCTTCCGCGTCCGGTTCACTCGCTCGAAGGCGATGACATCCGTCTGCCCAATCGCAAAGCGCGTGTGCTTGATGGCTACACCATGCTGGGACGGCAAATCGATGTCATCGAAACCTCGCGTGGCTGCACGTTCGACTGCGGGTTCTGCTCGATCATCGAGATGCGCGGCCGTAATTTTCATACCTACTCCTTCGACCGAGTGTTGGCCGACATTCGCGACGCCCGGGACAATGGTGCGCGGGCGATTTTCCTGGTTGACGACAACATTTCGCTCAACATCAAGCGCCTCGAAGCGTTGTGCCAGGCCATCATCGATGCCAGTCTCAACGACATTGCCTACTCGGTTCAGGCGATGACCTCGCCGATCGCTATGCACGGCCAGACGCTCGCTCCCTTGATGCGCAAAGCGGGATTCCGGTACGTCTTCCTGGGGATCGAGAACATCCTGGAAGACGATTTGGTGTACCTGAAGGCATCGGCGAAGAACTCCATTCGGGAGAACGGCAGGCGAACCGGCAATGCGACCATACAAGCCATTGACTACCTTCATCAGAACAAGATGTATGTGGTGGGCGGCCTGATCGTCGGGAACCCCGATGACACCCTCGACTCCATACGCACCAACCTCGACTTTGCACGGCAGTATGTGGACTGGCCCTACATCCAGCACCCCACGCCTTATCCGGGCACGCCGATGACGAAAGACTTTCGTGCGCGCAACCTGATCAAGATCGAACGGCTGGAAGAGTACGACGGGACGACTGCCGTGGTTGCGACGGAACATCTTGAGCCGGAAGAGATTGAATACCAGCGCTGGCGGGTGGAGCGCTGGATGAAGACCGCACACATGCCCGCCGTTATCTCCAAGGAGCCGTGGTTCGTGCTGAAGAACTGGCGGAGGATGCTGATGCATACCTTCCGGGGGAGCAGCCTGCGTTCGGCACTCGGACTGGAAAGCGACCGCAAGGTCTTCCAGCGCTACCGGGCGATTCGGGCCCAAGAGCGCGTGTACTTATAAAACAATTTGCGCTGCCTTTTAGAATCAATGGTTTAGGGAAAAATTCTTCGCAAGCAATAGATTCTAAATATAGTTATACGTATCCAATTGAGGGCGTTAGACTTAGGCCTTAAAATGAGGGGTGTAGACCCAGATTTTTGTAATACTTTACATACTTGTATGCGTCAAATTTGTCATACTATCCATACTAGTCATACAGACTAGAGACGCCCGAATGCCGCCTGTAACGAGTTTTCAAGGAGCAGATACACCGTGCGCTGGGCACGGCGTGGGGTGGGCACACAAATCCCGTAACCTCACGGAGTAATGAATACGCGAGGGGATGGAAGGGCGATAGGACGTAGGGCACAGCGGGCAGTGATAAGGCCAAGTCGAGTCGGCGGCTCAAAAGAATGCAGAACGAGTAGACTCCGCGCTTCAGTCTGCAAAAAACCAATCGCTGCCTCCCACCGTTGGAACGGTGGGCTTAGATATTCCGTCGCTGCGCTGCGCTGCGGGACGAGCCCTTGATCGCAGAAACCTATCTCACAAATGCGAGTGTACTGAAAAACAGAATTCCCTCAGGGGCTAAAGCCCAGCGTTTGCCAGTCCCGAACGGCACGGCTAAAGCCGTGCCCTTTCAAAGCCCACTCATGAGATGGGTTCTAGTGGGCAGCGCTCGGCGTAGCGGACTCACGCCAAGTGATAGCTTCCCGGATATTGGCCGATGGCGCATTCTGGTCAAACTGAATCGAGCCGTTCGCCGCACGCTCAATGCCCAACTGCTTCCAAAGCGCCGGGAGGTCGACCGGATCGGGCTGGTCGCGCATCTGGTGATACAGATCCACCAAGACGGTCGTCCCCGTGGCCTTATCGCCGACAGTGAGCGCGCGCTCGATGTCCCAGTCCTGGGTGATATTGCCGGCAGCGAGAATGCCACGAAGGGCGTCCTGAAGACCTTTCTGATTGTGGGTCTGCTGGCGGATGCGGACATCGGCGACCAGGCAGAACATGGCTCCGCCCCAATAGGTTCGGCCCCAGGTGTGGGTGTGGTCGAGTCCCTCGTCACCGGGCGCAGGTTCGCCTTGTGGCATGTCGCGAACGACGTCGTGCCACATGCGCTCAGCAGAAAGTTGGCCGGCTTGCACACGCGCGATTGGTTCGACATAGACGGAGATGCCTTCTTCGATCCAATGATGGTTTCTGGTCATGGAGGGAAATGCCAGGTGGATCATCTCGTGGGTGAGCATCCAATCGTCGTTGAGCTGAGCGACGGTGGTGTCGGGCCCGAGCGAGATGGTGATGGTGCCGCCGTTGTCTGGATAAGTGACGCCGCTGTGGACGCCAGATCCTCCGCGAACATGCAGGTCGAGACTGACGTGGGGCACGGGAAATTTGCCGTAGTAGGTGCAGACGGCGTCGCCGGCGCGGCGGACCCAGGTGAGCAAGTCGTCGCGAGATGCTGTGCCGGTTTCTCCTTCGAAGCGCACGTCGATCGCAGAGCCGCAAATAGTAACGGTGGTCGCGGGGCCGGACGCGTGTTGGGGAGGTGCTGCCATCCAGGCGATGGCGACGATCGCGGATGCAACCAAAGCCATTATGGAGACTATGCGGCGCGAGAGGAAGTGACCAAACTGCATGTTGCTTGGATGCTAAGAAGGAGACAAGCGGCTCGGACTGAAGTCCTCGCGGAAGAGTGTCATCCCCGAGGGACTTAGGATTGCTGCAGCCAGCCTACCCAGCGTTGAAGAGGTTGTTACGAAACTCTGCCGTCGCTCCGCGACTCGCATGAAATATTCCACTGAACCCCAGCGTTTCGCCTTTGGCTTCACGCTGGGCTAGATTATGGCGTGCCTCCGGCACTGGAATTTCGCTGTCTTTGTTCCACCGCATAGGACGAGCGTACAGTTTCGTAACAGCCTCTGAAACGGTGGACTTTCCTCTGCCGTCACGCGTGGCGGGACTGGCAATTTCACGGGAGGTCTCGACCAATTGCGAAGAAGTCATGTTCGCTGTGGGAAGCGTGTTCAGGGGCTGAAGCCCATTGCGTAATAGGGGTCTAGTCGGCACGACTGAAGTCGTGCCCTGACGCAAAATCGTTCCGGAGAATATTTTCCCGCAAGCAGTAAAGTCGTGCCCTGATACGAAGCCTTCGTGACTCAAGTCAGTTCTATTGCGCGGAGCGCCTACGCAGAACGCTGGATCCACCAGCGCTCGATGAGGTAATCGAGCGAAAACTTGCCCGGACCGAAGACCAGGATGACCAGCGACGCCATGAGATAGGTGAATGGGGCCGCGGCGGAAAACTTATCGGGGTCGGAGAAGATGGACAGCAACGCCTCGCGATCGCCGGTGATATAGGCGACGGTCATGTTGCAGGTCAACAACAGGGCGATGAGACGAGTTCCAAGTCCGAGCGCGAGCAAGCAGCCGCCAACCAATTCGAGGATCGATACGAAGTACGCAGTCGGACCGGGCGCAGGCAGGCCGAGGCTGCCGAAATATTCGATGACCTTCGGCAAGTGGGTCAGTTTGCCCCAACCATCGACCATGAACTGCCATCCCCAATAAAGACGAACGAATAGCAGCAGCGGCGATTGCAGGGAATTGCAGATGCTGACGAGCAGCGAATACGCCCTCTGCAGCTTGCTGGCAAGAGATGTCATGAATTCCGTCCTAATCTGATTTGCAGAACCAACCCAAGGATGACCAAAGGGCAAACCAAGCCTGAACGTTGGCGGCAGCGGCTTCGCTTGAATGGCCCGTCCAATCGACGCTGTCGACTGCTTCCGAAAGGCACTGGCCGTCGCGCAGCGATTTCAGAACCCCAAACGCCTCAGGATCGAGCCGCTTGAAATATACCGAATTGTCGGCACGATGGACCGCGAGGAAAATTTTTTGCCGCTTGGGCAACGTCCGCAGGCGGGGGCGCCGTCGCGGCGGACGCTCCGTTACCGCGTTGCTGACAATATCGATCACACGTTGGTCACGACGGATGGTTAGCAGCATTTGGTCCACGGGATATTGCAGATCGAGCAGACGAACATAGGGCTGCAGGGCGAACTGCGGGTCGGGACCAAGTTTCGGAAGGTCGGATTCCGTAAGGGCAGGCTTCGCCGCTTCGTCGAAGGCCTCGATTTCGGCCCACTCCAAGCGAACCATATCGAGGGCGATGTCTTCCACTCCGGCGATGTGTTCGGGGTGGGTGCGCAGCCAGGATTCGAGACGCGACCCCAGGTTGCGGAGGGTAAAAGATTGCGAGGGGCAATCGCGCAGATAGGCAATGGAGAGCTTCTCGAAGTTGCGATCGCCGATGATGAGACGAAGGCCCTCGAAGTCTTCGGCGAGCGCTGAGAGCACACGGAACCAGTATTGCCGGTTGTAGATCTCCAGGCGCTCGAAGGACGAGAGTCGGTCGTTCGGCTTGATGATTTCTTCCGCGATCTGGCGGAGTGAGCGGCCATCGGTGGTGCGCTGACGCATTCCTTCGGCAGCCGTCAGTGGCTGGCGTACGGCGTCGAACATGCTGCGCTGGATGTGGTCGAGGTTGCTCATGCGACCACCTTCTCGGCGATATAACGGTTGGCCTTCAGTGCTTCGCGATGCACTTCGTCGAACGATGGAATATGGTCGTCCCACTCCAGCAGCGTTGCCGTTGGTCCGGTCAACTCAATCGCCCGCGAGTACAGCCGCCACACGGGATCGATCACCGGATGGTCGTGGGTATCAAGGATGTACTTCTCAAACTTGGAATGGCCTGCGATGTGGATCTGTGCCACGCGCTCGTGGGGGACGCTATTCAGGTAATCAAACGGATCGAAGCTGTGATTGCGCGAGGAGACGTAGATGTTGTTTACGTCGAGCAGAATTCCGCAGTCGGCGGCTTCGACGACTTCAGTGAGGAACTGCCACTCGGTCATTTCGGAGGCGTGGAATTCGGCGTAACTGCTGACGTTTTCGACGACAACCGGGACTTCCAGAAAATCGCGTGCCTCGCGGATCTTCTGCGCGGTTTTCTTTGCCGCCTCGAAGGTGTAGGGCATGGGCAGCAGGTCATGGGAGTACGTGCCATCGACGACTGCCCCAGCACAGGTGATCGGAGAGCCACGGTGTCTTTGTGCGGCGCACGAGCTGATTTGAGCCGCCGCAGGTGTTCGCGGTTCAGTGGTTCGACAGAGCCGAAATACATGGAGACGCCGTGCTGGACGACGCGGTATTGCTCGAGAATCTGGTCGAGCACGTGCAGAGGCCGTCCGCCATCGACCATAAAGTTTTCCGAGATGATTTCGAACCAGTCGACCACCGGCTTCTTTTCGAAAATGTGGTTGTAATGCGGGATACGCAGGCCGATGCCTACTCCGTAATTGGTGAAGCCGTTAAAGCGATTAGCGGGCATGATGACCAAATGTCCTAAACAGCAGGCCCCGTCCATGATGGGCAGAAGGGAATTGCCCTCAGGGGCTAAAGCCCCAACTTATTCTCAATCTCTTGCGGCACAACTAAAGTCGTGCCCTGACGCAAAACCACTGCCGAAACGAGTGTTTCCGGCTGTAAGCTGACCACGGCGCGGTACGCCTCCTCTACGCGCAGGGCAGCCTTTGAAGCCGTGCCCTTTCAAATCAAATTATGAAACCAGTCCTAAACGCGAGGGCAGGGAGGTCGTCCCAACCCTCGCGATCAAGATGCGATCGAGCTTACGAAGCCGGCGGCTTGGAGCCGTCGGTTGCGCAACCACCTTTGCCCTTGCAGGAGTTCTTGCCTTTGCAGCCGTTATCTCCGGTTTTACAGCCGCCCTTGCCCTTACACGAGTTCTGGCCCTTGCAGGCGTGCTTGTCCTTGGAGAACGAGGTCGCCATGTGGCCCAGGTTGGAGTTGCTGGAAACAGAGTTGGACGATGGAGTCTGCGCCATAGCCGTATTGCCGGCCATGAATCCCGCGAGAGCAGCTCCCATCATGAGTGACTTCATCGATTTCGTCATTGCAGATTTTCTCCTCTACTTTTTTGAGAGACCGTAGTCTCTGGCCTTCACTGTGGTCCGAACAGATTACGTGCGAAGCATTCTGTCGGATTTCCCCTGATTAGGGAATCGTTTTTTGAGAATGCAGGCTCCTTTTGGACTTGGAGGACGCCCCACACGTAAGTGGTGGTCCTGCCGGTTGACCGCGGTCGCCGAAAAAGCCGAACTCCATCGCTCCAGCCGGGTGGATCCGCCCAGTTGCCGTATATGACTTCGAAATTGGCTGGAAGTTACGGTTTGGCGAAGAAAAAATTTAGAAGGTGCGTAGGGGCGCTACGTGCTTTGCCAGTTCTTTGGGGAGTTCGGTCAAATTGGGCAGACCGTCTAGCCTGATTTTGCAGTCGTTTTAGCAGCCGTCGGCTTCGGGGCTGCGGCGCTCTTGGCGCCGGTCACGCAGCGAAACCCGAGATGATTGGTTCCGGTGCTGACCTCGCCTTTGCCGCGGGTGCCGACGATATAGCGCGAGCAATACTGGTCGGTACAGAGGAACGATCCGCCACGATGGACTTTCTTGGGCTCGGTCGGCTCATCGGGATCGTAAGATTTGGCCGGTCCCTGGGGGTTGCGCGCTATCCCGCCAGCGGCCACTAGTTGCTGGTAGTAGTCGGGACGATACCAGTCGCTGGTCCATTGCCACACGTTTCCGGCCATGTCGTAAAGACCGTAGCCGTTAGCTGGATATTGGGCGACGGCGGCGATTCCTACGTGGCCGTCTTCGCCAGTATCGTGATTGGGGAAATGACCCTGGTGGGTGTTGGCCATCCACTTGCCATTGGGACGGAACTGGTCACCCCAGACGAATGGCTTTCCGGCGAGACCGCCGCGAGCGGCGAACTCCCACTCGGCTTCGGTGGGCAGGCGCTTGCCGGCCCACTTGGCGTAGGCCTGGGCGTCCTCGTAGGCGACCTGGACTACCGGATAGTCGTCCTTGCCCTTGATGTCGCTGCCGGGGCCCAGGGGATGTCGCCAATTTGCACCCGCAATGTATCTCCACCATTGGAAGTGATCGTTCAGCGGCACTGGGTGATCAGGGGCCGAAAACACGACGGAGCCGGCGACAAGGTTCTCGGGCGGGGCAGTGGGATAGTCCTCTTGCCGTGGCTTGCGTTCGGCAACCGTGACGTAACCCGTGGCCTTCACGAACCTCGCGAACTGCGCATTCGTGACGTCGGTCTTGTCCATGAAGAACCCGTCCACGTAAACCCGGTGGATCGGACGAGAATCCTTGGTGGCGTTCATACCGACTTCGTCCATACCGGGCGGGTCGGCTGCTCCCATGGAGAACTCGCCGCCGGGAATCCAAATCATTCCGGCAGGCGCCGGGATGGATGGCTTGCCAGGATTGGGGACGGTCGGACCGAATGCGGTGGACTCGTGGACGGCGCGCCGGCGCTCGCGGAGTCGATCGAACGGCCGACGTGCAGCCTCCAGCCAGCCAACGCGACAGCGGCTGCGGCGCAGAGCGCAAGAAGGAGTGCAGTTCGTAGTCTCGATAGTGCAGGCGAGGAATTGGTTGGTGCATTCAGGTCTTTGCCGACGATTTGTTTGCGGACCACGGAAAACTCCAACTGGCGCTACGCGCCACGCCATGAGGCTTTCGGATGCTATGAACGGGCAGTAACGTTAGTGCTGATTCTAACGTGCGGCGAACTTAGTGTCATTCGCGGGAGCGGCTTGCCGCCAATCCCTTGCGTACCACGGCGGTGATGGAGTCGCGTAGATGCATGCCAGCCAGTTCTGACTCGGTCACCCACTTCACCGCGCTCACATCGCTGCCCGCGACGGCCTCGCCGCCAACCGGACGGCAGAGGAAGTCGATTAGCACATAATGGTACTGCGTCCGGCCGTGGTCGTCGGAGAAAATGCTGTCAATGACGTCGAGAACCGCGCCCACTTCGACGTGGAGGCCAGTTTCTTCCAAGGCCTCGCGGGCAACGCCGTCGCGGAGCTTTTCGCCCAACTCGAGAAGGCCGCCCGGAACCGACCATTCGCCCTTCAGGGGCTCGGTGGCGCGGCAGACCAGCAAGGCGCGGTCAGCCTGGATAATCACCGCGCCGACGCCGATGAGGGGATGTTGGGGATAATCTCGCTTCATGACGCTCGTGGTGGCCATTACTGGAAGAAATTCTGGGGCTGCAGTCCGATCACTTTCCATCCCTTGGCCTCGCGTTTGAGTTGGAAGCGCATTTGTGTGCTGTGGCGCTGGGTAGTGGGAAGGATGTCGGTCGATTCTGCCTCCATATCGACGTCAGCTACGGCCGAGCCCAGGTCCTTGTCGGCGGTCGCCTGTAAAAGCTGGTAGCGGAACTTGATGCTGTCGTGAAGGCGGAAAAAGGCCGTCATTTGGTCGCGAAATTGGGCGTAATCCTTCATCCCATCGGGATCGAAGACATCCAGAACCTTGTCGAGGTTGTGGGTTTCCATTCCGCGCTGGAAATTGGTTAACACATCCCGCGTGATTTCGTCAGATAGATCGAAGGCCTGGGTGGCGGCCGAGACGGAGCTATCCCCAGAATGACCCGGGGTTGCCGGCGCGGCGGACGGCTGCTGGTTCTGGCCAATGGCAGACGCCAACAAGACGCAGGAGCACGCCAGTGATTTGAACTGCCCCATCGTGGGCGACTTGTGCATAATACTGTTTTACACTGATGTGGCAGAGTAGTTGCCACAATGCGAATAGGCGGCCGAAAACGCGATCGGGACACTCATACCCCAGCAAACCAGGAGCCAGCCGGGACGCCACAGGAGCGTGGCAAAACGTGGCTGTCTCCGGCACAACTTTCGGGGAGTGTGGGGGTTACAGGAGATGTGGCCAGTATCGCGTTAGATCGCGGAATACTCCTCGGCGGATCCGCTGTAGGGAGTGCGGAAACGCTCGAAACGGCGCGGGCATCCATGACTGAAACCCCGGTTTTGGAGATGCTGAGTGACGCCGAGGTGATGCTCCGTGTAGCTACCGGAGACACGGAAGCGTTCGACTACCTGGTCGATAAGTTTCGCCGCCCGATGATCAGCTTTATGTACCGGATGACGCGGAACCAGTCGATAGCCGAGGAGCTGGCACAAGAAGTGTTTCTGCGGGTGTATCGTTCGCGGCAAAGTTACGCAGCGAGCGCGAAATTCACCACCTGGCTGTATCGCATTGCGACCAACCTGGCGGTGAACCATGCGCGCGACACCAAATACGAGCGCCCGGAGAATACGGTCAACATCGACGAGCCCGACACGGAAACCGGATTAACGGTGGACGTGGCGGACCGCAGCCTTAACGCCGAGCAGACAATTCTTCGACGCGAGAGGCTGGCGGCCATTCGGAAGCACGTCGAGGCGCTGCCCGAAAGGCAACGTGCAGCCGTGATCATGCACAAGTATCAGAACATGGACTACAAGCAGATCGCGGCGGTGCTGAAGCTGAGTGAATCAGCCACCAAGTCGTTGTTGTTCCGGGCGTACGAAACACTGCGAGAGACGCTCAAAGAGTTTATATAGGCAGTTGCAGGAAGCAGGGTGCGGTTATGAAGTGTGGAAGCTTGCGCGAAGAGTTGATGGAAGTAGTGCTGAACGGTTCGGAACTGGCCACTCCGGCGGTGCAGGATCATCTGGCAACCTGCTCAAGTTGTGCGCAGCAAGTGGCATCGCTGCGGCAGACCATGAATTTGCTGGATGAATGGCAGGCACCGGAGCCCTCGCCTTATTTCTCAGCGCGGTTACACGCTCGCATGCGTGAAGAACACGCCACCGAGCGCGTGGGCTGGTTTGCGTGGCTGCGTCGACCGGTCGTGGTGACTGCGGCAGCGGCCTTAATGGCCGTTGGTGTAGGGTTGCTGGAAGGCGCGCACTGGAAGGCGGACCATCAGCGAACGCTGGCTGGTACTTCCAGCGGAGTAGTAGTGGGCGCCGTAGGCGACCTGCAGTACTTGGACAATCACGCCGATTTGTTTTCTGACTTTGACGCTTTGGACGATAGCCAGACCGAAACCAATTGATGATCATGCGCGCCCATTACTCCGCTCTTATCGCTTTGACTGTGGCTACCAGCACGGTCCCGGTGTATGGTGCGCCGTTTTGGCAGAAACATAACCCACCGCAGGCGGTGCAACTGCAGTCTCCTCAGCCCAGCGTGCCCGCCGGGAATATGCTCATGGCGCAGCAGCAGGCTCCCAAGCTGAACACCACGCCACAGCCGCACATGAAGGGTCCCGGTCCTCACCAGGGCGATTGGTTGCGCCAATTTAGCAATCTACCTCCGGCACAGCAGGAACAGAAATTACAGAATGACCCGATGTTCCGAAGCCTGACCCCGGAGAAACAGCAGCACCTGCTCGACCGGTTGCGGAATTTTAATAGTTTGTCGCCCGACAAGAAGCAGAAGATCCTCAACCGGATGGAAACTTACGAACATCTGCCTCCGGAGAAGCAGGCCCAGGCGCAAACGCTGTTTCATCAGTACCAGGGGCTTCCCGCCGACCAGAGAAGCCAAGTTTCGCAGGCGTACCGCCAATTGCGACAGATGTCTCCGGAGCAGCGGACGCAGTTTTTCAACTCTGACGAGTTTCACACAAACTTCAACGACCAGCAGCGCGACCTGCTGCGCGGCATGTCGGAGCTGTATCCCAGCACGGCGCACTAAGACTCTGTACAGGATTTACTGGGCTGCCGCCAACTCGGGTAAGGTTAAGCGGTTATAGAAGCTGACCACCTCAGGCGGATCGCCATCTGCGATGATCGAGCCTTTGTCGAGCAGAATAGCGCGATCGCAGTACTCCGTGACTTGCGCCATGCTGTGCGAAACGAACAGGATCGTTTTTCCTGCGCAGCGAAAACTGTTTATGCGTGCAAAACATTTCTGTTGAAAAGCCGCATCGCCCACGGCCAGTATTTCATCGAGGATGAGGATGTCCGGATCCACCTCGGTTGCCACAGCAAAGGCAAGGCGCGTGTGCATACCGGATGAATATTGCTTAATGGGAGCATCGATGAAGTCGCCAATTTCGGCAAAATCAATGATGCTTTGTTCCCGCGCCCGCATCTTCTCCTTGGAGTAACCCATCAGCAGTCCGTTCAATAGAATATTTTCGCGGCCCGTCAATTCATGATGGAAGCCCGCGCCCAACTCTATCAATGGTGCGAGGCTGCCATTCAGGTAGACCTGTCCGCTCGTGGGCCGATACACTCCTGAGATGATCTTAAGGAGCGTACTCTTGCCAGAGCCGTTGCGACCAATCAGCCCTATCATCTGACCTCGCGGTACTTCAAGTGAAACCCGGTTGATCGCGTCGAAATCATGGTAGCTCGTTTCATGGCGGAACAACCTGGCAAATAACTCGCGCAGTGTGTCTGGGCGTTCTTGAATCACGCGGAAACGCTGGGTGACATTTTCCAGCTTCACTGCAACATGAACTTCTCGCATCTGCATATTAGACATAAAAGACAAAATCGTCCTGATACTTGCGAAATATGGCGAATCCGACGAAGAGCGCGAAGAACGCGCATACGAATGACGCAAGAATGGATGGCCACTTAGGTAGTAGCCCGTAGTAAATTGCTAGACGAAATCCGTTGATTACGTAAATGATCGGGTTAAGCTTAAAGAGCCACTGGCGATTTGCTGGGATGAAATCAAGAGCATAAATGATAGGCGTGAAGTAAAACCACGCCGAAAGTACTACCTGGAGGACATGAGCGATATCCCGGTAATAGACATTCGCGGCGGCAAAGAAAAAAGTCATCCCCAAGGTAAAAATAATCAGCGCCGCCATCGGCACTGGCAAGTAAATCCAAGTGCCGTAAAATGGGTGACGTGTGGCCAGTACCACCAAGGCCATCGGAATGAGAGAAAGCAGCAGGTTGATAACGTTTGAAACAACGGCAGCAACCGGGAACACGAGCTTTGGCACCGACACTTTCTTAATTAGCTCTCCGTTTCCGACAATAGACTCCACCGCATAGCTGAGCGATTGGGAAAAAAATGTCCACGGTAAAAGAACACTGAGCAGGAAAACGGCGTAGTGCGGAATACCAAAGCGCAGAATTGTGGTGAACACGATCGTCAGTACGACCATCATCAGCGCCGGATTCAACAAGGCCCAAAGGAAACCCAGTACGGAACGCTTGTAGCGAACTTTCAGTTCCTTGAGGGCAAGTTCCCAGATTAGCTCGCGATAACGGTAAATGTCCGAGAAAAGCTCCAGCAAGATTGGATGCTCCGGTTGAATCCAGAAGAATCGGGAGATAATAAACCGACCGACTCTCATGGTATCAAACTTGGAGGCGCGATTGGGGGCGTGTACAGCAGCCGGCACTGTTGCGCAGCCGGGAGAATCAACGTAGGCTTGACGCGCCGGAGGCGGACGAAGGTGAGCGGTGCGCCAATGAGCGTGTCGTGGTGGAACTCCCACTGCGCTTGACGCGGATGGCAGTGGTCGCAAAGCTGTAAACCTCGGTGGATTGAAACCTTGAGCGGACATCATCTGATTCTGGGCGGGTGCGGGTTCATCGGGCGTCATGTGGCGCTGGCACTAGCGCGCCAAGGCCACGATGTGGTGATCGCCGACCGGCTGGAGCCGGAATTTGCGTTGCCCGCCGAGGCGGCAGCGCGGATAGCCTGGCAGCGGCTGGAGTTTGCGTCGGCGGACTGGGATGCGCTGGTGGCGGAAGCGGCGGTGGTCCATCACTATGCGTGGACCTCGATTCCGGCGAGTGCGAACAACAATCCCTTTGGAGACCTGGCAGCCAACGTGGGAGGGACACTGGCGTTACTGGAAGCGCTGCGGCGAAGAGGCGGCGGGCGCATCGTGTTTCCCTCGTCAGGGGGGACCGTTTATGGGAGGCTCAAGCAGGTGCCCGTGCCGGAACACCACCCGCTCGCGCCCATCACAGCTTACGGAGCTGGCAAGGCGACAGCCGAAATCTATCTGGGGCTTTTTCGCGGCTTGCACGGTGTGGATTGCCGAATCGCGCGCATTTCTAATCCTTATGGCGCGGGCCAGGATGTAGCGCGTGGCCAAGGCGCGGTCACAACGTTTGTGCATTGCGCCTTACACAACCAGCCCATCGTTATCTGGGGCAACGGGGAAGTGGTGCGGGACTACGTCCACATCACCGATGTCGCCAGCGCCATGGTGGCACTCGCATCGGAGCCGCTCCCCGACGACGTTCATGTCTTTAACATCGGCAGCGGCGTGGGTTCGAGCCTCAACGAGGTGATAACCGAAATCGAGAAGTGCCTGAATCGGCGGCTCGATGTGCGGCGAGAGCGGGAACGTAAGTTCGATGTTCCCGTGAGTGTGCTCGATGTGTCGAGGGCCCGGGAGGTCTTGGGATGGTCTCCACGACTGAGTCTGCGAGAGGGCATCCTGCAAACCCTGCAAGATCTTTCGGCCAATGCCTCCGTTTCAACGGCGGCAACACGCTGAAGGGGTTAAGGGACGCTGGCTGGAGCGGGCTTCAGTATTCGAGGGCACAACAGCAGCCAAGACTATGGCGTCATCGGCGGGCGACGAAGTACGCGAAGTCGCTGCCCAACTGGCCCGACGAAATCAGGTTCCATTCCATCTGGCAAATCAGCCGTAAGATGCAGTCGTCGGCGTCGTTGCCGGGCTGAAAGTTGCCGATGATGTCCTGCATCATCATGTGAAGGATCGTCCCTCCGAGCGGTTTGTATTCCACCATGCGGAAAATCTTTCTGACCAGGGGCGCGATGTCCTCCGAGTGGACAGCTTCGGTGGGATCGTGCCGGTTCATTTCCTCGATGGAAGAAGGGCCGAGGAAAGACAGCTTGAACTCCGTGGGGGCGGTGACGCGGCTCTTGTAGCGCATAGGCAGAAGCCGGAGCATCTCGTTGATCGCCTGGACCTGGGCTTCCGTCCATTGCAACTGGTTGGGGCCAACATATTCGCTTGCAATAAGACAACCATCGATGGTGAGACATTCGCGAATCTGATGCAGCAACCTCTCCAATTCGTGGATATGATGCAAGGCGCCCGATGCAAATACGACATCGAACGCGCTGCGGTCTAACTCGATGACGTTTAGGTCTGCCACGAGATACTTGATACTCAGGCCAGCTTCGGCAGCGCGCTGCTTCGCAAGATCAATCGCTCCGGCAGAGAAGTCCATGCCAGTGACGCGGGCTTGCGGCAGGATTCCCAACAGATCGCGTTCAAAGACACCGCCCCCGCAGCCTAGAGAGAGAACTCTCGGCGCAGCAATGCCGCCTAACCAGCGGTCAACTGAGTGAGCGATCCAATTCTGTGCGGAATCGCCGGTGGCATTACGATTCAGGTACTCCTGGACCACAGGAGACTCGACCCAGTGGAAGCCCCGGCCGTAACGGACACGTTCATCAGCCTCGTCCGCCCACAATTGTTCAGACCGATCAGTATTCACAAGCCTAGTTGTATCAAATAACTGGTGAAAAGCAACGCGATACTCAGTTCCAGATGCCACAGCGCATTCGCATGGATTCTGTCCAGCGGATTACGCGGGAGGAATCCACGACACGCCGGGAACGTGCGTGACCGCGTAGTGAAAGCCTGCCAGCTGGCAGGCAAAAACGGGCAGGCGTTCCAGCGAGTGCAATAAGGTCCCGTCACGGGCCACCGGTTCAGAGGGGTAATCCTCCCATCGCAGATGAAGATCCAGCAGGGGCGCCAACGCCGGGACTCGCGACCAGAACATCGTACCGACCGGGAATTCGAAATGATCGGGGAGGGCACCTTGCCACCCCATCCGCGAAGCCAAGTCGCTGGCAATCTCGCGGTTCTCATCCCAGCCGCACAGGTTGGGATCACAGGGAAAGACGAGGCCGAGGCGATCATCCTGCTCGAAAGCCGACACAATCCGGTCCATCATCGGGCGGAAACCACCCACGAGGTTTTGCCACAGGAAGTCGCGCCAAGTTTCCCCCCACATACTGCTCAGGCTGTGGTTGCCGGTGTATGGGCTGCGTTTGCCGTGCACGTGACCGACCAAATCGTAGCCTTGAATGTCCTGAGCGAGACCGGTAAGAAGTGGCCCGATGTCCCGCCCGCAATTGGGAACCACCCGTACATGAGCGGAGTATGCCGGATGGCGGCTGAGTGTCCGGCGCAACTGGGCGGCCTTTGCTTCGGTGTCGGTGGTAACCAGCAGATCCGGCCGAACTCGGTTCGATGCGAGGTGGCGAAGGAATAGTTCGCAAAGCTCGGGGTAAAAGAAGTGAGCGTGAACGGCAACTCGCAGGCGCGAAGAACCATCCGGTTCATCCTCGGGCAGCCGGGGCAGCAAGACTTCGGCCTGCCACGGACCAACCGGCTTGTGGTGGCGGACAAAGTCCGCGAGCGCATTGACTCCACCGCTCAAGCGATCTGCGTGGGCGGCAGCGTACAAGCGGGGATGAAATCCTGGAGCCGGGCGCCGGTGGCGGTGATAGGTGGGCGGAACCCTATCGCCGACGCAATCGGAGCCAGTGACGACATACCGGAGGATGGTTTCGTAGCGTGATTCCCCAATTGGAACCGGACCGAGAAATATCTCCTGATCGAAGGTGGGGTCGTTGTCCAGGGTGTCGGCATCGGCCTGCTGGCAGCGCACCTTTTGCTCGGCAGTCCGGCCGATGGCGTCCAAGCGGGCGATGTAGGACTTCATCTCGAATTTGCCGATGGCCAGCTTGCGAAAGGCATCTGCCGTGAGTTTCCGGAAGACTTGATCTGAGGCCAGCCGAAGGACAACTTCCGCGGCGGCCTCGGTGTCGGCATAATCCACGACGGTCGCTGCGGTTTCGGGAGTTTCCAGCATCACTTCGGCCATCCCGCTGGCATGGCGGAAGGCGATCACCGGGATGCCGCGGAAGGCCGAATCGATGGTGACGTTGGGCAACGGATCCAGCCTGGAACTCAGGAAGAACGCATCAGTGATGCGATACACCGGCTCCAGGTCCGGCACGGGATCGACGAAAGTGACGTGATTCGAAAGACCGGAACGCGTCAACTGTTCGTGGAGGTAAACCGAGTACTGGAAGTCTTCCCGGGGTCGATAGCCGGCGCCGATCCAAACAAAATGAACCGGGCGCGAAGGCTGCCGGCGTTGAACGGCGGCAGCGGTGGAGAGAAAGATCTCCACGCCCTTGCGGAGTTCCAGAGCCCCGGCACCCAGAACGAGGAACGCGCCTTCGTCGTGTTTGCGGATAAGCGCCTGCACCGCCGGGTTGGTGGTCGTGGGTTTGAGCTGCGGTGCTCCAGAGTCGGGGATGACCGACATGCCTTGCGGTATTACGTGGATGGAGCGCGCGCCGAGGGCGGGATGGAGCTCCTCCGCAGACTCTGCCACGATTTTGGCCGGGAATATCACTTCCGTGGACATGTCGAGCGCGGTGTGCATGGAAGCCGCAGGAGTTACGTACGATCCGAATTCGTGGATCAAGAACACCGTGGGCACAAAACGGCGGGCGCAGGCCTCGATCACCAGGCGACTCGAGGCGCTGTTGACGATGGCATAGACATACTTGCGGGCATCGAGTAGAGGCCGAAGTGAGTATTCAATGTCGACGGCATCGCGCCGGGTGTTCAGGAAAGGTCCACACATCTCGACACTGAGCTGTGCGAACGCGGCGGTCAACTCGCCGTCACCCAGATGGATGAAGAAGAGATTGTAACGGCGGGACAGTTCGACAGCGAGGTTCCAGCCCAGGATGGGAGCGCCAGTCCGGGTGGTCTCGTGGCAGACCAGGATCAGGTTCTCTTTGCCATGATCGAAGGGCACCTTCCCCGGACGCAGGACTTGGGCCGGTTTGGGAGTCCGCCCTTCTCGACGACCCCATTCCGCATAGTGGAGAAGGAAGTTGACACTGGCCTGCCCGACGTCGGGATGGCGATCTGCATAGTATCGGGGATCGAACTCGGGAGAAGGCGACAGTCCTAGGCGCTCGCCGATCAGAACATAATGCGCGGCAGGATCGAGTCCAGCGGCTTCGGGCCCGAGTTGCGCTGCATAGAATGCATCATCGAACAATCCGGTTTCGCGGACCTGCCTTATGGTTTGTGCCAGTTGTTCCGCTGTGTCGGGCATGGGCCAGCCGGCCGAGCGCAGGACGAGCCAGGTAATGGCCGGGGGTTGCGAACCGGTAAGAGTGCCGAAGTAAGGTTGAAGCACAGAGCCGGGAAATGAGCCATTGGGTTCCAGCCCAATCCGCCAGCCGGTCTCGAGATAATGCGCAATGGGATCGGGGCGGGCTTCTTCGCCTGCGCGGGCGATGTAGCCGGGCTCGTCGAAGATGCGGCTTTCCGCCAGCAACGCCCGGTCCGACGACATGTCGCCCTGGGCCGGTGTCAGAGTGAACCCACCAATCGTTGTATCCGCCATTCGTAGGACCTGTAGCGTCGCGTCGACAGCCTAACAGCAGCTGGCAAGAAGTTATGGCGCACGGTGCATGATTGAACGCACGGCGCGCTTGAAAGTCCGCAAGGGGGCCTTCAGCGGTTCTGGCACGGCCCGGCGAACGCGCAACGGAATGAGCAAATTGGCAGCCTGCTGATATTCCGACTTGTACTGGTCGAGTTCCTGGCGAACCCCCAGGAGTTCCATCATGGAGCGTTGGGAAGTGAGCGACTGCTGGCGGGCCAGGGACATCACAGCGTCGAGCTGGGCTTTGGAGGCGGAAAGCTCATCGCGGGCACGGTCATTCTGCTCAGCCAAAGAGCTGATCTCGTCCCGGGCGGAGGCCAAATCGTCTTGGGTGGCAGCCAGATCGCGTCGCACGCTCTGGAATTCCACTTCCAGAGTGTCGCCGGCACGCTTGTAACCTGCAGTTTCGGCGCGGGCAGACGCGGCATCGCTCGCCAAGCGAGCCATCACCACAGCCTGCTCGCGGGCGGTCGCCTCGACCTGACGGAGACGGTCTAACTCGGCGTTTAAGGCTGGAATGGCGGCAGCATCGCTCATCGCTTTGGCGATGGCCGGGCCTTGTTCGCGGAAGCTCTGTTCCACGGCGCGCAAGCGCTCCAACTCCGCCTTCGTGGCGGCTGCCATGTCTGTCACATTGACTGTTTGGATATAAAGTGAAACGCCAAGGGACGGCACATCGTGGTCAGACGCGATGGCAACCAGAAAAGGAGCGCGCAGTAGCTTCTGATCGGCCTCAAAGGACTTGGAGTCTCGCTGCTCGAAGATCCACGTGTTGCCAGGCGGCGGTTCGACCCGGTCGGCTAGAATCACCGAACCTGTGATTGCCCGTTGGCGAACCAAAAACAACTTACGGAACACATCGCCCAGCGTCTCCCGGAACTCGGATTCGGTCAGCTCCCGAACGTGATAAGGATTGGCCTCCGTCCCAGGGCCAGAATACACGTTCATGTCGGGCGTGCTGACGATCAGGATACCCTCTGGGCGCAAGACGCGCTTGACTTCTGCCAGGAAGGCGGCATGGTCGGAAAGATGTTCGATGGTTTCGAAGGAAACCACGGCGTCCACGGAGTGGTCCTCCAGCGGCAGCTTGGTGGCCTCACCGACCGTGTAGCGGAGGTTGGCGGCGCGATACTCGCCTGCGGCGTGCTCCACACTGGCGGGGTCGAGATCAACGCCGACAACCGAGCGAGCGGTTTGCGCCAGGAAAGCCGAGCCATAGCCTTCGCCGGAAGCAACGTCCAGTACGTCCTTACCACGGCAGAGCTCGCGCGCCAGGAAGTACCGATGGTAGTGCTCGGCTTCGATGGCGCCCGTCAGTTCGGTGACCATGCGCTCGCCGGTCCAAGCAAGCGGCGTTTCAGGCTGGAGCTGACGGAAGAGTTCACCCATGTTGTAGTCTCGTCCCAAGACGTCCGGAAGAACATGCTCGCGAGGTGTTCATGAACGCAGGTGAACCGGAGGTCCTCCGGATACGGTAATTTGCCATCGGCTACCTGTACCGGTGTTCCATCCAAAAGCCGATCGACACGATATCATCCATCGGCCGCACTGGCCTCAAGCAAAGATCGGTCAGCACGTGCCAATGATAACAAACCGTAGGCGCGAGCACCGCGATCTCCTAACCCGCCATGCCATGCATGCACCTCATGCTGGCAGACGACTGGCCTGAGCGGCTTTGTCCAGGAAAAAGGACAAGGTCTTCCTGTCGCCGATGAGCGTTGCCGGCGCAAGGAAGGCAGGCCCTTAACGAGAAGGCGTGCAAGACTTGGTGGCGAAGCGTCTGCTTGCCTGCGTTATGTTTCCGAGTCCGCGTGGACTCGCAATATGCCAATATCAGGGAGATATGGGCGGTTAAGATATGGGCGGTTAAGATATCGGGAAGGTCAGGAGTGTCTTCCATATTCAGAAGCAGGTGATTGCTGGCCTGCGGAAAAAAAACACCGGCGGACGAATGGACAACACAGCAATTTTTGTTCTTGGAATGGGTCGCTCGGGTACTTCGGCTATTGCCCGGGTACTCGCTCTGTGCGGCGCTTCATTTCCGCAAAGCCTCCTTGGCCCGAATGAGGGCAATCCTCGGGGTCATTGGGAACCGATCGAGGCTTTGCACATAAACGAAGAGTTTCTCGCCAGACATGGATCAAGTTGGTACGATCCTACGCTACGCCTGCAGAATGAACCCATTGAAGCGCCCGACAAGGAATTGTTCATTGAGCGCATTCAGCAGTTTCTTCTGAAATCTGCTACGGCGAATCCGCTGGTGATCAAGGAACCTAGAATTACGGCTCTGTCTGAATATTGGTTTGAGGCTGCTAAAGGTGCGGGGCTAAAGGTGAAGATTGTGATTCCGGTTCGCCATCCCAACGAAGTAGCGGCATCGCTCATTGCTCGCGATAAGTTGTCGGTTGAGTTGGCGAGCACTCTTTACGTGAAATACAACCTCCTGGCGGAACGGGTATCGCGCAGCTTTCCACGGGCCTTCGTTGGATATGCGAATCTGTTGGAAAACTGGCGGAGAGAAATTGCTCGTGTGTCCGCATCGCTCACCCTTGAACTCGGTGATCGAGACGAGAATGAAGTTGATGCATTTCTGAGTAGTGGTTTGCACCGTCAGATCGACAATGGGGCGCCGGCGGACTGGGTCTTCGGAACGAATTGGATGAGCTGCATCCACCGGGTTCTGTTCGATGCGGCAAGAGGTGCGCAATGCGAAAGTGACACCCTCGAAAATATTTATTTGGTTTTCAGTTCACTCGAATCCACATTCCGCCGTTCCTTTGATGAATTCAGAGGGCGCAGCTCATAGGCGCTTGGCTGCCAGCACTTGAACTGCCTCCGAGCGGGGACAGTCTACCCACTTCCCCGTCACCGCGGGGCCAAGGTTTCAAACTTGATCGGGTACGGAGAAGGATTCCCGGTCGAACTGACCAGAAAAGCGTCTCCCAGAATAGCATTGGGCGGTCCATTGTGGCTGAACATGGCTGAGCCAGCAAGGTTTCGCGGGAGGTTAAGATCCCAGCTTCCCGTGAAACGAGTAGTGCGGCCCCCAGGCGGAATGCTCAGTGGCGCAGTGAGGAGAATGAGCCCATTGCTGTCAAGAATGGTAAGGGTTCCTGTTATGAGCATGTCCGATAAATTGAAGAATCCCCACTGTACGTCTTTTGGGTCGCTCGTGGCCCATCGGGGGCTGAACAGCGTAGTATCCACAGCGCGAAACGTGTACGCTCCGGCGCCCATGACATTCGTGACATAGATCAAATAAAAGCCGCTACTTTGGGCCGTAAACGACACCCGTCTTCCGGCCCCGTTAGGGCTCTTGAAAATTACCGGAGCATAGCCGCTATTCTGCGTAACGGCAACAGATGACGTACCTCGGCAACCCTGCAAAGCATCTGTCGGAGCGAAGATCCCAACCGGGCTAAACTGCGGACCGTAGGTATTGAGAAAATTGTTGGCAGGTGGCTCGAACTCCACGGAGTAGGAATGACTAGCCTGAGCATAAATGCCGAACCAGTATGTCGTGGTTTGCGGAAAAGTGCTTTGCGTAAGTCGTCCGTCGGGAATGATCACGACAGGCGTTCCACAGTCGGTACTCTCAGCAATGGCCAGAGTGGCGAAGCCGGTAAAAAGCGCGAGTAATGCGGAAGCGATACGGAGCGACATGGCGGAGCCCCCTCAGATTGCAGTAACCACAAACGCGTCCAATGGTAATTTGTTTTAGGTTACTATCAATGAGGAAATCGAATAATTTTGGGCTTGGTTCCTAAATTGGGAATCTGGCAGGGCAATTGACATTTCAACCCGCAGTCGCCATCCGTCTTAGTGCCGGAGAGACTGGTTGTGGCATCTCCCCACGATACTTTTATGGATCGCGGCAACGATCAAAGACAGATCCGGGTGCGTACAAAGTGAGAGCTGAAGCCGCGCACCGCGGGATCGCTTACGTAGCCGGCCAACTCGGACTCGGGGTACCGTAAAACGTATCGGGCACGTAGAGGGCGAGGTGCGCTGTCCCGTAGCGTTGCACCAGGAACGTGCGAAACGCCGTGCCGCCGCACTTGGGTACGTGGATGTGAGCGAGAACGGGGTTCTTCAGGTGCTTGCGATAAGCCCGGGACGCCGTCCACTGGTGTTTGGACTCGGTCTGGGCGATATGCTCAGCGACGAGTCAGGCTCACTCAGGAACACTTGAAGGCATGCGGCGCAGGAAAACACTGCCGCGCAAACCAACGCGAAATGCGCGGGGCCAATGTAAAGGCCATCCACTGCCATAAACGCGACCGCGTCGATTAAACTCAACAACGAAACTCGAAGAAAAACGACCAGCCACCACGACAATGCAATTGTGTAGCATGCGTTAAATGCGGCCCTCCTCGGCGATACGAACGTCGCAGCCAGGAAGCCGAGCAGCCCCACAAACAGGGTTGGGAGAAAAATATAGGGATAGGCCGTCAAGACGGCGGCGCGAACTCGACCGAAGAATCTGTCGGCGGCGCTCTGCATCGGATCAGACAAAACGGTCTTACTGTCGATGTAAAAGGTGCCTGCCCCCAACTTGAATGCGCCCGGCGGGTTGCCTAACTCGGCGAGGCGCTTGTCCAGCGTAGCTCCGTCCGGACCCTCGACCGTCAGTATGCAGTCGACTGTGCAAACTGTGCGGATGGAGAATCGCTGCTGGTTGGCGGATGGATCTTTGAAATAGGTCGATATGTCGGGGCTTTCGAGCCGATCGATATCGACGTTTGCAGCGGAACCGCCCGGCTTTCTGGCTGCGACTGTAATCCATTCCCGCCCAGAATTGTGATACCAGCCCGCGAACGTAAAATTGTCGCCAGCCTCCGGATCGTTCTTCGATCTGGAGTAAAGCGGGTAGTTCAAGAAGCGCAAGCTAGCCTGAAACACCGCGCCGCTTCCGACGCTCGGCGGGATGTCCAAGTGCGGATCGAGCGGGATGAGCAAGCGAATTGCCTTCAGATACAGCGAGGGCAGCCGGTGCGCCAACTGCGACCAATCGAATGGGGGCATTTCCGGGATCAGTTGGGGCGCACATTCCAGAGCGCCGTTTGCGCAGGCCGCAGTAATTTCGTCTGCGACGCGCCCAAAGAATGTCGAAGCTTCTGTTGGCGACGAATAATGGCCGGTAGTCGCCGCGGCACCGCGAAGTATCCAAACGAACCAGCCCGCCTGTATTTCCTTGCAGGATTCTGGATAATCAGGATGCATACGACATCCCACATCGAGGATGTTAGAGTCCAAGTAGCCGACCGCCTCATCGCTCTCGATGTAGCCCTTCATCGATGCAAAACTGGGGCTGACACTGTAGATGCGATCACGTGCGGCGCGCGTCACTGAGACGAAAGGCTTCGTCCCGCCAGAGCGCACGCTGTGAATGGCGCCGAGTGCCCTTTGGAAGTTCGCTTCCTTAAAATCGACACCCACGAATTTGCCGTAGGCCCACCAGTTTACGGCGCGAAAGCCGACCTGGGTTGCCGCAAAAACGGCGATGAGCAATAGCAATGCGGTCGCGAATTCACGAACGCGCGCCGCCCGCCATGCGACGAGAGCCGCGGCGGCCGCCAAGACAACCATGGCGGGGACGAACGAAGCGCCTTCCTCGCGCGTGAGCCAGAACCAACCGAGCGTGGCGCCGGAAATCGCCGCCCACGTCAAGCGCCTCTTTGGCGGCCATTCGAGGAAAAGAGCAGCAGCCATGGTCGAAAAAAGGAGCAACATTTGTTCGCCATAGATCCGCTCCCTCACGATGCGTCGCCCAAAAACGTCGAGCGAATAGGGATGCCACAAGAGAAGTGCGAAAAGCAGCCCGGAAAGCAAATAGGATTTCATGAATCGCTGCGCGATAATCACGAGGACGACGATTGTTGCACAATGGAATAACGCCTGAGCCAACGAAACGGGCGTGCCGAGCCAATTTGCGACGGCAAGGAACGCAGGGTAACCAGGGCCTTTCATCAATGTGAACGAATTAAACGGGCCGAGCCAATCTCCGATTGATAAGTATCGCCCGGACTGCATGTAGGTCCCATCGTCGCCCATCGCTGTCGGGTAAAGCGTGAGAGGCGTGTGCACCGCCACCAGCGTGTAGAGTAGACAAAGGGCGCCGATATAGGAGTAGACGACGGGGTTCGGGGCGTTGAAACTCAAGAGCCTGCGCATTCAGCTTCGCCTAACTATGGTGCTTGGCAGTCCCTAGCCCAGGGCACCGATCGGATCGCCATCTTCATCAATAAAGAGCCGCGGGTCTAACTACGCTGCCGCACTGACGTCGTCGATAATACCGCGCCGCCGGTGCGGAGCACCAGCCACGTGGGAACTGCGGGAGCCATTCGCCAAGCATTGGCTCTACTGCTGGAGCGCTTCTTTGTTTTGTACGGTTGCTCTTACCTGACTTGCGATTATCGGGCTGTAGAAACCGCGTTAGGAGCAAGTGAGCTTCCGGGGCTCGTGACGGTCCATCGGAATGACGGTCAGTTTGACACCCCTCAACGTGTAGTTCGATGGCAAGAAGATTGTAGATTACGAAAAAATCAACCACGCCCCCAACATGCGTCACATCGATCACGGGCTGCGGGCGTTCAAACGCAGTGCTTTCTCAGGATGTGTAAAGCAATCCATCTTCCAAACTCCTTAAGAGAGTCGGACGGATTAGGGTTTCGTGAATTGCGACAAGATTTGTGAGCAGGGAGATCGGACCGCTGCGCAGGCGAGGGTAAAATTCCGCGTTATAAAATGAGGCCATGATAATTACGCGCTCACCGCTCAGAGTCTCGCTGGGCGGCGGAGGTACGGATTTACCGTCCTATTACAGCCAGCATGGCGGGTTTTTGGTTGCAGGCGCCATTGATAAATACGTTTACATCACCATTCATCCGCGATTTGTCGAGGGTTTTCTGCTGAAGTATTCTCAGCTGGAGGAGGCGTTGGGGGTTGACGAAATCCGGCATCCCATCTTTCGGGAGGCCATCCGGCTGGTGGGAGTAGCAGAGCGCAACTTGGAGATCGCCAGCATGGCGGATATCCCGGCAGGCACGGGGCTAGGCTCGTCAGGCAGTTTCACCACCGCGCTGCTGAAAGCACTGCACGCTCACAAGAAGCACCTGGTGCATCCCAATGAACTGGCGGAACAAGCGTGCTATTTGGAGATCGACATCCTGGGGGAACCGATCGGCAAGCAGGACCAGTACATAGCAGCGTACGGCGGCATCACGTGCTTCGAGTTCGGCACCGACGGCACAGTGAAGGCGTGGCCGCTGGCCATTTCGGAAGAAACCCTCTTCAACCTGGAAGACAACTTGCTGCTGTTCTTTACCGGATATTCGCGTTCCGCGTCGGCCATCCTGAAAGAGCAGGACGACAAGAGCAAAATCGCCGATAATGACGTTCTGAAAAACCTACATTTCATCAAAGAACTGGGAGTGCGCAGTAAAGAAGCGCTAGAGCGGGGCCGGCTAGACGACTTTGGCAGCATCATGAATGAGCATTGGGAGTGGAAGAAACGGCGCTGCTCAGGCATCAGCAATGGCAAGATCGACGAGTGGTACTCCTGTGCCATGGCCAATGGCGCGCTGGGCGGCAAGGTGATCGGCGCCGGAGGCGGCGGCTTCCTGATGTTCTACGCCGGCGATAAGGCGAAGCTGCGTCATGCCATGCGGGAGCAGGGCCTCAAGGAAGTGCGGTTCCGCTTCGACTTTGAAGGTACACGCGTGGTTTCCTCCGACTAGCCATGAAAGAAAATAGTTCCGAGCTGATGCCGGCGGTGATCCTGGCGGGCGGACTGGCCACTCGGCTGCGGCCGCTCACTCAGACCGTTCCCAAAGCGCTGATCGAGGTGAATGGGCAACCGTTCCTGCGGCATCAACTCGATCTGTTACGGCGCAGAGGCATCCGGAAAGTGGTACTGCTGGTGGGATACCTGGGAGCGATGATCGAAGCCCAATTCGGCGATGGCTCGGCGCTAGGGATGCGCCTAAGCTACTCGTTTGACGGGCCGGTCCTGCTGGGGACGGCCGGCGCCATTCGACAGGCCCTGCACTTGCTGCCGGAGAGCTTCTTCGTGCTGTACGGGGATTCTTATCTCACATGCGACTACCGTGCCGTTCAGCGCGCGTTCGCGACGAATGGCTGTCAAGGACTGATGACGGTGTATCGGAACGAAGGGCAGTTTGACACCAGCAACGTCGAGTTCGACGACGGTCGGATTGTCGTCTACGACAAAGTCAACCGCAACGCCAGAATGCGGCATATCGATTATGGACTCGGGGCGTTCGACCGCCGGGCTTTCGAAGTCATCCCCGCGAATGAGAAACGGGATCTTGCCAGTGTCTACGAGCAACTGCTGAGCGAAGGGAAACTGGCGGCCTACGAGGTCCACGAGCGCTTCTATGAAATTGGCTCGCCCGAGGGATTGCGGGAAACCGGTGCCTTTCTGGCCGCCCAGCCCCGATACGAGCCGGATTGAGTTAAACTACTAGTTTGTCTGTTATTGGCAACTGCGACCTTCGTAAATCATCAAATCTAGGCTAGGGGATAGAAAGACCACGCCCGTGTTGAACCCTCTGGATAGCTCAAGCAGCTTCTCTGCATCGTTTTTGGCGGAAGTCGAGGAAGTGACGCGACGGCTGGACGCCGCGACGCTCGAACACATGGCGCTGCTCTTGTCGCAAGTGCGCGAGCGCGGCGGACGTTTGTTCATCCTTGGTGTCGGCGGCAGCGCCGGCAATGCCTCGCATGCGGTCAATGATTTCCGTAAACTTGCGGGTCTAGAGAGCTATGCACCAACGGATAATGTCTCGGAGTTGACGGCCCGGACCAACGACGAAGGCTGGCCTACGGTTTTTGAGGCTTGGCTCAAGGTGAGTCGGTTGCAGGAGCGGGATGCCATCCTGGTGTTCTCGGTGGGAGGAGGCAGCGTGGAGCGCAACGTGAGCCCGAACCTGGTGGCCGCGCTCGATCATGCCAAGTCGGTGGGCGCCAGTATTTGCGGCATCGTGGGGCGCGACGGTGGCTACACGGCACGGGTGGCCGATGTCTGCGTGATCATCCCCACCGTCCACCCCGACCGGATTACACCACACTCGGAGGCCTTTCAGGCAATTGTGTGGCACCTGCTGGTGTCGCACCCCCTACTGCAGCAAAAGGCGACCAAGTGGGAATCGATAGCGCCCTCCAAATGAAGCGCGCCGTGTTTCTGGATCGCGATGGCGTCATCAACGAGGCGGTGGTGAAGGACGGCAAGCCCTACCCGCCGGCGCATGCGGCTTCGTTGCGAATTCCCGAGGGAACGGCCGAGGCTCTGGCGCGGCTCAAGCAGCGAGGCTACATTTTGCTGGTTGTTACCAATCAACCTGACGTCGTGCGAGGCCAACAAACGCGGGATGCAGTCGAGGGAATCAACCAGCGCCTCCGTGCCGAACTGGCGCTCGACGACGTATTGACCTGCTACCATGACGATGCAGACAACTGCGGCTGCCGCAAACCGCGACCGGGGCTGCTTTTGCGGGCAGGGCAGCAGTATGGGATTGATCTGCCCAACAGTTACATGATCGGTGACCGGTGGCGCGATATTGACGCCGGAGCCAACGCCGGCTGCCGAACTATTCTGATTGACCACGGATACCATGAACGCGCCCCGCAATTCACTCCGGACCTGCGCGTCGCGTCGCTGCCGGAAGCTGTTGCCTGGATCTTGAGTAAAAACACGGAGAGTTTGTGAGAAGCATCTCAGAACTGAAGATCAAGTTATTCGCCGACGGCGCTGACAAGGCGCAGATTTTGCAGGCGCAAGCCAACCCTCTGATCAAGGGCTTTACTACCAACCCGACTCTCATGCGTGCGGCGGGCGTCAAGGACTACGAGGCCTTTGCGCACGAGATTCTCGCCGCCATGAGGGACAAGCCGATCTCGTTCGAAGTGTTTGCGGACGAGTTTGGGGAAATGGAACACCAGGCGCACAAGATTGCGGGCTGGGCCGAAAACGTTTACGTGAAAATTCCGATCACGAACACCCGGCGCGAGTCGTCGGTGGCATTGATCCGCCGGTTGGCACACTCCGGTGTAAAAGTGAACGTCACCGCCATCCTCAGCTTGGCGCAGGTGCGCGATGCCGCCGCCGCGTTGGCGGGCGGGGCGCCGTCGATGGTTTCGGTGTTCGCGGGGAGAATTGCCGATACGGGAGAGGATCCGGTTCCGCTGATGGCGGAGGCGGTAAGCGTGGTGTCGGCCCATTCCGGTATCGAATTACTCTGGGCGAGCCCGCGTGAGCTGCTGAACATCTTCCAGGCAAACGACATAGGGTGCCACGTCATCACGGCAACTGACAGCGTACTCAGTAAGCTCAAAACCGTCGGCAAAGATCTCGACGAATACTCGCTCGAAACGGTGAAGATGTTCTACAACGACGCGAGCCACTCGGGATACCAACTTTAGATAGGCTGAATTTTGGGAAGCTCCTACATGCTCGATAGTCCTTCTTTAGTTCGCGGTATGGCAGATCGCGATGTGGAACTACTGACCCCCGCGAATGACGTGCCTGAGCCTGAACTCTCCATTGTGATCCCCGCTCTCAACGAGGAGCTGACGATTGCACAGTTTGTGGACTGGTGCATGGAGGGAATGCAACGCGCCAACGTCAAAGGCGAGGTACTGATCATCGACAGCTCCACCGATACTACCGCCGAGATTGCGGTGGCGAAGGGGGCAAGAGTACTCAAGGTTCCCAAGCGGGGGCTCGGGCGCGCGTATATCGATGCCATCCCGCACATTCGTGGCGAGTTTGTCCTGATGGGCGATGCTGATTGCACCTACGACTTCCGCGACCTGGCGCCCTTCATGCAGAGCTTCCATGAGGGTCACGAATATGTGATGGGTTCTCGCTTTCGCGGTTACATCGAGCCCGGTTCGATGCCGCCACTCCATCAATACTTCGGGACGCCCGTCACCACGTGGTTGCTGAACTTTCTGTACAGCAGCCACTTTTCCGATATCCATTGCGGCATGCGCGGCATCACCCGCAACGCTCTATGCCGGATGGACTTGCAATCGCAGTCCTGGGAATACGCCTCCGAGATGGTGTTGAAGTCAGTCCGCATGGAATTGCGGACCTCCGAGGTTCCGGTGCGGTTTCTCAAGGATCAGGAAGGCCGCTTCAGTCACCACAAGCGGGCCGGCTGGTTCTCGCCCTGGCATGCGGCTTGGATCAACCTGCGGGCGATGTTCATTTACGGCGCGGACTTTTTTCTCTACCGCCCTGGTCTCGTGTTGCTGTTCCTTGGCCTGTTGTTGACGTTGCCCATGACCTTTGGCCCCGTGAGCCTCGGTCCTGTTACGTTTTCGCTCTACTGGATGCTGCTCGGGCTGTCGTTGTCAGTGCTTGGATTGCATGGGTTCTACATGGGCGCATTGGCGCGTGTCTTCTTCGACTACAGCGGACGAATCACTCAGCGCTGGCTCCGCGTTTACTCCTATACCCGATCCGTGGTGCTCAGCGTTCTGGCGATAGCTGCAGGTGGCGCACTGGCCGTACCGCTGGTTTCGCAATATCTTCGGTCCGGCTTGCGTTTGCCCGGGGACGTTGCCCCGGCCAGCCACATGGCGGTAACAGGTTTGCTCCTTGTCATGGGAGGGGCTATGAATTTCACTTTTACCCTGGCACTTCACGCCGCAGCCGCCAATGTCAAACGAAGATAGATTGGTGCCGCGTGAAGGCGCGCGCGCTCGCTCGTACGGACAAAACTACAGGGCATCCGTCCTCGATCGATTCGGGGTCTGGCTCTCCGCTCGCCAGATCCGCCGGTATACTGCGTCACTGGCTGGCAAACAACTTGGTGACATTGGTTGTGGCTACCACGCGACGTTTGTTCGAAGCGTTCTGCCTGAGTTGAGCCAGGCAGTGCTGGTGGATTTTCGATTGTCGCCAGACCTGAAGCGGCTTTCCAATGTAACGGCAATCGAAGGGATATTGCCCGCCGTGCTAGCGCAGGTGCCTTCTGCGAGCCTGGACGTTGTGCTTTGTATTTCGGTCCTGGAACATCTGTGGGACCCGTTGGCGGCCCTGCGAGAATGCTTGCGAATTGTGTGTCCCACGGGAATCTGCCTTTTTAATGTTCCGTCGTGGCGAGGTAAACGATTTCTAGAGTATTCCGCATTTCGGCTCGGACTAGCTCCGAAAGATGAAATGGACGATCACAAAACGTATTACGATGTGAAGGATTTTTGGCCCATCCTGGTTCGTGCCGGCTTCCGACCCAGCAACATTCGTTGCTTCTCACACAAGTTCGGTCTGAATACCTTCGCTGTTTGCCGTCCCTCAAGTGACAGCGCGGACACTGCACAATGAGCAATCACAGGCGGTACTTCATCGTCGGCGGGGCCGGGTTCATCGGCAGCCATTTTAGCGACCGGCTACTGGCGGAGAGTTCCGTAGCCGCCGTGACTTTATACGACAACTTTTCCTCCGGCCGGGAATGGCACTACGAAAATCACCTAGGGGATTCGCGTTTCCATGTGGTCCGCGGCGATGTGAACGATCTCGAGCTACTCACTGTCGCCATGCGGGGCCACGACGTGGTGATCCATCTGGCCTCCAATCCTGACATCGCCCGCGCCGCAACAGAGCCTGACATCGATTTTCGCGAAGGCACGTACCTTACCAACAATGTGGTCGAGGCCATGCGGAAGTCTGGGACTAACACGATCCTGTACGCTTCAGGGAGTGGCGTCTACGGTGATCTGAGGGAAGTGGAAGCGAATGAGGACCACGGGCCTCTGCTGCCGATTTCGACGTATGGCGCTAGCAAACTGGCGGGTGAGGCGCTCATCACGTCTTACTGTCACATGTTCGACTTCACAGGACGGGTCTTTCGCTTCGGCAATGTGGTCGGGCCACGACAGACACACGGGGTTGGATTCGATTTTTTGCGCCAACTGCTGAAGAATCCTCGCAAGCTGAAAATCCTCGGCGACGGAACGCAGAGCAAGTCCTACATTCACGTACAAGACGTGGTGAATGCCGTATTGTTGGCGTCGGGGCCGTCGCCGGGAAGCTATACTGCATACAACGTAGCTGCCGGCGATTACATAACGGTCACCGAGATCGCACAGTTGGCGGTCGAGTGTGCCGGTCTCGACCCTGGACAGGTCGAGTTCGAATACACCGGGGGCAACCGCGGCTGGAAGGGTGACGTGCCGATTGTTCGACTGAACACCGACCGGATTCGTACCCTAGGTTGGGTCTGCGGCGCCGGATCCCGTGAGGCACTACGCCAGTCGATGTCGGCCATGTTGCCAGACATAAAAGCAGGCCGCCTTTAAAGGGTCGACAATCGTCCGGCTCGGTGCGCTGGCGACATCGCTGCGATAAGCCGCGTAGGCCAAACTGCCTTGTGATGGGCATTGACGCAACAAGTCCCAGAAAGACGAGCAAACAGTGAGAGCTTCTTTCATCACCTTGACTTGAGTGAAGATTCGAAATGGGTGGCCACGCAGAGTTCGACGAGTTCGCATCGAAATATGAACTGACGATGGAGCGTGCATGCTCTATTTCGGGCGAGTCCCCAGACTTTTATGCAGCAGCACGGATGCAGTGGTGCCTTCGTCGCCTGCGCCCGTATCTTCCGTTGGAGACCGCACTGGATTTCGGTTGCGGCACTGGCGGCTCTCTCGGCTACTTCTTTGACGTTCTCGGATGTCGTTCCGTAATCGGCATTGATCCCTCAGCCGAAAGTCTGAAGGTGGCAAGACAACGACATCCAGACCGGAATGTGCGTCTGGGCCAGCCCGAAGATTTTGTTCCCGCCGCGAACATTTCACTGGCATTTTGCAACGGAGTTTTTCACCACATCCCACCATCCGACCGCCTCAACGCTATAAGCTACATACGCGGATCATTGTCGGAGAACGGCATCTTCGCTTTTTGGGAAAATAACCCCTGGAATCCGGTGGTTGTGTATACCATGTCCCTGAACGAATTCGACCGCAATGCCGAAACGCTGTCGCCATGGCATTCCATGCGTTTGCTGAAACACGCAGGATTTCGCATTGTTTCCGTCGATTACTGTTCTTTCTTTCCGCACTTTGCTCGAAAGTTGCGAGGTCTGGAGCCTGCATTGAGGTGGTTGCCGCTTGGTGCCCAGTATTTAGTGTTGGCGCGCAAGTAATGACGGGCTCGTATGCGACTTGGTTCTGATCAAGAACTTCTTATGCCCAAGAAACTAGCCCCAGTACACACTACGGCGTTACTTCTTTTCCTGGGTTTGTCTGCTACTTATATCTGCCTTTCGCCAGGTTCAATATCGGGACAGGGATATACGGGCGAGGAAATCGACTCCGGCTTGCGCATCCTCGCGGTCGTAACCGCATGGATGAAGGGTCGCCCTGTGCCGCCGATGGTATGGTCACGCCATGGGCTGGTGCCGGTCCTGTTCGACCTTCCCTTTCTGAAGCTCGGCAAGGAAATGGTCTCGCCTGACTTCATGCTTTCATTCCAGCCGGGCTTGCTGACAGCGGCCCTCGTGACCGTCCTTTTTCTCTGGCTGCGCAAGCTTTGCTCGCCCGCGATGAGCCTCTTCCTCGCGCTGACCGCGGCGTTTGGGACAATGCTGTGGGCGTATGCCTACATCAGCCTCGAACCCAAGCAATCACTCTTCGTGTTTTTGGCAGGCTATCTGGCGCTTTCCTGCGGGCAGTTGCGCAATTGGCCAGTCTTTCTGCTGTTCGCCATTTCTTGCGCACTGGCAGTGACGCTGAAGTCCACCGGCATTGTGTTGTCACCGGTGGTTGCATACCTCGTTTATGTACAGTTTCGAAGCGACTGGCGCGAACGCACCGGTCAGCTGGCAGCTCTGGTCCTCATTGTTGGGAGTGTGTGGCTGCTCGGAAAATGGGGTACCAATCACTTCTGGGGCTCGCACGGAGGAGGAGTTGGCAACTTTCGGCTTTGGTTGATTGATTCGCCAATCCTACCTTTCAATAACGTGATTGGACTCTTCGGCTCGCCTACCAAAGGGCTGTTCATCTACGCCCCGGTGGTGATTCTGAGCTTGGTCGCGCTGCCGAGGGTCTATCGGACCTATCGAGAGATTGCGATCTTCACATTGCTGGTCATGATTTGTATCGTGGGCTTCATCTCGGTCTTAACGGAGCCAACAGCTGACGGCTGGGGACCCCGATACCTGCACACGGCTATCGCGCCCCTGATGTTGTGTATCGGTGCGGCGTGGCCGACCTTCAAATGGCGAAGACACGCGATTCTGCTCGTCCTGGTGGCAATTGGGGTGTGGATATCGTTTCTCGGCGCGGCCTACTACTATGGCCAGCGTGACTTCGCTGCTGCAGCCACGGCCCAAAATACACTCGAGTGGATGAACGGGGATTCCGTCTGGAACCCGGTAGCATTTCACGCCCGACTGCTGCACGTTTGGTTGTTCGAGCCCGGCACAGCTCCTGTAATGTGGACCCCCAAGCACACCTGGGTCTGGACGCCGCCACTGGACGCGATGACGTGGAAAAGCATCAATCTGCGGGACTATTGCCAGCCACAATCGTTCATGGTGCGGTTCTGGCACGTGCCCACGCAGGGCGTAGTGCGGGCGATCTTCGCGATGTATGTGTCGAGCCTCGTGGCTGGATTGCTGCTGCTGATTTTGGTGGTTCTTCGTACAATGCAGGACGAGCGAACATTGTTCTTGGAAGTCGGGGGCCGTAACCGTGAAATTGTCTAAGTTATTTAGTGGTGAAGCGGCAACTCAGAAGGCGCCGGAGTCGCAAATGGCACCGAAATCGCTGCCTGCCGGCGAATGGATCGCCGGACGCATCGCGGAGGAACCTTACTGGTTCCACCGGATCGAACTCTCGGACGGAGTCGTCACACCAGGCTGGAGCGATCCCAGGATCGACAAACTGCCCCACTATGGATTGCCCGCCGACATGTCGGGAATGCGTGTCCTGGACATCGGCAACGCCGAGGGCTTTTTCTCTTTCGAAGCTGAAAGGCGAGGTGCGGCCGAGGTCATCGGCATTGAAAACTACCCTCCGATGGCCCGAAAGTTCGAAATCTGCCGGGCCGCAGTCGGATCACACGCGCGTACTTACATGGTGAACGTCTACGATCTCAATCCCAGCAGCATGGGCACTTTCGATCTCGTGATGTTCTTCGGAGTCCTTTACCATCTACGTCATCCAATCTTGGCCCTGCAGAAGGTCGCCTCGGTATGCACTGGTACCATCCTCATGCAGACGGCAACGTGCGACAACAAATCGGACCAACCCCTGGCCGAATTTCACCCGTTTGGGATAAAGAGCGGTCCCCCAGAGAATCCGAGCTGCGATCCCACCTGCTTCTGGTTCCCGAACATCGCCTGCTGTGTGGCCTTGCTTCAGCACGTTGGATTTCAGAACGTGGAGCAAATCTCGAAGAACGCTCCAGTGGGAGGAGTTTTTCGCGCCCAGGCGGCCCTGCGACAAAAGGGGACGCCGCCGGACGAAATGAAGGCGCCTTGGTCATAGAGCTAGCACTCCAAGAAAATGAGCGCTGTCCACGAATTTGCCTGCCAACAAATAACAGCTTAATGGGCTGCGGGATGCCCAGGGAAGGGTCGTAGTCGTAGTACCAGATAACGTTCCCCGATGGGTCCGTCGCCAGCGCCAGCAATTGATTCGCGTTCCCTATCGTCAGGCACATCAATTCGACTCCCGGTGCGCCTGTCGTGCCATTTCCTATTGTTAACTTCATGGCGGGAATACGCTGCGGTGGAATCGTTCCGGTTTGAAACGTGTGGTCGCTATCGAATTGCTGCGTGCCATCACTGTAGGTGACGAGGGCGCGCATGTGATACGTCGTGTTTTGCTTCATGCCGGCAACTAGCACGGTCACCGGTTCCCCCGGACCCGCGCTCGTCTGCGGTGAGGTCGAGAACGCGTAGCTCAAGTC
Source organism: uncultured Acidobacteriaceae bacterium (assembly GCA_963837915.1). Lineage (GTDB taxonomy): Bacteria > Acidobacteriota > Terriglobia > Terriglobales > Acidobacteriaceae > DASRAA01. Next base: position 59,420 of record CAWIPZ010000017.1, read on the forward strand.
CGGACCGAACTCGACAGACACCGTCGCCGGCGCGGGAGGTGAAATTGTCTGTAGGTCGAGAAGGCCTCGACTGTACGCATTCACGAGTTTATCTTACCAAACGAAGCCAACAAGTCTTTTATTGTCAATATCGGTTTAGCATTCCGGGTCTCCGGCTGCGCCAGCCACGGCTGATTCCGGGCCACTCCGTCCAAGCTTTGTGCTGCGCACGGGCGCAGAGAGCAACCACCCGCTGGAGTCCAGTCTCCCTGTGGCACGGATTCGGCCACCCGAGTGACCCGGCAGTTTGCCCATCCGCATGTCGCAACGATACGATTGCCCTACACCGGACTTCGTCACGCCTCATTCCACATTGGCAATGCCCACATTCGCCGGATCCAGATTCGTAGAGTAGAAAGGGAATAACGCACAGAAGCTTCACGAGGTCTTTGGTGCAGCGGTCTGTAGCTATCTCTCAACGCAGATTCGAATGTAGATGGTCTTGCCTCAACGTAGTCTTCCGCGCGACTAGTCCGCCTCTGTGCAGCGAGTCTGCAGCTACCTCTTCCAGGATCAGGTGCAAGCGTTCAGCGAAAGCTCCGGGACTGAGTTCCGCTCCCACGCGCACCAGACTATTGGCGCGGAAACGTTCCCACAACGGTTGATCTCCGAAGAGGCGGACACAATAGCCTGACATTTCATCGAGGCTATTGGCAGCAAAGTAGTCTTCGCCGTGGGTCCACTGCATCTGCTTGCTAATCACCGGTGACACCACCATTGGTACGCCGAAGCCCGCAGCCTCGTGCGCTTTGAATGGCATGCCCGCGGCATAGCGCGTTGGCACGACAAATACTCGCGCACGCTCGTAGAGGGGGCGCAGGTCATCCTGGGCACCCAATATTCTGACTGTGGCATCGGTGATTTCATTTCGCAACGTCTCGGTTCCGTAACCAGCCACCACGAAATTGGCTCCCGTTGCGCGATGAATGATAGGCCATTGCGCGCGGCAGAAGTCGCGGATCGAGTCGGCATTGGGGCTGTTTGATCCGTGCACCGCGCCAACGAAAAGGAATGTATCGCGTTCTGGAAACGATGACGTGGTAGGCACGACCGATATGCTGTGGCCTACGACGTGCACCGAACGCATATCCGCCTGCAGCATCACTTGTCTGTCTGCTTCGGAGACCACTACCACCGAGTCAGCGAGTTTCGCGAGAGAAAGCTCCTCTTCTAGGCTGCTCGGCTCAAGGAAATGTTGAGGGTCGCCGTCCTCGCCCAGATACAAGTTCCGACCGTGGGTCCTCTGCGAGAAGATCGCCTCCGCATCATAAACAAGCGTGAACTTGCGATCCGTAAAGGCCGACCGATTTTGCTCCAGCAGGAGCTTGAAGTTGTGAGGTCGGCTCACCCATACGATATCGGCGCAGGGCAAATACTCATCAAACAGCTTCTGACGATAGCGATAGCCATCGAACAGTTCGACTTCCTGCGGCAAATCGGTACGCCCGTCCTCGACGAGCGGAAACGTTGAAGTCGAACAAACCACATGACAGCCCATCCGAGCGAGGCCGGTAACGACGTCGTTACTTCGAGGGAATCCCGCGCCCAGCGTGCGCTTCGGAATGCGGTCATCGATGTACAGGATTCGCAGGGACCGCACATTTACGGAGATCCGGGCAGCACAGATGTTGGAAGGACCGGGATCATAGTGTCGCTCCAACACAGGCGCCCATTTTTCCTTGAACTTGAGCTGGTGGGCCGCCATCATCGCCGTGGCCGGATCGTTTCCGCCCGAGCTGGCAGATTCATAATGCAGGGCGTGGGCCAGCGGCTCGTAGACAACGCTTAAGCCGTTTTGCCACAGAACCATACAATAGTCGGTATCTTCGTAGTACGCGGGAGCAAACTGCTCGCTGAAGCCTCCCAGCCTGTGGAATAGTTCTTTAGGAGTAATGAGGAAAACGGCCGAACAGTAATCAACGGGCCGCCGGAAGTTGTATTGAGGCAGGTCAGGATCGTCCCTACGCCCATAGCCCAAGGCGCTACCGTCAGACCAGATTATCGACCCGGCTTCCTGCAGCGTTCCGTCAGCCAAAAGGATCTTAGCACCGACCGCACCGACCGCTTCGCGATCGAAGTTCTCGAGCATCACCGAAACGGCATCCGGAGCTGGAAGCGCATCGTTGTTGAGAAAGCAAAGGTATTGTCCGCTTGCGGCAGCTGCGGCTTGAATGCATGCAGGCCCAAACCCGACGTTGGTTGCGTTTCGCAGGATCTTGGCCCCCTTTATCCTGTCCAGCATTCTAGAGGTGAGGTCGGTCGAGCCGTTATCGACAATTACCAGCTCGTAGGTCAGATCCGCGGTTTGCAATACCGACTCAATCGTGAGTAAAGAGAGATGCGCCTTATTGTGGAGTACTACGACGAACGATACCCGCGGCGAGACCGCCGAGGGAAACTCATGAGTCTGAGTCCCGGCGAGCAACCGCTGCAGGCGTTTCTGCCCCTTCTTGTCCCACTCGCCCTGGGCCGAACGGATACTTGCTGCCGAAGAAAGACGTTTTTTGTCGCCGATCCGATTCAAGCTCCAATCTATGAACCGTTGCCTGCCCTCAGGCGATAACGGCAGACGTAGCGCTACGAAGCGGATAACCCTGAACTTGTCCTCTTCGCTACCGTAGCGTAGAGCCCGAAGTACGGTGCAGGTTCGCGCCATTTGTTTGGCGATAAATTGCTGGAGTTGATTGAATGCTGTGGTCATAACCGGAAATCGCGATTGATTCAGTTTACCTGCACCGGTAGTATCACGACCCGTCTCCTGCGGTACAGGCATGGACAGCCTGCAGACCGACGGAACGTACCCACATCCAAGAGACGGCGCCCGCGGCGGGGAGCCGTGTTTTCGCTGGACGCTTGCGGGAGAGCGTCAGCGAACCACAGCTCGCATCCGTCTGGGAGACTCACCCCCGGCAATCGAGCCTGTTACGGGACTCTTCATCCTGTCGCTCGCCTCGTCGTAGGAAGACTCACTGCGGTCGAACAGCGTGCCATCGCCCGCATGGTTTACCCCCACCTCACACCGCGCGCCTGCTCTCCGTTCGAGTAGCCCGCATCCGCCACCACCTGCGGTGCTTCCGAGTCGCCCACTGCCTGGTTGGCCGCTTCCGCCATGGGCAACAAACTGCACGTGTCGTTGGTCTCCGTCGTCACCTCCTGCGCCACGATGAGACCGCACTCGGCGTCCACCGCCGTCTGCACGTTGTACGCCGGCCGCTTCCCCTCTGTCGTGCGCAGGAAGAGCACTTCCGCCTCGGGATCGTTCTTCAGCTTCTCCAGCGCCGCCTGCACCGCGCTGGGGTCAATCACCACGTCCTCCTGCGCGCCGGACCGCTTCCAGCTCGTCAAGATAGCGCTCGACCGCCTCCCGCTCCTTCGCTCGCGCCGGGCTGCTTACTGCGCGGAACTTCGAGCCGTCGATCGCCACCCACTCCCCGCGCACCGGCCCCACCGTGCGCGCCCGCCACGCCAACTCGGCCCCCGCCTGTCTTAATACCTCCCGATGCAGCCGCCGAAACTCGGCAATGGACTTGTAGTACGGCCGCAGCCGCCCCAGCAGTCACATCACTTCCACGTTGCGCACGCACTTCCCTCCAGCCGTCGCGACGAGCGCAGCTGGTTCATGTACCCGTACAAATACGGCTTCAGCAGATCGCGCGGATCGTAGCCCGGTCGCCCCGTCTCCGCCGGCTCGGAACGCACAAACTCCGGCTGCCCCATCGCCAGCCGGTTCACGAACGCCTCGATGACCCGGCACAGATGGCCCTCTGGGATCAACTTCTCTAGCACACCGGAGACCTGCTCCCGCGCTTCTCCTGTGATGTAAGCCATGTCGGCTCACTTACTTCCTCACCCCGCATCTTCTCATCTTTAATCTTTCCCCAGTTACCGAGTTTCCTGACAGGCTCAATCGGGTGGGGCTGTTCTAAGGTGGATACCGTATTGCCTCTTTTGCCGCGAGACCGGAGCGCAGAGGGGTGCTGGCGAACGAATTATGTGTGCTTGAAATCAAATGCTTTCTGTTCGCCGAAGGTTCCTGTACCCGAGTCGTCCGCAAAAAATGGAACGGTTTTCGTTTGAAACTCGAATTCCAACCAACACAGGATTCGGGAGATGAGCGCTCGACCGGAACCTCGCGGTTTCCTTTGCATGAGAAAGGCGCTGCCACGTCGCTTGAACTGTAACGGTTCCTCACCGCCCTGAGAAGGTGCCGGACGGCGAGTGCTCCGCCGTGCAACGTAACTTTGGCGCCTATCCTCGTCACGGCCGGCTGGTGCTTCGAAACTGGAGACTTGAAGTCCAGTCGAAGCGGCAGAACTTCCCAAGACTGGAGCCACGAATGCACCAAGACAATCTCAAGAACGCCTTACCGAAGGTGTGCACATGCATAAGAATCACCCAGTTGTCGCTTGTTTCCTTGTGCGTGCTAATGGCTGTTGCGTGTGGAGGTGATCCGGCGTCAGAAGTTCCAGAGGGCACCGTTTCAGTGACAGCCAATCCGCTGGTGGCCCAGTACACAATTTCACCTCCCGCGCCGGCGACGGTGTCTGTCGAGTTCGGTCCGGACTTGAGCTACGCGTTCTTGACCTCACCGCAGACGAGCGCGGGGGCGGGGGAACCGGTGACCGTGCTAGTCGCCGGTATGAAACAAAATACGACGTATCACATGCGCGCCCTCGTCACCTACAGTGATGGCACGCAGCAATTCGATAGCGACCACACGTTTCAAACCGGGACGATTCCACCGCAGCGTATTCCCGCCATGAAGTTAACAATAGGAAATGGCACGACAGGCGCACCGGGAGTCGAATTGATGTGCCTGACGATAGGGAACGCGAATCAATTGCTGGCGCTGGCGACGGACCCATCGGGGAACGTTATCTGGTACTACGACTACGACCCTTCCCTGGGCATCCCGCAGCCCATCAAGCTGTTGCCCAATGGACACATGATGACGATCCTGTATTTGCAGGGCGCTCCTGGCGGCACGGTGCAGGAGATCGACCTGGCCGGGAATGTGATCCGCCAGTTCGACTACAACACACTCAGCCAGAAGCTACATGCCGCGGGATACAACATTCAGGTTTTCTCGATCGACCACGATTTTGTCGCGCTGCCCAATGGGCATCTGTTGTTGATTGTGAGCGACACGCGCGTATTCACAGATTTGCAAGGTTATCCGGGTCAGACTACGGTGACAGGCGACGCCATCGTTGACCTTGACGCGAATAACAACCCGGTATGGGTCTGGGACGCATTCGATCATCTGGATGTGAACCGTCATCCCATGAGTTTCCCCGACTGGATCCATGCCAACGCGCTGGTTTACAGCCCGGATGACGGGAACCTGTTCTTGTCGTCGCGCCACCAGTCCTGGATATTGAAGATCGACTATGCGAATGGAAACGGCGCGGGCGATGTCCTCTGGAAGCTCGGGTACCAGGGAGATTTCCAACTTAGTTCCGACCTGCCCTCGGATTGGTTCTATGCGCAGCACGATGCCAACGTCGCAAGTTCGAATTCAACGGGAAACTTCCAGATGGCGATGTTTGACAACGGAGACGATCGCATCTTTGATCCGAGCGGCACCACCTGCGTTGGTACTGCGTTACCGTATTGTTACAGCACAGCGGCAATTTTCGATGTCAGCGAAACTACGATGACCGCGAGCCGATGGTGGTCCTATACCACGCCATACTCGTACTGGGGTGGGACGACGCGAGTGCTTCCCAATTCCAACGTCTACGTGGACGAGACCACTCCGATCGATCTGAACCTGACAGGCGCGCGAGTTCTGGAAGCCACGCAGGCGCCGAATCCAACGGTGGTATGGGAACTCGAGATTGACAACCAGAACTCGTATCGGACGATTCACCTGCCGAGTCTCTACCCGGGTGTGCAGTGGTGAAATGCTGTTCACACGAGATGGCGTCGGGGAGAAGCGGGTATTCGGCGGATTTCAAAAGTCAGCTTTTGGCGACCGACTTGCCGCGAAACATTCCGACTGTTTCCGGTTGCGCAACCTTGCACAGGACCGGTGGCAGTCCTTTACAAATCAGTTCCGTGTCTGCCACGACGATCGAGCGGATTCTCTTGAGGGTCTGCTCCAGTGCTCCGCCTTTGTGAGCAGACAACAACAGGTTCTTTGTACGACGGGCGGGATGCTGTTGTGGCAGGGGTTCCTCGGGAAAGACGTCCGTCGCAACGCGGATATGCCGGGCCTGGGCCGCACGAACTAAGGCGTCGAAGTCCACGACGGCGGCTCGACTCAACAGTACAAATATCGTACCGGGCTGCATCTCGGAAAATTGTGGCTCACCGAGAAACGCCTTGTTCTCCGACGTAGCACTCGCCTGCAGCAAACTCGCCATGGAGCATTTGGTTCGTCCTTGGTTTAGTCGCTTCCCGATCCTGATTGCGCGGCCCTTCAATTACACCGGGCCAGGGCAATCTGAAAGGTTCCTGGTCCCCAAGATCGTCAAGCACTTTAAGGAACGTGCACCCACATCGAGCGCGGCAACCTTCATGTCAGCCGGGATTATTCGGATGTCGAAGATGTCGCCGCTGCCTATATGGCACTGCTGGAAAGCGATGCTCATTCGATGTGGTCAACATTTGCAGCGGACGCGCCATTGCGTTGCTCGACATCATTTCGATGATGAACGAAATTGCGGGTTACACGATAGAGGTGAGAGTAAATCCCGAGTTTGTTCGCGACAACGAGGTCCTTCGGCTCAGCGGCAACCCCGCGAAGCTCAGGAGTCTGGTAGACCTTCCCGCTCCGCGGCCATTTTCTGAAACTCTCCGCCGCATGTACGAGACGTAGCCGTCCTCGCGGATAAAAAGAAGGCCACCACATTGGGTGGCCCGCAATTTCTGCGCTCTTACGCGGTTGGCGCACCAGCCAGCACCTGCTCACGTACTTCTGCGTCCTGCTTTTCTTCGGCGCTGGTGGTGGGCAATGCGATCTCGAGCAGTTCCGGAATCGATTTCACATAGTGCATAGTCAGGCCCTGCAGCTGTTCCGGCGTCAGGTCTTCCTGTACGTTTTGCCGATTGTCCTCAGGGAGAATGATGTCCTTTACGCCCGCGCGTTTAGCGGCTAGCGTCTTCTCTTTAATTCCGCCGATCGGCAGTACGTTGCCGCTCAGCGTGATCTCGCCAGTCATCGCGGTCAGTGGACGCACCCTGCGGTCCGTGAGCAATGACACCAGCGCAGTCGCCATGGTCACGCCGGCCGAAGGACCGTCCTTCGGGATCGCACCTGCGGGCACGTGAATGTGGATATCGTGATTGGCGAAGAAGTCCTCGTCAATTCCAAGTTCCTTGGCATTCGATCGGACCCACGTTAAGGCCGCTTGCATCGACTCACGCATGACATCGCCAAGTTGGCCAGTCATGGCGAATCCGCCCTTGCCCTTCATCTTGTTGGCCTCGATGAAGAGAATGTCGCCGCCTGTCGGCGTCCACGCCAAACCCACAGCTACGCCGCTACGCTTGGTGCGTTCGGCAATTTCGCCTTCCGTGCGGATCTTGATGCCGCCCAGCATATCGGTGTGCTGCACCAACTCGGTCGTGACCACCAGCTTGTCGGTCTTGCCTTCGGCGATGCGGCGCGCCTGCTTGCGGCAGATGGTGCCGATGGTGCGTTCCAGGCTTCGCACGCCTGCCTCGCGGGTGTAGTGGCGAATGATGAAACGGATGGTCTCCTCGGGGAAATCGATCTGCTCCTTCGAGATTCCGTTTTCCTCGATCTGCCGCGGGACCAGGTACTGAAAGGCGATGTGTACCTTTTCTTCCTCGGTATAACCTTGCAGCTCAATGATTTCCATGCGATCGCGCAGGGGCTCGGCAACCGGATCGAGCTGGTTGGCCGTGGTGATAAACAGCACCTTCGATAAATCGAAGGGCACGTCCAGATAGTTGTCGCGGAAGCTGAAGTTCTGCTCCGGATCGAGCGCTTCCAGAAGCGCTGAGCCTGGATCGCCCCGAAAATCTCGTCCCACCTTGTCGATTTCGTCGAGCATAAACACCGGGTCGTTGGTCTCGGCACGGCGAATGCCCTGCATGATCTGCCCAGGCAGTGCGCCGATGTAGGTGCGGCGGTGCCCGCGGATTTCCGCCTCGTCATGAACGCCGCCCAACGACAGACGCACGAACTTCCGCCCTAGTGATCGCGCAATCGACTTACCCAGCGAGGTCTTGCCTACGCCCGGAGGTCCAACAAAACAAAGGATGGGCCCCTTCATATTGGGCTTCAGACGGCGAACCGAAAGGTAATCGAGAATGCGGTTTTTCACCTTCTCCAAGTCGTAGTGGTCGGAATCAAGGATTTCCTTGGCCTTGGTAATGTCGATCTCAACGCCCGACGATTTCTGCCAGGGCAGGACGGCAAGCCACTCAATGTAATTGCGGGTAAGTCCGTAATCGGCGGCCATCGGCGACATGCGCGCCAGACGACCCAATTCCTTAAGTGCTTCTTTCTTAACGTCATCGGGCATCCCGGCGGATTCAATCTTCTGCCGCAGGTCCTCGGTGTCGCGGGTGGTTTCGTCCTGTTCGCCGAGTTCCTTCTGGATGGCTTTCATCTGCTCACGCAGGTAGTACTCGCGCTGGGTCTGCTGCACGCGGTCCTGCACTTCGCTCTGGATCTTGTTGCGCAGCTGCTGGACCTCTAACTCCTTTGCCAAGTGCTGGTTAATCTTGTCGAGCCGCGCCTGTACATCGGGAGTTTCGAGCACATCCTGCTTGTCTTTGGTGGACAGCGAGGGCAGCGAGGACGCGATGAAATCGACCATACGTCCAGCGTCTTCGATGTTGGACGCCACTGTCGAAAGTTCATCGGACAATGTTGGAGACCCGGCGACGATCTGCTGGAACAACGTTAGAACATTGCGCTGGAGGGCCTCAATCTGCGCATTCACGGGCGCATTGATCTCGGGAATGGACTCCACGGTTGCCAGCATGAACGGATTAAGCTGTGTGTATTCAGTAACTTTCACCCGTTCCAGCCCCTCGGCAAATACGAACAGGCTCTGGTTGGGCATACGCACAACTTTGTGAACCACGGCCAAGCTGCCGACCGAATACAAATCGGTCGGCTGCGGGGCGTCAACGCGCGCCTCGCGCTGGGCGACTACGATGATCGTCTTGTCGTCCCCCAGCGAGTTAATCAGCTGAACGGAGCTCTCGCGGCCCACGGTAAGAGGAAGCACCGCGTGCGGGAAAAGTACTGTATCGCGCACTGGCAGCAGGGGCAGGGTGCGCGCCTCGTCGGAGTCGTTACGGAACTCTGGATCGGGGCCAGGATCAGGCTTGGTAGCTTCTATCTTCTTCTCTTTATTAGGCATATGACTCCTTGAGTCACTTATACTCAATGTTAGATGAGCGGCAGATTGTGAAAGATGCAGTCGTATTCCAGCAGCTTTTCCCGGGTAATCTCGGTCGTTCGATGCAAGTACCGCAGATCGTGAAAAAACCGACCGATTCCGCTTCCATTATCGGCACTGGCGCAGTTCTCAAGCGCCAGGGGACACGTCAGTGGCGCTTTCTTCGAGCGCTGAGGATTGTATCCAAGGTGGCGGGTGGCCACAACCGCCGACGGCTAATGTTTACAAATCTTTCCCAAAACGGAATTCTTGGAGGGATGGGCCACAAAAGGGCCGGACGACTGGGACTTATAACAATTGTTATAACTGGCTTTTGCACCGAATTAGCGATGCCAGATTGCCGCTGGAGCACGGAGAAATCTTCGTCATTTTCAGTGGAGGCAGGCGCCGATGCTTAATGCGGCTTGGCTGCCGGATAAATTCCGAGCACTTTCACAAATTCGGCAATTTCGCCGAGGTGACGCAGGGCGTTGCGCGCGGCCTCATCGTCGCCACGAAGAATATCGACAAAAAACACATACTCCCACGGGCGGCCTCGCATCGGTCGCGATTCGATCTTGCTCAGGCTGACGTCGCGCAGGGCAAATACGCTGAGCGCCTTGAACAGTACGCCAGGAACATTCTTGAGGGCGAAGGCGATGGATGTTTTATTCGCTCCCTTGCCGATTTTCTTCGACCTGGTAATGAGCAAGAAGCGCGTGTAGTTCTGCTGGTCGTCCTCGATGCCGGACAGCAATACTTTGCCGCCATATTCTGCCGCGGCGCGTTTGGCAGCGATGCCGGCGGCGTCGGCCAGATGCTCGGCGATGACGTGTCGGACGCTTCCCGCGGTGTCGTAGAAGGGCATGGACTGGATGCCGGGATGCGAACGGAAGAAATTGCGGCACTGATCGAGCGCCACCGGATGCGAGAACACGCGGCGGATTTCACTGAGTTTGACGCCGGGCATCGCAATCAGGTTATGGCGAATGCGCAGATGCATCTCGCCATGGATGAAAACGTCACGCGCCAGCAGCAGGTCGAAATGCTCGGCCACCGATCCGGCCAGTGAGTTCTCGATGGGGACGACTGCCGCCTGGACCTTGCCAAGCTCGACTTGTTCAAAAACCTCGGCTGAACGCGAGCACGGCACGATCGTTGCGCGTGGCAACATTCGTCCCGCGGCTTCGTGGCTGAATGAGCCCAACTCCCCCTGGATAGCGACTTTCATGCGATGGGCACGAGGATAACAGAACAGCTTACAGGTCTTTCCCCATCAAGTAGGCATCGAGAGCGTGGGTAGGATAGTAGAGGGGCAGAGTGCGCAGAATTGCGTATCCCAGCTTTTCGTAGAGCTGTACGGCCGGCTGGTTGTTGACCGCCGTCTCGAGGAAGACCTGCTTGCAGGCGACGGTCCGCAAACGTTCCTCGCACTTCTGCATGAGTCGTGTGGCCAAGCCGAATCGGCGTGCCTCGGGCAGGATGTCGAGGGTAAGAATACGCCCGATGTTTCGGATGGGCTGCGCTACCACGAACCCGGCAATCCCGCCGGCGAATTCGCTGCCTGGCGGAAACTCGGCCACCAAGGTGATGGCCTTGCGGCGCAGGATAAAGCCCGTCAGGTCCATTTGGGTGTACGCGATTCCCGGCGGAAAACACAACTGATCGATCCTCCACAGGCGATCGAAGTCGATAGCGCGATAATCGCGAATGACGAAGTCCACGGTTTCAGTGTGCAAGGGGTTGCGGGCGCTGCGCAATGGTTGTTTTCACCATGGAGGCACGGAGGATTCGGATTCGTGTGGGACGTCGTGGGGAGTGACGGTGGCTCGGGCTGAAGAGGATGCGAAGAAAATCGCAATCCAATCCGTCGCGCGGACTAAAGTCCGCGCGACAGATCAAAAATAAAGGCCTTAACGGCACGGCTGAAGAGGCTGCTGAAAAAGTCATTTTCGCTGCTGAAGAAAAACCCCAGGGGCTAAAGCCCTACCGTATTTTCAGCGTCTTACGGCACGACTGAAGTCGTGCCCTGATACGAAACCATTGGCGAAGCGACTTTTTCAGCAACCTGTGAAGCCGTGCCCCTTCAAAACCGATTTATGAGATGGCTTCGTGGAACTTCCTGCGGCATTCTCGACGCGCTCGATCGCGATGATGGCCACCCACTCGTTGTTGCGGTTCTGATAGCTTACGATGCGGCCGCCGAGCAGCGCAGCAGCACGCTCGGGAGTGATGTCTTCGTGGTAATCGAAAAAGCGTTCCTGAATCGCTTCTCCGAAGGGTAGGGTCTGCCAGAGAGGATGCGGCGGTTGCCATTTGGTAGTGAACATAAGTACAACGTCAAACTCTCCAGTCGCCTGCGCCGCGCGTTCCATCTCGGTCTCCGAGAAATTCTCAACGCGGGTGACATCCATGGGCTGCTTTATGTAGCCGAGGTATGGCCGAGTCATCTCGTCGGAGGCCGGCCAAGCGGTCAGCACCCGCGCCTTGGGATAGCGGCGCGCGATCTCGTTCTCTGCTTGTTTGTGCAGGGCCACATAATCCCGGTACAAGAGCGTATCTTCGGGCGCAATCCGATATGGCGGAGGCGTCAGGAGGGCAAAGACGAATGCCGCGCATACGGCGACTACGCACCATACCCAGTAGCGCAGGCGTCGCCGCAGCGTGGAGACGCAGACCAGGATCACCAGCGGCAAGACGGGGAGCATGTAGCGCGCGAGCACAGCGCCGCCCAGTATTGATAAGGCGACGACGTGGGCCGCGATGACCACGGCAAACACCAACTGCACCGGGATCGCAATGCGCTGTCGCTTGCTGCCGTCACGTTCCAGCAATGCCGGCTGCGACATTGCGTAGAGCGTAACCAGCGTCAGCATAAACAGGTTGAGGTAGCCCAGCAGGTGCCACAACCGGATCAGCATGGCGAGCGACACTCGTAGCGGCGTCAGGGTCGCGCCCAGGTTGTAGCGAAGATATTCAGGATTACCGAGAAAATAGCCCGTCTTGTGGTGATGGTATGAGAGCCACATCAGCAGCGGTATCCAGCAAAGCAGCAGGGAAAGCGTGCGTAGCCAATCGCGCTTTTGGAAGCATATTGGTTCGTCAATCCACTGCCCGACCCAAGGGCACACTACTTCCCACGCAAGCAGAGCCATCGGAGTGATGATGGCCGTTTCCTTGGCCACCGGCGCCAGCGCGAGAAAAATCACCGTCGCCAACGGGCGACGTTCGACGTACATCACCAGCCCCCAGATGGTGAATGCGGCCGCCATCATGTCGAGATGGGCCAGCGAGCTTTGCGCGAAGAAGACAGGATAGGCTGCCGTGCACACCACAGAGGCGACTGCGACCTGCGTATTGGCCACGTGTCGCGCCAGTCGCCAAACGCCCGTCAGCGCGAACGCCGCGATCAGAAGCATCGCAGTGCGGGTCACCGCCGGCGTGAAGGCGCTGTACTTCCACCAGAAAGCCAGCCATAGCATTACCAGCGGCGGGTGAGCGTTGGACAAAGTCGAATGCGGAATGAGCGATCCGGTGAGTAGCAGATCGCGGGCGGCAGGAATGAAGTAGCCGGCTTCGTCCCAGAAGTAAGGCAGGCGGAGTAACGTGGCGTGACTGACGAATAGGCAGGTGAAAATCAGCGAGAAAGCCAGGAGCTGATCGCGGGCCGACGTCCAAACTGAACTGGCGCTCGGGGGCAGGGAAGATGCGGACGGCCCTGGTGACCGCGAAGGCTCGCCGTCCATTCGCTTAATGGATGGGTCCGCTGCCGGGATGCATGCGCGGATCGAGCTTTATCTCGCCGAAGGTGGTCTCGTAGTTCAGCAGATTCTGCTGCAGGATGGTGTAGAGCGCCTTGGCCTGCTGCGGGCTGAGGTAGACGCCCTGGAAGTTGCTGACCTCGACTTTCGATTCATCCTGCTGTTGCAGAGTGCCGAAGACGAGAAAGAAATCCCAGACATTGACCCGGACTTGCACGCTGTTGGCGTAGTTCTCACGATAGTCGGAAGTATTCGTGAGTTGAATCGAAGGTTGCGTAGGATTTGACATCATTCCCTCTCGCCGTGGCGGCGCCGAATTTGAAGTGTAACAAAGAAGGGAGACGGATCGTCGGGATGCGCGCCTCGTAAATACAGTGCGCAATCAAAACCGATTTCCGCCCGGGGCTAAAGCCCGTGTTGACTGGCGACGCTGATTCGCCAGGCTAAAGCCTGGCGCTTCCACCTACCTACTTCGCGGGCATCGTGTAATAGCCAGTGCGGTGACGCACCTGCAACTGTGAGGGATCGGGATAGTCTTTGGTGGTGGGATCGATCTTGATCTCGATGCGGCGGAATTCCGAGTCGGACAGACGCTCGCTGGGGTAGTAGGCGATGAGGTATTGCGTTCGCAGTTCGTCGCTGATCTGGCGGAAGGCGGAATCGAGTTGCTCGAGCGAGCTGGCATAGAAATACTTGCCGCCGGTATCGCGGGAAAGCGTTATCAGCGCGTGCTCACCGCCGATGTCGCGTCCGGCGTTGCTCTCGATGGGAACGATGATGATGCTGTAGAGGATGACTTCGGCTTCCTGCGCCTCGCGCACGGCCTGTTGATAGCTGGTTTTGCTGACGGTGTCGCCGCCGTCGGTGATGACGACCATCACCTTGCGCCCGCGCCGGTCGAGTAGCGCGTCGGAGCCAAGGTACAGCGTGTCATAGAGCGCGGTAGCGGCCCCGGTATGCACGCGGTTGATGCCGCGGTCGATGACGCGAATGTCGGCGGTGAAGGGGGTCAGTTGGTCCACGACTTCGCTAAATTGGAACAGCGAGATGCCGTCAATCGGACGCAGAATGGCGTGCGAGAAGCGGCGCGCGGACTCGAGCTCGAGTTTCTGGTCGTTGCGCGTACTGAGGCTGGTGTCGACGGCGATCACGATCGACAGCGGCAGCTCAGACTCGCGCTGGAACACCGCGATCTTCTGAAGCTTGCCGTCTTCATAGAGCTGGAAATCGTCTTGTTTGAGCGACGAAATCGGAGCGCCGCCGGAGTTGGTCACGGTGGTGAATACGTTCACCAACTTCACGTTGACGCGAATCGTGGAGTTCGGGTCTTCGGCTGGGGCCCCGGTCTGTTTGTCAGGAGGATGAGGCACAGTGGTTTGCGCCGCAGGCTGGTTCGCATTCGGCGGATGCGGCACGGTACTTGGGGTCTGCGCGACCAGAGGTAGCGTTGCCAGGAGGCAAAACAGGCTACAAGCCAATGTTAAGCAGCGTCGTTTTGCGAGGAGGCCAGAAAAGGTCGGAGAGGTCACCAGCATTCGTTAACTTAAACCCCAGTATCGCTACTTTGATGCGCCAATGGCACTTCTGGCGGAAAAGGCTCGCCGTCAGCCCACACGGCTCCGTCGGCGAAGTATTCCTTTTTCCAGATGGGAACGGTCTTCTTCAGTGTATCGATAAGCCAGCGGCACGCGTCAAAAGCTGCGGCACGATGGGCCGAGGCGACCACAATGTACACGCTGGTCTCGCCGATCTGGAGTTGTCCTAGGCGATGGACGAGCCAAACGTCGCGAACGGGATAGTTCGCCAGCGCCTGCTGCGCCAGTTGCTCCATCTGCTTCAAGGCCATCGGCTCGTAGGCGGTGTAATCGAGGTAAAGCGTGCGACGGCCACGCGTCTGGTTGCGCACGATTCCGTCGAACATCACGACCGCTCCATCGTCGGGTTGGCGGATCGCGGCGGAAATTGCTGCCCCGTCGATTGGTTGCCGTACGATGGCGGCGTGGTCGGTGGTCTGTAGCGCCGGCGTATTCACGCTGGCGGGAGCGTCGAGGCCACCGCTGACGGGCGGAATCAGAGCAATCTCATCGCCGTCGCGAAGTTGGGTCTTGGCGTCCGAATACTCGTAATTCACGGCTAGTGCGATGGCCTGTCGGAAGTTTTGCAGTTGAGGCATGCGCTGCTGCAGAGCAGCATAAAGATCGCCCAAGGGAGCGCCTTCGGGCATCTCGACCGACTCGTCGTCGCGCCCGGCGATTTCGCGCAACATTCCAAGGTAGCGGACTTTCACCTGCATAGTGCTAAAAGGATATCGCAAGGCGACCTTGGCAGCCGGTTCCCGCCTGCCGGGGTCAGGGCCGTATTGGGCGAGCAGGGGAACATTCTAGAGTAGTAAACTGAGGGCAATCCCTGCCGCTGGCAGACTGCAAGCGGCGCCCGTAGTAGCGCGTCACTCGTTCGACGACGACTGGACCTCCCAAGCCCCGCCGAGATCGTCACAGTATGGGCCTCAACATTTCAACGAGGAGGATCTGTACATGCCACGCTGCAATGTACGTTTCGTTCTTGCTGTTTCCATCCTTCTGATGATCAGCCCCCGTATAACGCTGGGCGCGAGTACCAATGCAACCACGACTTGCAACTTTGACGCTGACAAGCAACTCGCGATTGAGTACCAGAATGTGTTGTTTGACGCTAAGAAGAAGGTGTTCGGGAAAGAAATTCCGTACGGCAAGGTGTTCGCGCCGGGTGGCAAACCGATGACCCTGTTTACCAACACGCCGGTCACGGTTGGTGGCAAGGAGCTCCCTATGGGGGCCTATACGCTCTTCTTGATTCCTGCCCAAAAGTCGTGGACGTTGGTTGTGTCCAAGAGCGGGGATACCAGCGGGAAATACGATGAGCAAGATGACTTCATGAGGGTCCCCATGCAACTCGGTGAGCTGCAGCATGCGGAACCGCAATTCAGCGTCTATTTAGGGCACGTGGCTGCCAATCAGTGTAGTATGCGCGTCGATTTGCAGAACGACCGCGCCTGGATCGGATTTACCGAAGGGAAGTAACAGGGGCGGGGCAGGCGGTACGTTGGCTGAAATTCCCGGTTTCGCGGAACGGCGCGGGATTGTACATTGGATGAGACGTAGATCCGATGGAGATATTCGGAGTGCAGCTCATGCCAATTTCCTGCCGGAGTTCCGCTAAGCGTGCTGTTCAACTGATCGCCGCGGTATCGCTGCTGGTGCTGGGTTTCTTTGTGGTGTTTGCCTGTCGTCCAATTGCTGCGCAGAACGCCCAAAAGCCAGCCGCCGCAGCGAGCGACAACTCACCGATTGCCCGTGGGCGCTACATCGTGGAGGACGTGGCCATGTGCGGTACCTGTCACACGCCACGCAAGCCGAACGGCGACCTTGACCACAACCGATGGTTGGCCGGCGCTCCGGTGCCGTACCTGCCCGTACAATCCAACTCGAACTGGCCGGCCGTGGCGCCACGTCTCGCCGGGGCGCCGCCCACCAGCAGTGCTGGAATGATCACCTTGCTCACGACCGCCGTCTGGGTCGATGGAAAGCCACTTCGCGACCCTATGCCGAAGTTTCACATGACGCGCGCTGACGCGGAGGCCGTGCTGGCGTATCTCAAATCGTTACCTGGGAAGTAACTAACCGCGAGTAGGTAAAAATGCCTTACTCGGACACCCTTCTGGCCGTATTCGCAATCGTAATGTAGGAGCGAACTGGCGCGGTCGCCCCTGGGTGAGCCGTTGCAGTGTGAGCCGGAGCTGCGGTTCGCCACACGCACGAGCCGCACACGCTCCTGTCTTTTGCGCGGTTGATACCACTATGTCCGTTCCGATCGAAGACTATGCGATTATCGGCGACTGCGAGACGGTGGCCCTAGTAAGTAGCGGTGGTTCTATCGACTGGCTGTGCTGGCCACACTTCGCCGCTCCGGCCTGTTTCGCGTCGCTGGTCGGCACTGAGGACAATGGCTTTTGGTCAGTTGCACCCCTCGGCGCTGCGACAAGTACTCGCCGCTATCTCGATCACACCCTCGTTCTCGAAACCCGCTTCGAGACAGAGGAGGGCAGTATCGCCCTCATCGATTTCATGCCCATCCGTGAACGCAACTCGCATCTGATGCGAATTGTTCGCGGAATTCGCGGGTGCGTTCCCATGAGGATGGAGTTGGTGCTGCGTTTTGATTACGGCCGGTCGGTCCCTTGGGTAACACGTATGGAGAACGGTACTCTTCGTGCGATTGCCGGCCCTGACATGGTGGTCGTACGCTCCACCGAGCAGGCGCGCGGCGAGGACCTCAAAACGGTCAGCGAATTTTCGGTTCGAGAGGGCGACGAGGCGGTGTTTCAACTCAGTTATGGGCCGTCCTACGAAGATATTCCCCAGCCGGTTGAACCGGCAGAGGCCCTGCGTGAGACGGTCAGCTTCTGGGAAGACTGGACAAGCCAGGCCAATCTGTCAGGGGAATATGCCGAGGCAGTTGAGCGCTCGTTGATCACCCTGAAAGCTCTGACCTATCGTCACACCGGGGGGATCGTGGCGGCGCCCACGACTTCGTTGCCTGAGCGGCTGGGTGGTGAAAGAAATTGGGACTACCGCTACTGCTGGTTGCGTGACGCAACCTTCACCTTGCTCGCACTTATGAACGCCGGATACTTTGACGAAGCGTGCGATTGGCGCGACTGGCTATTGCGTGCAGCTGCGGGAAGTCCTGACCAGGTGCAGATTATGTACGGCATTCGCGGCGAACGGCGGCTTACGGAGTCGGAACTGCCTTGGCTTAGCGGCTACGAAGGCTCGCAGCCCGTTCGGGTAGGCAATGCGGCGTCGGACCAGTTGCAACTCGACGTTTACGGCGAAGTCGCAGATGCGCTGCTGCACGCTCACATGGGTGGGATTCCCGCCAACGAAACCTCGTTGGCACTGCAACGGTCGCTGACCGACCACCTCGCCACAGTCTGGGAGCAGCCCGATCAGGGAATCTGGGAGGTCCGCGGCGGACCGCAGCACTTCACCTATTCGAAGGTGATGGCCTGGGTAGCATTTGATCGTGCTCTCAAGACGGCAGACAAGTTCGGGCTGCAAGGCGATCAGGAGCGCTGGCGGGAGGTTTGCGATCGCATTCACAGTGAGGTGTGCGAGAAAGCCTACGATTCCGAGCTTGGTAGCTTCACCCAGGCTTACGGTTCGAAAGAACTCGATGCGTCTCTATTACTGCTGCCGCTGGTGGGTTTTCTGCCGTGGACGGACCCGCGCGTCCGCAGTACGGTCGAAGCCATCGAAAAACATTTGACCGTAGGCGGCTTCGTCCTTCGCTACAAAACCGAGCAAGTAGATGACGGGCTTCCCGCAGGCGAAGGAGTCTTTCTGGCCTGCAGCTTCTGGATGGTGAGCGCGCTGAAAATGCTGGGACGCGACGACGATGCCAGGCGGCTGTTTGATCGGCTGCTGGCTCTGCGCAATGATGTCGGCCTGCTGGCCGAGGAATACGATCCGCGCGCGCAGCGGCACTTGGGAAACTTCCCGCAGGCCCTTTCGCACATCGCACTGATCAACGCCACTTTCGAGTTCATGCGCGCCAGCAGCCCTGGGCAGCAGCGCGCCGCGTCGAAGCCGCCTTCGGACGGCAAGGCGGGAGCAGGCCAATAGTGCGACTGGTGAATCCATTGTCGCAAACTATAACTCTAGGGTTTGTCTCCGGTATCCTATTGACCGGACTAGCGGGATACGGTTTTTTGCGCCACCGGTTCCTTGCCGTCTGAGGAGACAGAGGGTGGCTTCCGCTTCGACTCCGCTCTGGTACAAAGACGCCGTCATTTATCAGGTGCATGTCCGCGCCATGTACGACAGTAATGGCGACGGCATCGGTGATTTTCGTGGGTTGGCGCAGAAACTCGATTACCTGCAGGACCTCGGTATCAGCGCGATCTGGCTGATGCCGTTTTTCCCTTCGCCGTTACGCGACGACGGCTACGACATTTCCGACTACACTTCGGTCCATTCCAACTACGGCACGCTCGACGACTTCAAAGTGTTTCTGGATGCGGCTCACCACCGCGGTGTCCGCGTGATCATCGAGCTGGTCCTGAACCACACCTCCGACCAGCATCCGTGGTTTCAGGAATCGCGCAAGTCAGTCGATAACCCGCGCCGCGATTGGTATGTATGGAGCGACACTGATACGCGCTATCGCGGTGTCCGCATCATCTTTCTCGACACGGAAAACTCCAACTGGGCTTGGGACCCTATTTCGAAGGCGTATTACTGGCACCGATTTTTCAGCCATCAGCCCGATTTGAACTACGACAATCCTGCGGTGCGCGAAGAGATGTGGAACGTGATGAAGTTCTGGCTCGACCTCGGGGTCGATGGGTTCCGGCTCGACGCCGTGCCGTATCTGGTCGAACGCGAGGGAACATCGTGCGAGAACCTGCCCGAGACCCACGCCGTCATCAAGGAACTGCGCCGCAGGCTGGATGAGAACTATCCCGGCCGACTTTTACTTGCCGAAGCCAACCAGTGGCCTGCCGACTTGCGCGCCTACTTCGGCGATGGCGATGAATTTCACATGGCATTTCATTTTCCGCTGATGCCCAGAATGTTCATGGGACTGAAGCTGGAAGATCGCAAGCCCATCACCGAAATCCTGCAGCAGACCCCCGCGATTCCGGAATCCTGCCAATGGTGCCTGTTCCTTCGCAACCATGACGAGTTGACCCTGGAGATGGTCACCGACATGGAGCGCGACTACATGTACGACGAGTACGCGCACGACAAGCCGATGCGGCTGAACCTGGGAATACGCCGCCGGCTCGCGCCGCTGCTGGACAACGATCGACGGCGGATCGAACTGATGAACGGCATGCTGCTGTCGCTTCCCGGCACGCCGGTCATTTACTACGGCGACGAGATTGGCATGGGAGACAACATCTATCTCGGGGACCGCAACGGTGTGCGCACTCCCATGCAGTGGGACGGAAGTTGGAACGCGGGCTTCTCGTCAGCCGATCCGGAGAGCCTTTACGCGGCGTTGATCCTGAACCCGGTTTACGGATATCAGGCTGTGAATGTGGCGTCACAGAAACGGTTACAACATTCGCTGCTTTCGTGGATGCGGCGCATCATTCAGGTCCGGAAATCGACGCCGATTTTCGGACGCGGCTCGATCGAGTTTCTGTATCCCGAAAATCACCGGGTCCTGGCGTACCTGCGGCAGCTCGACCGGGAAACGGTTCTAGTGGTGAACAACCTCTCTGCTTCGGCGCAAGCGGTGGAGCTCGATCTAAACCGCTTCAAGGGGAACATCCTGGTGGAGATGTTTGGCAGGAACATCTTTCCTCGCGTCGGCGACCTGCCGTACTTGTTAACGCTAGGGCCGTACCAGTTTTACTGGTTCCGGCTGCGGCGCGTGTGAGAGCTTTTGAGGTTCGGCGAGCTTTGAGGGAGCTGCAGTGACCGATGAAGACATTCTGTCCGACGAACTGCTGCGCCAGCTAATCAGCGTGGGCGAAGTGGACATCCTCGTCGGCCTGCACACCTACAACCACGCCAAGACGATCGGTCATATCGTGCAGGTTATTCGCGACGGGCTGCTGAAATATTTCCCGCGCCAACGTGTCGCAATTCTGAATGCCGACGGAGGCTCAACGGACGGCAGCCCTGACCTGGTGCGCGCAGCTTCGATTAACGACGTGCCCAATTCCTACAATTTCCACAGCCTGCGCACGCTGCACTGCATCAGCAGCCAATATGCTGCCGTTCCTTCTGCGGGACAGGCGATGCATATGGTGGTAGCGGCCGCCGACCTGCTGCGCGCCAAGGCCTGCGCCGTAATTGCTCCGGAGTCTTCCGAGATACTGCCTGAATGGATCGACCGGCTGTTGAGTCCGATTTATCGCGAGCATTACGACTTTGTGGCGCCGGTTTATCGACGCCATCGCTCCGAAGGGACGCTGGTGACGAACCTGTTGTATCCCATGACGCGGGCGCTTTATGGAAAACGCATTCGCGAACCGCGTCCCGGAGAGTTCGCCTTTTCCAATGATTTGACTGGTCAGCTGGTCGCGAATGAGTTGTGGACCAACGACGCCGGTCGCCTCGGGCCGGAAGTTTGCATCACCATGGAATCGCTGGCGGATGGTCTTCGCATCTTCCAGACCTTTCTCGGCACGAAGGGGCAGGTTGATCAACAGCCTCCGGACCTGGTCGCTGCACTTCGCCAGACGGTTGGTCCGCTGTTCTGGTCGATGGGACAGACCGATGCAGCGTGGAGTGCCATCCACGAAGTTCATCCTGTGCCCACAGCCGGCCCGGAATTTGAAATCACCGCCGATACCGTGAGTGTTGACCGCGAACGACTGCGCCAGATGTTTTCGTCCGGAGTCGTGGACCTCGAGCCGGTTCTTAAGTCGATTCTGTCTCCTGCGACCCTCGCGCAGCTGCAGAGTACGGCCGCTCTGGAAGCGGAAAAGTTCAGCTACTCCGACGAGCTATGGGTGAAGTCTGTCTACGAATTCGCCGCTTCGTATCACCGCTCGGTCATTAATCGCGACCACATCCTGCAAGCCTTGGTGCCGCTTTTTCGAGGAAGGGCATATGCCTATCTGAAGGAGAACTCGACCGTCTCATCGGAAGGACTCGAGGAGCGAATCGAGGCACTCTGCTTAACCTTCGAACGCTTAAAGCCGTACCTGCTTGAGCTGTGGACGGCACAGGAAAGGGGCTCGTAATGGGAGACATGATCGCAAATGAACTTAGCCAGGCATGGAATGAGTTTGCCCACGCTTTGGCTCATCTGCTGCCGCGATTGCTGGCGATTCTGATCATCGCCGTGGTGGGATGGGTGATTGCCTACCTGCTGAAGGTAGCGTTGCGTAGTGGCTTGCGATTGGTGAGGTTCGACCGCCTGTCTGAGAGGGCGGGCGCTTCGCAACTGCTCAACACGGCCGCGTTGCCGTCGCCTTCGGAATTGTTGTGCCGGTTGGTCTTCTGGGTAGCGTGGCTAGGCATCATATTGGCTGGCGTCAGCTCGCTGGGAAGTGCGAGCGTGCAGCAACACGTCGCGGACTTCTTTCTGTTTCTGCCTCGGCTGTTCGCGTCGTTGCTGATTGTTTTCCTGGGGATGCTGGCAGCCGGCTTTTTTGCCCGCGCCGCGCTGCTGGCTGCCGTGAACGCCGACCTGCCTTCACCGCATGTCTTGAGCGATGCCGTCAAAGTGGTCATCGCTGTGCTGGCGATCTCGATGGCATTTGAGGAACTCGGCTTGGCGCAACGAACGGTGCTCATCGCCTTCACTATCGTCTTTGGAGCGTTGATGCTCGGGCTGGCGATTGCCTTCGGCTTGGGTGGCCGCGACTTGGCGCGGCAATTTCTGGAGAGACGGTTCTCGGAGGACCGAATCAGGCGGAAGAATGAAGACCATCTGTCACCGCTGTGATTGGAGGCGCTGGCTGCGGCGTCAGCTGGGCGAGATGGCAGTTTCGTCGGTTGCGCTGGAACCCTGATCGTCCCAGGTTCGCTGCAAGAATTGCATTACGGACTGGGGCGTGACGATTCCTACCACTTCTCGCACTTGTCGGCGGCTTACCACCGGCAATAGTCCAGGGTTCTTGCCGAGACGCTCCACCACGAGCTCGATCGGATGGTCGGGATGAGCATGGGCAAAGTCGGTAATCATCAGGCCGTTTACGGGAGCTTCACCTGCGTCCGAGCTTAGGGCTTTCTCAACCCGATTCCGCGTTACCAATCCTTCGACCAGTCCATCGCTACCGACCAGGAGCGCCTGCAAGCCGGATTGCTGCATTGCTTCCAGGGCGCTCGCGGCGGATGCGTTGGGCGGAATCAGCGTGAAATCGCGCCCCATGAAATCCATCGCACGCCATGTTCCTGTAGGCATGCGCGCACCTGGAGCCGGCATGTGCACATCGTCTTGTTGCAGCAGCGCGTGGTACAGCGACACCGGCTGGTAATGCTTCGAGATGGCGAAGCTGATCATGTTGGCAATCATCAAGGGGACGAAGACCTGGTAGTCCTGGGTGAGTTCGAAGATCATGAACACCGAAGTCATGGGAGCGCGAATAATCCCTGCGAAGAGCGTGCCCATACCCACCAATGCGTAAGCGCCCGCGTCGCCGGTCGGGAAGGGCGCAAAGCGGTGCATCACCGTGCCGATGGCGCCGCCGAGCATGGCTCCGAGGTAAAGACTCGGGGCGAAGATGCCGCCCGCGTTCCCGGAAGCGTAGGAGATGATCGTCGCCGCCAGCTTCACAACGCACAGCAGCGCCAGCGTCTTGAGCAGCAGGCCTCCGTTCAGCGCCTGGTTTACGTACTCGTAACCGACGCCCATCACCTGGGGAACAAAAATAATGACGATGCCGATGACCAGGCCGCCCATGGCCGGCTGAATGACGCGGGTCCGCGCCGGCATGTGCTTGAACAAACCTCGCAACCACAGCAGACCCTTCGAAAAAACTAGTGAGACGATACCCCCAATAACTCCCAATGCCGCGTAGGCAATTAATTCCGCGGGACTGACCAGGTGATACTGCGGAACCTGAAAGATCGGGCTGTTGCCGAGGATCGACCGCTCGACAATCACGGCAGCCACCGACGCCACCACCGTTGATCCCACCAGCGCCGCGTTCATGTCGCCGATGATTTCTTCGAGCGCGAAGATGACCGCTGCGACTGGAGTATTGAATGCTGCCGACAGTGCCGCCGCCGCTGCCACCGGCACCAGGCTCTTGGCGCGCTCTGGCGAAAGCTTGAACCATTTGCCGATGGAGGAGGCGATTCCCGCGCCAATCTGTACCGAAGGTCCTTCGCGGCCCATCGAATGTCCTGAACCGATGCAAAGCGCTCCGGTCAAGAACTTTCCGAAGGCCACCCGGCCGGGTATGTCGCCCTGCTTCAGGTGGTACGCAGCTTCAGTCTGGGGAACGCCGCTGCCTCGCGCTTCGGGGAAATATTTTGCCAGCAGAAACCCGGTGACGAGACTCATCAGTGTCGGCACCAAGATATAGCGCAGCACCGAGGGCGATACGCCGAACAGCACATATGCAGTGCCTTTTATGGCCAGCGTGAACAGTACAGCGGACAAACCAGCCAGCACGGCGATCAGGATGGTCAGCGCGAAAAAGATGTGGTTCTCGCGCAGCCGCAGTTTCTGCAACAGTGGCACCGGCGACGCGTTCATGGTCGCTCACCATTATGCTGTCGGCCGATTAGTAGAAGCGCCTCATCCTCTGCCGAGGGTTTTCCGCAGTATGCAGAAGACGCCTGCTGCATTTTGAAAATCAGACCCACGCCCGACCTCACCGCATCGGAGTCGGGCGGATGCGCCGGATTGTTCAACTTCGATTCGACGGCAAGGGCCTCGTCTTTGAGCGACTTCAGTTCGGCATTGGCTGTGTTGTTGGAAGTCTGGCTCAAGCAGCTATCCAATCGAAACTTGGTCCTCTCAAAATCGACCACCAACTTCTTTTGGCGTTCCACCGCAGAAAGGTGCGGCGCCAATGGATCCTCGTTCTGCACTGCTTCCACGACCTCGAGCAGATCTCGCGTCTTCTGTGACTCTGGATCTACTTCAAGCGCGGCCCGCAGAGATTGCTCAGCTTTGGCGTAATCTCTGGCCTGGAACGCTGTCTCGCCCGCTCCGACGAGTGCCTCGATGTTCTTACCGTCCAATTGCACCGCTTCGCTGTACTCCTCGAGAGCATGTGCGGGGTCGTTTGCTTCGATGAACATTTTCGCGGTTTCAATGTGGGCCGCGGCGGTATTCTGAGTTCTGCCCTGTAAGACCAACAACTCCGACGCCGCCAGATCTCGCTGCTGATGCGCCAGCAAGTAGCGAATGAACTCGATGCGCAGCTTGCGTCGAACGTCGGCCTGCTCTGCAGACCAATTTGCGTATAAGGCGCTCTGGTAGTAGTGCAATGCCTCCTGAACCAATCCTTGTTTTGCTGCTAACCGGGCGAGGCGAGTATTGATCTCTGTATTTCCAGGGTCCGACTCCCGTAGCCGAAGCAGCAATTGGTCGGCTTCCGCATCATGATTTCCCGCAATCAAGGCATCTGCTAAAGCCAATTGATACCTAACGTTGTCTCCCGCGTCGGAAGTGGCTTTGCGAAAAGCTTCGATTGCCTTCGGGGTGTCTCCGGACTGCATGTACTGCTCGCCTTTGTCGAACCAGATGGCGGCAATCTTGGCTTCCATTTGCTGTTCTTTCGCCGCCATCTGCTTAGTGAACAAGAAGACGCCGAAGGCGGCCAGCGCCAAGCCGGCCAACAACAGGATTTCCTTGTTCAGGACACGAGGAATTTTAATTTCTTCCAATGGTGCTGGCTCCAAAGCTGGTACACGGCGGGCGTAGGATGGAGTTGGCAATCGAGCTCGCGATTATCTTACATTCAATCATAAATGCGGCGTGCTGCTTCCCGCCCAGGCCACTTAGCTTCGAGTGAATTCCCTCGCAGTAGTGCCGCGCCCGCCTCCGCGTTAAACGCTGAAATTCGGCGCGCTGCGAGCGATCTTCGTTGCCGCTGCAACTTCTTCATTTACAATGTGTTTCTGCTCGCACGGCTTTACGTTTCTTCGAAATAGCCTCAATCAGGTTGAGATGCGGTTGTCTCGGAGAGCGGTACTGGAGTTGTAAGGGTGGGGTGATCAAGTTGTCGCCTTTGCTTCTCGCTGGGGGCTTTGCACGTTTTCTCTGAGACTCATGCGTCCACTGCACTTCCGGATGACCGGCCTGGCAGCTTTGAGTTGCCTGCTGCTGCTCGCGCCCGTGCTTCGAGCGCAAAGCCCTACGCTGATTACTCTGGACCAGGCCATCGATCTCGCGCTCGCACATAATCACTCGCTGAAGGCGACACGCACACTCGTTCTGCAGAACCAGGCGCAAGAAATCACAGCGAACCTGCGGCCCAATCCCACGCTGAGCTTTGACTCCCAGTTCCTGCCGATTTTTTCTCCATCGGAATTTTCCAACGACAATCTGAGCGAAGTCCAGCAGTTCGACGCGGGTATCGGGTACCTGTTTGAGCGCGGCCGCAAACGACAGCACCGCTTGCAGGCTGCGCAAGACCAGACCGCGGTGACCCGGGCCCAGGTTACGGACGCGGAACGCCAGCTCACGTTTAACGTCGCCCAGCAATTTGTCGCCGTTCTGCTAGCCGAATCGACACTGCGGTTTGCCGAAATCGACCTTAAGAGTTTCGAGCAGACGGTCGACATCTCGCTCACGCAGTACAAGTCGGGTTACATCAGCGAAGGCGACTACCTGAAGATCAAGCTGCAACTATTGCAGTTTCAAACCGACGTCTCTTCGGCGCGCTTGGCCCGCGTGCAAGCGCTCGTAGGATTGCGCGAGTTGCTGGGCTATGACGCTGTTCCGGCCAATTATGACGTCGTTGGAGACCTAACCTATCAGCCGCTCCCCTCCAAGCTTGAGGATCTACAGGCCAAGGCACTTCAGGAGCGTCCGGATTATCGCGCCGCCGAATTAGGCGTAACCGCCGCGCAGAGCCAGATCGCGCTGGCCAAGGCGAACGGCAAGCAGGACGTGAACGGTGAGTTGGCTTACTCGCACGTGTCGGGCGAGAGCAGTGCTTCGTT
Organism: uncultured Acidobacteriaceae bacterium; assembly: GCA_963837915.1. Taxonomy (GTDB): domain Bacteria; phylum Acidobacteriota; class Terriglobia; order Terriglobales; family Acidobacteriaceae; genus DASRAA01. The sequence continues at coordinate 86,213 of CAWIPZ010000017.1, forward strand.
CTTTGTGGGTGTCCCTTTGGCCATCTTCAATCGAAATCAAGGTGAAATCGCGCGCACTGGGTATGTCCTGACCCAAGCTGAGGAGACGCAGCTATCGACAAGCGATGCCGTGTTGTCCGACGTCAGCGACGCGTACGAAGGGCTGCGTAGCAGCGAAGAAGTGGTACAACTCTATACTTCAGGCTACTTAAAGCAGGCACAGGACTCGCGCGACATCAGTGAGTATGCCTATCAGCGAGGAGCGACGGGCCTGTTGGACTTTCTTGACGCCGAACGCAGCAACCGGGCGATCCAGCTGGCCTATCGCCAGGCCTTGTCTGCCTACATGACCGCACTTGAGCAACTCAAAGAAGCAGTAGGAACCAGGAACCTTCCGTGACAATGCGCATGAAACGCTTCGCCCCGCTCACCGCCGCAGCCGCGATTGCGTTGGCGCTCGCCGGCTGTAATGGGCCCGAGAATGCTGCCAAAAACCATGCGAACAACGCCGACACTGCTGAGCTATTCGCCATTCCGGCGGACCAGATGGGTCACGTGCAGGTGCTCACTGTGCAACCATCCAGTCTCACTCGCAGTCTTCGGTTGACGGGAGCGGTCGCCTATAACAGTTTTCACACCACGCCGGTGATCACCCAAGTAAGCGGTCCGGTGAGCCGGATCGTGGTGGTACCAGGACAGCACGTGCAGCGAGGCCAGGCGCTGCTGTACGTCTCGAGTCCCGACTATTCGCAGTTGCGCACCAATTACCTGAAAGCCAAAGACGCCTACATACTGGCGCAAAAGACTTACGCTCGTGCGCAGGATCTATACCAGCACCACGCCCTCGCCGAGCAGAACCTGGAGCAGGCCGAGTCTGGCAAGGTCCAGGCCGAAGGGGACTTGGTGGCAGCCGAGGCTGCGCTGAAGGTCCTGGGCATCACCGATCCCGATGCGCTGTTGAAGGCACCGCCTTCCTTTGAGGCGTTGGTCAAAGCCCCCATCGAAGGAGAAGTCGTCGAGCAAGACGTAGCTGTGGGACAACTGCTGCAGACCGGCACGACGCAGTGTTTCATTCTTTCCGATACCAGCACGGTTTGGGTGTTGGTCAACATCTATCAAAAAGACTTGCCCTATGTGCACGTCGGCGATCCGGTAACGATTCAGACCGAGTCTTACCCCGACGTTTTCCACGGCCGTATTGCGTACGTCGCGGCATCGCTCGATCCCAACACGCGCACGCTGCAAGCGCGCATTGAAACCGGCAATCCCGGCCTGAAGCTGAAGAAAGACATGTACGTGGTGGCGATGGTGGATGCCGGCACCATCCAGAATGCCATTGCAGTGCCGGATTCAGCGGTGTTGCGTGATAGCGAAAACCAGCCGTTCGTGTACGTGGAAGTCGCTGATAAGCAGTTTGGACGGCGCTCAGTCACTCTTGGGGACAGCATTAAAGGACAGACGCAAGTAACCACAGGGCTCAACCCGGGTGATCGGGTGATCGGAGATGGCAGCTTGTTCCTGCAGTTTGCGAACTCGCTGCAGCGCTAGGGCTGACGGCCGAGATTGACTGATCGATCGTGATGACGACTATGGCGTCCAAACCGGAATGATCCATCGCATCGTACAAGCGTCGCTTCGTCAGCGGTTTCTGGTGCTGATGCTGACCGGGTTCATCATGATCGCCGGAGTCATTTCGTTCCGGCGCATGCCGGTGGACGCTTATCCCGACCTTTCGCCGCCGCAGGTCGAACTCATCACGCAATGGCCGGGCCACGCGGCTGAGGAAGTCGAGCGGCTGGTCACGCTTCCCATCGAATTGGAGATGAATGGCGTGCCGCAGATGGTCGTGATGCGGTCCATTTCGCTCTATGGCCTCTCCGACGTAATCCTAACGTTCGAAGACAGCACCAACGACTACTTTGCCCGGCAGATCGTCTTCGAAAGAATCGCGCAAGCCAATTTGCCGGCGGGCGTCACGCCGACCATGGCGCCGCTGTTCAGTCCCAGCGGACTGGTGTACCGCTATGTGCTCGAAAGCCCTGATCGCAGCCCGCAGGAACTTAAGACCATTGAAGACTGGGTCGTTGAACGGGCCTACCGCTCGGTGCACGGCGTGGCCGATGACTCGGGCTTTGGCGGCACGGTCATGCAATACCAGGTGCTGCTCGATCCGGCCAGAATTTACGGCTATCACCTGACGGTTCCGCAGGTGATGACCGCTCTTGGCGCGAATAACTCCAATGCCGGTGGTGGATTCTATTCACAGGGCGGGCAGTTCTATTACGTCCGTGGCATCGGCCTGGTGCGCAACACCAGCGATATCGGAGACGTCGTTGTCGGCAGTAGCAACGGCGTGCCGATTCGGGTGAAAGACATTGGCGATGTTGTGATTGGCAACGCGCCCCGCCTGGGTGAATTCGGGTATCAGAAGAACGACGACGCTGTGGAAGGCGTCATCCTGATGCTGCGCGGCGAGCAGACGCAGAACGTCCTCGAGGGTGTGGAAGCCAAGACGGAGGAATTGAACCGGTCGGTGTTGCCGCCGGATGTGAAAATCCGGCCTTATTATGATCGCAGCGAGTTGGTGAAGCTGACCACCGACACTGTCGAGGAGAATCTTCTCCGCGGCATGATTCTGGTGCTCGTTGTACTGATTTTCTTCCTGGTCAGCATTCGCGCGGCGATTATCGTCGCACTTACTATTCCGCTCGCTCTCTTATTCGCATTCATTGCTTTACATGCGCACGATGGGGCCGCCAACTTGCTTTCCATCGGGGCCATCGACTTCGGCATCATCATCGACGGTACGGTCGTCATGGTGGAGAACATCTACCGTGAACTCGCGCTGCGCGAAGGCCAGAGTTACAAGCTGAACGAGGTCATTCTCGCCGCGGCCAAGGATGTCGACCGGCCCATCTTCTACTCGGTCGCCGTGATCTTGGCCGGTTATCTTCCGATTTACGCACTTACCGGTCCCTCGGCGAAGTTGTTCCATCCCATGGCTGAGACCATGTCGTTTGCGCTGGTCGGCGCGCTGATCCTTACGCTCACGCTGGTTCCCGTCCTGGCGTCGTATTGGTTCAAGAATGGTGTGAAGGAAAAGACCAACCGCCCCTTCGAATGGATGAAGCGCAAGTACGCGGTCCAACTGGACTGGGCATTGGCGCGACCCAAACTCACTATGCTCATCGCCGTTCTCATCTTCGGTGCCGCCCTGTTGCTGGTTCCCTTTATCGGCGGCGAGTTTATGCCCCACCTCGACGAAGGGGCGTTGTGGGTGCGTGCGACCATGCCCTACACGATTTCGTTTGAAGAGGCCAGCCGCATCTCGCCGCAAATTCGCGCAATTTTGATGTCGTACCCGCAAGTCACCGTGGTCGCCTCTGAGCTGGGACGGCCCGACGATGGCACGGATCCCACGGGCTTCTTCAATTGCGAATTCTACGTTGGATTGAAGCCCTACAAGGACAAAGCCTGGAGTGGAGACGTCAATACCAAGGCTAAGTTGATCGAAGCGATCGACCATAAGCTGAGCGCGTTTCCCGGCATCGTCTTTAACTACACGCAGCCGGCAGAGGATGCAGTCGACGAGGCGCTGACCGGATTGAAGAGTTCGCTTGCAGTGAAAGTTTATGGCGATGACCTGACGGTTCTGCAAGACAAAGCTATTCAGATCAAGAATACGTTGGCGAAAGTCCCCGGCTTTACCGACCTCACCGTGGTGCGTGAGCTTGGCCAGCCGAGCTTGTTGATCGATGTCGACCGCGACAAGATTGCACGCTACGGGATCAACGTCGCCGACGTCGAAGCCGTGATTTCCGCCGCTGTAGGCGGCCAGGCCGTGACGCAGGTCATTCAGGGCGAGAAGCTGTTCGATCTGGTCGTCCGCATGCAGCCTCAATTCCGCAGCAGCGCCCACGAGATCGGTGAATTGCTAGTTGGCACTCCGGACGGGAAACAGATTCCACTCAGCCAACTGGCCGACATCAAGGTCGGCAATGGGGCATCGTTTATTTATCGTGAGAACAACTCCCGCTACATCGGCGTGCAGTACAGCATTGAGGGACGCGACCTGGAGCGTGCTGTGCGAGACGGCCAGAAAGCAGTTGATCAGGCCGTTGCGCTGCCTCAGGGCTACACGCTGAACTGGGGTGGAGAGTACAGTCAGTTTCTCGAAGCAAAAGCGCAACTCATGTTGATCGGTCCACTCGCTGTTGTCATCATTTTCATGATCCTGTTCGCGCTGTACGGAAACTTCAAATTCCCGGTTACGATCGCGCTGGGTGTTATTTTGACCGAACCGGTGGGCGCGCTGATCGCATTGAAGCTCACCCACACGCCTTTTAGTGTTTCCTCGGTTCTCGGGTTGCTGGCGTTGTTAGGTGTCTCGGTGGAAACGGCGGTGATTCTGGTTTCCTATATCAACAAACTCCGCCAGGAAGGCATGGACATTCGCACTGCAACCCGCGAGGCATCGCTACTGCGGCTTCGTCCCATCATGATGACGGCTCTGGTGGCCTGCCTTGGCCTTCTTCCAGCGGCGCTCGCCACTGGAATCGGTTCCGACACGCAAAAACCTTTCGCCATCGTCATTGTGGCTGGTCTCATCTCGCGACTGTTCATCGGATTCTTCGTCAACCCAGTGCTCTACGAGATGGTGGCGCGCGAAGGGGATGTGCTGCAGGTATAGACGTCCGGGCCACATCGTACTTCGACGAAAACTAATCCCCGATAAAGATGAGTCGACTTCGAGGATTTGGAATTTTCGGGAAAAAGATTGGTGGGCGCTACAGGATTCGAACCTGTGACTTCCAGCGTGTGAATTCGTAACCCAATTTTCTTACAACAACTTACATAGGATCATAGGGGCTGCTAACTGCCTGTAAGTCAGACCCTCACCGGGCTGAGCATCGGGTTGGAAATTGGATGCAAGAATTCCAACCGCTATGCTGCGCTCAGCGATGCTTCCTCGTGAGGTTCCACCACCGATAGAATCGCTGCGAGTCTTGGATGGCATTCTCAACGAGGTGCAGCAGTTCAGCCAGGGCGAACAGGCGGATGATATGACGCTAATCGTTGCGAAGGGGAGGTAGCAACTGGCGACCGTAACCAGCATGTAATCTTACTTTCAATCCCACAATGTCAGACATCGAGTTACACTTTATGGGATCTGCATTACACTTTCTATATGTCCCAGATGCATTTACCGTTCTGAAAGAATGAGATCAGCCCATCTTCATCTGCCGCAGAAGGGCGACGATCTGCGCTGGGCTGTGTTTCTTCCAGGCCATCTTCCAGCTCCTCTCGTATCAGATTTTCTCTCATTCCACCTGGGCAAGATTCGCCGGTCACGTCGCCCCCGCACTCCTCCGTGCCCTACCCGGCGTGCAGTTCCTTCCCCTGGCTCACTGCGTCACCGTCTCCTCTTTTCAATCCGCTGAAAACGAGTGTGGAGAGGAGGGTCATCCCGCCGAGCACAAAGAATGCGCGGTGTATGCCGTGAATGAATTGCAGAGGATTGGAGCGATAGCGATCGGGAAGAAAGAACGCAGTTACCAGCGACGCCGAGGCTACTCCAAAACTGATAGCCATCTGCTGCATCGTGCTGGCGATAGAGCTGGCGCTGCTCTCCTGTTTCTCACTGACGTCCGCGTAGACCAGTGTGTTCATGCACGTATATTGCAGCGACGTGAAGAACCCATAGAAGAATACCTCGGCCACAACCAGCCACAGCGGCGTGCCGTTCCCGATGGTGGCGAACAGCAAGATGAACAGGCCGATAATGATTGTGTTCGAAACCAGCACAGCACGGTATCCGAAACGCGCCAAAATCCGCGGCATCGTGGGTTTCAGGCTCATAGCGGCGATTGCCTGCGGCATCATGAGCAATCCGGATTGAACCGGCGTGAACCCCAGGCCAACCTGATACAAGAGCGGAAAGAGAAACGGAATACCGCCAATGCCCAGGCGAGTCAGGAAGCTGCCACTCACTGCCGCGCGAAACGTGCGAATTCGAAACAGGATGAGATTCAGCATCGGGTATGCCGTCCTGGTCGCGTGAAATGCGTAGCCCGCAAGGAGGAGGAAGGAAACCGCCAGAAGGCCCAGAATTTCTCGCGCACTCAGCGTATGCTCGCCAAACACTTCCAATACGTACGAAAGCAACGCAATGCCCGAGCCGAATAAAATCAGCCCGGCCACATCGAGAGGATTGGTGTGTTCTTCGCGGTAGTCCGGCAAGCGCAGGTAAACCATCATCAAACCGGCGAGGCCAATCGGGATGTTCACGAAGAAAATCAGTCTCCAATGAAAGTATCCGACGATCAGTCCGCCGGCGATGGGTCCGAGCATAGGGCCAATCAAAGCTGGGATGGCGACGAAGCTCATGGCGCGGACCAGTTCGGATTTGGCGAACGTCCGCACTATGGTGAGTCGGCCGACGGGCACCATCATCGAGCCGCCGCAGCCCTGCAGAATGCGGCAGGCAACCAGCACATGAATGTTGCTCGATATGCCGCAGAGAAACGATCCCAGCGTGAAGATTCCGATTGCGGAGGCAAACACGCGGCGCGTTCCGAACCGGTCGGCCATCCAGCCGCTGATCGGAATAAATACCGCAAGGCTCAGAGTGTAACTTGCCAGCACCGATTTCATGCTAAGCGGAGCAACATGGAGCGCTGCCGCTATCGTCGGCACCGCGGTGTTGAGAATCGTGGTGTCGAGCGACTCCATAAAAAACGCCACCGCGATCAGCCACGGCACCAGCCTCCTGCTGGAAGCAGACCGCGAAGGTTGCGGGGAAAGTGCCTTGCTCGGATCGGGCGGTAACGCATTTTTCGGACTCGGCTGCATCGGCCTCCGTGGTCGAGTTCATCCATGGTCATTTAACGCAAGCCACATGGTTCCCGACCTATTGCTGAATCGTGGTCTCTGATTTCGCCGGTTTCTGGGTAACCGCTGCGGGTGAGGGCAACTGCGACCGGTCCCAACCGCCGCCAAGTGATTCGATCAACTGAACTGAGGCCGTCATTTCCTGCACCTGAAGAGTCGTCAGGGTCTGCTGATTGGTGAGCAAGGTCGTTTGAGCCGTGACCACGTTGATGTAAGGATCGATACCCGTTTCATAGCGGCCCCACTCGAGTTTCAGAAAGGTCTGTGAGGAGTCGACGGCTTCCTGCTGGTGCGGGATCTGCTGCGACAAGATGCGGACCGCTGCGAGGTAGTCTTCCACCTGCTCGAATGCCGTGAGCACGGACTGGCGATATGCGGCAAGATTGGCGTTGTAGATCGCGATGTACTGGTTGACGGTCGCGCGGCGCAGACCTGCATCATAAACGGTTTCAGAAACGGATCCGCCGATCGACCAGAAGCGGCTGGGCCAATCCAGAATGTGCTGAATGACTGAGCTCTCCAAGCCGCCGCCTGCGGACAGGGTTAGAGCCGGATAAAAAGCCGCATAGGCCACCCCAATCTGAGCGTTCGCGGCAGCCATGTTGCGTTCGGCGGCGGCGACGTCCGGCCGCCGCTGCAGAAGTTCTGACGGAATGCCCACCGGAATCGGAGGCGGCGCGCTCGTCATAGGTTTTACCGGGATAGAGAACTCAGAAGGCGACTTACCGATGAGCATGGCGATAGCATGCTCATACTGCGCCCGCGCAATTCCGATGTTGGTTGCAGCGGATTCTGCACTCTGCAACGTAGCTTGCGCTTCGACAACAGATATCTGGTCATCGACACCGGTATCGTAGCGGGCTTGCGCAATCTCAAGGGCCTCCTTGTCGGCCTCCACCGTTTCGTTCAGGAGTTCTTGCAGCGCATCCTGGCCGCGAATCTCAAAGAAGAACTCAGCGAGGGCCGCTTGTTCCGTCAGACGCTCATTCTCAAGGTCGGCTGCGCTAAGTTGAGCAGCGTACTGGTTGGCGTGCACCGTGTTTCGCACTCTTCCCCAAAGATCAGGTTCCCACGATACGTCGATCGGGAGCGTAGCTAACTGAGCCGTTGGACTGCCGGTGTTGCTCGACGTAGAAACGATATTGGAAGAAGCGTGCGCCCGGCTATAATTGGCGCCCACGGTTACGGTTGGGAAATACTGGGAACGCGCCTCGCGCACCAGGGCCCGGGCCTGCATAAAGTTCTCGAAAGCCTGCCGGATGTTTTGGTTGTCGATGTTGAGTTGATCTTCCAGCGCATTCAACTCCGGATCGTTGTATATCTCCCACCATTTGCCGCGGAGTGTCGCATCCTGGGGTTGGGCGACGGTCCAGTCGCCGGTCTCCTTGAACTGCGTGGGAGACTCCTTAAAGGCCGGAGGCGCCGACGCCGTGGGCGAGTGATACTTCGGACCCACGGTGCAGCCAGCGAGCATCCCACAGAGCACGCCGGCATATAACGCCGCGGAGATCGCGGACCGTGGCTGGAATCGCGTAATTAGACTTTTCATAACGAGCACTCCATGACCATCATTTGCTAGGAGGCCTCCGCGGTACCGGGATGGAAGGTGCCGGGCTGTTTGTGCTGGATGCGAAGGCGCAAGCGATCGAAAAACAGGTAAACCACGGGAGTGGTGTAAAGCGTGAGCATCTGACTGACAATGAGCCCTCCTACGATGGTGATGCCTAGTGGGCGTCTCAGTTCGGAGCCGGTGCCGCTGCCAAAGGCCAGCGGTAGCGCACCAAACAAGGCCGCCATCGTCGTCATCAGGATGGGGCGGAAGCGAAGCATGCAGGCTTCGAAGATAGAGTCGGCGGTGCTCTTGCCGTGCTCGCGCTCCTCGACCAGCGCGAAATCGATCATCATGATCGCGTTCTTTTTCACGATACCGATTAGCAGAATGATGCCAATGATGGAGATGACGTTGAGGTCGATCTTGAACAACATGAGGGCGAGCATGGCCCCCACGCTGGCCGAAGGCAAGGTGGAGATGATGGTAAGAGGATGCACCAGGCTCTCATACAGTATGCCGAGCACTATGTAGACCGCGAGTAGCGCCGTACCGATGAGAATGGGCTCTGTGCTGAGCGAAGTCTGATACGCTTGCGCCGTTCCGGCGAAGAACCCCCTGACGGTCTGCGGCATATTGAGTCGCTCCTGCATCTGGGCAACCATGCGAGTGGCGTCGCTCAACGACACGCCGGGCGCAAGATTAAAGGAAACGGTGACGGATGGAAAGGAACTCGTGTGATTGACAATCAGTGGCGTGGTGCTCGCCTGGGCAGAGGTGACCGTGGAAAGCGGAACGACGCCGCTGCCGGTCGTATTGAGGTAGATGTTCTTCAAACCTTCAGGGCTCTGCCAGTAGGGTGGCGCTACTTCCAGCACTACGTAATATTGGTTCAGCTGTGTGTAGATGATCGACACCTCCGACTGCCCGAAGGCGCCGTAGAGGGACTGATTCAGGGACTGCGCCGTAATGCCAAGTCTGGCAGCGGTCGGACGGTCATAATCGAGCAACTCCTGTAGACCGCTGTTCTGCGCGTCGGTATTTACATCCTGGAAACCCGGAAGCTTTTTCATCTCCGCCAGCAGAGTCGGGCCCCAATGCGAGAGATCGTCCACACTGTCCGACTGTATGGTGTATTGGTAGAGGGCGTTGCTCGATCGACCTCCAATGCGCAAGTCCTGGGCCGCCTGCAGGAACGCGGAAGCTACCGGAAGCCGGTTCAGCTTAGGCCGCAGGCGATTGATAATCACTGGCGCGGTATCCTTCCGAATATTGAGCGGCTTGAGCGCGACGTAGATGAAGCCGCTGTTGGTTGGGCCGTTCCCACCCGTGTAAGCATTGACATTCGCGACCGCTGGATCCGCCTTGATGACATTCACCAGTTGCAAGATCGAGCTATCCATCACGGCAAACGATGCGTCCTGTGGCCCTTGCACGCCGCCGGTGATCGCCCCGGTATCCTGTTGGGGGAAAAATCCTTTGGGAATAATGACAATGAGATAGAAATTTAACGCGATGGTCAGTAAAAGAACCATCAACGTCAGACCGGGATTCTTCAGCACCCAGGTCAGAGAGCGCCCGTACAGGGCGAGTACCGATTCAAACATCTTTTCGCTTAGCTGATATGCGCGGCCGTGCTTGATTGTCTTCTCATCTTTCAGCAGATACGCGCACATCATTGGCGTGGTCGTAAGGGAGATGATCATGGACACGACGATCGCCGTGGACAGCGTGATCGCAAATTCGCGGAACAGCCGGCCGACGATACCGCCCATGAGAAGGATGGGAATGAAGACCGCAATCAGCGACATGCTGATGGAGAAGATGGTGAACCCGATCTCGCTGGAGCCTTGAAGTGCGGCCTGGAAAGGGCGCATTCCTGCTTCGCGATGGCGAGAAATATTCTCCATCACAACAATCGCATCGTCCACGACAAAGCCCGTCGAGATGGTCAATGCCATCAGCGAGAGATTGTCGAGGCTGAATCCGAACAGGTACATCACGGCAAAGGTGCCAATCAGCGAGACGGGAACGGCGACGCTGGGAATGAGCGTGGCCCGCCCATTGCGCAGGAAGAGAAAGACGACCAGGATAACCAGGATGATGGAGATGATGAGAGAACGCTCGACATCGCTGACCGATGCCCGGATGGTTGTCGTGCGGTCAAGAACAATGGTCGTTGCGATGCCTTGCGGGATGGACGCTTGAATCGACGGCAATTCACTGCGGATCCGGTCGACGGTATCGATGATGTTCGCGCCCGGCTGGCGAAAAATAATAACAGTCACCGACGGCTTGCCATTCAAGTACCCGGAGGTGCGAATATTCTGTGTCGAATCCAAAACATCGGCGACATCGGAAAGCCTGACTGCAGCTCCGTGCTGGTGGCCGATAATGAGCGGTTTGTATTGATCGGCTTGCGAGATTTGGTCGTTAGTGATGATATCCGCGGTCACGATACCATCCGAGATCTGACCGGCAGGTTCATGTGCATTCTGCAGGCTCAGTACCGACTGGATATTCTGCAGCGTCAGTCCGCGGCTGTTAAGTAGCGTGGGATTGACTTCCACGCGTACGGAGGGGCCGGCGCCTCCGCCGACGCTAACCTGCCCGACACCCTGGATCTGCGAAAGTTTTTGAGCGATGACCGACGAAGCTTCGTCATACAGCTTTGGTTTGTCGTACTTATCTGAGGTAAGTCCCAAAATCATGACCGGCGCATCAGCGGGATTCACCTTGCGATAGGTGGGGTTGGCCGGGAGGTTCGTCGGCAGATAGGTGCGGGCGGCGTTGATTGCCGCCTCTACGTCTCGTGCCGCGCCGTCGATGTCCCGGCTCAAATCGAACTGCAGGGTAATCGAGGTGCTGCCGAGTGAACTCGAGGAAGTCATCTCGGTCACGCCCGCGATATGACTGAACTGTCGCTCCAGTGGAGTCGCAATGGAAGATGCCATGATGGCGGGACTTCCGCCGGGCAAGCTCGCACTCACCGAAACGGTCGGGAAATCCACCTGGGGCAGAGGAGAAACCGGCAGGACCTTGAAGGCGACGGCCCCCACCAACGCGACGGCTGCCGTCAGCAGGGTAGTGGCCACCGGCCGGTGGATAAAGGGGGCGGAGATATTCATATCGTCTCCGGCGAATCTGCTTGGCTGCCGGTTTCGATACGGCCGGGAGACGGACTGAAGCGATGAGCGAGGCGATCAAAAAAGATATAGATGACAGGTGTGGTGTACAGCGTGAGCACCTGGCTCAGCAGCAGTCCGCCAACCATGGCAATGCCCAAAGGACGCCGCAACTCCGAACCGATGCCGCTGCCCACCGCCAGAGGAATGCCGGCCAACAGCGCCGCCATGGTAGTCATCATGATGGGGCGGAAGCGCAGTAAGCAGGCATCATAAATCGCGTCCGTTGAATTCTTTCCGTGCTCCCGTTCGCCCTCCAGCGCGAAGTCCACCATCATGATTCCGTTCTTCTTCACAATGCCGATCAGAAGGATGATGCCGATGATGGCAACCACGCTGAGGTCCTGCCGGAAAAGGATGAGGCCGAGTAATGCGCCCACGCCAGCCGAGGGCAACGTGGAAAGGATGGTGATGGGGTGAACGAAACTCTCGTATAAGACCCCGAGCACGATATAGACGGCGGCCAGCGCGGCGAGGATCAGCCAGGCTTCATTCGCCAGCGAGCCCTGGAAAGAAGCGGCGGTGCCTTGAAACCCAGCCTGGACGCTGGCTGGCATGTTCAGGTCGCTCTGAGATTTTTCGATGGCTGAGATCGCGGCCCCCAGCGAAGCGTTGGGGGCGAGATTAAACGACACCGTCACGGCCGGGAACTGCCCCTGATGGTTGATCGAGAGCGGCTCCGAAGTTCTATCAAGATGGGTGAACGCACTCAGCGGCACGGCGCTGGATGGCATGGAGCTGGTCGTCGCATTCGCGGTCGAGGGAGTGCCGCTCGTGCCGACATTCGACGTAAGAGCATTTGAGGGTGCATTGAGTACCGTCGATGAGGGAGTGTATTGGACCGAAGTGGTGATTGCATTCGAACCCGCGGACGAGGACCCCGAGGAAGCGAAAGACGAAGAGGCGCCAGGTCCTGAGCTTCCTGAGGAAGCGTTGCTCTGGATATAGAGGTCCTGAAGTCTGCCCGGGCTGCGCTGAGCATTTGGATCAATTTCGAGGATCACATGGTACTGGTTCAGTTGCGTGTACATCGTGTTGATCTGACGCTGGCCGTAGGCATCGTAAAGCGTGTTGTCGATGGTGGACGGCGCGATACCAAGCCGCGATGCGGTAACCCGATCGATGATGAGCGATACCGCCAGGCCGCCGGTCTGCTGGTCCGTGGCGACATCGGCAAGCTGCGGCAGCTTCTTCATCTTGTCGACAAGGCGCCCGGTCCAAAGGTTCAATTCGTTGGGGTCGGGGTCCTCCAGCGTGTACTGGTATTGGGTCCGACTAACGCGATCGTCCACCGTAATGTTCTGGACAGGCTGCATGTAGAGTGTGATGCCCTCTGTCGGCGCGAGGCTGGTTTGCAGTCTGCGGATCACCTCGGAGGCGTTGATCTTGCGGACGTTCAACGGCTTCAGATTGATGGACATCCGTCCGCTGTTAAGCGTGGTATTGGTTCCATCCGCACCGATAAAGGAAGAAAGGCTCTCGACCGCCGGATCCTGGAGAATGGTATGGGCAAGTTGCTGCTGCTTCTGTGCCATAGCAGCAAACGAAATCGTTTCCGGCGCTTGCGAGATCCCCTGAATGACGCCCGTGTCTTGCGTGGGGAAGAATCCCTTGGGAATGAAGATGTAGAGGACGATGGTGAGAACCAGCGTGGCGGCGGCGACCAGCAGCGTGACCGTCTGATACTTCAGGACGAACTTGAGAGTGCGTCCGTAAAACGCGATCATGCGCTCGAAGACGCGTTCGGAAGCCTGGTAGAAGCGGCCCTGTTGTTCTTTAGAAGTGTGGCGCAGAATTCGTGAGCACATCATGGGCGTCAACGTCAGGGACACCACGGCTGACAGGATGATGGTGACGGCCAGCGTGACCGCGAATTCGCGGAAGAGGCGGCCGACGACGTCCCCCATAAAGAGCAGCGGGATCAGCACTGCGATGAGCGATACGGTGAGAGAAACGATGGTGAAGCCGATCTGTTCTGCTCCCTTCAGGGCCGCCTGCATTGGCGGGTCCCCAGCTTCGATGTAGCGCGTGATGTTCTCGATCATTACGATCGCGTCATCCACCACAAAACCGGTGGAGATGGTGAGCGCCATGAGCGAGAGGTTGTCCAGGCTGTATCCCAGCGCGTACATGGCGCCAAAGGTGCCCACCAGCGAGACCGGCACGGCGATACTGGGAATGATGGTGGCGTAAAGGTTGCGCAGAAAGAGAAAAATGACCATCACTACCAGCGCAACGGTCAGCATCAACTCGAACTCGACGTCGGAGACGGACGCCTTGATGGCAGTGGTCAGATCGGTAAGCGGGATAACCTGAATGGAGGCCGGCAGGTTCACCTCCAACTGGGGCAGAATCGCTTTGATGGCCTTCACTACGCTGATGGTGTTGGCGCCAGGTTGCCTCTGGATGTTGAGGATGACGGCTGGCGTGGTGTTCATCCACGCTGCCTGCTTGTTGTTCTCGATGCCGTCCACCACCTGCGCAACGTCCTTGAGCATGACGGGCGCTCCATTGCGATAGGCAATGACAACCTTTCGATAGTCGTCGCTACTCACCAACTGATCATTGGCGTTGATCTGGTAGTCCTGGTGAGTTCCATCGAAGTTGCCCTTCGCGGCATTGACGCTGGTCTGCACCAGTGCGGTGCGCACATCCTCGAGGTTCAGTCCGTAAGACGACAGGGCGGTCGGGTTGGCTTGAATGCGCACCGCCGGCTTCTGCCCGCCGCTGATACTGACGAGTCCCACGCCGCTCAGTTGGGAAAGCTTGGGCGCCAGGCGCGTGTCTACCAGGTCCTCGACCTGCGAGAGCGGCATGGAACTGGACGTAACGGCCAACGTGAGAACCGGGGCATCCGCGGGATTGGTTTTGCTGTAGACCGGCGGAGAGGGAAGATTCGATGGCAGGAAGCTCTGCGCGGCATTGATCGCCGACTGGACCTCCTCTTCGGCGACGTCGATGTTGAGGCTGAGATTGAACTGCAGCACAATCACTGAGGAGCCGCCGGAACTGGTCGAAGTCATCTGGCTCAGCCCCTGCAATTGGCCGAACTGGCGCTCCAGAGGCGCGGTGACCGTGGTGGCCATCACGTCCGGGCTGGCTCCCGGATAAAAAGTCAGCACCTGGATGGTGGGGTAATCGACCTCCGGCAACGCCGAGACCGGTAACTGGGTATACGCAACCATACCTACGAGCAGGATTGCAGCCATCAGCAGCGAGGTTGCAACCGGGCGCACAATGAATGGCCCAGAAGGATTCACGGCGTATTGCTCGCATTGGGATTGGTTGGAGGAGCCGTCTTCGACTGGACAACTTTGCTGCCATTCTGCAGCTTCTCAAAGCTGCTGGTCGCGACGACATCGCCGGGGTTAATTCCTTCCACCGCAGTCAGGCCACCGTCCGCAACCCCAGTGGTGATGTTGCGCGTGCTCGCCACCCCGTTTCCGATCACATAGACAAAGGCCACTTGGCCATTGTGCTGAACGGCGGCGGTCGGGACCAGCGTGACACCCTGAAGCGTGTTCACCAGCAATCTTGTATTTACAAACTGGTTGGGGAAGAGAGCGCCGTCTTTGTTATCGAACAAAGCGCGGAGTTTTACCGTGCCTGTTGTGGTGTCAATCTGGTTGTCGATGGTGGTTAACTTGCCCGAGGCTATCTTGGTAGTTTGCGCTCGATCCATTGCCTCGACCGGGAGCGTGTGGACGCTACGCATCCTCGCCTGAACCTGCCCCAGGCTGTCTTCCGCGAGGGTGAAAATCACGGTAATCGGCTCAATTTGAGTGATGACCACCAGGACGGTGGAGCCGTTTGCCTGCACCACGTTTCCTGGGTCGACCAGGCGAAGGCCCACTCGACCGGCAATCGGCGCAGTGATGTAGCAGTAGCTGAGTTGGACCTGGTCATATTTCACGGTGCCCTGATCGTTCTTTACGGTGCCTTGGTCCTGCAGCACGATCTTCTCTTGGTCATCCAGTGTCTGCTTGGGGATCGCGTTTCGGGCCCACGCTGTGCGATAGCGGTCCAAGTCCATCTCGGCCTGTGCGAGAACGCTCGTATCGCGCTCTAGGGCGCCCTCGGCCTGCAGTAGCTGTGCCTGGTAGGGCCGCGGATCAATGTCAATCAGCGCTTGCCCTTTATGAACCAGCTGACCCTCGCGATAATGCACAGCAGTCACGACTCCGCTTGCCTGCGCAGTGATGGAGGAGGTGTAAACCGGAGTGACCGTGCCGATAGCGTTCAGGTAGACGCCGATATCACCTTTTGTCGCAGTTGCGGCGGTGGCCGTGACGGGTCCCGTCGCTCCAGAACGCGAACCTCCAGCGGTCGTTGACTTAACTTCGCGATGACGCGTGACCAGGTAAATGATCACGACGAGGAGAAGCAGCAAACTGGCCCAGAGAATCCAGCGCCTGCGGTGGACACGGTTTGACTGAGGCAACTGATGCTCTGGACCAATGTACGGAACAGCAGGTTTCTCTTCCATCTCAGATTTTTCGTCCCTACCGGGCTTTTACGACTGAAGTCTCGAGATCGAAAACCAAATTGCACTGGTTTGGATGCGGCTTGGCGGTTTGAAGCTGGAAAGGCTTTGATATTTTGCCTTTGCGAGCCTCGCGGATCCTATCGGATCGACCGATGCAGCTGGCTTAGCCGTAGGGACTCGACTGCGGGCTGGCGTATCCCCGACGCTCATTTCGTAGCTCCGAAATGGCTGGATTACCCTCGCCCGATAGATCTTAAGAATCAATCGTTTGAGCACCATGTCTTTGTCTTTGACAGTCCCAAACGTTTTTGCGGAAACACACCGAGACGATTTTTCTCCTCGACCGCAAAGTGCCAGGCCGTTGCGCCGTCGATGAGGCGCTCAGAGGCGCAGTCGGTGTGCCCTGGCCGGCGGTCAGGGCATACCTTGTCTTTGGTGAAAACCAGATCAGAATTTTCTTTGAGCAGCGCCTTGACCTCGTCCAAGTCACCGCGCCACGCAGCGTCGTGAATTTCGCCGCACAGGGCGGGGCTGCTCCAAACCAGCGTGACCAGCATGGCGGCGGCGAGGTGCGAAATTCGGGAGTGGCGGAGCCTGTATATATTCACGGTTCCCCCGAGTTTCCATCTAGTGTATCCGAATCTGGCTGAGGCGGGAGGCCGCAGAACGAGAGTCTCTTCGTCGTGTTGCGCAGTCGTGTTGCACAAAGGACCCTTTGTGAGACGGAAGTGCGAGCGTCGCAATGTGGCGGCTGATCTCTGGCTCTGGAAAGAGAGCAGCAATTATCGGAATCCCAACGACTGGATATTTGCGAGCCCTCATGTCGACGGGGAACAACCGTTGTGGCCAGACATCGTGCTGCAAAAGATCATCCGCCCAGCAGCAATTCGCGCTGGAATCCGCAAAAGGATCGGGCGGCATACGTTTCGGCATACCTACTCGACCCTGCTGACCGGGAATGGAGAGAACGTAAAAGTCGTACAGGAGCTGATGCGCCATGCCAGCACCCGCTTTACGCTCGAGGTCTATACGCAGGCGCGGATCGAAGCCAAGCGGCAGGCGCAACAGCGGCTGGTGCAGATGATTCTCTCGGAAGAGCACGATGCATTGGCTCCCGCGATCCAAGGCGGTTCCGATGTCGCGGTGGCATGATCGCGGCTACCCATGGGGCGATCCGGTTGGATGGGCTGCTTCCATCGAACCAAAGTTTGATTTTGGGGTCACCTGCCGCTCGATGCAGAGGACAGGTTCCGCGTAACAAAGCGACGGAAAGACCCTAGATTGAAACTGTCTATAATGCAATTGGATTGCCATCATAACTCACCGAGCCAGAGACTTATCGCCGGACCAAAAGCTGCTTATTGAAAGGCTGTTGGGTCGTCGGGTCCTAGAAGACGAGGCAATCAGCGTCCACATCAGTGAGAATCGTTCTTGATACCACGATTCTCGTTCGCGCGACCAAGAGTTCCCACGGACTCGCCCGCGAACTTCTGCTCAACATCGTCGCCAGCAAACACACCTTGTTGCTCTCCACCGAGATACTCTACGAACTCGCCCGGGACCTCCGGTATCCACGCCTCCAGGCGTTCTATGGCTTGACGGAGGAGCGCACCTACGATTTCGTCCGCTATCTGCACGACGTGGCGGAGATCGTGTCTTTGACTCCACTACTTGCTATGCCCATCCGGGACGTAAACGACATCGTCGTACTGCAGACAGCAGTCATCGGCGAAGCGAATATCTTTTGCACTAGAGATTAGGATTTCTACGATCCCGTAGCAACGGGATTCCTAAGCAAAGTCGGCATAACGGTTATAGACGACATCTCCCTGATGCATGGCTTGCGTTCTTGACCCATAGACTTTGCAAGTGCGACTCGCGATCTTCCGATGGGGCGATCCGGATGGATGGGCTGCTCGGATCACACAATGATCTGAGGCACATAGCGGAGCAATTGGAGCGTTCTGGAGCAGCGCAGAACAGCAAGATGTCTTGTAAGCGATTGATTCTATGGTGGGCGCTACAGGATTCGAACCTGTGACTTCCACCGT
>CAWIPZ010000018.1:0-62611 GCA_963837915.1 uncultured Acidobacteriaceae bacterium
GTGAAGATGGCACTCTACCGCTGAGTTAAGCGCCCACAAAATACGGTAGTTACGATTGTAACAAACTTTTCGGCGGCGTTATTCCGCGCCCGAAGCGCGCTCACTTCACATCTTTCATCAAGGTGAGCGTTCCGTATTCGTGGCCCGAGCTGTCGCTCGCCCGCGCAATCAGCGTGGTGAATGCATCGCGTAGTTCGGGATATTTGGCCAGCAGCGCCTTCATCATGGCCAAGTTGTCTTGCGACGCCAGAATGGGATTGCTCGCGTCGGGCGTTTCGTATTGCACTCGCAGATCGAAGTCCGGACCCACGGCAACTGCAGCCAGCTCCGCCACTTTAAATGACTTTCCCCCTGCCGACAGCTCCAGCGGCGCACTTGAGTTCGGCACATTGGCTGGGCGCGACGCTTGAATTTCATCGGTGAGCTTGTCCAGTTGCGGAGTGCTCATGAAATCCACGGGTGCGGTCAAGTCCCACGCTGTCAGATAGTAGAGCCACGCATTCAACGACTGGCCCTTTGCCTTGTACTCGCGGGCCTTGGTAAGAAACCATTCGCCATCGTGTCCGCCAATCGAATTGAGCCTCGCGTAGTAGCCTGCAAGCTTCCACGTTTGCCCGACGTCTTCGAGGATCATGGTCAGCGTGATCGGTTGTTTACCCGTAACCCTGGCAATCGTCACCGCATATCGTCCCGGCGGAAGGTTAGGAATCGCAAATCCTACCCGATCCGGCGAGTTGTAGATGCCGCAATAGAATTCCGCGCGCTGCCAGGTCGTCTTCGAGCTCCTCGCGTCCAGCACGAAAGTCCGCGTCTCCGCGAGCTTCCCTTCAGCAAAGAACGGCTTGTCAGCCACTACGGCCCGCTCAATGCCACCAAAGCTCGCAGCCACATCCGGTACAGCGTTCGCCTTCAGGCCGGCGACGTCGCCCTGGGCGGACATATTGAAGTATTGTTGCGCTGCCTCCTCGATCCCCTTGGCCGTCGCGCCGTCAATCTCCGAGCCGCTGAAACACTCCTGTGCCACGCTGCCGCACGTCGCGGCCACAAGAAAAAACAGGATCAGTACGAGAATTCTAGGGGGAGTATTCCGATTAGGAACCATTACGTGCACGTTCATGCTTGGGATGAATTACTACCTCGCAGCCCCTTGCCAGAAACACAAGTCCGCACTCGGGGTTAGAATAGGCAAGTCGGAAGACGTTGGTCCTCCACCTTCGTTATGTTACGCCTCGGCGCCACTCTCGGATTCGCATTGTTACTGGCAACCGGCATCGCG
The DNA here is from genome assembly GCA_963837915.1 of uncultured Acidobacteriaceae bacterium. Classification (GTDB taxonomy): domain Bacteria; phylum Acidobacteriota; class Terriglobia; order Terriglobales; family Acidobacteriaceae; genus DASRAA01. Next base: position 1,277 of record CAWIPZ010000018.1, read on the forward strand.
GTGTCAACCCGTGATGCCTGTGCCCAGACTGCGCAGCCCGCGGTGGTCAAGCCTGCTGCGACGACGTCGACTCCAGCGCGATCCGCAAAGGCCCACTCGCGGAAACCGGCACCCGTCGCCGAGGTTCCGCAGGCACCCGCTGCTCCCCCGACGCTGGAACAGCAGCCTCCGGTTCCCCCGCAGGTTACCTATCAGAACGGACAGCTCACCATCGATGCGCAAAATGCCACGCTATCGCAGGTCCTTCACTCGGTTCAAACGCAGACTGGAGCTTCCATGGACATTCCTTCGGGAGCGGGCGGCGAGCGGGTAGTGGCCACGCTCGGACCGGGCAAGCCTAAAGACGTGCTGTCCAGTCTGCTGAACGGTTCGAAGTTCGACTATGTGCTGCTGGGGGTAGCGAATAATCCCGGTGCGGTTCAGAAAGTCATCCTTCTGGCGCGGACCAGCTCCACCGCTTCGAACACTGCGCAGATGAACGTGCGGCCACCGCAGCCGCCGCAGGGCATTGAGCCACCCGAGGAAGATCCGCAGAATGAACCGGAAGTGGAAAATCAGCCTCCTCTCACGCCGGGTCAACCGGGTTTCCCTGGGGGAGAGCAACTGACGCCTGACACCAACAATGCCCAGCCTACTCAGGGCCGTACGCCCGAGCAGATGTTGCAAGAACTGCAGCGCATTCAGCAGCAACAGCAGAATATGCAGCAGCAGCTCAATCCAGCGAACCAGCAGACGCAGCCACCCGTACCGGGTCAACCGCTGGTCATACGGCCACAGTGATCCGGTCAAATCCGGTCCGCGCGGAACTCAGTTTTTCTTGACGCTCGCGACCAACTCCGCCAACGACGCTTGATATGGAGCGCGCGCTACTCCCCGCTCGGTGATGATCGCCGTTACGTACTTGTTTGGTGTGACGTCGAATGCCGGATTCTCTACCTTTACCGCGTCAGGCGCGATCTGCCTGCCCGCCAGGTGCGTGACCTCGCTCGCCGCGCGCTGCTCGATGGGAATCCCGCTGCCATCCGCCGTATTCAGGTCCACGGTCGAAGTTGGAGCGGCCACGTAAAAGGGAATTCCGTGCTCCTTAGCGAGCACGGCCACCGTGTAGGTGCCGATTTTGTTGGCCACATCGCCGTTGGCGGCGATGCGGTCAGCGCCCACGATGACCGCGTCGATCTTGCCTTGGCGCATCATCGCGCCCGCCATGTTGTCGGCAATCAACGTGGTCGGAATCCCGTCTTTCATCAACTCCCACGCTGTCAGACGTGACCCCTGCAGGAACGGCCGCGTTTCGTCAGCAAACACGCTCAACTTCTTGCCTGACTCTATCGCCGCGCGGATCACGCCCAGCGCGGTTCCATATCCGGCGGTCGCTAGCGCGCCCGCATTGCAATGCGTCAACACCGCGCCGATGTTGGGCAGCAGCACAGCGCCGTGCTTGCCCATGGCTTGGTTAGCGGCGATATCTTCCACATGCATGCGTTGCGCCTCGGCCACCATTTCGGCTTTGATCTTTTCCACCGGCAATGCCCGCAATTGATCGAACTTGTCGCGCATCCGGCGAATCGCCCAGAACAGATTCACCGCGGTCGGACGCGTGCCCGCCAGGGTATTGCAGATGGTGTCGAAGTCGCGCTCCAGGTCCGGCAGCGTCTGCGCCTGAGACTGCATCGTACCAAGTGCCACGCCCATCCCGGCTGCTACTCCGATCGCCGGTGCTCCGCGCACAATCATGGTGCGGATCGCGTCCGCTACTTCTTCGTAGTTCGTGCAGGTGATGTAAGTCTCTTCCGTGGGCAACTTCGTCTGGTCGATGAAGCGCACTCCTGCGTCCGTCCATTCCAGTGTCTTGATCATTGGGTTATTTCGTTTCCACGGCCTTCACATGTTCTGCGCGCACATCGTTGGCCGTGAACAACGCGATAAACTTGGCTGGCGCCGCCGCTTTCTCTACATTCACACGCCCGCCTGCTTCCTGCCGCTCGACCAGGCACAGCACGCCCGCGACTTCAAATCCAAACTCGCGCGCCACTTCAATTGCCTGGATAGTCGACGCGCCCGTGGTGCACACATCATCCACAATCACTACGCGTGCGCCTTTTTCGCGGAAACCTTCTATGCGCTGTCCCATTCCATGCGTCTTCTCGGCCTTGCGCACTAGGAAGCCGTTGATCGGCGAGCCTTGCTGCGCGCTGATGACTGAACTTGCTACCACAATTGGATCGGCGCCCATGGTCAGCCCGCCGATCGCGTCGGCTTTCCATCCTCGCTCGCGGATCTCTTCCAGTACCGCCTCACCCGTGGCGACGGCACCCGCCGCATCCAGCGTTGTCAAGCGGCAATCGATGTAATAGTCGCTGGTCCCGCCGCTGGAGAGCATGAAATTACCCAGTCGAAACGACTTTTCCGCCAGCATTCGCAGCAGTCTTGTGCGTGCATTGTCCATATTCGTCCACGATACCATTTTCAGTTCAGCGCTTTTTCGAGGTGGCGGAAGTGGTCGGTGCCGATCCACAGCATAGAAAACAGGGTGAAGTTGTAACCGCAGTGCGTCAGAAATGAAGCAGCCACCGAGTCGGTACGTTCGCGCACGAGCGTGAATACAATTCCCACTACGAAAATACTAAGCAGCGGGGCCCACGCGTTTCCCAACTGCGCGCCGTGAATGGCCGCGAACGCAACTGCTGTGAGTAACACCGCCGCAAGTATCCCGTACGCCCGTCGCAACACGGGGTACAACATTCCACGAAAGAACAACTCCTCCAGCAGAGGAGCTAGCGTCACGCCGAATGCCGCCATCAGATATGCGCCCGCAGTGTCGCTGAAGTACTTGTCCACCGGCAGTGACTTAGGTATCGGCAGCCAGCGCGAGGCAAACTCCACCGCGAACGCAAAACCGATGCCTCCGAGCAGGAAGCCCATCGCCGCCGCGCCTGGCCAGTTCCAGCGAATTGCGCGTCGGAACGGCTCGCGCGATTTGGTTCCCACCATAATAATCATGAATACGATCACCACCGGATACGCCGCTACCTGCGATCCGATGATGACAACTGGGTTCGAAGCCAGATCGTTCCACGACAAATGCTGTTGGCGGGTCAGAAGGTGCGCGACACCCAGCGCAACCGTGCTGAACAGGAATACCGCCGCCAGCGTGAATCCCAACACCGCCGCCACGTCCCAACCAGACCACGGCGGGAACACTTCGCGCATGGGCTGAAGAGGCAGCACTTCCGCAGTCAGCGGTAGTGTTGGGATCGGTTCGCTCTCCGCAGGAACGATATTCGCGGATCGCTCTCCTTCGAGCGGTTCTTGTTCGGGATCAGCCATTCAGTTTCGGAATTGCTGTGTCGGGCGGAGTCGAAGGATCAGCAGTTAGATACTTGTGGAGAATCCTTACGCGCTCTTCCCATTCGATGCGCCAACCATCAACTTGGCGAGCGCCTGCCCAGTGTACGATTTCTTCGTCCTCGCCACTTGTTCTGGCGTGCCCTGCGCCACGATGCGCCCGCCCTCGTCGCCACCCTCGGGCCCCAGGTCGATGATCCAGTCCGCATTCCGGATCACGTCCATATTGTGCTCGATAATAATGATGCTGTTGCCCAGGTCCGTCAGCCGATGCAGCACTTCGAGCAGTTTGCTTACATCATCGAAGTGCAGGCCCGTGGTTGGCTCGTCCAGCAAGTAAAGCGTTTTACCTGTCTGCCGCTTGCTCAACTCGCGCGCCAGCTTGATGCGTTGTGCCTCGCCGCCTGACAGCGTCACCGCCGACTGCCCCAGATGAATGTATCCCAGCCCCACATCCACCAGCGTCTGTAGCTTCTGCTTGATCTGCGGGATGTTTTCCAATACCGGCAGCGCATCGGCCACTGGCGTCTCCAGCAAATCGGCGATGGAATAGCCCTTGTACTTTACGGCCAATGTTTCATGGTTGTAACGCTTACCGCCGCACACCTCGCATTGGACGTACACGTCAGGCAGAAAGTTCATCTCGATACGCCGCTGCCCGTCGCCTTGGCACGCCTCGCAGCGTCCGCCTGCCACGTTGAACGAGAAGCGTCCCGCCTTGTAACCGCGCTCGCGCGACTCCGGCAACATCGCATACAGGTCGCGGATATGAGTGAACACACCGGTATAAGTAGCCGGGTTCGACCGCGGAGTGCGCCCAATCGGCGACTGGTCGATTCGAATCACTTTGTCGATGAACTCCGTGCCCACGATGCTCTTGTGCGCGCCCGATTCCTCGCGCGAACCATACAGTGCCTTCGCCAGCGCGCGGTATAGGATGTCGTTTACCAGCGTCGATTTTCCTGACCCCGACACGCCCGTCACCACCGTCATCACGCCCAGTGGAAAGCTCACGTCAATTTGCTTCAGATTGTTCTCATGTGCGCCCAGTATGGTGATTGCTTTCCCGTTCGCCTGCCGCCGCGCGAATCGGTACATCACTTGTTTTTTCCCGGCGATGTACTGTCCCGTCAGTGAGCGCGGAAAGCTCTCGATCTGCTCCGGCGTTCCGCTCGCCACTACCTCGCCGCCATGGCGCCCCGCCCCCGGCCCTAAATCGATCACGTAATCCGACCGACGGATCGTGTCTTCGTCGTGCTCCACCACCAGCACCGTGTTGCCTAGGTCGCGCAGTGACTCCAAGGCACTCAGCAACCTGTCGTTGTCGCGGTGATGCAGCCCGATCGAGGGCTCGTCCAGCACGTACAGTACGCCTCGGAGCTTCGAACCAATCTGCGTCGCCAGTCGGATGCGCTGTCCTTCACCGCCGCTCAGCGTCATGGCCGACCGGTCCAGCGAGATGTAACCAAGGCCCACGGCGTTCAGAAACCCCAGCCGCTCCGTGACCTCGCGCAGAATTCGTCCCGCAATCTTTTCTTCACGCTGGTTCAGCTTGATGTTGGCCGCCGCCTCCACCGCCCGCGAGACCGGTAACGAAGTGAAGTCGGCGATAGACATACTATTCACTTTCACTCCTAGACTTTCGCGCCGCAATCGCTTGCCCTCGCATGCCGGGCAGCGCGTGGCTGACATATGATCGAGCAGCCAGTCGCGATAGCCCTGTGACGCGCTGTCTTCCATGTTCTGCCGCAAATAGGCAAACACGCCCAAGAATCCGCCACGCTTCTTTTCACCGTGTTCGGGCCCGTACAGAATAAGGTTCTGCGTCTTCCGGGGAAGATGTTCAAACGGTTTCGCCAGGTCGAAGCCATACGCGGCTGCCGCCAGTTGTAGCGAATGGATCAAGTTCTGCGACGCCGACCCTGGCCCCAATCCACCTTCCAGCAACGGCTTCGACCAGTCGGTGACCACCTTTGCCGGATCGAAGTCGTATTTACTGCCCAGGCCGTTACATTCCGGGCACGCACCGTACATGCTGTTGAACGAAAACGAGCGCGGCTCCAGCATCGCCACGTTAATGCCGCACTCCGGACACGCCAGCTTCGATGAGTACAGCTTTTCTTCGCCGTCCACCACCGCCACCAATACCAGGCCGTCGGCCATCTTCATCGCCAACTCAACATCGTTCGCCAGTTGACGTTCAATCCCCGGTTTCACCAGCAGGCGGTGAATTACCACCTCAATGGTGTGGTTCTTGCGCTTGTCGAGCTTGATTTCCTCATCCGCGATGTTGCGCAACTCGCCGTCGATGCGCGCCCGGCTAAATCCCTGCTGTACTAGCTTGTCGAGCTCTTTCTTGAACTCGCCTTTGCGTCCGCGGACGATCGGAGCCAGGATCATCACCCGGTCGTCCGCCTTCAGCTCCATCACCCGCTGCACGATCTGCTCCGCCGACTGCCGCGAAATCTCGCGCCCGCAGCTTGGACAATGCGGCACTCCTATCGAGCTATAGAGCAGCCTCAGGTAATCGTAGATTTCGGTGATCGTCCCGACGGTCGAGCGGGGACTGCGGCTGGTAGTCTTCTGTTCGATAGCAATCGAGGGGCTCAGCCCGTCGATACTATCCACGTCTGGCCGCTCCATCTGGTCGAGGAACTGCCGCGCATACGCCGACAACGTCTCGACGTACCGGCGTTGACCCTCGGCATAAATCGTGTCGAATGCCAGCGACGACTTGCCGGAACCGCTCAGCCCGGTGATGACTGTCAGAGTGTTGCGTGGGATTTCGACGCTGATGTTCTTCAGGTTGTGCTGCCGCGCTCCCCTGACCGTGATGTTATTGATTCCCATGGCCTTAGCTTCTGCCGATTCGAAACTGCGGGTACCGTTGGGGCGCGGTTGAATCCCCTGACCAATGCCCAATTGCGCTAGTGAGTCCAAATGAGGGTAGGCGCAGCTCTACTCATGTATCTTATTTGCCAACAATGCACACCGTCAACGCGACTACTGCGAAGGCTCTCAAGCACTGTAGAATGAGAGGAGTATGACGCCTTTCCTGCTGTCGTTTCTCTTGCTTTTCACCATCATCGTGGCTTTTATTTTTGGAATCGTCCTCGGCTATTGGGTGGTTTGCGGCATTTTGCACTTTTTCAATCCCGCCCGGACACAAGACAAGCCCTCACGGCCCCGCACTTTCGCGCCATCCGCTAGCGGAGACTAAGACCGGCACCTCGACGTCGATAAGTTTCACATCAGTGCGTTCTTCTTTCGGAAGCTTCTGATACGTTTCGCCACAGTTCCCGCCCGAACTTCTCCGCCCGTCTGATGCAATCCTCCGCAGTTTTTACCCGCCAGTTGCGAAATGCATCACGTTCTGGGGTGACGGCCGTCACAGATACTCTTGGCCTCCCTGTAACAAACTGATGCTGCACTCGTAGAAATCCGGTGTGCGGATCGGCTCATGAACATTGTTATAACGATTGTAATAACGGCCGATTCGCTTCATGATTCCGCAGGTTCTGAAGGATAGGTAATGAAGAAAGTCATCTTAGCGGTAATGCTTACGGCTCTGGCGCTGTTCCTGATTTTGCCGAACTTGTCCTGGGGATTCTAACCCTCCGGCGTATTTCTGGCACAGGCATCGGTCAGGCCAACTGAAGCAAGCGGCTTACGTGATCGGTTTGGTTTCGAAGCAGCCTTGAACGGCGCCATCACCCGAGGCTCCTCTTCGTGGGCACCAGCCTCTTGATGGCAGGGTCGGCCGTGTTTTACGGCAGTAAGATTCGGGTCCCGCAGAATTCGGCGCACATGCGGTTTGCGCCACGCTCTAGGAAACACCGTACTTCTTCCCCGACCGCAATTGTCTGTCGCTGGCGAATCCCCGCGCTCCGCGCCGGCTTTCAAATTTCACCTTCATCTTTTTTGTTATTCATAATTCATCCTCTGGCCTCGGAAACCCTTCCGGACACCTCTTTTTTCTCATCGTCCGTCATGGGTCTCCACCGCCCCCTTCCTTGCCGCCCGTCCTCGCCGCGGCCACCGAAATCTCTGGTGGCCCAGCGACTGGGCGTGCCCGGAGTCAACCATGAGCATGGGAATTCTCTACGATGCCACTTTATGCATCGGATGCAAGCAGTGCGAACAGGCCTGCGCCACTGAAAATGGCCTGCCGTACGACGACAAAATTGCAGAACAAAATGTAACGTCGGCGTATAAACTCACCACCGTTCTCACCAAGGACGACAAGTTCATGCGCAAGCTGTGCATGAACTGCGACGATCCGGCCTGCGCTTCGGTTTGTCCGGTCGGTGCCCTGAAGAAAACCGCGCTCGGTCCCGTCACCTACGACAAGCACAAGTGTATGGGATGCCGTTACTGCATGGCTGCCTGCCCTTTCGGTGTGCCCAAGTATGAATGGGACAAGGCTGTTCCCGGCGTCCGCAAGTGCATCATGTGCGCTCCGCGCGTGGCTGCCGGCAAGCCAACCGCCTGCGCTGAAATCTGTCCCACCGGCGCCACCAAGTTCGGCGAGCGCGAAGCGCTTCTGCAAGAGGCCCGCAAACGCCTGCAGGAAAACCCCGATAAGTACCTGCCCCACATCTACGGGGAGACCGAAGTCGGCGGCACTTCGGTGATGCTGCTCTCTTCCATCGACTTTCAGAAGTTCGGCTACCGCGACGATCTCACCCAGCGGGCACTGCCGATGTACACCTACCAGGTGCTTTCCCGCATTCCCGACTTCGTTCCCATCTTCGGAGTGCTGCTGGGCGGCGTTTACTGGATCACCCATCGCCGCGAAGAAGTGGCCGAGGCTGAAGCCCAGGAAAAGCATGCAGGCAAAGGCGGTGTGCAATGACAGTCCCCAAGTTTCGTTTCACCTTCTGGAAAGCTGTCTTTCTCGTCATTATGGTGGCCGGGGTCTACGCGACCTATGTCCGCTTTGCGAAGGGACTGGGCGCCTCGACCAACCTGTCTGACCAGTTCCCCTGGGGCCTGTGGATCGGTTTCGACGTGATGTGCGGCGTCATGCTGGCGGCCGGCGGATTCACCCTGACGGCAGCGGTCGAAATCTTCAACATCAAACGGTGGCACGCGATCCTGCGGCCCACTATTCTTACCGCCTTCATGGGATATCTGCTGGTCTGTGCGGCGCTCATGTATGACCTCGGCCTGCCATGGAACATCTGGCACCCGCTGATCATGCGCAACCCGCACTCGGTGATGTTCGAGGTTGCCTACTGCGTGATGCTCTACACCACTGTATTGGCGCTAGAGTTCTCGCCCATCGTGTTCGAGCGTCTGGGCTGGAAACGCGCGCTGAAAGCGGTGCGCAGCATCATGATTGTGCTGGTGATTCTCGGCGTGTTGCTGTCGACCTTGCATCAGTCATCGCTGGGCACGCTATATCTCATCATGCCGAACAAGCTGCACGCTTTCTGGTACAGCCCGCTACTGCCGGTGTTCTTTTTCCTCTCGGCCATCGCCGTCGGCTTGGCGATGATCATCTTCGAGTCGTCGATGAGTTCGAAGTATTTCGGCCGCGAGATTGAACTCCCCATCCTGCGCGACGTCGGACGTGTGTTGGTAGTCGTGCTGGCAATCTACGGCATCCTGCGCTTTGAGGATCTGTACCATCGAGGCGTGCTGCACCTTGTTTTCGTGCCGGGATACGAACAGGGCTTCTTCCTGCTGGAGATATTTCTGTCCGTCCTCATCCCGCTGGCGCTTCTCATGGTCCCAAAGATCCGCGAGAGCGCCCAGGGACTGTACTTGGTCGCGGTGCTCACTTTGCTGGGATTCGTCACCAACCGTCTGAACGTCGCCATCACCGGCGTCGAAAATGCCGTTGGTGCACGCTATACGCCGAAGTGGACCGAGGTTGTGATCACGGCGATGTTTGTGGCCCTCGGCTTTGCCATCTTCGGGTTGGCGGCGCGCTTCCTACCGATCTTCCCGGAGGAAAGGGCTCACGTGCCCGCGCTTCCGAAGTTGGAAGGCGTACGTGCTGAGATCGCAGTGCCTGTCCATGCTGGAGACTGACCAACCCGTTAGCGCCCATGCCAGGTCTGCGTGGCTGGGTTCGCTAAGCCGAAGCATCAGTGCGAAGCTGATGGTGTCGATTTTTATAGCGATGCTCTACATCTTCGCGCTGCTGGGTTACTTCAGTATCCGGCTACATCGCAAGCATCTGGAAGCCGCAGCCCTGGTCAGTGCCGAGCAGCAGAGCGAGGTTCTGCGTCGCAGCGCCTCGCATTACATGCTCAACAACGACCGCGACGGCCTCTACGAAATGATGGCCAACATGGCCGACCAGCCTGGCATCGTGCGGGTTCGCATCATGAACTCGGAGGGCGTCATCAGCTACTCGACGCTGCCCTCCGAGGTTGGCGGCGCAGTCAACAAAGATGCCGAGGCCTGTTACGGCTGCCACGAGCAGTCTAAGCCACTTGCGCTGCTGAAGCGTTCCGACCGGTTCCGCGTGTATCGTAACGATAAATCGCGCGTACTTGGCGTCATTACTCCCATCGTGAACCAGCCGGCCTGCTCCAACGCCGCTTGTCACGCGCATCCCGCCAGCGTACAGATTCTCGGCGTGCTCGACACCAACCTCTCGCTGGAGAAAGTTGACCTGAGCCTGGCGCAGGAACGCCGTGCCATGCTGACCTACACCGGCGTTGCCCTGCTGCTCGTGGTAGTTCTCAGCGGAGTGTTCATCTGGTTCGTCGTGCGCAATCCTCTGCGCGCCCTGAAGGCTGGAACCGAGCGCGTCGCCAAAGGCGAACTGGGCTTCCAGATTCCCGTCAACTCACACGACGAAATCGGCGACCTGGCCACTTCATTCAATGGAATGAGCAGCCGACTGCAACTGGCGCAAGCCGAAATCACCGCCTGGGCCCGCACTCTCGAAGACCGCGTCGACGAGAAAACACGCGAGCTGACGCAGGCCCACCAGCACATGCTGCAGGTGGAAAAGATGGCGACCATCGGCAAGATGGCCGCCGTGGTCGCGCATGAGATCAACAATCCGCTCTCAGGCATACTGACTTACTCGCGCGTGGTGAAACGATGGATCCGGAACAATTTCTCCTCCGCTCCGCGCACCGAGGAGATGAGTGGCTCGCTCGACCTCATCGCTAGCGAGAGCAAGCGTTGCGGCGAGCTGGTGAAAAACCTGCTGTCGTTTTCGCGAGTCACTCCCATGAACCTGGAGTGGTGCGAGCTCAACCAGGTCATCGACCGTTGCATACGCCTCGTACAGCACAAAATGGACATGGCCACCATCCAACTCAATCTCAAGTTGGGCGACGAACTACCGCACGTGCGCTGCGACCCGAACCAGATCGAGCAGGTCGTGCTCGCCATGGTCATCAATGCCATCGACGCTATGCCGCAAGGCGGCAATCTCTGGATCACCACGCGCCAGGTATCGGCCTCCGCCATCGAGCTGACCATTCGTGACGACGGCATGGGAATATCCGACGAACATCTTGTCCACATTTTCGAGCCCTTCTACACCACGAAAGAGTCCGGCGGTTCCGGCCTTGGTCTGGCCATCAGCCAAAACATTGTGGAGCGCCACGGCGGCAGCATCGCCGTACATTCCATCGTGGGGCAGGGAACTACTTTCACGATTTTGCTGCCGGTTGACAGCCAGAGACCTACCCTGGCCAGCGACGAAGATCGCGCAACTCTGCAAGCGAGGTAACGATTATGAGCAAAGGTAAATTACTGATCGTCGACGATGAACTGAGCGTCCGCGATTCTCTGGCCAAATGGTTTGCCGAAGAGGGCTATGACGTCGCTACCGCCGAGAGCGCCAACGAAGCGCTCACCCGCGTAGCCGAGCAGACCTTCGACGTCGCGCTCGTAGACATTAAGATGCGCGGCACCGACGGCATAGAGTTGCAGCGCCGCCTGCATGAAATCTACCCCGACATGCTGGTCATTATCATGACCGGATACGCTTCGGTTGAGACCGCCATTGCTGCGCTTAAGAATGGCGCGTACGACTACGTCAATAAGCCGCTCGATCCCGACGAGATCGCCCACTTGGTTGCCAAGGCCATGTCGCATCGGCAGACGGTACAGGAGAACACGCGTCTGAAAGAAACGGTCGCCGACCTCACGCATCCTACTGAGATCATCGGCCAAAGCGGCGCGATGAAGCGCATCTTTGAGGCCATCGATACGGTCGGCCCCACCGATGCCACGGTACTGATCACCGGCGAGAGCGGCACCGGCAAAGAGTTGGTCGCCCGCGCCGTCCACGCCGCCAGCAATCGTCGCTACCATCCCATGGTCGTGATTCACTGCGGAGCCCTCACCGAAACGCTGCTGGAGAGTGAACTCTTCGGCCACGAAAAAGGCGCTTTCACCGGCGCGCAGTATCGCAAGAAGGGAAAGTTCGAAATCGCCGAGGGCGGCACCGTTTTTCTCGACGAGATCGGCGACATCAGCCTGAAGACGCAGACTGACTTGCTTCGCGTGTTACAGGAGCGCGAGATTGTGCGCGTCGGTGGCAATCAGACGATCAAAGTCGATTTCCGCATCGTAGCTGCCACGAACAAAGACCTTGAGTTGTTGATCGAAGAAGGGAAGTTCCGTCCCGACCTCTTCTATCGGCTCAACGTCTTTCACATCGAGCTGCCGCCGCTGCGCGAGCGTCGCGAAGACATTCCGCCGCTGGTCGATCATTTTGTGCGCAAGTTCTCGCGCGAGATGAATAAGAAGATTACTCGTATATCGACGGGAGCCATGAATGTGCTGCAGCAATATGCGTGGCCGGGCAATGTTCGCGAGCTGGAGAATGCCGTTGAGCGCGCCATGGTCGTCGCTCAGGAGCCCGATCTGAAAGAACAGGACTTCACGCTGAAGTCGCGCAACGGTGCAGGTGTCGGAGGAGCGCGCAGCCTCGACGACGTCGAGAAAGACCACATTCTCCACGTGCTGGAAGATTGCGGCGGCAACCAGACGCGTACCGCCGAGGTGCTGGGCATCGACCGTGTTACCCTGCACCACAAGTTGAAGAAGTACGGCTGGAACCGCAAGGAAAAAGAGAAAGAACTGGCCGGTATCGAGAGCCAATGAAGAAGCTGCAACTGCTGCCGGTGGGAAACGTCGATCCCCGCCTGCTCGAATGGTTGCGACAGGCGCTCTATGAGAAGTTCCGCGTGCCGACGGAAATCCTTGCGCCCGCGCTCGATCCCGCGTTCGCAGTGCACGCCGAGCGCCAGCAGTTCCACTCTTCTGAAATTCTGGGAGCGATGCAGCGTTACATCAATGGCGATACTTGGCGGTTACTCGGCGTTACCGAACGCGACCTCTATATCCCGATTCTGACGTTCGTTTTCGGCGAGGCGCAGATGGGAGGCTCCAGCGCCATCGTCTCGTACCATCGCCTGACGCAGGAGTTCTACGGGCTGCCGCATGATCTTGACGTGCTCGCCAACCGCCTGCTCATCGAGTCGGTACACGAGCTCGGCCACACCCTGTACCTGACCCACTGCCAGGAATATCGTTGCGCCATGGCACCGTCGCATGCCGTCGAATGGATCGACATCAAAGACAGCGGGTTTTGCGAAGAGTGCCTTGCGAAGGCCACACAGGCGGTCTGACAATGTCAGATAGCTTGTGGATGTCATTTTGAGCGAAGTGGCGCGTTCGCGTTCGCGCCTCGGCAGAAGCAGAAGGGTTCGGAAACGTCCCTATTTGACTTTAGCTTCTTTCGGCCGGTCAGCCCACGTCCAACTGAACAGGTGACCTCTGTGCTCTTTGGCCATGGCGGTAAAGCCGAGCACGCCCATGGCGAGGAAGATCAGCAAGAATACGACGGCAATGATGAGAACTGGCATACCTCACCTCTGCGCTCATTCTGGAACGCCAGTGCCGGGCATGCTGTGACTGCAATCACTGCTGGATGTGAGGCGCAAACGAGCTAATCGTAGCTTTTGCTGGCGAATTGCCTCAGTTTCCGCCCACCGCCGTTTTCCCGGCCAGTTGTGCCTTCGCCCGCGCTAACTCCGGACGATCGGACTTTGCGTCCGCGCAGTTCTTCACCAACTGCGCATAGTACTTGTCGGCCTTGGCGGATTGGTTGGTCATCTCCGCCGCGCGCGCTGCGCCGTAAAGACCGTTGAAGCGGTTGGGATCGATGGTCATCGACTTCTCGTATTCCGCTAGCGCCTCCTGCGGGTGGTTCGATTCCAGCAAGATGTCGGCCAGCATCTCGCGCGCGGGAATCTCCACTTCGCCCTTGCCGAGAGAATCCTGCTTATCGGCAACGCCGCTCATGATTTTTGCAGCCTCGTCATTCTTGCCCTCGGCGAACGCGATCCACGCACGTATCTCGTCGCGATCGGTGTCCATGTATTGCGCCAGGTAGGCATCGGGAGACTTCTTCACCGCTTCCACCATGGCGTCATACTTGGCGAGGTTCTGCTTCGCCGCCGCCGCATCTTTCAGGTGTCCGCTACCCACCGCCCGCGCCCAGTAAGTTATAGCGGCGTTCTGCGGCATTGCATCCTTGGACGGTTCAAGCGCGGCTGCGTGCTTCCAATGCCGCATCTCGATGTCGTACGTGGCCGGAAACCCGGCGCGCGCCATGTCGAGATAATCGTGCATGTCGTGGCCAGCCATCGTGTCCATGGTTGTGACCTTCTCTACCAGGGCGTGCGCCCTGTCGTCCTCGCCCACTTGCAGGTAGGCATAGTTCAGGAAGTCCATCGCATGCAGCTCATGGCCGGTCGAGCCTGACTGCTCCGACGCTGCGACCGACGCTAGGTTCGCCTCGATGTCCTCCTGCCAAAGGCCGAGCCGCGCGAAAATATGTCCAGGCATGTGCGCGGCGTGCGGAGACGACGGCGCAATCTGCCCGTAACGCCGTGCCGCGGCCAGCCCATTCGCCGCCATCTGCGGACTGTCGCAGGCATGAATGATGTAGTGCGATATGCCGGGATTATCCGGTGCCAGCGGGAACTCGGCATTCAGTAGCGCCAGCGCCTTCTTCTGATTAGCGAACGTCGTGTCGCGCGGAGGCGCAGCCGCCAGCAGCGCCAGCGCGTAGAACGCGGTTGCCTCATGGTCCTGCTGATACTTCTCGTGCAGCTTCTCCATCGCCTGCGAATAGGCGGCGACCCTTACTTCAAAACTTGACTTGTCGGAGTTCCCATAGAAGACAGCAAGCGCGTCGATGTAATCGCGTTCGCGCTGCGTCTTCGCGCCCAGCTTCTGTCCCTTTTGCACCAACGTCAGCCCGCGTTGCAGCGTCGCGGCATTCGGACGGTCCCAGATCTGGTGCCACTGGCTCATCGCTTCGCCCCAATAGGCAATTGCGCAGGTGGGATCGGCGGCGATGATGTCCTTGAATTGCTGTTCCGCCTTGTCGTACCAGAAGTCGTGCAGCAGCGCCACGCCGCGATTGAACGCTGCTTGTTGGGATGCGGCGCACGAAGTGGGGAAGTTGACGGTTCCCAGCTTTTCGGTGGCCGTCGATGGCGGCTGTTGTGCCTGTGGCGCGAGCAGTGAAACGCTAAACAACAACGCAGGCAAGAGTGCGAAAAGGCGGAACTTCATGCGTGCCCCCAAATCGGCGCAAGGTACCGCCTCAGATGTCTTGGTGTAACCCAGAAGCGTCAATCAGTGTATACCGGTTTCGCTAGTCCGCCCTAGAATCTGCCGATTTGCTTGTCCAGATCTGCCAGCGTCCGGCGCAGCAACTCGGAATACCGCTCGTTCGTGCTCTGCTCCAACTCCTGCACCACGCGGCTGCGCGACAGCTTCAGGTCCGACTTCCTGCGTTGCTTTTCCACTTGTTGTTCAGAAGTAAACGCCGCATTGCCTCTCACGTCCCCTGCCGCGGCTGACTCCTCTATTTGCGCTTCAACTGATTTGCTTTCCCAACCTCTCGCCATACTTCAATTATATGCCGTGCAAAACCGGTTTTTCAATCAGCGTCATGCAGCAAATCCTTCCTTGTGACGTCGCGCGTGAGACCCTTCCTCAACGGCAGGTTCGGCGGCCATTCGCGGGAGGGCGGCCCCGGCTCTCACCCAGCCCTGCGGCTAGACGATTTCCGGGGCCTCGGCAGAGGAGACACTAGGGGGAGGGGTGCTGCGGACCTTGAATATCCTGGTTGTCATTGGTGCTGTTCCAGCGTGCCGCCAGTGCTTCGGCCACGCCTGCCAGCAGGCTGTGCACCGTGAACGGTTTCTTGATGTGCTTGTGTAGCGCGCCGCCAGTCGCCAGACGCAGAAGCTCGCTCTCGGCATATCCGGTCATGAACAGCGTGGCCAGTTCGGGCCGTATCGCTTTCACCTGCCGCGCCAACTCCGGGCCATTTATCCCCGGCATGATCACGTCCGTCAGCAGCAAATCGATCGTCGTCGACTCGTCGCCCACAATGTGCGTCGCGGCCGCTGCTCCATCGGCTGTCAGCACGTGATAGCCGCCCATCTCCAGCGCCTCGCGCGTCACGTCGCGCACCGCTGCCTCGTCTTCTACCAGCAGGATGGTCGCCGGAATCGCGTGCATCCTTGGATACGACTGATTGTCGTTCTGCGTTGTCACATTCATTGCGCACCGTCTCTGCTTCAGCATCAATTTGCAAATTCGCTTCTGCTAATGCACGCGCGACACCACTCGCCCAACGTCACAGCCCGTTCCTGCAAACCTCAGCGCTGCAATGCTCTACGAATAAAAAGCGAAACCCAGCGCGATCGCCGCATTTCCCATCGCGGAACTCCGGCCTCTTTTGGTTCATCCGTTTCGGGAAACTGGCGCGCCTTCTCATTTCAGGCCGTCATCCCGACCGAGTCCGCGGCTTTGGCGGAGGCGTGGAGAGATTTGTCTTTCATTGACTACTAGCAACTGGCTACTGACAACCGCTCCTCTGTTATCCTCGTTCCTTAACTCCCGGCGCCGAACGTCGCGCCACATCAAGGACCCACGCCGACCATGACTCTCCGATTCCGCAGCCGTTTTGCCGCTGCTTTGCTGACTCTTGCCATCGCCGTTCCCGCTGACGTTCTCGCCGCCACAGCGACTCTTCCCAACACCGAGGCCGTCAACTGGGAAGTGATGTCGCAGATCCGCAATGAAGGTTTCCACAACTCCAAGGTCATGGAGATCGAGGGCCAGCTTACCGACGTCATCGGCCCGCGCCTCACCGGCTCGCCCAACATGAGGCGCGCCAACGAATGGACCCGCGACCAATTCACCGAGTGGGGCCTCGTCAACGCGCACCTCGAGAGCTTTCCCTTCGGACGCGGCTGGTCGAACGAGTACACCGAAGTCCGCATGGTCGCGCCGCAAGCTTCGCCGCTGCTCGCCTACCCGAAAGCCTGGACCGTCAGCACCAACGGCGTCGTGCGTGGTTCAGTCATCAAGGTCAAGCTCGCGACCCAGGCCGACCTCGACAAATACAAAGGACAGCTCTCCGGCAAGATCGTCCTCAACGGCGACATGCGCGAGATCAAGCCCGGCGACAAGCCAGCCCTGAAGCGCTACGACGACAAAGACCTGGCCGACCTCGCCGAGTACCAAATCCCCAGCGAGAAGCCGCGCTTTAACCGCGAAGAAACCGCGCAGCGCGTCGCCTTTCAGAAGACACTCAACCAGTACCTTATGGACGAGCACGTCGCCGCCATCATCGATCCCAGCCGCGCCGGTGAAGCCGGCCTCGTCTTCGTGCAGGGCGGAGCCAGCTACGAACCCAACACTCCCGCCGGCGTTCCTTCGCTCGTAATGGCCATCGAAAACTATGGACGAATCACGCGCCTGCTCGACCGCAACATTCCCGTCGAGCTCGAGCTTGAAGTCCGCAACACCTTCTACGATTCCGACCCCAACGCCTACAACACCGTCGCCGAAATTCCCGGCACCGATAAGAGTGGCGAGATCGTCATGCTGGGCGCGCACCTCGACTCCTGGCACGCCGGCACCGGAGCCACCGACAACGCTGCGGGCAGCGCCATCACCATGGAAGCGATTCGCATCCTCAAGGCCATCGGCTTCAAGCCGCGCCGCACCATTCGCGTCGCCCTCTGGAGCGGCGAAGAAGAAGGTCTGCTCGGCTCGGCCGCGTATGTGAAAGACCACTTCGGCTCTCACGCCGCGCCCACCGATCCCAAGGAGCTCGCCATGCCCGACTGGCTGCGCAAGAACGACACGCCGCTCAACCTCAAGCCCGAGCAGGCCAAAGTCTCGGCGTACTTCAATGTCGATAACGGCACCGGCAAACTTCGCGGCGTCTATTTGCAGGAGAACGAGGGCGTCGAGCCCATCTTCAGCGCCTGGATGCAGCCCTTCAACGACCTCGGCATGACCACGCTGACCATGCGCAACACCGGCGGCACCGATCACGAATCGTTCGACGCCGTCGGCATTCCCGGCTTCCAGTTCATCCAGGACCCGGTCGAGTACATGACCCGCACGCACCACTCGAATGAAGACGTGTACGAGCGCATCCAGCGCGACGACATGATGCAGGCCGCCGTCATTCTAGCGGCGTATGTCTATGACGCCGCCATGCGCGATAACATGCTCCCGCGCAAACCCCTGCCGAAACCGGCGCCGGCGGCAGCTCCCGCACCACCGGCGAAACCGTAGCGCAATCCAATAGTTGTCATCCTGAGCGAGGACGCGCAGAACGGTGCGCGTCCGAGTCGAAGGACCTGCTGTTGTTCTTGACTTTACCGACAACCGACAACTGACCACTGCCTTGTTGTCATCCCTCGGTCGTCCGGCGACCGGGGGATCTGCTGTTGTTCTTACCTTTACTGACAACCGACAACTGACCACTGACAACCGTCCTTAGCGACTCACCACTTCAGTGGAATTCAACCCGTTAATTAACGACGAATTAATGGTCTTTCGAGTAGAAATGGCCGGTGACCAAAGATTATTTTTAGTTTCCCCACCTAAAGGCTATAGACAACTATTGGGACTTAGCCCAATATCGCGACACTCTTAGCTCGAAAGTACGTGGGGATTCAGACTTACTTAGTTTTCGATAAGTATAGGCCCGGGACCCGGCCCATGCTCCCGCGGAAGCCGCTGCCCAAACCGGCACCAGCGGCGTCGGCCTCACCAAAGCCGTAGCGGCTAGTTTTGATTTGTCATCCCTCGGTCGCTCTGGCGACCGGGGGACCTGCTTTTGTCGTTGACTTTACTGACAACCAGCAACCGACCACTGACAACCGTCCTTAGCGACTCACCACTTCAGTGTGCTCAGAACCATCAGTTAACGGCGAATTAATGGCCAGTCGAGTAGAAATCGCCTCTCACCTCAAATTATTTTCAATTTCCCCACCTAAAGGCTATAGACAACTATTCCGACTTGGCCCACTATCGCACCACTCTTACCTCGAAAGTATGTGTGCGTTCAGACTTACATAGTTTTCGATAAGTATAGGCGCGGGGCCCGGCTACTTCGTCAGACTGCCGTTAGTTCCCGCCGATAGCACAACACCATGATGCCCAGAAGACCGGACATCTGCTCAAGATGTTCGCTAAACAGCGAGCATTCTACCCTTTGATCCATTTTAGGAAGAAACACCCAGCGGCGGTGGCCTTAACAGAACCTGAAAGGACTCGTGACATGCGTCTACTCGGACTCACCTTCGTACTGATCACTATTACGGTTGCTCCATCGCTAGGACAGGACGCCGGCTTTGTACCAGGCGCCTTTTCCGACCTTACCATCACGCTAGCTGGGAGCGGTAGCGACGGCAGCAGCAATGTGACAACCGCCATTCAGTGTTTCGAGGGTGCGCGGAACGCAGATCCGGGGGCGACCAAGGTGTATGCCTTTTCGCCCTATTTTGAATTTGTCACTTATGCTGCAGGAAACAAGGCATATCAGCTAATTGATCTCGGCACAAACAAGAAAACAGTAAAAATGAGGCTCGCACTATACGACGACACTCTGAAGAATGCGTCCGCCCTGTGGATTTCTCAACAAACCAACGCGTCGGTCACAATCAGTAACGTATTACCACTGCCGATATTTTCATTGACCATCACAGAAAATAACACTGGAGTCACTACAACCCTCCCGCAGGGGTCAGTCAACGCGAGCACCAGCCTCGTAGTATCGCCCGTTATGGACATATATTTTCGTAACCTGTCTGACTTGACTGCGCAACAACTGGAAGCAGCCATCGACAGTAAGCAAACCGATTTCAGTTTTACATATTACTACAAAACCTCCTCAACGACTCTGGGCGCCTACACTATTACTTACGACGATATTCATAAGAATAGCGTCTTTAACCAGCTTACCGGCAATGGAGGCGTCGGCCTAGTGACTCGAGCTGGGATCACTCAAATTAGTGGAGCGGTGGCGCAGTCTATGACGATTACTTCCTATTGCGAAGATCCATCCTGTGCACCCACAATCACACAGGACCTTATCAATTTATTTACGAACAAAATGCAGTTCAACAAGACCATCAGCTTCGCTGATAGCTCACAGCTCAAACAAATGGACCAGCTAACTATAGATCCTCGCGGACCAGATTTTGAAGCTGCGACGCTCAACACGATTCACGATGCGCTTAAGACCTCGCATGACTATAACGACGTAAATAAAAATATCGTGTCAGCACACCTCGGTGGGGGATACGGTCCATTTAAGGCAGACGGCGGGTTTTCGAGCGACAATGAGGTTAACCAGGCGATAAAGGATACCTTTGATCACGACTGGACTGGAAACGACTGGAGCACCGTTCCCAAAACGATCAACGTATATCAGATTAACGGTTCTGATTTTCAAGGATCAGCTACCATTCGGCAAGTCACAGTAAAGCCTACGTTCTCGATGAGGTCGTTCCAGAACGACCCCGTGCAGGTATATTTTTCTGTGGATGCGCTCTCAAAGGCAGTGAAGAACACGGATGCGGATCGATTTGTGCTCGTACCAATAGGTACTATCCTTGCCTACTCTGGGCCGCTAGACCCGTCCCACTCGCTCCCAAATAGCTGGCTGACCTGCGACGGGTCGGCGTTGTCAAAAGCACAGTATCCCAATCTATACGCAGCGCTTGGGACAACATACCGAGACGGACACGATAGTACCGGTGCCAAGACTGGGGATTTCAACTTGCCCGATTATCGGGGATATTTTCTCCGCGGGGTCGATGACGGAACGCGAGACAAGGGGCCGAGAGACGGAAGTGGTGTAGGTAGCGGTGAACCGTTTTCTACTGCCCTACCGAAGGAGCACCAATTTGTTACAGACGCGCAAGGACAGCATTCACACTCGATCAATCTAGAGATCAACGCTGGCAGACAAGATGGGGGACTTCGTAATTCTGTCGCAAGCCCGAATATAGGTGGACCGGTCCGAAATACTGATGCAGCCGGCAATCACCAGCACACAATTGTAGCAGGCGGAGACAACGAAACGCGACCGGTCAACAAATCGGTCTTCTGGGTCATTAGAGCTAGATAGACGTTTGTGCGCGGGCCAATGGACGAGGAATGCGATGGCGCGGACGCGCCATTCCCAAGATCGCCGCGAATGACGCGCAGGGGCACCCTCTCGGAGAGGGCGTGCTTAGGAGAGGACAATGTCTCAAATCACGCTGACTAACAATGCATGGGCGCAGACGAAACTCGAAGTTAGGGCCGGCAATTCGCCGAACTGCGATAACAATGGATTGCAAGGCGCATGGACGCTGGCACTTAACGAATCTAAAACAATCGAAACTGACGAAAGTGTCGTTTGTTGGCGAAGGCCGCTAGATCCCGACGATCCCGACAGCGGGTGGCAGGACTGGAACACGCTGTCCCCCGATGACATCGGGAATCCTTATAGTATTGATATGAACTAGCCCACTGCGTTGCCGAGTGCCCACTCGCTCACGGGCCTTCGATTGACCGAGATGTGTATGCACCCAATAAGGGCCGACGCCAGATGGCCCTACACCCGCGCTGGCTGCTGGTTACTAAAGTACGTACCCCCTGTACTTTCGTAACTTGCGCCCTCCGCGAATCTTTGCCACCCTAATACCGTGGAGGCGAAGCCTCCGCGCGAATGCTGTTCGACTTCGCTGCCCGGATTTGATATCGGGCAGCTTGTACTAACTCACTCTGGGTTTTGCGAAGAGCGAAAAGCGAATCGCGAAAAGCGCAGAGCTGACAGCCTGTTTTCTGGAGGCCCTATGGCTTTCCGTACCTATGACCATCTCGAAGAAGATGGCGTCCGCCGCGATTCTCCCGCACCTCCTCGGTCACCGATTTCTGCCATTTCCACCACAATCTCCAGCCACGCCAGCCCGCAAAAAGCCCCGCAACTCCAATCGGCTCTAGAATTTACGTGTAACTACCTTTGGAATGAGGGTTTTGCACACGAAACATGGCCTAAACCACTGATTCTAAGGATTCGAGGGGGAGGGGGTAGGGGCACAGATCATATCCATTCCCAAAATGGGAAACGAGCTTTTGTGGTCGATAGTCTCGCTAATTGCGCCACACTCTCTACAAGCTGGAGTTTGTTGAGATGGAGCACTAGTAGTTTTGGGTTAGTTTCGCAATCTTGCGAAAGCACTCCACTTGGCTCGCGATACTAAACCTGCCGGATCGCATCTAATGAAGTGAAGAAGTAGAGGTACACATCATGAGACTGCCAAGGTTGAAAGTGCTGAGTTTTAGCTTTCTTCTGGCAGCGGTTTTGACCGCGCCCGCGTGGGGCGCGAACACAGCGCTTCCAGGAACTCTCAACTACATTGAAGGCCAAGCCAGCGTCGGCGACCAGCCGCTAAGCTCGCAATCCATTGGTTCGGTCGAACTGCAACCGGGCCAATCGTTAACGACAGGAAACGGCAAGGCAGAAATCCTGCTGACGCCCGGCGTGTTTCTGCGCGTCGGCGATAACAGCACGGTGAAGATGGTTTCGTCGAACCTGACCAACACCGAAGCCGACCTGGTTAAGGGACAGGCGACCGTCGAGGTCGCCGAGATTCACCCGTACAACATGCTTCGCATCGGCGAGAACGGCGCGACCACCCAGATGATGAAGAACGGCTTTTATGCATTTGATGCCGATCATGACCAGGTGCGCGTGCTGAAAGGCGAAGCCAATGTTCAGTACGATGACCAGAACGTGCAAGTCAAAGGCGAGCGCGTGCTCGATCTGAGCACTAGCGGACGACTGAAGACGACGAAGTTCGACAAGAACGTTTACGAGACTAGCGACCTGTATCGCTTTAGCTACCTGCGCTCGCAGTACCTGGCGGAGGCCAACGTCGATGTAGCCCGCAATTACTATGCTGGAGGTCCAGGATGGTATGGCGCGGGGTGGTACTGGAACCCATGGTTTGCAGGCTATACGTGGATTCCCGGCGATGGAATTCTCTATAGTCCTTTCGGCTGGGGATTCTATTCGCCTTGGTACGTGGGCTACGCACCTTACTACGGCTTCGGTTATCGCCGCGGATTCGGATACTACGAACACTATTACTCCGGACGCGTCCTGGCTGCGCCTGCGCCACGGGTGAATATGGGACGCGCTTTTGTAGCCTCTCCACAGGCTCGCGGTAGTTTCGGCGTTGCCGGTCCGGCGTTTCACGGCGGCGGGGGATTTCATGGTGGTGGCGGTCCACCGCTGAGTCCTGACCTCGACGATTACTCGTAGCGCAGCGCTACCAGGGGATCGACCCGCGTGGCGCGGCGCGCGGGAACTAAGCAAGCTGCCGTTCCTACGACGGTCAGAACTACCATCACTCCGACAAATGTGACGGGATCGCGCGGAGAGACTCCCCAGAACTGGCTGGCGACAAACCGCGTCAACGCCACGCTCGCTAACAATCCTAAAATCATGCCCACGCCGATGAGGCGAAGACCTTTGCGCAGCACCATCTTCAGCACGTCGCTGATGGGAGCACCTAGCGCCATGCGGATGCCGATGTCATGCGTCTGCAGCGAGACGGAGTAAGCCATGACGCTGAAGACGCCGATGCCGACCAGGACAAGTCCCACGGTGGCGAATACCCCGAGCAGGATCAGGCCGAACTTTGGGCCGGCGTAGCTGAATTGCTGCAGGTAGCCTTCGAGCGTGCCGGTCATGGTTAGCGCCACGTTGCGGTCGACTGCCCAGATTTCGCGTCGCACCAGCATCAGCATCGACATGGGATCGACGCCAGTGCGCACCAGTATCCCGCGCTCCATGGCTCCGGTAACACTGTAGGGAACGTAGGCCTCGGGTTCGATGCCCTCCTGCAAGCCGCGGTTTTTCGCATCGGCAACCACTCCGATGATTTCGAAATACTGGTCCTTGGTCGATTGGGGCAGCTCATCGAGCATGTTGAACTTGATCTTCTGGCCGATGGGATCTTCCTTGCCGAAGTAGGTTTTCGCCAGCGTCTCATTGACTACTGCAACGGGACGCGCGGCATCCACATCGGACTCCGTAAGCAGCCTTCCGCGCAGGAGATGGCGACCCATAGTTTGGAAGTATCCTTCGCTGCACAGTTGGAACATGGCGCGCCAGGGGTCGGAATGCGTCTTGCCTGGGATGGCGACATCGCTCTCGGGACCACCATACGGTGGCAACGATGAGGTCTCAGTCGCGGCGATCACGCCCGGCAGGGCCGTCACTCGCTGCAGCACCTGGCCGAAGAATATCTTCTTCTGCTCAGCGGTTTCGTATTGGCCTTTGGGTAGCGGAGTCCGCGCAACGAGAATGTTGACGGGATTCAGTCCCAACTCGACGTGTTGCAGCGCGAACAGGCTGCGCATCATCAGTCCCGCGCCAACCAGGAGAACGATGGATAGCATCACTTCCCAGACTACGAGACCGGAGCGAAACTTGCCGTGCCGGAAGTCGGCATTGACGCCTTTACCGGTGTCCTTGAGGCGCGTGTGCAAGTCGCCGCGAACAGCGTGGCTGGCGGGAGCGAGGCCACATAACAAGGTAGTGAGCCCAGTCACACCAATTGCGAACATCAGGGCACGCCAGTTCAGCCGCAGCACAGCTTCCGCGGGGATCGTGTTATCAGGCATCGCCGCGGTGACGCCTTTCAGTCCGAGATAGGCGAACAGACAACCGAGCAGGCAGCCGCCGATGGCGAGCATTAGGCTCTCAACGAGCAACTGTCGCACGATGCGAGCACGGCTAGCACCCATGGAGGCGCGGATGGCGATTTCCCGCTCGCGCGCCGTGGCACGCGCCAGCAGCAGGTTGGCGACGTTGCTGCAGGCGATCAGCAACAACATGCCGACCGCGGCCAGCAGGGTATACAAGGTTCCCTTGAACTGGCCGACCACGTCATCGGTGAGTGTCTTTGCCGACACTGTGAACTTCTTGGGGAAGTCATTGGGATACGTCTTTGCCAGGTTCCGCACGATCACGTCAGCATCGGACGTCGTTTGTTGTAGGGTGACACCCGGCTTCCTTCGCGCCAGCAACCAGAACTCCAGTCGTTGGTTCTCAGGATCGCTGCGGTTCATGTTGTTCGGGACCCAGATATCGGCGTTGCCCAGCAAGAATCGCGGTGGCATCACGGCAACCAGAGTGCGCGGCTGACCGTTCAGCACCAGCGTCTTGCCCACGAGGTTCGGATCGCTGTTGAACTGCTTCTTCCATAGCCGATGGCTCATGGCGAAGACTGGAGCCGCGTTTGTATCGCCGTCGGCGCGAGTGATCATGCGTCCCAGCAGCGGTTGCATGCCGAGAAACTCAAAGGTGTTGGGCGTTACCCATTGCCCCTCAAACTGCAATGTACCGTCGCGGTCGGTGTAGAGAATGTCGAGGCCGGAATTGCCCATAACGTCTTCGAAGACGTGGTTCTGGGCCTGGATGTCGAGGAACTCCGGCAGGCGGAAGCTGGGGTTGTAATAACCCTCCGGCCGAGTCGAGTCGTTCACATGAATTAGGGTCAGCCGGTCGGCCGCGCGATAAGGGAATGGCTCGATCAGCACGTTTTCGATGACGCTGAAGATGACGGTCGTGGCGCCGATTCCGAGGGCGAGAGCGACGACTGCGAGCAGTGTGAACCCACGGTCGCGGCGAAAGCCACGCAACGCATACCGCACATCTTGTGCGAACCAGCTAAAGCGGTCCATGCAACCTCCCCGACGCCAGATTGAAGACGGAGCGTTTCCTGGCCTGATAGACGAAGGCGCAACAAACTCTGTTCCGTCGATGGGATGAGTTGCAGCGAAGTGCCCCCGGATGGGGAAAGAGAAGTTGATTTTCGCGCATTTATTCGCTTGACAAATAAATTTTATCAATATAAAAATTGATTTACTTAATTTATCCGCTATGGAAAATAAAGATTCCAAATCGACTTCCGAGTGGCAGGAGCTGACGCGGCTCACTCAGGGACAGGAGATTGTCGTCGAGCGGGTTCGGTTGGCGGACAAGGAAATCGCCATCGAAGGCCGGTTCGAGCTGCCACAACTGGCGCGGCTGAGCTCGGAAGACCAGATATTCGTGGTGGCGTTTGTGCGCTCCCACGGCTCGATCAAAGAGATGGAGCAGGTCTTTGGAGTCAGTTACCCGACGATCAAGGCCCGGCTGACGCGCATTGCGGAGAGCCTGGATTTCGTTGACACCAATCCGTCGCCCTCGCGCGCGGAAATTTTCGATCGGCTCCGCCGCGGCGAGATCACCGCGCAGGATGCCATTCGCGAACTGGAGTCGTTGCCATGATTCCCCTCGTAGGTGTTGTCAGTTGGAGGCGCTGGCCACACAGCCGGAGTTTTCGGCTGTGGGTGCCGCTGTTCCTGTTGTGGCTGTTGCTATTACCGTTTGCTTTGCTGGCACTGCCGGTGCTGTTTATCGTCTGCCTGGTGAGCCGGGTGAATCCGTTCGAGGCAATCGCAACTTTCTGGGGCATCTGTGCGGGGTTTCGCGATACGCACATCGAAATCGACAGTGGCGAGGTGCTGGTGCTGATCCGCATTCTTTAGGAGAAGTTATGAACGAACATCGGCGTCAAATTCTGGAGATGCTGTCACAGGGCAAGATCACGGCTGACGAAGCCGAACGCCTGATCACGGCGCTGGACAAAGGCGACGGAGCGAATGCGTCGGAGAATGGCGCGTCCACGTCTGTTTCCAGATACAAGTATTTGCGGATTCTGGTCGATTCCGATAATGCGGGCGACCCGCATCAGGGGCCGGTGAGGGTGAACATCCGCGTACCGATGCGGTTGCTACGGGCTGGCGTGCGATTGACCGGACTCATTCCGCCGCAGGCCCGCGAGCACGTGAATCAGGCGTTGCACCAGCGGGGGATTCCGTTTGACCTGAGCCAGATCAAGCCCGACAACCTGGAGGAGTTAATCGACCTGCTCAATGAACTTACCATCGACGTGGATGTTAACGGTCGCGGGCGGGGCGACGAGAAGGTCAAGGTAAAGATTTTCTGCGAGTGAGAGATTCGCTTTAGAAGCCCGCGCCTGCCGGAGCCGGCCTAGTGATCTAACAAACCACAACACTTAAAACTGCGTATGCGCTGTTGTTTAGAATCAATGATTTGGGGGAAAATTGTTGGCAAGTCCTTGATAACAAATTAGTTATACGTATCCATTAGTGGCCGTGGGACTTAGCGCGCGAGTTTCGCTGTGGTTCACCCATACTTGTCATACAAGTATGGGTGCGGAGCCAAGGTGTCAAAGAACGGAGAAAGCCTGCAGCCTAGGCGCAAGGCCAGCAAGAGACACAAATCCCTTGCCTCACGATGCTCTTGTAACAGAACACCAGATACGGACGAAAGGACGCCGGACACAGCGCCTTGTGACAAGGCGGTCGCTCGTGGTCAGGAGATAAAGGCCTTGGTAGAGCACGAAGACAAGCCAGGGCTAAACAGGCTGCTGAAAAAGTCCTTTCTAAAGGGGGAAGGGAACACAGCGGCTAAAGCCGTCTCTAGTTTGGAACACTTTGCGGCATGACTGAAGTCATGCCCTGATACGAAACTGTTGCGAAGGCCACTCTTTCAGTAGCCTGTAAAGCCCGCTCATCCTGTGGGACGCTAGTTCGCCAGGCTGAAGCCTGGCACTTCCACCCCAAAGAACCGGCTTAGCGGCATCGTTCGGCTACTTGCGCGGCAAGCCTTCGATGATCTTCCGCGTCTTGGCATCGGCCTTGAGCCAGTCGAGGAGCTGAGGGGTTACGTCAACTTTCGGTGCTGTTATGTTCGCGCATGGGCAGGGGACGATGCTGGTGAGGTTGGCTGACTTTTCGATCTCGGCAAAGGCGGGCTGCAAGGCGTCCATGACGTTGGTGATGGGAGCGTCGCCGGAAAGCTGTTCGTGCGCGAGCTCCTGAGCCTGGCCGCCCCACCCGTTCAATTCCTGTACCTTGGCCTGATCGTTGGACTGCCTGGCCTGAGCCAGCTCGGCCCGCTTTTCTTTGAGAGTGGCGGCCCACTGCGGCGATCCGTAATAGGCCACCACAATCGATTGGCGGTCGAAGGTGCCAACGCTGTTCGACTGGGCGATGGTGCCGGTCGCTAATAAGAAGACGATGGGTGCCATGAGCAAAGTTGAGAGTCGTTTCATCTGCATAGTCCTTTCTTCACCATACGGAACGATGGAACGGGCGATTCTACCGCTCGGACCGCTTGCGGCGCGGTGATAAGGAGGGGGAATCCGTTGTCCGTCACGCAATGCAGTTACAGGTTCACGTCTAATCCAAAGTCCCACGGCTGCGGCGAAGACCCTATAATGTAGGCCATCCAGCCGCGGCTTCCTTAAGGGTATTTGTCGCGCCCTTCGAGGCCCGAGCTTTCGGTGTCGGTCAGGAGGCTGTATGTCGCCAAGTTCCGATCTGGTTGCGGTGCGTTTACCACGGAATTATGACGTCGAGTTGCTGCAGCGCGACTTGCGCACGCTGCAGGAGGTGCAGCGCGCTCCGCAGCCCGGGCCGTATCACAAGGGCGAGTGGACCGGCATTGCGCTGTATTCGATGGGAGGGAAGCAATCGACGTTTCCCAGCGCGGCGGGCACGGACCACTACCAGGAAACCGAAGAACTGCAACGCGCGCCGTACTTCAAGCAGGTGCTGGATGATTTGAAATGCCCGAAGGAAGTAGTGCGCATTCTCTTTCTGCCGCCAGAAGGACATATTAAAGACCACTTCGACTTCCACACCAGCTTTCAATTTGGATTGCTTCGGCTGCACATTCCAGTAGTCACGCATCCCGACGTGGCGTTCTTCATCGACGGGCAGCGCATGACGTGGAAGCCGGGCGAGCTGTGGTATGGCGATTTTTCCAAAGTACATTCCATCAAGAACAATAGTTCGATCGTGCGAGTGCACATGGTGATCGATGTGCAGATCAATGATTTCGTGCTCAGCCTGTTTCCCGAAGATTTCATCGCGCGTCGGCGAGCAGAAGGCATCTCGATTACCACCGATCCTATTCCAGCGTCGGAGGCGGAGTTGCGCAGGTTCGCTTGCGATTTCAAGATTCCGGGCGAATTCATGCCGATGTTTGTCATCGGCAAGCCGCTGAGTGCGCTGGCCAAGGGAGCCAACGCCTCGGTGCGGCTGATCGATGGGAAGCTGAATGTGCTCATCGACAACGAGCCGGCGTTTCGGCTGGAGCGGTTGTCGGAGGATGTTTTCGGGATCTCGGGCTTGCCTCCGGGCATGACGTTGCAGTTGAAGCGCGAGAACCAAGTGGTGCGCGATGTGGTGCTGCACATGAAGGGGCTGCCCAAGGACCTCTACTCGGCACGGCTGGGAATCATGCGCGGGCCGTCGATCAGCGAACAAAGTGTTTCGCTGCCGGTAATACAACAACCCACGGCAAACGTGGCCGGATCGCTGGGCTAGGGCAGACTCGTGCCCACCAGCGACAACACGAATACGAACATAGCGGTTGCACCCAAGGCAGCCATGACCGGAGCTGCGGGATTTTTCTCGCGACCGCTGGGATGGGCGCTATGCCTTACTCTGCTGCTGGGTATTGGCATTCTGCGAATCGTTTCTACCTATCACGTCTTCAATCACACCATCGATGAGGGTTCGCATCTGGCGTGCGGCATCCAGTGGTGGGAGAAGGGTGTATACACGATCGAGACCAAGCACGCTCCGCTGGCGCGCATCTCGGTTGCGTTCCTGCCGTATATGTCGGGCCTGCGCGCGCCGGCCGAGTTCCACAATTGGATGGAGACGTATCCGATTTTGTCGGCCGATGGACACTACTGGCGCAACTTGACGTTGGCGCGTATCGGCATCTTGCCGTACTTCATCATCGCTACGGTCGTGGTGTTTTTGTGGACGAAGCACCTGTACGGGCCGCCGGCCGGGCTGTTAGCCGCGGCAATCTTCACCCAGTTGCCGACGATTCTGGCGCACTCTTCGGTCGCCACGACGGATGTCGCGCTGACCGCGATGTTTTGCTGGTCGCTGTACGCCTTTACCCTTTGGTTGGAGCATCCTGACTGGCGCACGGCTGCGAATTTTGGAGTCGCAACAGGGCTGGCGCTGGCCGCGAAGTTCTCCACTATCGTCTTTCTGCCGGCGTGCGGTGTCGCAATTCTCGCCATGTATCTGGCGGCCGGACAGCGCAACTGGCGTTCGCTGCTTCGCACTCTCGCGATGGTAGTGCTGTGCGCATTCCTGACGACGTGGGCGATCTATCGCTTCTCGCATGCGCCGATGAATCAGGTCAGCAGAGTTCCCGACCGGGTAGCTGCCAAAGTGTTCGGACCGGCGTCAGGAATGACTCGAACGGTTGCTGTAATCACGGCACACGTGCCGGTACCCGCGCCCGAACTCATCGATGGAGTGCGCGTTTTGCGTCAGCAAAATGACGAGGGAACGCGATCGTACCTCTTTGGCCGCATTAAAGAAGGAGGCTTCTGGTATTTCTTTATCGCGGCGCTGGCGGTGAAGACACCTTTGGCGGTGCTGTTGCTGGCGGCGATAGGGTCGGGAGTGTTGGTTGGCCGCTATCTGCGGGACCGCAGCGACTGGCAGAGCGGAGTGCCGCTGGTGTCGAGCATCATGATCCTGATCGTGACCGCGCCCGCCAAACTGGACAGCGGTGTGCGCTACGTTCTGCCGATCTATGTTTTCCTGAGCATGCTGGCGGCACTGGGACTGGTTTCGCTGTGGAACCGGCGTCAACACCAGACGTTCTCGCGCGTCGTGGCAGTGCTGTTGTTCGCGTGGCTGATGGTGTCGTCGGCGCTGGCGCATCCTGATTACCTCGCGTATTTCAACGAATTTGGCGGCAAAGATCCTTCGCGGTTGCTGGTGGTTGGCGACCTAGACTGGGGACAGGACATGACGCGACTCGCCACTTACCTGCGCGAGAACCATATCGACCACATCAGCATTGCCTATGAGGGCTTCTACGATCCGCAGTCGCTGGGACTGCCCGATACCGTGAAATTGAGGTGTGGTGACGTACCGACGGGATGGGTTGCGGTGGCGGCCAGGCGGGCACTGCGCTCGCCCGAGTGCTGGCCGTGGTTGCCGCAGCAGCAACGGATTACGATCGTGGGAAAGACGATGTGGATTTATCACATGCCGGAGCGATAAAGCGGGCGCTATTCAGGTGGACGCAACGCGCTGCTGAGCTTGACCTGGCGAATGAGATACACCGGCCGCCGCTTTACCTCTTCGAAGATCATTCCGATATAGATCCCCAGAATTGCGATCAGCAACATCGAAGTCCCGCTGCTGATAGTGAGCACCAGCATCAGGGAACTCCATCCCGGAACCAGTTGTGAAGTTTCGCCGCGAATCCAGAAACTGAGCACGTACGCACTTTCGGCGAGCGCCAGCAGGATGAAGATCGTCCCGATGAAAAAGCCGAGCCGCAGCGGCGCCTGGGAAAAAGAAAACATGCCGTCCTTGGCCAGGCGCAGCATCTTGCGGAATGAATATTTCGATTGGCCTTCGATGCGTGCCGCCGGTGTATAGGGCAGTACCACCTCACGGAAACCGATCCACTGCACCATGCCGCGATAGAAGCGGTGATACTCGGGCAGGCGGCGCAATGCCTCGGCGGCTTCGCGCGACATCAGCCTGAAGTCGGCCGCTCCGCTTACGATGTGCGTCTCACCCAGGCGGTTAATCAGGCGATAAAAGAGAGAGCCAGTGAGGCGCTTAAAGGCGAAACCTTTGCGGTCGGTATCGATGCGCTGCGTCTGTACGACGTCGTAGCCCATCTCGAAGAGGCGGACCATCTCCGGGACCAGTGACGGCGGCTGCTCGCCATCACCGTCCATCATGATGAGCGCGTCGGCGTCGAACAGTTCGAGGCCGGCGCTGATGGCCGCCTGATGGCCGAAATTGCGGCTGAGTTCGATGGCCACGATGCGAGTGTCGGACTCG
This sequence comes from uncultured Acidobacteriaceae bacterium, assembly GCA_963837915.1. Lineage (GTDB taxonomy): Bacteria > Acidobacteriota > Terriglobia > Terriglobales > Acidobacteriaceae > DASRAA01. The sequence goes on from CAWIPZ010000018.1 coordinate 32,918, forward strand.
GCCATGCGATCGAGGACAGCGGTCGTGTCGTCGGTGGAGCCGTCATTGACGTAGAGAAAGCGGAAAGAATGTTGTGCCAGTTCGGCCAAGGCCTCGGTCAGAGAGGCGTGAAAGCGCTCCAGCGCCGGGCCTTCATTGAATACCGGAATGATGAAATCGATGCTGGCCATGGTTCCGCAAAGAGAGCACGCAACAGGCTGTAAAAGTGTCAACGTAGTGTAGCGCAAGCGTCCCGAGGGACACAGTTGGCGGTCTTTGTACCTGATTCCTTGCGTACGGAACCCAGCAAAACGAGCCCACGTGAGAATGTAGTGTGGCGGATGCTACAAAATCTCTGAGTCGCGGCGTTCGATGGTTCATCTGAAACGCCAGAAAGCGGAGCTGCATGCCTGGTCGAAGCGTCTTCTTCCGACTTGGCCATAGAAGCGCCACTTTGTGGGCCCGCAGAGGTCAATATGACCGCGGGATGTTCATATATCACACGCGAGCGTGAGCGGTGCCGCATGCTTCTTGCCCATCAAGTGCTAAACCTGCTGCTATCGCCATTTTTCAGTGCGGTTCAGGAGTTTCTATGACTGACCAGCAATCTCTCTCCAAAGACACCAAGATGGCCATGGCCTCACAGTTCCTGGGGTTCATGCTGGACGCCTACGACATGGCATTGGTCCTTGTCATGGCCCCCATCCTGGTCAAGGTTTTCGTCTCGCCCAAAGGCAGCGCAGCCTGGCAGTACATCGTGATCGTGTTCACGTACTCGATCACGATGGCGGCGAGACCCATCGGTTCGGCGATCTTCGGACGATTCGCCGATAAAATAGGCAGGCGCTTTCTGCTGGTGCTCACCATCGGCGGCGTGGGTGTGATGTCGCTGCTCGGAGGCTTTCTACCAACCTATGCGCAGATCGGCGTCTGGGCCTACGTCATCTTCTGTGTACTTCGGCTGTTCATGGGGATCTTCTTCGGTGGCGAATATGCCGTCGGTCATACCTTCGCCATTGAATACGCTCCCCAGAAGCGGCGCGGAGCCATCGGGGGCTTCATCCAGTCGGGCTTTCCGCTGGGATACGTATTCGCTTCGCTGGTGTTCGCCGCCATTTCGTTCTTTACCACCAAAGAAGCCATGGCCGCCTACGGCTGGCGTATCGCGTTCATGACCGGCGTGGTGCCGGTTTTCCTGGCGCTTTATATCCGGAAGAACCTGCACGAATCGCCCGAGTTTGAGAAGGCCAAAGCACAAGGAAACATCGAAAAGTCACCGTTCCTGAGCCTGTTCAAGCCTCCGCAATTGTGGGACTTTCTGCAAGTCTTCTTCTTTATGACGGGATTGTTCCTTACCGACTATTCGGTGTACGGTTTCCTGCCGAACATCCTGACGCTGAAAGGTCGCGGCTTCGACACCACCACGTATAGCCTGATCTATGGCTTCGCGCTGTTCATGGCGTTCCTGGGATACAACTTCTACGGCTGGCTGTCTGACCGGACGGGCAGAAAGATTCTTACCCAGTGGTATTGCGTATTCCTGATCGTGTTCGGAGTTCCCGTTTTCTACGTGCTGTACCACGCTGCTATCGAACGGAATTTGTGGATGGCCGTGCTGGGCACGGTGATGGCCGCGATGCTGAAACTGGCCTGGGGAGTGGTTCCCGCGTATCTATGCGAACGCTTCCCTACCAAGCGCCGTGCGGCAGGCGTGGGATTCGGTTACTCGTCGGGCGCTCTGCTGGGAGCATGGTTCAGCGCTTATGTATGGTGGGCCCATAAGATCCCGTTCATTGCCAACATTGAAAAAGGTGACCTGTGGTTGTCGCCGGCCGTGGTGCTGACAGTGGGCGCGATTATGACCTTCGTCAGCCTGCTGTATTCGCCGGAGACCAAGGACCTGCAGCTCGACGAGGTGGGAGTCGTTAAGGAAACCAGCCGGGGGCCAGTGCGAGTGGAAGCCGAACCGGCACACGCGGTAGCCCGCCACTGAAGTAGCCGCGCACCGGCGCTGAATGACCACGACGATTCGCGCGATGTGGCCCACATGTATGAGGTCCGTCGCGCGAATCTTGCCTTGGCTACTCCGCCTCGGTTTTCGCGCCCCGTACGGTAAGCACCGGACAGCGTGCGCGCCGCACCACCGAGTGCAAGACGGTCCAGGGCAGATGATCGGCCACCGCGCCGGCCGGGTGGACGCCCATGACGATCAGGTCTATGTGTTCTTCATTCGTTTTGCGCAGGATCGAATCGGCTGCCAAACCGGACTCCACTGCGACGCGCGGCTTGCACCAGAGGCTGGCGTCGTCGGGAACCAGATTCCACAGTCGCTTCCGATAATCAGCGACCAGCTCCTTGGAGTATTCCAAGGGCATGGGCTCCAATTGCTCCAGAACGTGGAACAGGGTGATTTCGGCATTGCTTTCCTCGGCTAACGACAACGCATACGGCAGAGCGTGCAGCGAACCTTCGGAGAAGTCGGTGGCAAATAAGACATGCGACAACTGGTCGTGGTCGAGCAGACTGACGCGCACGTCGGGCCCGATGGTCATTACCGGGCAAGGCGCGTGCCGCAGCACTTGCTCGGCGACCGAGCCGAGAAACAACGTAGCGAGGATGCCACGACCGTGAGTGCCCAACACGATCAGGTCAAAGTTGCGTTCCTCGATGAGGGCGGAGATCTCGGGCCACGGATTGCCCTGCTTCAGCACCGTCTCATGCGGATACATGTGCAGCGCCTCGAAGCCTTCCAAGTGCACCAAGCCCTCGGCACCGCGCTTTTTTTGCCAGTCCAACTCCACCGGGACCGGCTCCATAGGAATGGGGGTCTGTGACTCGGGCGGCGCGACGTGCACCACGGTGAGTCGGGCGTCGAAGCGCTTGGCGGTAGCGAGAGCGTGCAACAGGGCGTGTTGCGACACCTCGGAAAAATCGGTTGCCAACAGGATGTTTTTGAAGGCCACACGCGTGGCGACATTGGGTGCCATGGGACACCTCCACCAGCGAGCTCTGGGAAGAACCTACTCTTTTCATACTCCCGCGCAGGCGGCGTTGCAGTGATAGCAGTCACGGGAAGGTGTGAGAGCGGACTTGGGATGATGTGTTCTACTAGCAACGAACTTTCACGCTCCCTTGACCGCTTCGAACCTATCACCAAGTCTCTGGACCAGCCGCCGCTGGCGCATTGCCGTGCTGCTCGGTGTCGGCGTGATCGTCAACTTCTTCGACCGTGTGAATCTCTCGGTCGCGATCACGCCGCTGAAGAGCGAATTCGGTCTGAGCACCGTCGCCCTCGGATACCTGCTCAGCACCTACAGCTGGACGTACGTATTGCTGCAGCTGCCTTCGGGGCCGGTGCTCGATCGGTTTGGCGTGAAGCCGGTCATCCGCGTCAGCGCACTTCTGTGGAGCGTGGCTTCTTTCGCCACGGGACTGGCGCGTGGTTTCGCCGCTATCGTCTCCGCGCGTTTGTTGCTCGGCATCGCGGAGGCGCCGACATTTCCCGGCAACGCTAAGGCCATCGGCGTGTGGTTCCCGCGTAGTGAACGCGGGTTGGCCACTGCCATCTTCGACTCCAGCGCCAAGTTTGCGTCAGCTATTGGCATTCCGCTGGTCGCGGTCATCGTGCACTACTGGGGATGGCGGGCGAGTTTTCTTGCGACGGGCGTGCTCAGCGTCGGATACTTTGCGCTGTTCTGGCGCGTGTATCGCGATCCCACCGACGACCCGCTGTTATCGCCTGCGGAGAGCGAATACATCGCCGCTGGTGGTGGCGAGGAGGAAGCCGCTGTCGATCCTCGTCATGCAGCGTCGTTGTGGTTTTTGTTGCGGCGAAAAAAAGTCTGGGGCTTGGCCCTGGGCATGGCCGCGTACAACTACAACTTCTATCTTTTTCTCACATGGTTGCCGGGATACCTCAGCACTGCGCTGCACCTCGACATTTTGCGGTCGGGCTTCTACACCGCGGTTCCGTGGCTGGCGGCGACGGTCAGCGACCTCGTGGTTGGTGGATGGCTGGTGGACCACCTGATTCGCAAAGGCCGTGACGCCACGCGCGTGCGCCAGACCATTCTTATTGCGGGATTGGTGTTGGCGCTGGCTGTTGCGGGCGCCACGCGCACCACAAATCCTCGCGTCGCGATTTTCTGGATCTCGATCGCCCTGTGCGGACTGGCCGCGTCGGCGCCTGTGGGCTGGTCGATTCCCGGACTCATTGCGCCGGCGGGCAGTACGGCTCGGGTGGCCGGCATCATGAATTTTGTCGCAAATTTACCAGCCATTCTTGCGCCCGTCATCACCGGATACCTGGTTGGCAACTCGCAGTCGTTTCGCCGGCCGTTCCTGGTTGCCGCGGCGGTGTTGGTCGCGGGGATTTTTTCTTACATATTTCTGTTAGGCAAGATTGAAACCATTCCGGGACCCGCGACAACTTCGCCGCTCTGATGTGTGCGGCGCGCCATGCGCTCTGCGACAATAGCTAAGGACGCTCCCTTTTCCATGCACGCTGAAAGCGATCAACACATCGACGAACCCCTGAGCGAACCTGCCGCGCCGGCTGCTGACAAGAAGTCGGGGCTCGCCTTTTGGGCTGCGCGCGTGCTGGAAGAGGCCGACAAAGCCAGCCAGGATTTCGCCGCCGATCCGGTACATGATTTGCGCGTCGCCATTCGCCGCTGCCGTTCGATGGCCGACGGATTTCTGTCGGTCGATCCTGATCCGGCGTGGCGACAGATGAAAAAACTGGGCAAGGGACTGTTCGCCAGCCTTGGCGAACTGCGCGACACCCAGGTCATGATGGAGTGGATCGAAAAGCTTTCCGCCGAAGACGATCCGCTGCGCCATGTGTTGCTGGCCTCGCTGCGGGAAAAGGAAGAGGGGCTGAAAGTGCTGGCGAAGGAGGCGGTCGATAAGTTCGATCGCAAGCGTTGGATCGCGCTCAACGACAAGCTTGCCGAGCGCGCGACTCGAGTGCCGCTGGAAGGGCCGGTCTTTCAGTATCTCGCGCTGGAGCGCTGGCACGAAGCGTATGAGTTGCATCGTACGGCGCTGCGTAATCGCAGTGCCGTGGCATATCACCAGTTGCGCATCGGCATCAAACGGTTTCGCTACACTGTCGAAAACTTTCTGCCCGAGCGCCATCAGCGCTGGTCGCGCGACCTGCGTGATTTACAGGACGCCCTGGGCGAGGTCCACGACTTCGATGTGCTGTGGGGGCTGGTGAAGTCGCATCCGGAGGTCGGGGTCGAAGAGCGTGCACTGTGGCAACAAACGATTTCGACGCAGCGACAAAAGCGCATCGCGTTGTACCGCAAGAAAATGTTGGGCAGGGAATCGCTATGGCAGAAGTGGCGCGCGGAACTGCCGTCGGGTGACGCACTGGCCGAAGCCTCGCTAGAGAAAATGCGTACCTGGGCCGAGTTTCTCGATCCCGACAACAAGCACGCGGAACTTGTGACCACGCTCGCGCTGGAGATTTTTGATGGCCTGGCGCGCGAAGGCATTCTTCCGGAGTCAGAACCCGCGCGGCGAATTCTGCAGGCTGCGGCGGTGATGCACGACGTGGGGCGCGCGAAGAACAGCGGCCATCGCAAGCGCGGATACCGCATGATTCGCGACTTGAAACCCCCCGTCGGGTGGAGCGACGAATATCTGCAGTGTGTGGCCATCGTGGCGCACTATCATCGCGGAGGCCTGCCGCCTTCGAACCACCCGATCTTCGCAGGGCTGCCGGCGCAGCGGCGCGGTGAGTTGATGCCGCTGGCGGGCATACTGCGCTTGGCCAACGCGCTAGATGATGCTCATGATCAGCGAATTTCGAACGTGATGGTCGAGCGGCATGACGGAGTGCTGAGGATCTACGCGCAAGGACTTATTGCCGCGGTCAATCCGTTTGGAGAACAACTGGCGCGAGCGCGCTATCTGCTGGAGGCGTGCATCAAGATGCCGATTTTGCTTCGGCCTCTTCCTTCGCGACGCAGACCGCAGCTAGAAGTCGGAGGTTAGCACTCAAGTCGTGCCCTGATACGAATCTGTCTCGAAAAGCGAGTTTACTGCGTAGCTCCTGGCGGTGTCGCCGGTTTTTGCGAGGCGTCTGCCGGCTGAGCGGGCGCCTCGCGTTGCGGCGGCAGCGGATAATATCCGTGGCGCGCGCTCACCAGCAGTCCCGGACGCTTCACTCGCACTTCGATGTCGCGATACGCACTGGACGCTTTCTGCGTAGTGTTGTAACCGAGTGTGTACTGATTGCGCGCCTGCGAGGTGATCGTCTGGTACGCGCTTTCGATGGTCTCGCGCGAAAACGAATCGATTACTTCGCCGCCAGTGGCATTGGCGTACTTGGGAAGAATGTCGGTATATCCCTGTAAGGGTATGTGCAGCTTGTCGATCTTGTTCATGCCGGGAATGGCTGAAGCCTCGACTCCCACGGCGTAAACCGCGATGCCGTTGGTGAGCAGCACCTTGAGCACCTGTGAGTAGCTGGCACGGCTGCCGTATTCATAGCCGTTGCTGATGACGAAAATGATTTTGCGGTTCTCGCGGGGCAGGTGCGCCAGTTCGCCGGCGGCCATCAGGATGGCGTCGTTCAACACGTGCGACTCACGCGCAGGGGTTTGCGAAGGCAGCGGAAGAACTCCCGGATCGACCGGCTTGCCATTGACGTTTGGAGGCGAGCCGAGCGGTCCGCCGACCACCGGAGCGCCGGGATTCAGACCCTGCAAGTCGCGGATGCGCTGCAGCGCCAGTTGCAGCCGCTGCGGGTTCCCAAAGTCAGACTGCTTTTTCACCGAGTTGCCATAGGTGAAGACGGCCACCTTGTCGAAGGGGCCGAACGATCCATCGAGTGCGGAATACGTCTGGGCTACCTTCTTGACGGTGTTCTCGGAAATTCCCAGGTCGATGACAACCGCTGCCGACAGCGGAAACGGATCGCTGGTAAAGAATGTGATGACCTCTTTGACGTTGTCTTCGTAGACGCTGAAGTCTTGCGCTAACAACCCGTCGACCAACTTGCCTTCTGGGTCCTTCACGGTCACCGGCACGCTGATGAAATTGACGTTCACGTTCAACTTGAACAGTTCATCGAAGTCGTTCCCGGGCGCGCCGCTGCCCTTGGTGGACGGTACGGTCTTGATTCCCTGCGAGCCTGGAGGCGGCGCCACTGGATTTGTCGAAGAATCCGACGGCTGTCGAGTATTTTCCGCGTCCTGCGGGTTAGTTTTCGAGGGAGCAGCACCGCTATCGTCGCTCATCCCGGGAACAGGAGCGGTCACATCGGGTGGTGGTGTCGGCGGGGGCGTAGGCGCATTATTCTGCGGTTTGGGAGCATCCGGCAGCGGCTGCTGCGCCGCTGCGATGCCGACAGTCATAGTAACCACCGCCAGCACGAGGGCGGATGTAACCCAGAAACTTGGTTGACGCTTCAACATGTTAAGTGGCTGGTCTCCAACGTAGCCGGAACTTAGCCTCAGTATACCCGCAACCCCCGGCAGGCGGCACGCCGGTTGGCGCTACGGGTTAGACGTTTGCAATACAATAGATGCACCCGGAAGAAAGAGGTATGCGGTTGATTCGAGTTCGTACCCTCGCCCTGATTGCGTCGCTTTTGCTGTCGTCCACCTTGTGGATCGTCGCTCAGTCGACCGTGCATGACCAGGAACCACCTCATTCGTCGGTGCCGCCTTCGGCCCCGACGCCCGACCAGCAGGGGCAAGAGCCGGAAGACCAGTCGGTCGAAACCTTCAAGGCCCAGGTCAACGTGGTCAATATCTTCTTCAACGTCAAGGACAAGCACGGACTGTTGATTCCCGGGCTCACCAAGACGGATTTCGAAGTGATCGAAGACGGTAAACCGCAGACCGTTAAGTATTTCGCCGCCGATGCCGACCAGCCTCTGACGCTCGGCTTGCTGATTGACACCAGTCCCAGCCAGGAGCGCGTGCTGACCATCGAGCAGGAGTCGTGCGTCGAGTTCCTGCAAAGCGTGCTGCGTCCCAAAGACCTTGCTTTCCTCATCAACTTCGATTCCGACATCGACCTAGACCAGGACTACACCAACAATGTTTCGTCGATCAGGCGTGCGCTGAACAAGCTGCAGATCGGTGGTGGAGCGGTCGGCGGCGGCCCGGTAGGCATGGGCGGCGGGCCGGTCCCCAACTCGCATCCACGCAGCACTGCGCTCAACGACGCGGTGTACGTGGCGGCCGATGAGAAGCTCAAGACCGAAGTTGGCCGCAAGGCAATGATCGTCTTTACCGACGGCGAAGACGAGGGCAGCCACCTGAAGATTCGCGACGCCATCGAAGCCGCGCAAAAGGCCGACACCATGTGCTACGTCATCCTCATCGCCGACCGCGGCGGGTGGTATCAAGGCTTTGGCGAAGGCGACATGAGAAAGCTGGCTGAAGAGACAGGCGGACGCGTCATCGAAGTCGGCAACAATCAACAGAAATTGCGCCAGGCATTCGAGCAGATCCAGATGGAGTTGCGCAGCCAGTACAACATTGGCTACTCGCCGACCAACAACAAGCTGGACGGCTCATATCGCAAGATCCAGATCCACACCAAGACTGGCGACTACAAAGTGCAGGCCCGCCAAGGGTATTACGCGCTGGCAAGAGAATAGGGGCCTGCCGCTTTAGTTCGCCGTGGATTTCCGCTGCGGACGATACCCAATCTGGTAGCCGTGCTTCTACGATTCTTCACCGAGTATCTGCTTGGCGAGTTGCACTATTCTGTCGGATAGTCGTTTGGCTTGCCTGACTCTAGCCGCTGATATTGCTAGCGCATTACAAGATCGCCAACCCTCGCCAAGTTATTCCCGAACACGCAGTTATTGCTTTCCGGAAAACGGATCAGCCACGAGCAGTGCCGGGCAGACTGTGGCATCTCACCTGCTTTTGGTATGAGCGTTCGATTCCATGGGAGGTGAGTTATGAAATCTTTGAGAGCGATGGTTTTAATGGTGGCGGTCGCCGCTCTTTCCTTCAACGCAACGCAGGCTCTCTCGCAGCAGGAAGTTGATCCCGACCATTACGATCAGCCGGTTGCGGCGAAACCGGCTGCGCAAGCTCCTGTTAACAAAGTGTCGACCGGTAATCGCACACGCGGACATGAGAACCTGGCGAGCAAGCGCTCGAGGCAACACCATTCTCATGTCACGGCATAAAGAATGACCGAGTGGTTTTGCCGGACGAATTGCAAATAGCCGAGGATTCTAGCTGTTCAGGCCCAGTTCCGCGTCCTCTCCTGGAACTCTGTGTTCCAGGCATCGCGGATGGCTTCCAAGGTCGGTTCGTGGAAATGCTTGGGGTCGCCCTTGAACTCGTCGAGCGCGGTCACATAGCCGTGTAGCTCGTTCAGCGCGACTGTATGCGGCTCGATCTGGGGATGGGTGTTGGACAGCAGGATGCCGATCTTGTTGGTATGGTCCCACGTCAGTTCGTTCGACATTCGGTACCCTCGGAAACTAGGGCAGGATTATAACCCAAAGCTGTTGCTGTGGTGGTCTCCTCGGGCTGCTCGCCCACCAAACACTAGTCACCGACCGGCGAATCCCGATGCACAACTTTCACGTTGTAACCCGCCTTGGCCAGCCGCTTCTTCACTTCTTCTGCAATCAGCACCGAGCGGTGCTTGCCCCCGGTGCAGCCGAAGGCGATTGTCAGGTAGCTCTTGCCCTCGCGGATGTAGTGCGGAACCAGGTACACCAGGAGCTCCGAGATGCGTTGGATGAATTCCTTGGTCTGTGGGAACGACAGGATGTAGCGCGCGACTTGCGGGTTGCGCCCGGTGAACGGACGGAATTTGGGAATGAAATGGGGATTGGGCAGGAAGCGCACGTCGAACATGAGGTCAGCGTCTTCTGGTACGCCCTGGCGAAAGCCGAAACTGACGCATGAAATCAGGGCATTCTGCTTGCGCTCGGCGCTCTGGAAGCGTTCCGTCAATAGGGAACGTAGCTCATGAACATTGAAGCGGGTGGTGTCGACCACCAGATCGGCCACCTCGCGAACCGGTTGCAACCGTCGCCGCTCCGAATGCAGCGATGCCTTCACCGAGGTCTTGCGTCCCAGCGGATGTGGCCGCCTGGTCTCGCTGTAACGCCGCAATAGCGCGTCGTCGCTGGCTTCCAGAAACAGCACGGTGGTCTTGAGCGAACTGCGAAGCGATTCCAGCAATTGTGGAAGCTTGTCGAGACGTGCGCCCTCGCGGATATCGACCACCAGCGCCGCCCGCTCGATTTCCGCCGAATCGCGTACCAGGTCAGCGAAGTTCAACAGCAGGCCCACCGGCAGGTTGTCGACCGCGTAATAGCCAAGGTCTTCGAAGGTCTTGAGGGCCGAGAGTTTTCCTGCGCCGCTGATACCCGTGATGATCACCAGCTCGTGTTGGCTGTGGGGCGCGGGTGGTCCCGCAGCCCGGCTCCTGGACACGGCTTTCTTGCTCGCGGCTCGCGAAGTGGCACGTTTCTTCGTGGGCATAACTCTGCGAATTTCCTGTGGGCAGAGACTATCAGAGTTCGCACATCGGCGTCAGCCAGCGCGGTTTGGTTTACGCAGCAGGCAGCAGGTGATGATTCAGCGCAAACAGTGCAAGCTCCAGGCGATTTCCCACGCCGAGCTTGTTGAAAATGTTCGTGAGGTGCCGCTTGACAGTTTCTTCGCTGATGCCGAACTGCTTGGCGATGTCTTTGTTGGTACAGCCCTCGGTGATTAGTGTCACCACTTCCAGTTCACGTGCGGTCAGACCAAAAGTCTTGCGCGGCATGGGAGCGGTTTGCGCTGCCAGGTCACGCAACACCTGCACCAGGTTCTGTACCGGTCGCCCTTCCAGCCAATATTGCCCTTGCATCACCGCACGAATGCATGCGGAGAGGTGTTCCGCGACCGCATCCTTCAGCAGAACGCCGCGCGCTCCCAGCTGCAGCGCTTCCAGCACCTGCCGTTTTTCAATCAGGCCGGTCAGCACGATGGTGCGCGTATCCAGGTTGCCCGCGGTCATCTCGCGCAGGGCTTCCATGCCAGCTACGTTGGGCATGGCTAAATCCAGCAGCATTACGTCGGGACGCAGGCTGCGCGCCATTTCCAGCGCTTCGAGGCCGTCGCGAGCCTCGCCCACGACCTTGACCGAGGGGTCTGCCTGCAGCATGTTTCTCAGGCCAACCCGTACGACCGGATGGTCATCGGCAATCAGAACTCGGATGGACGTCTCTGCCACTCTACTTGCTCAAAAGGTTCGATGGTCCTGCTATGCCGCCGTCCTGCCAGGAATCACTTCGACGCCTAGCCGCGCCGCTAATTCCGTCTCAACCGCGCGAATCGCGTCAACTATATTGTCCAGTGTACCTGCGTCGGTGGCGGCGGATTCGCGTGTCGATTCCTCAAGGATCGATGCTTGCCGCGCCACTGCCCGGGCACCCAGAACCAGGCTGCTGCCCTTGAGACAATGCGCCTTTTGCCGGATCTCTTCCGGCTGGTGCGGCCGCTGTATGGTCTCGCGCATGAACCGTACGGTCTCCCATGCGTCTGCCAGGTAATCGCGATAGAGTTCCGTTAGACCAGTGCGATCCGCCGCCATAGCTCGCTGCAGTTGGTCGAAGACTTCGGAAGTGAGGGGTGTCTCTGTTCCAGGCATTGGGCAGTGCCTTACGTGAGACTCAAACCTACATAGGAAACCACTATCAGCCACGTACGTCAAGCGGGGATAACCGATTTTGCAAGTACATAACTACCCTGAAAGTGCCACTTCTAATTATTTGGATGGTAAATCGTTATCGAAACTGTTTGAAGTTTGGCTTCCGTTTTTGCAGAAATGCCGCGAGCGCTTCTTGCGTCTCCGGCGAATCAAGCCTTTCCGCAATGACCTGTACTTCTTCGCGTATAGCTCGTTCCAGCTCCGTCGCGCCAGCCTTCTTTAGCAGTGCCTTGGTGGCACGCACGGCCGCCGCGGGCTTCTCGGCCAGTGTTTGCGCAACATTCAGCGCGGTCGCCAACAGAGTGTCCGGAGCGACTACTGCATTCACCAGGCCTAGTTCGTAGGCACGCTGGGCGCTCATTGGCACGCCCAGCAAAAGCAGCTCTGATGCGCGCTGATGACCTATGAGAGCGGGCAGCAGCACTGTCGATCCGGCTTCCGGCACAATCCCGAGATTCACAAATGGCATCATCAGCTTCGCGTTGTCGGTGGCGTACACCAGGTCACAATGCAACAGGATTGTGACCCCGATGCCCACCGCCGAGCCGTGGATCGCTGCCACCACGGGTTTCTTCGCACCCGCCATGGCCGCAATGAATCGCAGTGCCGGCGGAACAGCCTGCCCCTTCCACGGGTTGGCGACGAAATCCTCCAGGTCATTGCCGGCGGTAAACGAATCGCCGTTGCCATGCAGCAGCATCACCCGCACTTCCGGGTTGGCTTCGCCCTGTTCCACCGCATGGGCCAGCGCGTCGTACATCGCTGAGGTCAGAGCGTTCTTCTTTTCCGGACGGTCAATGGTAATGCGCAGTATGTTGTCTTTTAATTCGGTCTGAATGTGGCGCATGACTGTTCTACTCCGCGGCAACCGCCAAGTTTACCGGAAGGGACGCCGCCCAAGACCGACGTCGCGATTTCTTGCCCGCCCGTTTTCCCAGTTTGACGCGGTTGATTCGCGATCAGACTTGGACGATCAACGCGATCCGAAGCGGTCGCAACGAAGGCACAAGTACGTCGGCGAATGTGAGCTGCCAGCAAACGAATGGCGAGAGAGCCTGCCCTTCCCAGGATTGTGGAATCAATGAGTTACGCATGGTTTCGGACGTAACTTATTGTCCCCATGCAACTTAGACGTAAATAATAGATTTCAAATAACTTAGCGAATCAGACCGGTGTGTCCCCAAGTCCGCCCCTGTCGCGCAGGGGGAAACTTCCCAGCGTCTGTGATAGATCGGCTAGGACAGCGAGTCACGAGAAAAAGTGCAGGCGAGAAAACTTTAGTAACCGTTTTTCCTCGAAATGGGAAAGGGATGTTTACGCCTTGTCTGACACATACCCGGGAGCCGTGCACGTTTGGAAAAGAAGCTAACGCACCTCGCCGCGGACGCATCCAAACGGTCGTCACAACCGCTGCAAAGCGCGTGACGAGGTGCATATGGAAGATTCGAGCTTACCGATTGATCGAGGATCGGAGATGGATTCAACTCGCAGCTCGTCGCCCGTGCCGGCCGTGCAGCCGGTGGACGAGAAATTACAGAAGCTGCTGGACAAAGCACTGTACGGCGGAGGCCACCCGTCGGCGCAGAAGATCAGGAATTTCTTGAATGGCACGTGGCTCGGCGAACCTTCACATGTCGTGCTGACGGATGTGCCCGTGGGTGCGTGGACTGTGGCCATGGCGTTTGACGCGTTGGACCTCGTCTTCGACCGCCGCGAGTTCGCTCGGGGGTGCGAAACGTCGATCGCAATCGGGTTACTAGCGGCGGGAGGCGCGGCCGCGACCGGGATGACGGATTGGTCTGACGTTGATCCTCCAGCTCGTCGCCCTGGATTGATTCACGGTCTGCTCAACTTGAGTGGCGCCGCGTTATTTGCAACGTCGCTGTACTTGCGAAAGAGGAAATCGCGCGCGGCAGGCCGCATTGTGGGCATTGCGGGCTATGCGGTGATGAGCTATGCAGCCCACCTGGGCGGCAAATTGGTGTATGAGCACAGAGTGGGCGTTGACCGCACGGATGGCCAGGTATTCCCAGAACAGTTTGCCGCTGTCCTGCCTGAAACAAACTTGATGGACGGCAAACTTACTCGCGTAATGTACCAGGGCACGCCGATCCTGCTGGTCCGTCGCGGAGCTCGCATCTTTGCCATGGCTGAGACGTGCTCCCATTTCAGCGGGCCGCTGGCAGAAGGGAAACTCGAAGAGGATACGGTCGTGTGCCCCTATCACTTCTCGCGGTTTGCATTGGAGGACGGCAGAGTGCTCGACGGGCCAGCAGTTCACCCACAGCCTTGCCTGGAGGTCCGTACGCGGAACGGACAGATCGAAGTGAGGCGTGCGCTTGCTGCGAGCTGAAAGCCACACTGGGAATTCAAAGCGATTCGCGGCGAAAAAAACCCACACAAACCAAAATCAGGATTAGATGGGGCACGCAACGCTCATGGGCGCGCTGCTGCCCCAGCCTGCCCCCTCCATCTATCTCCACGCTCCTTCACGTAATTTGCCAGAACGTAGGGCCAAGGAATACTAAGAACATCCACAACAACGCCGATGACCATGGCACGGGTGAGGTCTGTTGAGCGGAGAGTGGACCACAGGGGGAGCGCAACTACCACTAACCAGAGCGTCTTGTAAACCAGTTGGAGGAGCAGCAAAGGAACCATCTTCAGCGGATATCGAAGGCCCAAACCCGACAAAAGCGACAGTGCAACCCAAAAGCTGAAGGCGACGCCCTTCACTGGGTCCCATGCTCCTTGGTGTCTAAAGACCTCCGGCCATACGTCGAATCCGAGCAGCGCGAAATTAAGCAGGTAAACGAATCTCATTACGTACAGTCGCAACGTTGAGACGTCTTTCGTCATGACGGACCCCCAAGGTTTTGTATGTACCTTACTTCAGGTCGGCAGATAACTGTCGAGAATAGGCCAAGGCGTAAGTAATCGCACACGCGATTGGACTCACGTCTGTCGCGGAAAGTGCCGCCCGGCTGAAGGCGGCACAGTCTATCGATAAAACCGCGTTGACGCCGCGCTGAAGCGTGGCGGTACCCTTACATTAGGTCCGAAGCTGCTCTAGTCGCGTTGCGGCTGGGGAACAATCAATAGTTTGCGCAGCTCTGTACCGCGCACCACCTCGACCTCAGTGGCTACGCCGCTGCGCTCGGCAGTGAGCAAGCGGTGAAGGTCGTCCACGCCAGAAACCGGCTGTCCAGCGAAGCGCACGACGACATCGCGCTCGCGCAGGCCGGCGCGTTCGGCGGGCGAGCCCGGCACCACACTCTCGACCAGCAGTCCACTCTCGATCGGCAGATCGTAATAGCGAACGATGCGGCGATGCAGGGGGACGCCCTGTCCCATCAGGCCGACGTAGCTGCGGCGAAGGCGACCGTCTCGAATGAGATGCGATGCCACGAACTCGGCGGTGTCGGCGCCAATGGCGAAGCAGATGCCCTGCGCACCCATGATGGTTGCGGTGTTGACGCCAACGACGCGGCCCTGCGAATCGACAAGCGGGCCGCCGGAGTTGCCAGGATTGAGCGCCGCATCGGTCTGCACCACACCGTCGATGAGGCGTCCAGAGCGGGAGCGCATGGTGCGGCCCAAGGCGCTCACCACGCCTGCAGTCACGGTGTGCTGAAAGCCCAGTGGATTTCCAATCGCGATAACCAACTGGCCAACCGCGAGCGAGCGTGAACTGCCCAGAGGAACCGACGGCGCGGAGGTGCGTCCGCGAATGACGGCGAGATCGGTGTCGGGATCATCACCCACGAGTTCGGCGGGGAAGCGGTCGCCTTCGACGGTAGTCACGGCGATCTCGGCCGCGCCATGTACGACATGGCTGTTGGTGAGCATGAAGCCGTCTGGGGTAAAGACGAAGCCGGAGCCGGAACCGCCGTTGCGGCCATTCTTTTGCGTCACCTGGATGTGTACGACAGCGGGACTGACACGCTGCACGGCGCCGACGACGGCGCGGGAGTAGGCGTCGAGCAGGTCGGTGTCGGGATGAGAGTGTGCTGCCGCGGAATGGAAAGTTTGCGCTTCTTCAGCGAGGGAATGAAAGGTAGCCATAAATTCTCGTAGCGATGTGGATGCGGAAGAGGCGGGAGAGGATTCGCGCGGGCGATGCGTACCCGGGAAAACGAAACCAACCACGGATTTTCACGGATTACACCGATCAAAATTAAGTCAAGAAGCAGCCGCGGATTATGCGGAACGGAGGAAAGTCAACGGGCCAACTCAAGCAAGACTGGCTTGAGTGGGGCACCCGATCTAATCGTTAATTATTGGGTGCGCTTTTGCAGGTCGAGGCACTGGTCGTGGAACTTGGCGTCGTGCGAGAGACCGTCGATGGTCATGCACTCGTCGAGAGCGGTCTTCGGGTCGGAATCCTTCAACAACTTGTAGAGCATCATGTGGGGCGGAAGCCAATCGGGAGCGAGCTTGGTGGCGGTTTTCAATTCGGTGATGGCGTTGGTGAGGTCTTTCTTGTTCTGGTAGGCGATGGCCAGGTTGAAGTGAATGTTGGCGTCGCCGGGACGCAGGCGGACGGCTTCTTTGTATTCGGTAATTGCATCGTCGGTCTTGCCGATGACGTCGAGGCAGGTGGCTAGGTTCATGCGCGCGTCGGGATTGCTGGGTTGAATTTGCAACGCGGCCTGGTAGTGCTCAATGGCTGCGGCGTACTGGTGGTTCGTATAGAGCAAGTTCGCCAGGTTGTTGTGAGCAATGGCCAGCCGAGGATTCAATCGGATGGCCTGCATGTATTCCGACGCGGCCGCTTTGCCGTCGCCATTCTTCTTGTACGCGTAGCCCAAGTCGTTGTGGGCGTTGGCGTCGTTAGGCTTCAACATGACGACGTCCTGCAACTGGGCGATGGCGCCGGTGTAGTCGTCCTTGTTCATCAACAGATTGGCGAGGCGATAGCGGGCGTCAACGTAATCGGAATATTCCTTGACGGCAGCGCGGTACTCGGTAATGGCGTTAGGAAAGTCCTTTTCTTTTTCGGCCATGCGGCCCGCGTGGTAGTGGCGCTCTGCAGCCGCCGGAATGATGGGAGCGGCCTGCGCCTCACCCGGTGCGGGCTGCTTGGCGGCAGGCGGTGGCGTGGTTGTAGAAGTGGAAGGCGCGGTGCGTGGAATCTGTGGCGTTGCAGGCGGAATGGACGGCGCTTGGGGCTGAGGATTGGACGGTAATTGCTGGTCGTTCTGTGACTGCGCGAGCGAAAAACTGGTGGTCGACACAGCAAAAAAGGCAACGGCGATCAACGAACGGGTGAGGAATGAGCGGAGGGAACTCATGAGCGCGTAAGACGAGTATAACGGTTCGCGGGAAAGGCGACAGCAGCCGCGGATTTCCTTTAGCGCGAAGGAAATTGCAGGGTGACGGTGCGGGTGGTGAAGGCGTCCGGTGGGCCCGGTGGGAAGGCGATTTCTAGCGCGAGTCCAGAGGGTGGTTTGGTGATGGTGGCCCCTTTGACCGCGATGCCGCTGGGGGCGTTGAAAATGGGTAGCTGGTAGGTCTTGCCGTTGACTCCCGCAACGTTTAATTGCAGTTGGTCGTGGGCGGCGTTCCAGTACTCTGAGACGACTTTCAGGGTCGAACTGGGCGCGCCGTCAGCGGGAGCGGTGAAGATATAGGCGATGCCGAAGTTGCCGCTAACGCGCAGGTGGATGGTCGTCTTGTCGCCGGAGATCGGCACGGAGATGGCTGCGTGCTGATCGTTTTCGTCGGGCTCGATTTTGGCCGAGATTTTGCGGCCGTTTACTTCGGCGTCGAGGACTCTGGCGTGCAAGCTGAGGGCGGGCGAGAAGTCTAATTGCACATTGCCGCTGCCGTGGTGTTGGATCTCCAGTGTAATGTCATCTCCTACATTGTGGTACACGAAGTCGAGTTGCGTATTCCCAACCTTTACGTTGCGAATGGAGAAGTCAGTCCATCCGGCGGGGATGTGGGGTGCGAAGGTCACACTGTTGTTCAGCGCATTCACTTCGAGTCCCATCATGCCGCGCAAGATCGGGCTGATGACCATGGCCGAGGACCATATCTGATGCGGCGTGCTGGTGGAGAGCTGGGTATAGAAGTCGCCGGAAAGCACCTCGGTGGTGCGGCCGGGCGAGCCATCGCGGGCGAGTTGAGCGTTGGCCATGAGGTTCAGATAGCCGTAGAGCGGACGGTGGTAGCGGTATCCAGCGACGGAGGCCCATCCGGTGAAGAGCGGCCACACGCTGCCAAAGTGGTAGCCGATGGGCGAGTAGAGCGGGTCGCGGTCGGAGATGATGCGCATGCCCCAGTCGGCCTGGTGATCGGCCGCGGCAATGACGTCGAGGAAGAGGTCGCTTTTGCGCTGGCCGGTAAGGCCGAACCACATGGGCACGGTACCGAGCACGCTTGGCTTGTCGATGCGATTGCCATTGGTGTCGAGGGCGAAAGCGTAGAAGTTCTTGTCGGGCGACCAGAAGAGTCTTTCGAGCGTCGCGCGCTGGGCGGTGGCTTCCTGATCGAGTTGCTGAGCGATATCGTTTTTGCCGATGGCGTGGGCGAGCGAGGCGAGGGCTTCGACTCCGGCGATGCCAACGCCGGCCTGGTAGAACTCGCCGGAGAAGGGCACGAGCGGCGGAGCGCCGGCAGGCGCCTGGTCGCCTGGTTGAGGACGCAGCGGGCCGCCTTCGATCCAGCCGTGGCCGGAGTGGATATTTTCCGCCAGGCCGCTGGATGAGTAGGTTGACTTCAAGAATTGATAAGCGCGCCAGAGGCTGTCCCAGTGATCGCGGGCGAAGGCCACGTCACCCGAGGCGCGAACGTAGTCAGCGAAGCCGATGAGGTAGAGCGGCGTGCCGTCGGCGGAGGCGATGCCATACGGGTAGTCCTTCCACCAGTCGATGAGCTTCACGGTCTGCGCGATTTCGTGGGGGATCTTGCCATCGGGACGCTGGTATTGCTGGAGGAACTCGAGCGCCGTGCGCGTGGTGGCGAAGTCGCCGATGGAGTTAAGGGCGAGTGCGGTCCACATGGAGTCGCGGCCGAAGTACCAGCTGAAGCCGGGTCGATGGGAGCCGCTGGAGATGTTGTATCCGGCGACCAAGCCTTTGCCGGCGAAGGGCTCGTCCACGAGGCCCTGAACAGTGCTGATGCGCGCCCAGTCATAGGCGAGCTGGAGCTCGCGGTCAGGCAACGAGAGCTGGACGGTGCTGTCGAGGTAGTGAGAGTAATAGTCGCGAGCTTGCTGAACGATGGAACCGTCCGAAGCCAGCAACTTGCGGTAGAGATCGTCGGCAGCCTTCTGGCTCTCAAACGAGGCAGCCATCACGAAACGATACGATGCGTGGCCCTTGGCGGGCGGGCCGAATGAGAAGACGTCGGTGTGTTCGGCGGAGTAATTGGCGTTGTACGTGGCGAGGAGCGGAGCGGCGTCGGCAGAGCCGGCGATCCCCCAGAAGACATGATGGTCATTGCTGAAGCGGAAAGCCTTCAGTTGCGCATCCCATTGACTGTAGGCGTCGCCGACGGCGGCGGGCCACATCCAGGCGACGTCGGGAACGAAAGACGCCTCGACGGAGACAGGGTCGAAGCTGTTGACGTCGATCTCGACAACGGCGGCGCGCTCGTTGATGGGCACGAACCAGGTGGCGCAGGCGGTGAAGGAGTCGTAGATGTATTTGACGGAGACCGACTCGGGCCGCACGGTGATGGTGCGGGGAATGGCTTCACCGTTCAGCACAATGTCACCAATGCGAAACCGGAGCTGGAAATCGCGAAAGAGTTTGAGCGGATAAATCCAGGCTTCGAAGGAGCCGTCTTCGCGGCCGAGGAGTCCGGCGTGCGGACCGACGGCGTCAAGAAATTGCCAGTCGCGCGCGGCGCGGGTGAGGGTGAGCGGGCCGGAATTGTCGCACGGGGATTGGGCGAGGAGTGACGACGCGGACAGGACGACGCTGAAGAGGGCGTATTTGATGGGCATATTCAAAAGACCCACCCAAGCAGAGGAAGCTTGGGTGGGGCACCCCCTACAGGCATGAAAAGCGTCCGGAAGCTCATCGGCTTGCGATGGTAGAGGAATCGCGGGGCGCGGGCAAGTGGAGCAAAGCAGTTTCCAGCGCCCGGGTTAACGCCGACCTGCGAGGCGCGATCCCGGGCGCCGAAGCTGTCTATTGGATGGTGACGGCGATCTGGACGCTGTTTGAGAGCGATCCGCCGGTGCTCGTACCTGAGCCATAGACCGTCACCACGCCGCTCGCCGAATTAGAACCCGAGCCGCCACCGCCTCCTCCGCAGGCGACCGCGCCGAACATCACGCACAGCAACAGCACTCCCAGCACGATATTGCGCAAGAGGCGCCGTTGGCGCCGGCTTCGCATCATCCTCCCGGGTTTCACGGTGAATACGATTCCTAGCGCAAAGACGAAGGTCGCGTAAGCGCCACCGCCGCGGTGCGAGTTCGGCCGCGGTGCGCCACGAAGCATGCCGGTCAAGGTAGCGGCGTTGATGGTGAGGGTCGAGGTGCCGCTGCCGCCGCCTACCACGCTGGGCGAGAGGCTGCAGCCAGTGCTGCCGAGGCTGGTCGCTACGCTGCAACTGAGGTTGACACTGCCGGTGAAGCCGTTTGTGGGAGCGACGGTAATGGTTACGGTTCCATTCTGTCCGCTTGAAATGGTGAGCGAACTAACGGAGGAAGACAAGGTGAAGTTGGGACCAGGGGCCGAGAGCGACACTAGAAGTTGCAGGGTATGGGTAAGAGTTACGCCGTTGACCGTACCGGTCGCCGTGATCGTGATAGAGCCGGTCAATGCGGAAGAAGACGCGTCGACGGTAAGTGTGCTCGAAACTACCGTTGAGGCGATGGCGGTCACGGGATTAGGACTCAGCGAGCAAGTGAGGCCGGTGGTTCCGGAGCAGGAGTAACTGACGCTGCCCGCAAAACCTTGCAGCGAGGTGAGGCCGATGGTGTCGGTGGTGGAACTACCCTGCATGACGGACTCGCTGCCGTTGCTGGAAGCGAGCGAAAAGTCGGGATTGCTTCCGGTGACGATCACGGTGACGGGAACGACGTGCGTAATACTTCCATTGGAGGCGGTCAGATTGACCGCGCCGGTTTCGGAGTATCCGCTGGTGGTGGTGACGGTAAGCGTAGAGCTGACAGCAGTACTTCCGCTGGTGGTAACGGGAGTAGCGGAGCACGTAGTCGCCGTCAACGGGGTGGCTGCGGCGCAGGAAAAGCTGATGTTCGATCCGCTGGTACCAAGCACACTGAGTGCCAGAGTGCCTGTGTTACCCGTCGTGAGGGTAATGCTGTAGGGGGAAGCAGGCGTGACGGAGAAATCCGAAACGCTGTTTAGCGCGTTGAGCAATACTCCCACGTCGAGCGATCCCAAACCGGTGACGAGGTCATAGCCTACGCCGGCGGAGTACCCCAAGTTGCCATTGGTGCAGCCCGTTCCGGTTGTGCATGCAACCATGTTGTTGCCGGTGGTGATGTCATGAAATGCCCACGGTGCGCTGGCTGCCTGGGAGTACAGCGTCGGGTTAATGTTTCCCTGGTTACTGCCCAGCTTTTGGTTGATCAGCGCCACGATTCCGGCGAAGGAAGGCGTGGGAGCCGACGTCCCACCGATTACGTCGAAGGTATAGGCCAACTGCGCGCTGCGATAGCCGCTGGCGCAACTCGATTGCGAGCAGATCAGGTAGCCATCCGTATTGGGCGAAGCGGTGAACGCAATGTCGGGCACATCGCGCTGGCCGTCGTTAGGGACGCCGACGCCGGTCTGCCACACGGGCTTGGTGAAAAAGGTGCTGACCCCGCCGCCGGTGGCATCGATGGAAGGAGTCGTGGTAGCGGTATCGTTCCACGAGGTTTCGGGAATGTAAGCTAGCGCCGATGCGTTGGTGTCGTTCGTCGCACCGGCCCAATAGGCGGTCGCCACGCTGGGGTTGGCGCCGTTGGCGGAATCCGCAGAAAACTCGGTTCCGCCAACCGTGGTCACCGTGGGAATGCTGCCCGGGAAATCGACAGCGAGTCCGTGGGTGGCCGGAACGTTAGAGTCGCAATCAGCGGCGCCGCTATCGCCAGAGGGCGCGACAACGGTCTGTCCCTGCGCGGCGGCCTGTTGAGCAGTCATAGTGAGCTGACTCTGTGCGTTGCCGGCCTGCGGTTCGCACACTCCATAGCTGATGCTAAAGATGTTCGCGGCAACATTGTCTACCGCGTATTCCAACGCACCGAAGGCCCCGCTGCTGGTCGTAGCGTTCTCGATGACAAAGATCAGCTTGGCATTGGGTGCGGTCGCTCCGGACCATTCGACATCGAGATTGGCCTCGTCAGCGTCGCCGGCAACGACTCCCGGATCGGTAGTGCCGGGAACAATCACAGTCTGAAAATTGCTCGAATTCAGCGCGGGCAAACCGGCGAGACTACGGAAGGTCACCACATCGTACTGCTGCCCATTGGCGCCCGGTGTACCGTTGCGACCGGGATTGCTGTCGGTGGAGAGGTCGGTTTGGCCCGCGATAGCGATGGTCTGGCCGCTGCCGTCGATACCCGGCTGGAAAACGCCGTTGACGTAGTCAGGCAAATCGTAGATCGTGCCGAAATCGCCTGGCGCAAGAAAGTGGTTGCCCGTGAGGCTCGAGGTAATCCGCGGCCTGATCAGAATGCTGCGCGGATGAGGTGCGAAATTGTGCAGTGCGCCGATGCCTGTGACCACGTCCGCAAAGGCGGCTGGGATCGACGGTTCGATCGAGGCGGCGTAGTGCATTTTGCCGTCCACCAGGTAGTTGTGAATGGAAGTCTGGAAAGCGGCGTTGACCTGCGCTGCGATACCGCTGAAGGCAATCCAAGTGCGGCTGCGCGCGATCTGGTCAACCGTGAAACCCTGCCCGCTCAACCAGGCTGAGAGCGTATTGATGTCCTCGGAACTGATCCCGAAGCGGTCAGCAAATTCCTCGGGCGTAAGCCACTTGTGATAGTTAGGAGAATTTTGGTCCTGTTGCTCGACGAGCAACTGATCGAGCGCGGCTTGCTGTTCGGCCGTGGGCGCAAAAAACAGCGTCATGCGCTCCATTCGCTGCGTCGGCGAGGACGTTCCCTGGTCGAATTGAGAGCGGGCACGCGGATTCAGTGTCCCTTTCAACTGAACCATGCTTCGGTTGTCAACCGGCCGGACGATGCGGTTCTGCTGAGCTGCCTGCTGGCCGAGGGCAAATGAGCTGAAAAGAAGGACGAGTGCAATCGCTTCGTATGTGGATCTGTGGAGGAGCTTCGATGCCATAGGTCTCCCAGGGTACAGATCGCCGATCATGCAGACCAGCAAATGACGTGCAGTGACTCGCTACGAGTAGTTCGCCAAAAATCGCGCGCGAGTTCCAGTGAAATCTTAAACGACATTATAGGCGGGAAGTTGCGTTTGGCGGGCTGGCGTAACGTTTGGGCAATAGCTGCTTTCGGCGACGAAAGCTACTTAAGTCCCGCGTTCTCGGCTGCGAGTCGGGCGATGGAGCTCCAATCGAGGTCTTCCATGCCGCGTCCGATGGCGGCAAGCATGTTGTCGCGTACCAGGCTGGCGACAGGCATGGGAGCGTCGACGGATTCGGCGGCGGCGAGCACGAGACGCACATCCTTGAGACCGAGCCGCATCTTAAATCCGGCCGGCCGGTAGCACTCGTCGGCGATGATGCCGCCATAGGTTTTATAGACCGGCGCGGCGAAAAGCGTGTTGGTGAGGAATTCGATGTACTCGTGCGGGTCGACGCCGTATTTGCGGGTGAGGGCGACCGCCTCGCCCAGCGACTCGATAACCGAAGAAATGAGGAAGTTACCGCTGAGTTTGACCACATTGGCCATCTCGGGTTTGGGGCCGATGACGAAGGTGCGCTGTCCGATGGCATCGAAGATGGGTTGGCAGCGGGTAATATCGGCGGCGTCTCCGGCGGCGGCGATGACAAGTTTGGCGGCAGAGGCGGCCTCAGGGCGTCCGAAGACAGGGGCGGCGACGTAGCGCTGGCCGTGCTTGTGGTGCTCGGCAGCGAGTTGCTGCGAGAGCGCGACGCTGATGGTGCTCATGGAGATGTGGATGCCACCGGGCGCGAGTTTTTCGACGATGCCCCCGGTACCGAGCGTGGCCGAGGAGACAGCGTGATCGTCGGCCATCATGGTGATGACGATGTCAGCGCCGCGTGCGGCATCGGCGACAGAAGAAGCGACTTTCGCGCCGTCGGGGCGCAGCTCGTCGGCTTTCGACAGGGTGCGGTTCCACACAGTGACGCTGTGTCCGGCACGAAGGAGGTTGCGGGCCATGTGTGAGCCCATGTTGCCGAGGCCGAGAAACGCGATGTTCATAAATGCCTCAGATGCAAGTTTTGGGGTGAGAGTTTCAGGAAGCGATTGTCAGCCGTCAGCTATCAGCCCTTAGCTGTTAGCATCTGGCTCCGTCAATACCAACAAGTTGTTCGGGACGCAGAGTTGTTAGTGGAGCGGCAGGTTCTCCGCGTTCACATCCCATCCGCTGACCTCGAAGTGGATGGGAAGCCTGCCTGTGTCGGCGGTGCGATAGCGCACGCCGATGGCGCGTGACTCGCCGGGAAGCAGCGAAACAAAATTGTCGTCAAAGAATGCGGGCACGACATCTTCGCCATCGCTCTTTATCAAACGCAGATGGACCATGAAGGCCAAGGTCTTTGTCGGATTGGTGACGATCAGCTGCTCATACTTCGTTCCGTCTTCGCATCCGGGCGCGATGACAGGAGGCGTAGCGGGAGCGGACTGCGGGTGTACTGCAAACGGTGTGGGGCAGGGCGATGCGGCCGGCTTGGTTTGCACGCGCAGCGAAACGGGCGCGAGCTGCTGAAGAGCGGTCATGTCGGCGTAGGCAAGCTGCGGTGTCGTGGCCGTGCCGCGGGTCGATTGCCAGTCCATCTCGTCGGACTTGGTGGAGAGCCAGTAAAAGTTGTCGGTCAGGAGTTTGTCGCTGCGGTCGGCGGCGGTGAGCTTGAGGAAATATGTGGTCGAGAGATCGGGCAGCTGTGGGACGTTGAACGCCACCGCGGCTTTGTCTGGCGAAACGTCAACCAGCGCGTCCTGGGTCCACTTCTGGGTGCCGTCGAAGTTGTAGAGACGTGCTGTGACTCGGACGGCGTTGACGGTCACAGCGTCGCTGACCACGGCGATGGAGCGATCGTTGTAGGAGTAAAGAACGTGCAGCGGCTCGTTGGCTTTCTTGGTGCCGTAGTAACCGCCGGCGGGAACGAGATAGTAGTCGTACAGATGCCAGATGAGCGAGGGCCAGCCATTGTTAAGCATCCACTGGATGACTCCGGTGGAGTCGAATTTATTCCGCTCATAGGCCTCAAACATGGCACGCTCGCCTTCGTAATCCATGGCGTAAGCTTTGCGCACGAAGTCGTTGAGGTCCTTCGGCGCGCCATAACGGTGCTCCATGGAAGTGTTGTAGAAAGTGAGGGTCTGGAAGCGCTCGCCGCCTTCGTGGAATCCCCAGGTTTCATTCTGTGGCCAGAGCGCATCGGGCGGCAGAAACTTGCGGAGGCTTGCGGGCGTAGGGATGGCGGGGCCGGGACTGGTTTCGGTGTTGAATCCCCAGGCGCCGCCGAGCTTGGTGTCAGTCAGCCAATAGTTCGGCGGAACATAGTCATAGGGGCCGGTCATCTTCACCCCGGAAGGTCCGGTGACCTTTGTGGGCGTGGCCGAGGCTGACGAGAGGAACGGATTGGGCCAGAGCTGTTCCTTGCCGATGTAGAGGTACATGTCTTCCACCGAGGGAATGGGAGGATTGTCGCTGCCGTTGAGCCACACCAGCATGCTGGGATGATTGCGCAACAGGCGCATCTGGTCGCGCATCGAGGACTGAGCGACGCGATACTGCTCGGGGCCCCACTCGTTCCAGCGCTCCCACATATCGCAACAGCACCAGCCAGCCATGACGAGGATGCCGTACTTGTCGGCGAGATCGTAGAAGGCCTGGCTCTCGAGCTTGCCTTCGAGACGGATGGTGTTGAGGCCAAGATCGCGTACGTAGCGGAATTCGGTTTCCATGCGCTGGGGCGAAGAGCGGAGCAGCATGTCGGGCGTCCAACCGCCGCCGCGGACAAGGATGGGCTTGCCATTGATCTTGAATAGCGCGTGCCCGTTATTCATTTCCGAGACGATTTGACGGATGCCGAAGGTTACGTCGCGCGCGTCGGAGGGTTTGCCGTCGGCGGTGACGCTGACGTGGGCGTGATAAAGCGCGGGCGTGCCCATTTCCGCGGGCCACCAGAGCTTGGGGTCCTTTATGGTCAGGTCGTGAAATTGCTCGGATGCGAAGCTGACCGCCTTCTTCTGTTGGCCCTCGAGTGCGACCTCCCGATGGACTCTCTTGCCTTCGACCTCCCAGGTCACGTCGGCTTTTACGTCGTGTCCGGTGACGTTCCAGACCTCGACAACGGGAGTAAGCTGCGCGGTGGCGTAGTTGGCGTCGAGCTTGCTGGCGACGTACGGAAAGCGTAGCGCCAAGGGGCCGCTAGCGGTGAGATAGACGTCGCGAAAAAGCCCGGTGTCTTTGTCGGGCGGCGAGGGGTTCCAGTCAACGAAGGTGAGCGCGAGATCGTCGGGTGTGGGCGGAAAGACTTCGATAGCGAGCACGTTTTCCCCGAAGTAGAGCAGTCCGCTGGAGAGATTGAGTTCGAAGACGCGCCAGGTCCCGGCGATCTCGGTTTTTGAGGCGAGTTGCCTCCCGTTGAGCCACACATCGGCGCGGTAGTTCACGCCATCGAGATGCAGCGCTACGGAGTGTCCAGAGAAAGCGGCGGGCACGCGGAACTGCGTGCGATACCACCAGCCGCATTTATAAGGGCTGGTGTCGAGCATGGCGAGATTCGAGAACATGCTGCCGATGGGGTAATCCATGCCGGGCAGCTTGCGAAGGTTCGTGCCATAGAACGGATCTTTGATGAGTCCGGCGGCGACCTGAGCGGCAACAACCGTGTTAGGGACGGTGGTTGAAATCCAGCCGATAGGGCGATAAAGCTGCGAGGAGAGGATTTCGCCGTCAAGACCGGGACTACTGGTGTTTTTCAGTCCGGAGGGACCTGTGGAGGAACCCTGCAACACGCAGGCCGATTGCAACTGCCAGCCCGAGTGAAGATCGAGACGCGTAAGGGGAGCGGGCGGAGTCGCGGCGGAAAGCTGGCCAGACGTAAACACAATTGCAACACAAGCGAAAAGGAGAATACTTCCGCGTACAGCCGAAGCGCGTCGGGACATTGAAGTTCCTCGGAAAGAATGTTACATGAGAGCACTTCCGAGGACAGGCGCTGCACTTTTGTGGTGGCACAGATGTCGGATTGCAGGGCGCAACAAGCGGAGTATGATTCTGTTTCATTAAGATGAAAACCCATTCCAAGAAATACTCCACACGCGAAGAGCGTCGCGAAGCCGGGAGACGGTGCCGCGACAAAGTCAGCCGGGTCAGCCAGGGCCAGTTCGATCCAACGCAGCGCAAGTTCGATCCAGTCGAATTGATGAGTGCGACGCACAAGGACCGCGATCTGGAGCTGATGCCGCTGAAGAACGCGCGCATGTCGATTTCGCCTTTCACCTTTTACCGCGGGGCGGCTCCCTTGATGGCGGCCGACCTTGCCACTCTGCCGCGCACGGGGTTGGATGTTCAGATTTGCGGCGACGCGCATGTGCAGAACCTGGGCGCGTTCGGCGGCGGCCAAGATGGGAAGATGATTTTCGACATTAACGATTTCGACGAGACCATCCGTGGGCCGTGGGAGTGGGACGTAAAGCGGATGGCTACCAGCCTGATCCTGGCCGGCCGCGAGGCACGGAATTCCGAGCGCCAGTGCAAGGACGCAGTGCTGAAATTCGCGTGCAGGTATCGCGAATCGATGAGTACTTTCGCGGAACTACCGGTGCTCGAGTTGGCTCGCTACCTGGTGACCCGCGACTTGAAGGTAGCGCCGGTCCGTTCGGTGCTGCGCAAGGCTGAGAGGGCGACTCCGCTGAATAGCCTGGAGAAGCTCACCGTGCGGAAGGACGGCCAGTACGTTTTTCGCGAAGCGACGGACCCAACGTTTGGAGAGAAGACACAGTACCGGTTGGCCGAGTCGACAGCCAAACAGGTGCTGGCGGCGTTGCCGGATTACATCGGTACGCTCCAGCCCGAGCGGCGGCACTTCTTTAAGCAGTACAGCCCGGTGGATGTGGCGTTTCGCATTGTAGGCACAGGTAGCGTGGGTACCCGCGACTACGTGGTGTTGATGTTCGGTGGCGCGGTAGAAGATCCGATGTTCCTGCAATTGAAGCAGGAATTGCCGTCGGCGTATGCGTCGTATTTGCCGGGCAGCCATTCGCCGAAACACCATGGCGAGCGCGTGGTGGAAGGGGTTCGGCGCATGCTTGTGCAGTTCGACATCTTCCTGGGATGGGCGACCATCGATGGCTTGCCGTACCTGGTGCGCCAGCTTCGCGACCACAAGGCGGGCATTGAAGACTCCGATCTGGAAGGAAATGGCCTGCTGCAATATGCGGAGGTGTGTGGCGAAATACTGGCCAAGGGCCACGCACGTTCGGGCGATCCGTGCATGTTGTCGGGATATCTGGGCACGGCCGACCGGTTCGACAAGGCCCTGGTGAATTTTGCGGTTGACTACGCCGACCAGGACACGCGCGACTTCGAGTCTTGGCTCAAAGCGATTCGGGAAGGCAGCGTGAAGAGTTTGAAAGCGGTGGCTAAGAAGGTGGAGAAGAAGAACACGAAAGCAAAGAAATCTCCGCGCAAAGCGAAGAAGAAGGCCGCGGTGAAGAAGAAGGACAAAAAGAAACCCAAGAAGAAAACGTAATGGCGCACCTGTCCTGACAGCTACGGCGGTGGCCTTAGAGACAAGGCATTGTCGACATGGTGCTTGCTCCAGTCGAAGCGGCGTCCGATGATGGCTTTCACCAGCATGTGATCGGTTCCTGCAGTTACCCCGACACCCACACCGAAGTTGATCTCCCATTTAGGCGAGACGTTCAAGTCGAACGCCGGTACGAACTGCTGCGATTGCAGCGTAACGGGGTAAAGGTTGCTGACCGGCCCCCAGCCTCCGTAGTACTCCAATCCGAAAGTAACTTTCGATGTAAAGTCCCAGGAAATCTTGGCGTCGGGCGAGAAGTTCCACTGCTGATCGCTGGGCAATCCAACGATGCCGCGGTCGAAAGCCGGGTTCACCGACCAATACAGGCGGCCTTTCTGCTTGTCAACGATGGGACGGATTTCGATGTTCCAAGTCGATGTGGAATATTGCGCGCGCTGGTAACCGAACTCGATTGAGAGACTCGCACCTACAGGCCAATGCCAGCTTTCGGGTGCGCGAACGCGGGGGCGGATGTGATCGCCTACCCAGTCCCATCCCTGCCCGTTGCGCGCGCAGGTGAAGATGTAAAAGCCAATTTCGGACCACGCGGTGAGCCCCTGCGTAATTTCGACAGTTTCATGGAGCGCGTGCTCGCTCGGAAACACTCCGTCGATCGTTTCCTTGCTGCCCTGGAAGGTGAAGTTCGAGTGCAGCTCAAGCATGGTGTTCTTGGGCGCGACGGTTTCCGAACCGTAGACTTGGATTTCGTAATTGCTTTGGGCAATGCTGGGGATGGCTAGTGCGCTCAACATGAGTCCCAGGAGAAGCGCCGGCCCGCTAGAGCGCAAAGTCACACGAACAGGATGCGGGAAAAGCGAATCGGTTTCAAGTTCGGCAAGCCTTCTGGTGTCGCGGCCGATCGCGGAGAGAGGTTGGTAATGCATTCTTCGTCAAGGCAGTCACATGCGACCGCGTATTGGCAGCCCAGTTTGCCTATGCGATACTGAAGTGCGCAACGAATGAAGACAGCCAGCGCGACGCTAGTGCCGCTTCTAGTTGCGACATGTGCCGTAACCCCAGTTCTTACGGTTCTTTTCAAGCATGCGCCGGGATGGCGGAACTGGCAGACGCAGCGGACTCAAAATCCGCCGAGGTTCACCCCTCGTGGGGGTTCGACCCCCCCTCCCGGCACCA
>CAWIPZ010000019.1:0-76063 GCA_963837915.1 uncultured Acidobacteriaceae bacterium
TAGCACCAGGCAAGGTGTGATCTTTGCTGATAAAAGAACAGAGCTGCAGCCATCATGCAAACGCAACCAGCTACCACATACTCGAACGATTGCTCCCACAGGTGGCGCGTCGGCACGTGCTTCTCTGGATCAAAATCCTTAACCGCTGTCGCTATCCCGGCCACCGTGAGCACACAAAACGCTGACAGGATGCCCATGATGTTCATTTCCGTATTGAGGTAACCGAGGTACGCGTGGGGGGAATCGGGCTCAATTGAATCGCTAGTTGAAGCCATAGAGCCCACATGATGTTCGAAAACCCCGTTCGGCGCAATGGCATGTATGTGGGTAGATTGGCGGGTGGCCCATCCGGCCTTCCGTTGGCCGGGTGGGGATTTTCGGCACGCATCCTAATCGCGGGTGGGCCTGACGCAAAACCATCCCTCCCTATCACACAGCTCTGTGTCCCAAGTCCTTTTCCATCCTGCTCCCGCCCTGTAAACCATCTACGTGAGGCAAGGGATTAGTGTCCCTGTCCCTCGTCGCATCCACGGTGCGGCAGAATCTGCTCTTTGACAATTCCCAGAATGGGAACCGCGCGCCCGTCTATGACCTGCTTTACCTGTATGACTTGTATGTAAAGTATGGCAAAAACCTGTATGTAAAGTATGTAAAGTATGGCAAAAATCTGTATGTAAAGTATGTATAGTATGGTGGCATACTGCACCCAAAAACCGGGATTTTGGCCCCTAAGTCCTACGCGCACTAATGGATACGTATAATTTCCTTGTTATCAATTGGTTGCGCACAATTTTCCCCTAAACACATTGAAAACAAAGGAGCGCGCGAATTGTTTTTTATTCCGGAAGGATCACGGCCTTGCTTCGCGGAATGGCGTCATAGGCGGCGCGATCAATTTTCAAGTGAGCCATCACCAGCTCGGGCGGCGTATGCGTCAGCCATTCGGTGAAAGACAGGTCCTGGTAGATAGGACTCTTGAACATTTCCAGGAAGACCATATCCGAATCGCCGGTATTTTCGATGTAGTGCAACAGGGTCTTTTCCACGTAGCCGACGTCGCCCGCTTGAAAGTCCATGGTGCGCGCCTTATTGCCGGTGGAGATGACGGTCATCCTTCCTTTGCCGGCAATGTAGTACTGCCACTCATCGGCATTCTGGTGCCAGTGAAGTTCGCGTAGGCCGCCGGGATGGAGAGTGACCAGGGCCATCGTGGTCGTGGTGACTTTGAATTTGCTCGAATCGACGATGCGCACATTTCCGCCTTTGGTGCTCTTGGTCGCAGGCATGTCCATCGTGCGGAAGGCAAAATTGATCGGCGATTGAGGGAGCGAGCCCGCGGCAGCGTGCTGGTCGTTCGCCAGCGGGCCTGGGACAGCAACCGGGAAGATGAAGAGCTCTGTGCGAGGGGTATCGTGGAAGGCCTGCTCGGGAATGCCGAAGTTCTTGGCGAGGACTTCGCGCGGGATGTGTGCCATGGCGTCGCTGAGCAAGACGGTTTCGGATTCGGAGAAGTTTCCATCATCGAAAACCAGCATGAATTCGCAGCCATCGGGCCCGAGGCCCTGGATCGAGTGGGGAATGCCGCTAGGGAAAAACCACAGATCGTATTTGTTGGTGTCGGCGACGAAGCTGCGGCCGTCGTTGTCAATCGCCGTGATGCGCGCTGAACCGGTCAGCATAATGGCCCATTCGGCGGCGGTGTGCCAGTGAAGTTCGCGAACGCCACCGGCGTTGAGGCGCATATTGACGCCGGCCAAAGTCGTGGAGACCGGCAACTCGCGGACCGTGACTTCGCGGGACCAGCCGCCTTCGTAGACGCGCTTGTTGGCGAAAGAAAACGGATACTTGAAATTTTGGACCAGGCTCTTGGAATCGGTCGAAGGCGGCCAGAGCGAATCCGGATTTTGGTTATCGAGCGGTGGATTGTCAGGACCCGGATCGGTGTCCTTGGGATAGCCCGGAGTGTTTGGGGAACTCTTCTGGTCTTGCGCGATTGCCCTGGACGTGGAAAAAGCGGTGACGGCAGCAGCCAGGGCCGCCGAGCTGATTCCCA
Source organism: uncultured Acidobacteriaceae bacterium (assembly GCA_963837915.1). Classification (GTDB taxonomy): domain Bacteria; phylum Acidobacteriota; class Terriglobia; order Terriglobales; family Acidobacteriaceae; genus DASRAA01. Next base: position 2,054 of record CAWIPZ010000019.1, read on the forward strand.
TGAATCCACGACGCGAGAATTGATCATTCGAGTTGTCGGTATCCATTTTTCATCTCCTTCAAACCGGCATTAGAGTTTCGCCCCCCTGAATGGTCATCCTTTATACACCCGAGCTTCCAAGTGAACCAAGATTGTTCTTCGAGGACGGCGATGGAACGAAAAACCATCCCTCCCTATCACACAGCCCTGTGTCCCAGGTCCTTTTCCATCTTGTTCCCACTCTGTAAACCATCTACGGGAGGCAAGGCTGTGGTGTCTCTTATCACCGCGGCGCCGCGAAATGCATTGCTCTTTGACAACATCGGTTCTGGGAACTAGGAACCGTCGCTCCCGGGGCGCAGGGGGTACTACACTTCCCAATCGTCGGTGCTGGTGGTTTGCCCGTCGTTATTGGTGATCTGGATCTTCTGAAAGGTGAAGGCGACCTTTTCCAGTTCGTAGGAGTCAGACTCAGCCTGCGGACTGGCCTGGCACTCGCAAATCGGGGTGTAAAGCTCATCCTCGGCAACCGCCCCGTTGGTGAGCTTGATGGTCTGATACACGTATTCCTGGCCGTCCGGACCGACCTTTTCGAACTCGAAGGTCACCGACTCGAGGACTTCGTTGGTCACTAAAGCCTGGAAGATCTGCGGAGTTGCCGCTCCCCACTGTTTGCGAATGACGATCGGATTGTGCTGGCGCTTTCCGGACGCTTGACCGCTTTGCGGATCGTAGGGAGATTTGACGTCGTAAGAGAACGCTAGAACCTCGGTCCAGCCTTTCCTTTTGGAGTTTGTGCTCTCGCCCTTGAATTGTCCCTGTTTCTTGCCGGTGATGGTGACGTACCCCTGAAAAGCCATTTCACCCTCCTTGCGCAAGGTTGCCGCTTGCGCCGAAATTGTACACAGGGCGAACGCAGCCGAGAAACGAAATCGGAAGCGACCGCGGATTTTGGCAGTGCGGTAGGATGGAGCACTGAACACGGAGGTGAACCATGGCCCTCAGCTTTGCGAAAGATATTCGGCCGCTGTTTCGGGACGATCCGGATGTGGAGGCGATGAAGCCGTTTGGTATGGACTTGTCGCTGTATGACGACGTGAAGGCACAGGCCGACAACATTCTGGCGCGGCTGGAAGATGGATCGATGCCTTGCGATGAGCCGTGGCCGGCGGCGCAGATCGACCGCTTCAAGCAGTGGATGACAGAGGGCATGGCGCCGTAGCAGTGGTAGTGGTCAGAGATGAAGCGCCCAGATTGCGAAGGAGACGAACGGAATGTACTGCAACAACTGCGGTAAGGCGAATCCGGATGATGCGCGGCTGTGTGCTTATTGCGGCACGTCGCTGGCGGGTGGCGTGGTGGTGGAGCGGAAGCTGGTACGTCCGCGGTCGGGCCGCCGCATAGCAGGCGTGTGCGCGGGTCTGGCGCAATACTATGGATGGAACGTGACAGCGCTGCGCGTCATCTGGCTGCTGCTGCTCCTGTTCGGTGGAACCGGTGGATTGCTGTATCTGATTCTGTGGATCGTTATGCCCAACGAAGGCTAGTCAACGGAAGCACTACGGTTGTTAGCGACGGCCGAGCAGCGTTTCTAGCTTCTCGACATCGCGGTGGGCGAGATCAAGGCAATGGCGGGCACGTTCCGTGTCGGAAGAGTTCAGCGCCTGCTTTGCCTTGGCAATATCAGTTCGCATATTGCTGCGGGCCGCGACCATGTCTCCCCGCAGACCGAGCCCGCTTTGGTGCATCTGCTGCTCCAGTGCATCGAGGCTGCTCTCCACCGATGCCGCGCGGCCGTCGAGTTGGTCCACTTCCGTTTCCATATCGTCGAGCAGTTTCTTCTGCTCAAGGGCGGCCTGCTGCTGGGCCTGGGAATCGTCGGTTGAAGTACTGTTTCCGTAATCCGGAGCCGCAGGCTGGGCTTGGGTCTTCCGCGCTGCGACGGCGGGCTGCTGGGATGTAGCGGGCGCGGCTTCCGCGAGTTGCGCAGCCGGAGGCGGAGGCGGCGTTTGACTTGGAGTGGTCACGTTGTTGGATGAAGCAACCGCAGTCGCTTGGGTGGTCGCAGACAGATCAGGCGTGGCAGCGGCTTGCGCGGATTGATGTTGCAGGTGGGACTTGTAAACCGCATCGCCGGCCAACAGCGCTGCCACAAGGACGATTCCCACGACCAACAAGAGGCTACGATTGACACGCGATGCCGGCTGGCTAGTGGTGGGAACGAAACCCGGGTCGAAAGGGGGTTCTGCCGCCGGCGCAACCGGGGCATCTGCGGGACGCGAAGGCGAAGGAGAAACGCCGGTAGCGACTTGTGACAACGCATTGCGGAAGGCATCGGCCGACTGAAAACGCTGGGCTGGATCTTTCGCGACGGCCATCATGATCGCGTCGTTGAGAGCCTGTGGCACGGTGGGCACAAGCTGGATTGGCTGGCGGGGAATCTCCTTCACCTGCGCCTGCATGATCTCGAAGTTGCTGGTCACGCTGAACATTCGCTTACCGGTGACCATCTGATAGAGCGATACGCCGACGGAGTAAAGATCGGAACGTTCGTCGGTCGGCTGTGACTGCACTTGTTCAGGGGACGCGTAGTCGAGGGACCCGAGTGTCATGCCGGTCATGGTGAGCCCAATCTCGTCCGCTGAACGCGCCAGACCGAAGTCCATGAGCTTCACAACTCCCTTGGGCGTGAGCATCATGTTTCCGGGCTTGATATCGCGATGGATGACGTGCCTGCTGTGCGCATAGCTCAGGGCCGACAGTACCTGGCTGGTGTAGTTAAGAGCTTCGGAAGTCGGGAATGGTCCGAGCTGCAAGCGATCAGCGAGAGTGATGCCCTCAACGTATTCCATGATCATGACGAACTGGTCGCCCGCCGTGAAGGCTGTGCGCAGGATTGCGATGTTGGGATGGTCGAGGCCGGCCAGGGTTTTGATTTCGCGCATGAATCGCGCGACAAATTCGCTGCGGGCCGCCAAGTCGGGAAGCAGGACTTTCATGGCTTCGGTGCGGTCAGAGAGCACATTGCGAACGAGGTAAACCCTTCCCATGCCACCGTGACCTAGTTCACGGATGATTTCGTAGTCGCCAATGCGCTGGGGCGCGTTTTCGCTCATGACGGGATGTCCTCCGGACGGAAGGTGCGCAGCTACCCGAGACGGAATAATTGCATGGGAGCATACACCCAAATCCATCAGTCGCGATGGAGAGAATGGAAAAGCGGCCGCGGATTCCCACAGATCGGCGCGGATCAAGCTACGATTTCGGAACCTTCTGTGTGTTTGATTCGTACTAAGACACGTGTACAACAGGACGCTGTAACTGGGCCATCGTTCTTCCTAAGACAAACGAATCGATCTGAGGTGAAGCAATGAGTCTGCGCGCACGCGCAATGATGGGAACCGTATTGCTCGCAGTAGTGTTTATGACTGCGGCAGCATTGGCGCAAGCTGCGCCCGAGGCACAACCGGACATAACCAAGGTACCTGTGGCGGCACAGCCGTCAGACCACTTTGATGTGGACGCGGCCACCGATGCGTACATGAATCTAATGCCGGCGAGCGCCAAGGCGCACTCGGACGCCTATTTCGAGGGCGGATATTGGCTGATCCTGTGGGATTTCCTGGTGGGCGCAATCATTTGCCTGATCCTGCTGAATCTGGGGTGGTCGGCATGGATGCGCAATGTGGCGGAGCGCATCACGCGGTGGAAGTGGCTGCAGACTTTTATTTACTGGGTGGAGTACCTGGTGCTGACCACCGTGCTCGGGTTTCCCCTCGCGGTATATGAAGGTTACTTCCGCGAATGGAAATACGGGCTGGCGACGCAGACGTTTGGGCCGTGGATGTGGGACCAAGTTAAGGGACTGGGACTCGGAGTGTTGCTGGGCGGCGTGGCGATGGTCGCGCTGTTCGGGGTAGTGCGGAGGCTGCCTCGTACGTGGTGGATCTGGGGCGCGGTGGTCAGCATTGTGCTGGTAGTGTTTACGATCATGATCGTGCCAGTGTTCATCGTGCCGACGTTTAACAAGGTCACGCGGCTGGACGATCCCAGAGTGACCACGCCGATCCTGGCGATGGCGCGAGCCAATGGTATTCCGGCACACGACGTCTGGACGATGGACGCTTCGAAGCAGACCACGCGCATGAGCGCGAACGTCAGCGGGTTCGGTTCGACCATGCGCATCACGCTGAACGACAACCTGCTGCGACGTGGCTCACTGGAAGAGATTGAGTCGGTGATGGGTCACGAGATGGGCCACTATGTGCTCCATCACATTTACAAGGACGTCCTGTTTCTGATGATTATCGCGGTGCTGGCGTTCGCCTACCTTCGCTGGTCGCTGGACTGGTGCCTGAAGCGTTGGGGCACGAAGTGGGGGATTCGTGGGGTCAGTGATCCGGCGGTGCTCCCGCTGGTGGTGTTGCTAGCGTCGATCTTCTTTTTTGTACTAACGCCGATAATGAACACCCAAACCCGCACCGAGGAAGCCGAGGCGGACATGTTTGGGCTCAACGCCAGCCGCCAGCCGGATGGATTCGCGCAGGCTGCGATTCACCTGGGTGAATATCGCAAGATGAAGCCCGGCCCGATTGAGGAGTGGATATTCTTCGACCATCCTAGTGGATACCACCGGATTCACGCAGCGATGCAATGGAAGGCCGAGAACCTGCAGTTGTTCAAGGCAGAATGACGCGGTTCGGTAAGCAAAAGCGGCCGCGGGTTTCCCTGCGGTCGCTTCACTCAGGCTCCGGGAAGACTGGCTTATGCAGCCCGAAGCTTACGCGTCGGGCTGCTTCAGTTTGAGGCTGGGTTTGTTTTCTTCCAGGAATTCGCGCAGCTGGGTGGCCTGATCCAGCAGGCGGATCCACTGCTCGTAGTACAGGGTCACGGGAAAGCGGCCGAGTCCGTATACGCTGACGCCGCCCTTTTCGCTGACCTTGAAATCGATAGCCCGCGGACCACGAGCCGTGGTTCTTTCTTGCAGTGCTGCCAGTTGTGCTTTGAGCTCTTCGTAGGTTGGTTCTGCCATGATGTGACCTCTGATCGACAAACGTTGGAGGTTGAGTCGTGGGTAAGCAGAGATCTGTTCGCCCCGGGGTTGCAATTCACACCAGTATCGTTTCGATTCCAGCTTTCTTCAAGGCCCGCAGATGCTGGCGGGGAATTTGTTTGTCAGTGATGACTCCGTGGATATTGGCCAGCGGCACGATGGACGAAAGACTAGAGCGTCCGAACTTGCTAGAGTCGCAAACGGCGATAACGCGGGCCGAGATTTGTGCCATCAGACGGTTGAGTTGCGCCTCGAGCAGGTTGGGCGTGGAGACGCCGGTCTGGGTGTCGAAGCCGTCAACCCCGAGAAAGAGTATGTCGGCTTTAAGCCGGCGCAGACTTTCTTCGGCGATGGGGCCTACGAGCGAGTAGGAATTGGTGCGCAGCATTCCTCCCGTGAGTATCACATCCAGGGTGGTGCCGGAGAGTTCGCTGGCAATATTGATCGCATTGGTGATGATGGTGAGGTGCTGAAATTCGCGCAAGGCGCGGGCGACTGCGGTGGTTGTGCTGCCGGAGTCGAGAACAACGGACTGGCCTTCTTTCACCATCTTGGCGGCGGCGGTGGCGATGCGCTGCTTCTCGCGCGGGTGCTGCATTTCGCGCTCGGTAAGGTTGCGGTCGGACTCAGATCCGGCACGGATGGGAAGCGCGCCTCCGTGAGTGCGATAAATCAGCCCGCGGTTGTGCAGCATCTCCAGATCGCGGCGGATGGTGATCTCGGAGCTGGAATATTTGCGCGCGAGGTCGCGGACAAGGGCGCGGCCGTTCTGATTGACGAAATCGACGATGGAGCGGCGGCGTTCTTCGTTGAGGACCGAGGTACGTTTGTTCGCCATGGTCGCATACGATCCTATTCGAACAAAAACGCAATAGCAACCACAATCAGTAGCCAGTGAACGCTGGCTAGTGATCAGGAAAAGCGTTGCCCTGCTGGGCTGAGATAACGCTAGTCCACGGTGACAGATTTAACGAGGTTGCGGGGGCGGTCGACGTCGAGGCCGTTGCGTACCGCGATGTGGTAGGCGAGAAACTGTAGCGGCACGACTTCCATGATAGGCAGGAGCAGTTCTTCGAGGTGCGGCAATGAGAACGTTGCGACACCCATGGCGCGCACGGTTTCGTCGCCCTCGGAGGCGAGCAGGATCTGGCGGGTGGAGATGTGGCGGATTTCTTCGATGAGCGCGATTGACTTCTCATAGCGCACCACGGACTCAGCGTCGCGGCGATCATAGGTAACGATGGCGACAACCGGCAATGTCTCGGTGATGAGGGCGGTGGGACCGTGGCGGAACTCGCCTGTGGGATAGCCCTCGGCGTGAACGTAGGAGATTTCCTTGAGCTTTAGCGCGCCCTCAAGAGCGATGGGGTAATGGACGCCGCGCCCCAGGAAGACGAAGGTCTGGTCCTCGTAGAAGTCGGCGGAGATGGCTTCGGCCTCGGCGTTGAAGCGGTCGAGCGAGCCCTCGATAAGGTCGGGCAAAGTGGAGAGAGCCTGCACACGGGCACCCACTTGGGCGGCGTTGAGAGTTTCTTTTTGAGTCGCCAGAAAAAGCGCCAGCATATAAAGGGCGGTGAGTTGGGTTGTAAAGCTCTTAGTCGCAGGGATGGCCACCTCGCGGCCAGCGCGGGTAAAGAAGTTGGCGTCAGCCTCCCGTGAGATGGTGGAGTCGACGACGTTGGAGATAGAGAGCGTCTTCATGCCGTTTTCTTTGGCGATGCGCTGCGCGGCGGTGGTGTCGGCAGTCTCCCCGGACTGGGTGATGGCGATGACCAGCGAGCCCTTGCCATTGGTGGGAGTGCGATAGCCGTATTCGCTGGCGTGCTCGACATCGACGGGAATGCCGGCGAGTTCCTCAATCATGAGCTTGCCGCATAGGCCGGCGTGACGACTGGCGCCGCTGGCGATGATAGTGACACGACGGAGGGCTGCGACTTCGGCGGGCGTCCAGGGAAAGCGGTCGGGGCAGATCCTGCGAGTGACCGGGTCAATGTGCTGCACAATGGTGTCCCGGATGGCCTCGGGCTGTTCGTAGATCTCCTTGAGCATCTGGAAGGGGAAATCGCGGGTGTCAGCCGGCTGAGGCATGGATTCGCTCCTGGCGACAGCATAGCATAATCGCACAAAAACAATCCACTTACCGAACATAAACGAACATTATGGTGAAAGCAGTGCGACGGTGTAAATTCCTAATAATGAGCATGCGAGTCCTTATTGCGATGTTGATGCTGGCTACTTTTGTCTCTGCTGGGTCCCAAGCGGGTGGGAGCGGGTCCTCCTCGATTAATGTGATGCCGCTGCCCGCTTCCCTAAAAGTCAACCCCGGAAGAATGAAACTCTACGTGTCGTTCACGGTTGGAACGGCCGGATACACCGACGCGCGACTGCAAGGTGCGATTCTACGGATGCAGCATCGGCTGAGACGGCGCACGGGAATGGTGTTGCCGCTGGGGATTGCTCCGGTTGGGACTCCGCCGACACTGACGGTCGCAGTCAAAGAGGCGGGCTCGACGTATCCGAGGTTTGGGGAGGACGAGTCGTATTCTCTCGACATCAACAGCGAACACGCCACGCTCACCTCCGAAACCGTGGTTGGCGCGATGCGGGGCATGGAGACGTTTTCGCAGCTCGTCGCCGGGGATGCGGATGGATACTACTTCCCGCTTGTCAGCATTCAGGACAAACCACGCTTTCCGTGGCGCGGACTCATGATCGACGTAGGCCGTCACTTCGAGCCGGTCGATGTCATCCTGCGCAATATCGATGGCATGGCGGCGGTAAAAATGAACGTCTTTCACTGGCACCTGAGCGAAGACCAGGGATTCCGCATCGAGAGCAAGAAATATCCGAAGCTACAGGGGATGGGCTCGGGCGGACTGTACTACACGCAGGAGCAAGTCCGCGAAGTAGTGGAATACGCGGCCGCGCGCGGGGTGCGCGTGGTTCCGGAGTTCGACATGCCAGGGCATACAAGTTCGTGGATGGTGGGGTATCCAGAGTTGGCGAGCGCGCCCGGACCGTATGAGTTGGAGATGCGGTGGGGAGTGTTCGATCCGACGATGGACCCGACCCGCGAGGAGACCTACGAGTTTCTCGACGGGTTTATCGGGGAGATGGCGGGGCTGTTTCCGGATGAGTACTTCCACATTGGTGGCGACGAGAACAACGGCAAGCAGTGGAAAGACAACCCGCAGATCCAGACGTTTATGAAGGAACATGGCTACCGCACGACGGCGGAGTTGCAGACGTACTTCAACCAGCGCGTCCTGAAGATCGTGCAGAAGCACGGTAAGAAGATGGTTGGGTGGGACGAAATTCTGACGCCGGACCTGCCGAAGGATGCGATCGTGCAGTCGTGGCGGGGCTACAAGTCGTTGGACCAGGCAGCGCGTGAAGGCTACGGGACGATCTGGTCAACTACGTACTACCTCGATCACATGGGCCCTGCGGAGTATCACTATCTGTCAGACCCGCTGCCGGCAGATACCAAACTGACCAAAGAACAGGCATCCCACATTGTGGGAGGCGAGGTATGTGCGTGGGGTGAGTTCCTGTCGCCGGAGAACATCGACAGCCGCATCTGGCCACGAACGGCTGCAGTGGCAGAGCGTTTCTGGTCGCCGCGCGACGTGAACAACGTGGCAGACATGTATCGGCGTCTTGACGTGGTGAGCGTATGGCTGGAGCAGGACGGATTGCAACATTTGTCGAGCACCAACAAGATGCTGCGCCAGATTTCGGGCACCGAAGAGCTGGGGCCGGTGGGCGTGTTGGGCAAGATTTCGTCACCCGAGGGCGTAGGTACTCGGGAGCAAATGAACCATCATGGAACGCCAAGCACGCAGCTCATTCCGCTGGTGAAGTTGACGGATGCGGTGGTTCCGGATCCTCCATACCGGCGGCAGTTCGCGGCATTGGTGGACGAGTTGCTGAGCGATGCTCCAAAGTTTGGCGTGGGTTCGGAGCAGTTGGCGAGTACATTTCAGCAATGGCGGGACATGGGGCCAGGGTTCGGCGCGATTTCGGCGAAGGCGCCGGTGTCGCTAAATGCCAGCGGCCGAGTGCTGGAGTTGGAAAAGCTCGGAAGCGGAGGGCTGGAAGCGCTGAATTATCTGCGTTTGGGGAACGCGCCTTCGTCAGAATGGAAAGAGACGCAAATGGCGCTCATCAAGGAGGCAGAGGCTCCGGACGAGTCGCTGGTGAAGCTGCCATGGCTGGGGTCGTATCGCGCGCTGATTCTGGCGGCGGCCGACGTGGGCAGCCTGCGAAAGAGCGAACGCAAAGAGTGGAAGCAGAAAGTGCTGAGCGAGGCGGCGAAACAGGAGCCGAAACAGAAGTACACGTGGTGAGCCGGGCCAGTTGCCAGTGATCAGTTGTCAGTCGATGCCGAGTTGCTTGCGGGCGTCGGGACTGAGGCGCTCGGGGGTCCACTGCGGATACCAGACGATTTCAACCTTGGCATCGGCTGCTCCTGGAATGCGAAGCAGCCGTTGTTTTACCTGATCCGTGATGTAGCCCGATGAGGGGCAGCCAGGAGCGGTCAGAGTCATCTCAACTTCGATGTCGTCGCCTTCGACATTGGCGGCCGCGGTGGGTTTAACACGCACTTCATAAATGAGGCCGAGGTCAACGATGTTGACCGGGATCTCGGGGTCATAGCACTCTTTGAGCGCAGTAAAAACATCTTCCTGGGTTATGGACATTCCATCCTCGCTATGACAGATTGTAGCGGGTTCAAAGATTGTGCGTGCATCGAGCAGAATACGAAGCAACCGCCGACTTACGCGGATAACAGTAACGACCCGGGTGCGATCCCGGCCAAAGGAGAGGTTCATGTCCAAAGAGTTGGAAACATTTCTCAACACGTGGGAAGAAGAAACCAAGAAGACGGTCGCGATGTTGCAGTCGCTGCCGGTCGACAAGTACGACTTCCGTCCCGACGCGGGCGGACGGTCGCTAGGTGAGTTGGGATGGCACCTGGCTGAAGCCGAGGCGTACATGACCTACGGCGTCGATCAAGGTGCGTTTGCGATGGGCATGAAGCCACCGGGCATCGAGCGTCCCAAGAAAGTTGAGGAGCTGGCGCCCGGTTTCGAACGCGTTCATGCGGATGCGGTGCAACGGGTGAAGAAGCTGACTCCGGCTGACTTAGACCGGGAGATCATGTTCTTCACGGGCACACCGGTGACCGTCCGCCAGGTGCTGTGGACGATGCTGCTGCATCACGAGATCCATCATCGCGGACAGTTGTCGCTGATGAACCGGCTTGCCGGAGGCAGCGCTCCAGCGCCCTACGGGCCCAACCGCGAGGAGATGGCGAAGATGCGGGAGAAGATGGCCGCGGCAGCGCGCTAGGAAGAACTGCGGAGTCCCACCCGGTCGCCAGCGGCGGCGATAAGGGTGGTGCTTCCGCGCTCGCGGCGCGATTTCTATACAAACACCACCGTTTTATTCTGATAAACCAGCACACGGTTTTCCATGTGCCAGCGTACCGCGCGGGAGAGCACGACCTTCTCCAGGTCGCGGCCCTTGCGCATCATGTCTTCGACACTGTCGCGGTGAGAAACGCGCACGATGTCCTGCTCGATGATTGGTCCTTCATCCAGACCCGCGGTTACATAGTGACTAGTGGCGCCGATCAGTTTCACTCCGCGATCAAAGGCCCGGTGATACGGCTTCGCCCCAACGAAGGCCGGCAAGAACGAGTGATGAATGTTGACCAGGCGCAGCAAGTAGTGACCAACAAATTCAGGGCTGAGAATCTGCATGTAACGGGCGAGGACAATGAGGTCGAGGTCCGGTCCGAGGAGCCGAAACATCTCTTGCTCGGACGCAGTTTTGTTCTGCGGGTCCGCGAGCAAATGAAACGGGATGCCATGAAACTCGGCGAGGCGCTGGGCGGCGGGATGGCTACCGATGATTGTCACGATATCGCAGGCCAACTCTCCGGTACCGTGACGGTAGAGCAGGTCGGCGAGGCAATGATCATAGGCTGAAACGAGGATGGCGACTTGGGGACGGCAGTCGGTGAGCGCGAGATGATATTTGATTTGGAAAGCGTCGGCCACGGGCTTAAAGTACTGGTCGAAGGCGGAGACTGAAATGTCGAAACCCTCGAGGTCCCATTCCAGCCGGGAGAGGAAAAGCTCACGACCACCGTCGATGTGATCGTCGGCGTGGAGCACGCTTCCATTGTGGGCCACGAGAAATTGCGCGATAGCGGCCAGTGCGCCTTTGCGGGCCATCGCAATGGGACTACTCAGTAGCAATACGGCAGTATTCTTCATGGATAGCGATCCCGAGCCTTGGCGGCACGAGCGCGGTGGCCGGCCAGAGGACGAATTGCTTCCACGGCAAAACGCGCAGCTTCAAGATAAGTGCGAAAAGTATTTTAGTATGGAGCGGTACGGCAGTGCTTGGCGAGAAGTGGAGGCGACGGTGAAAGCGATTCGAGTGCATGAATTTGGCGGACCGGAAGTCTTGAAGCTGGAGGACGTGGCCAACCTGCAACCTGGGCCGGGGCAAGTGGTGGTGCAGGTGCATGCGGTTGGCGTCAACCCCGTGGAGGCGTATATACGCACCGGTACTTACGCGATCAAGCCCAGCTTGCCCTACACTCCCGGGGCTGACGCCGCCGGAGTGGTTGCGGCAGCGGGGGAAGGCGTCACCAGCGTGAAAGTCGGCGACCGCGTATATACGTCGGGCTCGCTGTGCGGGACGTATGCGGAGCAGACGCTGTGCACCGAGGCACAGGTGCATCCGCTGCCGGCGAACGTGAGCTTCGAGCAGGGTGCGGCGATGGGTGTGGCGTATGGCACGGCGTATCGAGGAGCTTTCCAGCGGGGCGGATTGAAGCCAAGCGAGGCCGTGTTGATCCACGGTGCGAGCGGAGGCGTAGGCACAGCTGCGGTGCAATTGGCACGAGCCGCGGGAGCGGTCGTCATTGGTACGGCAGGGACTGACGCGGGATTGAGGCTGGTGTTGGCGCAGGGCGCGCACCATGCGGTGAACCACACGGCAGCGGGTTATCTCAACGAGTTGATGAAGCTGACCGATGGACGCGGGTACGACCTGATTCTGGAGATGGTAGCCAATAAAAACCTGGCCAACGATCTTGGTCTGCTGGCCAAGAAAGGCCGAGTAGTCGTGATCGGCAATCGCGGAACGATTGAGATTAATCCGCGAGACGCGATGTCACGCGAGGCCGACATTCGGGGAATGACGCTGTTCGGTACGAGCGAGCAGGAGGCGCGCGAGATGCGGGCGGCACTGGGCGCGGGGATGGAAAACGGTGCGTTGCACCCGGTGGTTGGACAGAAGATTCCCCTGGCAGACGCTGCGCGAGCGCACGAAGAAATCATGAAACACTCGGGCGCGCTGGGGAAGATGGTTCTGGTGGTGTAACGAAGTCCTCTCAACTCAATGTTAACAGGCGGGTTCGGGACGAGAAGTCACGTCGCGGCGGCTAGTTTCCAAACATACAATCGAGGGATGAAGCGATCCGACCTTTTTAGGGCGTGGACCGTGGTGTGCGTGATGTGTCTGTCCATCAGTCTGACAATGTGGGACTCAGCGCAGGCGCAAACGGGCGGGCACCCGGCGGAAGACTCCGCGTTTCAGCAGGCAGTTGCGCGGTCGATGACAGGTAAGCGGGGCACGGCGGTGGCGATCGATGTAGCAACCGGCAAGATCTTGGCAGCCTATGACCCAGATGTGGCTGCGCGGCGGTTGGCGCTGCCGGGATCGAGCATCAAGACGTTCACGCTGCTGACACTGCTTGAAGCCGGCAAGATTAACGGTCAAACCACGCTTATGTGCAAGCGCACGCTGAAAGTCGGCGGGCACAACCTGGACTGCACCCATCCGGAGATGAAGCAACCGTTCGATCCGGCCACAGCATTGGCGTACTCATGCAACACGTATTTTGCAACGATGGCCACGCGGCTGACTCCCGCCGAGTTGCGCGATGGCCTTCTCACATATGGCTTCGGGTCGCCTAGCGGACTGGCGTCGAACGAAGCGTCCGGCAGTGTCACGCTGGCAGCTACACAGGCGGAGTTGCAAATGCAGGCGATCGGGGAATGGGGTTTGCGCGTGACTCCGCTGGAGTTGCTGCGCGCCTATCAGAAGGTGGCACAGCTTGCACGCAAGCACGACGCAAAGCTGGATCCGGTGTTTGCCGGTCTGGAGGGGTCGACGGCTTACGGCATGGGACGACTGGCGCAGCCGGACGGGGCGATGAAGACGGCAGGAAAAACGGGCACGTCGCTGGTGGAGGAAGGTTCTTGGCGACACGGGTGGTTTGCAGGCTACGCGCCCGAGGGCAATCCTGAGATTGTGCTGGTGGTGTTCCTGGAAAAGGGAAATGGGCCGGTCGATGCATCGGGCGTGGCCCGGGAAATCTTCGCCGCATACGCGGTTGAACGTGGGCACGGTGATTCTCATGGAGCGAATCGTTGAAGCGATTCGCAGTCACGTTGGCGACGTTGCTGTTCGTGTGGGCCGGTGGCGACGCGCAGCCGAATAACCAAGCGAAATCGAACGGATTTCCCCAGATCGTGCGAGTGAGGCAGTGGTATCTGCATCCTCCACATGAGCTCAAGCTGCAGGCAGATGCCGGGCTCGCGAAGTTGCGCAAGTGCGTAAGCTGCGCGGAGAGCGTATTCACCACGCTGACGTTACGAGCGGTGGCGGCGCGGATCCAGACTGGCACGGACAAACAACTCGCGACGGAAGTGCATGTCAGCGGCCTGTATCAGATCGTAACTGCCGGTGCTCCGCCGGTGAAGGCAGATTTTCCTGTCGATGTGCGTGTCAGCGACGGCGGGCTGCTGGTGACGGCATCGATGCCGATGGACGAATACATCGCGGGCGTGCTGGCCGGCGAGACAGGAAACTTCAAGTCCGATGAGACGCTGAAGGCAATGGCGGTGACCGCTCGCACGTATGCGATGCACTTCGGGAGCCGGCACGCGGTGGATGGCTTTGACTTCTGCGACTCCACGCACTGCCAGAACTTGCGACTGCCGGACGCCACGCCTCGGCTCAGAAAGATCGTCGAAGCGACGGCGGGCGAAGTGCTGTGGTATGACGGCGAGCCGGCGGCGACCTATTATCACGCCAATTGCGGCGGCATGACCGAAGACGGTCGCTACATCCTGGGCAATAACGAGCAGCGCGCGCCGTACTTGAAGCAACACTCCGATACTTACTGCGTACGCAGTGGCAGCAATCAGTGGCGCAGCGAAGTGAGCAAGCAGGAATTGCAACGCGCGCTCGCGGCCGAAGGCGTGAACGTGCCGGGGCATTTGCGAGCGCTGTCGGTTCTGCAACGCACCGCAAGTGGCCGGGTGGAGTTCCTGACGGTGACTGGCAGCCAAAGTGTCATGGTTCCGGGCCTGACGTTTCGCACCGCGATCGGACGCAACATCGGATGGGAGCGGCTGAAGAGCAACTGGTACGACGTGCGGCTTGAGGGCGACCATGTCGTATTTCATGGGCGCGGCTCCGGACACGGCGTGGGACTGTGCCAAGTAGGGGCCGAGGTGATGGGCGAAGAAGGGCACTCATATCGCGAGATCTTGAACTTTTACTACCCGGGTACGAAGTTGGCCGTTAGCGCGCAAGGAACGCAGTGGCAACAGCTGACGAGTGAAGACGTCGTGCTGATGACCACGCGTCCAGAGCGCGATCGCGCGCTGCTGCCTATGGCGACGCGAATGATTCACGAAGCGGAAGGGAGCACGGGGTTGCTGTATAACGGCGCGGCCAAGCTGAAGGTGTACGCGACCGTAGCAGCATTTCGCGATGCGACCGGCGAGCCGGGATGGGTGGCGGCATCAACCCGTGGTCAGACGATCCGTATGCAGCCTACAGACGTGCTGACCGATGCAGGGACTTTGGAGGGTACGCTCCGGCATGAGTTGTTGCACATGCTGGTGGAGGAACACGCGAAGCCGGGCACTCCGCTGTGGTTTCGCGAGGGACTGGTGCTGTACCTGGCGAATCCACATTCGGGAACGGCGACGAGTGGAGCGTTCGACAGCGTGGCGGCATTAGAGAAGGCCTTGCGCAATCCGTCTAGCGAGCAGGAGATGCGACACGCGTACACCGAGGCCCAGGCGAGAGTGGCGCTGCTGGCTCAACAACACGGGAAAGACGCGCTCGTGGGTTGGCTGCAAACCGGGGTCCCGGCAAGCCAGTAGAGCAGATCTGCAGTCAGATCAGATAAGAAACGTCATCATGTTATTGTGATATACCAATCTATAACACAATGACTCGTGTGATTGCTTATCAATCTAATTTTAAAGATAGTTACGACACACAGGCTCGTCATTTCCCGGCAATTTTACTTGTGTTATAGTTAGGTAGTTGACCATCATACTATAATTTGCCCGTTGACTCGCGGATGCCGAGCCTTCCATCCTGAGTTTTCAAAGAGCCTGTACGAACCAGCGCTCCCAGGCGCGATCGGGAAGAAACACATCTCCTCTAGCCTCACACGTCTTAATAACAGGGTGGAGGAGCAGGTGCGAAAGGACGAAGGACACATTGCGTTGTGATAACGCGCGGCGCGATTGAAGTCTGGGAATCAGTGGTTCAGTAGAGGTGGAGTTGAAGCGTAGCGACGTCTTATGCCGTCCCTGCCGGGACTGAGGCGTTTTTTCTTACATCTCCCCAGCGCCGAGGCGCTGGGCTTTGATATGTCGTCCCTCCGGGCGGCACGACTAAAGAGGCGGCGGAAAGAACGCGAAACGCACACCCCTCGCGGACTAAAGTCCGCTCGGCGGATCAAATATAACGGGCGTACCGGCACGACTGAAGAGGCTGCTGAAAAAGTCATTTTCGCTGTTGAGGAAAAA
Source organism: uncultured Acidobacteriaceae bacterium (assembly GCA_963837915.1). Classification (GTDB taxonomy): domain Bacteria; phylum Acidobacteriota; class Terriglobia; order Terriglobales; family Acidobacteriaceae; genus DASRAA01. The sequence goes on from CAWIPZ010000019.1 coordinate 17,948, forward strand.
CCTCAGGGGCTAAAGCCCTACCGTATTTTCAACGTCTTACGGCACGACTGAAGTCGTGCCCTGATACATAACCGCTGCTGCGGAAAGAGTCAGAAAAGCAGATCTCTCGGAGGCTAAGGCCTCCTCGGGATGACAAATTACAAAGAAGTTATGCGGCCGGCTAAAGCTGCGCCCTTCCAAAGCCTCGTCCGCAGGCGGCGAGCTCTACTTCGGGTTGGTGGAGTCGGGCGAGGCGGGCGGTTTCTTGTCTTTGTCGGCGTCTTTCGGCGGAGGCTTTAAGCCGCGGGTGGACATGCGCTCGTCAGTCTTGATCTTGTCCGGCTCGGACGCGCTCTTCGCCGCGGGCTTCTTTGGATTGGGGGTTGGCTTTTTGGTCGTTGTGCTGGTGTTTTGGTCCTCGGGGTCGGCGCTGGGTACAGGCAATGCCGCGATCGATGCAGTAAGCCACACGGACACGGCCATGATTGCAAGGGCGCGGGCGAGTGGCCTAATCATGAGCGAACCTCCGGTGAATGGGATCCGTGTACCAGATGAATATAGCTCTCAATGGCCGGATGCAGAAGCAGCAAAACCAAGGGAAACATGAAATCGAGGCAATAGTGAAGCTCGATGGCAGCGAACCATGCCAGCAACGCAGGCAAGAGCAAGAGTACAACTATCAGGCCGGTGCGTGGCCAAAACCCACGGCGCAGGCTGACGACCCATAGCATGAAAGCGGCGAGCGCCATGTCAATGAAGGCTGCCACCCAGCGATTGACCTTGAAGAGCACGCGGTTGTCGAGCAAACCCTCGACGTAATTTGCCTGAAAGTACATACCACGAAGCGGTCCGACGGGGCTCTGGTGGTCGTCGAGATAGTCCTGGTCGCCTTCTTCACCTTTATAACCATGGCGGTCTCCGCCGATGAGAACAATCCGGCCGCGCAACAGGCTGGGTATGACTCCGGTGCGACTGGGAATGAGACCGGGAGGACATGGTTTACTTTTCATCACCCTTTTCCCAATCCTTGCCTTGAGAGTAAGCGCAGAAAACTTCGACCGCGGAGATGTGCCTGTCTCGTCCGGGGCCTAGAAGGCGCAGCTCGGGGCTTATAAATTCCTCGGCCGGCATGAAGGTTGTGTATACAAACTCGTGCTTAGTGAGCTTGTCAGCCAGAACCTTAGTCTCGGGTACAGGCGCATGTTCCGCGAGATTGAGACCGCCGAAGAGCGATTGGGTGTAGGCGTCAGTAATCTGAAGTGCGAACGAATAGAAGTCGAACTCCTTGCCTGAACTATCAGCCCCGATCGTGACCAGAGGGACCTTGCGGAGATCGTCGGCGGGATGGTCGAAGCCGTAACGCGGCACCCATGCGGGCCGGGGCGTGGGAACCTCATCCTCAGGGAATCGATACGAAATACCCCTTCCATCAGACACTTCCTGGTGGTCGAAGATTTGGGGAACGGGCACCATTTCTTCGCGAAAGCCGAAGGTGAGAACCACTGGGATGTGGGCCTCTTGTGCTTTGCGAATTGCATTAAAAAGCGCCTGATCATCGGCGTTGAGCGTATCGGAAGGCCCACCATATTTATCGGAGGTGGTTTCGTCGAGATTGATGTCGAGCGCAATGACGGCGGCGCCGGCCTGGGTGGCGGCGTCCACCAGCTTGGCAAGGAACGCACGATCGGTGACGTCGTCGCGGGTCTTATTGCCGAGGAAATCGTAGAACGTCGCGTCGTCGATCTCGACTGGCGTTACCCAATGCACCTGTGGCTGGCGTGGGCCGTGACTGGTGATCCACTGATAGGCGCGAAGTTGCCAGGTAATGAGGCGGGGAAAGTCGTTTTTGAAGTCTTCGTACTTGAAGCTGAGGAAGCCGACGATGACGATCAACACCAGCGCGGGGATATCAAGCCAAGGGAAGCGACGGTGAATGGCGCGCCAGGAGAGCATAGGAGCAATCTCAAATCAGGCTGGTCGGAGAAGAATACCCCAAAATGAGGTTGGAAGCGCCGCCGAAAACGTCTCGCAGGTCAGGGACTGCCGTGGGAGCCAGGCGCCGCTCCGATCGGGACACCGAGCACGATTTCGTCGCCCTGGTCGCTTTGAGCCATCGCTGGGACCTGCTGCTGTTTGGCGCGGGCGGCGACCTGATCGCGGACGTACACGTAGAGCTTACCCATGGTGTCCATGCCTTTGCTCTGCTGCAGACCTTGAAGCAGGTAGTACGTGAAGTAGCCGTGACCGAGGGAGGCACTCTCCAGCGACTCCTGATTTTCCTGGCTGGCGGCGAGTATGACGCGTCCCGCGCCGGCACTCATGCGGTCAAGCGTGGCGGGCGAGACAGACTTGAAGTTCAGCGCGGCGGAGACGGTCTTGGTGCCGCCAGACCCAGCAGCGGCCCCGCTGAAACAGGTATCGAGAAAGACCGCAACACGCTGGGCGTGAACGCGGCTGGCGACGGTGTTCGCGACATCGACCATGGGAAGCGCGGTGGCGAAGAGCGCATCGTGGTCGATGTCTTTATCGGTGTCGGAGGTGTTGTCGCGGGCGGCACCGGTCTTGGGCGTTATTTCAGTGTCGGCGGTAATGATGTAGTTGACTCCGGCGGTGTCGAAGTCGCGCGAAGAACCGTGGGTGGCGATGTAGATCACGACCAGGTCGTCAGGCTGCGCATTGCGGGCTAGCCAGTTGAGCTTTTCGCGAATGTTGCGGGTGGTGGCTTGCAGGTCGGTGAGCACGGCAACATTCGAAGGCTTGAAGCGTCCGACGTTGGCGCTAAGTAGCGACTGCGCAAAGCTGGTGGCGTCGGCAGTGGTGTAGTGCAATACCGGGATGCTGGGATCGCGGAACTTTCCGATGCCCACAACCAGCGCCCACTTTTCACGCACCTGCGAGGTGGGTTTGGCCTCGGGGCTGGTGGAGAGCACGAAGGGATTGAGCTGTTGTTGTAGCGCCTCGGAGTTGTTTTGCCGCGCCTTTTCCAGTGAGTAGTCGGCGAGACGTGCGTTGCCTAGCTTGCGCTCGAGCAGCGAGCGGTAATACCAGGCGTCACCCAGGCTGATGCATTCCGCGGTGGCGGTCTTGAGCAGTTCGACGGCGTCGCGAATTTGCGAAGGCGAACTGTTGGGCGGGACGCGCTCCAACGCCTGAACCATCAGGTCGGTGCCCGCGCCACAGCGTTCCTGGGCTGCGGCGCACGCGCAGAAAACGAGAGTGGCGAGAGCGATGCGCGAAATGGAGCGAAGCGACATGGTCAGTGCGACGGCGACTGACGCGCCTTGGTCTTCATGGCTGTGAGGATCTTGCCCTTCACGCCGTTTTGCGCAAGTTTGACCTGGCCATCCACGCTGAGATCGAAGTTCACGGCGCCAGCGGAGCGAATGGTGTCGATAATGTTGTCCTCATCTACACCAGCCTTCACCATCTGGATGACCTGGTCGTTGGTGAGAGGAGGGCCGGATGGCTTCTTGGGCGGCGGCGCCACCATCGATTTGGCGACGGTGGTATTGCCTGTTCCTGACGAGCTTCGCTTAGCCGAAGCGCTCTTGTTCGTGCCACTGGTGGACTGCGCCGAGGCAGCGGATTTTGCCGCAGTGTCGTCATTGGTTGATGCCTTGGTGCCGGTATCAGCGGAAGCGACGGTTTTCGGCTGACTGCTCAACGTCTTATAGTGGGCGATCGCGGTATCGATGCGGTTCTGCGGCTGCATGAAATACTTCTCGGCTGGCTTGTCGTCGATGGCCTTGCCGTAATTGATGGCGGCCTCATCCAAGTATTTCCGCGCGGCCTTTGGATCTTCCGAGGCGTAAGCCAGCGCCTCATAAGCGACACCGATGTTGTACAGGCGGTAGGCGTCATCTTCCTTGCTGGGGAACGGCTCCATGGTCTCGAGGGCCTCGAGATTGCGCGTCCAGAGCTCGGACTCGGCGAGTTTGTCTGCATCGTCGAGTTTGCCGCGAGCGAGCAGCACTTCGACGGGCTCCTCGGTGTTCACCAGGCGCGAGGCGATCTGCGAGACGACGTCGCTCATTAGCACGTCGCGCAACTCGGCCGCGGTGGGGGGCTTGTCGGCCTCGAGCTTGCCATGCTTGAGCTTGTCCCATGTGTGCGACAAGGTTCCGGTGACGCCTCCGGACGTAGAGCCGTACTGGTTGAACTCGTCGTCGTACTTGGCAGTCACGTTGTCAGAATCAAGGGTGCGTCCGCTGTGAGCATCTTTCGCCTGATAGGCGACTTTGAGGATCCCGCTGTAGCGGGTGACTGACTGTTGCTGAGGTTTTTTCGAGCCGGGAACGTAAGTAGATTGCGTTGACGTCTGCGCTTGCGGTGGAGCGTACTCGGTGATGGTGCAAGAAACGATGGAGTCAGGATGCTTGTCGTCGGAGCGCAGACGGTGATCGTCTTTCAACAGCTCGGCTTCGAGCATGTCGCGCAGCGCGCTAACCACATCCGGCTGGACGCTGTGTCCGGTGACCTGGACGTTAATGGCGGTGCCGTCAAGATGTGCGATAGGCGGAAGCTTGCGATGCAGCGTGATCTTCTTCTTGGTTGAGCCGAAGCCCTGGGCTAATGTCGTTGAGGACAGGACCGATTCGAGGAGCAACGAAGTTATCGCCAGCCGCACCGGCAGCCAGCGAACGAAGTGCAGGAAGCGTGGCATGGGCCTCCTAACGAAATGGACGTGTCGCCACATCGGGCTTGGCAGGCGGACAAAAAGTATCAGCACTATAGCAAGATTTGGGGCGGTAAGTCATGCGGGCCCGTTAGCAAGGATGGGATTATCCCGCGTCAGTGCCAGAAGTTTCGCACCCAGCGGTGTGGGCGGAGCTTCGCCAGCATTTCCGGCGGCAACGGGCCCACGTCGGAGGCGGCCACGTTGGCAGCAACGTGACGAACGTTGCGCATGCCGGGGATCACGGTCGAGACGGCCGCCGGCGTGAGGCAGAAGCGAATCGCGAGCGTTGGGAGTTCGTCGAGGGTGATGCCCGTGTCGCGGACAATGGCCTGAACGGCATCCCAGACTTCCTGCTTTCGGTTGCCGCTGAAGTAATTCTGGCGAAAGTCGCCGTCTGGGAACTTGGTGTTGGGAGTGAGCTTGCCGGTAAGCGCGCCTTCATCGAAGGGGACGCGCACGATTACTCCAATACCGTACTTTTCGCAATAAGGGAAGAGTTCGTCCTCGGGTGACTGGTCGAAAATATTGTAGATGACCTGCACGCTGTCGATGAGACCCGTGTCGAGTGCCTTGAGGACGTTGGCGGGCTGGTGGTTCTGGATCGAGATGCCGACCAGGCGGACCTTGCCTGACGACTTGAGCTGGCGGACGGTCTCCTGCCATTCGGGCTCGCCTGCCCAGTCGTCGTGCCAGGTGTGGAACTGGTAGATATCGATTTGCTCGCGTCCCAGGCTCCGCAGCGTTTTTTCCAGTGAGGCGAAGACGTGTTCGCGGGGAAAGGTGCGGCGGAGCGGGGCCCCCGGCTGTACATCCCAGACGTAGTCTCTCGGCGGGACCTTGCTGGCGATGATGATGTCGGCAGACTTGCCGAAGGCGCGAGCGATGAGCTGTTCACTGTGGCCGTCGCCGTAGACTAGCGCCGTGTCGAAGAAATTGACACCAGCGTCGCGTGCGGCGTGCAATGAACGCAGGGATTCGTCATCGTCGGCGCCGACCCACATAGCCTTGCCGATACCCCACGCGCCGTAACCGATGTCGCTGACTCTGAGTCCAGACTTGCCGAAGTTGCGGTATTGCATGGTATGAGTGCTCGATTCTGCCGCCCCGTACGGCGGACACTGACGATCTTACTCCGAGGGCAGCCGCTGCGTCAGCGCCAGCAAGAATCCAGGTCAGGCACAAAGGCTGATAGACGCGATGGCACTACTTGGTGGATAGCTTGCACCAAGGTAGGAGCTAGTAGCAGTCCATCGTGTAGTAGTCACGAATTTCTGCACAATAGTTGGGAAAACCCGGATTTCCACTTGCATTTTATCGATAGTTGGGGCAAGGTAGGATTCACGTAGGAGAGTGCCCGACGTCACATATAACGCAAACTCGATGCGTAGGTGGCTGCAGCCGGAAGCGGCATGCGGCGACCGCCGGGCTATCATTAGTGATCGCTGGCTCCCGGCGACTTAATCCTACGCAACCGCAGATAAATTAAGGCTCGCCGAGTAGTTTATGGCTGCACGCTATAGGCCAAAGATTGCCTGCCGGCGGACCAGCAGCAATCGGTTTGACCAGTGGTGAAGTCCATGGTTCCGTCGATAGCACCCTATTTTGAGTAGGGTAAGCCCGCGATGGGTGGAGATCGGATTGCCAGGCGATAGATTCACTCGCGGACTATCTCCGCGATAACAGGTTCACGCCGGCGGTGAAGAAGGGAAGTCTCTTCTTCATACAGAAGAGGGCAGGGCCAAAATCCTGCCGGAACACGCTGCTGCGGTGGAGGGACGTGGTCCCAAAGTGCACAACCATCCGCAGACGGCGGTCCAGTCTCAGATGTACCGAAGGTTCGCCGGCGTGATGCAGTTTGCAAGTTGTCAGGAAGTAAGAAATCTACACGTGAAGGAGGTGAGACATGGGGAGTTTAGCAATCATCTTCGTCTATGCGATCGTTGCGGCGATTGGCTATGCCGGTCGCGACCGCAACGTCGATGGCACTGAGACTTCCTTGTGTCTCACCTGCGTCAACGCGATGATCACCCGTGGAACTCGTGGCCAGGAGCGGGTTGCGTGCACCTTCGGAGGCGCATTACTCCCAGTAAAGTTCACTGTTAGCGACTGCACCGGATACTGCAGCAACCGGAACACTAGCAAGTTGGTGACGATTGAAGGATTCACTCCCGGAGAGCGCGAGGTGTATGTGGAGGTTGCGATCTCGTAGTTCTCAGCCCTTTGAGCAAAAACGCCGGTGAGGGAGCCACAGCTTCGTCACCGGCGTCTGACAGTGTAAGAGGTACCCGATTTGATGCCCAGTGAGGGATTCACGGACAATTCACCTGCGGTTGATAAAGGCTTGAACTAAAAAGCACACCCTATGGTGCAGGAGTATGCAAATCCGCTAGGAACGGCAGGCCCAAGCGCATGGCGATTCGCGAGGAAGTCCTGGCGAGCCCGCCGGGACACCGATGTAAAAGCACGCTGCTGCTCGACGGGTTGCCTTTTGCACCGGGAGACATAACCGCCGGCAGCGAGGACGAACTGCAAGCCGTCGTGGTTGGCAGTGCCTCTGTTTGTGACCTTCCGATTTCCATTCGCGACTCCCGCTTCCTGAAAAATATCGCCCGACGTAGCTCCAGTGGAGAAGCTCCTCGTAGCACCTATCTGGAACTGCAAGAATTTCTGAACGACCACGGGCAAGTCTGGGAGAACAGCTGGATTCGGTTTCCCGAGCGGCGGCTGAGTCCGCACGCGCTCAATACATTTCTGGCGGACCTGAAAATCGGCGAACGCGGGCAGTTGAAGCGGCATCGTGCGGACTCGGTGAAATTTACTTTCGAGCAAGCTGGCGAAACGTGGCTGCGGATTCCCATCAGTTACGCGCTGAAGCTGGCACTGGCCGACTTGTCGGGTACGCAGCCACACATGCCGGAGAAGATGCGACTAGAAGCGAAGCGGCTGCTGCGGCACTTTTCCAACGACAACACTTCACCGGAGACGACCTCGTTTCACGTGGTCGGTCCGCGGGAGCAAGTGCTGATTGGCGAAGCCCTCGCCCGTGAGTCGGCGCGGAGGTTTCTGTTTACTTCGCTGTTGATGTCGTGGGCGAACTTACGCTTCGGGTTACTGGAGTCGGGACAGCGCGCGCTCGTATATCACGCTCCACATCCTCCGGTGAGACAGACGGAGCTGTCATCTTGCATCTCCGATTCGTTCTACCGCGAGCTGTTCATGAGTCCGTGCTTGTCGGGCTGGGACGACGGCGAAGCGAAGGCCGATTACATGCACCTGTGCCACCAGGTGTTGAGCCGCAGCCAGCTGAATTCGGTCGCTAAACTGCGCGAGGCCGGGATCATCTCGAATAACCTGATCGTGTTGCCCAGCCTGTCGAATGTGAGCCTGGCGAACAATGGCATCCACATCACATACGGTAGCCGCACCCTGACGCGGGCGATGGCTGACGGTCCCGAAGGCGATTCACAACGTGAAGAGAAGCGCCTAGGTGACCTGGCGATCAAGATCTTCGAGCACTTCCTGGTGCTCTTTGTGGGGACGTACTCGGCGGCGCCATATCGCATCGATTTCGCTGAGTTTCATCCGGAAAAGCTGCTTTCATTCCTGCCCCACGAGCTGGACTTCACCCATTTGCGGCTAATGTGGCGAGAGTGGCGCGAAAAGGCCGAGTTGCGGGTGCTGGGACGGGCGTTCACGCCCTACGGACCGCACGGTCTCGACAGCTTTATGGCGCGCCTGTTCAGGCTGCGCGGCGATCTGGTGCCTGATTATCGGCTGCTTAACTATCCGGTGGCGTGGCTGGCGACAGAGCAGACTTCGGCATTGGACGGAACACCGGGGAATGTGACGCGATTGGTCTCCGAGTTGGATGAGTTGGGGATCGTGGATCGGCGGCTGTCGTTTTACATGCCGCTACGACTGCGTGAATTTAACCAGATGGGGTTCTCGGGATTCGAAGGCCGGTACTACAGCTTGTTTCCGACGTTCCAGCGCGACATGGCTCAGGCGGCAAACCTGCAGCAACTACTGTTGATGGTCGCGTACCATCTGGCGCTGAGCGGAGCGGTAACGGCAGACGATATTCCGAACGATCCAACGTCAGAGAGCGAGCGGCGAACGCCATTTTTCTTTGCGGCTGCCGGGCTGCCGGCGTTTTACGTCCATAAGAAAACCCGCAATGCGCTGACTGAAACAGATACTCCCACATTGTAAGAGTACACGCTCGAGCTGGCGGCATCCGGACTATCTGCGTGTACCCATTCGCGAATATAGCGAAGCGCTGGTGACATGGCTGCAACAGAACGCGCGCGAGACGATTGCGCAAGCTCAGGCGGATGTAACTGTCATGGAGTTGCGGTTCCGTCTGGCGGACAAGGGCCTGCAAGCGCACCAGAGGATCATGGACGGGGTCATGGCGGAGTCAGGCGGTGGCAATCCCATGCGGATGGAAGCCCGCGAGTTCAATCGTATGGCCGAGCAGCATTATCGCGAGACGCTGCGGAGCGCCAACCTGCGCGAGGCGTTCGACCAGTTGAAACAAGACGTGCGGGAGCTGGAGAAGTCGGAGCGTCTTGAGTTAGGCCCAATGGTGCAGCACGCAGTACGGGTGCAGGATCCGGTGCGCTTCCTGGAAAGCCTGGGGGATCGACTGCTGAGTGACGAATTGACGGTGCAGGAGGTGGCCAGCGTTCTGAACTTGCTGCTCCTGCTGAGCACATTGGAGGGAGAACGAAACGCACAATGCCGGGCATAAGCAAAGCAAAACACCAATACATCGATCGCGCGACCGGGACGGTGGCCGACGAGAGGCTGATGGCGAACCGCATTATCCGTACGCTGTATTCGCCCAAGCTTGAAAACGCGCCGCTGCTGTCGAGGTTGGCGTCGAGCCGACGTATGTCCGAGGTGCTCGGCTATCTGAATTACGACAACGCACTGTCATCGCGCATGTCGGGAATGAGGCGCTTTCTGCGCAGTTGCGGCATCGATGTAAGCGAACTGGTTGACGACCCGGCGAAACTCGACACGCCGCGCAAGGTGTTTGAACGCAAGATCAAGTACTGGCAATACCGTCCGCTGCCACGGGCCGAGCGATGCGTAGTTTGTCCGGCGGATTCAAGGGTAATGGTTGGTTCGTTGCTGGAAACCTCGGGCCTGTTCATCAAGGGAAAGTTCTTCGAGTTCCCTGAGTTGCTGGGCGGCAAGGGCTCGCGCTGGACGCGACGCTTTGCCGAGGGTGATTTCGCTGTGTTTCGTCTGACGCCTGAGAAATATCACTACACGCACGTTCCGGCAGCGGGCGAAGTGGCCGACTTCTACGCCGTGCACGGACGCTATCACTCATGCAATCCGCACGCGGCGGTGCAGGCTGCTGACGCCTTACTCGAAGAATCGGCGCGTGGTGACCATCCTCGACACCGACTGCGAAGGCGGCGAACAGATTGGCTACGTCGCGGTGATCGAGGTTGTCGCGCTGATGGTGGGGCAGATCGAACAGCGTTACAGCGAAGAACGGTACGACGACCCGCAACCGCTAAGAAAGGGAATGCTCTTACACCGGGGCGTCCCCAAGGCGCTGTTCCGGCCTGGGAGCAGCACGGTGGTGCTGATGTTTCAACCGGGACAGGTGCGCTTTGCACAGGATCTGGTCCGCAACCAGCACAAAGCAGGCGTGCGCAGCCGCTACTCGTCCAGCTTCGGACAGCCAGTAGTGGAGACCGACGTGAAAGTGCGCTCGTTGCTGGCGCACGCGATGGAGGTACAGCCATGATCAACGTAATTTTCGTCACGGCCCTGGCGTCGGTGCTGTTTGGCGCGCTGGCTTGGGGCATCAGGGCGCTTCCGGCGGAGCGGTGGCAAATGATCGCCGCAGTTCCGATGGCGAAGAACGGAAATGGCGAGTGGCAGGGGCTGAACCTGACGTTTTATGGGTTCTTCAGCGCGACCGCGAGTACGTTCGGCGTGGCGCTGATGATCGTGCTATTAGTCGGCGATCGGCACGCCACTGCTGGCGGCGGCAGCTGTGATCGCGATCATGATGGCGATTTGCGTTCCCGCGTCGAAAGTGCTGGCGCGGGTGATCGAGGGCAAGCGCAATACCTTTACGATTGCCGGCGCAGCATTTTTGCGTCACTGATTTTGCCGCCCGGAATGGTGGTAGTGCAGCGCGGCTTGTGGCGGTGGTTCGACGTCAGGATTTACGCGATGCCGGTCTTGGCGGCGGCCGCAATTACGTATGCGCTGTCGGAGGCCATCGGGCGGATGGCGTGCCTGAGCTTCGGTTGCTGCTACGGTAAGCCGGTAAGCGAGGCGAGCCCGCGGCTGGCGCGGATGTTTGCGCGCTTTCCGCTGGTGTTCCACGGCAGCACGAAGAAGGCAGCGTATGCGTCGGGACTGGCGGACGAACCGCTGATTCCGGTGCAGACAATCACCTCGCTGGTGTTTACGCTGTCTGGACTAGTGGGACTGGGATTCTTTCTGGCCGGACATTGGCGGTTAGCGGGCATTGTGCCGGCGTTGGCGACATGGAGCTGGCGAGCGCTGTCCGAATGCTTGCGCGCTGACCATCGCGGGAACTCGCGGATTTCGGTTTACCAGGGGATGGCGCTGATCGCGATGGCCTATCTGGCGCTGATGCTGAGCGTCATTCCCAGCGAGGGACCTGTGCCAAACCTGATGGCCGGATTAGCGCAGGTGACATCAGCGGGTGTCATCGTGCTGCTGCAGTTGTTGTGGGTGGGGTTGTTCCTCTATTACGGAAGAAGCCGAGTGACCGGGTCGGTGGTTTCATTTCACGTTGTGGCTGAGAGAGTCTAGCCGGCGGCAAAAAAAGCAGGCCCGCGAAATTGCCGGGCCTGCCAGAGTTGTTGCGGAGGGAAGTGAGTGAGCTACCGGCCGAGGCCGGCAGCCATGGTTTTCATCAGAGTGCCATTCGGATCGTCGTCTTTCAGGGCCCAGGCGAACGCTCCACCCAATCCTCCCGTCCCTCGAACCTGAACGTAAGCCATCTTCACGCCAATGGTCGTGGGATTGTCGTAGCTCCAGAACGTCTGGGTCGATGGGTTATAGAGGGAAATGGCCCCTCTGCGCCAATCGAATGTCTGGGTGAATCCGGAGAGACTCTGCAAAGTGTTGTAGGTAGCGACCCCGTCGGTGTCGAGCGCATCGCCCGGAGGCGACGTGGCGGGACCGGTGGACGTCTGATACAGACCGTTGTTCGTGCTGGGTACGCCCTGCCATCCGGCGCCATACAGGGGCATACCTAGGACGATCTTCTTGCCCGGTACTCCAGCCTTCAGGTACGCGGTGACTGTGGCATCAATAAAAAGACCTTGTCCCTGTTCCGGGTCCTGGAGCGTATCGAACAGCGGCGAAGCGTGGTTAGTGACGGTGTCCCAGGATCCGGCATAGTTGTAGCCGTCGACGGTGAGGAAGTCGAGCAGCCCGGCCACGCTGGGAAGGTCGATGTTGACGTAGTTCTGGCTGCCGGCTGGAGTGTCAGCGGTCAGCACATATTGTTTTCCGGTGGTCTTCGAGAGCGCGTTGAGCTGCTTGCGGAATTCCTGCAGCAGCGCGGTGTAGTTCTGCTTGTCGGAAGCGGTTGGGTATTCCCAATCGATGTGGAAGCCGTCGAACAACCCGGGAGCGGTGATGTTGCCGTTCCAGTCGCTACCGACATTTCCGACGATAAACATGTCGATGCAGGAAGCCGCCAGTGCCGTTCGTCCCGCGGGAGTGCTGGCAGCCGCGATGAAGGCGTCGGTGTTGGCAGTCGAGGCGCCACCAAGCGAGATCAACGTCTTCAGGTTGGGATTCAGTTGCTTCAGCTTGAGAATCTCGGCGAAATTGCCGTACAGCGGCCACTGGCTGGGAATGCCACCGGTGGGCGGAAGAGAATTGTCTTCAAAGTCGGCCCACGCGTCGGCGATGGCGCAGCTGGGAGCGGGACTGGTGGTCACGTTGGCGAAGGCGTAGACAAAGTGCGACATATGTCCGGCCACGCCATTGGCCTGCATGTCAGCAATGTTGTAATTGGCGTAATAGATACTCCACTCTTCGAAGAACCCGGCGAGAACTTTTGGCTGCGGGCCTTGCGCCTGCGAAATCGCAGGGAACACGCAGACCGCCAGAACTAATAGTGACAGAGCGAGGGCGCGCAAACGCGCGGTGGGTTGAATCATAGGAAATGCCTCCTGGAAGATCGAACAGCCGGAGTATAGACAGGCCTGATCGTTATTGCAACAAATTTGACCGAAATTGAGCGATTTTGATTGGCCGTCTGGCCTGCTGTTGCCGTGATGCACCACTAATGAGGGTGTTGGAGCAGATTGGCTAACTGCTTGAGAGCGTCTGGGTTGACGTCGCTGACCAGTACGTAGCGCAGGCCGTCCTGTGTCCAGGTTTGCAGGTTGAACGAAGTGCTGTGGTCAGCGAAAGACGCTCCCGTAATGCTGAGCTGGGGGGTGTCGCGGAAGATGAAGGCGGAGATGAAGTGACGCTGGTACGTGAAGAGGAGTTGCGCACCGGGCTCCTGGTGGAAGTAAGTGACGCGACCGCCAGTCAGCGTAAAGGGTGAACCCTGCAGTTCGGGCATATCGAAGGTGAACGGGATTCGTCCCTGAAACCATGGCTTCACGGTATGGCGATCAGTCGAAACCACTTCCACGGGATTGGCGCTGGCGAGATCGGCAACGTGCAGGTCGGCAAACTCGGCAAGCGAACTGGGTTGCCGGTAGCGGTTGGTAAAAAAGAACAGACCCGCTGCCAAAACTAGCAGAGCAGCGGCAGCCAGCGCCCAGCCCGGCCATGAGAGCACCCTCGATTTTGGCGTCTGGATTTTGGCAACTGCGGGCATACCGTTCTCGGCGATTGCCGATGCCATGACGCGGGCGCGTAGCGCCGGTGAAGCCACGTAGCGCTGACCAGCGCGCCGCGTAGCGCTCTTAGCTTCTAGCAGGGCAAGCGCCGCGGAGGCGCATCCGGTGCAGCCGGCAGCGTGCGCGCGAAAAGCCTCCACCTCGTGCGGAGGTAGTTCCTCGTCGACGTAGGCGTCCAGCCGGTTTTGCCACTCCTGGCAGCTCATCTTTTTTCCTGCTCCGACTTTCCGCGACCGCCGGAAACAACGCGTTCGCTTGCCAGTGCCTGGCGCAGCAGTCTGCGGCCGCGTGCCACGCGCGACATCACGGTCCCGATGGGCACCGACAGAACCTCGGCAATTTCGCTGTACTTCATCTCTTCTACATCACACAGCAGGATGACTTCGCGGTACGCAATCGGCAACTCCTCGAGCGCCGCCTGCAAGGCCTCCCGCGTCGCCGAGGCGAGCGCGAACGACTCCGGTGTTTCGCGCGTCACGCCCATCGACTCCTCATCGTCAGGTTCGAGCGGTACCGTCAGCTTGGCCTGCAGCCCGGTGCGCGACGTAAGAAACGTATTGCGCAAAATGCGGAACATCCAGGCTCGAAAGTCGGTGCCGGTCGTGAACGAGCCGAATCCGCGCAGGGCCTTTACGAAGGATTCCTGCACCAGATCTTCAGCCTCGCTCTCATCGCGTGTCAGCCAGCGGGCGAGGTTATAGAGTGCATCGAACAGCGGCATGGCCAACTGTTCGAATTGCTCGTGACTGGCGCTCGCTGGGTCCACTCCTCTACCTATTCAACTGCATGATCTCGGATTTATTCCCGTGGGCGGTCATTATCTCAATTTTTTCTGCTTGCCGTGGATTGCCGGGAATAAAAGTCCGAGGAGCCAGTTAGACACATTGCAAGCACGGGAGGTGAACGGTGAGCGAGTCGGATGCAGGCGAACGATCTCTGGTAGGCACGAAAGAGGAGATCATCCACGAGCACAACCACGACGGCATTGACCGGCGGGGGTTTCTGAAATGCATGGCCTGGGCAGGCACGGGTGCGTTCTGCGTAATGCAGGGTGGAGTCTTGCACTCCTACGCATTGAACGGACTGGGCGGCTTTGGCGGACATAAGCCGAAAGGCGAGCTGAGCTTTGTGCAGATCAGCGACAGCCACATGGGTTTTAACAAGGCGGCCAATCCTGACGTGGCGGCCACGCTACAGGCAGCGATTGACAAGATCAACGCGGTACCCGAGACGCCGGCTTTTCTGCTGCATACCGGCGATATCAGCCACCTGTCGAAACCTTCGGAGTTCGATACCGTAGACCAGATGCTGAAGGGCGCCAAGGTAAAAGACGCATTCTTCGTGCCCGGCGAACATGACGTGCTGAACGACGAAGGCAAGCAATACCGCGAACGTTATGCCAAAGGCGCACAGGGTGCGGGATGGTACAGCTTCGACAAGAGTGGTGTGCACTTTGTCGGACTGGTGAACGTGATGAACCTGAAGGCTGGGGGACTCGGGAGCCTCGGCGGCGAGCAACTGGAGTGGCTGGAGAAAGATGTCAAGCACCTGTCAAAGAGCACGCCCATCGTCGTGTTCGCGCACATTCCGTTGTGGAGCGTCTATCCGGAGTGGGGATGGGGCACTGATGATAGCGCCCAGGCGCTCGGATACCTCAAGAAGTTTGGATCGGTGTCAGTGCTGAATGGTCACATTCATCAGACCATGCAAAAGGTAGAAGGAAATGTGACGTTCCACAGCGCGATGTCGACGGCATTCCCGCAGCCCAAGCCGGGAACGGCGCCGTCACCCGGCCCGATGAAGGTCCCGGCAGAACAACTGCGAGCGGTGCTGGGTATCACCGACGTGAATTATGTGCAGGGAAAACATGCGCTGGCAGTGACGGATGAAACGCTCGGATAGTAGCTAGTGGCCAGTAGCCGGTAAAAGAACGATCAGAGGATTTCTTGTGAAAGTGAGAAACGGTATGAAGCATAAGCAGTACATCCTAACGGTGCTAATTCTATTGGCCTTGCAGGTTGCAGCGAAGGCACAGAACAAATCCGGAGCGACGCAGAACCCTAAGGCTGCGCCGGTTGAAGTCAAAATCGACAACTTCAGTTTTACGCCGGCAACGATCACTGTCGCGGCCGGAACAACGGTGCGCTGGACGAACCGTGACGACATCCCGCACACCGTGGTGAGCGACGACCAGAAGTTTGAATCGAAGGCGCTCGATACTGACGATCAATACTCCTACACCTTCACCAAGCCGGGGACTTACGGGTACTTCTGCTCGATTCATCCCAAGATGACGGGCAAAGTCGTGGTGCAGTGAGGAGCGGGCGATGGTGAACCCGT
This sequence comes from uncultured Acidobacteriaceae bacterium, assembly GCA_963837915.1. Taxonomy (GTDB): domain Bacteria; phylum Acidobacteriota; class Terriglobia; order Terriglobales; family Acidobacteriaceae; genus DASRAA01. The sequence continues at coordinate 33,821 of CAWIPZ010000019.1, forward strand.
TCGATCCCAAGACGGTGCTGTTCGCGAAGCACGCGCAACACGTGGTGCTGGTCCATTTCCCGATCGGTCTGTTCCTGGCGGCTGTGGGCTTCGACTTCGCGGGTCATTGGATGAAGAAGCCAATGCTGGCAGTTGTTGCTCGCTATGACCTGCTCATTGCGGCCGTGGCCACGCTCCCAGTCGTGATCACAGGGCTGCTCGCTTGGCAATGGCAGTTGAACGGTCATAAACCCAAAGGGATTCTACTGCAGCATTTGGTGCTGGGAGTGGTTTCGAGCTGCTTGATCTGGCTGGTGTGGTGGATTCATTTTCGGGCCAGCCGAAAGCCAGGGGGAAGACTTCCGGGATACCGGCTCCCGATCGAGTTCCTGGCTGCCGTGGTGGTCGCCGTAACCGCTCACCTGGGCGGGTTTCTGAGTGGAGTGAACGTTCCGGGATAACGGCGATTGAGTGTTACGGCACATTTGCTCGATTGAAACCCGCGTGTGCGAAAATGGGTCGCTATGCCCATCGACCCTCGCGCTGGAAAACTTGCTACGCCCGATATGCTGGTCGACGTTCCCCGGCTCATCACCGCGTATTACGCGGAGAAGCCCGATATCACGCAGCCGACGCAAAGGGTCGCGTTCGGCACCTCGGGACATCGCGGATCTTCCTTCGATGTGTCCTTCAATGAGAACCACATCCTTGCCATCTCGCAGGCGATTTGCGAATACCGGAAAGGGGAAGGCACGAACGGTCCGTTGTTTTTGGCCAAAGACACGCACGCGCTGAGCGAGCCAGCCTTCGCCAGCGCGTTGGAAGTGCTGCTGGCGAACGGCGTAGAAGTTATCGTCGATAGCGAACTCGCTTATACGCCGACGCCCGCTCTGTCGCATGCCGTCCTAAGCTACAACCGAGGACGGAAGAGTGGGCTGTCGGATGGGATCGTGATCACACCATCGCATAATCCGCCAGACAATGGTGGTTTCAAGTACAACCCGACCAACGGCGGTCCCGCTGACACCACCGCGACGAAGTGGATCGAAGATCGGGCCAACGCCATCCTGGCCGACGGAATGAAAGAAGTGAAGCGGGTGAACTATCGCTCAGCATTGGGATCGCCTAACACGCATCGCTACGATTTCCTCTCCGCATACGTCGACGACCTGGGCGCGATCATCGATTTCGATCCGATTCGCGCGGCGCGTCCAAAGCTGGGGGCCGATCCGCTAGGCGGTGCTTCAGTGGCTTATTGGCCGCGCATCGCAGAAAAGTATGGCCTCGACATGGAGGTCAAGGACACTGATGTCGATCCTACGTTCCGCTTCATGCACGTCGATTGGGACGGCAAAATCCGTATGGACTGCTCGTCTCCCTACGCGATGGCGGGGCTGATCGCATTGCGCGACAAATACCAGGTGGCGTTTGCCTGCGATACCGACGCCGATCGTCACGGTATTGTCGCGAGCGTGGGCCTGTTGAATCCAAACCACTATCTTGCGGTCGCGATCAATTATCTGTTTCGCAATCGGCCCGGATGGAGCGCCAACGCGGGCGTCGGGAAGACAATGGTGAGCAGCAGCATGATCGACTTCGTTGCCAAGAGTCTGGGACGCAAGCTGGTGGAGGTCCCGGTGGGGTTCAAATGGTTTGTTGATGGCCTGCTCGACGGCTCACTCGGATTTGGCGGCGAAGAAAGTGCGGGTGCGTCGTTCCTTCGGCGCGATGGAACGGTTTGGACCACCGATAAGGACGGCCTGATCATGGGACTGCTGGCGGCTGAGATGCTTTCGCGCACCGGCAAAGGATCCCGGACAACTTTACGCCGAGTTGACAGTGCAATTTGGAGACCCAGTGTACGAGCGCATCGACGCGCCGGCAGATCCGGCGCAGAAAGCTGTGCTAGCGAAGCTGTCGCCCAGCGACGTGAATGAAACCACACTAGCCGGCGACAAAATCGAGGCCATGCTCACCAAGGCTCCTGGCAATGGAGCGCCGATTGGCGGACTGAAGGTCGTGACGGCGCGCGGCTGGTTCGCGGCACGGCCGTCAGGTACCGAAAATGTTTACAAGATTTACGCTGAGAGTTTTGCTGGCGAGGAACACCTGCGGCGCTTGCAGACCGAGGCCCAAGAGCTGATTTCACGCGCGTTTAAGGCAGCGGGGGCGTGAAAGCAGTGGTTGTGGTTAGTGAAAGACAAAGGCAACTGCGGATTTAAACGGATGACGCAGATGAGAGTCTGAGTCCGATTCGGAAGTTTTCCCATTCTGGGAAAGCAGAAAGAATTTTTCTTTAGCAGACGCAAATCGTTTGCCGATGTCGGTCGCAACACCTCCTATAATTACCTCCAGTCAGTTCCCTCCCTGTGTGGCAGCGATCCCTCGCAATCTTTAGTGTTTTGAGGGCCACATGCTGTCTTCCTTGAATCTTGAAAGCGTTTTTTCCGAAGCCATTTCCGGCCACCTGGCGGTTGTGGAGCAAATGCGTGCTCAGCGTTCACGGCTGGAACAAGTCGCGGGTCGCATGACGCGGGCTTTGCTCACGGGTAACAAGATTGTGTGGTGCGGCAATGGCGGCAGTGCCTGCGACGCGCAGCATCTGGCAGCGGAGCTGGTGGGCCGCTACCGTCGCGACCGTCCTGGGCTGGCATCGATGGCACTCACCGAAAATGCCGCGGCGGTGATCGGTATTGCCAACGACTACGGGTTTCACGAGATCTTCGCGCGCCAGGTGGAGGCGCTGTGCCTGCCGGGCGACGTGTTCGTCGGCATCTCCACATCGGGAAACAGTCGCAATGTCGCGGTTGCTCTCCAGCGGGCGCGGCAGATTGGGGCATACACGGTGGCATTTACCGGCGAGCACGGTGGGCGGTTGGGCAGCTCGGCCGACCTTTGGATGCGCATTCCGTCCAAGGACACGGCCCGCATTCAGGAGGCGTACATGCTGTGCGGCCACATGCTGTGCGATTGGATCGAGCTGGCCATCTGCATCTCCAACGCAGTGGAAGCCCAGAGGAACGCGGGATGAACGGGGACAGCGCACTGCTGATTGAGACAGTAGAGAACGGATTTGGCCAACCCAATGTGCTCGTGGTGGGCGACCTGATGCTCGACAAGTACCTTTGGGGCGACGTCGAACGCATTTCGCCGGAAGCTCCCGTGCCTGTGTTGCGCACCGGCCAGCACACCGAGCAGCCGGGAGGGGCGGCAAACGTCGCCATGAATCTGGCGGGGCTCGGAGCGCGCGTGACGGTGATGGGTTTCGCTGGTGGCGATGACGACCAGGAAACACTGGAGACGCTGCTGCGCGGGGCGGGCGTGAAGTCTTTCGTTGTTGCCTGTCCCGGTGTGCCGACCACGTCGAAGTTACGAGTGCTGGCGGGGCACCAGCAATTGCTGCGGATGGATTGCGATTCCAAGCCCGGAGATTTCGACGGCGCAGCAGAAGTGCTGCTCCACAAGGTTACGGAGAACCTGGCCAATGCGTCGGCAGTCGTGCTGTCTGACTACGGCAAGGGCGTACTCAGTGAGCGTGTGTGTAGGACCGTTATCGAAGAGGCGCGCCGGCGGCATGTGCCAGTCGTTGTCGATCCCAAGGGGCGCGACTTTACTCGCTATCGCGGTGCGACAACGATTTGTCCCAATGCCAAAGAGTTGGCAGCCGTGACCGGAGAATCGGCGAGCGACTTGAAATGGCTGCTGGCGGCCGGACAGGCCATGGTCGCCTCGCTCAACCTGCAATACATGCTGGTGACACTGAGCGAGAAGGGAATCGAGATTTTGCGTCAGGACTCGCGCACGCAAGTGCCGGCAGCGGCGCGGCAAGTATATGACGTTTCAGGCGCTGGGGACACGGTCGTGGCAGTGGTGGCAGCGGCGATTGCGGGAGGCGTGCCCATCGAGGATGCGGTCAGGTTGGCTAACGTCGCGGCGGGCATCGTGATCGGCAAGGTGGGGACGGTGCCCATTCAGCGCGAGGAACTGATGGGGACGCTTGCGCAGGAGTTGCAGTTGCGTTCCGACGGGAAGGTCCTGCGGCTCGAAGGATTGCTGGCGCGGACCGCCGCCTGGCGCTCGTGTGGGTCACGAATCGTGTTTACCAACGGGTGCTTCGATGTGTTGCATCTCGGCCACATCACTCTACTGGAACAAGCCCGGCGCATGGGTGATCGCCTGATTGTCGCCGTGAACAGCGACCGCTCGGTGCGGGCTTTGAAAGGAGCGAAGCGTCCGCTGGTGAGGGAGCAGGATCGAGCACGAATTCTCGCGGCGCTGGCGGCGGTGGATGCAGTGGTGGTCTTCGACGAAGAAACGCCGCTGCGGCTGATTGAGGCGCTGCGTCCCGACGTGCTTGTGAAAGGCGGAGACTGCACTTCCGACGAGGTGGCAGGCGCCGCCGAGGTACGAGGGTGGGGAGGACGGCTGGAATTAGTCCCGCTGGTGACGGGGCGCAGCACCAGCCGGTTAATCGAACAGTCGCGTGAGCCAGTAAGGGTAGGGGTATAAGATGACGGGCTTGTTGCTTTCGGTGACGGTTCCGACACGGCTGGCGATCGCGTGGCGAAAGTGCCACCCTAGAAGCCGAGGCGCGACGAAGAGTTCTTCGGGGGTGCGTAGCATCATTGTTTTCCGTCTCGATCAGCTCGGCGATCTGGTGCTGACCACGCCCCTGTTTCGCGAGCTCAAGAGACTCTATCCAGGAGCTCGAATTACCGCAGTGGTGGCTCCGGCCTATAAGTCCATTCTGACCACCAACCGCAACGTCGACGAGATTCTTCCGCCGCAGGAGCTGAAGACGAAATGGCTCCCGGCGCGTTCGCGATGGCTGGCATCGGTGCTCTGGTTCTACTGGACCGAGCTGCGACGACGGCAGTTTGACCTGGCCATCTCGCCGCGTTGGGACGTGGACGAGAGTCTGGCAACACTGCTTTGTGTGCTGACGAATGCGAGCAATAGTGTCGGTATTAGCACGCAGGCGTCTGCGGCCAAGCGCAAGCTCAATCGCGGTTTTGATGCGGCGTTCGACGTAGTCGTGCCGGCAGGGCCAGTGCAGCACGAAGTTGATCGCAATCTGGCCATCGTCGAGGCGCTGGGTGGAAAAGTCGAGAGCCGGCGACTGGAAATCCGGCTGACGGAGAACGACCGCAAATTCGCCAGTGAGCTGCTGATCCATCACCACCGGCGCAGACTTCTTGTCGCCGTTGGAATCGGTGGACGCGCGGCCAGCCGCAAGTGGCCACTGCCGCGTTACGCGGAATGCCTTGCCCGGTTGAACCAGCAGCGCGACGTGCAGCCGGTAATCGTTTGTTCTCGTGAGGAAGACGCCGAGGCAGCGGAGTTGTCGGTGATGCTGCCGGTGCCTCCCTACATTCTCAGCGGCGTTCCGCTGCGGGCGGTTTGCGCGGTTCTGGAGCGCTGCGATCTCTTCATAGGAAACGATACCGGCACAGCGCACCTGGCGGCGGCCATGGATTGTCCGACGATGATTGTATCGAAGCACCCGCTCGGTGGAGATCCCAACCACGCCAACAGTCCGGAACGGTTTGCGCCACGTTGTTCGCGCTCCCGGGTGATGCGGCCGACGTCGTCGCAAGGTAAATGCGTGTCGTCATGCCGTTCGCCTGAAGCGCACTGCATCCTGGGTGTCACCGTGGACCGAGTCGTATCGGCAGCGGCGGAATTGCTGCCCCAATTCGAGCGCGCGCCACAGCACGAGGTGACTGCGAACGGAAATCCCGACCTCGCGGCGGCCGTGTTGGCAGAACGCGCACACGCGGCAGGGTTGGTAGCGGTCTCCTGATGCTCAGCTTGGCGGCGTGGAAGCGGACACGGGAGGGGAGAATCGCTGCAGCCGCGTCGTCGGGAGCGGCGTCACGCGTTCTGTCAGCACTGTTGACGTTCGTCTCACTACCGCTGGCGGTGCGCTACCTCGGTCCTGAGCGTTTCGGCTTGTGGGCGACCATCGCCAGCACGGTCATCTTTCTCAACCTGCTTGACCTGGGAATTGCCAGCACGCTAACCAACCATATCGCGCGCTCGTACGCGGTAGAGGATCGCAATTACGCGGCGCGCAGCACGACGAATGCACTGGCGCTGACTTCCTTGGTTGCCTGCTTTGTTGGGCTGGCATTGGTTGTAGTGTGGCCACATATCAACTGGACAATACTATTCAACGTCTCAGCCAACGTGCCGCGCCGCGAAGTGAGCGGAACCGTTGCGATCGCCGCCACACTGATGCTGCTTGGATTACCGGCATCTTTGGGAAGCAGAATATTTGCGGGGTATCAGGAAGTTCACATCAACAATTTCGTAGTTGCCGCCGGAACAGTCGCTAACCTGGCCGGGCTCGTGACGGGCATTGCGCTGCGCGTGTCGATGCCGGTGCTCTTCGTGATGTCGGTGGGAAGCGCAACCCTTTGCAACCTGGGCGCGCTGGTCGCCACTCTACTTTGGTTCAAGCCGTGGCTGCGGCCGCGGCTGTCACTGCTGCAATGGACGCAGGCGCGAGAATTGCTGGGTTCCGGTTCAGGGTTCCTGCTGATTCAGATCGCGGGAGCGGTGGTGTTCAGCTCCGACAATGTAGTAGTGAGCCATTATCTCGGAGCAGCACAGGTGACTCCCTACAACGTCACTTGGAGGTTTGTCGGGCTTGCCGCAATGCTACAGTCACTGATTTTTCCTGCGTTATGGCCGGCATACGCCGAGGCGAACGCGCGAGGTGACTATGATTGGATGCAGCGGACTTTTCGTTTCACCATGCAAGCCACACTGGGGCTGAACCTGGTGGGCGGCTTGATTTTCATCGCCGCCGGCAAACCGCTGATTCGCTGGTGGGCGGGCGAGGCTGCGATTCCGTCCACGGCGCTGCTGGCGGCGATGGCCCTGTGGGCAACCATTAGCGGATGCATGACCGTGGAGTCCTGCCTGCTGGCCGCCGTAAATCGTACCCGCGAACAAGGCATCCTATCGATCATCGCGGCCGTTGTGAACCTGGCGTTGTCGATTACGCTGGTGCAACGTATCGGAGCGGTCGGCGTGATAATCGGCACCATTCTGTCGTACTTGCTGGTACTGGTGGTGCCACAGAGCCTGATCGTTCGCGACGTGCTGAGAGTGTCGCAAAACGAAGCCCAAGTGGGCGAATTGCCTGGGTCTCGCGGACTGAAGTCCGCTCAGCGGACCAAAGATCAACGGCTTATCGGCACGACTGAAGTCGTACCCTGATGCAAACCAGCCTGTACTACCGCATTCTTCTTGTACATTCGACTTGCGTTCATTCTGAAAATGCTAAGATGTTTCCCTTTCAGGGAGGCCCTGTCCATGATCCCAACTCGTCGGCGATTTCTGCAGTCAGCGGCGGGAGCGGCCGCGCTCACCATCACCACTTCTGCCAGTTCCTTTGGCAACACGCACGTGCTCGAGATCGCGGCGAACTATCCCGCACCTCCTGGCCCAGACCGTTTGCCGCCCGCGTGGTATCAGCGCAAGATCAAGCAGGTGCAGGCCAAGATGGCGGAACGCAACCTGAACGCCATGCTGTTGCTTAACGCACACAATGTGGTGTATACGACCGGCTACTTTCACTTGCCGACCGAGCGTCCACTCGCAGTGCTCATCCCTGCCTCGGGTGACCCAACTCTGTTTGTCCCCGGACTCGAGTCGGACCAGGTGAGGCTGTGGTGGGTGAAGGACGTCGACGTGTACTTCGACTATCCCGGCCCTGTGAACCGGGTGCGTTGGATCTTCGAACGCGCCGACGCGCGCGGGTACGGCGGAGGCAGCATCGGCATCGAGGAAAGCACTCCGTCGCGTCGCGCGCAAATGCAGCTGGGAGCCCCCAAGGCCAAGTTGGTCGACGCCGGAGACATCGTCGAAGAAATGCGCTGGGTCAAGGACTCGGACGAGATTGGCGTAATGCGTCGCGCTACGTACTTTGCTGACTACACAGTGCAGTCGGGGCGCACGTTCATTGAGGCGAACGGAGGCGTCACCGAAAACCAGATTCTGAAAGCGACCGCCGATGCCGTCGCCGACAAAATGTCGAAGGAGCTGACGTCCGTGGTCGGAATCGGCATCGACCCTCCCTACGGCGGACTTGTGCCTTTCGGTGTTCGCTCGGCGTTTCCTCACGCGATTCCCAGCAAAGACGTTCTGAAGAAAGGCGACGCGCTCATCCTGAGCTACGGCGCGATGGTGGGTGGGTACAACGTGGAGTGTGAGCGCTCTTTCTGTGTCGGGCCGCCGAGCGACCACGCAAAGCGCATGTATGACGCCATGCTCGCTGCGCACGATACCGGAGCAGCCAACATGAAGGAAGGTATGGTCGCCGAAGACGTCGACAAGATGAGCCTGGATCAGATACGGCAGGCGGGGTTCGCGCAGTTCCTAAAACATCGCACCGGTCACGGCATCGGACTCGAAGGCCACGAGGCGCCATGGATCGCGGAAGGCGACAAGACTGTGCTCAAGGTCGGGATGACGTTCAGTTGCGAACCCGGTGTGTACGATCCCGGATGGGGTGGCTTTCGTCACTCCGATACAGTGATCGTGGGCAAGACGCAGGGTGAGATCATCAACAAATATCCCACGCGCTTGAACGACATGATCATCCAGATTTAACGGCGGGTTCGTCGACTTGCGGGTCCGCGCCAGGGTGCAGCCGGTTCCGCAGCGTCATGGCCGTCCCGTAGATCAGCATCTCCACGCAGAATATCTGCGTCACAGCGAGGAACGTGATGGCGATCCGGACCTGTCGGCTGAGCGGTTCCAGGCGGCTGGCGAGCATGAACCAGGCCAGGGCGTAGCCGGCGCCGGCCGCGATGAACACCATGACCGCGACCACAGCGAGCTTTGTCAGCGGCGACAACTCGCTTCGGGGTGCCGCGGGCGAGGGGGACGTCCGGCGATACCATGCCAGGCACCAGACGCACAAAGCCAGGAGGCCAAGAATGGTGCTGGCGTCTTGCAGGAGCCCGGCCACGGTGGTGTGCTTCCAGTAAGGGAATGAGATGTGGGTCTTCAGCAGCGGTAAAAACTCAGCCGTGCGCGTATACGAATGCGTGAACTGGTCCCAGACCAGATGCGTGAGAGTGCCCACCGCGATCCAGAAGACGATGCTGCCGAACTGGCGCCAACCCCGGAAGGATAGAGGTGCCGTCTTATCCTGAAGTCTCCTCTGCCAGCCGCTGGGCAACAGCTCGATGGCCGGACCCTTGACGACAGACTCGAACAGCCACAACATGAGCAGCGCCACGGGGAGGGTAAACAGCAGCACATCGGGATAGTGATGGCCGCTGCGGTCTTCATCGGTGAGCTGGATGAAATATTGCAAGTCAGGCGCAAAGGTACCAATCACCAGCGCAGGCCAGACCGGCTTGAGCTTGCGAAAGGGCAGGGCAGCGGCGGCATGCGAGAGCGTAAACGGCATAGGTGCGTCTAGGGGGAGCCATTTTTAGTCTAATCGAGTGACCGAACAACCTGCCTCTGCGGAATGGAGACTTACCCCGCTAGAAACGGATTGCTCTCGCGCTCGTCGCCAATCGTGGTCAACGGACCGTGTCCCGGTATCACGACGGTTTCATCGGGCAAGGCAAGAACGGGTCCCAGCAGTGACTCCATGATCTTCTTAAACGAGCCCCCAGGCAGGTCGGTTCGGCCAATGGAACCGGCAAACAGAGTGTCGCCGGCGATAAGCTTCTTCTCCGTCGCAAAGTAGAGGCAAACGCTGCCCTCGGTGTGTCCGGGCGTATGCAGGACATCGGCCACGAGGCTTCCGGCCTTAAGCTTGTCTCCAGTATTGAGTCCGGAATCGATGGTCGTGTGCTCGGGCGGACTCATACCAATCCAACTCGCCTGCACATCCAGCATCTTCAGCAAGGCCTGATCGTTCACATTGAGCAACACCGGAGCGCCGGTAGCGCGCTTCAATTTGCCTGCGCCGCCGATGTGATCGATGTGGGCGTGGGTAATGACGATCTGCTTCACCGTAAGCCCGTGGCGCTTCACGATGGCCAGCACTTGCTCGATATCGTCTCCGGGATCGATGACCATGGCCTCGCGCGTCTGCTCATCGCCCACGATGGAGCAATTGCACTGCAGCGGGCCGACGGGGAGGATCTCGTGGATCATGCCCTCAAGCTACCATGAATGCGAGATTTCAGGCACTGTATTGAACCAGTATTGTGCCGCGCTTGGCTCTGCGATACACTGCGCATCTCGCCATTGAGTTGGGCTCAGTTCTGGTAACGATCGACAGGAGCGGCCCTTGGAACGAATTCTATTTCTCACGTTTCGCAACCGCCAGGTACTTCTGGCCGATTGTAGCGACTGTTCGCCGGAAGAATTGGCGGCGGTGATCGATGAGGTTCCGAAGCACGTAACTCGCGAGCCCATCGGATCGCTGCTCGTGCTGGGTGACTTCAGCCGGTCGACCTTCACCAAGGAAACGGTCGAGCACCTGAAGCTTGCGGCCGTCTTTGATCGGCCTCACATCAAGAAGGCAGCATGGGTTCTGACGCAGAACCTGCCCAAAGCTCTGTACGAATCGGTTCTTACGTTTTCAGGGCGCGAGATCCCTACCTTTGAAACCCGCGAAAAGGCGTTGGAATACCTGGTCGAGGACTCAAGCGCAGGGTAAGTTGTTTTCCAAAAACTGAGGCCTGCGCGCGAGACGCAGGCCGAAGAATCTGCAACTCTGAGTTTGCTAACGCTGAGGCGTTGCAGGCGCTGGCGCGGGAGCTTTTTGTGCCGGAGCCGACTTTGTGTTGCCCAGCACCGATCCGCTGCTGACACCGCGCCGGGTGGCCATCACCGAAAGGGTGATAGAAGTCAGCATGAAGGCGATCGCCGCATAGGTCGTAGCGCGGCTGAGTACGGTGCCGGCAGTTCTGGCGCCGAATGCGGTCTGGCTGCCCGCGCCGCCAAAGGCGGCGGCTATGTCGGCGCTCTGGCCGTGCTGCAACAGCACGACGATAATGAGGAAGGCACAGACCAGTACGTGAATGATAGTGATAAATACAATCATCGATATCTCAACTCTCGCTGCGGGCGGCGATCACAGGCCGTCCAGAACTTCGCCCGCTCATAAAATTTGTACTCTCGATGCGCTGCCGGTTCACAGGTGAACGATGGTGCGGAAGGGGGGACTTGAACCCCCATGCCTTTTGGGCGCCACCCCCTCAAGATGGTGTGTCTGCCAATTTCACCACTTCCGCGCACAAATAGGGACGGCAACAATCCGTCTTCCAAGCAGGTCGTAGAGGCTCTCTAAGTATAGCAAAGCCGACGATGACCCAAAGTCGAACCCGAGCGAAATACCCGGCCGCCGGTGTATCGTGGTTCAAGACGAGTTGGCCGCCACACGAGCGGCCAGCATTGGCTTTTCTCACGAATCAGACAACCATTCAAACTTAGCCTACTCAGACAGGAAGTGACTGGCGCAAGGAGCGACGCAATGCAATCTGGAGATCAGGAGTCCTCGCCTCTTAACTACATCCAGGTCACCGAACAAAAGCGCTTGAACGAGGCTCGTGAGCACGGTGTTCCCTGGAAGAAATGGGGGCCGTACCTGAGCGAACGTCAGTGGGGCACGGTTCGCGAGGACTACAGCCAGGATGGCAATGCCTGGGACTATTTCACTCATGACCAGGCGCGATCCCGCGCTTATCACTGGGGCGAGGACGGCCTTGCCGGCATCAGTGATGACAAGCAGCAGCTTTGTTTTGCGGTTGCGCTGTGGAACGGGCGCGACCCTATCCTGAAAGAACGCTTGTTTGGACTGACGAACAGCGAGGGCAACCACGGCGAAGACGTCAAGGAATACTACTTTTACATCGACAGCACTCCAACCCATTCATACATGAAGTACCTTTACAAGTATCCGCAGCGAGAGTATCCCTATCGCGATCTCATCGAAACCAACAAGCGGCGTTCCCGCGAAGAGATGGAATACGAGCTTCTCGACACGGGCATCTTCGACGATGACCGCTACTTCGACGTCTTCGTGGAATACGCGAAGGCCGACCCGGAAGACTTGTTGATTAAGGTCTCCGTGCATAACCGCGGCCCTGAGGCGGCGCAGATTCATTTGCTTCCCACACTCTGGTTCCGGAACGTGTGGTCCTGGGGTGACGACGAGCCGAAGGGAAAGCTGCGGCAGTCCAATGATCAAAGGATCGGGGCCACGCATCCGAATCTCGGCGAGTTCACGCTGCAATGCGAGGGCGCGGACGAGCTGTTGTTCACCGAGAACGAGTCGAATGCCGCCCGGCTTTGGGGCAAGCTAAATCCAACTCCCTACGTCAAAGACGCATTTCATGAGTATGTGGTCAGAGGACAGATAGACGCCGTCAATCCCGCGAAGACGGGGTCTAAGGCGGCCGCGCATTACGCGCTTGACATTCCGGCTGGAGGCAGCAAGGTTGTTCGTCTGCGGCTGAACAACAAGCCGACCGCCAACGAATTCGCAGAATTCGATGAAGTCTTCGCCGAACGTCTTGCGGATGCCGACAGGTTTTACGATCGCATCACTCCGCACAACTTGAGCGAAGACGAGAAGCGCGTTCACCGCCAGGCGCTGGGGGGAATGTTGTGGTCCAAGCAGTTTTACTATTTTGACCTCGACCGCTGGCTTAGCGAACACGATTCACATCCGCTCATGAGTTCCGGCAAGGGTGCAGCGCGCAATCCAGAATGGTTCCACATGCTCAACCGCGACATCATCTCCATGCCCGACAAATGGGAGTATCCCTGGTACGCGGCGTGGGACTTGGCGTTTCACACCATCGCGCTTTCGCTGGTGGACTTCGACTTCGCCAAAGAGCAGCTGCTGCTCATGCTGCGCACCCTGTATTCCCATCCCAACGGACAGATTCCCGCCTACGAGTGGAACTTCAGCGATGTAAATCCGCCCGTGCATGCCTGGGCGACATTGTTCCTATACCGTGTTGAAACGGAGCTGGGTCGCGCCGATCTGCGTTTCCTGGAGCGCTCGTTTCAGGGCCTGATGCTGAATTTCAACTGGTGGGTCAACCGCAAAGACCCGGAAGGCAAGAACGTGTTTGCCGGGGGTTTCCTGGGCCTCGACAACATCGGCGTCTTCGACCGCAGCTCGCCGCTGCCTACCGGTGGGCATCTGGATCAGGCCGATGGCACCGCGTGGATGGCCTTCTACTGCCTCTGCATGCTCGAAATTGCACTGATCCTGACGGAATACGACTCTATGTACGAAGAGCTCGCCTATCGGTTCCTCGAGCACTTTGCCTGGATCACCTACGCCATGGACCGCATCGGCGTGAACAAGGACGAGATGTGGGACTCGGCGGATGGGTTCTTCTACGACCTGCTGCATTTACCTGACGGCGAGGCCATACGTTTGAAGATTCGCTCCATGGTGGGGCTGCTGCCGCTCTGTGCTACCACCGTATTCGAGCCGGGCACGCTGGCCCACCATCCCCGGATTCTCGAACTCATGGAGTTGTTCCGGAAGCGCCACCCTGAGGTGATGAAGCAGATTTCCGTAGCCGATGGAAGTTTCATTGGGTACCGTGATCGCAGGCTCACTGCCGTCTGCAACAAGGAAAAGCTGCAGCGCGTTCTGGGCTACATGCTCGACGAAAATGAGTTTCTCAGCCCGTACGGCATCCGCTCGCTCTCGAAGTACCATCGTGAACACCCCTTCGTCTTCAACTTGTCGGGGCAGGAATACAAAGTCGAGTATCTCCCTGCCGAGTCGAATACCGGAATGTTTGGCGGCAACTCGAACTGGCGTGGCCCGATCTGGATGCCGGTCAATGGCCTGATCATTCGCGGCCTGCTGCTGATGTACCCCTTCTACGGTCCCGACTTCAAGGTGGAGTGCCCGACCGGCTCAGGCCAATACATGACCTTGTTTGAAGTGGCGAAGGAAATCAGCAGCCGACTGTCGAAGATTTTTGTGCGGGATAAGAATGGAAGGCGACCGGTTTACGGCGGCACGAAGAAATTCCAGGAAGATCCCTATTGGAAGGACTACATCCTGTTCTACGAGTACTTCCACGGCGACAATGGCGCCGGGTTGGGCGCCAGTCACCAAACGGGCTGGACGGGTTTGATTGCGCGCCTCCTTGATTTGTTCGCGCGCCTCGATCCCAAGAGCTACTTGGGCGAAGCCCAGGCCGTCGTTGCCGAGATGACCCGAGCACAAGTGACGGGAAAGTAAGTAGAGGTCAGGCGCAGAGGTCATGCCGCGCCGAGTCCGGTCGGCGCAGCGGGCGAGCGAGTTCCTCGTTGGAAGCGCGCTCAGTACTTCACAATCCTGACGAAGTTCTTAGGATCGAGACTGGCGCCGCCGACCAGGGCCCCATCGATCTCTTCTTCCGACATCAACGCCGTCGCGTTGTCAGGTTTCACGCTGCCGCCGTAGAGAATCCGAAGCGCCATTGCGAATTCGTCACCGAATGCCTTGGCCGCTTCGTGACGAATCACGGAATGCGCGTCGGCTGCCGTTTCGGGCGTCGCAGTCAAGCCAGTGCCGATGGCCCAGACCGGTTCGTAGGCGATACACATCTTGGCCGCTTTCTTCGCTGAGATGCCATTGAACGCCCGCATGCACTGCCTGCGCAGCACATCTTCGGTCAAGCCGGCCTCACGCTCTTCCAGCACCTCACCGACGCACACGATAGGCGTGAAGCGGCTCTCCAGCGCATATTCCAGTTTGCGATTGACCGTGTCGTCCGTTTCGTTGAAGTACTGGCGCCGCTCGGAGTGCCCGAGGATCACGTGTGTCACGTCGATCGCGTGTAGCATCGGCGCTGAAATCTCGCCGGTGAAGGCGCCTTCTTTTTCCCAGTGCATGTTCTGCGCGCCAACGAAAACGTTGGAACCCTTGGCCGCTGCAACTGCAGTTTGCAAATCAATATACGGCGGGCACACTACTATTTCATCACGAGTATGGTCGGCGACCAGGGGAAGGAACTCCTGGAAAAACGCCGAGGTCTGTTCGGGCGTCTTGTACATCTTCCAATTGGCGGCGATGAGTTTCTTACGAGGCATGATAGGAGTCCATTCTTAGAGATTTACTTTCAGCATAGGACTTGGCGGCATTGCGAAAATGTTGCAATGCACCCGCATCAAACAATACAAACTTAACTTCGCAGACGTGCGCCGCGTGCTCCAGCGCGTCGGCCGCACTCTCGATGGCTACGTGCGCAGCCAGATCTACAGGATAACCGTAAATGCCGGTCGAAATGGCGGGAAATGCGATGCTGTGGATTTGCAACTCGTCGGCCACCCGTATCGACTCCCGGTGGCAACTCGCGAGCGTTTCGGGCTCGCCCCGATTGCCATCGCTCCACACTGGGCCAACCGTGTGAATGACATATTTCGCTACCAAGCGGCCCCCAGGAGTAGCTATTGCTTTTCCCGCCGGCAGCCGACCTTGCCGCTCGACGATGACCTTGCAGGCTTCCAGGATGGCGGGGCCTCCGGCATGATGGATTGCGCCATCCACGCCGCCTCCGCCCATCAGCGAGGACTTCGCTGCGTTGACGATCGCATCACAGGATTCTCGCGTGATGTCGCCCGGCCCCTTTACTACGAGCCAGCGGTCGGCTGAAATGTAGAGTCGGACGGGATCGGTAAGGCTCGCCACGGGAATCGGCAATCCGGAAGTGAGTTTCTAACGCGATGGGCGATTCGGCGAGGCCGATGGTCCGGTCTCGCCACACTCCCTGTTCAGCCCAAGAAAGCAAGGGCCGTTTCAGCAGTGGTCACAAAGACCGAAATAACCATCTTGTCTTTGTTGCTGACGCCCTGTGCCGCATTAACAATCCCAACAGCGGTGTTTAGCGACTGGGTTATCTCGACGGTTGAATCCCCCTTTTGCCAGGTACTCAGTGATGTGATTGCTGAACCTGCGGCTTGATCGAACTGGGAGATCCATTTCCACTTTTCTACGACCGCAAGCTGATCAATGGAAGTCTTGGCTGCACCAAGAGCACCGGCCAGATTGTGCGTGTTAATGCCGTGAAAAAGTTTTTTGAACCAAGTCATAAGATCCCTTTCCATGGCGCAGAAAGGGCATTAAGACGAAGTGCCGCTCCTGCGGTCTGTTTGGTGCGCGCAATGATACTACTTGTTGGTCAAAGCTTCTACACCCGGCAGTTTTTTCCCCTCTAAAAACTCTAGCGACGCGCCACCGCCGGTAGAGATGTGAGAAATCTTGTCCGCTACTCCGGCTGCCTTGACTGCCGCTACGCTGTCGCCCCCGCCAACGATGGACACGGCAGCACCATTTTCCGCCACAGCGTTGGCAATCTTCTTCGTGCCCTTCGCAAAGTGGTCGATCTCGAAGACGCCCATGGGGCCGTTCCAAACAATCGTGCGCGCAGAGCCGATTTCTGCCGCGAACAGCTCCACCGATTTCGGGCCGATGTCGAGCGCCATCATGTCGGCCGGTATCGCCTGTCCTTCGCCGATCTGCAGGATGCGCGCGTCGGCTGCGACTTTGTCGGCCACCACATGATCGACCGGCAGCAGGACCTTCACATGCTTCGCCCTGGCATCGGCCAGAATTTGTTTGGCGAGGTCGAGCTTGTCGGCTTCCAGCAGCGACTTACCGATCTCCTGGCCCTGCGCCTTGAGAAACGTATAGGCCATGCCGCCGCCGATAATGAGTGAGTCCACCTTGGTCATTAGGTGTTGGATGACGCCGATCTTGTCGCTCACCTTCGCTCCGCCGAGGATCGCCACGAACGGCTTCTGCGGATGGCTGAGCGCCTTGCCGAGATACTCGAGTTCTTTCTCCATCAGCAGGCCGGCTGCGTTCTTTTCCACGAAGTGGGTGATTCCCTCAGTGGAGGCATGTGCGCGATGGGCCGACCCGAACGCGTCGTTAACGTAATAGTCGCAGAGCTTGGCAAGGTGTCTGGCAAATTCGGGGTCGTTGGCTTCTTCTTCCGCGTGGAACCGCAGATTTTCCAGCAGCAGCGTCTGGCCCTGTTCCAGCTTGGTCGACATCTCTTCCGCTTGCGGACCGATGCAGTCCGGCGAAAATCCCACGTTCTCGCCGCGGCGCAGCACTTCGTCCAGCAGAATCCTCAGTCGCTCGGCTACCGGCTTCAAGCTCATCTTCGGATTGGGCTTCCCCTTGGGACGGCCCAGGTGCGACGCCAGGATGAGGCGCGCGCCATGTCGCAGCGCGTACTCGATCGTCGGCAGAGTTTCGCGAATGCGGGTATCGTCCATCACCCGCCCGTCGTCGAGTGGAACGTTGAAATCGACGCGCATGAACACGCGTTTGCCGCTCAAAGGAAGATCACGAATGGATAATTTCGACATAAGACCCCCGCACGCCTATGCGTGCCAAGCTGAACCGCTTAGCCGAAAGTCGAGGCTAGGGTGAGGGTGCCCCACTCAAGCCGGTTTTGCTTGAGTGGGGTTTTCCCCCGCCGATTGAAAGCAACCTCAGGAAACAGCGCTACAGTCCCTTGCTGGCGATGTAGTGAATCAGGTCGCGCACACGGCAGGAATATCCCCACTCGTTGTCGTACCATGCGATGACCTTTACGCAATTGCCCGCGACCACGCGTGTCAAGGGCGCGTCCACAATCGACGACCGCGAGTCGCCCTTGTAATCCGACGACACGAGCTCTGCGGTCTCGTACCCCAGGAAGCCCTTCAGCGGACCAGCATCGGCTGCCGCTTTCAGCGCTGCATTCACTTCGTCTACGGTCGTGGCTTTCTCGACAAATACCACCAGGTCCACCACCGAAACGTTGGGCGTGGGCACCCGCATTGAGAACCCGTCCAGCTTGCCCTTCAGGCTCGGAATCACGAGCGATAGCGCCTTGGCCGCGCCAGTCGACGTCGGAATCATCGACAACGCCGCCGCGCGCGCGCGACGCAAGTCCTTGTGCGGAAAGTCCAGGATCACCTGGTCGTTGGTGTAAGAGTGGATGGTGGTCATCGCGCCGCTGACGATCTTGAACTTGTCGTTGATCACCAGCGCCACAGGCGCCAAGCAGTTCGTGGTGCATGACGCGTTCGAGATGATGTTGTCCTTCTTCGCGTCGTACTTGTCTTCATTCACGCCCATCACGATGGTGATGTCTTCGCCCGTCGCCGGGGCCGAAATGATGACCTTCTTGACCGTTCCCTTCAGGTGCTCCTTGGCCTGCTCCGCCTTGGTGAACTTTCCGGTCGACTCGATCACCACCTGTACTCCCAGCGAACTCCAGTCCAACTTGCCAGGCTCACGTTCCGGAGAACACGCGGATCTTCTTGCCATCGACGCTGATGGAATCTTCCGTCGACTGGATGTCGTTCGACAGGTTGCCCAGCACGGAGTCGTACTTCAGCAGGTGGGCCAGGGTTTTCGGGCTGGTCAGATCGTTTACCGCTACGATGTCCAACTCTTTATCATTGAGTGCGCTACGAAGCACATTGCGGCCGATGCGGCCAAATCCGTTGATACCTACTTTTATCGCCATAACACCTCTCTGAGGAATCGCGGTTCTGTAGTAACAAATGAATCCGTAACTACCGGAAGATGATTGCGGGCCGGATGAGTTGCCGGAACTAAAAAGGGTAGCATCCGGTAATCGGTGCGGCAAATGCGCCACGTCACAGGATTGGTATACCAGCAGTCACATAAGTGTGGTTTTTCTCGACCGGCAGGTGCCGCACCCGGCATTGCCGCCACCCGTCGAAGCGTGTTACAAGTGCAATATGCGCAGATGGATGCGCGACCGTTCGAAGCGGCGCAAACAACCGACCGAAAAACAGGGGCAGGAGCAACCGGCGCCTCTGCAACCCAGATTTCCTGAGCCAATTCCTGACGATATCGGCAATCGTATCGAAGAGCCCGAATACCCGTCACCTGCGGCCGCCGCGGCTGAGCCGGAGTCCGAAGAACGTCAGCCCTCTGCCCAGACAGGCGGTGGCGAAGAACCGCCGCAGGGCCCTCGCCGTGATCGCGACCGCAACCGTCGCCGTGGACGCCGCGGCCGCGGAGGCAGACCGCAGGCACCGACCCAGGTGCCCGCCATGCCGACTCCCGGCGGACCGACCGGCGAAGCTGCTGAGGCCGACTCAGCTCCCGAAGTCGTCGAGCCGATCGCCGCTGCCAGCCGTCCGCCCGCGCCGCACGAGGCCCAGAAGTCCAAGGGCGCAGTGGTCCTGTCGATCGGACTTCCTGGTTCCGGAAAAAGTACCTGGTTTAAGCGCCATAACATTCTTCCGCTCTCCAGCGACATGGTACGCATTCTGCTCTTCGACGACGTCACCGAACAGCGTTACCAGGACTTGGTGTTCTCCACTCTGCGTTCCATGCTTCGCGCCCGCCTACTGGCCAAGCGTCCCTGGAATTACGTGGATGCGACTAACTTGTCGCCTCACGAGCGCCGCAGTTGGATCAAGCTGGCAAACGACTTCGGTTACGAAGCGCACGCTGTGTTCTTCGACGTGCCGCCCGAGGTATGCATTGAGCGCAATCAACGTCGCGAGCGCAATGTTCCTGAAGACGTCATGCTCCGAATGGCTGGCAAGCTGCGTCCGCCGAAGTTCGAAGAGGGCTTTGCCAAAATCACTGTGGTGCGGCTGAAGAAGAAGGACGGCGAGCCGACGGCGGAAGATTCGCGTGTGGAGCTTCCTATCGAGCCGGATGAAGGCGAAGCACCTGAGCCAGTCGACTCCGAATATTAAAACTTCTAGAAATTACGTTGTGCGAACGGAGCGGCAATCCTGCCGCTCCGCTTTTCTTTGTCGCTGGATGAACTTCTACCGCTCCAACAATCCTTCCAAATCACCGAAAAATCCAGGATACGAAATCGCCACGCACTCCGAATTTCGAATAGCCGTCTCTCCTTCGGCCCTTAACGCCGCGATGGCAAACGCCATGGCGATGCGGTGATCGCCGAAGCTCTCGATCTCGCCGCCATGAAGCTTTTGTCCTCCGGGAATCCGCCACCCGTCGGCGGTTTGCTCGACGTCGGCTCCCATCGCCTGCAGATTGCTCGTCACCGCCGACAGGCGGTCTGATTCTTTCACCCGCAATTCGCCCGCATCGCGCACGACCAGGCCCGCTGTGTACGGCGCGATCGCCGCCAGCACCGGCAACTCGTCAATTAGCAGCGCGGTCTGCGCCCCGGAAATTTCGACCGGCTTGCTAGATCCGGGAGTCAGAGAAATCGTCCCCACCAACTCGCCGAATTGTTCTTCCACTCGCATCATGTTGATGCGGCATCCCATCGCAGCCAGCACGTCGAGCAGCGCCGAACGAGTCGGATTCAGCAGCATACCATCGATCACCACGTTGGACTCGGGAAAGATTGCCGCCGCGCACAGAAAGAACGCTGCCGACGAGCTGTCGCCGGGAATGAAAGCCTCCAGCGGATGCAGCGCCTGGCCACCAACAATCGTCACCGCATTGCGCGAGCGCGTTATTTCCGCCCCAAATGCGCGCAATGCCAGCTCGCCGTGATCGCGCGTGCGTGTCGGTTCTTCGACCGTCGTCTGCCCGTCGGCCAGCAGTCCAGCAAACAGCAGGCACGTCTTTACTTGCGCGCTGGCCACGGGCACCACATAGTCGATGCCCTTCAATCGCGTCCCGCTGATGCTCAGCGGAGCATGATCGTCCGTCGCGGTGATCTCCGCGCCCATCTTGCGCAGCGGCTCTATCACTCGCTTCATCGGACGCCGCGACAGCGATTCGTCGCCGACCGTTTCGCTGGTGAACGCCTGCGCCGCTACAATTCCCGACAACATTCGCATAGTCGAGCCTGAATTTCCGCAGTCGAGAGCAGTCGCCGGCGCGCGCAATTCCGGGCCAAGCCCATCGATAATGACTGCGCCCTTCTCGTCGCGGTCGACTGTGCAGCCCAGCGCACGGACGCATCTCAGCGTGCTATTGCAGTCTGCGCCGGGCGAGTAATTCTCAAAGCGCGAGCGCCCCAGTGCGAGCGCCGCCAGCATGGCATAGCGGTGCGATATCGATTTATCACCGGGCACGCGCAGGCTTCCCAGAATATTGCGCGCGGGACGAATCACGACGGAGTCATTCGGTGGCATGAATCTACATTACCGCAAGGCGCGAAGGGTTAGCGGCGAGAGGCGGCTTCAGAGCGCGCTTCCTGCAACAATTCCACAGGAATCTCGCGCACGCGCAGGCTGATCTCAAAAGTCGGAGCGACCGGACCGCGTCCCCAGCGGCCGACCTCCCAGTGTGCCCGCAGAAACTTGGCGCCACTGGCCTGCGACAAGTCCACTAGCAGCGGATACTCGCCCACATAAAACTGTTGCGGCAACGACGC
The DNA here is from genome assembly GCA_963837915.1 of uncultured Acidobacteriaceae bacterium. Classification (GTDB taxonomy): domain Bacteria; phylum Acidobacteriota; class Terriglobia; order Terriglobales; family Acidobacteriaceae; genus DASRAA01. Next base: position 55,090 of record CAWIPZ010000019.1, read on the forward strand.
CACGGGCTTGGCTTCCCACGTTGTGCCGTCGGCGGAGGTGAAGAAGGACACCTCGATCGACTCCTGTTCGACAATCTTGGTGACCGTAAGCGTAGCCAGAAAGTAGGGGTGCGCGGCTGGGCTTACGTCGATAGCTTCGCTGTCACCTTTGGCGGTGACAACCGTGTGTTCCGGAACCAGAAACGCATCGATCATAACGAATTCATTCTACTCAAGCCGAATTGCTGCCGGTCGTGACAACGGTCACAAACACGAATGTCGTCATCCTGACGGTCGCGATCGATCGATTGACAACCATCCTGCGGCGACTTAGTATTTCGAGCACTCAGGGTCCCACCGCTGAAGTTGAATTCGAAAATCCAAGGAGCGATTGAACTATGCCACGGATGTACTTTGCCCTCGCGTGCGTACTGCTGTTGACCGTTGTTGCCGTGAACTCCCCGGCGCAGATGCCTATGCCAAAGCCCGCGCCGGAGTTGAGCAAACTCGACTTCCTTGCCGGCAATTGGACCTCGGATAGTGATCTGAAGCCCGGGCCGATGGGTCCCGGCGGAAAAATAACCGCGACCGACAACGTGCAATGGATGGACGGCAAGTTTTTCCTGGTCATGCACTCGAAGATTAAGCGGTGCGATGGGAGAAGGCATGGATCTGTCGATTTTTGGATACGATTCCGAACACAAGGTCTATACCTACAATTCGTTCAACAGCTGGGGAGAAGTGGGCCGCTCAACAGGCACGGTGGACGGCGAAACCTGGACCTGGATCTCCGACGATAGCGTGGGCAGCCAACCGTTTAAGGGCCGATACACCATGAAGGTTCTTTCGCCGAGCTTCGTACGCGTTTAAGTACGAGATGTCGAAGGACGGCACCAACTGGACCGCCGTGATGGACGGCAAAGCGACAAAACAGTAATCGAATTCGTCACATGCGAGTACAACGCGCTGAGCGTCAAAAACGTCCGCAACAGCCGCCCAAATTCCGCAGGACGTTCCATCGCTGCGTAGTGTCCCGCGTTGTCGATCACACGGAACTGGCTTCCGGAAACGCTCTGGTGGATCAACTCCATGTCGCTGACCGGCACGCCGTCGTCAGCAGCCGCGATTACCATTGTCGGCACCTTGATCGTCGCCAGGGTCGGAATCGAGTCCGCGCGTTCCGCCATGCCGCGCTGTACCGCTGCCACATCCGCCGGTGACATCTTCTTTGCCATTGCGCGCGCGGCATCAACGATGTCGGGACGGTTGGCGATTGTCCTCGGCGAGAACAGCTTCTGAAACAGTTCTTCCATAAATTGCGTGGTGCCTTCGCGCAATACTCTCTCGGCAGTCTGCATTCGTCCGGCGCGGCCCTCGGCCGTTTCTGCTCCCGCCCGGGTGTTTGCCAGAACCAGCGCCCCTACCCGTTCGCGATAGCGCCGCCAGAACTCAAAGAGCGTGTAGCCGCCGAGGGAAACACCGACAAAAATCGCCCGCTTGATCTCGAACTGCCGGCAGAGCCGCTCCAGATCGTCCGCCAGCTTTTGCATCGTCACTGGGCCGTCGCCTGCATCCGAGTCCCCATGCGCCCGCAAATCCGGCAGAAAAACCCGATAGCGTGCGGCTAGTTGATCCCGCACGCCGTTCCAGAAGCGATGGTCGAGTGGGAAGGGATGGAGCAGTACGACATCCGGTCCGCTGCCGGTGATCTCGTAAACGAGTTGGGCGTCGCCGCTACGAAGAGATTCCATAGTCGAAATTGTCGCAGACTAATGGGCGATCCTGGGTGTTCGAAGGGGGTACCCCCCTCCCCGCCGATCCGCAGAATCAATGGTTTACGCAACAATTCCGCGCAACATCGCACAAACATTATACTTATAGGTAAAGTCGTAGAAACAAACAGAGTTAGTGATGATTGTCCAGCTTCCACCCCTTTAGAATCAATTGCTTAGCGGCCAAAATCATCCAAAGTCGCACAAATATTGGAGTTAGCTTACCTCTGTCAAAGAACGCATTAGTACGCAGCCTAAGCCCGAACGACGAGGGACACAAATTCCTTTGCTCGCTCGTTGGTGTATACGGGTTCGGCGACAGGTCTCGAAAGGACATGGGTCACATCCCACGGTGATTGTCCCAAAGTAAGGAATAAAAATGCTTCAGAGCGAATGGATCTGGATTTATAGTGTTCGTCACCAAAGTGCCAATATGAAAAAGCCCAACGCGACCCTCTTAGCTCTTCTCCTTCTCACCGCCGCAATGGCGGCGGCGCAACAGGCCTCGGATGGACTTCAATTCAATGTTCCGTATCAGTGTTCCGATGGACAGACCTATGTGGTCCATCGCTGCGCTGTCGGCCCCAAGGGCGAGTTCTGCTATTACCAAGCTGAAGGGCAATCCGAGCGTTACAACACGCGCGCCTCAGTCGTGTACCAGATGACAAAGATGTGTAAGGTCAAACCGGTGGGCGTAGGTGCGGCAGTCGCGAGTCCTCAAGCAGCGCAGTCATCGTCGGACCTGCAATTGAACACGCCTTATCAATGTCCCGGCGGGCTCACCCTCACGGTGTTTCAGTGTCAACGGCAGCAAGGTCAGGAATATTGCTTTGTCAGGGCGGAACAGGGCGGGAAATTCATTACCCAGGTTCCTAAACCTCGCGCCGAAGCGGCGACGCAGCTCAAGGCGTGCAAGGCAGGAACTCGTTTCAATCCACCCTACATTGCCGAATTCCCCAGTGCCTATCGTGTCGTGCAAGGAATGAATATCGGCAAACCGGCAGAGAATGTTCGCCGTGCGATCGGCGCTTTCTATCAGTTAAGTGAGATCATCCACGTTCTCGCGGGGCAACGCGCTCTGACACCGGACGAACAGAAACTACTCAACGACTACGGCAGAATCTCGGGCGTGCTCGCCCAAGGCGCAGGACAGAAATTTCCAAATGAGCAATTCGACCCTGCCGCCAACCCCTATCGCTACAGCCGTTCCGATCCGAAATTCGGATTTGCAGGCATTCCGGTCTGGACGACTTTCCTTTCGCCGGGCTTGCAAACGCAATTTGCCCAACTGGTCGGCGGCAGCGACCCCCGATATCAGGCGGCCGTCGAGCAAGAAAAGCAGAAGGCTTTGCATCAGGTTCAGGCCGATGTCCAGAGTGCCCAGGCTGCCCAGGCTGAAGCAAACATGCCGAAAGATGCCGGGTCGGTCGAGATGCGGCATTGTCTGGAATCGGGCCGCAGTGAGACGGAGTGTCTCGGCAAGGGATTGAAGACTGGCATGGATGAGCTCACCGGTGGGTTGATGAGTTCGCTCGACAAAGCCACTGCGCCGCCTCCGGGGTTGCGTCTGAGCGGGAACTTTTCGGGCCCGGGCTTCGGCATCTCTTTCGATGACAAGATTGCGACCGTGTATTGTGGCACTCTGCAGCCGGTGCTCGCGGCGTACCAGGTAGAGCGTGGACCTGAAATCGCGGTGAGAGTAGCTATCAGCCCGAAGCCAATCACGGTCACCCTGAGGCCCGACGGAAAGCTGGTCGGCCCGGGGCCGACTCTAGTTGCTGGATTAGTACCGGCGGGCGGCGGTGGCGGCGGCCCGGCTGGTCCTCCAGCATCTGCTTATGAGCTGCACTCGCCAACCAGTACGCAGGAGAAACAGATCAGTGCTGCTGAAGTCCCGCAGTACAGCGCCGACCAGGTGCATCAAAACGGGATGGAGTACTCGGCCACCACGACGCAGGCGGCCAACATAGGTTCGGATACCAGTTACGCCAAGCCGCGACCAGCCGTGCCCATGGTGGCGAAGACGGAGCATTGCAATGTCACAACCCTGACGGGTGCTCCTGTAACCAAGTTATCGGCTGCGCTATCGCAACTGACCGGCTCGTCGCCGGGAAAGGGCGCGACGATTCCAGTAGGGCTGCGCATGTACGGCAAATACGGAAACCAAGGCCTGAACATCGACTTTGAAGGCGATCTGGCGACGCTCGAATGCGGACGGGCGCACGCCGCCGAGCCGTACACCGTGGAAAACGCGGCAGGACACATCACAATACGCATGCAGAACGAAGCTGGCCCATTTTCGTTGGCGTTACAACCCGATGGTACGCTGGCCGGAGCGGGCAGTATCAATGTCAGCGGGAAAGTTTTGACTGGCCACAACGGCGACCAGATGACTTACGCGCCTGTAAGTGGACAGTGCGCCATAGGTAGTTTGGCGGCGAGCAAGAATCAGTGAGGACAACTCGGGGATACGGCTGCGCGGACTGAAGTCCGCGCAGCGTCACAAGGATGAAGGGCTTGTACGGCGCACCTAAAGGTGCGCCCCTTCAAAACCGCCTTAACCCGTAATTTTTTTCGCCGTCGCGTCCCACACGGCGGCCTTTTTGTTGAAGTACGAATAGTTCGCCAGGTGGCATCCGATCGCTGCATTATTTCCGAAGACCTCGTTTTCCACGCACGGTTTGCGGGTGCGCACTGCATTGAAGAAATTGGCCTCGTGATCGGCGGTGTCGTTGTAGCCCGGCGGCGGCGCGTAAGTCTCGACCTCCTCGGTCAATTGCGAAGCAAACGGAGCCGGTACCGGATGGTCCTTCTTCCAGTCTGCCTCATATTGCTTGCGCAAGTCCTCAGGCCAGCCCTGGGTGGAGTAGCCTTCCATTTCCGGCAACGTATTTTGCGGCGAAAAGGTGAGCGTCGAGTCCTTGATGATCATGGTGCCCTTGTCGCCATAGAATCCGATGAACTCGCCGCCATCGTTATTGAGGTTGCAACGTACGTCGACACGGAAGTTGGGATAGTCGTAGTAAGTCTCGATGAAATCGGGGAACTGACGGCCATCTTTCCAGCGGAACAGTCCACCGGTTGACTGTGCACGAGTCGGCGCGGTGTTGGTTCCGGTAATGAACATGATCCCCGAGATCAGGTGGACGAACAGGTCGCCGCCCAATCCTTCGCCGTAATCGGTGAAGCAGCGCCAGCGGAAGAAGCGGACCGGATCGAATGGAATACTCGGCGCGCCGTTCTGGAAGGCGGTCCAATCGATGTTCTGGTCGTTGACGCCCGGAGGAATGGGATAGACCCACGCACCGCTGGCCGAATTGCGGTCCCAGTAAGCTTGAATGCAGCATACCTCGCCCAGTTTGCCCGAGGCGTAAATTTCGCGCGCCTTCGCATACAGGATGGAGCTCACGCGCTGGCTGCCGACCTGCATGATGCGATTGTTCTTTTGAGCCGCGGCCATCATGGCGAAGCCGTCTTCAACGGTGTGCGACAACGGCTTCTCGCAATAGACATCTTTGCCGGCATTGCATGCGTCCACCACCACGCGCCGGTGCTGGTGATCGGTGCAGGAGACGATTATGGCATCGATGTCTTTGCGGTCGAGGAGCTCTTTATAGTTGCGAGTTGTCGCAACTTGTTTTTTCAGCGTCTGCTGCGCAGCTGTCAAGCGCCCTTCCCAAAGATCGCTGACCGCAACGCACTCTACTCCCGGCACGCGGAGCGACGCTTTTAGCAGCTCGCAGCCGCGTACTCCTGTCCCGATGGAAGCAAAGCGCACGGTATTGCCGGTCGCGGCCTGCGTGGTCGCAGCGAAAAGGCTGGTGGGTTCGAGCAATGTAGCTTTCGCGGCGGCGCCGGCGGCGATGACGCCGGCCCCAATTTGCATGAATCGACGGCGTGTCCAGGGATTGTCGGTCAAAATTCCACCTCGCTAAGTTCGGCAACACTAGAGATTGACTGGCAGAGAAAAAGCCGCGGCGTGTCCGCGGCTTCCCCAAAGATGGAGCGAGGTCAGCGGCGGCCTTTTTTCGCAGCTTTCTTCGCCGGTTTCTTGGCCGCCTTCTTCGCGGCCTTCTTGGCTGGCTTCTTGGGCGTAGCTTTCTTCGCCGCTTTCTTCTTGGCCGGAGCAGCCTTCTTCTTCGCCGGAGCCTTCTTGGCAGCTTTCTTCGCTGGCGGTTTCGCAGCAGCTTTCTTGACTGCCGGCTTAGGTGCCGCCTTCTTTGCTGCCGGCTTCGCTGGAACTGGCGCAGCCGCTTTCTTCACCGGAGGCTTCGGTGCGGCCTTTTTCGGCGGAGGTGGTGCAGTGGTCACCGTTGTCTCTTCCGGCTCATTGTCTTCGACCTCGACTACTTCTTCGATCACAGAAATCGATTCCGGTTCTTCTTCTTCCTCTTCTTCCTCTTCGTATTCCTCGTCGTCGAGCGAATCGCCGTAAGAACCGTCTCCATAGTCATCCATCTCATCATCACGACCGTACAGAGTGTCATCAAAAGCCGTCATGTGTCCTCCTGAGGTTGCCGGCCTCCGCTTCCCAACGGAGACAGCTCGCAAGGCTGAATAATGTTGAACCGCTAAACATGCCGCGCCAACAGGCGCGCGATTATAGCACGGCAAATATTGCGCCGTTGGTGATGCCGCGGCACGACAATACTGCGACGCGCCCTGTTGTATCAGAACATCCGCGACAAGGGAAGAGTGCAGTCCCAGCAAAATATTACTTGCGGATCAGGAGAACTTCGCCCGCACGCAGGTTGGCCGATAGGTTGGCATTGTTCTTCTTCAGGTCTGCCACCGTGGTGTTGTACGACTGCGCGATCCCGCTCAGGGTCTCGCCCTTCTTGACCTTGTGGTAGGTGGCCGCCTGGGCGCTGGTTGTCGATTTCGATCCGGACTTCGCCGAAGTGGTGGTCTTGCCGGACTTTCCCGATTTGGGAGCCGGCGGGTCGTCGCCCTCAGACGCCACTTCCGCGCTGCCGGTCTCTCCCAAAGGCTTGTAAATCAGCAGGGTGCGGCCCACGGCAACGGTGTTCCCGCGTAAGTGGTTCCATTTCTGCACCTTGGCGACCGGAACCGAGAAATCGTCGGCAATCGACCCCAGCGTGTCGCCCTTCCGGACTTTGTAGCGTGTCGGGTGTTTGGAATAGGCCACCGAATCCCCGCTCTGACCCGGAGAGATCGGGATAATGAGCTTCGAGCCCACCACTACTTCGTCGCTCGACAGGTTGTTGGCTTCTTCGATCACGCTGGGCGAGGTGTGATATTTGTGGGCGATCGAGCCCAGCGATTCGCCAAATTCTACCCGGTGATAGCGCCAGAAGGTCCGCATGTCGGGCGGAATCAAGGCGATAGCTTCCTCGTACTTGTCCTTGCTGCCGGCCGGAAGATTGAGTGTGAACGTTTGGTCCTTTGGCGTCGTCATCCGCAACAGGCTGGGATTGAGCTGTTGTAAGGTCTCCGCCGACGTATCGAGGCACTCGGCCACCAGCCTCAGGTCCACCGGGTAGTTGATCGAGATCTGGTCGGTCGCCACCGGTTTTTCCGGAACCACATTCTCCAGTCCGTACTGCGCCGGATTCTTGGCCATGATCGTCACGGCCACAATGATGGGAACGTAGTTTCGCGTTTCCTGCGGCAGCACTCCACGCTTGTACAACTCCCAGAAGTCGGCGTAGCCCGTGCGCTCAACCGCATGCTGAACATTACCCGGCCCGGTATTGTAGGCAGCCATGGCCAGATACCAGTCACCAAACTCTCCGTATAGGTCTTTCAAGTGCTTCGCGGCCGCTTGCGTCGACTTCACCGGGTCCTGCCGGTCATCCACCCACCAGTTCCGTTCCAGTCCGTATTCGGAGCCGCGTCCTGCCATGAACTGCCACATACCGCGCGCTCCGGCGCGCGAAACCGCCAGCGGCTGAAAACCCGACTCCGCCATCGCCAGGTAAATCAGGTCCTGTGGAACTCCCGCTTGCTTAAAGGTCTCCGACACCATCTCGCGATACCGGCCCGCACGAGACAACCCGTGCTCCAGCGTCGGACGCCCCCTGGGGCTCGAGAAGTAGTTGATGAACATCGCGACCTGGTCGTTCAGCATCAGGGGCAAATCCGACTTGGTGGTCTTGATCTCCGCTTCGGCCTGCGCGCGAACCTTGGGATCGACCGGGAAGGTGATGTCGTTGGTCTCGTCAATCGGCGCAGGCTCGTAGTGCTGCTCACTGAATCCATCTCCCTCGCGAAGCGCTACCTGCTCGAGGTCGCGAATGCCGTCCACGATCTTGTCGAACTCTCTTTCCAGCCGCGGATTGTCGCGAACCTCAACACTGCTGGAAAGCATTACATTGAACGCCTGGTCGAAATTCTGGCGTGCGGCGTCCAGGTGGCCGTCTCGATACTCAGCCTGTCCGTCGTTGTAGAGCTTTTCGGCTCGTGCGATTAGCGCGTCAACCGGATCGGATGGATTCAGTGGAGCCGTGGCCGGCGCATTGGCTGCCGGCTGTGTGTCAGCCCGTTTCGGACTCGCTTTCGAGACCGTCGGCGCAGTCGCCTGTGCTGGCACCTTGGCGGCAGTATTCTTGGGTTGGGAGGTCTCGCATCCCGTGCTGAGCAGCACGGCACAAAAAAGCGACGGGGCAACCAGGCACCGAAAAAACTTCATTCGCGCGAAACCGACTCCCAATGAAAAGATTGCGTCCCGTGCCCGATGGTACTACGCACCCGCAAAGCGAATCAACGAAACGGGACAAGGCGCACCCGCGCATCCCTTGCGCTCCTCCGCTTGACTTTTTCCCATAACGTGGTGCGGCACTAAACGGCCAATACATTCATACACATACATCACACAGAAGAGGTATACAAGCCTCCGACTGTCGCGCAATAGAATGCACCATCGGAGCCGACACTCCGAGTGCTCCGACCGCCCGCATCTATTGGCCGATAGCTGCGATTCAACCGCCCACGTTGTAAGAGCTCAAGGAACTTTACGAGGACGAACAAACATGAGCAAACCAGAAAGTCTATGGGGAATCGTGAATCGAGGAGTATGCCTGTTGCTGCTCTCGATCGTCGCATTTGTTTCGGCCGGAGTTGCGCAAAGCCGTGCGCAATCGATGATGACGCGCCAGGTGCGCGAGGTCACGCTGAACGGACAAGCTGCGCTGCTTGGCCGCCTTCCTGCCTCCCAAACCATGCAGTTGGATGTCGTTCTGCCGCTACGTGATCAGGCCGGCCTCGACGCCTTCCTGGCCATCTTGCAAAACCCCTACAATCCCGGCTATCGGCAATTCCTGACACCCGCCGAGTTCACCGCACGCTTCGGCCCCACCCAGCAGGACTATGACGCAGTCGTGCAGTACGTGCAGAGCCACGGTTTCACCGTTGTCGGCGGTTCCCGCGATGGAATGGATGTGCAAGTCAAGGGGCCTGTCTCCTCCATCGAGTCTGCCTTCCACGTGAACATGATGGTCTACCAGCATCCTACCGAGAGCCGCACTTTCTACGGCCCGGATCGCGAGCCCACCGTCGATCTCCCGTTCCAGCTTTGGCACATCTCGGGACTCGACAACTACTCCATCCCGCATCCGTTGTATGTCTCGAAGACTGCTTACGCTGCGTCGCATGGCATCGATCCCAAAGATGTCGTCAGCCACGCTACCACCGGCTCCGGCCCTTCGGCTTCGTTCCTGGGTAGCGACATGCGGGCTGCCTACTACGGGGGCACGGCTCTCACCGGCGCTGGCCAGAACCTCGGTTTGTGGGAGTATCTCGGCACCGACCTTGCTGACTTGAACACGTATTACGCGAATGTTCACCAGACCAACAGCGTGCCCATCACTCTCTTGTCCACCGATGGCACCAGTACCAGCTGCGTCGATTCCAGATCGGGCGGCCGCTGCGACGACACCGAGCAGACGCTCGACATGACCCAGGCCCTCGGCATGGCTCCCGGTCTCGCCAGCCTGACGATGTATGTCGGCTCCACAGACACCGCCATCATTAGCGCCATGACCACCCACTCCCCGCTGCCGACTACCATCGGTTGCTCGTGGGGATGGACGCCGGCCGATCCCACAACGCTCGATCCGTACTTCCAGAAGATGGCCGCCCAGGGCCAGAACTTCTTCGCGGCCTCAGGAGACAGCTCGACCTGGTCGTCGAGAAATGAGGCTTGGCCTGCGGACGACGCCAACGTCATCTCTGTTGGCGGCACCGACCTGACGACCGCCAGCGCTGGTGGCGCTTGGAAGTCGGAGACCGCTTGGGTCGATAGCGGCGGCGGCATCTCGCCCGATAAGATCGCGATCCCCGCGTGGCAGAAGCTGGCGGGCGTGATCAACTCCAGCAACAAGGGCTCCACAACCTACCGCAACGGCCCCGATGTCTCAGCCAATGCCAACTTCACCTTCTACGTTTGCGCCGATCAGACTACCTGTACGGCCAACGAGTACGGTGGAACCAGCTTTGCCGCTCCGATGTGGGCCGCTTACGTCGCCTTGGTCAACCAGCAGCTGGTGGCCAACGGCTACTCCACCATCGGTTACATCAACCCTTACCTCTACGCGTTCGGTACGAGTTCGAGTTACGGCACCGACTTCCACGACATCACCAGTGGCAAGTCGGGCAGCTACTCGGCCGTAACGGGCTATGACCTGGTGACCGGATGGGGCAGCCCCAACGGTACCGGCCTGCTGAACGCTCTGGTCAGCGAGAAGTAGCGGTCGAAGCAAAGTGCATTTTCCGTGCCCCGTTCTAGCAAGCTAGGGCGGGGCAATTTTGCCCTTGCTCGGTCATCCCGCGCGGCGGTAAATCGGCTGATTGTCGCTCTGCTGGCGATCTATGGCGATGAGGCGTGCGTCAGGCGCGGACGAGAGCGGATTCGAGGTCGGCGATGAGGTCGGCTGGGTCCTCGATGCCCACCGAGAGGCGGACCGTCGAAGGAGTCACTCCCAGCAGCTTCAGGCGCTTGGCGCTCAGTCCGATGTGCGACGACAGCACCGGATACGACAGGATGGACTCGACTCCCCCGAGGCTGGTCGCGAGATACCAGATGTGGAGGCTCTTGATGAAGCGATCGACCGCAGCCTCTCCGCCGCGGAGCTCGAACGAGACCATCATGCCGAAGTCTTTCATCTGGTGCTTGGCGAGTGCGTGGTCAGCATGACCCGGAAGTCCGGGGAAGTAAACATGCGAAACCTTGGGATGTTTTTCGAGTGCGATGGCGATCGCTGCAGCGTTCCGGCAGGCGCGGTCGACGCGGAGTTGTAACGTCTTCAGGCCGCGCAGAAGAAGATAAGCGCAGCCAGGATCGAGACAGCCTCCGGTCAGAATCATTAATTCGCGCGCACGGTCCATCCATTTCTTCGATCCGGCGAGAACACCCGCGGTGAGATCGCTGTGTCCGCCGAGATACTTGGTAGCCGAGTGCATCACGATGTCGGCTCCGAGTTCGAGCGGCTTCTGCAAGACCGGAGTTGCGAACGTGTTATCGACCACCACGCAAGCCTTGTGTAGATGAGCGACTTCGGCGAGCGCGGCGATATCCGCGCAGCGAAGTGTGGGATTCGTCGGAGTCTCGAGGAACAACATGCGCGTCTTGTTGCTGAAATATCGCGCGGCTTTATCGAGATCGTGGTAGGGGATGAACGTCGTCTTGATACCGCAACGGGAGAGTACGTTCTCGAATTGCTTCAGCGTGCCGCCGTAGATATCAAGCATGGAGACAATTTCGTCACCGGCCTCGCAACTCGCAAGAGCCGCAACGAGTATCGCGGACATTCCGCTCGACGTGATCACCGCCGCTTCCGCGCCTTCGAGCGCGGCGATCTTGTCTTCCGCCGCTTTGACTGTCGGAGTGCTGTAGCGGGCATACAGGTACAGATCGCGATCGCCCTTAGCGTAACGCCGTAATTCCGCGAGTCCGGGAACCACGAAGACCGATGTCTGTGTAATCGGCGTAGTCAGCGGAGCCGATTCGCCATGGCGATCTTCTCCCGCGTGCACACACTTGGTGGCGTCAGCAGAGCGGCGTTTCATGAGAAGTCGATTGTAAAGCAGTGGATAGTGGCCGGTGGCCAGTGGGTAGTGAACCCAAAACGGCGCTCCGCGCGGAGCGCCGTCGAGACGAAGTTTCAACTTCGCTTTACCACGAGAGCCGCAAGGCGAACTGGAACTGGCGCGGATCGTACGCCGCGGTTGGCGCTCCGGCGTCGTTCCAGATGGGATTCACCGCCGCGACATTGAACTTGTTGATGATGTTGAACAAGTCCATGATCCCCTGCAACTGCATCCGTTCGCCGAGTTTGAAGGAGCGGGCGATGCGGAGGTCGTTGAAGAAGACATAGGGCGAAGTGCCCGCGTTGCGCGACAGGTTGCCAATCAGGGTCGGCACCTGGCCGGTGACTAACGCGTTGGCGAAGCAGGTCGGAATCAGGTAGCCGCTGGGTGAGTACTTGGAGGCGACGGCCGTATCGCCGCAAGCGTCGGTCTGCCCGGCTTGGGCTGTCATCGGGCGATCGGTGCCCGAGGAGAAGTCGAAGTTCTGATCGAACCCCGTGACGATATTGAATGGTCGCCCGCTGCCCAGTTCGAGAATGAGCGAAGTCGTCCAGTTGCTGAGCAGCTTGCCCTTGGCGTCGCTGCCCTGGTTGCCGCTCTGGTAGACGCCGCTGATCACGAAGCGATGCCGCTGATCGAAGAGCGAATTGGAGCGGTCGAGGTTGGGGTTGAAGTTATCTTGCGGCTCGAGCGTGGCCTCCAGATCGGTGGAGTCATCGATGGAGTGAGACCACGTATAGGAAGCCAGAAACTCGTAGTGTTGCGAGAAGCGCTTCTTCAAGTTCACCGTCAGGCCACTGTAGTCGGAGGTGCCGTTAGAGTAGTTGGCCACCAGGTCGCTGAACGGAATTTGTTGATTGCCAAAGCCGAGTCCGTAGTACGACAGCACCTGCTGCGCGAGAGCGTTGACTTGCGGCGGGGCATAGTACTGGAGTGTCGGGTTAAATCCGCTCTGGCGGAAGAAACTTACCAGAGCAGCAGGAATGTAAGCGCCACATGCCGGATTTCCGCATTTCGCCGCGACTGCAAGATTCACACCCGCCGTGTCCACGGCCAACGGATTGTTGGCGAAATCGGCTTTGGCCGCTTGCGACAAGTTCGGGTCGGTCATGGCGTTATACCAGTTCTGGACGATCAGCGTGCCGTTCGCGGTATTGGCGTTGATGGGCCGGTTCAGGCGGCGTCCGCCATTGAAGTTGTAGGACATATCGAAGGTCCAGCTCTCTCCGAACTGGTGCTCGATGCCGACGTTGACCTGATTGGAGTAGCCGTACTTGAAGTTCGCCGCGGTGGGGTACCCGAAGGGCAACACCGAGAGTGGAACAGGCGGCTGCCCAGGCTGCAGGAAGTTCTGGTTGACCCATACCGAGGGCGTGTTGGGCGTGGGATTGAAGCGCTGCTGATTGGAGAGGTAAGTGAACGACGGCGGCAGACAGCCAAGTGTTCCGGTGAATGCATTGCCGGCGTTCAGGGTCGCCACCGGATTCGCGACATTGCAGTCGACCGGCGATCCACCGAACAAGAGGAGCTGAGGGGCCTGGGTTCCGTCGGCCACGACCGAGTCGAAGACCAATGCCATCAGAGGATGGTCAAAGAAGATGCCATAGGAGGCACGCCCGACGGTTTTGCCGTCGCCGAAGATGTCCCACGCCACTCCGATGCGCGGTTGGAAGTTCAGGTTGGAGGGTGGCACACCTTTGGTGAGTCCAAAGGTCTTGTAGGTCGCGGCGGCAAGCGCCGTGGAGGGCGGATAGTCAGGCAGGAACTCGACGTCGTAGCGCAGGCCGTAGTTGACTGTCAGCCGCGGCTTCATGCGCCAGGAATCCTGGACAAAGACGCCGAGGGTGTTGTTGTGGAACGCGAGGTGCGGATTGCCGACTCCTTGCACCAAGTATTGCGGAATGCCAGCGCCGTAGGCTTGGACCGGGGTCAGACCGGGAGTACCGCTGATGGAGACGGCGCCAAAATCATAGATACCGCCAAAGTTCACGGTGAAGTTCGCGGTGAGCGGGATCAGGTTGTAGTCAACGCCGAATTTGATATTGTGTGTGCCCTTGGTAATGGAGAAATTGTCGAGAAGCTCCCAGCGCTGCTCGACGCGCTGAACGTAGGAGAAAGGTTCGCGGCCGAAGAAGGCGACGCCGGGCATGTTGACGGCGACATCGCTGCCGCCAGCGGCGTTGGAATACGAATAATTCACGCTGCGGCGCGCGTACTGGAAGCGGAATTCGTTGACCTTGTTGCTACCGATGGTCCAGGTGTGCTCGGCGATGATGCTCCAGTCATGGAAATTGTTCATCGACGTGCGCGATTGGGCATTTTGGCCGAAGACCTGCGGGCCCTGGGCGTTGACCTCGATGCCGTCCTGGATGTCGGGGCTGACGCTGCCGCGCAGCATCAGTTGCTGATTGTTGTTGATCTTGTGATCGAGGCGGAGCGAGTAGATGTCGCCCAGTTCGTGCACCGGGAAATTGCCGACCAGGGACTGCATAGGGACGAACGACTGGGGTAGAGGAATGAACTGGGCGGTGGTATTAGGTGCGAAAAAGTAGCCGGGTCCGAGTCCCAGCGCGGTGGTGATTGGGTTTCTGCCGGTTATCGCCACTGGCCCTGAACTGCCGACCAGGAACGCGTATCCAATGGTGTTGGCATTGAATTGATTGGTAGCGGCGAGGTAGGCGAGCGCTTGTGACTGTGCCTGGGTTGCAGGAACGGCAAGCGTGTTGGCCGGCAGTTGAGTGCCAAACTGCGCGTTGAAAAACGGTGTGATGTCGGCGGTGGAGTTAAATCCGAAGTTGCCCGTGCCGATGTTGGAGAAGCCGGTCTCGTGCCGGTCAGTGCCTTCGTAGGAGAAGAACCAGTAGGTGCGGTCCTTCTTAATCGGGCCGCCCATGGCAATTCCGTATTGGGCGCGCGTGTAATCCGGCTGTTCAACGTTGCTGAAGGGATTCGTCGCCTGAATATAGCGGTTGCGCAAATATCCGAAGGCGGCGCCATGGAAGTCGTTGGTGCCCGACTTGGAGATGATGTTGATTACGCCGGCGGCGGCCTGTCCGTATTCCGCAGCGTAGCCGTTGGTGAGGATCTGGAACTCCTGCACTGCGTCTTGCGAGACGGTGGAGCGAATGCCATTGACTGAATTGTCGACGGCGTTGGTTCCGTCAATGTTGATCAGGTTGCTGCGACCACGCTGACCACCGATATTCAGGCCGGAGGTGGGGGCAGCGCCGATGCTGGGAGTAGTGTCGCGCGAGAGTTGTGAATTGGTCAGTGCAAAATTGACGTAGTTGCGGCCGTTGATGGGCAGGTTCTCGATGCGTTTCTGGTCGATGGTGGCGCCGGAAGCGGTTTGTTGGGTCTCAACCAGCGCAGCTTCAGAGGACACAGTGACGGTTTCGTTGGCCGCTGCCACCGACAACTGCACCGGCAACTCAGCCACCTCGCCGATGGTCAGGCGCACGGCGCTGTTCACCAGCTTGGCGAAGCCTGGCGATTCGACAGTCACCGTGTAGAGGCCCGGAGGAAGCGACAGCAGGATCGCGCTACCTTCGGCGTTGGTGGTCGCAGTCCGCGAAATGCCCTTGCTCGTCTCGGCTGCAGTGACCGTGGCGCCGCTGACTACAGCGCCCTTGGCGTCTTTCGCTAGCACGTGCAATTCGGAGGTCTGCACTTGTGCGAAGGCTCCGGCCAGCAGGCAAACAACGGCGATCAGCAAGCAGAAGAATCTGCGCGCGATGTTCATAAGGTCCCTTCTGATGGACAAAAATTGCGGAGTTTTTGGCTGATTACGGATGCGGAGCGCGGGCATACGGAATGGCTGTCGCCCGCCCGACGATAGAGAGAGGAATTCATGGGCCCCAAGTACCAGGAAAACGGCGAAACAAACTCACCCCGACAAACGTTCGGTTTTTATAACAAACGGCGCTAGTAGTGCAAGCACGAAATTAGGGAGGAATCCGTGGGAGCTATAGTTCGACTTTGATTCCTGAGGAAGTTGATGCCGAAGAAGTCAAAGCCCACGCCATGCGCGGGGTATTGTGGGCGATGCCGACGCGGCCTCGCGAGTCGAGCAGGATGATGCCACCGTGTCCGTTGAGTCGCGACTTGAGGTAAAAGAGCGCGCGTTGGGCAGCTTCTTGGGGAACCAAGCCCTGCTCGACGCGGTCGGCGGTCCACTTGCTCAGAACCAGCTTCATCATCGGCTCTCCCCATCCGGTGGTGGAGACAGCGGCACTGAGGTTGTCGGCATAGCATCCGCAACCGATGAGCGAGGAGTCGCCTACGCGTCCTGGCGCCTTGTTCAGCGTGCCACCGGTCGAAGTGGCGGCGGCGATATTGCCGTCGCGATCGAGTGCGACGGCGCCTACGGTGTCGTGCGAACGCATGGGACCGAACTCGTCGGGCATCTGAAGATAGCCTTGTTGCTTGGCTTCGCGCAGGCGTTCGACTTCGCGGGGGATGATGAGGTCATCGTTGGAGCAGAGGTCGATGCCGTGCTCCTGGGCAAACCGCTCGGCACCGTTGCCGACAAAATAAACGTGCGGGCTGTCGGTAAGAATTTTCTTGGCGGCAACAATGGGATTGCGAATGTGTTCGACGCAGCCCACACCGCCAGCGCGCAAGGTGGCTCCGTCCATCATGCAGGCATCGAGTTGCACGCGGCCGTCCATGTTGAGGAATGAGCCGCGTCCGGCGTCGAAGGTCTCGTCGTCTTCCATGGTGACGACCGCGGCCTCGACCGCATCGAGGCAGCTTCCGCCATCTCGCAGGGCAGCAAAACCAGCGGCCGCTGCCGCCTTCACGCCTTGCAGGTGGGCGTCGACCGCGTCATCGGGGATCGCCCACGCACCGCCATGGACCAGGATTATCGGATTCGCAGACAATGCCGACCTTTCAGAGGGGAATCGCCCCGCGATGCGAGGCAAACGAGAAAGGATACCAGAAGAAGCAGCTAGCAATTAGCGATCAGCAATAAGCAATAAGCAATATGCAATATGCAATATGCAATAAGCCCTATACCAGCTTGCGCTCCAGCGGGCGGTAAACTTACCGGATGGGTGACGCGGGACGCATGCTGGTAGTGCTTGGCGGGTTGCTTCTGGTGGTGGGACTGGTGCTGATCCTGGCCGGAAAAGTAAATCTTCCCATCGGACGGCTGCCGGGCGACATCGTGATTCGCGGGAAGAACTCGACGTTCTACTTCCCACTGATGACGTCGATTGTGCTGAGCGTGATTCTGTCGCTGGTGTTGTGGGTGGTCAACCGGATGCGCCGATAGAAATCACACCTTCAGATTCTGCATATACTCCGCATCGATCTTGATGGCTTCCAGTGGCGGCATGTCGAACTCTTCCTGCTCGACGAAGTAGTGCGTTATGTGGCCGGCCTTTTTCGCCGCCTCGAAGATGGGGCGGTAGTCGATGGTGCCGTGACCGAGTTCGGTGGATTGCACATGCTCGGTACCTTTCTTCAGGTCGAAGTCCTTCACGTGCAGCATCGAGATGCGCGTCGGGTACTTGGTCAGGAACTCGACGGGGTTGTAGCCGGCGACGGACACCCATCCGCAATCCATCTCGAAGGTGACCAAGTCGGGATCGGTAAGCTTGATGAGTTCGTCATAGGGCAGCACGTTTTTCAGCTTGCGAAATTCGGTAGTGTGGTTGTGGTACCCGAACTTCATGTCGTAGCCCTTTACCCGCCTGGCGATCTCGTTGTATTGCTCGGCATTCCACTTCCAGTCGTCGAGGGTGAAGGCGTTGACCCAAGCGTCGTGATAGCCCGGGTCTTTGGGCGAAAGCTTCACCTTCGAGGGGTCTTGCAGCGACGGCGAAGCGCAAACGATGTACTGCAGCCCCAATTGGTTGGCATAGGTAATGATGGATTCCAACTGCGGCTGCAACATGCTCAGCGGATAATGCGCGCTGATGCATTTCAGGCCGGCCGTAGTCATCGATTGCTTGAACTCCGGCGCGGTCATGGCGTAGAAACCGGCAGCTTCGACTTCCGTATATCCCGCGGCGGCGATGGCCTTCAACGTTCCGTCGAAGTCTTTGGGCAACAGCTCGCGCAACGAATAAAGCTGCAAGCCGAGCGGCAATCCTAGAGGATAGGCGTCGAGCGGAAGGGCATTGCGAAAGGCGAAGGTAGCAACGGAGGCTGCACCAGCTAGCTTAAGGAAGTCGCGGCGAGAGGGCGTTGTCATTATTGATTGGCCTTTCGAGTACAGAGTCTACATCCAGGGAAAGGCCATCGTCAGCGGTGCTGCGATACACTGCCTTCGAGACGACATTCTCAGCATGGCTGACAGCGAACAACTCGGCCTGATCTTTGCGGCTCCGCAGCGCAAGGTTTATGCGGTGCGCGAGCTCGTGGCTGCGCTGCGCACGCAGGTGGAACGGTCGTTCACTGACATTTACGTAGAGGGCGAAATCTCGAATTACCGTCCGGCGGAATCAGGCCATGTGTACTTCACGCTGAAAGATGGCTCAGCACAGTTGCGCGTGGTGATGTGGCGAACCCAGGCACGGCTGTTGCGCTTCCGTCCGGAGAACGGGCTGGCGGTGATCGCGCGCGGCCGGGTGACCATCTACGACGAACGCGGCGACCTGCAATTGCAGGCCGAAATGCTGGAGCCCAAGGGCGCGGGCGCGCTGCAGTTGGCGTTCGAGCAGCTCAAGGCGAAGCTCGCAGCCGAAGGCCTGTTCGATACCAGCCGGAAAAAGCCGATTCCGTCGCTGCCGCGTTGCATCGGTGTGGTGACATCGGCACGGGGCGCTGCTCTACAGGACATCTTGAACATTTTGCGGCGGCGGCACGAGTCGGTGTCGGTATTGATTTACGACGCTCGCGTGCAGGGCGAGAACGCAGCCAGCGAAGTGGGCGACGGATTGAAGCACTTCAATCGCGCGCGTAACGTGGACGTGATCGTCGTGGCACGGGGTGGAGGTTCGTTCGAGGACCTATTTGCGTTCAACGACGAGGCTCTGGCGCGAACGGTGGCGGCGTCGAAGATTCCGGTGATCTCCGCAGTCGGCCACGAGACCGACTTCACGATTTGCGACTTCGTGGCCGATTTGCGTGCGCCGACGCCGTCGGCAGCGGCGGAGTTGGTGATCCATTCGAAACAGGAACTGGCCGGCAAACTGGCGATGTTACGCGACCGCTTGCGGCAGGCCATGAACTACAAGCTGCTGCGGGCGAACAATGCGCTGTCACGGCTCACGCAACATGGGGCGTTTGTGAGAATGTCTGACGCTCTAGCGCGACGGCAGCAGCGCGTGGATGACCTGGTGTATCGCCTGGTGCAGGCTCAGCGGCAGAATTTGGGGGCTGTTCGGCGCCGGCATGAGGAACTGGAGGGCCGTCTGCGGCACCAGGACATGCGAGTTCGACTGAGCGGGATTCGCCGTCAACTGGAACAGTGTACGACTGAATTGGGCACGCATTGGGAACGTCTTTTATCCGAAAGAAAAACGCAAGCCGAGCAACTGGCTACGTCGCTAGGACGGGCTGTTGAAACGGTTTTATTGAGGAAGCGATCGCGTTGGGAGCGGCTGGACAGCAATCTGGCTGCATTGTCACCCAAAGCAATTCTGGCGCGCGGCTACGCGCTGGTATTCGACGGCGCCGGCAACCTGGTGAAGGATGCCATGCAACTCAAGGCGGGTGACACGGTTCGTACGCAGCTCGCACAGGGTGAATTCACCGCAACGGTCGATGGCATCCAGCCGCGAACTGCCACAGAGTAGGACATCGGGAAATACGCATTTTGGCCGGCCGGCCGCACAACGCGCTGCATTAGAATGGAAATACCCGCAAGTTTTCTTGCGCGAAAGGACCGCCCGATGCTGCAGAGCCTGGGCCGCATGCCGGAGATTTCGGTGAGCTCAATCATCGACATCCTGTTTGTGGCGCTGGTCATTTACGGGTTTCTGAAGCTACTGAAGTGGACGCACGCCATGCCCGCGCTGTTGGGCGTCGCGCTGGTCGCGTTGGCG
The DNA here is from genome assembly GCA_963837915.1 of uncultured Acidobacteriaceae bacterium. GTDB lineage: Bacteria > Acidobacteriota > Terriglobia > Terriglobales > Acidobacteriaceae > DASRAA01. Next base: position 74,885 of record CAWIPZ010000019.1, read on the forward strand.
GTCTATTGGGCGCATTTCAAGGGTCTGAACACGACCGACTGGCTCGTAACGGCGGTAGCTCCGCTCAGTATCTTTGCGCTGATCGTGGTGTTCGCAGCTGAAATTCGGCATTCGCTGGTGCGGCTGGGACGGAATTTTTCCATGTCGCGGCTGGGCGGCCGAAGAGTGGAAACCTATGACGACATCGTGATGGCGGCCAACCTGTTTGCCAAGCACAAGACCGGCGCGTTGATCGTCATCGAGCGCCAGGACGATATGGGAAACTACATCGACAGCGGCGTCGCCATCGATGCGTACCTCTCGTATGACCTGCTGGCGACGATTTTCCTGAAAGATGGGCCGTTGCACGACGGTGCGGTGATCGTACAAAAGGACCGTATCGCCGCGGCGACGTGCTTCCTGCCGCTGGCGACGGATCCGCAATTGTCATCGCAACTGGGAACGCGTCACCGTGCCGGTATCGGCGTGACGGAAGAGACGGACTCGATTGCGGTGATCGTTTCGGAAGAGACCGGCGGGATCAGTATTGCGTCCGGTGGAGCGATTGAGCGCGACCTCACGGTGGAGCACTTGCGCGAGCGCATCAGCGAGCTTTTGCGGCGCTATATTCCCCGCACCACGCTGCCGACCACGGCAACCGACCGCGATCTGGAGCCAGCCGGATCGGGCCGCGAAATGACATCACAAGAGCGCAGCTATAACGACGGGGCGGAGCTCTGAGCATGCGCGAGCTCTTCCGCAAATACGTGCTCAACGATCTGGATCTGAAGATCCTGGCGCTGGCGATTTCTTTTGGGTTGTGGTGGATCGTGGGCCGCGATCCGCTGGTGGAGTCGGTTGAAACTGCGCCGATCGAATTTCACCATGCGCCCGACAAGCTGGTGATGACTTCCGACAGCGACTTCGATGTGCGAGTGACGGTGAAAGGGCCGGAGCGCGTGTTGCGTCAACATTTGAAACCTTCGGACATTACTGCCGTGCTGGACTTGTCGGGAGTCAATCCCGGCGAGCGGACGTTTGACCTCGGACCACGGCAAATCCACGTGCCCCGCGGCCTGACCGTGGAGCAGGTGGTGCCGTCGCAAATTCGTATCGATTTCAATCCCAGCGCCACGCGTGCGGTTGAGGTGCGCCCGCGTGTCATCGGCAGTTTCGTCTCCGGGTACGGCATCATTGACG
>CAWIPZ010000020.1:0-27113 GCA_963837915.1 uncultured Acidobacteriaceae bacterium
CAGGACATCTTGAACATTTTGCGGCGGCGGCACGAGTCGGTGTCGGTATTGATTTACGACGCACGCGTGCAGGGCGAGAACGCAGCCAGCGAAGTGGGCGATGGCGTGAAGCACTTCAATCGCGCGCGTAACGTGGACGTGATCGTCGTGGCACGGGGTGGCGGTTCGTTCGAGGACCTATTTGCGTTCAACGACGAGGCTCTGGCGCGAACGGTGGCGGCGTCGAAGATTCCGGTGATCTCCGCAGTCGGCCACGAGACCGACTTCACGATTTGCGACTTCGTGGCCGATTTGCGTGCGCCGACGCCGTCGGCAGCGGCGGAGTTGGTGATCCATTCGAAACAGGAACTGGCCGGCAAACTGGCGATGTTACGCGACCGCTTGCGGCAGGCCATGAACTACAAGCTGCTGCGGGCGAACAATGCGCTGTCACGGCTCACGCAACATGGGGCGTTTGTGAGAATGTCTGACGCTCTAGCGCGACGGCAGCAGCGCGTGGATGACCTGGTGTATCGCCTGGTGCAGGCTCAGCGGCAGAATTTGGGGACTGTTCGGCGCCGGCATGAGGAACTGGAGGGCCGTCTGCGGCACCAGGACATGCGAGTTCGCCTGAGCGGAATTCGCCGTCAACTGGAACAGTGTACGACTGAATTGGGCACGCATTGGGAACGCCTTTTATCCGAAAGAAAAACGCAAGCCGAGCAACTGGCTACGTCGCTAGGACGAGCTGTTGAAACGGTTGTATTGAGGAAGCGGTCGCGTTGGGAGCGGCTCGACAGCAGCCTGGCTGCATTGTCACCCAAAGCCATTCTGGCGCGCGGCTACGCGCTGGTATTCGACGGCGCCGGCAACCTGGTGAAGGATGCCATGCAACTCAAGGGGGGTGACACGGTTCGTACGCAGCTCGCACAGGGTGAATTCACCGCAACGGTCGATGGCATCCAGCCGCGAACTGCCACAGAGTAGGACATCGGGAAATACGCATTTTGGCCGGCCGGCCGCACAACGCGCTGCATTAGAATGGAAATACCCGCAAGTTTTCTTGCGCGAAAGGACCGCCCGATGCTGCAGAGCCTGGGCCGCATGCCGGAGATTTCGGTGAGCTCAATCATCGACATCCTGTTTGTGGCGCTGGTCATTTACGGGTTTCTGAAGCTACTGAAGTGGACGCACGCCATGCCCGCGCTGTTGGGCGTCGCGTTGGTCGCGCTGGCGGTCTATTGGGCGCATTTCAAGGGTCTGAACACGACCGACTGGCTGGTAACGGCGGTAGCTCCGCTCAGTATCTTTGCGCTGATCGTGGTGTTCGCAGCTGAAATTCGGCATTCGCTGGTGCGGCTGGGACGGAACTTTTCGATGTCGCGGCTGGGCGGCCGAAGAGTGGAAACCTATGACGACATCGTGATGGCGGCCAACCTTTTCGCCAAGCATAAGACCGGCGCGCTGATCGTCATCGAGCGCCAGGACGACATGGGCAACTACATTGACAGCGGCGTTGCGATCGACGCGAACCTCTCGTATGACCTGCTGGCGACGATTTTCCTGAAAGATGGACCGTTGCACGACGGTGCAGTGATCGTACAAAAGGACCGTATCGCCGCGGCGACGTGTTTCCTGCCGTTGGCGACGGATCCGCAGCTGTCGTCGCAGCTGGGCACTCGTCACCGTGCGGGTATCGGCGTGACCGAAGAGACCGACGCGATCGCGGTGATCGTTTCGGAAGAGACTGGCGGAATCAGCATTGCGTCGGGTGGAGCGATTGAGCGCGACCTCACGGTCGAGCACCTGCGCGAGCGCATCAGCGAGCTCTTGCGGCGCTATATTCCCCGCACCACGCTGCCTACCACGGCAACCGACCGCGATCTGGAGCCAGCCGAATCGAACCGCGAAATGACGTCACAAGAGCGCAGCTACAACGACGGCGCGGAGCTCTGAGGATGCGCGAACTGTTCCGCAAATACGTGCTAAACGATCTGGATCTCAAGATCCTTGCACTGGCGATTTCCCTTGGACTGTGGTGGATTGTGGGCCGCGATCCTTTAGTGGAGAGGGTCGAAACGGCGCCGATCGAGTTTCACCATGCGCCCGACAAGCTGGTGATGACCTCCGACAGCGACTTCGATGTGCGAGTGACTGTGAAAGGTCCCGAGCGCGTGTTGCGTGATTTGAAACCTTCGGACATCACTGCGGTGCTGGACTTATCGGGAGTCAATCCCGGCGAGCGGACGTTTGACCTCGGACCGCGGCAAGTCCACGTGCCCCGCGGCCTGACGGTGGAACAGGTGGCGCCGTCGCAGATTCGTATTGATTTCAATCCGAGCGCCACGCGCACGGTCGAAGTGCGACCGCGCGTGATCGGCAGCTTCGTTTCCGGTTACGGCATCATTGACGTGACGGCAGACCCGGCTACGATCACGATTACGGGGCCGGAGAACCGCGTGAACTCGATTGACGCGGCCATCACTGATCCGGTGGACGCGACCGGTGTGGTGGGGAAAGCGACGTTCACAACGCACGCATACGTGCCTGATCCACTGGTGCGTGTGCAGCATCCGGCGCCGATTCACGTGACGGTCACGACCGGCAGATCATCCACAGGAGCTGGCCGGCCTTGAGCGCTACGTCGCAGAAAAACTTCAAACGAGAACTTTTCGGGACAGACGGAATTCGCGGCGTGGCGGGCGAATATCCGCTGGATCGCTCGACCGTGTACGCAATTGGACGCGCACTGGGCCAGCGGTTGGCGGAGCGGGACACAAATGCGCGCGTGGTGATTGGGCAGGACACCCGCGAGTCGAGCGCCTGGATCAGCCAGGCGCTGGCGACGGGTCTGGAAGCGTCACGGACGAAAGTCATCAGCGCAGGCGTTATCACGACGCCGGGCGTGGCGTATCTCACACGTGAGAACGGATTGTCCGCGGGCATCGTGATTTCGGCGTCGCACAATCCGTGGGAAGACAACGGCATTAAGGTGTTCGGCGCGGATGGATACAAGCTGTCAGACGAGTTGGAACACGCCATCGAGGCTGACATCTTTTCTCATATCGAGCAGTTGGCAGCGGGCTCCGCACAGGCAGACCATTCCGGTTACAACATGTTGCCCGGCGACGCGAAATTGCGCGCCCGGTACGCCGAATGGCTGGCATCGCTGGTAGGGCCGGGAAGCTTCGGCAAGCTGCGCGTGCTGGTGGATTGCGCGAATGGCGCGGCCAGTAGTATTGCGCCCATGGTCTTCAAGGATTGCGACATCAACGCCGATTTTCTGCACGTCGATCCTAACGGGCGCAACATCAACGCCGGTTGTGGAGCGCTGTATCCCGGGCACGTCGCTGCAGAGGTCGCGAAATCGAACGGCAAGTACGACCTGGGTATCACGTTTGACGGTGACGCGGACCGCGCGATGTTCTCCGATGCGACGGGCAACGTAGTGAATGGGGACGGCGTGCTGCTGATGGCGGCACGCGATATGAAGGCGCACGTGCTGCTGCACAACGACACCGTGGTGGCGACCACCATGTCGAACATGGGACTCGAGGCGGCGCTGAAACGCAGCGGCATTCGCATGCTACGCGCGGCCGTCGGCGACAAGTACGTGCTGGAAGAGATGATCAAGACCGGCGCTACGCTGGGCGGTGAGCAGTCGGGGCACATCCTGTTTCGCGACATGGACACGACGACCGGGGACGGCATTCTCACTTCGCTGCGCGTGATGGAAGTGATGGTTCGCGCGGGCAAGCCGCTGGCTGAGTTAGTCGGCGATATGAAGGTCTTTCCGCAACGCATCGAAAACGTGAAGGTGCGTGAGAAGTTGCCGATGGAACAACTCCCTTCGGTGACGGAGACCATCCGCGCTGCCGAGCACGAACTCGATGGCAACGGACGTGTGGTCGTGCGCTACTCAGGCACAGAAAAATTGGCTCGCGTGATGGTCGAGGCCGAATCCGAAGAGGCCATGGAACGCCACGTAAAGACGATCGCCAGCGCGTTGCAAGCGGCGATTGGGGCGTAAGTCCAGGCTCCTCGGCGTTAAGGCAGTCCGGCGTGAGGTACTTCGACCTTGGTCATCCAGATCGCTGCCTGATGGTTCGCCTTTGCCTCGGCTTCGTGGAACGTGGGCGCGACACAGGCGAATAGCGTGCGTCCATCGTCGCCTCCTAACATGCAGGCGAACACTCCCATGCCATTGGTTTTGCGCTCCTCCAGGATGCGGCCGCCTTCAGCGACGCGAACCAGACGGCCGTGAGTTGCGTCGGCGATCCATATTGCGCCTTCTGCGTCGAGGCAGATCCCGTCGGACGCAACAGCAAGTTGCCCAAGCGCCTCGCTGACGTTCGTCGAAGTAGGAGGATCGCCAAACACGGCCCAAGTTCGACGCTCGCTCAATGACCCTGCGGTGACGGTGAAGGCGGTGAGGCGGTTCATCATCGATTCGGCGGCGATAAGCGTGCGTCCGTCGGGCGTGAGCACCATGCCGTTAGGGAACCCGAGATCATCGGCAACTACTTGGGCAGTGCCGTCGGGTTCGATGCCGATGAGCACGGTGCTGCGCGGCGGAGCTCCGCTCATGAGATCGAATCCAAAGTTGCCAACCCAGGCGCGGCCGTCGTGATCGACCAGCATGTCGTTGCAGTGCCACGGCGCTAGTCGTGACAGATCGGCATGCTCGACGAGCGAACCGTCGAACTCTCGGCGAAGGACCTTGCGGTCGCGCATGGAGACGATCAGCATGCGGCCATCGGGCAGAAAGCCGAGACCTGAAGGTTGCTGGGGCACATGAGCGATGGTTTCGGCTGTGCCGTCCATCGCGATAGCGAGCACGCGGTGGGTGTAGAAGTCGGAGACGTAGAGGCGTCCGTCGCGCCAGCGCGGGGATTCAGTAAACGACAATCCGCTGATGAGGGTAGTGAACTCCGGCATCAAGAGCCTTTCTCTATTTGCTAGTGCTGCTTCTGATCGGCGATCCACTTAGTGACACGCGTGTGCAGCACGTCCAGAGGCAACGGACCGGCATCGAGCACTTCATCGTGGAACGAGCGGATGTCGTACTTCGCGCCGAGCGTCTGCTTGGCCTGGTCGCGGAGCGCGAGGATTTCCATCTGGCCGAGTTTGTAGGCGAGCGCTTGGCCGGGCCACGCGATGTAACGATCGACTTCAGTCTGGATGTTGGGCTCGTCCATGGCGGTGTGCTCACGGAAGAAATCCACCATTTGCTCGCGCGTCCAATGCTTGTAATGCACGCCGGTATCGACCACGAGGCGAATGGAGCGCCACATCTCGTTCTCGAGACGGCCGTATTCGCTGTATGGGTCCTGATAGAAACCGACATCTTTGCCTAAGCGCTCGGAGTAAAACGCCCAGCCTTCGGAGTAGGCGTTGTAGCCTCCGAACTTGCGGAAGGGCGGAATGTCGGTCAGCTCCTGCGCGATGGAGAACTGGAGATGATGCCCGGGAACTCCTTCGTGATAGGCGATGGCTTCAGCGTTCAGCAGCAGGCGATGTTGAGGATCGTATTCGTTGACGTTGATCCGGCCGGGACGCGAACCGTTCCCCGATCCGGGAGAGTAGTCGGCGGGAACCGAACTTGGCGCGCGGTAGGACTCCATCGGAACCACGTTGAGCTTGTTCTTGGGAAGACGGCCGAACAGTTGCGGCAACTTGGTGTACATCTGGTCGGTGTAGTGCTGATAGAGGTCGAGAATCTGCTGGCCTGAAGTGCCGTGCAACTTGGGGTCCTGGCGAATGTGGTCGTTGAAGCTCTTCAGGTCGGAGAAGCCCTGCTGCTTACCGATGACCAGCATCTGGGCGTCGATGTCAGCCACCTGCTTGAGGCCCATCTGATGAATCTGTTCGGGCGTCAGATCGGTTGTGGTCATCTGTTTGACGGCGAATTGATAACGGGCATCGCCGTCGGGTAGTGACCAGACGCCCATCTCGGTGCGGCCGTTGGGCGCGTAGTCGGTCTTCACAAAGGCGGCGAACTTCGCGTAGGCGGGATTGACTTCGATCTGGATGGCTTTCATCACCGCGTCGCGCAAGCGCTGCTGATCGGCGGAAGAAATCTCGGCGGGAAACTTCAGCACGGGTTGTGCAAAGGGGCTCTTGTCGCCGCTCGCGTTGGCGATCTCCTGCGCCTGGACAGTGACTTTCTCCAGCAGAAATTTGGGCGGCATCAGGTGGTCGTGCAAGCCGAGCTTCATGTTGGCGGTCACCTGGTCGAGCACGCGCGGAATCTGGTGCAAGCGCGCGATGTAGTTCTCGTAGTCTTTCGCATTGGTGAAGGGCATCTGCGTGGGTATGGAGGCAAGGCCCAGGTGGACGCCACCGAACTGCTCAACCGGCATTTCCCAGTCATGGAACTTTGCGCCGTCAATGGACTGTTTGAGGTCGCGCACCATGAGTTGCTGGTTGAGCGCTTCGTTGTCAGGGAAGCCCGTGGTATCGATGGCCTCGAAGATTTTTAGCTGCTGTTTGGCGTGCTCCACCTGCTTGGCGACCTCGTCGGGCGAGTAGTCGCCGAGGCGGTCGTTGTAGCGAGTGTCTCCGACGTAGGTCGCAAACTCCGGATAGGTGCGGAGCGTGTATTCCCACTCGGACTGAAGGGCGTCGCGCAACTGGGCGCGGCGGGCGTCGAGGCTTTTACTGTTTTGAGCGGAGAGAGTGAATGCGAAGGCGCACACAAGGGATGCAATGGCGAACAGTCTCATGTCGAAGACCTCGGAGTAGAACGAAGAGAATAGCAGGCGAGGTGAAGATTCAAAAGCAACCACGGATGAACACGTTGATAGGGATGGCCGCGCCGTCTCTATCTTTGTCAAACTCGTTCCCTCAAGTTTTAGTGTCCGACAGAAGGACGCGAACCCCCGCCACGGTGGGATCAAGGCATGTCCGGAGATACCGGCTAGACTAACCGCCCCCAAATTCGCGGAGGTTTTTGGCTTCTTCCGTCACTTTGTTTTCGCGAAGCTCGCGATCATTTCTATTGGCTGCGGCGGTGCGTTCCTTGAGAGCTTTGATTTTGCTGTGAACGTCTGCAAATACGTTTGTGTACGGCTGATCTTCCAAGATGTCTCACCCCAGAGTTGATACTACGCTTCGCCGCGCACCTGTGGTTTGTACGAACGTACGGATGGGCTGGTCCGCCATGCCTGCGCCTTCGCTCAAGATGACAATGGGAGAGAGTTCACGAGTCCCACCCTTTCCCAAAACAGGGGAAAGGCCGGGGCGCCCAAGTCCTTAACTAAACCACTACTCCAAATCCCGCCAGTTGGGGCCGGTGCCGAGTTCCACCTTCAGAGGCACCTTGAGCTCGTACACATCTTCCATCTGCTGGGTGACGAGGTGTTTCATCACGTCGAGTTCGGATTCGGGGACTTCGAAGACCAGCTCGTCGTGGACCTGGAGCAGCATGCGTGATTCCAGGTTGCGCTGGCGGAGTTCGGCGTCGATGCGAATCATGGCGAGCTTGATAAGGTCGGCCGCGGTGCCCTGCAGCGGAGTGTTGACGGCGGTGCGCTCGGCGAAGCCGCGCAGGTTCCAGTTTTTGCTGAGCAGGTCGGGCAGCGGGCGGATGCGCCCGAAGAGCGTCGCGACTTTCATTTCGGTGCGCGCTTGCTCGAGGGTGCGGTCGATGAACTGGCGCACGCCCGCGTACTTTTCGAAGTAAGCGTCGATGAAGCGCTTAGCCTCTTTCTGGTCGATGCCGATTTGCTGCGAAAGCCCGAACGCCGAGAGTCCATAGACGATGCCGAAGTTCACGGCCTTGGCGCGGCGGCGATGCTCGGCGTTGACTTCGCCGGCGGGCACGCCGAAGACCTGCGAGGCGGTGAGGGTATGAATGTCGTCGCCGCGGCGGTAGGCCTCGACCAGCAGCGGGTCGGCAGAGAAGTGGGCGAGCAGACGCAGCTCGATCTGCGAGTAGTCGGCGGCGAGGAGCAGGTTGCCGGGTTCGGCGACGAAGGCGGCGCGAATCTCGCGGCCCAGCTCAGTACGGATGGGGATGTTTTGCAGGTTGGGATTGATGGACGAGAGGCGTCCGGTGGCCGAGCCGGCCATATTGAAAGTGGTATGAAGGCGGCGGGTGCGCGGATTGAGCAGCGCGGGCAGCGCGTCAACATAAGTCGATTTCAGCTTGGAAAGCTGGCGGTAGTCGAGGACGAGGCGCGGGACTTCGTGCTCGGCGGCGAGGCCTTCTAGCACATCGACCGCGGTGGAAATGGTTTTGCCCTTGCCGTACTTCATGGGCTTGGGGAGGTTGAGTTGGTTGAAGAGCACGTCGCCGAGCTGTTTGGGCGAGTTGATGTTGAACTCGGTGCCGCATTTCTGCCAGATGTCGCGGGCCTTCTGATTGGCGTCGCGTTCGAGGCGCTGCGACATTTCGGCGAGGACTTCGGTGTCGATTCGGATGCCAGCGTCTTCCATGCGGGCCAGCACGGGCGACATGGGAAGGTCGATGTCGTCGTAGACGTTCTTTAGCTTGCCGGCGGCGACGTCGTCGCGGAGTTTGGAGGCGAGCCGCAAGGTGAGGTCGGCGGCCTCGCCTTCGGCTGAACTCGTCTTCAAGTTGAAGAAGCGGAAGGCAAGGTCGTCAAGCGAGTACCGCGTGTAAGTTGGATCGAGCAGGTAGGCGTAGAGCAGAGGATCATCCTCAACGCCGGCGAGCGCAATGCCGCGCTGGCTGAGGACATGCGTCGCGGCCTTGGAGTCGTGAATGGCTTTGGGTAGCGAAGGATCGGAGAGCGCTTGCTTTAGTGTCTGAGCGGCTGCGGAGTCATCGAGAGTGAGAGAAAGCGCAGAGCCCTGCTTGGCGGAGATGGCGAGGCGAAGCTGCTGCGGAGTCGCGACGGTTTCGATGGCTGCGGTCAGCGACAATTGCTTGTCCGCTTCTTGTTCGGCTTCTTCCTCGGCAACTTCGGTGACTAGCTCGCCGCCGCTTTCCAATGCGATGGCGAGAATGGAGGCGGGGTCCTTACGGACTTCCCTGACGAGCGCTTCGACATCCTTGGCGGCGGTTGCTTCGCGATAATCGGTTTCACCAAGCTCGACGCTTTCGGTGAGGAAGTCCTGCACCAGCGTGTTGAACTCGAGTTCAGTGAACAGAGCGCGCGCTGCGTCGGGATCAGGCGGCTGGGCTTCCATCTTCGAAGGATCGAACTCGACGTCCACGTCGGTCTTGATGGTGACCAGTTCTTTGCTGAGCAGAACCATGTCGCGGTTATTCTGCAGCGACTCGCGATAGGTCTTCCGCTCGATCTCGGCGGCGCGCCCAATGGCGGCTTCGACGCTACCGAAACGCTGGATCAACTCGACCGATCCTTTGTCACCGATTCCGGGAGCGCCGGGAATGTTGTCGATACTGTCGCCGCGCAGGGCCATCACATCGATGACGCGCTCGGGCGGCACACCGAGAATCTCCTGCACCTTGGCGGGATCGGAAATGAGGTTTTCCTTCAACGGGTTCAAGGTCCAGATTCGATCGTTGACCAACTGCATCATGTCCTTATCGCTGGAGACGATAAAGACGGAGTAGCCCTGATCGGCAGCCTTGCGGGCGAGCGTGCCGATGACGTCGTCGGCTTCAAAACCGGGGGCTTCGAGGATGGGAATGCGATAGGCCTCAAGGGCGCGGCGAATGTAAGGGATCTGCTGCGCCAGGTCAGCCTCCATCGCGGGACGATCAGCCTTGTAACCCTTGTACTCAATATCGACGTAGGTTTGGGTCTTGGCGTCGAACTTGCGATGGCTCGGCATGGCCGCGGCTTGCTCGTCGCGGAAGATTGGTGCTGCTACGTCGAAGACCGCAGCCAAGTAGCGTGGGTCGAAGTCGGCGCGTAACTTGCGCAGCATGTTGACGAAGATGAATGTCGCGCTGGTCGGAATGCCGGTCTTGGTCGACATGGGCCGCGCCATAGCGTGATAGGCGCGGAAGATAAACCACATTGAGTCGATGAGGAAGATGCGGCCCTTGGAATCTTTCGGTTCGTCGGGTAGGGCAGCGGGCTTAGGAGCGGCAGCGGTGGGCGCGGATTTTTTCTTGGGAGGCAAGGTGCGATTTTAACAAGGTGTGGGCCCAGAAAAACAAAACCGACCACGGATTAACACGGATGCCACGGATAATTCTCAGGCATAAAGACAAGGGCGACTGCGGATTATGCGGAAAGAGCGGATCGGATTTCATTCAATGAACATGCAATCGCCGTAGGAGTAGAACCGGTAGCGCTCGCGGACAGCGTGGGCGTAGGCGGCGAGAGTGCGCTCGCGGCCGGCAAACGCGGAGACCAGCATGATCAGCGTGGACTTGGGCAGATGGAAGTTCGTGAGCAGGGCGCCGGTGACGCGGAAGTCGAATCCGGGATAAATAAAAATGTCGGCTTCGCCGGATTGCGGCACGATGCGGCCGTCTGGCGAGTGGCGGGCGGCGAACTCCAACGTGCGGACAGTGGTAGTGCCGACGGCAACGATGCGGCGGCGGGCGTCACGGGCGCGCTGGATTTTTTCCGCTGCGTCGGGCGAGATGGAATACCACTCGCGATGGATCTTGTGTTCCTCGACCACTTCGACGCGGATGGGCTGGAAAGTGCCGAGTCCGACGTGAAGCGTAATCTCGGCAGTACCGATGCCGCGGGCACGGATGCGTTCGAGAATCTCGGGGGTGAAGTGAAGTCCGGCGGTCGGAGCGGCGACCGAGCCCAGCGGACGGGCGTAAATGGTTTGGTACTGCTCGCGGTCGAGCGGCGTATCGGGGCGATCGATGTAGGGAGGCAGCGGGACGTGGCCGATGCGCTCGAGTGCGGCGAAAAAATCGGGGACGAAGTCGAAGCGAAGATGGCGCTCGCCAAAGTCGCCGCGGGCGACGATTTCGGCAGCGAGGCCGTGCGACTGCTCGGCGGCATCGCCGCCAAAGAAGACGCGTTCGCCAATGCCGAGCTTGCGGCCAGGATGGACGAGTGCCTCCCAGACGATGGGTTCGATCGAGAGCTGGCGGGTGAGTAGCACTTCGACTTTTCCGTGGAGGAATTGCGCGGCGGCGGGATTGGACGCGGAAATCTGCTGGGCGCGCGAACCGCTGCGGTGTCCGAAGAGGCGGGCGGGCAGGACGCGCGTGTTGTTAACAACAAGTAAATCGTCAGGGCGGAGCAGATCGGGGAAATCCCGAAAGGTGGTGTCGCGCAGTAGGACGCCGACGCGTTCGAAATGCAACATGCGAGCGGCAGCGCGGTCGGCCAGGGGCTGCGTAGCGATCAGATCGTGGGGAAGGTAGTAGTCAAACTCGGAGACGAGCACATAGCGATTATGCCCTAGTGAAAATCGCGAAAACAGGGCGACCTGCCTTCGCGGAATTCCAAAACTGGGTTACGATAGAACCACTGGGTTTCGGCACCAGTATTCCAAGCGTATGAAGACCGTTCAAGAGTACAAGGACGAGATCGTCCAGTACGGGAAACTATTGCACCAGACCGGCTTGGTGGCCGCGACGGATGGCAACCTTTCGGTGCGCCTGGGCGACGGCATGGTCTTGTGCACGCCGACGCTGATGAGCAAGGGAATGATGACCGTGGACGACCTGGTCATCGTAGATCCGCTGGGACAGAAGGTCAGCGGACGGCGTGGGGTTTCCAGCGAAATTGCCATGCACCTGTTCATCTACCGGAACCGGCCGGATGTGAATGCAGTTGTGCATGCACATCCTCCGACGGCGACTGGATTTGCGGCGGCGGGCATGCCGCTGGACAGCGCACTGTGTTCGGAGATCGTGATCACCCTGGGCACCGTGCCGCTGGCGAACTATGAAACGCCGGGCACGCCGGAACTGGCCGAAGGGCTGGCCCCCCTGGTCGGTGGTCATGACGCCATTCTGATGGCCAACCACGGCGTCGTGACTTACGGCGAAGACCTGCTGACCGCGTACATGAACATGGAAACAGTGGAGCACTACGCCAAGATCGCACTGGTGACACATATGCTCGGCAAGCAGAAGCCACTGAGCGACACCCACGTCAGCAAGCTGCGCGAGATCCGGCAGAAATATCTTTCGCAGAACCACGTTGGCGCAGCGCGAAGCGACGACTAAAAGCAGTGGCTAATGGCTAGTGGCCGGTGGCTAGTAGCCAACGCTCATGCGCTGCTGACGCACTCGATCCCAATACCTGCAACGCTAAAGCGCTCGAACCGTTGAACCGCATAGGCGGCACATCGGCTCGAGCGCATCGGTCAGACCCCAGGGCTATTGTTTCGGCTTAGGCTCGCTGGCGTGCGGCTGCGGGTGCGCCTGCATCTGCTGTTGCTGCTGATGGGCCAACTGCTGCTGCTGTTGCTGGTGCTGCTGGTACATCCTCTGCGTCTGTTGCGCGTGCTGCTGCTCCATCTGTTGCTGCTTTTCCTGGTTTGCCTTTTGCTGGGCCGCTTGCTGATGTTCCTGCTCCTGCTGCTGTTGCAGCTTCTGCCGTTCCTGCTGTTGCTGGGCGCGGAGCTGGTCCTGCTGTTGCTGGTATTTCTGGTTCAATTCCGCATTGCCGGTATCGGGAACGGGAGTTTTCTTTATCGCCGGCAGATCATTAGGATGAACGGCCGTTGGGGGGCGAGGAACGTTGTTCTGTGCGTGCGTCGTCTGCGCGTTATTTTGCGGAGGTCTCGGCACGGGATTGCTCTCAGGACGCGCAGCTGCACTGTTGTTGGGTTTGGCTTCGGCCGCAGCGCGGTTGGGCGGAGGAGTGTACTTGCCTCCAGCCTGTTTCGCGGCCACTACTCCACTACCTTCAAACGCTCCGGCCCTGGGAGTCGCAGCTATGGGCGGCTTGCCGTGGTTCACCGAAGCACGCAACTGCGTGTTGGAGCGTGCCGCCTCTACTTGCTGGTTCTGAGCGGCCACAGGAGGAACGTGCCTCTCTCGCGCCGCGGCCTCTTCCTGGGTGGTCGGACGAGCGTTGATTCCACCCTTGCCGCCGTTATAGCTGACGTGATTCGAGTTGTTAACGACGGTGGTGTTGTAAACGTTATGAATATTGGTGATGTTCACGTTGTTGACCGAACGGTTGTAATAAAACTGGCCGTGGTCCCAACGTCCTCCTTCGTAGCCGTGGCCGAAGTATCCATAGCCGTAGTTAATGCCGCCATAGAAACCCACCACTGGGCCCCAATAGCCCGCGTGAAATAGAAATCCGCTGCCTCCCCAGCCCCACCAACCGGGGGTCCAGAGGAACCCGACTTCCGGAGCCACCACCCATGTTCCAGGCACCCAATAGTAGTCACCGAAGTCAGGGTCGTAGGCCCAGTAGCCGGGCGTCCAGATGTATCCCGCACCGGGACACAGCGGTTGCGCGTATATGGGCAGCGGCGGCGGTCCGAATGAAACCGAGATGCCGACGCCAATCTGCGCAGAGGACACGGCGCTGAGCGCCAGTATCACCAGCGCGATCCAGAGAAATCGTGAGGGATGAGTACTCATTGTGTTTTTCCTTTCGCCTTCGTCATCGTGGGCCAGCGTTTGCACCGGCCTTAGTGGCGCGAAAGTGAGGCATGACCGTTAGGTCCAGAAGGGGCGGTTCTTCCGGCGGCCCGCGACCTTGCCGCCGAGCGTGAGTCGGCGGCTTAATCGCCTGTGCCGGTTGGCCGCAGGTCAGCCGTGGCAAAGCGCTGCCGTACATTGTCGCCAAATTCCTGCGCCTTTTCTGCGAGTTTGTTGCGAGTCTCCTCGCCGTTCGCAGGGGCCATAAGCAGCCCGACACCTATACCGATTACGATTCCGGCGATAAGTCGCAGCGCATTCCACAGAGACCTGTGGTCATCTTCTCCGCGGAGGACGTCAGCGGCTCGCCCCATGCGATCGGCGGCAACCTGATAGGTGTCTTGCGCCCGTTCGCGAAGATCGTCAACCTGCTCGCTGATTTTGTCACGTACGTTTTTCTTGGCTTCGTCAGGCTGGTCAAGCAGGAAAAGACCAGTACCCAAAGCGACCTTCAAGACCTTTTTAATATTCATACATTGCCTCCCATGCGGGCCTAGAGTCCCGCGACATCGGCTTGTGGACAGCGCTTACACAACCGTCCGGCGTCCACTGATCAGGTTGAAGATGAGTACGACGACAGCCAATACCAGCAGAATGTGAATGAATCCTCCCAGAGTGTAGGAGGTCACGACCCCCAACAACCAAAGCACCAGAAGGATCACAAATATCGTCCAAAGCATGGCAGTCTCCTTTTTCGATTCGCCTGCGAGAGCACGCGAATGGTTGCAGCCTCTCCGTCCTCACAGACAGTAGCAATTTCGCGGGCGTTTGCGACATCGGGTTAGAACTGTAGGCGGCGGCGATAGTTCACCTACGCCGGTTACCCTGCCCGCGATCGCTATGCAACCAGTGGAGTTATTCGCCTCCCAGGCGGAAGCGCAGGCCGGCGCGGAAGTTGGCCTTCAGCGCGGGGTAGCCGAGCACCTCGTTGTAGTGGTCGTTGAGCGCGTTACCGACATTCGCGTACCCGGTGATGTGAGGCGTGATGTTGTACCAGCCACCGAGGTAGACGCGCGCATAGCCGTCGGCGTGGTAGATGGG
Source organism: uncultured Acidobacteriaceae bacterium (assembly GCA_963837915.1). GTDB lineage: Bacteria > Acidobacteriota > Terriglobia > Terriglobales > Acidobacteriaceae > DASRAA01. The sequence goes on from CAWIPZ010000020.1 coordinate 14,543, forward strand.
CGGGATGTATCCGAAGAGGAAGTCGGAGTCGGGACGGCGGCCGACTGCGACTGTGCCGACGGTAGCGCCGAAGCGTGGACGAGTGTAGGTGAGCAGAACGGTCCCGGCTTGTTTCGGCCGACGGAGCAACGGTGCACCTACGCCGTAAATCAGAGGATCACAGTAGGGCTGCTCGCACGGCGGGGCTTCCTGGATGCGCGTCGAGGTGTAGGTGTAGGCGCCGGTGAAGGAGAAGTGGCTGCTGAGTTGGCCGCGCAACTCGACTTCGGCCCCGTGCGACATCGACTTGTTCAAGTTGACGTATTGGGCGGTGAAATCGACTGGGTTGGTGTAGTACTCGATCTGGTCGTGAAACTGGTTGCTGTAGTACAGCGCACTGAAGTTGAGTTTGTTGCCCCAGAAGCCTTGCTCGAAGCCGGCTTCCCAAGAGCGGTTCTGCTCTGGTTGCAGGTTGGGATTCGGGAGAGTGGGATACGTACCCGAGATGCCGAAGGACTGCAGAAAGCTGGGTTCCTTAATGCCTTCGGAATAGCCAGCGCGCAGGCGGGTTCCGCTGAATGCCTCGTTACCGCGAAAGAGAAGATACGATGCCGAAGCGCGCGGCACGACTTTGTTGCCGAAGCTGGAGTTGTTGACGTAGCCGACTCCCGCCAGCACGGCGAGGCGCTTCCATGTCAGAAGTTCCTGGGCGAAAAGATAATTGTTAAAGCGCAGACCGTGGGTGTAGCTGAAAGACGCAAAGTCGGTGCCGGGCGCGTAGTTCGAAGTGATAGTGCCAGTCTCGTCTTCGAACGTATAGCCCACGCTGGTTTGCGCCCATGGGCGGGGCGTCCACTGCCCGAGGTATTCGAAGCCGGCGCGATTGTACTTGCTCAGATTGGAGAACGGGCTGTCGAGGAATTCGCGGCCGGGATCGACGTACTGCTGCGAATTCGCTTGCAGATGGTTGTACTCGTAGCCGCTGAAGGTGTGCTGCCAGGCCCCAGGGCCGCTGACGGACAGCGAGGCGCTCGCGAGAAAATTATTCTGGTGCGCGATCTGGTTGGAGTTGGGCGGCAGTACCGGATTGCCGTTGAACCACCAGTTGGATTGCACGCCCGTCCAGTTGTTGGAGTGGCGCAGTCGAAATCGAAATGCGACACGCGGGGAGAAGCGAATGCCAATGTTGCCGCCTTGCAGCGAGTTCGAGTAAGCGTCGTTGATGCCCTGTCCCTGGGTGTCGAACTGATTGACGAAGAAGTTGTAGTCGTAAATCTTGGCCGAGCCGGCGACCGAAAAGTAGCCGTTCGCGGTTGAGAATGTGCCCCCATCGGCGCCGAACTCGAACTCCGGTTTCAAGGTTGTTCCGGTCGTGGTCCACATCTGCACCACGCTCGTCATAGCATCGGTGCCGTAGATGGTGCTTTCTGGGCCGCGCACCACTTCCATGCGCTCGATGCTGTTCATCGGCGTGACGCCGAAATCAAAGAAGCCACCGGGATCGTTGACGGGAACTCCGTCGATGATGACCTTGTTGTAATCCGACTCGCCGCCGCGAATGAAGAGGCTGGCCTGTCCGCCGATGCGGCCCGCGGTGTTGACGATCGCTCCGGGAATATAGCTCAGCGCCTCGGCAGCAGCCGGCGGATTGAGCAGGGTGAGTTGGTCGCTGGTAAGCGCGTCGAGCGAAACCGCGGTCTGGTTCACGATGCTGGGCGTCGCGGTGGCGGAGACCACGACGGTTTGCGGCACCGTAGTCAACTTCAGTTCGACGGTCAGCGGTTCGGTGCGAGGAACAGTTACCGGCAGGGTTTGCGCGGCGAATCCGGGGGCCAGAACTTCGGCTTTGTAGTCGCCGTCCGCGAGATTTGAGAAGGCGACGGTTCCATCGCCGATGGTGGTGAGAATTCCAACGCCCGCGTTGTCAGCGGCGCGAAAAAGAGTAACCTGCACGCCGGAGACGCGGTCGCCGGACGGGCTTTGGACGATGAGTTTCAGGTCGGCGGCGAACAGCGTGCCGCAGGTCAGGAAACAAAAAAGAAAGGTGCGAAAACGGTTCAACTCTCCTCCTCACGCGAAAGGGGTTGGAAAGAAGTTCGCGCCGGTCTCCTGACTTGCGAGTTGCGATGCGTCGATCGCGGACAACGGCGGGAGGCCTTCCCGTTTGCACAGTGGCCTCGAGCCAAACAGCTCGCTTACAGTTGCGCGGCAGCGCGGGATTCACACCCGCTTCCCAGTTCCGCTCCAGCAGCGGAACGCGCGAACTAATCGTGGATGATCTGGAAAGAACAACCGAGAGCGGAAGTTTGCTCCCGGGGAAACTTTGACTCTATCGGCGGGGAGAGAGCGGTGTCAATCGTGGGCTAAAGAAAACCGCGAGTCAGCGTAGGCGGTTACGCGTTCCAACGCGGCCTGCATCTCGGCATGTGCGGCGTCGAGTCGCGCATCGTCAGCGTCGGACGGAACGAAGATCTTGCGCGCCACACGAATATAGGCGCGGGAAAACGGTTTGGGAATCATCATTGCGTCCCAGGAGTTGAAGTACCCAGGCGTTTTCCATCGCGACATAAAACGCGGTGATCGGGACGCCTGTGGTGCGAGCTAACAGCACGGGACCTTTTTTCGCGACGAAGCGAGGACCGCGGGGGCCGTCGATGGTAAAGGCCGCGCCGCCGCCCGTTTTCACGAACGAATCTAACTCCAGCAGCCCGCGCTGGCCTCCACGCGAACTGGAACCACGCACCGGAACGTAGCCAAAGCGGCGGATAACGCGGGCGATGAACTCGCCGTCCTTGCTTTTGCTGGTTAGGACGGCGAAATTCCTGTCGCGGAAAATCCATGTCGCTCCCAGAACGCAACGGTGCCAGAAGGGATAAATCCCGGGATAAACATTGTCCATGCTGCCGATGGAGCCTTCTTCCCAGGAGAACTCAATGCGTAGAGTTCGGCCGACTAGCGAAATGAATGTCGATGCAGCCCACGCGACGAGCGCGAATTGCAGACGCTGCCACAGCGTGAATGGGCGTTCGCCGGAGTGGGACTCGTCCGCGCCAGCGGTGGATTCGAGGGGCACGGAACGAGTCTAAATCAACGGCTATCGACCAGTGACCCGTGGTTAGAAGTCAAAGCCTTGGCCTCAAGTCATACCTCCGCACACGGTTTGACGTCGACTGCTAACTGATTCGGCCACAAGGCCCGGCCGGCAGAGGCGGGCAGAGAAAATAATTCTGCCCAGGAATCCGTTGGCGGGTATACAGTGTGGGCCTCATTGGGAGCTAAAGCGAAAGTTCCGAGAATTTTCCAGTCGGTCGGGATTTCCCGGATAGGAGTTGCCCGGCAACACCTCGCGGTAAGTATAGAGAGGACGACACAATGAAAATGAGCGATCGCCAAGCTGCAGCCTGGCAGGCGGATCTTAAAGCCTTACAAAGAAGATGGATTGCGATTGCAAAGTCTTCCGAGAAGGCGGAGAAGGATAGGTTGAAAAAGCGGGCGGCGGAACTCCGCGCGTTGGCCAAGAAACATGGCGTGAAGACGACGAGCCACAGTCAGAAAGCGATACCAATCGGAATTGGAATTGGCGCCGGTTTTCACCCTTGCCCGGATCCTGATATCGATAGCGTTCCGGGTTATTTTTGCTACTACGTTCCAACCAAGACCGGCGAGTGCAAGTACGTCTGCGTAAAAATCTAGGACAGGCGCTGGACGTGATCTCTCCGTTCATGGGCATAGCTGTGTTCACGACGCATAGCCAGTTTTGCGGAGGCAGCAATGAGTAATTTCGGTGTTGTTCCACGGGCATCAACTTCGGAAGGGCCGGCAATGGCCAGCGCGAACAATAAGCTGGTCTTCGCGTGGAAGGATGACACCACGGATGAAATAAAGTGGTCGGCGGCCTACCTGGCGACAGGGACTTTTGAGAGCGACCTACCCAATTCTTGGAAGGAACTCAGCTCCCTGAGCTGGCCCTACGTCGGCGCACAGTTCAACGGAGCTAAAACGCGTTTCAGTCCCGCGCTGGCCTCCGACCTAAACTCGCTTGCGATCGCCTGGACCGACGTCCACACGGGAAAGGTGAAAGTGTCAATGTTCACCGGCGCTGGGTGGTCCAACCCCGAGGAGGTGCCCGGATCTTCAACCGATTCGTCACCGGCCATCGCCTTCTATTGCGGGAACCTTCATGTCGCCTGGCATGATGCGCGTCCCGACTTTGCCGAGTACATCTGGGGGAGCGTCCGACTTAACGGAGCATTCCTGGAAAATTATCCGCTGTCGGCAATGGGCCCTTACTCGCATCACGCACCCGCGATGACGTCGGTGGACGCCTCTGGTGGGCCGACAGTCCCGGTTCCCCCAGCCAATCCGAACCAGCAACTTAACTTCGGTCCGTTTTATCCGACATGGGCAGTTATCGTGGCGTATCGGGCGGATCAAAACCAGGAAGTACCCGAGGGGAACGAAGGTCTGTTTTCACTGACCAACTTGATGTTCGCGAACTTTCTTTACACGGCAGAATATCCCAACCCATGGCAACCCTACCCCTCACCCGTGACGCCGCTGGTCCCTCCGTTGGGAAGCTTCGATACGTATTTGCCCCCATCAGAGTTGGCGGTGAATGTCAGTCCGGGGACGCCGGCCGTCGCCGTGGACGCGATTCTCGGTTTGGTGGCCGCCTGGTCGGACAACGGAAAGATCAAGTTCGCGGGCTCATCTGCGCTGCCGCTAGTCGTGCAGACATCTAACGGGAAGTACGTAGAGGGCGTTGACTATAATGTCGTTGTACCTAAGGGATATTCCAACGGCACTTTCACTTCGAGCAAAAAGCCTGCCTTGGCCTATGCAACTCAACTCGTCAAAGGCTCAGAACAGATGCGGTTTTTGCTGTGCGCATGGACTACGGCGAAAGAAATCCACTTCAGCTACGGGCCCTGGGCGAAAAGCGAAGGAGGGCTTCTGGGAAATCCTAACCCTGGCGTTGGCTCCCCAGTGGGAGGTATTTCGGGACAATATCCGCCGGGTTTGGGAGAAGGGGGCCGCTGACTTCCTCTGCTGCGTAGATCCCGCGGGGCGTTTGCTTGCCCCGCCGAACCTATAGCCTCGCTCAAAAACCAGGCGCCTTTAACTACCATACCACTATCCACTACCTTCACCCCGCATACCGCAGCCACTTCCGCAGCTCCGGCAGCGTCGGTCGCTTGCCGTACATCAAAATGCCGACGCGATAGATGCGCGACGACAGCCCGAGCAGTCCCCACGTCGTAAGCAGCATAATCGCGATGCAGAGAAGGATCTGCCACATCGGCGGCGTCTCCGCCATGATGCGCACAAACATCAGGATCGGAGCAAAGAAGGGAACCATGGAGGTCCAGAAGGCGAGCTGCGAGTTGGGATGCTGCAACACTGTCGTAGCCATCACGATCGAGAAGATGATGGGCAGCATCGCCGGCCACTGTACCTGTTGCGCCTCCTGGTCGGAATTCACCATGGAGCCCAAAGCCGCGTACATCGTCGAGTAGAGAAAATAGCCGAGGATAAAGAACACTCCGAAGGCGACTACGCCGATCATGGGTATGTGAACGTTGGCCAGCATGGAGCGCGATCCTGCGATCCCGGGCAGGGAGAAAGCCAAAGCAACCAGCAGCCAGATGATGGTCTGCGTCAGACCGACTGCGCCCACGCCGATGATCTTTCCGGCCAGCAATTGCTTCGCTGTTACTGACGACAGCAGCACCTCGAGAATGCGCGAACTCTTCTCCTCGATGATGGAGCGCATGACCGCAAATCCATATACCAGCACGTTCACATAGAGCAGCATCACCATGGTGAACGAGACCAGGAAGACCGAAATGCCGCTGGCGCCTTCCTTGCCCTTCTCGATGCGGACGGAATCGAAGTCGATGGGCTTGAGCACGGTCTCGACTTCCGCGTCGCTCATGCCTTTTTGTGCCAGTTGGCGCTTCACCAGCGCGGAATGGACCGCGTTGCTCAGTTCGATGCTTTCCCCGAAGTCGGTGACGTCCTTGGCGCTGTAGACGACCTTACGATGGGCGAGATCGCTGTCCGACAGCCAGACGAAGCCGTCGATTTTGCCGTCGGAAACTTCGTTGCGGAGCTTGTCGCGCTCGGCGTCGGTGACATTGGTGTCGATGGTTATGGCATAGCTCGGGGCCTTGGGCTTCGAAGCGCCTGGTTCCTGTCTTGGATTGCGGAGTGATGTCGCTTTTGGCGAGCGGAGCGTCCAGTTCCTGCTTGACGGCTTCGGCGATCTCCACATTGTTGGCGACCAGTACGATACTGCGGGTGCCGCCCGATTTCATGTTTCCGAGAAATGCCGGTATCAGGATGGTCGAGGCCATGAATAGCGGCATGAGCAGCGTCATGATGATGAACGCTTTGGAGCGGATGCGTTCCAGGTATTCGCGCTGAATGATCAGCCACGCGTTATGCATTTTGCGCCACCACATCGATGAAGATTTCCTCCAGCGAAGGCTCCATCAGTTCGAAACGGCTGATGCGGGCGCGCTCGCAGGCCATGCGCAATAACTGTTGCGCGTCGGCGCCAGGTTTCAGGCGCAGCTCCACATAGTTGCCGTAGTCGTTGACCGACTGAATCATCTCGTTGTGATCGAAGGGCGCTTCGCCCTCATATTGCATCTGCACCGTGTTCTTGCCGTAGCTGGCCTTGATCTTCTTGAGATCACCCTCGAGCACGCTGCGGCCGTGGTCGATGAGGCAAATCGAATCGCACAGGCGCTCCACCTGGTCCATGCGATGGGTGGAGAAAAGAATCGTCTTGCCCGACTTCTTCAACTCGATCATCACATCCTTCAGCATTACGGCGTTGGACGGATCGAGTCCGGAGAACGGCTCGTCGAGGATCAGCAGATCGGGATCGTGCAGGAGGGCGGCGACGAATTGGATCTTCTGCTGCATGCCCTTGGACAGTTCCTCAACCTTCTTCTGCACCCAATCGGAAATCTGCAGGCGCTCGCACCAGTCGAGCGCGCGCTTGCGGGCTTCGGCCGGCGATAGGCCGTGCAAACGGCCGAGAAAAACGAGGTGATCGAGCACCTTCATGCGCTTGTAGAGACCTCGTTCTTCCGGCAGGTATCCAATGCGCCGCAATTGCTCGCGATGAAACTTTTCCCCGAACAGCCAGACTTCACCTTCGTCGGGAATCGTGATGCCGATCATCATGCGGATGGTGGAGGTCTTGCCTGCACCGTTGGGTCCGAGCAGGCCGTAGACGCTGCCTTCGCGAATGGTGAGCGAAAGATGATCGACCGCAACGAAGTGATCGTAAGTTTTATGAATTCCGCGAAGCTCGACTGTGTCGGGCATGGCCATAGCTAGACTCTCGCCGTGACCCAGGAGTCACGCTATCCGAACTATTCCTGGCGGGGCTGTCTTCACGATTGTACTGATTGGCGGGCGCGCGACGAGTGCAGCGATGACTACGATGCTTCGCGTAGGGAAGACTTAACCGGTCCGCAGGCGAGATTCCGGTTCGCGAGCGGCATCGTCGGCGAGGCGGCGGGCGGTGATGTCGAAATTGATGCCCACCATGCGCTTGGGCTTGCCTGCGGAGTCGTAGAACACCTGGCCGCGGCTGGCGACCCAGCGCGTACGGCTGGTAGCGGTGCGGATGCGGTACTCCATCGACCAGTTGTGGAGCTTCTGTTGAAACATTTCATCGAGGTGCGCGACGACATGATCGCGATCTTCGGGATGCAGGCTTTCGACCCACAGCTCGTACGATGGCTTCTGGTCGAGCGGATAGTCACACAGACGCTGAAAAGCATCGGACCAATAAACCTCACCACGAGCGACGTCCCAATCCCAGACGCCCCCTGAGACAACTTGCTCGGCAATGCGCAACCGCTCCTCGTTGGCGAGTAACTCTTGCTGCGCGACCCTGCGGATTTCCGCTTCGTTCGACGCTTGCAACACCGCGTTGCGCCCGACCTCGCCGAGGGCTGACACGATCAGACCTGAAATGGAAAACAGCAGAGTGTAGACGACGGCCTTGGTATCCGGCAGACCCACGGTGTAAAGCGGTGGTATCAGGAAGTAGTCAGCGAAGGAAATCGTCGTCAGAACGGAGACGAGACCTGGCCCGAGTCCTCCATAGAACGCGGAAAGTGCGATGGGAATGAAAAGGACCGCAAAGGGAACGCCATCATCGATGACACGGCCCATCAGCCAGCGCAGCGCGATGAAGCCAAGCGAGAGCAATACCGCCCCGCCATAACGCCATGCGACGCTTTGCCGCGCACTGACCCGCGGCACAAAACGCGAAAATGAGAATGAATCTCCCATTCGTTGTCGAGCGGCATCGGATGGTTCCCGGCGCCGCATTTCTCATTACAGTTGACGCTTACGGACGGGTTTTCGCTATAGCCATAAAGTGGATTATTGGCTGCACGTTTGTAGGAAGTTGCTCACCATTTGTTTGCCGTGGCCGGTGAGTACACTTTCGGGGTGGAACTGCACGCCCTCGACGGCAAACGTGCGATGGCGCAGTCCCATGATGACGCGGCTGCCGTCACGATCGTGGCAAGTTGCTGAGATTTCGAGTTCAGCGGGAAGACTTTTTTCCTCAACCACCAGCGAGTGATAGCGCGTTGCAGTGACCGGCGAGGGTATCCCTCGAAAAATGGTCTTGCCGTCATGCTCGACGGAACTGGTTTTGCCGTGCATCAGATTGGCGGCGCGAATGACATTGCCGCCGAAAGCTTCTCCAATCGCCTGATGGCCGAGGCAGACGCCCAGAATCGGAATGCGTCCGGCGAAGTGCTTGATCACATCGATGCTGATGCCGGCTTCGCGCGGAGTGCAAGGGCCCGGAGAAATCACGATGCGCTCGGGAGCAAGTTGTTCGATTTCGTTGAGGCTGGTTTGGTCATTTCTTTTCACCACGACTTCATGCCCCAGTTCTCCGATGTATTGGACCAGGTTGTAGGTGAAGGAATCGTAATTGTCGAGGACGAAAATCATGTAGTGTTCGCCTACCCGGCCCTCTCCGCCGCCCGCAGCAATGCGCTGGCCTTGTTCATGCACTCGTCGTACTCGCTTGCAGGATCGGAGTCGGCCACGATGCCCGCTCCCGCCTGTACGTAGGCGCGTCCGTTCCGCATCACCATGGTGCGAATCGCAATGCATGAGTCAAGATTGCCTGCGTAATCTGCGTAGAGAATCGCGCCACCATAAACGCCGCGACGCACCGGCTCGAGCTCTTCAATGATCTCCATGGCGCGGACTTTCGGCGCGCCACTCAAGGTGCCGGCAGGGAAGCAGGCAGCCACCGCGTCGAGAGCATCCAGTTCTGGACGAAGCTGGCCTTCGAGCGCCGATACCAGGTGCATGACGTGCGAGTAGCGTTCCACGTACATCAAGTCGCGGACCTTAACCGTGCCGTAATCGCTGACGCGGCCCAGATCGTTGCGGCCGAGATCGACCAGCATGACGTGCTCCGCGCGTTCCTTCTCATCGTTGCGCAACTCCTCGATCAGCCGCTCATCATCACTGGGATCATCGCCGCGCCGCCGCGTGCCGGCGATGGGGCGGTATTCGAGGTTGTGTCCAGTGATGCGCACCAGCATTTCGGGCGATGCACCAATCACGTGCATGTCATCGAGTTGCAGAAAAAACATGTACGGCGACGGATTCACGGTGCGCAGGGCACGATAGATCTGAAACGGGTCGGCTGGAGGCTTGAAGTCGAGTCGCAGCGACAGCACAACTTGAAAGATGTCGCCGGCAGCGATGTATTCCTTCGCCCTCCGGACGCAAGCGAGAAACTCATCGCGCGTCATCGTCGACCGCACTTTGATGGGCTTTTTCTTTGCCGGCGCCGACCAGCCCAGTTGTTGTTTGTGGATGCCGCGAACCAGCTTGGCCTCTAGCGTGTCGATGTCGGCCAAGGGCGCGATCATAAGCCTTGCGCGGCGATTCGGCGCGCACATCCGCGGCGGCGATGATGTGCAACTGGTGCTTCAGGTGATCGAAGGCCAGCAAGCGATCGTAGAAGGTAAAGACACAATCGGGCAGATCGACGTCAGCCTTGGCGGTTTCGGGCAGCCGCTCGAACTGGCGCACCATGTCGTAGGCGAAATAGCCGACACCGCCGGAAGTAAAGGGTGGTAGTCCAGGTACGTTTGCCGGACGATATTGCCGCAGATGCTCACGCAGTACGTCGTTGACGTTGCCGGTGCGGCGCTCTTCGCTCGATCCTCGCAAGATGGTCAGGTCGCGTCCACGGGCCGTAAGCACCATGCGAGGCTGCGCACCGACAAACGTATAGCGGCCAATCTTTTCGCCGCCCTCGACTGACTCCAGCAGGAACGAATATTTCTGTTTGGCGGCGACGCTCAAGAACGCGCCCACCGGCGTCAGCAGGTCGGCGCTCAGCGTTTTAGCCACGGGAATCAGTGTGGCGTCGCGGCTAAGCTGCAGAAAGGTCTTGTAGTCGGGCGTAACCATTGGGTCCCGGGCGCAAATTGCGGGGATGATGGGGATTATACGAGAGGCTGACGGCGACTCGTTTTTTCTCCTTGACAGCTTAGGAGAGCCCGCGCTACTCTCCTTACCATCTTAGGAGGGACGTTGACCGACCAAGCGCAGATTCTCCCCGGTACTCTCGATCTTCTGATTTTAAGGGCGGTGTCCCTCGGCCCATTGCACGGGTACGGCATCTTACTCCGCATCGGACAGATCTCTGGCAACGCTCTGCTGATCGAGCAGGGCGCGCTCTATCCCGGACTGTTTCGGCTCGTCCGCCAGGGACTGCTGAAGGCAAGTTGGGGCGTCTCGGATAACAATCGCCGCGCCAAGTTTTACGAACTCACTGCTGCCGGCCGCAAGCGTCTGCACGAAGAGACTGCAAACTGGAACCGGCTGGTGGCTGCCATCGGTTCTGCGCTGGGTGCGCAGCCGGAGGAAGTATGAAACTCCTCGATTCGCTTCGTTTCTGTATCGCCAATCTTTTTCAGCGTTCCCAGGTGAACGCCGAGATGGACGAGGAGCTTCGTTCCCATCTGCAGCATCGGGCCGATGATCTCGAGCGCTCAGGCCTTTCTCGCGCGGAAGCTGAACGTCGCGCACGCATCGAGTTCGGCGGATACCAACGCTTCAAAGAGGAGTGCCACGAAGCGGCGGGCGGCAATTTCATCGAGACCTTCATAGGCGATGTGCGCTACAGCCTTCGCGTCTTGCGCAAGTCTCCCGGATTCACCATTGTTGCCGTTGCTACGTTGGCGTTGGCCGTCGGCGCAAATGCCGTAGTTTTTGGCGTATTGAACGCGCTGATCCTGCGCCCAGTGAATGTGCCTCAGGCGCAGAGCCTCTACGCAATCGAGCGCGGCGAGCACCAGGCGATCAATCACTCGTATCTCGACTATCTCGACCTGCGCGATCGCAACCGCAGCTTCGAGGGCCTGGCGGCCTATAACCTCGCTGATGCGGGGCTGGACACAGGCAAAGAGGTCACTGACGCCTGGGTGCAAGAGGTGACGGGGAATTACTTCGACGTGCTCAAGATTCAGCCGTATCTTGGCCGATTCGTTCACTCCACGGATGAGCATGGCCCAAACAGCGCTCCTTATATTGTTCTGACGTACGCCTATTGGCACAGCCATTTTCAGGATGACCGCGGCGTGGTGGGCCGCGTCGTTCAGTTGAACAAACATCCTTTTACTATCCTCGGTGTCGCGCCGCCGGAGTTCCGGGGAACGTTGTTGTTTGTCTTTCCGGATTTCTGGGTGCCGCTGGTCAACCAGGAAGCAGGTGGAGGGACTGAATGTCCTGAACGAGCGCGGAAATCGCGACCTGCTGATGGTGCTCGGGCATCTGAAGCCGGGAGTCACCCCGGCTCAGGCGGTCGCCGACCTGAATGCAATTGGCGCTTATCTGGAAAAGACCTATCCCAAAGACGATGGCCAGATGACGTTTTCCCTGGCTCGTCCGGGTCTTGCCGGCGACTGGCTCGGCAGTCCGCTAAAGGCATTCCTGGGTGGATTGATGCTGCTGGCGGGATTAATTCTGCTGGCCGCGTGTGCCAACCTGGGTAGCCTGTTCGCCGCGCGTGCCGCTGACCGCTCGCGCGAGGTGGCGCTGCGACTCGCGCTTGGGGCAACCCGCTCCCGCGTTCTGCGGCAACTTTTTACCGAAGCCGTGCTGATCTCATTGGCCGGAGGGGGAATCGGACTTTGGGTTAGCGTAGCGCTGTTGCACGCACTGAGCGTATGGCAGCCGCTGCCAACCGCTCCTCTTCAAGTGCCTGTCAATCCCGACGCAAACGTCTACGCAGTCGCCGTCCTTCTGAGTTTGGCGAGCGGGTTCCTCTTTGGCGCGGTCCCCGTCAGGCAGGTTCTGCGCACGGATCCGTACCAGGTCGTGAAGTCCGGATCGACGAGCGTGATTGGGCGCCGGATCTCGGTGCGAGACATTCTGCTCGTCGTGCAGATCGCGATTTGCGCGGTGCTGGTGACTTCTTCGCTGGTCGCAGTGCGTGGACTGCTGCACTCCATGCACAGCAACTTCGGCTTTGAGCCCAGGAACGCGATCCTGGTCGAGACATCTCTGAACATGGGCG
>CAWIPZ010000021.1:0-25317 GCA_963837915.1 uncultured Acidobacteriaceae bacterium
GTCATTGACAGAAGCGTTTAGTTTACCGCTCTCTCAGCCGTGCGGAACAAGCGGTTTAACGGGCTATTTCTATTTTGCGGGCTTGGTCCACTCATCCACCCAGGCGTTTACCGTCTGATACCAAAGGCGTCCGTTCTGCGGCTTCAGCACCCAGTGGCCTTCGTCGGGGAAGTAGAGCATTTTGGACGGAACTTTGAGACGCTGAAGCGTGGTGAACAACTGGAAGCCTTCGGACACATCGAGGCGATAATCGAGCTGCCCGTGGACGACCAACAATGGTGTCTTGAAGTTGGTCGCTGACAGGTGCGGCGACCACTTGCGATACATTTCGCGGTTCGTCCAGGGCGTGCCTTTGAACTCCCACTCGTTGAACCAAAGCTCTTCTGTAGTGCCGAAGGCCGATTCGGTGTTGAACATGCCATCGTGCGAGACCAGACACTTGAAGCGGTCGGTGTGGCCCTCGATCCAGTTGATCATGTAGCCGCCGTAGCTCGCCCCGAGCGCGCACTCGCGGCCCTTGTCGATGAAGGGATAGGTCTTTTCGGCGTAATCGAGCCCGAGCATCAGGTCGTCAAACGGCGCTCCGCCCCAGTTGCCATTGATGGCGTCGATGAACTTCTGGCCATAGCCGGTTGAGCCGTGGAAGTTCACCATGATGACCACATAACCGTTGGCGGCAAAGAGTTCAGGATTCCAACGGTACGACCAGTCGTCGCCCCATGCGCCCTGCGGTCCGCCGTGAATGAGGTACTTCACCGGATATTTGTTTTTGGAGTCGAAGCCCGGCGGCCGGATGATGAAACCCTGGACTTTTTCCTTGGCTGAGCCACTGAACCAGAACGACTCCATGGGTTCCATAGCAACCTTGGACAGGATTTCTTCGTTCATCTGCGTCAGCGGTTTTGACTTCGACAGGAGGCAATCCGGCACCGAGTACGCGTTGGGAGGAACGGCCATCCGGCACTGCGGAAACATGAGCGGAGCCGTGTAGATTTCGTTCGGTGCGGCGATGGACATGGTGTCGAAGACCAGCGTCTTGCCGTCCGCAGTCGGTGTAGGACTGTCGTTGTAGCCATCGACCAGTTCCTGCGGCCACGGGTTCGGCTGAGCGATATTCAGAGCGTAGATCGGGTTGCGGCCTTCGTTCCCCGCCGTCAGGTAAATTGTCTTCGAGTCGGGCGACCAGGCGATCGAATCGACCCAACGATCGAAATTCGGAGTCAGGTCGGTGATCTTGGCGGTCGCACGGTCGTACAGCATAAGACGGAAACGGTCGCTTTCGTAGCCTCCACGCAACTGCGAGCGGTAAGCGATGTACTTGCCATCAGGCGAATAGATCGCCGTGCTATCGCTGCCCGGGTTGGTGGTAATTCTCTTGGCCGGGCCGCCCGCGGCGGGCACGACGAACACGTCGCTGTTGGTGCTGGTGGCCTGCACTTCGTCGGTGTTGCAGGTATAGGCAACTTCTTTGCTGTCGGGCGAAAACGCGTACTGGTCCTGACCGCCGAGGCTGAACGGTGGCACATCGAAATTGCCGGGCGTCAGGTCGCGCCCGACCCCGCCTTCGATAGAAACGATGAACAAATGGCTACGCTTGCCGTCGTCGTAATGCGTCCAATGGCGGAACATCAGGTGGTCAAAGGTCATGGCTTTCACCTTCGACTTGGCGCGCTCGTCGTCGCGCTGCTTGTTGCAGGCGTCGTCCTGGCACTCGGGATAAACGGAAGACACGAACAGAAGGCTGTTGCCGTCGGGTGACCACATTCCGCCTGACGCCTCGGTCGAAATGGTCGTGACTTTCCTGGCATCGCCAGTAAGAGCACCGGCCGAAGTATCGAAGTCCTGCACCCAGATTTGCGTGCCACCGCCGCGGTCGGATTCGAAGATCACCCGCTTGCCATCCGGCGAGAAGCGAATGCGATCTTCGCCGGAGCCGGTAGTGGGAGTCAGCCGCTTTGCCTCGCCACCGCCGAGCGGGATGATCCAGAGATGCGGGACCTTGGTGTTGGCATCGAGGCTGACATCGACAGCGCTGAATGCTACCCACTTGCTGTCGGGCGAGACGGTGGGCTCACCGACGCGCTTGAGTTGCATCATGTCTTCGAAGGTGAAGGGATGCTTTGCCTGGGCCGAGGCGAAGAGAGAGAAAGCGAGCAGGAAAGATGCAATGCGACGCAACATAAGGCCTCCGGTAAAACAGAGACGGGCAGAATTGTTTGCAAAACTCTCTAGTGTAAATCAGAGGGACGGAAATCGGTCCTAGGCGTAGAGAGGGAGGCCGGGTACGGCTGCCTGGTGCCGGCATGGACAGCATCGGACACCTTGTCAGGGTACAATAAATCCATGCTGACCGACGAAGATAAGCAGTGGTTTGCGAATCACATTGCGGAAAGGATAGCCGAAAGCGAGGAGCGCATGTCTGCGCGCATTGCTCAGACTGAGGAGCGCATCTCTGCGCGCGTTGCTCAGACTGAGGAGCGCATGTCTGCACGGATCGAGAAGACCGAGACTGCTTTACTGACCGAGTTTCACAAGTGGGCCTCGCCGGTCGAGATGCGTCAGCGAACTCATGCGGCCGCGTTTCGCGCGATTGACGCCGAGATGGAAGCGCTGAGCGATCGCGTGAAGAAGTTGGAGGCCAGCTAAAGCTGCCCATCCTGCAGCCGATGGGTTATTTTTGCCAGATTTGCTAGTCGGAAAGCAAAAGGGGAGCGCACCACCTCAAATCGTAGCGGCGTACAACTTATTCGGGTAAAGCGCCTCCACCACTTTTCGGATCACTTCGTTCCCATTCTCTCCATTGGTAAACACCACCACGCCGATTCCCTTCGATGGCACAAACATCGCCAGAGTCTTCACTCCCCAATCGGAGCCGTCGTGGTTCAGAATGGTCTCGCCATTGACCGTCTCCACTTCCCATCCCAATCCCATTCCTGCTGTGATGTTGCACGGTCCCGTCTCCCCTGCGGCCTTGCACACTTTCGCCAAGTCTTCCGGCTTCACCTGGTCGCGCGTCATCGTCGCCCGTTGCTCAGCGATCTGTTTCGTTAAGCCTTCGTCGCGCATCACGCTGACCAAAAATTTCGCATAGTCCCCAATCGTCGTCCGCAGCAGGTCGGCGCCGTTCCATGTCTTGGGAATTTGGTCGATCGGCGTTTCTCCTTTCGGCCCGTGAGGAACGGCCAACCGACCGCTGTACCATTCCTGGGCCGTGTACGACGTGTCGTTCATTCCGATCGGATTGAAAACCATTTGCTGCGCCAGCGTGTCGAACGGACTTCCCATCTTTTTCTCGGTAAACCTGCCAACGTAGTTGTATCCCTCGCCCGAATACCCTGTCTGCGTGCCCGGCTGCCAACGCATTTTCAAAACGCCGCCAGTCATCCGTCTCCAGTTGGCGAATCCGGTCTGGTGCGATAAACACAAGCGTGGGGTTAGCAACGGGGTCCAAGGGTCATCTTTGATGTCCGGATCGACCCAGTACGGCGCCATCGGTTCGTCCAGCGAAAGTTTTCCCGCCGACGCGAGCCGCAAGACGGTTTCCGCCGTTATCGGCTTCGTCAGCGACGCCATGTTGTACAGCGTCTTCTCCGTCGCCGCGACTCCCGGGCTCTGCTCCCCGTACACCGCGGTCCACGCCACTTTCTCATCTTTGATGTAAGCCACTGCGACGCTCGGCACATCGCTTTCCTTCAGCCATTGCGCCACGTGGGCACCAATTTCCGCCCGCCCGTCCTTCGCCGCCTGCGCACTCGACGCCGGCGACGGCGGCTTTCCCTGTCCCGCAGCCTGAATCACTCCCAGGCAACCGACGA
This sequence comes from uncultured Acidobacteriaceae bacterium, assembly GCA_963837915.1. Classification (GTDB taxonomy): domain Bacteria; phylum Acidobacteriota; class Terriglobia; order Terriglobales; family Acidobacteriaceae; genus DASRAA01. Next base: position 3,816 of record CAWIPZ010000021.1, read on the forward strand.
CGCTCAGCACCAATACTTGGGTCGCTCGTTTGATTGCATATCTCATGAATTGCACTATCCCCCACTTCTTCGGTCTTGGCGTCATATACGTCAATCTTCTCGCCGGTGTTCCGGCCTACATGAGGTGAAATGCAGCCAGGGTCCACGCTGCGATTTCGCGCTGGTAGTAACACTTTCGACATCCCGCCAGTGCCCGAGCCATGCGACCCTCCAGCGGCTTTCATCGAATACAATAGTGGCAGGAACCTCGATGATGTCCCCACGCTCGCTTTTGCATTCCTTGGCCCTCGGGCTGCTTGCCGTCAATCTCATTACTGTCGCCGCAGCGCAGCGCGGAGAGAGCGATCTCGACTCGTCGCCGCCGCAAGGCATCACCGAAGAGGAGATCATCCAAAAGTTCGCGGCCAAAGAGAAGGAATTCAAGATCGCACGCGAGAACTACGAGTACCGCGAGTCGCTGACCGTACAGACCCTCGACGGCGACACGGTGAATGGCGAGTTCAAGCAAGTGGAGGACGTGTCGTTCGACGATAGGGGCAACCGGCTGCCCGCGCACGTGATCTTCGCGCCGCAATCGTCGCTGGTCGGCATCAGCATGACCAAAGAAGACTTCGACGACATCGAGAATCGCATGCCGTTCGTGCTGACCAGCGATGAAATTCCCGAGTATCAAATCCTTTATGTAGGCAAACAACGGATCGACGAAATCGGCACCTACGTTTTCGACGTTGCTCCCAAGCAAATTCAGAAGAACAAGCGTTATTTCCAGGGACGGATCTGGGTGGACGACCACGACTTTCAGATCGTGAAGACCTATGGCAAGAACGTTCCCGACCTGGGTGTGAAAAAGCGTGGCCAGGAAAACCTGTTCCCCAGCTTCACCACCTGGCGGCAGCAAATCGACGGCAAGTACTGGTTCCCGGTCTATACCAAGGTTGACGACACGCTCCATTTTTCGACGGGCGACATTCACGTCCGACAGGTCATCAAGTACACCGACTACAAGCGGTTCGGATCGAAATCGAAGATCATTTACGAAGGCCAGGAGATTTCCAAGGACAAGTCGAGCAACGCGCCGCCGGCTAGTGGACAAACTCCTCCGGCAAGCACGCCACCGCCAAAATAGTTGTCAGTTGTCGGTTGTCAGTTTCCAGATGGAAAAGCCCCGTTGCGGAAGCCGGGGCTTTTGCTTTATGGAAGCTTCTGGACGCGGCGCCGAGGCCCGCATTACCTCAGTAATACAGGTACTTCTGCCACTTCGAGTCGGAGCGGCCCATCAGACGCATGATGTGGCGACTGGTGTGCAGGTTGAAGGCGCGGGGTTCGCGCGTCAGCCGCATGTTGGCCTCGTTGGGCAGCATGTTCCCTTTCCTGCGATTGCAGTTGTGGCAGCAGGCCACGAGGTTCTCCCAACTCGACGCACCTCCGCGCGAGCGCGGAATCACGTGATCGAGCGTCAATTCACCCGCGGCGAGAATCTTGCCGCAATATTGGCAGGTATTGCGGTCGCGCAGCAGGATGTTCTTCCGCGACAGCGCCCGGGTCTGGTGCGGGATACGGCGATATTCCAGCAGGCGAATCACCGACGGAACATTGATGGCGATGCGCGCGGCATGCAGGTGCTGCCCGTTTGCCTCTTCCATCATCGCAACGCCCTTCAGCACGAGAATGACGGCGCGCCGGGCAGCGCACACGTTAATGGGTTCATACGATGCGTTCAGCACCAGCACGGGAGCGTGCATCGGGGAGCGGTGCATGCGCTCCTCCGAATTCACCCGCGCATCGTGCATGCAGCCAGCCAGTGACTTTCCGTATCGGGACGCCGTGCTTTGAGCTGCCATGGACATATCGCACTAAACCGAAGCAGCCATCTCGACTGCTTCGCGAGCCTCCTCTTCCCCATATTCGGCAGTTTCGGGAAGCGCCGCACTCTTGAGGGTGCGGGCCACCGTGGCTGCCCAAACTCGTTCGGCGCCGGCCTTCTTCAGCACGCGCGCGCACTCGGCGACCGTGGTTCCCGTGGTCATCACGTCATCGACCAGGATCACGGTCTTGCCCTTCACACGCTCGGGAGCAGTGACGCTAAAAGCGTCACGCATGTTGGCCACGCGCTCTTCGCGCGTGAGGCCGACTTGAGAGTGCGTAGGGCGGCGCCGCTTCAATACCGTTGCGATTTCGAGAGGTCGTGGCAACTGCTTGACGGCCGCGCGCACGATCAGCTCCGCCTGGTTGAATCCTCGCTCGCCGCGCTTGCTCGCATGCAATGGGACGGGAACCAGCAGACCCGCTGCGCTGCCATCGCGATCGAGTTGCGTGATCGCCTCGGCCAACATGCCTCCCAGAACGGACGCAGCAGGAAGGACTCGGTCATACTTCAGCAAATGGATGAGGCCACGCAAAGCTCCGGCGTATTCTGCGCATGAAACTGCGCGCTCGAATTGCGGCTCGAACTCATGACACCCCTGGCAGCGGCCATCACCGCGTAGCAATTGCGCCGGCAGCAGGCGCTCGCCGCATTGCACGCATTGCGGCACGCGGATGGGTTCAACCGAGTCGAGGCACTCCGGGCATACCGGAAGGCGAGAAATGTTTGTCAGGGGAATACTGCAGAGACGGCATTCAGAGGGAAAGAGGAAAGAAAAAACACTGCGGACTACGGTCAACATTGGCGCGACGAGGAAGGAACGCTGCTCGGCGCGCTGCATTCGTCGCTGGCGATTTAGGGTCGCACGACTGCTGAAGACATTCCTCCGGTCGCTGGAGCCGGCCCCCGGAAGCGCTTCATGCGCTGCCATAAGGCCGAACGCACTAACAAAGCCAGTATATTGACTTCCTGAATTTGGTGCAATGCAACGGGAGGTTCCCCATAGGCGGATTCACCGAGATTTCATGGCCGCGCCCGCGCCACATTCGGTCCTTGCGCCTCGCCCCTTCAGCTCGCACTTGTACGAAGCGTTGTCGGCATGCTAACTTGCGCCGACACAGTTATTTGGGCTCAACGTGAGGTCTTCGTATATGAGTACTACTGCTACTGGCCCGGAAAAAGCCTTCCGGTCCTACGTTCCTGAGAACACCACCATGCCGGAGTTCACGCTCCGCGCCGTACTTCTAGGCCTCGTCATGACGGTCGTGCTGGGCGCGGCCAACGCTTATCTAGGTCTGCGCGCCGGCATGACAATCGCCGCCACCTATCCCGCCGCCGTCATCGGTATGGCCGTACTGCGGGTCATGAAAGGCTCGATCCTCGAAGAGAATATCGCGCGAACCGTGGGCTCGATCGGCGAGTCGGTGGCTGCGGGCGCCATCTTCACCATTCCCGCGTTTGTGATTTCGGGCGCATGGCCAGTCTTCGATTTCCAGCATGCGTATTGGAAATCGTCGATCCTGATGTTGGTGGGCGGCACGCTGGGCATTCTCTTCGTCACCTTGCTGCGCCGGGTGATGGTCGAAGACCCTGAACTTCCCTTCCCGGAATCGGTGGCCGCATCGCAAATCCATATCGCCGGACAGCAGGGCAGCAGAGCGGCGAAGATTCTGTTCGGCAACATGGGATTCGGCGGCCTTATCTATCTGCTGGGTCAGTTCAACCTGTTCAATCCGAGTAAAGACTTCCTGGTCAACGTGGGCGATCTGGGGAAAAGCTTCGTGCGCATGGGACGCTCGGCCAACGCTGCAAAATTGAGCGCCGGCGCGGCGACGACGTTCTCTGCTCCGGCCATCAGTCCCGCGTATCTCGGCGTGGGTTACATCATCGGACCGCGGCTCGCATCCCTCAACTTCTCCGGCGGTGTGATCGCGTGGGGCCTGCTGGTTCCGCTGATTCTGTTTCTCGGCGGACCGACGTTCGTCGCGCAATTCGTTCCGGCGGGTACCGTTCCCAATCAGGAATTCTGGGCCGGGGAGGCGGGTGCGGTGTGGAGCTTCATCGTGCGCCCCATTGCCGTGGGGGGCATGATGGTGGGCGCGTGTTACACGCTGTTCCGCATGCGCAAAAACCTGGGCATTGGCATGAAGCGCGCCGTGTCTGACCTGAAGAAGTCGGCAGCGGCACACGCAGGCACGGCGCGCACCCAGCGCGACCTCAACGCCAAGATCGTCTTCGGCGGACTGGCGGTTGTGCTGGTCTGCATGATGGCGCTCTACACCAGCTACGCCGGCATGTTGAAAGGTGGGATCGTGGCGGCCGTCGTCATGATTATCGTTGGCTTCTTCTTCGCTGCCGTCTCCGGAAACCTGGTGGGCATGATCGGCTCGTCCAACAACCCGATCTCCGGCCTGACACTCGCGACCCTCATTATCGCGGCTCTGCTCATGGTGATCATCGGCGTGGCGGGCATGCCGGGTGTAGCGGCTGTGCTGGGTGTAGCAGCGGTGGTCTGCGTGTCATCGGCGGTCGCGGGCGAGATGCTGCAGGACCTCAAAGTCGGACACATCCTCGGTGGCACGCCCAGCAAAATGCAGCTTGGCGACTTCCTCGGCGTGACTGTCGCTAGCTTCACGCTTTTCTTTGTGCTGATGCTACTCAACCAGGCGAATATTAACAGCGGTGGTATAGGCTTCGGCGACCGTCAACTCTCGGCGCCGCAGGCCGGCTTAATGGCAATGCTCGCCAAGGGCATCGTCGGCGGCGAGATGGCGTGGCCGCTGATCGTGGTCGGCGTGCTGATGGGCATCGCGCTCATCATGCTCGAAGTGAAAAGCCCGATGCTGTTCGCCGTCGGCATGTATCTGCCGCTCGAAACGACCTTCGCCATCTTCGTGGGTGGCGTGATTCGTTGGCTCACCGACAAAATGCGCGACCGCCGCGACTTCAACGACGCGCAGAAAGCACGCGTGGAAAATGCCGGAGTGCTGACGGCGTCAGGCTTCATTGCCGGCGAGGCGCTCATGGGCATCGTGATTGCAGTGTTCCGTTACAAACAGTGGCCGCTGCCGGTCATCTTCCAGCATCCCAACGTGATTTCTGGATTCATCGTGCTGGTGATTCTGGCGATCGTCATGATTCGCGTGCCGCTGGCGAACGCGGGGCGTCCAGACGAACCAGCGCCGCCGACCGCGATCATGTAGCCGGTTTGAAAGGGCACGGCTTCAGCCGTGCCGCTAAGAGTTCGATTTTGACTAATCCGCGGACTTTAGTCCGCGAAGGGCGCGGAGGGCTTCCGCGCCTTTTGTTTTAGACTGAAGTCCTCGTGAGCATCACTTCACAACTGGCGACGATCCGCGAGCGGATTGAGGCTGCGGCTCGACGCTCCGGCCGCGACCCCGACGACATCACTCTTGTGGCCGTCTGCAAGACTTTCCCCGCGGTTGCGATCGTTGAGGCGTACGAGGCGGGCCAGCGGCTCTTTGGCGAGAACCGCGTGCAGGAGTTCGCCGATAAATTCCCTCAACTTGCTGGACTGAAAGACGCCGAATTTCACATGATCGGCCATCTGCAATCGAACAAAGCCGCAAGGGCCGTCGAAATCTTCCACGCCGTCGATTCCATCGACTCCGCCAAACTTGCTCAACGACTGAACGACGCGGCACAGAAACTCGGCAGGACGATCGACGTCCTCATCGAACTCAACGTCGGCGGCGAACAGGCGAAGACTGGCCTCGCGCCGGACTCGCCGGAGATCGACGCCATACTCAGCCAGGCACCGGCCTGGACGAACCTTCGCATTCGCGGCCTGATGACCGTTCCACCGTACACCGACGATCCGGAAGACGCGCGCCCATACTTCCGCAAACTTCGGGAGCTGCGCGATCGCCTCGCCGCCCGTAACCTGCCATCCGTTAACTTCGACACGCTCTCCATGGGCATGTCGCACGACTTCGAAGTCGCCATCGAAGAAGGCTCGACCTGCGTACGCATCGGCACTGCGATCTTCGGAGTTCGCCCCAAGCCGTGATTCCCATTCACGATACTCCCGCAGGTGCGACCTTCCAGGTGAAGGTTCACCCGCGCGCGCGTAAAAACGCCATCACGGGAGTAGTCGGCGTCGCGCTGAAAGTAGCGCTGACCGCCCCACCCGTGGAAGGCCGCGCCAACGAGGCCTGCATCGCGTTCCTCGCGAATTTTTTGAATGTTGCGCGTTCGTCAGTTACGATAGCCGCCGGAGAATCCAGCCGCCAAAAATTGATTCGCATTGCTGGCATGCGGGCCGCGCAAGTGGAACAAACGCTACGCACGATCCTCGGCTGAAATCGCCACAAGGAGAACCATTTGAGTTTCGCCCAGCGTTGGCGTGACATTCGTGACGGCTTCGAGCGGCCCTTCTGGGTCGCCAACATCAGCGAGTTGTTCGAGCGGCTTTCGTACTACGCGGCGTTTGCGTCGCTCGCACGCTACCTGCACGAAACCCTGCAGTTTCCTTCGCAGCAAGCCAGCACGTTCACGGGTTTCTTTGGCGGACTGGTTTGGTTCCTGCCCGTATTCGGCGGCGCTCTTGCCGACCGCATGGGCTTCCGCAAGGCGCTGGCACTCGCCTACCTGATCCTCAGCTGCTCTTATTTTTTGCTGGGCTCGCTGGGCGCAACCTGGCTGCTGCCGGTGCGAAACGCGATGCCTCTGGGAGTACTGGTGGCCTTCGTTCTCGCCCTCCCGGCTTTCGGTGTCGCCCTGGTGAAGCCAACGGTAGTCGGCACCACCGCGCGCGCGTCCAAGGAAAACGTCCGCTCCATGGGTTACTCCATCTACTACACGCTTGTAAATATCGGCGGTGCTGCGGGCCCGCTGGTTGCTTCCTACGTGCATCGCACCATGAGCGTGGAGAATGTGTTTCGCGTGGCCGCCGTCAGCGTGTTCCTGATGTTCCTGGGTGTGCTGCTGTTCTTCCGCGAGCCGAGCCGCAGCGAGGAAGTCCGGACTGCCTCACTTGCGCAAACCGGCAGGAACTTCATGACGGTCCTCACCAATCCGCGCTTCATGCTGTTCCTGCTCATCTTCACCGGCTACTGGATCGTGTACTGGCAGGAGTTCATCACGTTTCCGTTATATGTTCACGACTACGTCAATCCGCAAATCGATACGGAGCGGTTGCTGGCTACCGGACCGATCGTGGTGATCCTGTTTACCGTGGTAATCACCGCCCTGTTGCGGAAGGTTCCTGCGCTCACGGCGATTACCCTCGGCACACTGATTAGCGCACTCGGCTGGGTCGTGCTGATTTTCGTACCCACCGGACTTGGCGCGGTGCTGACGCTCATCACAATCGCCCTCGGCGAAATCATCATGTCGCCGCGCTATTACGAGTACGTCTCACGTCTCGCGCCATCCGGACAGCAGGGCACCTACATGGGATTCGCGTTTGTGCCGCTCGGTATCGGATCGCTGATCGGTGGAAACTTCGGCGGCTATCTGCTCCACCACTACGGCGAGGTGGAACACGAGCCCGCAGGAATGTGGTGGGTCATCGTCGGCGTGGGAGTGCTAACGGCAGTTTTGCTTTGGGTGTATGACCGGTTCTTGTTGTCCAAGCCATCGTAAGGTCTTCGGATTTCATCGTCGAACTCGGATGTTTGCGATCTGCCTAGTGGGCAGCAGCGACCAGACTCTTTGAGTTTCCGCTGGTGCAACGGTTTAGCGAGGCATTACTGTCGAGAGACGTACCCTCCAGCCGACAATCGCCATAAAACACTGATCCGATGAGTGACGCGCCCTGAAAATCCAGTTTGCTGAAGTCTCCGTCGAGGAATACTATCCCGTTCAGATCTTCGCCTTTGGGTGTCATCTTGCGGGTTGGATTCTTCCATAAAGCGCTCAACCCTTGGCTGACGCTATCCAGCTTCACCGTGTCTGCCTCAATTTTGTCGAGGTCTGATTGGTTGTCGCAATAATCTCCGGGAGCATCGAGGAAGTCCGCCAGTGAGGGAGTGGCCTGGGCGCGGCCTGGTCTTCGGGCCGAAATACATCTGTCCCGGGTATCCTTAAGCCGGGAAGTCAAAGCCCTCGCCAAGGCGATCAGATTTCCATCGCCGGTCGGCGTCGCCTCGTTCACAAGATCGAAGTAAACATCGTCAAAAATATTGGGATCATCGACGGCTACCAGGAGCGATGCGGCCACAGGACGCGATTCCTTTGCATAATCGGAAACAAAGAAACTCTTCATCTCGAGAACTCCGACTGCGGCAGGCGGCGCAGTCGGACCTATCTTTTCAACTGCCGACCTCCATTGCGAGTCTTCTTGTGCTCGGGCTGCCTGTTTACCTTGCTCGATTTGCCACATGAACGTGAATGCAGTGACAAGAAACGCGAACGCCGGCAGTAGTGTCGCGGACCAGAAGCGAACCGCATCCTGCCTGCGTTCCGCCTTGGCTTTCTGGGGTCGGGATGCGGCACTCGCCAACTCCATACGCAGTTTCCTCTGCTGGTCCACGCCGTGAAGCAGACCCGCGACTTTGGCAAGAGTATCCAGGTCCTGCGCCTGTTCCATACATACGAGCGCCTTCAGTTCAATGACGTCCAGGTCGTCCATGGCAATCCCCCAACTACGCGACTCTCTGACTGAGCGTCGGTGCTCTACAGGATTGCAAGCGGCGTGCCAACCTAATTGCCGTTGCGCATTTCTGAGGATTCTACCGCGCAAGTCTTTGGCCCGGCGACGGATTGACCGATCACTACGCTTCAAGAGAATCGATTTGCATTTCGTAGTCCTCGGAAAAGAGGCTATCCACTTGGATAGCCCTCCGGAAGCGCTAGGATAGAGCTGATGGGCAAGCCACCGTCCTACATCGCCTCCCATATTCGCACCGTCCTGAAGAACGGAGGGCCGGCGCCGCACACCAAAGAGGTCGAGCGCTTCTTTACGCATGAAGTGAAGTCGCGTGGATGGTACACGGCTGAACTGCGTAAGGTGGCCAAGCGCTTCCGTCGTGCCATCCTTGCCGAGCACGGTTTGTCATATTTGCTACAGGTCGCCGATCAGTTGTTCCGCGGCGAAGTACTGGAAGAGAAAGCCTTCGCCGTTTTGATGCTGGAAGGAATGACGAAACAATTTGGCCGCGAGGAATTCAAGCTCTTCGAAACCTGGCTCGGCCGCATCACCAACTGGGCCGACCATGATGCGCTGGTGCATTACCTGATCGGCCCCATGGTCGCCGACGACGAGGCGTACCTCTCGCGACTGCCGCGGTGGGCGAAAAAGAAAAACGCCTGGCACCAGCGCGCCGCCGCCGTCAGCCTGATTCACAGTACTCGCCAGCACAAGAACTTCGACCATATCCAGCGCATCACCGAACTGCTGCTGCCCAGCGACGACGACATGGTGCAAAAGGGGCTCGGCTGGCTCCTGCGCGAGGCCGCTAAAGCCAATCCGAAGCAAACCGTCGCCTACCTGATGACCATTGGTGAACGCACGCCGCGACTGGTGCTGCGTACCGCCTGCGAGACGCTGCCGGCCGCCACGCGCGAGCGGCTGCTGGTGCGAGCTCATAGGAATACCGAGGATGGGGAGCGTTACTGTTGACCTTCGGCTCGCCTTGCGATACTGAGCAGTTGCTTGCGCTCCATGATGAAATGCGCGCTTGGGGCGATAAGTCTCGCGACCCACAGCGGCAGGCCGAAAGGATGATAATCCGGGCCGACGTGCCCACGCGCAATGAGGCGCGTAATGCCCGGCTGCGGTTCCTCCAACACAAACGCCCACGTGGTGAAATACTCTCCTCCGGGCGATCGCCAGGCCAGAACCAGATAGTGTTCTGCTTCAAGCTGGGCTACGACAAACACATCTTTCACACCCGGAAGGGCGGGAAATACGCTGCCCACGGCGATGTCCTGATACTCCGGCAGAATTCGCCGTGCACTGGCTTGGCCGCCATTGTCAATGAAGTCGTAGGCGTACCATCCGCCACGGCCCGATCCCATCTGCGCAAGCCACGGCCACACCACTTGAGGGGGGCGCCGGATGCTGATGGCGTGGGTCACTGAGAAGATTGATTTGGAAATCAGTTGGTCGCCAGGCAGGTACCGGGAGCGCTCACTGGAGTCCGCGAGAACTGCATTGCCAGAATGCACCGCCAACGCCGCAAGGGCCATCAAGACGACCAACCCGACGACAATTCTCGCTCTGGTCATAAAGAGTCTCTATCTATAAATTAGCTCTTGCGATATCCAGATCGCAGTGACCCAACGCACACCGAACTATGTGACCCGGCACCGTTACCCCATGAGCAAAGCCTTGTCATTTACAATAGATACCGCATGAACCTAACCGAAATTCAGGCCGCCCTGCGCGACGGCGGCCACGAAGCCTGGCTGTTTTACGACCATCATCATCGCGATCCCATCGCCTACCGCGTGCTGGGACTTCCGCCCGACCGCCTCACCACCCGGCGCTGGTTCTACATCATTCCCGCCACGGGCGAGCCGGTGAAGCTGGTGCACCGCATCGAGAGCCACCATCTCGACTCGTTGCCCGGCCGCAAGCTCGAGTACTCAGCGTGGGAAGAGCTGTGGGCTAACCTCGAGTCGATGGTGAAGCCGTATCGCAAGATTGTCATGCAGTATTCGCCCAACAATCAGATCCCCTACATCTCGCTGGTCGACGCCGGCATGTTGGAACTGGTTCGCAGCTTCGGCACGCAGATCGAGACTTCCGCCAACCTGGTCGCGTGCTTCGAGGCCACGCTCACCGCAGCGCAAATCGCCTCGCACTACAAAGCGCAAAAGAAGGTCGACGACATCACCGCAGGCGCCTTTCAGGAAATCGGCCGACGCGCCCGTAACGGCGGCACGCACGAATTCGAAATCCAGCAGTGGATCATGGAGGCCTTCCGCCGCGAAGACCTCATCACCTGCGACCCGCCTAACGTTAGCGTCAACGCCAACAGCGGCGACCCGCACTACGAGCCGACGTCCGCGAATTCCGCGCCCATCAAGCAGGGCGACTTCATCCTGCTCGACATCTGGGCCAAGTGCAACGAGCCCGACTCCGTCTTCTACGACATCACCTGGACCGGCGTCATCGGCACGCCCAGCGACAAGCAGCGCGAAATCTTCACCATCGTCCGCGACGCGCGCGACGTCGGCATCCATAAGGTCCAGGAAGCCTTCGACACCGGCAAGCCCATCCGCGGATGGGAAGTCGACCAGGCGGTCCATGACTTCATCGTCGGCAAGGGATACGGTCGACAAATCTTTCATCGCACGGGCCACTCGATTACGTCCGACATTCACGGCAACGGCGCGAACCTCGACAATCTCGAAACCAAGGACGACCGACTGATTCTGCCCAACACTTGCTTCTCGGTTGAGCCAGGCGTCTACTTGCCCGAGTTCGGCGTGCGCAGCGAAATTGACATGATGATCCGCAACGGCAAGGCCGAAGTCACCGGCCGCATCCAGAACGAGTTGGTGCTCATCTGATGGCGAACGTACAAAACACAACCGCCAGCGCGCGTCCCACGAAGAGCGGCGCGACAGCGACCGGTTCCATGGCGATCATCGCCCCGCTTGCCGGATGGCTGCTTCCCGGCCTCGGCCACTTCATTCAGCGCCGCTGGATTCGCGGCCTTCTGCTCATGCTCGCCGTGTTCATCATGTTCTTCGCCGGACTCGCCATGCAGGGCAAGGTTTACGGCTTCAACACCGGCGACCTGCTCGATATTCTGGGCTTCGTCGGCGACATCGGCTCGGGCCTGCTGTACTTCATCGCGCGCGCCATGGATTGGGGCGCCGGCAACATTCAGCGCGCGGTGGCCGATTACGGCACCAAGTACATCGTGGTTGCAGGGTTGCTCAACATTATCTCCGCGGTGGATGCCTACCACATCGCGATTGGCAAGAAACAATGACCTTCGATCTCTCCCACTTCACCGCCGCCGTCGTCTTCGCCGCCTGTGCCTCCACGGTGTTCGGCGTCACCCAGCGCAACACCACGCGCGACATGCTGCGCTACGGCGCTTATTGCTTCGCCCTGTTTGTCGGCGGAGTCTTCGTCGCCTCTTGGGCCATGTGGCTGATTAAACATTAAGAACAGTTGTCAGTGATTAGTTGTCAGTTTCAAAGGCAAGATCCAACGGCGGATCGGCCTACTTCCTGCGACTGCCCTTGGTTTTTCAACTGACAACTGGCAACCGATGACTGACAACTGCCTTTTCACCCTTCCCACACAAACGCATCGAACACGCGCCTGGTTTCGAAGCCCAGCTTGCGGTAAAGCTCTACTGCGCGTTGATTAGCCTGGGTCACCGTCAGGGTCAGCAAGTTGAACTTGCGCGCGCGCAGCGCATTGCAAGTGGCCGCCATCAGGCTTTCGCCGACGCCCTGCCCGCGGTACTCAGGTACCAGGCAGACCTGGGTCACGTGTCCCACGTCGTCGCGCACCCTTGAGCACAGGATCAATCCAATCAGCGAATTCGATGGCTGATGCACCGCGACAAACGACGCCTCGGGATCAAACACGCCACAGCCCGGAAAGCGCACGATGTTGTTCAGGAAGCGCATCGAGCCGGCCGTGGTGCGGTACTGGTCGTTGATCTCCGAATCGATATGCGCCCGGTACGCAGCGGTAATGATTCCCGCAGCGGGCTGGTAGTCCTGCTCCATCCATCGCCGAATATTGATCTCGTTTAACGGACGCGCGGGCGCAGTCTTCACTTTCTTGGGCCCGCGCAAATCCAACGCCAGAAACAAACGATGGAAGCGCTCAAACCCAGTGCTCAGGAACGGCTCGGCCAGCTCTCCCGGTGTCATGCGCCAGCAACTGGGCCTCGACGCGATGCACTCCTGGCGACTGTTGCAGGGTTTCGACAACATGATCGAGCAGCCGCACCTCGACCGCCCGCGCATCTGTCCGCCGCTGCGACACAAACAGGTCGCCGATAACGCCCTTGCTGCCTTCGTAAACGAAGAATGCATACCCGACCAGGCTGCCGCGCTCCACCGCGGCGTACCCCGGCAGGATCTTGGCATCCACGTAGCGCAGGATCATCTCTGACGAGCTGCGGTAATCCCATGCCAGCATCTCGCCCCACACCGCGACTTCTTCCTCGAGCAGCGGACGCAGGTCCGCGGACGCGAAGTGCCTCAGGTCGAGGATCTCCGCCGACCCCATCGCTGGCCGAATTGGATTGCGTACCGCCATAGTCCTGCCCCGAGGGTCCACGCTTCCAGCTAGGCAGCTCGTGAATGCTGGGCGTGGAGTCAGTCTAAGGTGACCACGGCGAATGAAGCAAATTGGGGACTGAAATGCACCCCCGAAGGATTCCGCACCAGCTGCAGGCGTCAGTTACTTCTTCTTATCCTGTAGGAATTTCTTGAGGCCCGCATTCGATTTCCGCTGGTTCTCAAGGCTATTCGTGTCGACGGTGGAGACGATATCTGCCACCATCGCTGAAGTCTCGGAACCCACTTCGATGAATTGATCTTGCACCGTGTCATAGTTCAACGGATAAGTACCCACCATCCAGACGCATGGCTGTGAGGTCACAACCGAGATCGCGTTACCCAATTGATAGCCAGAACCCTTGGCTGTTGTCTTGACCCCCACCAGAGACACAGATAAGTCCGCCTCGCTCAATGTGTAAACCACTTCAGTTCCAACCATTGCTCGCAGTCGTTCCCGAACGCCGCTGATAATTTCGTTGGCATTTCCGGATGCGCTCACATAGACGCGCACTTTGTCATATACCTCGGGCCTCTGATCGAGGAAGGGCTGGCCCGTCCTCCCACAATTGAAAGTCGTGACCGGGACCGAAGTCTTGGCTTGTCGTTCGCGATTCGCGACCCAAATGAGGAGCTGTTCCATCTGACTCACCGTTAGATTTCCAAGGCCCATGGCGCGAAATGCGTCCTTACTGACGCCGAAGTCGCTCTCGAGAGTGGGTGTCCATGATGTGTGAGGAACCGCCTCTGGCGTTCGGGGCTTCTGAGGGGTAGATGATTGCCCATTCGCGGCTGTGAGCAACGAGAGAACTAATATTAGTGCCCAGACTTGGTAGAGTGTTCGGGCCATTCTCGGTCCTTCCTTTTTCCGTGCCCAGAATAGTAGCCACGTCGCCACAGATTCGATTAAGTCAACCGCATCCAACCGGGAGTCGGGAAGAGTGAGCTAGGTTCATAAGATGGACTAGTCGGAGTCTCTTGCTTGGATCGACGACAAGCGCTCTCTGAGTTGGCGACGATAATCCGCCTCGGTTCTCCAACGAATGAACCGATACCCAGCAAGGTCAAAATGGATTTTGTACTTTCGCTGGGCCGCAAGAATCATTTCCCTACCAAGAGCGTGCGCGAACCCGGCCTCGTAATAGCAGTTCGGGCGCTCTCCAGACAGGTCGGCCAGGATTAACCGACTCTGGGCGATATTTTCAAGAATCTGCTCGTTAACGTTTCCAGAGTCCTGGACTGCGTCGATTCGAACCACCGCGTATCCAAACTCTTTGCCAAGCGGGACAATCACTCCTTCGTATGCGGAATCGAGTTCTGGTTCACCGATCTTCATGATGACGAAGATTTGATTAACAGTCGGGCGAAGCGACTGTTCAATCACAGAGCGAGCTGAATGCGTTGAAGTCAAGAGACGCAATTCGTTGACGAATTCTTCGGTGACATTATGCTCATCAACAAATTTGGCATTAGTAAGCTCTATCGGGGTGGATCGATCCTCCGATGGCTTTAATTTCCCTGCGGTCTTTAGAATCGTCAGATAAGACGCCGCGCCGAAGTTAAAGAGCGAGGGTGTACCGCCGCGCGTTGCCTGTTGAACTTGCTTTCCCACAAAAGGCACAAGGACTTCCGACACGATGTCGTCGCGTCGTCGATTCCACCAATGCCGTCGGCGTCCCCCATACCGTGCGGTCGCGTGATACCACCAATCTGTCGCCATTGCTCACCGAGTCGTTTAGGCAGTTGCTCTGCCCCAACCAGCAAGGATACGGTAACAGTCCGCCGACACAACCCGATAGACTTTTTCCGCACCCAGGCTGCTTGCCCTCATTTGCCTGCCGCTGGCAAATGAGGAAATCAAGCACTCGCTTTTATCACACTGCTCCGTGACGTGCGTCCTTTTCCCGCCCCTTACCTTTTTCTTAAGATCGCCAAGACGAGGAGGAAGGGGATTTTTGTCCCTAACGCCTTGCGCCGGATCGGGCCACTCCCGGGCGGCGTCCTAAGCTCTTTGAAATGACGACTTTGCCTGTAAGTCCCACGCGTTCAAACCGTTGCGCGGGGATCCTTCTAACACTCTGATTCTAAGGATTTTGAGGGAGTGGGGGGAGGGGGGTACCGCGCCGCCCGACACTACATAGAAGTCCAGCTTCTGCGGCGCGAAACCGCCGATGCGCGTGACGCGACGGCCTTTCAGGCGATATTCCAGCTCGGTTTGCGAACCAGCGGCCGCAACCACGAGGTGGTCGCCTTCAGGAATCTCGTTGCGCTCGTAGCTCGAGATCTTGCGGTTGCGGTAGAACTCGAGACCGTACTCGACGCTGCGCGGCACGTCATAGACTGCGACGGTTGGAATCTCGCCCATTACCGTTTCGCTGAGCGTGATCTGCACTGGACGCGCCGATTGCAGCACGTCGATGATCGGGGCCGTTCCCTTCAGCACCAGCGCAAAGGCGATCAACAGCGGAACCAGCGTGGTGAAGCGCAGCAGGCGATAACCTTGCACGCGCAAGCTCACCAGCAAGGCCAGCACCGTAATAATCGCCAGCGTAACCGCAACGATGATCGCCGGTTTGGTAAGCGGCTGATGCAACAGCTTGAACGGAACGATCAAGGCCGCAACCGGTAGCGCAGCGCACAGCACCGCATGAGTGATGGCCAGCGAAAGACTGGGCTTGTCGCCATCTTGTTCGCGGCGACGAACAAAGTCGGCCAGCAGAATCGTAGCCGCGGGAATCGCGGGCAGAATGTATCCCGGCAACTTCGACTGCGAAAGCGAGAAGAAGACGATGGGCAGCAGAAACCATAGCGCAAGGTAGGTTCGCAGATCTTCCTTGCCCTGCGGCTCTGCGACCGAATAACGCCAGTCACGGACGGCATCGACCAGCGCGGTGATGGCGAACACGATCCATGGCACCAAGCCCAGGAGCGCGACTGGAATGTAGTACCAGAACGGCTGCTTGTGGCGATAGACGTCGGTCGCGAACCGAGCTAGGTTGTGTTCGAGAATGAAGACGCGGAAGAATTCCGGATTGGCGCGCTGCACCGCGATAAACCACGGCAACGTTACTGCGAGGTACAGGATGACTCCCGGCAGCCAAAGCGTTCGCAGCACCAGGCGCCAGTCACGCCGCAGTGCGACGAACGCCGCGACAATCAGTACTGCGAGGAGCACCGCAACCGGGCCCTTAGCCAGCGTGGCTAGACCGGCGAATGCGTAGAACGCCAGCAACCATGTGCGGTTCTGCGACTCGTACCAGCCCCACCACGACAACATCGCGATGGTGAAGGTGGCGGTAAGCGGCATGTCGGTGCTAGCGCCGCGCGCGAAGCCAATCACGATGGCTGCTGCGGCCGTGATCAGCGCGGCATCCAGTTGCATGCCGCGGCGAAAACGCCGTGCCCACAAATAGATGAAGAAAATCATCACGGTGCAGAGCATGGCCGAAGGCAGCCGCGCAGCATATCCGGTGACGCTGCCCGTGACTTTGTACGCCAGCATTATTCCCCAGTAGAGCAGTGGGGGCTTCTCCAGCCAGGGCTGGCCGAAGAGTACAGGAGTCACCCAGTCGTGGCGTTGCAACATCTCGCGGGCGACTTGTGCGTAGCGAGGTTCGTCGGCGCCAACCAGGCCGATGACCTGGAGCCCGGCAAAGAACAGAAATCCGCAGAAGGCAATCAGCGCCAGAATGTCGGTAGAGCGGCGGGCGCGGTCGTCGAACGCCTTCGGATCTTTCTTCTTGGTGAGAGCGCGCGCGATGGCTATTGCACCTTGTCTTGATGGCTGCGGTTTTCGTATCCGCGAATACGTAACTGGGCGATCATACGCTCGGTAGCGACCGACAGGGGACCATCGATGGCGCAACCGCTGGCGCATTCGTGCCCGCCGCCACCGAAGTTTTCGGCGACCTTGGCAACGTTGACCGCGCCTTTGCTGCGCAGGCTCACGCGGAAGCGTCCATCTGGCTGCTCGCGGAAAAAAAGGGCTACTTCAATTCCCTGCACCGCCAGAGCGTAGTTGACCAGTCCTTCGCAGTCTTCTTCCTGCGATTCGCAACGCTCCATGGTTCGGTGGCTGACGTGCATCCAGGCGAGACTGCCGTCGCGATGCAGCGTGCTGAGCGCCGCTCCCAGCAGCCGCATTTTCGAGAGCTGTGTGGAGAAGTACACGTTATGCGCAATCGCGACCGGGTCGGCGCCGCAGCGCACCAGTTCCTGCGCCAGCGCAAAAGTCCGCTCGGTGGTGCCGGTAAAGCAGAACGAGCCCGTGTCAGTGAGGACGGCAGTGTACAGGCAGGTGGCAACTTCCGGAGAGATTTTCACACCCGCTTCGCGCGCCAGACGAAAGATCATCTCGGCAGTAGCGCAGGCGTTGGGGTCGATCCAATTAACGTCGGCAAAGGGACGGGCCGTCGCGTGATGGTCGATGTTGATGAGATAGTGACGCTCCAGTCCCGCAAGACGAGTGCGAGCGAGACCGTCACACTCCAGAATGATCGCCGCTTCTGCCTGCGGGGCTTGCTCAAGATCGACCAGAACAGAGTCGGCGTAAGGCAGCGGCTGGTAGATGCCGGGAACACCGTCGCTGAGTACGACGTCCGCCTGCTTGCCCATGCTGCGCAAAATCTGGCAGCAGGCGAGTGCCGATCCGACGGCGTCTCCGTCGGGCCGAGCATGCGAGGTAAGGATAAACTTCTGCCTTCTCCCTATTTGATTGAGGACTTCTTCCAGCATCCCCTTGGTCCCGGATCAGGTCTTGCGTTTTCGTTTCTCGATGCGCTGCAGCAGTTCTTGCACGCGGCTGCCGTGTTCATCCCGGCGGTCGAGGATGAACAAAAGCTCAGGAGCGTGTCGCAGGCCCAGATTCGCCGTCAGCGCGTGACGAATAAACCCGCGCGACGCATTCAGCCCTTCGAGGCTCTCCTCGACTTCTTCGTCGCTGCCTGCGACCTCAATGAACACGCGGGCGACCTTACCGTCAGTCGCCAACACCACTTCGTTCACGGTCACGAGCCCGATGCGTGGGTCTTCCAGCTCGCCTTCGACGAGCGTGGTGATCTCCTCGCGTAGAGCTTCGCTGCGTCGGGCCCGCATATACTTCTGTGTCCGGTTCTCCATGTCTCCCACTTCGACGCGGCAAAAAAGCTGAACGTTAGAGGATACGCTAGTCTGTCAAGCTCTTGGGGCTAACGATCACGATTCCCCGGTAAGTTGGTCGCCAAATTCGGCTTCATTGAGGAAGTCGAGGAACGAGTCGGTGATCTCGCCCCCACTGTTGTTGGCCGCGCGCACGGCGAAGCGCTCTACATTGCGCATGAGGCCGTCCAGATAGTCGCGCGACGATGAGATGCTGACGATTCCCAAAGTGGCGCGCTGCCAAGCGTCGCTGGGATCGATTTCCGCAACGGCGACGTTAAAGCGGGTGCGCAGGCCGTCTTTCACGCTGCGGACGACCTGTCGCTTGTCCTTCAGAGACTGAGCGCCTTCGATGCGGATCTCGAGGGTGAGGTGCGCGATCATAGAGTCGTCCGGTTACACGAAGTCCCGGAAATTGTGCCTCGCGCGGCGAGGAACAATTCCCGGGACGATGCAAGTCTGAATGGCTGTGCCGCGCAGACTAAAGTCCGCGCGGGAATCAGTAAAAGGGGTCCGGGACGCCGGCCTGAAGGCCGGCACTACCCAAATCGCTATACGAAAGCCTCGGCTGCCACTTTCTCGACGGTAAACGCTTCGATCACATCTCCAGTCTTGATGTCGCCGTAGTTGGCGATGCCGATGCCGCACTCCATGCCGTTGGTCACTTCCTTGGCGTCGTCCTTGAAGCGCCGCAGCGATCCGACCTTGCCCTTGAACACGACGACGTTGTCGCGCAGCAGGCGTACATCGGAGTCGCGCTTGATTACGCCATCGACCACCTGACAGCCGGCGATGGTGCCGACTTTCGGAATGCGGAAAATATCCTTCACTTCCGCCCGGCCCATGTAGGTTTCCTTAATGATGGGTTCGAGCAGTCCGGTCATGGCGCGCTTCATTTCGTCCTGCAACTCGTAGATGATCGAGTGCAGCCGGATGTCCACCTTTTCCTGCTCGGCCAGTTCCTGCGCCTTGCGCTCGGGGCGAACATTGAAGCCGATGATGACCGCGTTCGACGCCGACGCCAGCAGCACGTCGGACTCGGTGATGGCGCCTACGCCGGTGCGCACGATGGTGATCTTTACCTTCTCGTTCGACAGCTTGGTCAGCAAGTCGGTCAGCACTTCGACCGAGCCGCCCACGTCGCCCTTGAGGATGATCGGCAGATCTTTCTGGCCGGACAACTTAATTTGCTCCGCCAGGCCTTCGAGCGACACCCGCGAGCTCTTGGCCAGCTGGGCTTCGCGCGCTCGGCCTTCGCGGTATTCGGAGATATCGCGCGCCTTTTCGCGATCCACGACCGCGACCAGTTGATCGCCAGCCTGCGGCAACCCATCGAGTCCCAGTACTTCGACTGGGGTTGACGGCGGCGCAGTTTCGAGCGCGGCTCCGCGGTCGTTGAACATAGCGCGGACTTTGCCAAAGACGTTGCCAACGACGAAGTTGTCGCCTGCGTGGAGCGTTCCATTCTGAATCAACACGGTCGCCACCGGACCGCGTCCACGGTCCAGTTTGGCTTCCAGCACCGTGCCGCTCGCCGGACGATCGGGCACAGCCTTCAGGTCCTGCAGGTCGGCAACCAGGCAGATCATTTCCATCAGCAGATTGAGGTTCGTCTTCTGCTTGGCGGAAACGTCGACGAACACCGTGCTGCCGCCCCAGTCTTCAGGCATCAGGCCGCGGTCGGCCAGTTGCTTCTTCACCCGGTCGGGCAGGGCGTCAGGCTTGTCGATCTTGTTGACAGCCACGATGATAGGCACGTTGGCCGCCTTCGCGTGGTCGATAGCCTCCAGCGTCTGCGGCATGACGCCGTCATCGGCGGCAACCACCAGAACGACGATATCGGTGACTTTGGATCCGCGCGCACGCATGCGGGTAAAGGCTTCGTGGCCCGGGGTGTCGAGGAAGACGATCTCGCGGCCATAGGCGGGAGAGTTCGTGTCCGTGATCGCCACTTTGTAGGCGCCGATGTGCTGCGTGATTCCACCGGCTTCGCCTTCGGCGACGCTGGTCTGGCGAATCGCGTCGAGCAAACTGGTCTTGCCATGGTCGACGTGGCCCATGATGGTAACTACGGGCGGACGAGTCACAGCCTGTGCGGTTGCTTCTTCTCCGGTGCCTTCGGACGGAGACGTGTCTTTCGCCAACTGCTCTTCAAAGGTGATGACGTCCGTGGTGGCTCCAAAATGGCGCGCCATCTCGGTAGCCAGTTCGGAATCGAGCGTCTGGTTGACGGTGGCGAAGACGCCCCGAGCCAACAGACGAGCGATCAGGTCCTTGGCGCGGATTTCCAGCTTCTCAGCCAGGTCCTTCACGCTGATGCCTTCCGGAATCGTAATGGCGCGCGTGATGGGCAGAGGCTCGCTCGATAGCGACAAGCGCGGCGGCGGAGTAAAGCCCTTCATCGGGCCTTCTTTTACGCCACGCGGAATATAACGTTGTCCGGGCCGGGCCGGACGACCCATGGGACGCCCAGTGGGCGGCGGCGGAGCCGCACCTGCTCCAGCGCCTGCTCCAAACGGCGGACGCATGCCCGGCGCGCCGGAGCGCGTCGGATGAGGACCACGGCGCTCACCGGGCCGCGCGGGCGGTCGCATAGCTCCCGCTGGTCCCTGTCCCTGGCCCTGAAATTGGCCGGGAACTGGTGGACGCGGACGCTGAAAGATTGGTTTGCCGCGCTCGGGCATGACGGTGCGCGGCGGCTGCGCTGTAGCAGCCGGTCGCGGAGGCGCTGCGTAAACGGGCCGAGGCCCGGTTTGCGGAACGATCAGGCGACGCGGAGGCGGAGCGGGCCGTTGCGGAGGCATCGGCTTCGCGGCGGGCGGCGCCATTTGCGGCGCGGACGCTGCAACCTCTCCGCCAGGCGTATCGATTTCTGCCAAGGCCGGAGCCGGGGCTTCCATAGTAGGCGCTTCCACTCGCGGCTCCGTAACTGCAGGCTTCGCCTCAAAGGCGGCGGGAACCTGCACTTCGACCTGGGGTTCTGTAGGCTTGGGTGCTTCTTTGACCGGCGGCCCAACGACTGTCGCCGCAGGCGCCTTGGGAGGAATCACCACTGTGGCCGGTGGACGCGCGACAGACTGAGGAGTGATGAAGCGCGGTGCGGGCTTAGGTGGCTCAACCGGGGCGACTGGCGTTGCGCTGGCAGCTGCGGCAGGCGGTTTGGCGACGGTGCTTGGCGGACGCGCAGGCACTGCGGACGCCGGAGCCACGCTCACGCGCGGCGGCACGGTGGAAACCGGGGCGACGGGCCGCGGAGGAGCGGCGGGTTGCGCGGCTTTC